>JAYFOF010000004.1:0-157927 GCA_034932905.1 Erysipelotrichaceae bacterium | reverse complement strand
TTTAACACGTGGGCGTATTACATTTAGACATAAATAGTCTAGGAGGGAACACATGAAAGTAAGACCATCAGTCAAACCTATGTGCGATAAGTGCCGTGTCATTAAACGAAAAGGTCGTGTAATGATTATTTGTGAAAACCCCAAACACAAACAGCGTCAAGGAAACTAGGAGGAAGAACAATTATGGCTCGTATTGCTGGAGTAGACATTCCGCGTGACAAACGCATTGTCATCTCGTTAACTTACATCTTTGGGATCGGGGACTCTACAGCTGAGAAAATCTGTAAGGTTACCGGTGTCAATCCTGATCTGCGTACTAAGGACTTGAATGACGAACAAGTCAACGCACTGAGAACAGAAGTAGAAAAAATTAAAGTTGAGGGCGATTTACGCCGGGAAGTCAGCTTGAACATTAAGCGTTTAATGGAAATCGGCTGTTACCGCGGTATCCGTCACCGTAAAGGATTACCGGTACGGGGACAAAGAACTAGTACAAATGCTCGTACTCGTAAAGGACCGCGTCGCACTGTCGCTAATAAGAAGAAGTAACGATAAGGAGGAACAGAAATTATGGCTAAAACAAAAACAACTACTCGCAAACGTAGAGTACGGAAGAATATTGCCAAAGGCGTAGCTCATATACACTCAACATTCAATAACACTATCGTTACTATCACCGATGATAAGGGTAATGCTATTGCTTGGTCAAGTGCCGGAGCTCTTGGCTTTAAAGGATCAAGAAAATCAACTCCTTACGCAGCCCAAATGGCTGGTGAAGCTGCTGGTAAAGCAGCCATGGACCATGGCATGCGTAATGTCGAAGTAAACGTTAAGGGACCAGGTCCGGGACGTGAAGCAGCTGTCAGATCTTTACAGACAGCTGGTTTGGAAATCTCGGTTATCAATGATGTAACACCGATTCCGCATAACGGTTGCCGCCCGCCGAAGAGACCACGTGGTTAGTAAAGTGAAGGAGGAAGATTAATGCAGAAATTTGAAAGAGCTGATTTCAAAGTTTTAGAATATGTTGAATCGGATCACTACGGTAAATTCGTTATCGAACCTCTTGAAAGAGGTTTTGGTACAACCATCGGCAATGCATTAAGACGTGTTTTACTATCCTCTTTACCAGGCGCGGCTGTTTATTCCATTAAAATTGAAGGTATTTTTCATGAGTTCACTTCAATACCTGGTGTATTGGAGGATGTAACTTCAATTATTTTGAATATCAAAGACTTGATCATGACTATCAGTGATAGTGAGATCTATACATTGAGAATTTCCGCTCAAGGGCCGAAGACAATCACCGCCGGCGACATTGAATGTCCGACGAATGTTGAAATCTTGAATAAAGATTTAGTCATCTGCACTTTGGAGAAAGATGGAATTTTAGAGATGGAGTTAAAAGCTCGCAATGGTCGCGGCTATATCAGCGCTGACGGTAATAAGGCTCTCTATCAGGGATCATCACAAGGGATCGGTACGATTTATACTGACTCAATCTATACGCCTATCGAAAGAGTATCATACAATGTCGAACCGACGCGTGTCGGCCAGGATGCTTCGTATGACAGCTTGGAAATGGAAATATGGACAGACGGTTCAATCACGCCGCAGAAGTCACTGGCTTTAGCTTCCAAAATCTTAATTGATCATTTAAATATCTTAACTAATGTTGATGAAGCAGTTAAGGAAATGGATCCGTTGATCAAGGATGCGAACGGCGAAACAGTAAACAAGGGTATGGTAATGATGATTGAAGATCTTGATCTTTCAGTCCGGTCATACAATTGTTTGAAACGTGCCGGAATTCAGACAGTAGAGGAATTAACACAGAAAACAGAAGAAGAGATGATGCGTGTTCGTAATTTGGGTAAGAAATCACTCAAAGAAGTTAAAGATAAGATTTATGAACATGGTCTTAGCTTTAAATCCTACGAGTAGGCACATATAGGAGGATATTACCATGAATAATCGTAAATTAGGACGTACAGCCGATCATCGTAAAGCATTGCTGCGTAATTTAGCAACCGAAGTTATCGTTCACGGAAAAATTTCAACAACGGAGATGAAAGCCAAAGAGGCTCAGTCTGTTGTTGATGAATTGATCACACTTGCCAAAAAAGGTGATCTTCATGCGCGCCGCCAAGCTGCTGCTTATGTGCGTAATGTCGTAGCGAATAAAGAGTCGGGACAGACAGCTTTGCAGAAATTATTCGATGAAGTCGGCCCGAAGTATGCTGATCGTAATGGCGGTTACACACGTGTTATCAAAACGGTTGATCGCCGCGGCGACGCTGCAACGATGGCTGTTTTAGAATTAGTTTAATCAACTGATAACGGATAAAAAACAAGTTGCAAAACTTGTTTTTTTTTGGCTTCTATTTATCTAAATACTGCTATATTTAACTAAGCTATCGGTGTTATAATACTAATGAGTATGGGGGTGGTTTCGTGGACGGTGGTCATTCGGATATAGAAAGATACGCTATCGATAACAATGTACCGATTATGCACGCGGAAGGCATCCTTTTTTTAATTAATATGATCCTTAAATATCAAGTCAGATCAATTTTAGAGTTGGGTAGCGGAATTGGCTATTCAGCAATCTGCATGGCTGAAGTTAATTCTGAAATTAGGGTAAAAACAATTGAAAAAGATGAAGAGCGTTATCATGAAGCGGTCAGAAACATCAGCAACAAGGCATTATCCAATCAGATAACCTGTCTCAATATTGATGCTTATGATTTCATGACAGCTGAGAAATATGATCTGATTTTTCTAGATGCGGCTAAAGCTCAGTATCAGGGGCTATTTAACCGATTCGTTAATAATCTGCATCAGAATGGTTTCTTCATCGTTGATAACCTGATGTTTCATGGCATGGTTGATGATCCTTCATTAACTCGTAATCGTCGTACTAAGGATTTGGTTCGAAAACTTAAAAAATTCAGAGATAATATTTTAAGTAATTCCTTATATGATGTTGCTTATTATCCGGAAGTTGGGGACGGTGTCGCACTAATAAGGGTTAAATAAAATATTACCTCGAAGAAGGAGGTAACCCATGAATGATGAATTAGTGCAGACTGATCAGCTTCAGATGCTGATCCAATCAAAGAATGTTCCGCAGCTGCGGCAGCTTTTTGATGAATACAATATCGTTGATCTGGCAGAAGCGGTTAATGAACTGCCAATTGCTGATATTATTTTTGTTTTTAAGACCGTCACGAAAGACATTACCGGACAGCTTTTTTCTTATCTAGATAATGAAGTCATCGAAAAACTGATTACTGTTTTTAACAGTGATGAGATCAAAATAATTCTGAATAACCTTTACAGTGATGACTTATTTGACTTTCTTCAGGAACTTCCGGCTCCGTTAGCGAAGAAGGTTTTAAACAGTGCGTCCGCAGCTCAGAAGAAGACAATCAATAGCTTGCTAAGCTATCAGGAAGATACTGCCGGCAGCCTGATGTCTACGAGTTATTTGGAACTGGAATTGACTGATACAAATGCGCAGGCAATGCTGAAGATCAAAAAGTACGGCAAGAAAGCTGAAACACTGGGAAAATGTTTTGTGGTTGATGATAACGGCATTTTAATGGGAACAGTTTCATTACGAGACATTTTGTTCGCAAAAGATGAAACGATTATCAATGATATTATGGATACTGACTACATTGCGGTCTTTACGAATACCGATAACGAAGATGCGGCGAAGACGATGCAGAAGTATGACGAGAATATTCTGGCGGTTACGGATAATGAACAGCATATGCTGGGGATTATCACTACTGATGATGTTCTCGACATCTTGCAGGAAGAAGCGACGGAAGACATTCACAAAATGGCTGCTATTACTCCTATTGAATACCCGTATATGGAAGCCAGCTCGTTTAAAATTGCGATGAGCCGGTTAGTCTGGCTTTTGTTGCTGATGGTTTCTTATGCTTTAAGCAGTGTCATCATCACCAACAACAATACATTGTTGGTTGCGGTACCAAGTCTGATTACTTTTATTCCGATGCTCATGGATACTTCCGGCAATGCCGGAAGTCAAGCAAGTGCTATGGTTATCAGAGGAATCATTATTGACAACCTGACGATCAAGGACTTCTTTCGTGTCTTTTTAAAGGAAGTGTCAATCGCCGTTATCTGCGGTTTAGTCTTGTTTATCGTTAATATGCTGCGGATTATTATCTTTGTTCCCAGTGTGGGAATTAATATGGCACTGATTGTTTCGACAGCCGTGTTCTTTGTTGTTTTGTTAGCTAAACTGACCGGTGGCTTGTTTCCGCTTTTAGCGCTGGTTATTAAAATGGATCCGGCTGTTATGGCGGCTCCGCTGATCACGACAGCCTGTGATGCAATTTCCTTGCTTACTTATTTTGCTTTAGCCAGATTATGGCTGCATCTGTAAGGGGGAAGAGATATGGAAGAACTTATGGAATTACAAGCACAGACAATCATTGATTGTATTACAAACCGACATTTGAAAGAACTAAGGGAAATATATGAAGAGTACAATATAGTTGACCTGGCCTTGATCACCGAAGAACTGCCGTTAACTAGTATTCTGTTTGTGTTTAAGGTTGTGTCCAAATCCATTTCCGGGCAATTATTCGCTTACTTTACACCGGAATTGCAGGAAAAGATTATCGGTGCCTTTTCTGATGATGAGATTCAAGCCGTACTGACAAATATGTATGCGGATGATATGGTCGACTTTATCAGTGACATGCCGGCGAATCTTGTTAAGAAAATCTTGATGAGTGTTAGTAAAGAGCAGCGTAATAAAATTAATATCCTGTTAAGCTTCCCGGATTACTCCGCCGGCTCGCTGATGAATACGGACTATGTAGAATTAAAAGAAAATGATCGTTTGGAAGAGGCTTTAAAAAAGATTAAGATCAGAGGACGTGTTGCGGAAACAATCAGTGTTTGTTTCGTAACGGATTCAGCAAAGCAGTTAATCGGTTCAATTCGTCCGGAAGACATCCTTTTTGAAGAAAGCAGCGAGTTCATTCATGAACATATGGAAGAACATATTGTCTCCTGCAATACCTTTGATGATCAGGAAGATGTGGCTAAATTGTTTGCGAAGTATGATATCGATGTTTTGCCGGTTGTTAATAATGACAATTGCTTAATTGGCATTATCACCAGTGATGACATCATCGATGTCATGGAGGCGGAAGTCACCGAGGATATCCAGAAAATGGCTGCGATCAGACCGGTCGAAGGTTCGTATCTCGAAGCATCAGTTTTTGAAATGGCGAAAAGCCGTGTTCCTTGGCTGTTAATCCTAATGTTATCAGCTACTTTTACCGGTATGATCCTGCAGAATTTTGAGGATAAACTCTTGATCATTCCGGCACTAACAGCCTTTGTGCCGATGATAATGGGTTCCTCCGGCAATGCCGGCAATCAATCAGCAGTTATGGTCATCCGCAGTATGGCAATCAATGAAATAACAATGAAGGATTTTTTGAAAGTATTGTTTAAAGAATTACAGATTGCTGTGATCTGCGGGGCGGCTTTATTTGCCGTAGCGATGATTCGCATTTTAATTTTTCCACCGCACGTAACACTGGAGATTGCTTTGATCATTAGTGCGACTCTGTTTCTTTCGGTAGTGATCAGCAAGCTTTTAGGGGCTGGACTGCCGTTTGTTTCGCTTGTTTTTAAACAGGATCCGGCGGCGACTACAACCCCGGTATTGACCACAATCATTGATGTTGTAGCGCTTTTGATTTACTTCCAATTATGTGTGATATTCTTGGGTTTGTAGGCTGATTCATGATATAATTTAAACAGTAATAATAAAGGAGATAATTAATATGGCTACACCTCATATAACTGCTAAGCCGGGTGACATCGCAAAGATCGTCTTAATGCCCGGAGATCCGCTCAGAGCGAAGTTTATCGCTGAAACCTTTTTAGAAAATCCAGTTCAATTCAATAAAGTGCGTAACATGTTTGGTTATACCGGAACTTATAAAGGCAAACCAATTTCGGTGATGGGCAGCGGTATGGGCATGCCGAGTATCGGTATCTATTCCTATGAGCTGTTTGCCTTTTACGGGGTTGAGACAATTATTCGAATCGGTACTGCCGGCAGTTACGCTGAAGATGTTAAAGTATTTGATGTTATTCTGGGTGATAGTGCCTGGAGCGAATCGACTTATGCATTAAGACAAGGCGGCGAGCTCTGCGATGTTTTATATCCGAGTGCTGAAACAAATGAGAAAATCAAAGCATGCGCGAAAGAACTGAATATCCCGTTAAAAGTCGGCCGAATCCATTCCAGTGATAATTTCTATCGTGAAAAAGGTATGCCGGACTTTGCAATCTATCGTGATATTAAAGGCTGCATCTGTTGCGAAATGGAATCATTTGCTTTGTTTCAGAATGCGAAAGTGCTTGGAAAGAATGCTGCTTGTCTGCTGACCATCTCTGATTCACTGCTGACACATCAGGAAACAACTTCTGAAGAGCGTGAGACGGCATTCACCAACATGATGAAGATTGCTCTTGAAATGGTTAATAAACAATAAGAGCCGTTTGGCTCTTATTTATCTTCCTAAATCAGCAGACTGTATAAATGTCTTATTCTTGAAGGCATAATGTCATGTGAATGGTTATACTATCATTAATAGCTGTTTTTTGCTAGAATGATTGTATTAGCGGAGGTTGTATGAAGCATTTACTTTTTTTAAAGAATCTGATAACGGAAGATGATGCCCGAAAGGTACGTGATGCTTTGGAAGGTACGCGTGTCGAATATGAAATAATCCTGGCTAACCAGTGTGTGGTTATCTATGGCCGGAATGATATTGTACATGCAGCTAAAGTCGCATTATCAGAATATGGTTTTATTGTCGAGTGATGGGTTTGGACTAATTTAAGGGGTATGCGACGCATACCCCTTTTTTTATTTTCTTTGTTGGTGAAGCACAGCTAGATCATTAAAAGACAAGCTAACGGGTATCCGATAAAGACGGTGATCAGTACCGCAATGAACATCGTCATTGATCCGTAGAACAGTAATTGTTTAGTGTCAGTCCAGCCCGAGCTGCCGGCTAGTGCTACATTGGGATGTGCCGGTGGTGTTGCAAAGGAAAACGAAGCCATCAATCCGATAATGCTGGCAATCGCCGGTGCATTGACTGATCCTCCGGTAGCTATGACAATTGGCAAGGCGATAGCGCAGACCACGGTTACCGTAACCATATTTGAAGAGAGATTGGTCTGAATAGCTGCCCATAAAGTAAAAACGAAGACTAACAGTAGTGGGCTGAGTGATTGCAGATGGGGGCCGACGGCTGCGGTCAGCCAAGCTGTGATACCGATATCGCTGTTAGTTAATGCACTGCCGATTGCTAAAGTGGAGGCTGTCATAATCAATGCTCCCCATGAAACGCCTTTCGTCATGGCTTCGTTAAAGGACAGCAATGGTTTGCCGTCAACGGTAATGATCATCAGCAGAACGGCTCCCAGCAGCGGTGGCATTGCGGTACCGAATGCATCGATGTAGCTGGCAACAGCTGGTAAAATGCCGGTCAGCAGCCCTGGTGCGATCCACAAGGCAATAATCGCAATAAAGATCAACAAATCGGCTATCTCACGTTTATCCATTTTTCCAAGATCATTTTTTAGAAGTAAACTTTGGTTCCGATTAAAGACAGCAACATTTGGTTTAAGCACAAAACGGAATAATAACATCATGGCCGTAAAAGTCAGTAAGCCGACCGGAATGGCGAATACCATGTACTGGAAGTAATTAATTGTCAGATTTGTCGCCGTTTGATAGAATCCCATTGCCATGATGGAAAACACATGGGCAATCGGAGTCATACCGGAAGCGATTGCTATACTGAAGGTCATGCCGATCATCAGCATATTAGCGAATTTATCCGTCTTTTTTAAATCGATAACTTTATATATCTCTTCAAGAATGGGCAGATAGATGACAAAAAGCACTGTCGGTGACATGAATGATCCAAGGATGAGAGCGGAAAGCAAAAAGGTAAAGGCAAAACTCCAAGGGCCCTTTTGAGCGGCTTTGCTGTTGACGAAGAACAAAGCACAGCGGCGGATAAAAGGGGTTTGACCGATGGCATATGTACTCATGAAAGTAAACATTAAAAAAGCAAAGGTAGAACTGCCGATCGAACCAGCCAGAATACTGTTCATTTTTAGTTCCGGCACAAAGGCTAAAGCAGCTAGACATAGCAGGCTGGGCCAATCAATTGCCAAGGTAAGCCACAGAATCAAAACACCGCTAAAGATGCCTAATACCTGCATGGCCGAAACGGACATTCCGGACGGAGCCGGCAGGTATTTAAAAAAGATAATAAAGATAAGCGCAATGGCAATAATGATATTACGATATTTATTCTTAGGTTTATTCATGTTTCTCCCCGATATTCTAATCTGTTTATCACTAACTAAACTAACGCAAATCATCAGTTTTGTCTAGCAATATTTTATGCCTGCCAAAACAAGAAAGGATAAACCATCGGTTTTAAAAAAACGAATAGGATAACTCAGAAGCGTGCAATCTTGATCGACTATCAATGATTTCTTTTGCTATTAATTATTTTGATTCTTGTCTGATCCCATCAACTGTTAAGCTTGTGAATTCATAACGCGAATGTTTTTTCGCTGCTTCATAGACAAAGAGGATATATAATAAATCGGAAAGTTGTATGTGCAGTTAATCTTTTTGTCTTCACAGTACCGGCATTCAAGGTTATTGGTGTATTATATTTCGAATCGGGATCAATAGTGAGAACCGTTGTCGGATAAAGATCAGCGGCATTTTTATAAATACAGCGAAAATCCGATAAAATAAAACCTCAACCGATGAATCAAATCAGTTGAGGCTTTCGTAACCGTTATGGAGCAGGTGAAGGGAATCGAACCCTCGTGTCGACCTTGGCAAGGTCGCGTTCTACCATTGAACTACACCTGCGATGGCGGTCCAGACGAGGATCGAACTCGCGATCTCCTCCGTGACAGGGAGGCATGTTAAACCACTACACCACTGGACCATTTAATATTTTGGCGGAAAAGGAGGGATTTGAACCCTCGCGCCAGTTTCCCGACCTATACCCTTAGCAGGGGCACCTCTTCAGCCGCTTGAGTACTTTTCCACTAGCTAAATATTGCGCTCATTCATATTAACATAAGTGTTGAATTTTGACAATAGGTTAACTTCTTAAAAAATTTGATATTTACCTAATATTCAACAGGGGTTTTTAATGGTTCATCCAGACATTTCGGATCAGCAATTATCTGTTTAAACAAGCGGACGCTGCGAGAGAAATAATACCCATCGCCGATCCGTTCATCCAAAGTAATTCCGATATTGACTACATCTCTGATGACCACTTCATTGTTCTCATTTACTCGGGCGGCTTTATGAATTTCGCCGATTGTCATCATAACGGAATTGGAGCCGAAGTTATTTAGATGGTGGTAAGGAGCATCAACTTTGATGCTGCCGAGATTAGAAACTAACACACTGGAAAAATTCGGATCAAGATCATAATAGAAACTCGGCAGTTTGCCATAACGATCTAGTGTTCGGATTCCGACCATAACTAATTTTAATAAAAAGCCGGGTAGTTTCTGCAGGATCTTCAGAATGTCATCAGCATCGTTTGTGCCGGATTCCCGGGTCTGCTGAACATCACCGATGACTTTTTTTGAAATAGCGTCGATGTTCATGTCTTCGTTAACTTTTATGCAGACCAGCGCTTCTTCGGCATTGTCACTGAATTTTTTCTTGGCAACGAATGATAATGACAGATCATTGCGCTGAAAGTATTTTCCGTTACGGATAAAGCGGTTCAGAATCGGACGATGGTAAACGGTCTTGGCAATAGCGAATAACATGGCATGAAAGACCGTTGTTTTAAAACTCGGATCATCGGTGTTCTTCTTTTGAATGTATTCAAGGAGATCCGTGACATCAACCTCCTCTTTGATCCAAACTTCAGCTTCGGCTCGATTGGGTGCTAAATAAGCGAAGTATGTATGAAAGGCATCTGTATCACGAATGAGTTTACCGTCACGGTGATCTCGCCAATAACTTTTTTTCTTTTTCAATGCCCTAATACCTCCCTGCACACTAATGCAATTCTAACAAATCATGAAAAAAAAGTAAATAAAGCATCGGTGATATCAGCAACTTATCACATAGAATATGCAGGTTATAAGCTAATTGTTGTTTATACAGGCAGATTCTTATATATTTCAAACAGGGGTGACAATATGAAGAAGAAATCGATAATCAGTGCTGTTATTGTTATCATACTGATTGTATCTCTGATTTTTAATGTTTATCATGTGATCATAGCTAATAACTGGTTCCAAAATACGACAGAAGAAACCATCGCTTATACCGGATCGAATGAGTCTTATGGCCTAGCTAGCGATAAATCTGCTTCGGATGCGGCGACGGAGTCATCAGATTCGGAAATGCTCCTTATTAATGCCTATATCAGTTTAGCGATCGAAGACAATGAGACCGCTGACTCACTGATCAGAGAGTATGTAAAAACTAATGGCGGCAAGATCGTCAACAGCAATAATTATCTGACGACTGACGATTATAAGGTCTTTACCTTGGAAGTAAAGATACCGCAGACTGTTTATGATGCTTTCATGAGTTATCTGAAAGAGCAGGGTAAAGTGGAGAATGCATCGGAAACGAGCTATGATGTGATAAATCAATACAATGATAATTCATTACGATTGACTATGCTTCAGAATAAACTGGATCGTTTGAATGCCCTAATGGAACAGGCACAGAATATGTCGGATTTAATCACTATTGAAGATGCCGTATCGCAAACAATCTACGAAATTGAGCTTTTGAATAGTTCTCAAAATGAACTTGAATATGACAATGAATACGCATCAGTAAATATCACTATCAATCCGGTTATGAAAGAAAGTGTTGAAACTTCTGGCTTTGATGATATTTTAATAAACGCTTTTACAGCTAGTTTAAATGCATTTCTGACCGTTATTGCTTGGTTGATCCGAATGTTGTTTTATATTCTGCCATATGCTGTTATCGGTGGTTTGGGGTATCTTGGTTATCGCCGGCTTCGGAAACTAAAATAAATATGAAGAAATAACCGCCGGATGGCGGTTATTTTCATTCTGTGATATGATTAATATAATGTTATAGGAAGGTGTAATAATGGGAGATTTGCGTAATATCAATATGCTTGACGCCGATTTAAAAGCCGCCTACTGCCGGGTAGATCTTGATGTTGTTTATACTCAGCGCCAAGCTGAAAGATTATCATTACATATCATACGTCCGGTATCAAAAGATGAAAATCAGAAATTTCCGCTGATTGTTTTTTCTCAAGGTTCATCTTGGATGAAACAAGATATGGGAAAAGAAATGACACAATTGGCACGTTTTGTTGAAAAGGGTTATGTGATCGCTTTAGCTGAATATCGATCGGTTGAGACGGCCGCTTTTCCGGCCCAGATCATTGATACGAAGACCGCCGTTTATTTCATGACGCAGGAAGCGGAAAAATATCATGTCGATGTTAATAATATCATTTTATGGGGGACTTCTTCAGGCGGTCATACCGTCGTTATGGCGGCAGTAACAAAAGATCTGCAAGAATACAGCGCCGAAGATCTAGCGCGATATCCGCTGAATTTACGCTGTGTCATTGATTACTACGGGCCTTCGGATATCACGCGGATTGTTGAAGAAAAAGACGCGTATAAATATGCCGGTCAGCCTAGTCCTTTATCATTATTAATCGGCAACGCCAATCTTTGGCACAGTCCGATGATTACGGATAAAACGATTCCGATGAAATATATCACGGCAGCTCAGCCGACAGTGCCGATACTGATTATGCATGGCACTGATGATGTTATGGTGCCTTACCGGCAAAGCGTTGAATTATTCAATTGTTTAAAAGAACATGGACAGGATGCTGAATTATATCTTTTACGCGGAGCTAATCATGGCGGAGGATGTTTTTGGACTTCGGAGGTTCTGAGTATTGTCGATCGTTTTATCCGTCGCCATTTGGTTTTGGATAATATTGCTGAATAGTGATAACATTGTTGAAAAAGTGAAAACAGTGTGCTATCATTTATTAGCAATATTTGTCCTGTTAGCTCAGTTGGTAGAGCAACTGACTCTTAATCAGTGGGTCTAGGGTTCGAATCCCTAACGGGACACCAGTGTGCTTGAAATGACCTGCGGTTACTAAGTAACCGCAGGTTTTTTATCAGATAATTATGAAATTAATAAGGCTGCCGGTTATTTATGCTTGATTGTTCCATATTGAAATGATACAGTTTTTCAAAGGAGTGTTGGTTATATGAAAGTTTGGTATAATGGCGTTTTTATGGAAGACAGCGAAGCAACAATCAGTTTGTATACGCATGCCTTACACTATGGTTCAGCTTTTTTCGAAGGGATAAGAGCTTATGAATTGCTGAATGAGGATAACAGTGCGATTTTCCGGGTCAGAGAACATTATCAGCGTCTTTATGACAGCGCTAAAATATATAAGACGAATATACCTTTTCCGATGGAAACGTTAATTGAAGCGACTAAACAGCTGATGATTCTCAATAACATGAAAGCCGCTTATATCCGTCCAATTGTTTTCCGTGCCGGTCCGCATTTGGGAGTCAATCCGCGTAAAAATGAAGTGCATGTCGCCATCCTAACGATGGATTGGGGGCGCTATTTAGGCGAAGAAGCAATGGAAAAAGGCGCTCGCTGTCAGGTATCTACTTGGCGCCGTCCGGCACCTGATACTTTACCGGCACTTGCTAAAGCTGCCGGAAATTATCTGAATTCGCAGCTGATTAAACTTGAAGCGATTGATAATGGTTATGACGAAGGAATCGCCTTGGATTATCTAGGCAACATTTCGGAAGGCAGCGGTGAGAACATCTTTTTAGTTAAAGATGGCATGCTCTATACCCCGCCGCTGGCGTCAAGTTCCTTATCCGGAATAACGCGTGACAGCATTGTTAAACTGGCAGCGGATTTGGGTATACCGGTTCGTGAGCAGGTTTTACCGCGGGAGTTTCTGTATATTGTCGATGAAGTTTTCCTGACCGGCACAGCTGCAGAAATTACACCCGTTTCGAATATTGATGGATATCTTATCGGTTCCGGGATGCGCGGTCCGCTTACTAAACAGCTGCAGGAGAGCTTTTTCCGGACGGTACAAGGGTTAAACCCACAACACCGCGAATGGCTGGAATTCTTGCATTAATCGGTTAGTTGATAAATATCTCGGTAATGTAAGCTAATTCATCACTGCTGATCTTAATACCGAATACCTCTTCAATTGTGTTAAAGGACTTTTCAATCACCTGGAAAGTCTTTTGATTTTGATTGATAAAAGAATTTAGCTTCGGGTATATTAATGGTTCCTTTCTTATCACTCGTTCCAGCATGTGGACGGAATGGCATAGAAATTTAACAGTAATATTATCCGTTTGCAGCAAATTTAAGTTTTCGCAAATACTGTTCAAGGCAGTGCTCAGATGGCTGACAGCTTTGTTCGGATCAATAAAAGTGAGGGTTTTGTTAATAAAATTAGCAGTCAATTTATCAATGAAGGTTATCGTATCATCAGCAGGTGTTTTGGTTTCCGTTTTTTTGTCATGAACCTGAGCAATCTGATCTAGCGTTAACCCCTGAGCAATCTTGCTGATTGTATCCTGAATCAGTGTTAATGATAAAGGACTAAGCGTTCGCGATTTTATATTCTCATTGATCCTTAGATAATCAGATACGCTTAACAGCGGCTCGAAGTCCGCAATAATCAGAATTCCGGCACCGTTATCCAATTCATGGGCTCTGATTGCGGTTATTTCCAACAAGTCATTAAACTGCATTTCCGGTTGGTAATCAATACCGATGATCTTAACTTCGGATGGAAATTCCTTTTTTATAAAAATTTCCATTGTTTTAGCGATATCAGGACCATGACTGAGCAGAATGATACTGGGAGCGCTTTTGTTAGCACATTGGTTAGCAATCGCAAAATATAAGGTGATGAAATCAATCTCGCGGGATGATATCTGACAGTGATAAAGATTCTCGATACTGCGGATAATTCCCTCAGCATCTTGATACTCATTGGCATAGATATTTTTTGTATAAGGCTGATCATTGCCGGATCCGGTACTATAAGAGTAGTTTTCAATCCGTTTAATCAGATTGGAGACATGAATCAATGAACCGTAGAATAAGGTCGGGTATTGATTGAAGTTATTAAGAGTTGTTTTATCCGTTATCGCTTTTAAAAACAACTGATAAGTTATTGGATTGATCGAATTCTTCAGCGCATTTAACTGCGTATTGCCGCAGTTAGTCAGAATACTGAGATTTTCTGTGACATAGTCCTGAATATTATCAATTGTCTCGATGTCAGTATTGAATTCACAGATGAAATTATTTATCCTCGCTAGTCCGTAGTCTTTACTGGCATCGCGGAAATAATCAATCGCACTGGAATTGCCCTTTTCATCGATAAGCAGGTAGTCATTGGGCAATGCTGAAAGAATCCGGGAGATGGTTAGTTTTAACGGTGAATCATTGGTCAATGATGACATTTCAACCGACAGATGCTGGAAGCCGATTGCCAAAATATTCAAAGAAGAGTTACAGGCGTCCAGAAAAGCTTTCGAACAGACTTGCCGGACTTCATTGTGCAGTTCAGTTAAGTTTTCTTTATACTGTTTTAAAACGAACAGGGCGAGGATATCTTTGTGCATCCGAATCGGAAATTTGGTTTGCATGGCTTCTAAACTGAAATAAAAGAGAATTTGTTCGATTTTCTCATTTAGATTGCGGTCATCGAGATTCGGGATAATAATCTTTACCGGCAGGTACTTTGCTACATAGTCCAGGCGCGTGTCCTGCGGATCAAGGGTTGTTGAAGCAATCAGCGTGCAGTTTAATTCCCGGGGAATAGCTTCACCGACGCGGAAATATAAATTCTTTTCGATTAATTCTATAATCAGTTCAAAAAAATTAGTATGGAGCCGATGAATGTTGTCTAAATAAAGAACACCGCCATTACATTCTTCAATCAAACCTTTTTTATATTTATCAACGGTTGTTGCGGTTGCCCCTTTGGCAGCCCCGCATAATACCATATTGAAGTTACTGACCGGATCGCTGTAGTACTGACAATCGATACGAATGAACTTTGAGTTGTTTTTCTTACGTCCGTGAGCTAGAGCATAGTGATAAACATTGTCCGCAAATTTCCATTTTCCGACTCCGGTACTGCCGACAATGAGCATGTGCAGACCGTTCGGCGGGTAGGAAATCGCCGCTTTTGCTTTTTGAATTTGCAGGGAAAGCGAATCCTTCGCTCCGATGATCCGGTCGATGTTATCTGCGGGTTCGTCGGTCTTATAACTGTTGATGGTTTGCGTTTGGATATAATTACTCAGTTTATCTCCTTTTACGATTGTGTTCGGCAAGAAACTGAGCGCGTATGAACGCAGCAGTTCATCGCGATCCATAAACAGGACCGGACGGTCATTGATCTTGATCAGGCTTCCGCTCTTCCAAAGAATGTTAAGATCTCTTGAGACATTGGCCCGATCAAGTTTTAAATCCAGTGATATATTCAGTGCATCAATGCCGTTATCATCAATCTGATAATCGTTTATTGCCCGGATTGTGAAATTCCTGACCGTTTCATGAACTTTAGCGCAGCGATTCATCTTTTACCTCCAAATGATTGTGTTAATTCTTTATGATAATGTGTTACTAGCTAACACACAAACGGACTGTCGAACAAATGTAAGCCTTTTAATAACACAATAATAACACACTGTCAGCAAACTGAATAGGCAAAGCAGGCATATTATCGGAAAATGATCAGACACACTAATCGGAGAATTTAACCTTGATTGTGAATTTTGCAGATACCCGTCTATCGAGTACACTATAAAAAGAAAGGAGATACGTTATGAAGATTCTCTTGCTGTCACATGGATCATTAGCTGTTGAATATATAAAAACCGCTAAAATGATTCTTGGTGAATTTGATAATGTACAAGCCATTGAACTGCTTGAGGGTGAGGATATTGAACGGTATGAAGCGGATATAAAAAATGTCATCGATCATACTGATGAAGTATTGATCCTCACGGATTTGCTGGGTGGGAGTCCTTTTATCACAAGCTGTAAAATATATCGGTATCTTAGTAATAATAAGAAGATAAGATTAGTTACAGGCATGAATTTACCAATGATCTTGGAAGTATTGAATACTCGTGATAATTGTACGATGGAAGAGTCGGCAAATGTTGCGGAAGAATTTGGGAAAAAAGGAATTGTTAATTTCTTTAAACAAATGGAAGGGGGGAATTAAATGAAAATCGTTTTATCGCGTATCGACGAGCGATTGGCCCATGGTCAGGTAATCAGTTCTTGGACCAGACAGCTTCAAGTCAGCAAAATTCTAGTGATTGATGACGGACTAGCTAGCGATACTTTTATGACAGAAGTAATGAAGATGGCTGCGCCGACCGGAGTCGATGTTGAAGTAATGTCCGTCGAGAATGCTATTCACCGGATTCAGGAGGATAACTCCAACAGTAATGTCATGTTGCTGTTCAAATCAATTGATTATGCTTATAAGCTGGTTAATAGCGGTTTTAAATTAGAAAGACTGAATGTTGGGAATATTGGCAGTGGTCCTAAGCGTAAAGGGATCACGAAAAGAGTCTTTATGTCACCGGAAGAAATTGAAATGGCTAAAGAACTCTGTCACAAAGGCGTATATGTTTATCTTCAGATGCTGAATTCGGACGCTGAAGTAGACATTGTAAAACAAATAGGACTTTAAAAAAGGAGGGGATTATTTTGTTAGGTTACGCAATCGTTATTGGTTTGTTATGCTGGCTCGTCTCATCGGCATTCCCGATGTGGCTGAGATGGTCATGCTACTTCGGTGCTCCGCTGGTTTCAGGTTTGGTTATGGGATTATTGTTTAATAATCTATCATACGGGCTGGAAGTCGGAGCTACTATTCAGATGGCTTATATTGGTTTGTTGGCGATTGGCGGTTCGCTGCCCAATGAATTGGCAATTGCCGGATATCTTGGAGTAGCGATGACCATGATTGCCGGTCTTGATGCATCGACAGGTTTGGCTGTAGCTACACCGTTGGGACTCTTAGGAGTTTTAGCGCAAAATGCGAAGATGTCGCTTAATCCGATTTGGGTTCATAAGGCTGATAAATATGCGGCCGAGGGGAATATCAAAGGTATTAAAATGATGAATCTGTTCGCATCGCAGATCTTCCCGTTTATTACTTATTTCATTCCGGCCTTCATCTGTGTTTATTTCGGAGCGGCTTACTTTGAATCATTCATGAATGCTGTACCGGTTCAGGTTTTGAATATTCTTAAACTGATTGGTAAAATGATGCCGGCATTAGGATTGGCAATGTTGATGCAAGCGCTTAATAAGCGGACGACCCTGCCATTTTTGATTATCGGTTTTGTTGCGGCAGCTTATCTTGGGATGGATACGACTTCAATAGCTTTAGTTGGAGCGGCATTAGCCATCCTGCATTATTTCTACATGAAGAAAGGACAGGAGGAGTAAATCATGGCCGAAAGAAAACAGCTCACAAAAAATGATTTGACGAAAACCTGGTTTACCTGGGTCTGCTGGGGACAAATTTGTTACAACTGGGAACGTTTGATGGGTTTAGGCTTCTGTCATACTATGACAACGGCGATTCAGCGTTTATATGGCGATAACGAAGAGTTGAAAAGAGAAGCGCTTGTCAGACATATGGCTTATTACAACACGGAAAATACATGGGGATCAATTATACCGGGTATTGTCTGTTCACTAGAAGAATCGCGTGCAAACGGCGAAAAAATTGATACTGAGACAATCAGTAATCTAAAGACCGCTCTAATGGGACCGTTAGCTGGAATCGGCGACACGGTTACCCAATCGCTAGTAAAAGTTATATTGCTTGGCATCGGCATTGATATGGCTATTCAAGGAAATGCTTTTGGACCAATCTTATTTGTTTTGGCTTTCAGTGCTTATGCGCTTATTGTTAGCTATTTCTGTTTCATCAACGGCTATCGTTTGGGTAAAGCTTCAGTTGTACAGATTTTAAGCGGTGGCTTGGTCAAAAATGTGACAGAATCCTTAGGCGCAGTCGGAATGATCGTTCTTGGTGCTTTGATTGCTAAAAATATCGGCATTTCGTCACCGTTGGTATTCAATTTCGGTCAAATGACAGTAACTGTTCAGACTTTGCTTGATTCGATTATGCCGAAATTACTCCCGATGGTTTTATTTATCAGTACTTATCAATTATTAAAGAAAGGGCAGAAACCGACAACCGTAATGATCTATCTGATGCTTGCAGCAACAGTTCTGTCATTGCTTGGTATCTTAGCATAGCAAATGGAAAACAATCTACTAAAACAACACGAAGAGATTTTTAAAACGAAACGGCCGATTATTGGCTGTCTGCATATGACGGCTCTGCCGGGAACTCCCTACTATGATCCGAGCGTCAGTATTGAAGATCATATCAAACGCTTAAAAAAGGACGCAAAAATTCTGATGGATCTTGGCTTTGATGCTGCGGTCTTTGCTAATGAAGGCGATCGTCCTTATCTTACGACAGTCGGGCCGGAGATCATCGCGGCGTATACCAGAATTGCCACGGAAGTAGCGAAAGATTTAACGATTCCTTTTGGCTGCGGTGTTCTGATTGATCCGATTGCAACTTTAGCGGTTGCTAATGCGATTGGTGCTAAATTTATCAGGACTTATGTATCAAACTCTTATGTCGGTTCATTCGGTCCTCAAGACTTTCATTCAGGTGAGATTTTCCGTTACCAGCATCAGATCGGTGCGGATAAGGTACATGTGTATACATATTTCGAACCGCATGGCGCTACTTGTTTGGACGAACGATCAGTTGAAGAACAGATTGCGTCGGGCTTCTCGGTACTGCCGATTTCCGGTATGCTGATCGGCGGTCCTAGAGCCGGGCTTCCGCCGGAACAAGCGCATTTCCGCCGCATCAAAGAAAAATTCCCGGACTATCCACTGATTCTTGGCAGCGGAGCAAATAAAGACAATGTCAGCGAATTGCTTCCCTATGCCGATGGAGTAATTGTCGGTACAACGATTAAAGTCGATGGGTATTTATATAACCCCATTGACCAAAAGCGCGCTCGGGAATTTATTGAGGCTGCCAGAAAGGTTAAGTAGCATAATAGGCTGCTGTCGTATTTACGGCAGCGCCTTTTTTATTGCGGTCTGGCCTTTACGGTGCTTCTATTGTAATCGATACTTAATTATGTTATATCATTATATAAGAGAATACTAATAACTTACAGCTTTGTTCGATCGGACCGGAAGGAGTATCTGATGTCTTGTGAAGATCTGCATGAAAAACTAAGATTCAGCGGTTTGAAATACACAAAACAGCGTTTCGCTATCCTGGACATTCTGCAGCAAGCGCAGCAGCCTTTAGCGGCTGAACAGATCTATAGCCGATTGAGTGAAAGTCAGCTTAATATCAGTTTGTCAACTGTTTATCGGGCCTTGGATGTCATGTCTGAAAAAGATTTGGTAACGAAGGTGAATATCATTCAGGATGATCGCTCGCTCTATGAGCTGAACTGCGGGCTCCATCGGCACTATTTGTACTGTCTGGGATGTAATAAGATTATTACCATCCGACACTGCCCACTTGAAGATTATGAACAAGCTTTGACTGCTGAAACAGGTTACCAAATCGTTGGACATAAATTGAGCGTCTACGGCTATTGTCCGGATTGTCAGAAACAGCAGAAAAAAGAATAATTGATCACCCAAATACTAGGGTGATCTTTTTAAATCATTGATTGTGAAAAAATTAATAACCTATCTACCAAACCTAATGCCTTCATGCTATAATACCTTGGAGTTTATCCTCGTCTTTTGTAGTGGGGTTATTGCGGGATTAACGAATAGAGCGGGAGGTGAGAAAATGTTAAAGCTAAATGAGAATGCATCGAAGACTATCGATACGATCGTCGAACGTCATAAAGGACGTCCGGGTCCGGTCAAATTGATGTTGCATGATGTACAGCATGAATTAGGATATATTCCTTTTGAAGCAATGGAGAAGATAGCCGTGGCGGCGGGAGTTTCCGTATCAGAAGTTTACGGGGTTGTAACCTTCTATACGCAGTTCACAACCGAACCAAAAGGAAAACATGTTGTCAATGTCTGCATGGGAACAGCTTGTTATGTCAATAATGCTCAGGTCTTACTGGACAAAGTCCTGGAATTGACAAAAGCTCCGATTAACGGAACGAGCAGCGATGGATTGTTTTCAGTCGATGCAACCAGATGTTTAGGCGCTTGCGGATTGGCTCCGGTAGCAATAATCGATGAAAAAGTTTATGGAACAGCGATTAAAACCGGATTAGCCGAAGCGCGAATTCGCGAAATCATCGCGGAAGAAAGGAAAGCTTGATCATGATTTTACGTGACATCCTTGATGTGCTGAATGCCCGAGATATCTACGTCAGCGATCCATCGATCTATGACCGTAATTTTAAATGGGTTTCGGTAACCGATCTGATGAGCGATGCTTTGGCAATGGTCTGTTCATCCGGAGAGCACACTTTTCTTTTAACGGGGTTGGTTAATGCACAGTCTATCCGGACAGCGGAAATGCTCGATATTAGCACGATTATTTATGTTCGGGACAAGATGCCACAAGAAATTGATCTGAATATCGGAATTGATATGAAGATGAACCTGTTCTCTACGGCCTACTCTATGTATGATGCTTGTGGACGATTGTATGAAACAGGTCTGAAAACAGCTACCAAATAATGGAATACACATATTCAATCATCAAAGATGATTATGCAAATGCCGGGAAAGTATCCAGTCAGATCAAGAAAATGCTTAAAGAACTGCAGGTTGATCCCGAAGTGCTGCGCCGAATGGCTATTGCTTGTTATGAGGCAGAAATTAACATGATAATTCACTCCTATGGTGGTATTATTAAATTAACTATTGATGACAAGGTTCGGTTTGTTTTTGCCGATACCGGTCCGGGAATTCCCGATATTGCGCTGGCGTTGCAGCCCGGATACTCGACAGCTGATGAAAAGGCGCGTGAGTTAGGGTTTGGGGCCGGCATGGGATTGCCGAACATTAAAAGAGTCAGTGATGAGTTTAATATCGCGTCCAGTGAGAAAGGAACAATCCTAACTTTAGGATTCAAAGTGTTATGACGGTAATCAGCTACACCTTAGATAAATGTCAGAAGTGCATGAAGTGTTTACATGCTTGTCCGACGGGGGCAATCTCTTTACAGGATTACCGTGTCAAAATTGACAACGAGAAATGCACTAATTGTGCTACCTGCATGGAATCCTGCGTCAGTCAGGGTTTACAGGCTAAGGGAAGTACGCTGGCTGATTTGGAGAATTACGAATATAACATTGCGTTAGTATCTACTGCAATCTTCGGTGAATGTTCATCCTTGAATCAAGCGGAATCTTTGATGTTGGCTATCAAAAAACTGGGATTTGACGAAGTAATCAATCTCAGCAGCTATGACGGAGCAATGTATGAGGAAATGGTGCGTTATGTCGGTGTTAATCACCAGCAAACCACTTTGATTGCCTCTTTCTGCCCGACTGTCAATCGTTTAATTGAGGTACGCTATCCGATATTGCTAAGCAATATTGTACCGTTTGATTATATCTGTGAAGTGGCAGCTCGCGATATCCGGGAAAAACGGACAGAACTGCCGAAGAATACCGGTATTTTTCTACTCAGTGAATGTGTTGCTAAACTGACGCTGGCTAAATATCCGTATGGCAATAAATACTCATCAATTGATCATGCGATGATTCTGGCGGATCTGTTCCCGCAGATATCGCGTAATTTAAGCACTGAAGGTTTACCGACGACGATCAACGATAAGGGTTTGTGTAATGTGACCGGTGGTTTATATGAACGGGACTTCAATGATAAGAAAGTTGTTATCGCGGATGGAATGGCAAAAGTCATAACCGCTTTGGAATTGGCTGAATTTGATCGTTTGAAAGACTGTGATCTCTTATTTCTATCCGGTTGTATAAACGGCTGTATCGGCGGGAATCTGTTGTGGGGAAATCCTTACAGCAGCGCGAACAACATCAAACTGCTGATCAAAGAGGCTAATGAGACCGTAGCTAATATTAATAACAATGATCTATATGGTGTTACGATTGCCAGTACCTTTAATGAAAAACGTTCGTTGCAAGAGAGATTAGCGACTTTTATCAAGATTAATGAATATGTGGAAAAACTGCCCGGTTACGACTGCGGTGCCTGCGGATTTCATTCCTGTCGGGCGATGGCGGAAGAAATTCTGGCAAAAAGAGCGACTTTTAATGATTGTCGTATTCTTAGGGGCGATGGAATCAAACATGAAAATTAAAGAATTAGCTGAAATGACGAACTGGCAGCTTCACGCCAGCATTCAGAGTCAGGAAAAAGAAATCAGGGGAGCTTTTGTCGGCGATCTGCTGAGCTGGGTAATGGGTCATAGCAAACCGGAACAGGCTTGGATAACCGTGCAGGCACATATTAATGTCGTAGCGGTTGGCGTCTTAAGGGAGTTTTCCTGCTTGATCATTTGTGAAGACAGCCAGGTTGATGAAGCGATGCTGGCTCAGGCTTTAGAAGAAAATCTTCCGATTTTTCAAACGACTTTATCCGCTTTCGATGTTTGCCGTAAATTGATTGAATTAGGAGTCTAGGATGTTTTACGACCTGCATATTCATTCTGCGCTGTCACCTTGTGCCAGCAATGATATGACGCCGAACAACATTATCAATATGGCTGGTCTGCTGAATCTTGATGTGATTGCCGTCTGTGATCACAACAGTACTGAGCAGCAACAGGCCCTTCACGAGGTTGCGTTACAGCGGAATATGCGGCTGGTTTACGGCATAGAAGTTCAGACAGCAGAAGAAGTCCATGTTTTGTGTTACTTCCGTCAGTTGGCTGAATGTCAGTTGTTTGGTCAGAAAATCAAGGATCAATTGATCCCGATCCGTAACGATCCGCATTATTTCGGTCATCAGTATGTTATGGATCAGAGTGATGAGATCATCAAAGAAGAACCGCTTTTATTGTTAAACAGCGTGATGTATTCGATTGAACAAGTCTGTGATTTAGTTCATCTGCATCATGGAAGTATGGTTTTAGCTCACGCGCTTGATCGTCACAATAGTATTATTACCCAGCTGGGATTCATTCCTCTCCAATTGAAATTCGATGGAATCGAAGTTAAGAATATCAGTGAAAAGCAACGGCTTTTGGCCAGTCATCCGTGGATAACGGAAACAGTCTGGCTGACAAATTCGGATGCTCATTATTTAACTGATATAAACGAACCGGTCAATTCGATATCAGCGGAAACGTTCGATCGGCTGTGGAGGAATGACTCATGATGCAGGATATGGCAATGTACTTGCTGGATATCGCGAATAATTCATTAAGTGCTCAGGCTGAACACATTATGATTTACTTAGCGGAATTCGACAAGCAGGATCGGCTGATACTCAGTGTTGCCGATGATGGTTGCGGTATGGATCAGGAGACGGTCAAGAAGGTCATCAGTCCGTTTTATACGACAAGAACAACAAGGAAGATTGGCTTGGGAGTGGCTTTTTTTAAAGCTTTGGCTGAACAATGCGATGGTCGGTTTACAATTGAATCCGAACTTGGCAAAGGAACATTTATCAGAGTCGATATTCGCAAGTCTCATCTTGATACACCGCCGCTTGGAAATATTGCGGAAGCGATGCTGACGCTGATCCAGGCTAACGATAAAGTTGATTACTGTCTGCGTTATCAGCGGGACGATTATGAATTCATCTTTGACACGCGGCAGATCAGACAGCAGCTAGACGATGTCAGTATAGCGGATCCAGCGATCTTGTTATGGATCAGGGATTATATAAAAGAAGGTTTAAGCAGTAATAAAGGAGAACAAAAATGAAGTCATTAGCGGAATTGCAAAAGCTTCGTGATGAAGCAAAAAAGAAGATCGAGATGCGGGACGGTTCAGGTGACTATCGTGTCATTGTCGGTATGGCAACCTGCGGCATCGCCGCCGGGGCTCGTCCGGTACTGAATGCTTTGGTAGAAGAAGCCGCACGCGGGCACTATTCATGTGTGATTGCTCAGACCGGCTGTATCGGTATGTGCACGCTGGAACCGATCGTCGAAGTATTTGATAAAGACGGTCAGAAAACAACTTATGTGCAGATCAATCCGGAAAAAGCTTTAGAAATCATGAAAGAACATATCGGAAATGGTAAAATCGTTGAGAAATATACCGTTGGGTCCGTTAAACAGTAAGGGGAAAATGTAATGGAAAGAATACATGCTTTGGTATGTGCGGGTACAGGCTGTACCTCGTCGCAATCAGCCCTTATTGTCGAGCGATTAAATGAAGAAATTGCGAAATTTGGGCTTGAAAGAGAAATTAAAGTTGTTAAAACCGGTTGTTTCGGTTTATGTCAGAAGGGTCCGATCATGGCGATCTACCCGGATAAGACCTTCTATTGTCATGTGACGGTGGATGACGTTCCGGAAATTGTCAGTGAACATTTTTATAAAGGACGTCCGGTTACCAGATTGGAAATGAGTGATATTGATGAAAAGACAAAAGAGAAAATCTTTGAAATCAGCAAGATCCGTTTCTATGCTAAACAAAAGCGCATTGCTTTACGCAACTGTGGTGTAATCAACCCGGAAGATATCAATGAATATATTGCAAAGGACGGCTACCAGGCTTTAGGGAAAGTCCTGACAGAAATGAGTCAGCAGGAAGTTATTGATGAGATAAAAAAATCCGGTTTGCGCGGTCGCGGCGGCGGCGGATTCCCGACAGGGGTTAAGTGGCAGTTTGCGGCTGATCAGAAGAATGATGAAAAATATGTCATTTGCAATGCCGATGAAGGTGATCCGGGAGCGTTTATGGATCGTTCGATTCTGGAAGGTGATCCGCATGCGGTTTTAGAAGCGATGGCCATTGCCGGCTATGCGATCGGAGCTAAGCATGGTTATGTTTATATCCGCGCGGAGTATCCGATAGCTGTTGAAAGATTAAAAATTGCAATCAAACAAGCGGAAGAACTCGGCTTGTTTGGGAAAGATATTCTCGGAACCGGTTTTGAATTCGATGTGGAAATCCGTTTAGGAGCCGGAGCATTTGTCTGCGGTGAAGAAACGGCACTGATTATGTCAATCGAAGGCAAGCGCGGTATGCCTAACCCGAAACCGCCGTTTCCGGCTGTTAAAGGCGTTTGGGGGAAACCGACGATCATCAATAATGTTGAGACTTTTGCCAATGTCTGTCAGATCATTATTAACGGTGCTGATTGGTTCCGGACGATGGGTACTGAAAAGTCATCGGGAACAAAGGTTTTCGCTCTAGGCGGAAAGATAGTCAATACCGGTTTAGTGGAAATTCCAATGGGGACGACTTTACGCGAAGTCATCTACGAAATCGGCGGCGGCTGTCCGAACAATAAGAATTTTAAAGCGGTTCAAACCGGCGGTCCGTCCGGCGGGTGTCTGACGGAAAAAGATTTAAATACCCCGATCGATTTTGACAATCTGGTGGCTCTGGGTTCAATGATGGGCTCTGGCGGAATGATTGTCGTTGATGAAGATAACTGCATGGTTGATGTTGCCCGATTCTACATGGATTTTATCTGCGATGAATCTTGCGGCAAGTGTACACCGTGCCGTGTCGGCACCAAACGGATGTTGGAACTGCTGACGGATCTTTGCGAAGGTCGCGGATCGATGGAAACCTTAACGGAATTGGAAAAACTGGCTAACAGTATCAAGGAAACGGCTTTGTGCGGTCTTGGCCAAACAGCGCCGAACCCGGTGCTTTCAACAATGCGTTTGTTCCATGATGAGTATGTTGCTCATGCGGTCGATCACAAGTGTCCGGCCGGGGTCTGCAAGAAACTGTTAAGCTATTCTATTGAAGCGGATAAATGTAAAAAGTGTAGTTTATGCGCAAAGAATTGTCCGGTTGGCGCGATCACCGGGGAAGTCGGCAAAACTCCATATGTTATTGATCCCGCTAAATGTATCAAATGTGGATTGTGTTTGACAAACTGTCGCTTTGGCGCGGTTGTTCGCAACTAGGGAGGTAAGCGATGATTAACTTAAAAATCAATAATATCCCGGTTGAAGTTGAAGAAGGTTCAACGGTACTGGATGCGGCTCGTAAAGCGGGACTATATATTCCGACTTTGTGTTATCTGAAAGATATAAATAAATCCGGAGCTTGCCGGATGTGTGTTGTCGAAGTTAAGGGAGCGCGTAATCTGGCGGCGGCTTGTGTATTTCCGGTTGCTTCAGGTATGGAAATCTTTACTACTTCCAAACGCGTACTAGATGCCAGAAAAACAAATTTACAGCTGATTATGTCTAATCATTCCAAAGACTGTTTGTCTTGTATTCGCAATCAGCACTGCGAACTGCAGTCGTTATGCGAAGAACTCGGCGTGCGGGAAGATCGTTTTCATGGGGCTAAAACGAAACCGACATTTGATAATGTCGCAAACGGCATTGTCCGCGATACCAGCAAGTGCATTTTGTGCGGCCGCTGTATTGAAACTTGCAAGAAGGTTCAGGGATTGGGTATCCTCGGATTTATCGATCGCGGTTTTAAGACGAAGGTCGGACCGGTCTTTGATAAAAGCTTTGCGGATGTCAACTGTATGCAATGCGGGCAGTGCATCAATGCTTGTCCGGTTGGCGCTTTGAGCGAAAAAGAAGAGATTCATCAGGTCATTGAAGCTTTGAACAACCCGCAAAAACATGTTATCGTTCAAACAGCTCCGGCTGTCCGCGCCTCCTTGGGCGAAGAATTCGGAATGCCGATCGGCACGCGGGTAACCGGTAAAATGGTCGCAGCATTGCGGCGGATTGGTTTTGAACGCGTCTATGACACAAACTTCGGTGCTGATTTAACGATCATGGAAGAAGGGACGGAATTAATCGGACGTCTTTCTAATCAAGGGGTTCTGCCGATGATTACCTCCTGTTCCCCGGGTTGGATTCGCTATATCGAATTTGAATATCCGGATTTATTAGGCAATCTGTCTTCCTGCAAATCTCCGCATATGATGCTTGGAGCGATCCTAAAATCATATTATGCGCAGACGAAAGGCATCGATCCCAAGGATATGTATGTGGTCAGCATCATGCCCTGTACTGCTAAAAAAGAAGAAAGAGCGCGTGAGGAAATGCCGAATGATGTTGATGCGGTACTGACAACGCGTGAACTGGGCCGTTTGATTAAAATGTATGGTATCGATTTTGCTGATCTGCCGGATGAAAAATTTGATCAAGATCTTTTCGGTGAATATACCGGAGCCGGTGTCATCTTCGGAGCCTCGGGCGGTGTTATGGAAGCGGCTTTAAGAACGGTCTATGAGGTCTTGACGAAAAAAGAACTAAGTGACATCAATTTCACGGCTCTACGCGGTACTGAAGGAGTCAAAGAAGCGACGGTCAATATTAACGGAACGGACATTAGGGTTGCGGTAGCACATTCGATGAGCCTGGCTAAACCGCTGCTGGATGATATCCGGGCTGGTAAGTCGCCATATACCTTTATTGAAATCATGGGCTGCCCCGGAGGCTGTATTAACGGCGGCGGTCAATCAATAGTCAATGCGAATATCCGCAATGGATTTAAGGCGATTGATTGGAAAAAGGAAAGAGCGAAAGCTTTGTATGATGAAGATGTCAGTATGCCGAAACGCAAATCGCATGAAAATCAGCAAGTTCAGGAACTCTATAAGAACTTTTTAGGCGAGCCTAACAGTCATCTGGCCCATGAATTACTGCATACGCATTATCATAAGAGAGAACGTTTTAAATAGGTAAGAGGCTCCTGCGGGAGCCTTTTCTTTACTTCTTTGTAATTTGAAATGATTAATCAAGTCTAGTCTGAAACAAACAGTTTAAGCAAAAGTTGCTATCCGATTATCACAAATTCCAGATAGCAGCGGCATCTTTCATAATTATTTTCATAAATATTTCAGAAAATGGTTGAAAATATCTTGTTTTTTCGCTTTTTTGTGCTAGTATTAATGATAACTATAAAGGGGAGAAAATTATGAAAAAATTGATGAAATTAATTACTTTGTTTATGGTAATTAACTTGATCTTGACTGGTTGCGGCTCAGCAAGCGGTGAAGAGCAAGCAGCTGAAACGACCATCAAAGTCGGCGTCAACATGGAATTATCCGGTGCTGTCGCTAGTTATGGCCAGGCTGAATTAAACGGCATAAAATTGGCTATTAAGCAGGTTAATGCGAATGGCGGCGTTTTAGGCAAACAAATTGAATTAGTCGAGGTTGACAATACGTCAGCGGCATCGGAAGCGACCAGTGTCACCACGCGGTTGGTTACACAGGATGAAGTCGTCGCAATCTTAGGCCCGGCAACCAGCGGCGCTTTTAAAGCCAGCATTCCGGTTGCGGAAGAATATGGCACAGCAATCATTTCACCATCAGCTACGGATAGTTCTGTCTTAATTAATGAAACAACAAACACGGCATATTCGACGGCTTTCCGCACATGCTTTATTGATAGTTTCCAGGGAATTACCATGGCGAACTTTGCGACAGCTAACTTAGGCGCTACAAAGGCGGTTGTCTTCGGTGATAATTCCAGTGATTATGCGCAGGGATTAGCGGATAATTTTATCAGTCAGTTTGAAGCGAATGGCGGCACAATTGTGGCTCATGAGTCTTATACCAGCGGCGATACCGATTTTAATGCCGTTTTAACAAGAATCAGTACTATGGATTTTGATGTGATCTTTATTCCCGGTTATTATAGCGAAGCCGGTTTGATTATCAAACAGGCTCGTGAAATGGGCATCGACGCAGCTATCATCGGAGCTGATGGCTTTGAGTCACCGGATCTGATCAGTTTGGCCGGTACTGCGAATATCACGAATGTTTTCTATTCAACACATTATTCATCTGTCGGCGATAATCAGGCTGTAGCGGATTTCGTATCAGCTTATAATGCTGAATACGGTGAAGATCCTAACTCATTCTCGGCTTTAGCTTATGACGCGGCAATGTTGCTGGTTGATGCAATTGAAAGAGCCGGCGAAGCTGATGCGGCGAAAATTGTTGAAGCTCTGGCTAGCACTGATGGATTTGAAGGTATTACAGGCAACATCACGGTTGGTGAAAATCACGATGCCATTAAGGCGATTTATGTGGTTGAGCTTTCAGGGGATAAGGCCGTTAATAGTGTCAAAGTTAATCCGTAATAGTTAATTCTTAAATCGAGATGAACAAAGGACAAAAGCACTACTTTTGTCCTTTGTTTCTTATGAAAAGGAGCTCATATGTTTCTTCAGCAATTGATAAATGGCTTATCACTGGGAAGTATCTATGCCCTGATAGCCTTAGGTTACACCATGGTTTACGGAATTATCAAATTGATTAATTTCGCGCATGGTGATATTTATATGTTAGGAGCCTATGTTGGCTATATTGTCATCACTTACGGTCATGTCAGCTTTTTTCCGGCTTTAATCATCACGATGATTGTGTGTGCAATCATCGGCGTTATAATAGAGCGCGTGGCATATAAGCCATTACGCAATGCGACGCGGATTGCGGCATTGATTACAGCTATCGGTGTTTCTTTTTTCTTAGAATATACAACGATGAATGTGATGGGGGCCAATGTCCGGACTTATCCGGCAGTGTTGGGCAATTATGTTTTTATTGTCGGCAGTCTGCGTATTTCATTACAGCAGATCTGTATTTTTGCGACAACAATCACTTTGATGCTGCTGCTGCAATTTATTGTTAAAAAGACGAAAGTCGGCCGGGCTATGCGTGCGGTCAGTGCGGATGCCGATGCTGCTCGGCTTATGGGAATCAATGTTGATTCGGTTATATCCTTTACTTTTGCGCTAGGTTCGGCATTAGCCGGAGCTGCCGGCATTTTGGTTGGCATATATTACAATAGCATTAATCCGCTGATGGGAATTACTCCTGGGCTTAAGGCCTTTATTGCCGCCGTTTTCGGCGGTATCGGTATTATTCCCGGAGCGATGTTTGGTGGCTTTACCATTGGGATCATCGAAGCTCTAGTCAGCGGATACGGCAGCTCGCTGTATAAAGATGCTGTCGTGTATGCTATCCTGATTATTATCCTAATCGTTAAGCCGACCGGTTTATTAGGTAAGAAGGAAAGGACTAAGGTTTAACATGAAAAACTATCTGAATTGGAAAAATCTTAGCTGGCTTTTATTTACCGTTACAATTTACTTTATCGTTTCTGTCTTGATGCAGGCGAAGATTATTAATGCCTATTATCAGATAACGCTGATGACAATCTGTATCAATATCATCTTAGCGGTTGGTTTGAATTTAATCATCGGAATCTGCGGACAATTTTCTTTGGGACATGCCGGGTTCATGTGTATCGGCGCCTATACTTGCGCTGTCATGACTAAGTTTTATCCGGGTTATGGCGGGATGCTGGCTGGTATTTTGTTAGGTTTTGTGATCAGCGGAATAGTAGCTTTGATTGTCGCGATTCCGACTTTAAGGCTGAAAGGTGATTACCTGGCTATCGCAACCTTGGGGTTTGCGGAGATTATTCGAATTGTTGTACTGAATATGGATATCACTAATCGAGCTGCCGGATTAAGCAACATTCCCAAATTAGTCACTTGGCCGCTGATTTATTTTGGCGTTGTCATCACGGTTTTGACGGTAGTGAATTTTGGCCGCAGCGCTCCGGGACGGGCATGTATCAGTATTCGCGAGGATGAAATTGCCAGTGAAGCGATGGGCATTAATACAACTAAGTACAAAACGATTGCTTTTCTGATCGGCGCACTGCTTGCCAGCTTGGCCGGTGCTTTTTACGCCAGTACCTTTTATGTCATCAAGCCGGAAACCTTCGGCTTTGCGAAGTCAATTGATATTTTGGTTATCGTCGTCTTCGGCGGTATGGGAAGTGTGACCGGCAGTATTCTTTCCGGTATTGCATTAGGTATCATAAACACTGTTTTGCAGAGTTTCTCGGCAATCCGCATGATTTTATACGCTGTGACGATTGTTCTGATCATGATTTTCAGGCCAAAAGGATTGCTTGGAACAAAAGAGTTTACCTTCACCGGTCTCTATCGATTTATCAGAGGGAGGTTTAAGCATGAGTCTTCTAAAAGTAACTGATCTGACCCGAAATTTCGGCGGACTGACGGCCGTTTCCAATGTCAATATGGATATAGAATCACAGGAACTGATTGGCTTAATCGGACCGAACGGCGCAGGCAAGACAACCTTGTTCAATGTTTTAACCGGTATTTATGAACCTAGTGAAGGCCGGGTTGAATTGCTGGTTAAGAACAGGATGAAAGATATCTCCGGAATGAAACCTTATGAGATCAATCGGTTGGGAATGGCTCGGACATTTCAGAATATACGGTTGTTTAAGGATTTAACAGTAATCGATAATGTTAAAGTTGGCATGCACCAGTCCATTCATTACGGCAGTTTAGCAGCGATTACTCGGCTCGGCCGTTATTATCGCGAAGAAGCGAAGGTTCAGCAAAAGACCATTGATCTATTAAAAATTATGGAATTAGATCATAAAGCCGGCTATCTAGCTAAAAATCTGCCTTACGGCGAACAACGTAAGCTAGAAATTGCCCGCGCTTTAGCGACTGATCCGACGATTCTTTTCTTGGATGAACCGGCTGCCGGCATGAATCCGCAAGAAACCAGTGAACTGACAACCCTGATAAAAAAGATCAAGGAACAGTTTCAACTGACGGTTGTGTTGATTGAGCATGACATGTCATTAGTCATGAATTTGTGCGAACGGATTTACGTTCTGGATTACGGACGCTGCATTGCCAGCGGCACCCCTGAAGAAATCAAGCATAATAAGCGTGTAATTGAAGCGTATCTTGGGGAGGAAATGTAATGCTGAAAGTTTGTGACCTTGATGTCCATTACGGTGTCATTCAAGCATTGAAACATGTTAGTATTGAAGTGCAGGATGGATCGATTGTTTCACTGATTGGCGCAAACGGTGCCGGCAAATCGACGCTGTTGAAAGCTATTTCAGGATTGATCAGCAAAAGTCATGGCGAAGTATCATTTAAGGAAACTGATATCACCAAAACCAGTGCTCAGCATATTGTAAAACTCGGGATCACGCATGTACCGGAAGGTCGTCACATTTTCACTGGGCTGACGGTTTATGAGAATTTGTTGATGGGAGCGTATCTGGTTAATGATAAGCAAAGGATTAAGGATGATCTAGAGGCGGTCTATCAGCATTTCCCGATTCTCAAAGAACGCGGTAGTCAAGACGCATCAACATTATCCGGCGGCGAGCAGCAGATGCTGGCCATCGGGCGGGCTTTGATGGCCAGACCGCAGATTCTTCTGCTGGATGAGCCAAGCATGGGGCTGGCCCCAATCCTTGTTAAAGAAATTTTCAGTATTATCAAGGAGATCAATGCCGGCGGAACAACGATTTTATTAGTCGAACAGAATGCCAGAATGGCCTTATCCGTGGCGGATTACGCCTATGTCATGGAAACCGGAAAAATCGTATTAGAAGGCAGCGGTGCTGAACTGGCTGCCAGCGAAGAGGTACAGAAAGTGTACTTGGGAGGTTAAGATGTACGTCAGAGATCGTATGAGCAAGAATATTGTTACTGTGGCAAAGGATGTTAAGATTACACAAGTTTTAGATATTTTCGCATCGAATAACTTTCATCGTCTGCCGATTGTTGACGCGCAGGGTAAACTAATCGGATTGATTACCGAAGGAACGATTCAAGCTAACACACCGAGTAAAGCAACCAGTCTGAGTATTCATGAACTGAATTATCTTTTATCGAAAACGACTGTTGAATCGATCATGATCAAGAAAGTCATAATCATCACGCCGGATCGGCTGCTGGAAGAAGCGGCTGAAGTAATGATGAAGCATGATATTTCTTGTCTGCCGGTTGTCGAAGCTGATAATCATCTGGTTGGAATCATCACGCAGAAGGATGTTTTTGCGGCTTTTGTCGATTTGCTTGGTTATCATGATATTGGCAGTCGGATTGTGATTGAGATTGCCGAAGATAAAGTTGGGCTTTTGGCGAAAATTGCTCATATTTTGGCAGAAGCCGGCGTCAGTATCTCGCATCTGGTGGTTTATCGCAAAGCAACCGTGGATGTTGTGATTCGGGTAGCGAATCTGGATGGCGATAAGATTGCCAAACTACTGACTGATCATGGTTATAAAGTTGTCAATGTTCTTGTCAACCGTCAAATCAATTAGAATTTGTAACAATGAACAAACTGGATTCCCAGTTTGTTTTTGTTTGAACACTCAAAAATGATAAAACCTCAGTGTTATCGAATAAAGTGATTTGTCAACTGCCGGATAATGTTGTATCATTTAAAATTGGATATAATCTTTGCTATAATAAAGATTATAGGGAGGATTTTCTTTTGGACAATGATTCGTTGATTTGGAAGCTTTTGTTACAGGCATTATTGATCATGATTAATGCGGTTTTTGCCTGTACCGAGATTGCGGTCATTTCTATGAATGATAATAAGCTGGCTAAACTTACGGCTGAAGGCAATGTTAAAGCGGCGCGTCTGAGCAAACTGACAAACCAGCCGGCTCGTTTCTTGGCAACAATTCAGGTCGGAATCACCTTTGCCGGCTTTTTAGGAAGTGCTTTCGCAGCGGATAATTTTGCGGATCGTTTGGTCAGTTTGGTTTTAAGCAGCGGATTGATGGTCAGTGCAGAGACGCTCCGGACAGCATCGGTTATTATTATCACACTGATTCTATCCTATTTCACGCTAGTATTCGGTGAACTGGTGCCGAAACGCATTGCGATGCGTAATGCTGAATTCTTAGCATTGAAACTATCTGGGTTTATTTATATAATATCACTGATTTTTAAGCCGGTTGTTTTCCTTTTAACAGCCAGTACCAATCTGATCCTGCGCCTGGTCGGGATTGATCCGAATGACAACAGCGAAGAGATTACGGAAGAAGAAATCCGTATGATGATTGACGCCGGCAGTGAAAAAGGGACAATTGACATTGATGAAAAGGAAATGCTGCAGAATGTTTTTGAATTCGATGACCGTTCCGCGGTAGAAACGATGACGCATCGGACCGATACGGATGTGTTATGGATAAAAGATTCCGAAGAAAAGTGGGCGGATACTATTGATCGTACGCGGCATACGATTTATCCGGTATGCGGAGAAAGCGTCGACGATATTATCGGAATCCTGAATGCGAAGGATTATTTCCGTTTAAAAGACAAGCATCGTGTTTCCGTATTGGAGAAAGCAGTCAAACCAGCCTATCTTGTACCGGAAACCGTCAAGTTGGATGCGTTGTTCCGTAATATGAAAAAAACTCATCATCATTTTGCTGTGGTAATGGATGAGTACGGCGGGATGAGCGGAATCATTACAATGAATGATCTTTTGGAAGAATTGGTCGGTGATTTTGAAGAGGTTGCGGATGATGAAATCGAGCCTTATCTGAAGCAGTTGGATGAACGTAAATGGCGGCTGAATGGTTTTGTTTTACTTGAAGGTTTAATCGGAGCACTGAAAATCAAACTTCCGGAAGCTGAATATGATACCTTCGGGGGAATGGTGTTCAGTTATCTGGGGGCAATTCCCGATGATGGCAGTCAGTTTGAGTTAACAATTAATAATTTGCAGATTGCGGTCAAGAAGATTAAGAATCACTGTATCATGGATGCGATTGTAACGATTATCAGCGATCCGTCAGATACGGATGAATAAACGGATAGCTTATTGATTCAATAGGATATAATAATATGGAACAGGAGTATTTATGGCACTCATAACGATAAATGATGTTGTTACGAATTATAGTCAAAGCGGTACAGCCGGACGTCCGGTTATATTGCTGCACGGATGGGGTCAGAATACGGAAATGATGGCACCGATCGAAGAACACTTGGCAGACCGTTTCCGTGTTTTTAATCTTGACTTGCCGGGATTTGGACAAAGCGCCGTACCGGCTGTCAGCTGGTCCGTCTATGATTATGCCAATCATTTGAAGCAGTTTATTAATGTTTTTAAACTGTATGAGCCAATCATCATTGCGCACTCCTTCGGAGCGCGGCTGGCTATTATTTATGCGGCGAATAATCCGGTTTATAAAATGGTCATTACCGGCGGAGCGGGTATTTTGGAAGAGCGTACGGCGGATTACTATCTGCGCGTTTATTCATACAAGCTGGCGAAAAAGACATTGAAACTATTGGGTTTGACCAAGTATCAGGAGGCTTTGCAGCGAACTTCCGGCAGTTCAGATTATCAGAAGACCAATGGAGTTATGCGTGAGTCATTTATCAAGATTGTCAATGAAGACCTCAGTAAATATTTAGAAGATATTAAAGCTGAGGTGTTGTTGGTTTGGGGTGAAAACGACGAGGCAACGCCGCTGTGGATGGGTCAGAAGATGGCTGAATTGATTCCCGGTGCCGGATTGGCGGTCTTTGAAGGTGATGATCATTATGCTTATTATCATCAGATGGCACGCTTTTTGCGCGTTATTGATGTTTTTCTGGCAAATGACGGGGAAGTAACTCATGAATAATTGGGTGAAACTGTTTTTTCTGTTGTTGGCTTTAGCTTACATGCTGATTAGTATCAAACATGTTTTGCACATGTTTCAACAGAATCGTTATGAACTTCCGCGCTATACCGGGTGGCTGAAACAGCGCCGATATGATTATCAGGATGTCGTTGTCGGCCTGATAATGGCCGTGATCTGGCTGATTCCGCTTTTTTTCCGAAATGCATTGGTCATTATGCTCTATCTGCTGCTGTTCTGTACATTGAAGCTTGCTTTGGAGTGGAAGATTGAACGGAATAAAAACTATATCAAACCGCTTAAATATACCGGACGGGTCAAACGTCAGGCGGCTGTTATCCTGATTTTGAATATTATCTGGCTGTTGCTGTGGATGCGGCTGCCAGTCAGCCTGTGGCCTTTGGCGTTGATTGTCGCATTTTATGTGAATTGGCTGCTGATTTATGTGGTTTACTACCTAACACAGCCGCTAGAGAACCTTATTAAGCGCTACTATCTTGACCAGGCACGGCAGATCTTGCAGAACAGTCCGTCGTTGAAGAAAATCGGAATTACCGGCAGTTATGGCAAAACGTCGACCAAGAATATTGTTAACGCAGTGCTGGCGGATCAGTATTATACCTTGATGACGCCGGCTTCTTATAATACGCCAATGGGTATTACAATCACAATTCGTGAACTGTTGAAACCGCTGCACGAGGTTTTTATCTGTGAGATGGGGGCGGATAAGGTTGGTGAGATTGATTTCCTTACGAAGTTTGTCCGACCGCAGTACGGAATTGTGACTTCAATCGGTCCGCAGCATCTCAACACCTTTCATTCATTAGAAAACATCATTCAGGAAAAAATGTGCATGATTGAGAATCTGCCGGAAGACGGAATTGGTTTTTTAAACATGGATAACGAATATATCCGTCAGTATCACGTGCATAATGCTTGTCGGCTGATTAGCTATGGAATTCATGATCAGACAGCGGATTATCGCGCAGCAGCGATTGAATACAGCCCTTACGGAAGCCATTTTAAGGTATTAGCGGAAGGTCAGGAATGGGGCTTTGCAACGAAGTTGTTGGGTGAACACAATATCATGAACATTCTGGTAGCGGTAGCGTTAGGACGGACCATGGGTATTTCCTGGGAAAAACTGCAGAAAACCATTAAGGATCTGGATTATATCGAACACCGACTGCAGCTGAAGAAGATAAACGGATTGACTTTTATCGATAATGCTTTCAATTCAAATCCGGCAGGAGCGGCGATGTCTCTGGATGTTCTGAGCCGGATGCCGGGAAAACGCATTATCATTACTCCGGGAATGATCGATCTTGGACAGCAGCAAGATCAAGCTAATCGAACATTCGGCCGGCAGATGCTTGGGAAAGCCGATCATGTTATTTTGGTTGGGAAACGGCAGACAGCGGCAATTTTAGCCGGTTTGTCCGAGACCGGATTTGATGAGTCACAAATTAAGGTTGTTGATACGGTTAAGGAAGCATTCGGTTATGTTTACCAGATTGCTGACGGCACGGATACCATTCTGTTGGAAAATGATCTGCCGGATGCGTTTAATAATTAGAAAGAAGGCTGATTATGAAGGTTATTCCTTTTATCAGTAAAGTTATGGCTGTGTCGCGGATCGGCAAGAAGTATACTAAAGATGATTTTGCTTACGAGAATTATGAAGAATTAGAGGCTTTGGCAATTGCAACACTGAATGAATACACCGGACAGGAGATTGATCATAATGTCTATGTGCATGATGTTTATGCGACGCCTAATGTATCAGTGCGCGTACTGGTTTTCAATGATGAAGGGCGGCTGCTGATGGTTCGTGAGAAACAAGACGGCGGTTGGGCTGTGCCGGGAGGTTGGTGCGATGTCTATGAATCGTCCAGCCAGAACGGTAAAAAAGAAGTCCGGCAGGAATCCGGTCTTGATGTGGAAATCGTTCGTTTGTTAGGTGTCTTTCAACGGGAAAAATATAAAGATTATCCTTCGCTGGTTTCAGAATATGTTCACTATTATTGTGCTAGAATAGTTGGTGGTGAACTGCACCACAATCATGAAACTACAGATGTCGGTTTTTTTGATTTTACGGCTTTACCGGAATTGTCCAAGAAAAATACGATCATGGAACTGACAAAAGCTTATCAGGTTTACTGTGGACTGTCAGATGTCCAGTTTGATTAGGAGGATCCATATGAAGATCAATGTTGGGGTTATTTATGGCGGAGAGTCGGTTGAACATGAAGTAAGTATAATTTCCGCTATTCAGGCGATGAAAGCCCTGGATGAGCATAAATATGAGGTTATACCTTTATATATATCCAAACAGCGCCGGCTTTATAGTTCAAATTTATTAAAAGACATCAGTAACTACACCGACATGGATGGTCTGCTGGCGAAAGCTGATGAAGTTTATCTGCTGAATCAGGGTAATAAAGTTCTGCTTAAAGCAGTTAAACCAAAATTATTTTCTGCGCCTTATCTTCAAACGATTGATGTCGTTATTCCGGTTATTCATGGTACAAATGGCGAAGATGGCACGGTTCAAGGTTACTTGGAAATGCTGAAGGTGCCATATAGCGGCTGTGATGTTGTAGCGGCCGGTGTCGGTCAGGATAAAGTGATCATGAAATATGTTTTAGCAGGATCAAAAGTACCGATCTGCGACTGGCTGTGGTTCTACGGACATGAATTTGAAAAAGACCAGGATCAGCTGATCCCGAAGATTGATAAACTTGGCTATCCGGTAATTATTAAACCGGCGTGTCTTGGTTCCTCCGTCGGAATTCAGATCGTCCACCAAGCCTCTGAACTGAGCGATGCAGTCAATGAAGCCGGAAAGTATGATCGAAAACTGGTTGTTGAGAAGATGATTAAGCATCTGATCGAGATCAATTGTTCAGTTATGGGTGATTGTTATTCCTGTGCAGTCAGCAGTCTTGAACAAGTAATGAAACAAGAGGAAATACTTTCCTATCAGGATAAATACGGCGGTAATAAAAAATCCAAAGGAAGCAGTAAAGGCATGGCCGGTACTTCTCGCATCGTTCCGGCACCAATCAGTGCCGAACGGACAGAATATATTCAGGAACTGGCAATCAAAACCTTTAAAGTGCTGGGAGCAAGCGGTGTCTGCCGAATTGATTTCTTGGTTGATCGGGATACGGATGAAGTTTATGTCAATGAAATCAATACCATACCCGGTTCTCTGGCATTTTATCTTTGGCAGGCCTCCGGCGTTGACTTTACTCAACTGATGGATCAGCTGGTTAAACAGGCGGTTGATCGGCAGAGACAAAGAGAAAAAATGATCTATTCATACGATACGAATATCTTGGCCGGTTATCGGGCCGGATTTAAAGGAAAAGCGAAGGGCTAAAAAATGAAATATTGTTTTGTGTCAACATGGGAATTCTCTTACAATGGCAGTATCCGCGCTGTTGAGGCCTTAACTAGCGGCAAAGGTTTGGATGAAGCGATCATTAAGGCGATAACGACCGTCGAAGATGATGAAAATGTCCATTCCGTCGGTTATGGCGGCTGGCCTAACAAGCAGGGAGAAGTGTATTTGGATGCGGCTTTTATGAACGGATCAACTATGCGTTACGGAGCGATATCTTCGGTTAAGGATATCAAGAATCCGATAAAGGTAGCACACAGTCTGATGAAAAGAACACTCAATTGTTTCTTAACAGCGGACGGTGCGGAAGCCTATGCTCGTCAGGCAGGTTTTGAATTCCGGCCGATGCTGACCGAAGCAGCCAAGAAGAAATGGGAAAGCAAGTCGGCGGAAACCGGGCATGATACCGTTTGTTTTATCGGTAAGCAGCATGATGATATCATGGTGGGAGTTTCAACCAGTGGTTTGTTCATGAAAGAACAGGGCCGGGTCGGTGATTCGCCGATCATCGGTTCCGGATATTATGCGGATAGCGAAGCCGGAGCCTGTGCGGCAACGGGTATCGGCGAGAACATCATGCGCGGCTGTCTGTCATTTAATGTCGTTGCCTACATGCGTCAAGGCTTGGCCGTACAGAAAGCTTGCACCAGAGCTTTAAATGAGCACTGTGAACGTTTAAAAAAGAATGAGATTACAACGGAAGATATTTCAATCATTGCGATTGATAAAGATGGCAATCTCGGGGTTGCGACAACAAAAAACGAATTCCCGTTTGTCTATGCCAATGATGAAAAAAAGCCAACGCTAATGGTGGCTTATCATCGTCATAATCAAATTCATATTGAATCAGCCGGTCCTGACTGGCTGGCTACTCATCAGCCAAGTTAAGCTCCTTAGGGAGCTTTTTTATTGTTTGCGGTCGCAATAATATCAACTCCGGTGTTAAGAATATTACTGATCAATACATCGTGAAGGCTTACCGGAGCTTCAACAACCAGCTGATTGATGATGTCCATGGCTTCAAACAGGCGGGACTTCGGCAGCGGCTGTGCGGATTTGACACTGACGAGCGGGTGTATACCGCCATGAACTTTGACGGTTGTCGTTAAGACCCGCTCCGGTGCCGTGTATTCTTTCATGGCGTAGGCATAGCCGCGGGGGCAGGAGTTGCCGGTTATCGCTGCAGGTTTTCCATCTGTGATTTCAATCTTCAGCCGGCAGCCCATCGGACAGACGATACAGACCATTTCTTTATTCATGAGACAGCTCCATTTCTAGGGACAGATCGCCGTGAATCAGGCTGATAATCTTTTTGTTAAGCGTCAGGGTGATCATTTCTCCCGGAGTGACGATATTCTTCTTTTGCTGAAAGATTACTTGATGCTGACTGCAAACACGCAAATTTACATTGCGATAAGTGTCAACGGAGCGGAAAGCGAAAGTAAGCTCATCGTGATCCAAACTTTTTAGTAGCTGCGGGACGACATAACGAATCTGTTTATCATGCTGTATCTTGATTGGTTCAGCTAATAAGGAGTGTTCTTGATGAGCGATACCGTTGGCGGCGCGCATGGCTTCCTGACTGACATGATCGACCAAATCATGAACTTGTACAACATTGCCGCAGGCGAAAACGTGTGACACAGAGGTCTGCAGATCTTCACTGACCACCGGTCCGCCGGTAACTGGGTCCAGTTCGATTTCCATTTTGCGGGATAATTCATTCTCCGGAATCAGACCGACAGAGAAAAGCACAGTGTCGCAGGCAATGAATTCTTCGGTGTTTTTGAGCGGATTCATGTGCTCATCTACAGAGGCAACCGTCACGCCGGTGACACGTTCTTTGCCATGGATTTTGGTGATCGTTGTCTTGAAACGCAATGGAATGTCAAAATCATTAACACATTGGGCAATATTACGCGCTAGACCGCTGGAATAGGGCATTATTTCACTTACCAATTTAACTTTGGCTCCTTCGAGCGTCATCCGGCGAGCCATAATCAAACCAATATCGCCGCTGCCGACAATGACAACTTCTTTACCTGGCAGATAACCGTTGATATTGACTAGTTTCTGGGCATTTCCAGCAGTAAAGACACCAGCCGGCCGATAGCCGGGGGTCATGATTGCTCCTCTGGTACGTTCGCGGCAGCCCATGGCCAACAGGATGTTGTCAGCCTTTATCTGCCGGATGCCGGACTCATTGACGACAATCATGGAACGGTCACGGCTGATATCAATCACGGTCGTCTCCAGCATAATCTGAATAGGCAGAGTTTCGAGTTCCGCAATCCAGCGGGCGGCGTATTCAGGACCGGTCAGTTCTTCTTTGAAAATGTGCAGGCCAAAACCATTATGAATACACTGTTTCAGAATCCCGCCTAAGGCTGGTTCACGTTCGATTAAAAGAATTTTCTTTATTCCTTGTTTAGCCGCTTCCGTAGCTCCGGCTATGCCAGCCGGACCGCCGCCGATTACCACTAAGTCAAAAGTTTCAGTCCTCATGATCGGTTTCTCCTTTAGTCGGCTGATAAACAATCGGGGAATGATTTGTCGACTTGTTAATATCCGTCATCGATCGATGCTGGTGCCGGGCAATCAGTTCCATGGTTCTTACACTGCAGAAACCGCTTTGGCACCGTCCCATCCCGGCGCGCGTTCTTCGTTTTACACCATCAACGCTCACGGCCGGCAAAAGTCCGGTAACGGCATTGACAATCTCTTGTTCACTGACCACTTCGCAGCGACAGACGATTTTACCGTAAGCCGGCTGCGTTTTTATCAGTTGATCGTATTGTTCCAAAGATAATTCTGTTATCCGGATCGGTTTCGCTCTTCCGGTCTGATAATGGGCTTTTTTCACTAGCTGAAAACGGTTTTTACTTAAGAGTTCCATGACATACTCACCAATAGCCGGGGCACTTGCGAGTCCCGGGGAAGCAATGCCGATCAGGTTGATAAAATGATTGTCGGCAACGGATGGTTCAATTATAAAATCATCGCCGCAGACGGCACGCAAACCGCTGAATTCGGTAATCACTTTGCGGAAATTCAATTTGTCGGATGTTTTTAATGCCGTTGTTTTAATCAGTTGAATGCCTTCAGCGCTGACGGATTCATCTTCTTTATCACTGATATCAACGGCGGTCGGTCCGACTAGGGTATTATGATCAATCGTCGGTGTAATCAGTACGCCTTTGCCCATTTTAGTCGGTGTTTGAAACAGGACATGATGAAACAGCTCTTCGGTTTTATCGAGCAGCAGATATTCGCCTTTACGTGGTATTACTGTGTAGCGCTGATCACCGATTAAGGCGGCAATCTGGTCGCTATATATGCCTGCCGCATTAATGATATATCGCGTTTCAATTTCATTATTGATCAGAAAATGATCGGCTACTTTGGTTATTTCGGTAACAGCATAATCAAAACGGAAAACGACCTGATTGACTGCCGCACTCTGGGCTAACGCTAATGTGGCTTCATAAGGGCAGATAATCCCGGCGCTTGGGGCGTAGAGGGCTTTTATAACATTTATATTGACATGCGGTTCCAACTTCATAATCTGGTCATGATCGATAATACTTAGATTTAAAACACCGTTCTGCCGGCCTTGATCAAGCAGGAATTCAAGCTGCTGCACTTCTTCCTGATCAAAAGCCAGGACCAGCGAGCCGATTGGTTCAAAAGGAAAATTCAGCTCTTTGGCTAAAGCCGGATACAAGCGATTGCCGGCAACATTCAATTTAGCTTTCAAAGAGTTTACCGCACAGTCGTAACCGCTGTGAATGATCGCTGAATTGGCTTTCGATGTCCGCATTGCCACATCATTTTCTTTTTCTAATACTAAGAAATTTCCTTCATATTTACCGAGATTATAAGCGACAGCCGAGCCGATTATTCCGGCTCCGATGATTACAATATCATACATAGACATTTCTCCGTTTGTTAATAATAATATAGCACAATCAAGTTGATAATGATAAAATATAATCATAAGGAGCCATAATAATGAAAAAGATCTTTCCGATCATGTTACTGACAGCAACCGGTGTGGCTGTTTATTTGTTAAAGAAATATTTTGATGCGCAGAATAAACCAATTAGTGAACAGGAAATTCCTGATCCGCTTTTTCAAGATGAGACCGTGAAGTCTTCGGTTACGCCGCCGCTTAAGCCGCATGAATCGGCTGTCCGTCCGGATGATGAGAATATGCGTCTTTTAAAATTGCAAGCCGACTTGGTTATGGCTAATTATCCGCATGAAAAGATCTTTTTAGTTCAGCATCATGTCAGCTGCGAAGATGAAGATAAATTGGAAATCATGATGGAAGAATTCAAGCAGCAGGATTATATCATTATCCGAAAGAATGCCGAAATCACGATTGAAAAGGTTTTATTAAAATCCGATAACGAAATTGTTGCGGATATTATGGCGGTAGCTGCCCGGGTCCGGAAGGATGACGGTGTTTACAAAGGATTTAATGTGATACCGCAGTAATGCTAAATTTAACAAAGATTTATAGTTCTCATTCAGAGAACTTTTTATTTATAATTGTGAAGTATTTGTAAGTTATTTGTGAAATATATGTGATATAAAACATTGACATTCATTTTTCCAGAGTGTACCATAAACTTATGAAAACGATTTCATTTGAAATCAAACAATAGGAGGTAACATGAAAAAGTTTTTTAAGTTGCTTGTTGTCGCTTTACTATGCCTAGCTGTTGTAGGCTGTAAGGGCGAAGAAAGCACAGTTGACGAGACTGAAGCGAAAAAATTAGTTATTTATTCGCCGAACTCGGACAAACTGATTGAAGCCGTGATTCCGGCTTTTGAGGAAGCAACAGGAATTACTGTTGAATTGATCTCAGCCGGTACAGGCGACTGCATTACCAGAATTGATAGTGAAAAAGAGAATCCGCAAGCTGATGTTTTATGGGGCGGAGCTAACTTGGGAACCTATAATTCCAATCCGGATTTATGGGAAAGCTATACTTCAGCTAATGATGCGAATTTGCCAACCGAATACCAAAGCTATAATGGATATTATTCCAACTACGCTTTAGATGGCAGTGCAGCATTACTGATAAATCTTGATGTTTTTGCTGAACTAGGTCTGAATCCTGATGATTTCACAGGCTATAACAGTTTACTGTGGCCGGAACTCAAGGGAAAAATCGCCATGGGCGATCCGACGGCTTCTTCCAGTGCTTGGGCAGAATTAAGCAACATGTTGCTGGTCATGGGGACGGAGCCATATGATGACGCGGCTTGGGCATGGGTTGAAACCTTTATTGCTCAGTTGGACGGTATTATCCTGTCAAGTTCATCAGCGATTTATAAAGGCGTTTCAGCCGGTGAATATGCGGTTGGCGTATCTTATGAGGATCCGTGTGTTTCGTTGTTAGTCGACGGTGCGACAAATGTTAAGATCGTTTATCCGGAGGAAGGGGCTGTTTGGTTACCGGCCGCTGCGGCGATCGTTAAGGGTGCGCCTCATCTGGACAATGCGAAACTGTTTATCGATTTCTTACAGTCTGAGGCCGGACAGCAGGCTATTGCTACCACAACAGCTCGCCCGGTTATCACTACCATCACCAACACCGCTCCGGAAATCATTCCGTTCAGCGAGATTAATGTTAAAATCGAAGATATCCCATATGTTGCCGAGCATAAAGCTGAGTGGCAAGAGAAATGGGCTAATCTGGTTACTAATTAAGTAAATTTGCTAAAGGAGCAGATATCGTATGAGTGTCGCAATAAAAATCAGAGACGCAATCAAACGATATGGCAATAGCACGATTATTACCGATTTATCTCTAGACATTAAGGAGGGTGAGTTTTTCACCCTCCTTGGTCCATCTGGTTGCGGTAAAACGACGTTATTGCGTATGATTGCAGGATTCAACAGTATTGAAGGCGGGAAGTTTTATTTTAATGATAAGATTATTAATGAAATTGATCCGGCTAAGCGCAACATTGGGATGGTTTTTCAGAACTATGCCATTTTTCCGCATTTGACTGTCGAAAAGAATGTCGCTTTTGGTCTGAAAAACCGTAAACTTCCTAAAGATGTAATTACTCGAGAAACCGAAGCTTTTTTGAAGTTAATGCAGATAGAAGATTATAAGGATCGGATGCCGGAACGATTATCAGGCGGTCAACAGCAGCGCGTGGCACTGGCAAGAGCTCTGGTTATCAAACCGGATGTTCTGTTAATGGATGAACCATTGAGTAATTTGGACGCCAAATTACGTGTTGAGATGCGATCAGTAATCAAGGAAATTCAAAACAGAGTCGGTATTACAACCGTTTATGTTACTCATGACCAAGAAGAAGCCATGGCTGTTAGTGATCGCATTGCCGTTATGAAAGATGGTGATATCCAGCATATCGGAACGCCTAAAGACCTATATCAGCGACCGGCTAATTTGTTTGTCGCGACTTTCATCGGCCGGACAAATATTGTTAATGCTAAACTGCAAGTCGTCAATGACAAGGCTCATCTGCTGTTTCCGATGGGTTATCAGTTGGAAATGAATAATCTGCTTAAAGAAGAAAGGCATGATCAAGAGGTTATTGCTTGTATCCGGCCGGAAGAATTTGTATTTAATGAGACGGATAAGACCGGCATCAAGGCAATGATCGATGACAGCATCTTCTTAGGTTTAAATACGCATTATTTCGTTCATCTGGATTCCGGTGAAAAGGCAGAGATTATTCAGGAATCAAGAATTGACAGTAATATCCAGAAGGGAACAGAAATCTACCTAACCGTCAAGAAAGAAAAGATCAACATCTTCAGTGCGGACGGGAAACACAATTTGGTTGCCGGTGTTAAGAATGATGATGATATTTATCATTCAGAAATAAGTACAGGTAATTAAAATGAGTTTATCACGAAATTCGGCTAGCAAGCCGGAATCAGTAAATAGGCCGGTCAAGGATATCGGTTCCGCCGATGGCCGTAAGAAAGCCGGGATGGATGTCTGGGTTTTAATCTCCTTAGGAGTTCTGTTTCTCTACGCGATATTTCTGTTATATCCGTTGTTCAAACTATTGAGACAATCTGTTTATTCAACGGAAACCGGCTATACGCTGGAATATTTCTTTAAATTCTTCAGTAAGCCTTATTACACGGTAACCTTAATGAACAGTATTAAGGTCAGCAGCTTAGCAACAATTCTAACGTTGATTATCGGTGTTCCGCTAGCTTATTTCTATAACATGTATGAGATCAAGGGCAAGACAATCATGCAGGTAATTATCATTCTGTGCAGTATGTCTGCGCCGTTTATCGGAGCGTATTCCTGGATTCTGCTGCTTGGGCGCAATGGTCTGATTACAAATCTGATTCTGAGTCTGACCGGTGTGCGGATCGGCAGTATTTACGGTTTTAACGGAATCTTGCTGGTTTTATCATTACAGCTTTTCCCGCTGGTCTTTCTGTATGTGTCCGGTGCTATGAAGAATATTGACAATTCCTTGTTGGAAGCGTCGGAGAATATGGGCTGTTCAGGAATCAGACGCTTTTTTAAAGTCATCATTCCGCTGTGTATGCCGACGATTTTAGCCGCGACCTTGTTGGTTTTTATGCGTGCCTTTGCGGATTTTGGTACTCCGTTATTGATTGGTGAAGGTTATCGTACTTTCCCGGTTGAAATTTATAATCAGTACTTCGGGGAAGTCGGTTCTAACCATAATTTTGGGGCGGCGATTAGTGTAATTGCGATCATGATCACGGCAGTCATCTTTATCTTTCAGCGGTTCATCAACAGTAAATTTCAATTCACCATGAATGCTCTGCATCCGGTTGAACGAAAGAAGGCAAAAGGGTGGTTTAACTTCCTGATTCATGCGTATTCCTATCTTGTTGTCGGTGTGGCTTTCGCGCCGCAGGCTTATGTTATTTATACTTCCTTTCAGAACACCTCCGGTAAGTTGTTCGTAGATGGTTATTCTTTGATCAGCTATCAGGAGGCTTTTGATCGCATGGGCAGCGCGATTCAGAATACTTTTCTGATTGGCGGCGGTGCTTTAATCATTATCATCATCTTGGCGATTTTGATTGCCTATTTGGTGGTTCGGCGTAATAATCAGATCAATAAACTGATTGATACTTTATCAATGGTGCCTTACATCATTCCCGGATCGGTCGTTGGCATTGCCTTAGTTTTAGGCTTTAATACCAAACCGTTGGTTTTAACCGGTACGGCGGTGATTATGGTTATCGCTTTATGTATTCGGCGTATTCCATATACGATCCGCTCCTCGGTAGCCATTCTGCAACAGATTCCGTTGACGATTGAGGAAGCGGCAATCAGCTTGGGGTCATCAAAATTGAAAGCTTTCTTTACGGTTACCGTTCCGATGATGGCAAACGGCATTCTTTCCGGAGCGATTCTTAGTTGGGTAACGATAATCACGGAACTATCAACGGCAATTATTTTGTATAATCTGAAGACGATTACATTGACTTTGGCGATTTATACTTATGTATCGCGAGGTAATTACGGGATTGCGGCAGCTTTGGCAACAATTTTAACAGCACTGACAATTGTTTCTTTGGTCATCTTTATGAAAATATCCAAGACTAAAGAGATTACCTTCTAAGGGAAGGGTAGGTTCAGTACAGGCTAAATTCATTATTATGTTGACATAGCGTAATAATCTTATATAATTGTATAAGTAAAGACATTGAACAGAAAAGTAATCTCAAGGAATTAGCAAAGAGAATCCGGGTGCTGAAAAAGGATCTAAGGAATTGAGAAGAAAATGGTCTGGGAGTCGCATACCGAAGCTTCGGCTTAGACTATGACGTGAATGCGCGTTAAAGCATGATAGTATGTACTGTTTAGGCAGCGTACTTGAGAAGATAAATACCGTGAGGTATTTATAAATTAAGGTGGTAACACGATAACTCGTCCTTAGAGGGGCGAGTTTTTTATGTTTAAGGGGGTGCAATGTGATAGAACTTAGAAATGTCGGGAAAACTTTCGAAAATCAAGTTGAAGCTGTGAAGGATGTCTCGATAAAGATTAAAGCAGAACAGATTTTCGGGATTATCGGATACAGCGGTGCTGGTAAGTCAACTTTGATTCGTTTAATCAATTTATTAGAAAAACCGGATCAAGGTGAAGTGATTGTCGATGGGGTCAATCTTTGTCGGCTGACACCGAAAGAACTGCGTGCTTCACGTAAAAAAATCGGGATGATTTTCCAACGTTTCAATCTGTTTAATTCGCGGACGGTCTACGAAAATGTCCGCTATCCGTTGGAAGGTTCCGGCCTGCCGCAAACTGAAATCAGAAAACGGGTTCTGGAATTGCTTGACCTAGTCGGTTTAAGTGATAAGACCGACAGTTATCCTTCACAGCTGTCCGGCGGTCAGATGCAACGTGTCGGTATTGCCAGAGCTTTGGCCGATAACCCTAAGGTCTTATTATGTGACGAGGCAACCAGTGCCTTAGATCCGCAGACTACTCAATCAATTTTGCGCCTGCTGAAGGAACTGAATAAGAAACTGAAACTCACGCTTGTTATCATTACCCACCAGATGAGTGTGATTAAAGATATCTGTGATGAGGTTGCGATTATGGATAACGGTCGAATTATCGAACAGGGATCAGTGCTGAGCATTTTTTCAAATCCGCAGCATGATGTCACTAAGCAGTTTATCCACTCGGCTGATGGTATTGATAAACTGGAAGAGTTTATTTCTTCTCATCAGATAACACTGAAAGATGATGAGCAGATGGTGCAGTTAAGCTATGGCAGTGTTAATACATCGGAAGCTTTGATCTCTTATATTATTTCCGTTTATCAAGTTACTGTTAATATTCTGTTTGCCAACATCGAACTGATTGATGATCAGCCAATCGGCTGGCTGGTGGTTGTGCTTGGCGGTGAAAACACCGCAGCGGCTTTGCGCTATTTACAGGAAAACGGTGTTCGTGTGGAGGTGAAACAGCATGTTTGATCTGATCGTTCAATTCTTTCCGAATATGCTTGGTAAAGAAGCAGAGTTTCTGCAGTGTATATCGCAGACATTACAGATGATGTTCTTTTCCGGGATTTTTTCTGTAATGTTAGGCGTCATCGTCGGTGTGTTACTGACAGTCACGAATAAAGGCCGAATTCTCGAAAACAGACTTGTTTATAATCTTTTTGATAAAATAATCAACATTTTTCGCTCCGTTCCCTTTATTATTTTGATCGCTTTGCTGATTGACTTCACCCGTATGATCGTCGGGACCGGTTTCGGTGTCAAAGGAGCGATTATTCCATTGATTTTCGGTACAGTTCCATTCTTCAGCCGTCAGGTTGAAAGTGCTTTGATTGAAATTGATGAGGGGATTATTGAGGCTGCCTTGGCTAGCGGTTCAACACCGTGGGAAATTATTTACAAGATTTATCTGCGGGAGAATATTCCAGGTTTGATTCGGGCGACAATGATCACCATGGTCAGCTTGATCGGATTGACGGCGATGATGGGAGCTGTCGGCGGCGGAGGGTTAGGTGATTTTGCGATTCGTTATGGTTTTCAAAGGAGAATGACCGATGTCACGATTCTCACGGTTCTGACGATTTTGATCTTTGTCAGTATCATTCAAGGCATCGGGAATTATATGATTAGAAAAACTACTCATTAAGGAGAAAGAGAAATGAAAAAAACACTTGCTTTACTACTATGTTTATTTCTAAGCTTATCTTTGTTTGCCTGCAGCAAACAACAAGAAGAAGAAGAGACGGAAGCCGTTACCGTCAAAATCGGTGTTGTCGGGGAGTACAATGATTACTGGACACCGGTCATCGAACAATTCGCTGAAGAGGGTGTTACGATTGAATTGGTGAAATTCAGTGAGTATTCTTTACCTAACGCGGCATTATCAGATGGTGATATTGACATCAATGCTTTCCAGCATTACGCTTATCTGAATAAAGAAATATCCGAAGCCGGTTATGATCTGTCTGTTCTATGTGAGACAATCGTCGCACCGCTTGGTTTGTATTCCGAGAAGATTACGGATGTCAGTGAATTTCAGGAAGGCGATACAATAGCAATTCCCAGTGATGCGACGAACGGCGGACGGGCTTTGAAATTGCTGGAAGCGGCCGGCTTGATTACCGTTGATCCGGCGGTCGGTTATCTGGGAGTGAAATCTGACATTACTTCGAATCCGCTGAATTTGGATATTGTGGAAGTCGATGCCAGTTTAACGGCCAGCTTATTACCGGACGTTGCGGCAGCTGTAATCAATGGCGGTGTTGCGATTTCAGCTGGCTTACATAAGACTGACGAACTGATTTATGTGGAGTCGATTGATCCGGTAGCGAATCCGAATGTTGCCAATCTGATTAATGTCATGGTTGTCAGGACAGAAGATATTGATAATGAACTGTACAATCGGATTGCGGAAGCATTCCGCAGTGATGCGGTTGCCGAAGTAATTCACGAACAGTATCCGGGAGTTATTATTCCGGCATGGGAGATCAGTGTTAAATAAGCTTTGCGCATGATGAAAATCATGCGTTTTTTATTTGGCTGAGCTTAATCGGTCATTCAGCTTGCCTATTTTATCTGTAATTAATATAATTACATTATTAACTTACAGGAGCAGGGCTATGAATGACCGATTAATGATTTTCTTACTTGGCAGCGGCGTAATTGTAACTAGTTTAGTGATCATCCTGAACATCGTATTCTATTCGCGGATTACAAACCAGGACAAATTGTTTAATATTATTCTCGCCGTCTTTATCGATGGGGCTTTTTTATATTTTTTATTGAGTAATCAATGGTGCTATACCTGTTCGGTCTATAATAATTATCTATTATATGCCGGTTTCAATTTGGTTGGTTTATGGATGCTGTACGATCTCTATCGCGAGTTGAAAAAGGCAGACAAAATATGAAAGCTGAATTTTTGGTAGCTGTCCATGCGTTGGTTTATTTAAACAAGCACCCGCAGCTGATAACCAGTGATCGGCTTTCCAAGAGTATCTGTACCAATCCGGCTTTTGTCCGCCGTGTGATGAGCAAACTGCGTCAGGCGGAACTGGTTGCGACGAAGGAGGGGATTGACGGAGGTTACTACTTATTACGATCAGCCGCAGCGATCGATCTTAGGACGGTGATGAAGGCTTTGGATGATTCAGCTGTGTCCCTGGCCAGTCAACGCAGTGATGTCAGCAGCGACTGTCTGATGGCTCAGCAAATGAAACAGCTGATGGAAAATCTTTGTCAGGATCTTGATGATCTGTGTCAGCAGAAATTGCAGGGAATCACGATTGGCTCGCTTAGCTTGTCCATCAATGAAAAGGAGACATTCTGATGAACTATCTGGTTACGTTCATGGAAGGAGTAATTACTTTTATATCACCCTGTTTATTACCGATGCTGCCGATTTATCTGCTTTATTTCACCGGAAACAATAAAGAATCAGAGCCGGTTCGTGTCTGGCTGAATGCATTGGCTTTTGTTCTGGGGTTTACCATTATTTTCACCTTACTCGGAGCATTTGCCGGAACATTAGGATGGTTTCTTCAGCGTTATCAAACTATTGTTAATCTTGTGACCGGAGGCATTGTTGTTTTACTGGGTTTAAATTTCATGGGTATTCTTAAATTGCGGCTGCCGGTCTCAAACGGAATCAAAGTTCAAGAGAAACCGCTGGGTTTTTTCTCAACCTTGTTCTTCGGTATGATTTTCGCTTTGGGCTGGACGCCTTGTATCGGGGCTTTTCTTGGGTCGGCGTTACTGTTGGCTTCGCAGCAGGCTTCTGTTTTAAAGGGTATTAGTTTGTTGCTTGCGTATTCTTTAGGCTTAGGTATCCCATTTATTTTAAGCGCAATCTTAATTGATAAACTGAAGAAGGCTTTTGACTTGGTTAAAAAATACTATCGGCCGATTAACTTAATCAGCGGAATCCTCTTAGTGATTATCGGTATATTGATGATGTTTGGATTGCTTGGCAGATTACTGACTCTCTTGAGTTTTTAGGAGGCATTATGCGTAAAAGGAAAATTATTATTTATGTTATTGTACTTGTCGGTTTTGTCGTTATTAATAAAATAGCCTACGATTATCTGGATAAGAACTATGTTCCGGATAGTCAGATTGTCGAAGAAACAGCTGAAACGGATGGAGAGTCAACGGATCCGACACCGGCTGTCGACTTCACAGTTAAGGATACTGCCGGGAAGGATGTCAAACTATCATCATTCTACGGGAAAACAATCATCTTGAATTTCTGGGCCAGTTGGTGCAGTAATTGTGCTAAACAGCTGGTGATTTATCAGAACCTATATGCGGATTACGGTGAAGATGTTGTTTTCTTTATGGTTAATGTCACGGATGGCGTAAAAGAAACCAATAAATCAGCTAAAGAATACATCGATGATAAAGGGTATACTTTCCCGGTCTATTTTGATGAAGATTTCGAAGCATCCCTGGCTTATGGCGCAACCGCAATCCCGATGACATATATCATTGACAAAGACGGTAACTTGGCAGCTTATGGCAAAGGAACAATCAGCGAGGAGAGTCTGCGGTCTTATCTGACCAGCCTCAGTGAGTAATATTTTTGTTTATTTAACTTAAAATATAGTATAATAAGGTGACTTTGAGGTGATAGAGTGGATATTTTAGCGATCAAAGACCTAACCTTTTCATATGACGATAAGTCCGATGCCGTTAATCAGGCATCTTTTACCGTCGCAAAAGGAAGTTATACAACAATTATCGGACAGAACGGCAGCGGCAAGTCGACCATCGCCAAACTGATTATCGGTTTATTAGAAAAGAAATCCGGTTCAATCATTATCGAACAACAGGAATTATCACCGGAAACCGTAAATACGATCCGCCAAAAGGTAGGGATCGTTTTTCAGAATCCGGATAATCAGTTTATCGGTGCAACGGTTCGCGATGACATCGCTTTCGGATTGGAAAATCATCGTGTCAATCCCGTTGAAATGGATCCGCTGATCGAGCGCTTTGCGGCAGAGGTGAGTATGTCGGCTTATTTGGATCATGAACCGACTAAACTATCCGGAGGTCAGAAACAGCGGGTGGCGATTGCCGGTGTTTTAGCTATGGCGCCGGAGATTATCATTTTTGATGAAGCGACCAGTATGCTTGATCCGCAGGGAAAAGAAGAGATTAATGCGCTGATTCAGCAGATTCATCAAGAAAATCAAATGACGATTATTTCGATTACGCATGATATTGAAGAAGTGGTTAATAGCGATCAAGTCATCGTTCTGCATCAGGGAAAAGTTGTCTTAGAAGGGCATCCGGCGGATGTTTTGACCAAAGAACAGGAATTGCTTAAACTCAGTTTGGATGTTCCTTTTACATACAAATTAAGTAAGGAACTTTTAAAGCACGGCGTAAAAGTTAAGGAAATGATTAAGATGGAAAGGCTGGTGGATGAATTATGCCAATTAGCTTCAAAGAAGTAGGCTTTACATATTCACCGAATTCCCCTTTTGCTTATGAAGCTTTGAAAGGTGTCAACGTAACTTTTACGGAAGGCAAGATCACCGCTATCATTGGAAGTACCGGAAGCGGTAAAACGACACTGGTACAGCATTTAAATGCTTTACTGCTGCCGACCAGCGGTGAGGTGCAGATCTTTGACCGGACGATTGACGCTAATCAAAAGCCGAAAGAACTTAAGAGCTTACGCCAGAAAGTCGGCTTAGTATTCCAGTTTCCGGAATATCAGCTGTTTGAAGAAACCATTCTTAAGGATGTCAGCTTCGGTCCATTGAACTTCGGGGTCGATCCGCAGGTTGCACTCGCCCGCAGCAAGAGCATGCTCAGGCTTGTCGGCTTGGATAGCAGTTATGATGAGAAATCTCCACTGGAGTTATCCGGCGGTCAGAAGCGTAAAGTTGCGATTGCCGGTATTTTGGCTATTGACCCACCGATTTTGGTGTTGGATGAACCGGTGGCCGGTCTTGATCCGCAAGCCAGTCAGGCCATGATGCAGTTATTTGTTGAACTCAACAAGCAGTATCATAAAACGGTTTTAATCGTTACACATAATATGGAACATGTGCTGCGTTATTGCGATGATGTGGTTGTCGTAGCTAATGGGTGTGTGATTAAGCATGTTTCGGCGGAAACCTTCTTCGCCGATGATCAGCTGTTGACTGAATTGGAGATTGCACCACCGGCTATTATCCGTGTCAAGCAATTGTTGAGAGCGCGCGGTCTCATAATTGATGATAATGTCCTGACCATTCCGGATCTGGCTGCTGCGTTGGCCAAGGCGGTGGGACGATGAACAATATTGCCCTTGGAAGATATATTCCGGGAAACAGTCTGCTGCATCGGTTGGATCCGCGGATTAAAATCATCTGTATGATGCTGCTGCTTGTCGCAATCTTCATCCCGACGGGTTTTTATGGTTATCTGATCATCACGGTTGTTTGTTTATTAGCACTCAGAATCGCTAAACTAAGCATATCTTTTGTGATCAAAGCGCTGCGTCCGATGATGGTAATGATGATTATGCTGATGATTATTAATCTGCTGGTTGTTAAAACCGGCAATCTGCTGATCAACATCGCCGGTTTTACAATCTACGACGGGGCGGTTTTTCAGACATTATACATTTTTATTCGTTTAGTTCTAATGATTCTGATCACAACTATTCTGACAGCCACGACTAAACCTTTGGATCTGACGCTGGGGATTGAGGATTTACTGACGCCGTTGGCTCGTTTTAAAGTGCCGGCTCATGAAATTGCGATGATGATATCAATCGCAATCCGCTTTATTCCAACACTTATTGAAGAGACGCAGCGGATCATGAAAGCGCAGGCTTCACGCGGAGTTGATCTTAAAGAGGGCAAATTCAAAGAAAAAATAGCGGCAATCTTATCGCTGATTGTTCCCCTCTTTGTTTCGAGTTTTCAGCGTGCCGAAGACTTAGCTAATGCCATGGAGGCTCGCGGTTATGTCCCTGATGCACAGCGAACGCGTTATAAACAGTTGCATATTACCGCCGGAGATATTGTTGTTCTGTGTTTAGTGAGCCTCTTATTGATCATGTTGATCATACTCGCTATTATTCTATGACCAGATACAAAGTTACCTTAAGCTATGATGGAACGGCCTATCATGGCTGGCAGTCTCAAAAAAATCATGTGACGCTGCAAGATACGATTCAGCAGGCTTTTCTGTTGTTTCAGCCTCAGCCGGTTAAGATCATGGCCAGCGGCCGAACGGATCAGCATGTTCATGCTTTGAACCAAGTCTTTCATTTTGATTCCGATATTGCGATGAGCGAAGAAAAGTGGAAACTGGCTTTGAATGCGTATCTTCCAGATGATATCTATATTAAGAAAGTCGAAAAAGCAGCTGATACATTTCATGCCCGTTATGACGCGGTAAAAAAGAGCTATCTCTATTTACTGAATATGGGCGAGTATGATCCCTTCAGAAGAGATCATATTTATCAGTATAATCGGCACCTTGATATTGAAAAGATGCAGGAAGCGGCGCTGATCTTTCTTGGTGAACATGATTTTACCAGTTTTTGCAGCAACCGGATAGCGGATACCCCAAATCAATGCCGGACAATCTATAATATATCAATAACGGTGGATCAAGACATTGTTCGCTTCTTCTTTGAAGGCAATGGTTTTATGCGTTATATGGTCCGTATGCTAGTCGGAACACTGATTGAAGTCGGAAAAAATAAATTGACATTGGAACAGGTTCAAGGGATGCTTGCGGCAGCTGACAAAACAGTTTGTCATTTTAAAGCGAAGCCGGAAGGATTGTATTTAGTGAGCGTCAGCTATTATGAAAACTAAAATAATTTACAAAATATTACAAAACAGCTTGCATGGCATTTTCATTTGTGTTACATTAGCTACAAGGTAAAGGTGAGAGTCATGAAAAATAACGATTGTTTGATAAAGACTTGCTCAGCGAACTATTATTATTTTTACTTTAGTTAATGCGGTTAATATCTTTGTGGATATTGACCATTTTATCTTGGTAAATCTACAAAGGTTCGTGTCATGATGATAACAGCAAAGCCATGTAGATTTACATGGCTTTTTTATTTATCGACCTTAAGGAGAAGGAAAATGAAAAAAATCTTATTATGTTTGTTAGTCATCCTGTTGCTGGCGGGATGCAGTAAAGCCGACACGGCTGAAGAAACCGTCAAGGATAAGCTTACGATCGGCATTATCACTTGGGTTACGCATCCGGCGTTAGATGATGCCGTTGATGGTATGATGGAACAGGTCAAGGCCGAGATTACTGATCGTGAAGTTGAATTCATCTTGAAAAATGCTAATGAGGATGCCAGCACGGCACAGCTCATCGTCAAGGACTTTGTCAGTGAAGGCGTCGATTTGATTTATGCTGTCGCAACACCGAGCGTTACCGCAGCTTATGCGGCAACTTTAGAAAGCAAAACTCCGATTATCTTTGCGGCAGTTACTGATGCTGTTGCGGCTGGAGTAGTTACAAGCAATGAACTTCCCGGTACAAATGTCAGCGGGGTTTCTGATGCTGCGCCGCTTCAGACACAATTGAATCTGATCCAAGAGATTTTACCGGATGTTCAGTCAATTGGCATGTTATATAATTTATCTGAAATCAACGGTAAACTTCAAGTCGACCAGGCTACCGAATTAGCGGCAGCGATGGGTATCACGGTTGTCAGCAAAGGCATTTCGGCGGACAATGAAATTGCGTTAGCGGCTCAGCAGTTGGCCAGTTCAACTGATGCACTATACATTATAACGGATAACAAGATTGTCAGTTCGATTGCGACGGTAATCAATCAGGCCAATAGTGCCGGGATACCGGTTTTCGCAGCTGAGAATGGTCAAATGGATGCCGGTTTATTAGCGTCTGACAGCTTAAGTTACTTCAATATGGGTAAAGAAGCTGGTTCAATGATTGTTCAAGTCCTGATTGACGGTGTTGATATTACGACGTTGCCGGTTAAAACGGAAGGAGCTACTCAACTTTATGTCAATCAGAGTGTAGCTGACAGCCTAGGCATCACCCTGCCGGATTCGGTCATAGAAAGAGCTGAGTTCGTCGACTGATATGCTGGTATTTCTGGAGATCATCAATCAAGGACTGTTATATGGCTTATTGGCAATTGGAGTGATGATCAGTTATAAAATCCTGGATTTCGCTGATTTAAGTGTTGACGGAACCGTTCCATTAGGTGGTGTTGCCTGTGCCTCGCTGCTGGTTTGGGGTGCTAATCCCTTGCTAGCCTTAGCCGGGGGCATGATCGCCGGGATGCTTGCCGGATTAGCCACGGCTTTCCTGCATGTTAAGTTTAAACTGAGCGGCTTATTAAGCGGTATTCTGGTGATGAGCGGGTTGTATTCAATTAATCTGTTCATCGCCGGTTATACGGCAAGTATCCCTCTATTCAAGTATTCTTCAATCTTCATTACACCGGCATTTATTCAGCAGATTGAACCGCTGGCAATGCGGACCATGATCAAGACGGGATGGCAGGGAGTTATTCTCTTACTCATCGTTCTGTTTACCAAGGGCCTGCTTGATCTTTTTCTAAAGACGAAACTCGGTTTTTTAATCAGAATTACCGGTGATAATCCGCAATTGGTTACCTCGTTAGGCCAAGACATCGGTAAAATGAAATTTATCGCTTTGGCGCTTTCAAATGGTATTGTCGCTTTATTCGGAGCCATCTTTGTACAGTATGCACAGGTCTATAATTTAAGCGTCGGCAGCGGCATGGTGGTTGTCGGTTTAGCGTCCGTAATTATGGGAACGAGCATCTTGGCGCGTTTCAGCAAATTGAAGATGACGACAATGGTTATCATCGGTTCGCTAATGTATCGGGCGGCTATCGGTATTGCGCTGCAGATCGGTGTGCCGACATACTTTGAGAAACTGATCACTGTCATCTTGTTTGTAATTACTATCGTTTTGCATGAAAAAGCTGTTTCAGTGAAAGGAAGAAAACAACATGCTTGAAATAAAGAGTCTGTCCAAGGTTTTCAATCCCAACACGGTGAATGAGCTGGTTTTATATGATAATCTCAATCTGCAAGTCAAGCAAGGCGAATTCGTTACCATCATCGGTTCCAATGGCAGCGGGAAATCAACATTATTTAATTTAATCTGCGGAACGCTGGATCCCGATCATGGCAGTATCATGCTGGATAGCACTAATCTGTTAAAAATTCCGGAGTATCAGCGATTAAAACGATTTGCCCGCGTCTATCAAGATCCGCAGAAGGGTACCGCTCCTTCTTTGACTATCTTGGAGAATCTGGCAATTGCGGCAAATAAGAATATGCCGTTCAACCTAACTAAAGCTGTTGATAAAGCACAAATAGAATTCTATCGTGCTTTGTTAAAGCCGCTCGCTTTAGGATTGGAAGATAAACTCAATGTCCAAATCAGTTCCCTGTCCGGCGGACAGCGTCAGGCGCTGGCCCTCTTGATGGTGACGATGGGGAATCCGGAATTATTACTGCTGGATGAACACACAGCCGCACTAGATCCTAAGACCAGTGAGAAGATTGTCGAACTGACCGAGAAGATAGTTCATCAACATCAGACGACAACACTGATGATTACCCATAATCTTAAGCATGCAATCAATCTAGGGAATCGGCTGCTGATGTTTCACAAAGGGAAAATCATCCTCGACATTGAAGGTGCGACGAAAAAATCATTGACTGTTCAATCACTGATCGAACGGTTTAACCAATTGAATATGACGGATGAACTTAGTGATGAGATGGCGTTTTCGCAATAAGAAAAATGATTATGACAGCCATCGCAGTCAGCAGTGATGAATCATCGAAAATTCTTGACTATTGGCGGAATTGATAATACAATAGTAGTCGGCACTTTATGCCAAATGTAGCCCCGGAAACTACCTTTGGTTAGGAGGAATTTATTATGCGCCAGACAACAATGGCAAAACCACTAGAGGTTGTACATCAATGGTATATCGTTGATGCTACTGGACTCACACTAGGTCGTTTAGCTTCAGAAGTCGCTGCGGTCATTCGCGGCAAGAATAAACCGACATTTACACCGAATGTTGATTGCGGAGATTTCGTAATCGTCATCAACGCCGAGAAGGCAGTGGTAACGGGTGATCAGGTTTATAAAAAGTTCTATTATCATCATAGTCAATTCCCAGGCGGATTACGTAAGAGATCAACTGGCGAGATGAAAGCCAAATACCCTGTTGAATGGGTAGAGAAGGCTATTTATGGCATGCTACCGCATACCAAGCTTGGTGATGTTCAACGTAAGCATCTGTTTGTTTATACTGGTGATAAGCATCCGCATCAGGCACAGAAACCAATTGCATTGGTTGTCAAGGGTTAGGGGGAAAAGACATGGCAGCAAAGAAAAAACAAACCGTAACTTATATCGGTACGGGTGGTCGTAAGTCGTCAGTCGCACGTTGTTTCCTGACACCGGGAACCGGCGTGATAACCGTCAATGGTAAGACCCTTGATGAATATTTGCCTTTAGAAACTCTGCGGATGGTTGTTAGATCACCGTTAGTTCTGACCGAAACTTTAACGCAGTTTGATGTTAAAATCAATGTCAGAGGCGGCGGTTACAATGGCCAGGCAGGAGCAATGCGGCATGGTATTTCCAGAGCATTGTTAGAGGCCTCCAGTGATTATCGCGCGAAATTAAAAGCGGCTGGTTTCGTTACCAGAGATGCTCGCGAAAAAGAACGCAAGAAATACGGACTCAAAGGCGCTCGTAAAGCTCCTCAGTTCTCAAAACGTTAATCAACATTTTCGTACAGAGACAATCAAGAACTTCCTTAATTGGAGGTTCTTTTTTGATGAAAATTGAAAACAGCGATTTTGCATTGTTACGAAAAATGGTAGAAATACGCATTTATTGTACATTGTGTTATTAGTGATAAAAGGCACGTTAGTGTGCCATAATTCTTGACTATAATCGATAGAGGATCAGTGCATTTTATATAAGACAATTGATAAACATAGTCAGCCAGAGATGGGGCATCTTGTTTACTGTCAAAACAAGACAACTGCCGCATGATATGTATAGAGGTTTTATTTAGCGATATGGTTTTAATGGGCGGTAATCAGCTCTGCTTTGGCTTAAACTGAGAACAAGATACAACTATGTCTAGCATCGTGCGGATCAATGTCATGGCTAATGATAAGCTGATTCTAAATTGAATAAGGTGCTTCACCGGTTTTAAACTTATCAGGATATCTGCAAAGATCGGTATAATTTGATTGAGAGTATTAGTTCCCGAAGAGTTTCTGTATCTTGATTCAGCGTTCTTTCAATTAATAATCATTAATTGAATTATAATCACATGGGTGTTTATTGGAATAATGAAACAATAAGTCTAGACTTCCTTTTAAATAAAAGGATATAATCAGTTTATGAATAAGCAGGTGGTCAGAGATTATCGTGATAATGATGAGCTGCGCAATGCCTTTTTTTCCTTGGCAGATTGCGTTTTTAATTTGAATCTGCGGCCGTGGTACGAAAAAGGTTACTGGAATGAAAAGTATCTTCCATATTCGATAGTTGTCGATCAGCGGATTATTGCTAATGTCTCGGTTAATATCATGAATGTTGAATTTAGTGACTGCGTTCACAAATATATTCAATTGGGTACTGTTATGACTGATCCGGAGTTCCGAAACCGCGGATTAATCAGACAGCTGATGGAAGTCATCTTTCATGATTATAAAACTGCGGATGGGTTTTTCTTGTTTGCGAATGATCAGGTAAAATCTTTTTATCCGCTTTTTAACTTTCAAAGTCAAACTGAATATCGTTATGCCTTGATTCCAAAGCCGGTTAAAAATGCCGTTGTGCAGCTGACGATGAATGGTGATCAGAACGGCAAACGCTTTCTTGAACTAAAACAGCGTATGCACTCTTTGGCGGCGGTTGAATTCGATAATGATGAACTGATGATGTTTTATTTGATCAGTATTAATCAGCATGATGTTTACTATATCGCTGTCTATGATGCTTTACTGATTGCCAGGCTTTCGGCCGGTGTTTTAAATGTTTATGCCATCTACAGCAGTCAGGATGTCAGTCCGGCACAGATATGCGAATGCTGGATGGTTCAGTATGATTATGCACTGTTCCACTTTAATCCGCGTGACAAGCATGCTATGATAAAGAAACCGTTTGCGGAAGAGAACACCACATTGTTTGTGAAAGGACATAAGCTGATCAGTGATTTGAACCGGATTGAAGTCATTCCGCTACTGGCGCATGCCTGATCATTAATGATATAATCGACATGAAGGAGATTAAGATGAAAGTTACAGTCATTGGATGTGGTCGCTGGGGATCATTAATCACTTGGTATTTGGATAGTATCGGCAATGAGGTTACGCTTTATGGCCGGGCGGCTTCTAAACATATGCAGGGCTTCTTAACTGATCGCTGTAATGATATTTTACGTTTGCCGGAGTCGGTCCGACTGAGTACGGATTTAGCTTGCGCTGAACAGGCTGATACAATCATTATTTCAATTAATTCCCAAGGATTACAAGCGTTAATGGATGAATTGAAACCGTACAATTTAGTTAATAAGACCTTTGTTTTATGTATGAAAGGCATTGAGATCAGTACTGGAAGACGGTTATCACAGATTGCTGAAGCTAATATGGACAGTTCAAATCGAATTGCGGTCTGGTTAGGTCCTGGACATGTTCAGGAATTATATCATGGGATTCCCAATTGCATGGTAATTGATAGTGCAGATGAGCGGGTTAAACAGTATTTAGTGAATGCTTTTTCAAGTGAACTGATCCGTTTCTATTATGGGCAGGATTTGATCGGCAATGAATTAGGCGCGGCGGTAAAGAATGTAATCGGGATTGCGGCCGGGATGCTGGATGGATTAGGCCTTTCTTCTTTGAAAGGGGCTTTGATGTCACGCGGAACGCGTGAAGTGGCTCGTTTGATCAAAGCGATGGGCGGCAACGAATTATCTGCTTATGGCTTATGCCATCTTGGCGATTATGAAGCGACGATTTTCTCTTCGTTCAGTCACAACCGCCGTTTTGGCGAAGCGTTTGTCAAGCATGAAACTTATCAAGAACTGGCAGAAGGCTATTATACAGTTAAAGCCGTTCTGGAATTGGCGGATAAATACATGGTTGATATGCCGATCTGTTTGGCTGTTTATCAAATTCTTTACGAAAAGAAGAATGCTAAAGAAGTTCTGGACGGATTGTTTATGCGCAGTCTGAAAAAGGAATTCTAAGTTCGATGAAGACCTTGGAAACCGGCCGTCTAATCATGCGGAAATGGTGTCAAAACGATTTAAATGATTTTCATGCCTATGTCAGTGATGAGCAAGTTGGCCGCATGGCAGGCTTTAAACCGCATCATTCCCTACTGGAATCGCGGATTCTGCTGGATTTCTTTATCACCAAAGATTACGGGTGGGCAATCTATCACAAGGCTGATCAGAGAGTTATCGGCTTTATTAGTTTAAATAAGGATCTAAAGCGATCCGGCGGTATTGATTGTCAGTCAATCGGCTATTCGCTGCATCGAGATTACTGGGGACATGGTTTGATGACTGAAGCCGGTGAGGCCGTTATTGCTTATGCATTTGAGACTCTGAAACTGGACATGCTGTCGGTTTATCATTACCCGGCTAACAAACAGTCTCAGCGAGTAATTGAGAAGCTTGGATTTCATTATGATGGCATCTTACGTTGCTCGGCTAAACTCTATAATGATGAAATTGAGGATGAAGTTTGTTATTCTATGCTGAAACAAGAATATTTCGCTCGAACAGGGAATTAACCCTGTTTTATTTTCTTAGCAAATGCTAATGAAAAGATGAAATCGTTATCATTCATTTTCTTTCATAAAACGGTAGCTTTTTAAAAAGAAGCTATGTATAATACATTTTGTTGATGATGCATGAACTCTGAAAAGTGATTATGGTAAAAATAAACACCGTATATCTCCATACTAGATTGTTAAAAATCCGCAAAGATGAATTGACAGCTTAGTATTTTTTCGATTTTCATGAATCGCCGACAAGTAATCCAAAAATGGATATTAAAAAGGGGAGGATGAATGATGTTCAAGCTTAAAGAAAACGGCACAACAGTATCTACCGAAATCATGGCTGGTTTGACGACGTTCTTTGCGATGGCTTATATTATCGCAGTGAATCCGGCAATTTTAAGTCAAGCCGGTATGGAGTGGGGAGCCGTATTCATCGCAACGATTATTTCTTCGGTCATCGGGACACTGATCATGGGGTTGGTTGCGAATGTGCCCTATGCACAAGCGCCTGGAATGGGGTTGAATGCTTTCTTTGTCTACACGGTTTGTTTTGGTTTAGGTTTTACATGGCAGCAAGCCTTGTCAATGGTCTTCATCTGCGGGTTGCTTAATATCTTTATTACAGTGACTAAAATCCGTAAATTTATTATCAAGTCAATACCACACAGTCTGCAGAATGCGATTGGCGGCGGTATTGGCATTTTTATTGCCTACATTGGTATTCTGAATGTTGGATTGGTTAATTTCAGTGCCGGTGTGCCATCATTATCAGTTTTCACCGATAAAGTTCTTTGGGTTTTCTTAATCGGTTTAGTTCTGACCATCATTCTGCTGGTTAAGAAAGTTAAAGGGGCAATCTTGGTTGGTATTATCGTTTCTGCATTGATTGGTATTCCGCTTGGGGTGACAACGATGACTTCTTCAGTCAGTTTCACCGAAGCAATCAAGGCTTTACCGTCAACCTTCGGGGTGATCTTCACTAGTGCCGGTCTTCCTTCATTACTGGCTGACTCTGCAAAATTACCGCTGGTTCTGATTACAATCTTTGCGTTCAGTTTATCAGATACTTTTGATACAATCGGGACATTCATCGGTACCGGACGCCGCAGTGGTATTTTCAGTGAAGCAGATGAAAAAGCGATGGAGAACAGTTCCGGGTTTAAGTCAAAAATGGATAAGGCTTTATTTGCTGATGCCACGGCAACATCTATCGGTGCTGTCTTCGGAACATCTAATACAACTACTTATGTCGAGAGTGCTGCCGGAATTGCCGCTGGCGGCAGAACCGGTCTTACCAGCGTCGTCGTAGCTGCCTGTTTTGTTATAAGTGCTTTCTTCTCGAGTTTCATCAGTGCGATTCCGTTTGCTGCGACAGCACCGGCTTTAGTTATTGTCGGCGTCATGATGATGTCAGCCTTTAAAGAGATTGACTGGGAGAATTTGGAAGAAGCAATTCCAGCTTTCTTTGCCGGCGTCTTTATGGCTTTATGTTATAGTATTTCCTATGGCATCGCGGCTGGGTTTATCTTCTACTGTCTGATTAAGATTGTGAAGAATGAAGCTAAGAGCATCCACCCGATTCTCTGGGTTGCGACTGGTCTGTTTATTCTGAACTTTATTCTGCTGGCGGTCATCAGTCTTTAGCTGTTGAAAGAAGGAATGATTATTCATTCCTTCTTTTTTATTAACTGGACTGCCGTGTGTATTTTGGTGATAAAATAAAACGGTCTGTTAGTCAAAGTTATTCAGCTTTTTACCCATTTTTCGTTGACAATATTTCTTGATAATGATATGCTAATTAAGCATTCGGCGATGAAACGGGCCTGTAGCTCAGGTGGTTAGAGCGCACCCCTGATAAGGGTGAGGTCGTTGGTTCAAGTCCATTCAGGCCCACCAATTTCCGAATTCAAAATACCCGGGGTTTTAGCTCAGCTGGGAGAGCACCTGCCTTGCACGCAGGGGGTCAGGGGTTCGAACCCCCTAAGCTCCACCAACGATGAATATACCGCTCAAGTGGCGGTTTTTGTTTGTTCCCGATGATTGTTTTCATCAGACTATTAAACCGTAATTTAATTGGCAATAGGTTTATTATTAGTGTTAATATTAGTAAATATTGCTAATAAATAAGGTTAAAAGTACAGTAAACGATTACATATCACTAAATTATATTGCATTTGATAAGGGAAAAGTTTAAAATCTAGTGGTTGATGTAAATAGGAGACAAGTATGTTTAGAAAAAAGACATATGATCAAAAAATATATCTATTCACGCTTTTTCTGGCATTGAGTTTGTTTGCGATATATCTAATCAATACTTTGCGGAATAATGCATTATGGCTGGACGAATCATTTTCAATCGGAATAATTAAACATTCATATGCGGATATTGTCAACATAACGGCAATTGATGTTCATCCACCTTTATACTATATATTATACAAATTCTTCTTTGTGGTCGTGAGCGGTCTAGGGTTACCTTTTTCGGCTGTCATTGCCGGAAAGCTTTTCTCATTAGGATGTTTTCTAATTTTATTACTCATCAGTTTAATAATTAAAAAGGAGTTTGGCAGTTATTCAGCCAGTATTTTCGTTTTGATGTTGATTGCTTTACCTAACATTTTTTATTCAGCGATTGATATTCGCATGTATATGTTAGCTATGCTGACGGTTACACTTACATATATATCAGGATATTACATTATAAAAAACAATAGTCCATTATGGTATCTGGGATTGCTTATATTTGGCCTTTTAAGTTCCTACACACATTACTATGCCTGCTTGGCTTGTGTTTTTATTTACTTGATTGTTTTGATTGATTTAGTAAAACTGAAACGCCGGCTTCTGCCGTTCATTCTTACAAGTTTGGTTATGATTATTGCTTATCTGCCATGGCTGGTTGTTCTGATCAGACAGTTTAAGACAGTCAGTGACGGATATTGGATTCCGACGCTTGATCAGGCAACAATTGTTTCTTGGTTTTCTTTCTTCCTTTACCCGTTCAAAGACTCCGCACAGTCATTTATCTTTTTGTTACTAATCATTAGCACGGCTTTGATTTCGTTTGTAAAAATGTTGCGAAATCACTCTTCGATACAAATCAATTATGGGATGATTGGAGTGCTTTTACCATTTCTGATTATCGGCTTGGGTTATTCGGTATCGGTTATTGATCGCCCGCTCTACTTTGATCGTTATATTTTACCATGTATCGGGGTATTCGCTTTAGGTTATGCCGTTATGATGAAAGCATTCACACATAATAGAATATTCAAACTTGTCCCTATCATTGTTTTTTCACTAACGGCTATTTATACTAACATTGACATTGTGAAAATGGAAACTAAAAGAGCGGCTCAAGCAATTGTATTGGAGGATGAATTGAATGATCTTGGCAATCAAGATGATATTATATTTGAAAACAGTCAAATTCAGCGAACGGTTTCCATTATGACAAATGCAAACACCTACTTATTCGAACCTGGGACCAGTACGCTTTCACATCTCGTATATAATAATGTGTATGACTACACCGGCTATCCGATGATAGATGAAGCTCTGAATAATAACCATTATGTTTATTTTGTCCCACAAGAAGGTTCGGAACAAATGGTTGAATTCGCGTATAATGGATATCAGCTGACAAAGATTGGATCTTATCAGCTTGAAGGGTACTTCTTTGATATTTACAATGTATCGAAGGAATAGGTTTTATTATGTTAATCAGTGCAAGCAATATCACAAAGTATCAGGCAGATCGCTGTGTTTTAGCAGATATCAGTATTAACATCGACGATAATGATAAGGTAGCGATTCTCGGCATCAACGGAGCGGGCAAGACGACATTGTTGAATGTCTTAACGAAAACGGATGACTGTGACGGTACTATAATCTATAAAAAGGATCTTCGAATCGCCTATTTACGGCAGGATCAGAAATTTGATTTAACTTTATCCATTATCGAACAGATTAAAATACTGGTTGATTTGAAGAATGTCGCCGATTATGAAATAAGTTCGATAACATCGAAAATGAAATTGTTTGATTTAAATCAACAATTAAATACAATGTCCGGCGGACAGCTCAAGCGTTTGGCATTAGCAATTACCTTATTAAAACCGTGTGATCTTTTGGTTTTAGATGAACCGACTAATCATTTAGACAATGACATGATTGATTATCTGGAGAATTATTTAATAAAATTTAACAAAGGCTTGGTTTTGGTGACGCATGACCGTTATTTCTTGGAAAGGGTTGTTCACAAGATATATGAAATCGATCGAACTCGTTTGTATGAGTACGACGCTAATTATTCGCACTATCTTGAACTGAAGGAAATTCGCGAACGTAATGATCAGCAGGCAGAAACGAAACGCAAGCAATTTTTAAAAAAGGAATTAGAATGGATTATCGCAAGTCCGCAGGCACGATCAACAAAACAGAAATCGCGAATTCAACGTTTTGAGCAACTGTCAGCCAAAGCTGAAATCCAGAAAAGCAGCAATGTTCAGATGATTAGTGCCGGTTCCCGTCTTGGCAAAAAGACGATTGAACTGGTGAATGTAACGAAGGAATTCGATCAACCGCTTTTCAGTGCGTTCAGTTACGTATTTAAAAGTTATGACCGGATTGGCATCCTTGGTGATAATGCGACAGGAAAGACAACGCTGCTGAATATTATCGCTCAACGGATCAAGCCAACCAGCGGTGAGGTCATCTATGGGGAAACTGTTCGCCTTGGTTATTTTAAGCAAGGACTCAATGACATGGATGATACATTGCGCGTTATTGACTATATTAATGAAACAGCCGTCCTTTTTACCAGCGACGAAGGTACATTGACTTCGCGTAATCTGGCGGAACGATTTCTTTTTGATAAGCAGCTGCAGTATAGTCAGATCAGCCGTTTATCCGGCGGGCAGAAACGAAGATTGTATTTGTTAAAAACACTTATGCAGAGACCGAATGTTTTACTGCTGGATGAGCCGACAAATGATCTGGATATTCAGACTTTACAGATTCTCGAAGACTATCTGGATGATTTTGCCGGGATTGTCATAACGGTCAGCCATGATCGTTATTTTCTCGACCGTGTCTGTACGGGCCTCTTTATTCTGAAAGATCGGTTTATTAATTATCAGAATGGCGGTTATTCGGAGAATATTAATAGTTCCACATCGGTTAACAAGAAAAACAAATCAAATACCGAGCCGATAAAGAAAGTATCGATAAAGCTTAGTTTTCAGGAAAAGAAAGAAATGACCGAACTTGAGTTAATGCTGCCGGAAATTGAAAATCAGCTAAAAACAATTGATCAGCAGTTATCACAAACATTAACTTTTCCGGCAATGAATGAATTGCTGATAAAGCGAAACAGTTTAGCTTTATTATTGGAGCAAAAGACCGAACGTCTTATGCAATTGATGGAGAAAGATGAACTAGCTAATCAACGGTAAATTAATAGCCAGCCAGGTTTGTGCATTTGCAATTAATCGCCATCCAAGGATCGGGTATAATTAATTTGACGGAAATAGTTGCTGTTCGGGTCGTTATTTGTTAGTATAGCATTTAGAATTGTGAGGAGAAGGTAATGGAAGTCGCAATCATCTTATTTAAACAAATCATTGTGATGTTCATCTTAATGTTTATTGGAGTATGGCTGTTCAAAAAGGGGTTTGTCAGTAAAGAAGGATCTAAACAGCTAGGTTCCATTTTGTTATATGTGGTTATTCCGACAATTGTGCTTAAGTCATTATGGGTTGAATACAGTACTGCTCGTTTAGATATTTTAGTGAAGACATTTGGTATGGCGTTAGTGGCTTTGGTGGTATCGATGATCATATCATTGGTTTTCTTCAAGCGTGATCCGGTCGCTAATTTCAGTTCTTCATTTTCCAATGCCGGTTTTATCGGAATTCCGCTGGTACAAGCCTTGCTAGGCACTGAAGCGGTCTTTTACATTACAGGAATTATCATGATGCTGAACTTGCTGCAGTGGACATATGGATTGGTAGTCATGACAGGCAGCACGGAACATATTAAAATAGAGAGATTAATAAAGAATCCGGTTCTGATTGCTTTCTTTTTGGGATTTATCGCATTTTTGCTGAATTTACCTAAACCGGAGATCATCAATACTACATTTAATACAATTGCCGGGTTAAATACGCCACTGGCGATGATTGTTTCCGGCGTGTATTTGGCGCAGTGTCAATTCCGTTCATTATTCACTGATGTCCGTTTGTATTTTGTCAGTCTTGTTCGATTGTTGATTATTCCGGTTTTGACGATTTTAGTATTCTCGCTTTTTCCGGTTTCGCTGCGGGAGGGCAGCCTGGCTGTATTAATTTCTGCCAGTGCTCCGGTTGGCGCAAATGTCGCAATTTTCGCGGCGCAATATGATGCTGATTATACCTATGCCGTAAGGCTGGTTTGTACAACGACGATTCTATCAATCATCAGCGTGCCGCTGATTGTTGCTTTGGCATCCCTGATTCTATAATCTAGGGAGTTGGTTTAAAGTATTTGCTTTTCTTCTGAGATTGATAATTATCTTAGTAATTATCCGGAAGATATTCGACAATTGTTTCTTAATTTCTGTAAGGGTTAATCGAAAACAATCACTGTACGGAAAAGCGAGAAGCTGAATTACCAAGTCTACCCTGTCAGAATGAGTATTGAGGCACGGGTTTTGGCGAATTATCATAAACCTGTTGTGCCTGTGTTTCACCCCGAAGGGTTCTGCGGATTGCTGCTACAGCTGCTTATTCGCAAAAAAAGTTTCAGGACAATTTTTGCGGCCGGCTGATAAGCTAAAACAAAGGCTGGATTTATATAGTATCGAATGTACCGTCAACCTTATTAGGTTTTGACGGTTTTATGTTATAATAACCTTAGAGAATTCTAGCATCTTATGATCAGATTGTCTTGATCAGCCCCTCATAGAAAGTCGCGGTGATCTTTTGAATTTGCTTTATCATAAATTTCGTGAAGCATTGTTAGCAGTCATGCCTATCGTTTTCTTGGTTTTAGTTTTAAATTTTACTGTTGTACAAATCGATGGTATTGTTTTGTGGCGTTTTTTAATGGGAGCTGTGCTGATAGTGGTGGGACTTGGATTCTTTCTTTTAGGCGTTGAAATCGGTATAGAACCCATCGGTAAATCCATGGGAACGGCAATCACCAAGCTGAATAAGACGTGGATTGTTATTCTTGCCGGTATCATTCTGGGTTTTTTCGTTTCAATAGCCGAGCCTGATCTTCACATTTTAGCTTCGCAGGTTGCCAGTGTAACAGCGGGGGTTATTACCAAAAATGTTTTGTTGGTTGTTGTATCCGTAGGCATTGCCGGTATGTTGACATTGGGCTTGCTGAGAATTCTGTATAATATCGCAGTCAACTGGTTCTTGCTGGTATGTTACGGCGTTATTTTTCTTCTGAGTTTGTTTACGCCATTGGATTTTCTGGCCATTTCGTTTGATGCTTCCGGCGCTACAACCGGAGCCTTAGCTGTTCCGTTTATCTTGGCATTAGCTTTCGGTGTTTCATCGCTTAAGAAGGATAGTAAAGCTTCCGAAGCGGACAGTTTCGGTTTAGTTGCTATCGCTTCAGTAGGAGCGATTATTGCAATGCTGGTAATGCGACTGCTTTCGCCGAGTAACATGATTAATAAGGAATATACAGAGGAAGCGATGGTAAGCCTTCGAATGCTGCAGCCCTTTATCGTGCAATTGCCGATTATGTTTAAAGAAATGGCAGTGGCGCTCTTTCCGATTGTCATGATGTTTCTGTTTATGCAGTTCACCAGGTTTCGTTTGCCTAAGGCTCAAGTGCGGAAGATTGCTTTTGGGGTATTCTATACATTACTGGGTTTGATCTTGTTTATGACTGGCGTACATGCCGGTTTCATGAAAGTCGGCAGTGTAGTAGGGTATCAGCTGGCGATGACGCAGAGCAGTCTGACAGTCATTGCTGTCGGCTTTGTTTTAGGCTTTGTGACGGTGCTTGCGGAACCGGCAGTTCATTCGCTGACTAATCAAATTGAGTTTGTTACAAGCGGTTATGTGAAACGTCAGACAGTTCTGTTGGCTTTATCGTTTGGAATTGGCTTAGCCGTAGCCTTTTCGATGTTAAGAATTATCATTCCGTGGCTTCAGTTATGGCATTTTCTTTTACCTGGTTATTCAGCAGCGTTGATTATCAGTTTTATAGTGCCAAAACTTTTCGTCGGAATGGCTTTTGATTCCGGAGGCGTAGCTTCCGGACCGATGACGGCTACATTTATTTTAGCCTTTGCTCAAGGAGCAGCGAAGGCAATTGATACAGCTGATGTTTTACTTGATGGTTTTGGCATTATTGCTTTGATAGCAATGACGCCGATCATCACGATTCAATTATTGGGTTTGGTTTACAATTGGAAAGCTAAGAAAGGGAAGTAAACAAATGACCGATTATGAACTGCTCTATGTGATTGCCTGTAAGAATGACGGCAGTAAGATACTGCACTTCTGCCGCCAGCATGGCGTATCCGGCGGAACGATCTTGATGGCGAACGGTTCGCTGAAAAGTGATCTGCTGAAGGCATTGTCATTATGTGATGTTAAGAAAGAAGTTGTTATGATGGCTCTGCCCACTAAACTTTGTGAAGTGCTGATTGAACGTCTTCGGAGCAAATTCCGTTTTGATAAACCGCAGCACGGAATTGCTTATCGGATTGCTTTAGGCAGTGTTTACGGTTCGCATAGCTGTGTATTAAACACTCATAACGAAATAAAGGAGAATAAAACGATGTACCAATCCATTAATATCATTGTGGATAAAGGCCAGGCAGAGGATGTTGTTGACGCGGCGGTCAAGGCCGGAGCGAAAGGTGCCACGATTATCAACGGGCGCGGTTCAGGTCTGCATGAAACCAGCCGTCTTTTCGCAATGGATGTTGAACCGGAGAAGGAATTGATCATGATTATTGCCAATTCGGCAGATACCGATCGGATTGTTGAATCGATAAGAATCAATTTTGCGATTGAAAAACCAGGTAACGGTATTGTCTTTGTTCAGGATGTCATCAATGCTTATGGTTTATTCGATTAAGCGAAATCAATTACGGAATTTATACACAAATCTGTCTTATTTGTATGCTATATTATTTTCGTCAAGGATATTTATGGAGGTACGGCATGGAAACTTTAGATGGGATTTTGACACAAAAAGACTTTGATGAGATCTACATGGAGATAATTAATTTGGAGGTTGAACAGCATATCGCTTTTTCTGAAGAAAGGGCATTGAAAATCAAAGAACTCAAGAAACAGCTCGGCATCGACTAAATCAGAACGGCAGTTGACGAAGTTCTGCAGCCGCGATATGATTAAATAATGAACAGAGGTTTATTTATATGGCGCAGACACTAAAAGAAGAAGTTCGGAAAAGAATCGAGAATGCCGCGATCAATCAATTGATTATCAATGGGATGCATAAGACTAATATGCGAGACATTGCTAAGGAGGCCGGGATAACACCAGGCAATTTATATCGTTATTATACAAATAAAGATCAGCTGATTATCAGTATTACGGCTCCGATTGTAGACGGCTTAAATCTTATCGTAGAGAAGGAAACGGCTGGAAAGCTGAACTTAGCCAGCACCAAGCCTGATCTGCCGTTACCGCCGCCCGGCATCGATGTCTTGGCTTATGTGGAAGACATACTGTTAAGCCGCTTGCGCCGGGCACTGATTGAGATCGGCAGTTTAGCGATTCAATACCCTAAACCGATGGCAATCCTGCTTGATGATTCGATTGTCAGTAAAAAATTGTATGCTTGGGGAATATCAATTATAACACAAGGCTATACAACATGTTTCAAAGCCAATGGGGTAAAAGAATCTGAAATTGATACAATGATCAAAGTCGTTACCATGTCTTTTTGCGAAGGAATAATTCAACTTTTAAAAGCGGTTTTGGATGATCATGATGAAAAAAGATATTTAAAAATGCTTGATTATTTCTTAATCATCGAAAGAGCCGGAATTGCCGCTATTCTGAAGCAGGAGTTAATCAAAGGAACGATAACGGTGAATTTATAAGAAATGCTGAGGGTTGACCTCAGCATTATTTTTCAATATAAACTCTTTTCAGCATAACCGGCTCAACCGGTCTATCCATTTCGTTCGTCGGGACATCAGCAATCGCATCTACTACATCTAAACCTTCAATGACATGACCGAAGGCAGCATATTTACCATCCAGATGCGGAGCATCCTGATGCATGATAAAAAACTGAGAACTGGCGGAATTCGGATCAGCCGCCCGTGCCATGGAGATAGTGCCTCTTTTATGAGCCAACGGATTAGCGATGCCGTTGCTTGTGAATTCTCCCTTAAGCAGTTTTCGGCTGCCGCCGCTGCCGTTGCCTTGAGGGTCACCGCCTTGAATCATAAAGCCTTTAATCACGCGATGGAAGGTTAAACCATCGTAAAAATGTTCCTTTACTAAGTTGATGAAATTCTGACAAGTCAACGGAGCTGCTGCTTCGTCTAGTTCTATTTTGATTTTTTTGCCATCGGCAAATTCCATAATAATCATTAAATTCCTCTTTTCTGAGCTGCTAGATAATTCTCAATGATCTGAGCGCAGCCAGCGACAAGATCATTGCATGTTCTGGTTTCCCTGTTGCTTTCAAGCAATTCGCTGCATAACAGCGAATGATATTCAGCTGTGAACTGTTCAGCACACGCTCGAACTTCAGTCATTGTATGTTCTTTTGTCGCGCCTTTTTGCTGCAGTGTTCCGGAGTTGATTGCACTGATGACCATGCCCATCGCATTAACAGCTCCGCACAAGCCTCTGAGTTTTCCATAACCTGCACCCAAACCATCACCAATCTTATAGGCGGTTAATTCATCGGTTCCTAATTCCTGATGATAAGCGACCAAGATTGCTTGAGCGCAGCTGCAGTGTTCCTGATGTAAGCTTTTTGCCAGATCGATTCGGTTCATAAATTACCCCTTTAAGTATTTTAACACAATTAAATCGGTAAAAAACCCATACATTTCTTTGTCATAATGCTATAATATGACCAAGGAATGGAGAAAAATCATGTATAATAATCAGATATTCGATATTACTAATAATCTAGTTAAGAAAATCAGTGATACTCAAGAAGCGAACATTATGAAAGCTGCCAGAACCATCGCTGATACCGTAAAGAACGGCGGAATCATTCAGGCTTTCGGCTCTGGACATTCCATTGCAGGAGCCATGGAAATTGTTCATCGATACGGCGGTTTAGCCCCGGTTAAAAAACTGGCTGAGCCATCTGGCGGAACTTATGAACGTATAGAAGGAATTGGCCGATTGTATTTGAAAGATACGGAAATTTTACCGGAAGATACAGTAGTGGTTATTTCGCATTCCGGCCGGAATGCATTGCCTTGTGAAGTTGCGTTAGTGGCTAAAGAACGCGGCGCTAAAGTTATCGCGGTAACCTCGGTTAAGGCTAGCAGCGAGCTGCCTGCCGGACATTCCTGCGGTAAACATCTCTATGAGATAGCTGATGTCGTTTTGGACACGCAAGTGTCTCCCGGTGATGCGATGGCTGAAGTCGAAGGTGTAGACAGTAAAATTTGCGGTATGTCTTCGATCGCTACCGGCATCATTCTTCAGGCGACTGTATATGAATCAATCAAAATGATGGTGGCGGACGGTATTAAACCGCCGGTACGGTTTGTTCAATCCAAAGATACGAATCCAAATGATCTGATGGATATTGAGAAGCATTACAGCAGCCGCTTGTTAAGAAAATAAACCGAGTATGAAGCTTTGCGCGAAAGTCGCAAAGCTTTTTTTAAAAACTAGTTGACAAACGGCTCCATGTGTATTAATGTATTAAGTGCTTAGTACGGTAATACACGAAAGGAGAAATATGGATAGTTTTCTGCCAACCCAGCCTATTTATATACAGATTATTGATCGAATAAAAAAAGAAATTGTTTCTGAAGTGCTGAAGCCGGCGGCTGCCTTGCCATCTGTTCGTGATTTGGCGATGAAATATAAAGTTAATCCGAACACAGCCCAAAGAGCATTAAGCGAACTTGAACGAAGCGGACTTGTCAGAAGTGATCGTAACATCGGCCGCTATGTGACCGATGATATTAAGCTGATCAAGGAACTGCATGGTCAAATGGTCACGGATATCACTAATCGGTTTGTTAATGAACTTGAAGAGTTGAAGGTCAGTGAAGAAGAAAGTATCTTACAGGTACAAATGGTATTTAAAGAGAGGAAGAATCATGATTGAATTAAAGAATGTCAGTAAGTTCTACGGGAAACATAAGGCTCTTGACAATGTCTCCATAAGTCTAAAATACGGTCAGATCGTCGGCCTGCTTGGGCCTAATGGTTCCGGAAAAACTACTTTGATTAAGATTTTGAATGGTTTGCTTCGTGATTATCAGGGAGAAGTTCTGATTGATAATCAACCAATCGGCGTCCACAGCAAGGAGATTATTTCATATCTGCCCGATCAGACATACTTGGCGGATTGGATGAACGGTAAAAAAGCGATTGCACTGTTTAAAACAATGTATAAGGATTTTGATGAACAGCGAATGTATGATCTTTTACTGAAATTGAAACTGGATCCGGCTCAAACAATCAAAACAATGTCTAAAGGAATGAAGGAACGCTTTCAACTGGCTTTAGTAATGTCTCGCCGTGCAAAGATATATATCCTTGATGAGCCGATCGGCGGTGTCGATCCGGCAGCTCGCGAGTTAATCCTTAATACCATACTGGATAATTACGCAACTGACTCGTTAGTTATTATTTCCACGCATATCATTTCCGAGATTGAACAGATTTTCGACACCGTGATCTTTCTGAAAGAAGGGCAAGTTGTAACCTGTGATGATGTCGATGTTATCAGAACAACAAGCGGGAAGACCATTGATGAATTATTTAAGGAGGTATTCAAATGTTAATGAATCTAGTAAAACATGATTTGCGTGCCAGCTATCGCGATCTGTTTCCGCTTTATATCGGATTATTGTGTTTTGCGATTCTCGCTGCTTTTACAATCCGTAACGATAACTGGTTGTCTATCATCACCGTACTGCCTTTCTTTGGGCTGTTCATTGCTACGATTGTAATCCTGGTAATTACCGTAATCAAACTGTTTACCAGCCGACTGTATTCGAAGGAAGGTTATTTAACCTTTACGCTGCCGGTTTCAACATTAGATATCTTTATTTCGAAGATTATTACAGCCTTTATTTGGATAATACTCACAACATTTGTTTATCTGTTGGCTTCGGTAATTTTCGGCGGTATCTTAAGTTTGTTGAATTGGAATTCGATCAAAGAGATGATTGGTCAGTATACGATTTATTGGAATCGAATCAATTGGTCTTTATTCATATCGGGTTTCTTGAAGATGATGGCATTAGCTTTACCCCAGCTGCTGGTCTCCATTGCTTATGGCTGTTCGATTATTCTTGTCGCGGTTGTTGTCGTTAATACCAGTTATGTATCAAAATATAAACTGGCTATCGGCATCTTGATTTGGCTTGGGATCTCAATTATTCTCAGTATCCCGCGAGGTTATTTCGAAAATGAATGGATTATTAATTACAGCAATTATTCAGTTACGATCCAATGGAAAGACTACTTCATCACCTTAATATATAACTTGTTGGCTGTGATTGGTTTGATTTCCGGAGCAGTATGGCTGAATGACCATAAACTCGAACTAGAGTAGACTTATTTTGACCTTGTATGGAAAAGGATTATATCAGCCGATATAATCCTTTTTGTTCGGCTTTATCGTTTAATCCAGTTGTTTTGATTCATCTTTCCGCTTATTATGTCAGAATGCCATGATATTTATTGGTTTCTAAACGGAAATCTTACTGTTTATATTGCAGGCTGATGTTTCTTTCTTTGTTTAGCTTCCGTACATCCTTACTTTAGCAGTTGGATATTTTCTGACTGTACGGCCAGCGGCTTATCAGAGCGGATATTAATCACCTTTATCGAGAAATTCCTAATGATAACCCATAAATACTTCTCAGCTAGCTGTTTTCGGTAGACTTCAACAGCAAATACTTTAAGCTTTAATATTTCCATAAGAAAAGCCGGTGAATGCTCACCGGCTAAATATCCTGATGACTTACCTTTAGTTTGTCGGATTTAATATTCCGCGTATGCTTGATCTCGTACCATTGCGTAGTCTTTTTAAATAAACTTCTGATATTGATTGGCGTCCAACTCATGATAAAGAACCAGAAGGTCAGGACACCGGTTAGGCAGTGCTTGTTCCACTTATGATCCAGTTTTAAGACAAGAAACGCAATCGCAACGCTGCTGAAATAGGAGATAAGAACCGGTATTGCGGCATCGATCAGAGTGATCTTTGGGGATAGAATGGCCGAAAAAAATACCAGAACAATCTGTACTACTGATAATGCTTGAATTTGCGTGGCAAGTAACGACATGATGCCATCAAAATTCTGTAGGAAATTACTAACACTCAGGCGGGCTGTCAGCTTTTTAAAATACAGACTAAGCAATTGCATAGCACCACTGCTCCATCTGGTTCGCTGGACATAGGATTGCTGGAATGTTAGTGGCTGTTCATCAAAGGTGACAGCGGTAGGAACCCAGGCAACTCGTTCATTATTAATCATACAATTCAAAGTAAACTCCGTATCTTCCGATAAAGTAACAGTCCGCCATCCACCGCTTTTCCGCAGAACATCGGTGCTGATCATAAAGCCGGTACCGCTGATATAGGCTGATAGACCGGCATTGAATTTTGCATGATTGATAAAACGGTTTAATACTGTAAAGTAAACATTGTAGCTGCCGGTGATCCAGGTATCATAAGGATTCTTGGCTTCGCGATAACCCTGGGCGATTCCGGCGCCGTCACAGTACGCGTTGTTCATTTCAGCAAGAAAATTCGGTTCAGCTACATTATCGGCATCAAAGACGACAAAAGCATCATAATTATATTCAACGCTCATTAATTGATTGAAAGTATGACGCAGGACTTCTCCTTTACAGTTAACCGGATACTGCAGCTCGATAACATTGGCACCGGCTTCTAAAGCTTTTTCTTTCGTATGATCCGTACAGTTGTTCGGAATAACATAGATATCATATAAATCAGTCGGATAATTCAATTTATGCAAGCTGTCAATTAAATGCGCAATGACCGTTTCTTCGTTCCGGGCAGCTGTCACAATCGCAAAACGGGTTCGCGGTGCATGTTTAACAAAGCCTTGACTCTTTTTAAGTGCAAAACCGATAAAAACGACATAGTATAAACTATATCCGGTTAGGATTACGCTGATAATTGCTAGTAATATCTCAAAAAACTTTGTCATAGTAACACTCCCTCATGTATGTATTATACACATTTTTAATCATAAGGACTAATTGTTAATTAATGGTTAGTAAAGCTATTAAGAATTTATTAACTTCGAACCTTAAAAAAATCTTAACAGTTTAGCTACTGTGTTTTTAATAATTGAAATGGTAAGATAAAGTCGGGGGTAAGAGAAATGTTAAATATACTGGTCTGCGATGATGATAAGGATATTGTCGCTGCATTGAAAATATACCTGTCTGCGGAGGGCTATCGCGTATTAGAGGCTTATAATGGCAGCCAGGCAATCGATATCGTCAAGAATAACGATATTCAGTTAATCCTGCTGGACATCATGATGCCCCAAATTGATGGTATCAAAACAACAAGTATTTTACGTGAAAACTACAATATACCAATCATTTTATTAACGGCGAAAAGTGAAGACAGCGATAAGGTTCTAGGCTTAAACATCGGAGCCGACGACTATATAACTAAACCCTTTAATCCGATCGAAGTCATTGCCCGGGTGAAGTCGCAGCTGCGGCGGTATACGAATTTGGGCGGTCAAATAAAAAAAGACAATAAACTGGTAATCGGAGCGATTGAACTGGATGATGAAACGAAGAGCGTTAATGTTGACGGCGAACCGGTATCATTAACTCCCCTAGAGTATAACATTTTAAGACTGTTAATGAAAAGCCCCGGCCGGGTTTATTCCGGCACACAGATTTATGAGCAGATTTGGAATGATCCGGCTTTCGGTTCTAATGCGACGGTAGCGGTGCACATTCGCCATTTAAGAGAAAAAATTGAGATTGATCCGGCCAATCCGCGTTACCTAAAAGTTGTTTGGGGCCTTGGTTATAAATTTGAAAAAGGTGAAAGTCAATGAAAAGGCTTCGTGCTAGTCTGACGGCAAAGGTTATCGCCATCTTTTTGCTGGTCATTTTAGCTTCAACCTTTGCACTTTCGACTTTAGCCTCCGTTGTGATGTATAATTATGGTTTTTATCTCAACAATGATTATACAAAAACATCCTTGTGTCAGAGTACAATGCGAGGCTATATTGATGCCTTGGAATCAGACATTATCGATTATTATGATAATTGGGAATCGACGGCTCAATATGATGATAGCGGGCAGCTTATCAATCAAGAAAACATCAGTTTTGATTATATTTCTGCTATCTACAGCAATGATGATGGCAATACGCCGAATTTACTCTTCATACTGTCTGATTCGGACAATAATCCGATTCTTGCCAACACAACTGATCTGACGGATATCAATACCGGCGAATTAGCATTTACGGCGAATAACGGAATGACATTTAAACTGAATTACAGTCTGGCTGAAGAACTGCTGAATGATGATGATCTGCGAAGCGGTTATATTTATTTTAATATGTTCAATCCCTATAAATGGATGATTCTTTTGGTTAGCATTCTGACTTTTATCCTGAGTGGGTTAGATTTTGTTTTTCTGATATGCGCTGCCGGTCATCGGGATGCGGGGAGTGAAGTGGTTTTGAATTTTCAGGACCGCATCCCGCTGGAAATATACTTGGCCGGTGCAGCAATGGGGTCGTTTCTGTGTCTGATGACAGTGGAATCATTCTACTACGAATATATGAGCTGGAATTTTATTCTCTTTTCATTACCCGCTCTGATTATTATTGGGTTGATTGTTTTAGCTTTATGCATGACCGTCGCCGCGCGGATTAAGGCCGGTACTTTATTTAGGAATACGCTTGCTTATCGTATTTTGATCTCCATATGGGATTTTATCACGAATATCAAATTATTGGGTCAGGTTATTTTGATTTTTAGTGTTTATGCTTTCTTTATCTTGTTCTTTTATAATTATTGGATACTTACTACCTTCATCTTTGTTTCATTCCTCTTCTTTGTTATGGCAAGAGCCGTTATTCAGTTGGATAAGTTATTTGCCGGTGGCCGAAAGTTAGCTGAAGGGGATATGAATTATAAAATTGACACTCGCCGGATGCGTTGGAAGTATAAAGAACATGCGTCTAATTTGAATCATATCCGATTGGGAATGAGCAAAGCGGTAGAGAATGAGATGAAGAGCGAACGCATGAAAACCGAATTAATCACGAATGTCTCGCATGATATAAAAACGCCGCTGACATCGATTATTAATTATGTTGACCTGCTAAAAAAAGAAGATTTGGATAACAAAACAGCATTAGAATATATTGAAGTTTTGGATCGTCAGTCCAAACGATTAAAAAAAATGACCGAAGATCTGGTAGAAGCCTCCAAAGCTTCAACCGGTAATATTCCAGTTAATTTTGAAAGAATGAACATTGTCGAACTATTGCATCAGGCAATCGGAGAATATGAAGAAATCTTTGCTGGAAAAGGCTTGACTCCGGTCATAAACTCCAATAGTGATGAAATATATATTTCCGCAGATGGAAAGCTTCTCTGGAGAGTTTTCGATAATTTGTTTACGAATGTCAGCAAATATGCGCAGCCTGACACTCGCGTCTATATCGACGTGATTAAGCAAAGCGGGAAAGTTTGCGTGGCGATTAAAAACATTTCTGGTGATCCGCTGAATATTACAGCTGATGAGCTCATGGAAAGGTTTGTTCGCGGTGATGTTGCACGGACAACCGAAGGGAGCGGATTAGGATTATCGATAACTAGGAGCTTAGCTGAGTTGCAGAAGGCAAAATTCGCTTTAGTGATTGATGGCGATTTATTTAAGGCTGAAATCTGTTTTGATGAAATTGCTTGATTGCACACTCGCATAGTTTCGAATATTCTACTTGTATCAGCCTTGATACAAGTTTTTTTATAAATCAGATTAAATATATATACAAATACTAATGGTAAAATATATAATAAATATAATCAGAAACAAAGGAGTATTACAATGAAACAATATTATAAGTCGCAGCGTATTTATCTGGAAGATGGCTGTCGAAACGGCATTTTAGTTGTCGAAGATGGTAAGTTTGTTGATTTTTTGGCTGGTAACCAGCCGGTTGAACACTGTCTCGATTTCGGTAATGCCAGAATTATTCCAGGTATTATTGATACGCATAATCACGGCAAGCAAGGTTATTATCTGTATCTGAATGTAACGGACAGTCCGCAAGAAAAATTAAGAACTGTTGAAAACTACCTGCAGACGAATGCCGAAGATGGTGTAACGGGAATTTTACCAACGGCCAAACTTCCTTATTTCAATGCGATTTATGAATGCAGCCGTTCAAATCCCCGAGGATCGAAGATCCTCGGTATTCATAGTGAAGGTCCTTGGCTGAACCGTGTTGGTGAAAAGGGCCGACCGCGTCCATATCCGACTGTCAGTTTAGATTATCTTCGAGAGATGATTACTGAGGCGCATGGATTATTAAAGGTTGTTGGATTGGCTCCGGAAATTCCGGGTATTGATATTATTATGGAAGAATTGAAAGCGAACCATATTGACATCTCTTTCGCACATAGCGATTGTAATTATGAACAGACGCTTGCGGCTATTGAAAAAGGAATTAATACAGCAACTCATCTCAGCAACGTCATGACGGGGCTTCATCACCGTGATATCGGCGGAACCGGAGCTCTTCTGACCAGCGATAAAGTCTATTGCGAGATTATCTGTGATGGCTTGCATGTTTCGCTTCCTTATCTTAAAATTATTTTGCAGGTTAAAGATTCTACCCATTTGTTAATGATCTCGGATAGTTCCAGCTTAGCCGGAGCACCGGTAGGAGCTTACCGCAGTCCGGCTGGAGATGTACAGGTTTTTGTTGATGAACAAGGGTTTATTAAAGATTCTGACGGAAGAATCAACGGCAGTTCGAAACCGGTTTTATATGGCATCGGCAATTTGGTTGAAAAACTCCAAATTCCTATGGAAAAAGTACTTCGGATGGCTAGTTTGACACCAGCTCAAAAGTATGGATACGGTGACTGTAAAGGATCAATCAAAATCGGAAAAGATGCCGACTTTGTTGTCATAACCGATGACTATAAAGCTGTTAAAACTTTTGTTGAAGGCAAGGAAGTCTACGATCAGAAAGATTCAAAAGTAGGTTTTAATCCGCATTACTATGAAAGCTTAGATGGTATAGAAAGGTAGCTGTTATGAAAATACTCGTTTTCAGTGACATTCACGGTTCATTATTCTTCACGAAAAAAATCATCGAGAGAATAATTAGTGAGCAGCCTGATCAACTTATTGTGCTTGGTGATATCATGTATCACGGACCGCGCAATCCTTTACCGCTGGAGTATGATCCGCTGGAGGTTTCCGTTTTGCTTAATAAATATGCGGACAGGATTATAGGTGTCCGAGGTAATTGCGATGCTGAGATTGATCAGAGTTTACTGGCATACGATGCTGGCGGCGATTATCAAAAAGCTGTGCTTAATCATCGGACATTCTTTGTAACGCATGGACATATTTATCAGCCGGATAATCATCCGGTTCTGCCGGATGGCAGTATATTTTTATCTGGCCATACCCATTTACCGGATATTCATGAAACATCTGGCATTTATTATCTGAATCCGGGATCGATTGCTTTGCCGAAAGGCGACAATCCGCCGTCATATGGATTGATTGATGAAGAGAGACTTATTATTCAAGATTTTGCCGGGAATATCATCCGAGAAATGAAAATCGTATAAAAATAAAGAGTGGATCAAATAATTGATTCACTCTTTTTTAGGAATTAGTACGAATTCTGCTAATAATATATTGCATGCATGCGGCAGTGAGAGATTTTAAAGGAAAGGACATCACTATTGAAAATACTTAATGAAGCAAAAAGCTTACTACAGAAACATTTAAGTCTTGTCATCGTTTTCATTGCGGTTATGGTAGCAGTTACGAACTATCTGATCTATCCATCATTTATTAATCAGCAGTTAAAGCTGACAGAAGTACCCGTAGCACGGGTTTCGCTGCCGCCGAATACAATCATTACGTCAGATGATATTGATTATATTACCTTTCCGATTGATGCTCTGCCAACTTCTGTTTATAGCGGAGATGAAATTATCGGAATGTTTACAAAGGCGGATACTACCCTTGTTAAGGGGAGTCTCTTCTATAAAGATGCCATTGACAGTCAAGGCGCTGTTATTGGCAGCCAAGCAGGTCAGCTTAAGGATGATGAAATTGCTTATCCATTGAATATTGATCAGAACAGCGGTGTGAAAAATCTCTTGCGAGCCGGTCAGTATATTGAAATATACTTCGAATCGGCTAAACCATTACTTAATAATCAGATTGTGATTGGCAAACTTTTAGAACATATCCGGATTATTGATGTTGTTAGAAGTACGGCCAACGATGTTACATCAATTATATTGGCGGTTACGGAAGGTGATATTGATTATTTGCTGGCAGCCAAAACTATTGGCAGTTTATATCCTTTGATTTCCTGGCAGACTGGTGTACAGGATTATGAAAAAGGAATGGTTTATGATTTGAACAGTTTGCGTAATATACTCGATGAGTTCAAGTATTCTGCTCGCTTTCATAATAGATTTTTGGAATTAGCAGATGAATAATATCCGTTTATTTGATGATATCAATTTTGGTTCAATCATAAACCGCTTGCTTAATATGGATTCAACCACAGATATTATGATCTGGGACGGGGAAATTTGGGTTACGGATATTAAGATAGGTCACTATCGATACAGTATTACGGATGAATCAGCTGATATTATCGGTGAATTTCATGAGTTAATTCCAAAGCTTCCGCGACAGGTTGCAATCCGTATGGGTTATGCTTTCAATGAGGGAAGTCCGATTCTGGATGGTGAGGCTATGTTTGCAGATATCGGACAGCTGCGTTTCAATGCTATGCATGAGTCGTTGATTGATAGTAGATATCCGGCCATCGCTATTCGCAAATCGCTGTTTAGTTTGCGGATAAGTGCTGAAAGCATTATAACCGAAAAATTCGCTGATCAGAATTTTCAGCTTTTAGTCCGAAGTATGGTTGATTGCGGATGCAATATCATGATCAGCGGCGAAACCGGAAGCGGTAAAACGGAGCTGCTCCGCTTTATGGCTCAGTGGATAAGAAAAAACGAGGCTATTATCACAATGGAAGATACATTAGAGGTTTATTTGAAAAGACTGTATCCGCAGAAGAATGTTCTATCGCTGAAAGCTAATGACAAGCATGGGTTTGATCGTTTATTGCGTTCTTGTCTGCGTCAGAATCCGGATTGGATCTGTGTCAGCGAAACACGCGGCAAGGAAGTGATTCAGCTGATCAATGCCGTCGGTACCGGGCATCGGCTCATCTCAACGCTGCATACCGATTCAGCGCAAAATATTCCATATCGGATGCTGGACATGGCACAATTGAATGATAGAGATTCCGAACGTGTTTTTAAACAGATTCATCACAATATCAATATCGGCATCCAACTGTATTATTACAATGATTCACTTGGTTCACATCGGCAAGTCAGTGAAATATGTGAGTTTTATTTAGATCAGCAAAATCAACCGCAAGCGCATCTAATCTATTACTATGATTATGTCCAAAGGAACTATCAGACGGATTTTATTAAAAGTCCACTGATAAAAAAAAGGCTGATCCAACGGCAGTGTGATGTCAATCATTTAAAAGGAGTTTTTATATGAAAAAGGAAATACTGATCCTGGCAACCATTTTTATTATATTCTTTATTTATCATTTTATCAGTTGGGTATACAGTACCCGAAGGACAGTCAGATCGGATTTCAAGATATCAATCAAACCGATTAAATGGTGTTTTCTGGAATTTAAATGGAATTATCAGCTTATCATTATAATAGCAGCATCAGTATCGGCCTTGACTATGGAATTATTCGGGTTGAGTTTATTAATAAGGGTGCTTTTTTTCTTTCTCTTCTTGATATTAATACCGCAGATTATTCGTAACAATATTATTCGAAAAGAACAGGAAAGGTTGTTTCGGGATATTATTCTTTATTGTCATAATATGGCAATGTTGCTGAAACAGAATCAAAATGTTCACTCGGCATTAACGACAGTTGTTAATGATCTCAATCCGGTTTTGCAGAAGGATATCATGATTCTGATCGATGGTTTAGATAAAAAGCAAGAACATTTGGAACACCGTCTAGAGCTGATGGCTCGCAAATACCCATATTCCATTATCAGAAACCTGAATTCCATCATGATTCATATGCACTATGAAGACAATCATATCAATGAAGAGATTTTAAATACATTTTATGCGGACACTGATCAGTTAAATAAAGATATAAAAGCGAATCGGATTAAACGCCAGTCGCTTCGTCTTCAATATATTCTGATTACGATTGGAAGTATATTATCATACTTATTTTTGTACAGTCAATTAAAACAGATTTTTCGGGAAACATTCCAAACGGAAACCCTTCAAATTCTCAACTTTATTTATATTATATGCACTGTCCTATCAACTGTTTATGTGGATAACTATTTTAATCATCATCTGTCAAAAGAATAGAGGTAACAAATGCTCGATAATTTACTTATTTACCAGTACCGCCTGATTTTACTGATCTGCCCTTTATCAGCCTTGCTAGTGGTGATTCAATCGGCAGATTTTCTATCAAAATGGCAAACGGTTAAGCAGAGTATTAATGGGCAGTTTCATAAATCCGGCATACCGACCGTTAAGAAACTATTAGTGTCATCACCGATATTGATTAACTACCGGCAATTTCAGCTAATACGAGTAATCGGCAGTCTAGTAGTAACGATGGCTTTGAAACCATCATCCGTCTTCATCGGATTCTTTATCTTCTTAGTGATTTATTCAGCATTTTATCTGTATCTGATTTTAATCATGGATGTAAAAAAGAAACAGCTGCGGATGAAATTGCCTTATTGTCTAAAAAGTATTGTTTATCTATGTTATATCTATCCTGTTGCCAACGCACTGAGTAAAGCGATTGATTATATTCCGGAGGAATTTGTCGGGTCGCTTCAGGAGTTTGTTTACGCGATTGATCAGCACCCTTCTAGTTTTCAGCCTTATCAGAATTTTATTCAGCCTTTTGCTAAACAGATGCCATCACTGAATATGTATATGCGTATCTTATATCGCATGGCGCAAAGCGGCGGAAGCGAAGCTGATCATTTGTTAAGCAGTATCAACCAATCGATCAGTGATGAAATTAATCTAGTCAGATTGCAGAAAAATAAGAATATCAATAATATGATCCAATATTTAGGTCTGATACCGGTTGGACTGGTAACATTTATGCTTGGTTACCTGTTAATCTTTGTCAGCGGGAAAATATAGAAAGAAAGCGAGAAAAAAATGGACGAGAGTTTAAAACAATTAGTAGCAGTGGTTATTGCGGTGGTTGTTGGAGTCTTCCTGATCAGCTATATTTCTTCAGATAGTTTTAAAAGTAAAATTACGGATAGTATTGACACGAAAATTGATAGTCTTTTATACCATGAAACAATATCAGTGTGATTAGTTAATGGATCATTCAATTAAAACATTGATCAATGTCTTCATTGGTTTTCTGGGCCTTATTCTGATGCTGAGCTGCATATCATTCTTCATGGCAGCAACGCGAGCCCGTTCAGTATTATATGCGGTTATTCAGTATGTTGAGGTTTACGGAAATAAGACTTCAATGATCGATGAATATGCGGCCGACACAGCGACAGTAATTTCAGTATCGCCTCTGGAAGTTGATTCTCATGACGGATACCGTTATCAGATAAGTGTGACTTTTTCGCATTGGATGTCATGGTTAAATTTTCAAAAAAGTATAACTTACTCATCAAAGACCCGTTTCGTTAAATATTAAGGAGCTATTTTAAAATGAAGAAATCATTAAATTGGGTATTGACGATTCTGTTGATTCTTAACCTGTTTGTTTCATCTGCGGTTTTATATATCATATGGCAGAGAAAAGCGACGATAGCTTCAAATGAAGAAACAAAGACCAGTCTTAATGAACTTTATTATTATCAAGAGCATCAATTTACCGATTTTGATCGTAATCAGAAAGATTTTCTGCTTTATATCCACAGTAACAGCTGTATGGCTTGTCAGGATTCTGATGCGATCTTAAAAACCTTTATCAACTATGGCTATACAGGCGTTATTGATATCTATTTTCTTGATTTAGCAAATGATTATGATCTCAACATTGAATCGTTAATAACAGCAAAAGGATATCAGATAAATGTTACTCCGGCTTTGCTGCATTTTACTTCCGGCGGGCTGGTGGAGGTAGGAGAGGGGACTGAGGCAATTTATGATATGTTGGATGAAATCGTACAATCAGCGAGTTAATAAATGAGTCGAAAACTAAAATACGGGGCTATAATCATGATTATTTTACTTGTGATCACGGCATTGTCGGAATTCATGAATCACGGCAGCGAAGAGGTAGTTGATTTAAATCAGATCAGCTGTTATGAGTATATTATTGAGACAATGTCTCAGCCGCAGTATTGGGGGAAGGACCAGCATCTTGAATATTCCACACAGCAATTACAAGCGGAAGCTGAAGAGCAGATGCCGGAAGCTACCGGATGGATGCTTGATGATGCTGATCAGGCAATCTTTAAAAGGGGATATGAAGGTGTCCTGCGTATCAATTTCAGTAAGAAACAGGCTTATGGAACGGTGCAGGAAACATTTGATCATTATCGTGTCCGTAATTATTTGCTGTATGACTTTGCTGAAAGCAGGATGTATCGCGTTTTTGAATCAGAAAGCGGAGATGAGTACATTGACTTGACAGTTGCTGAAAATGAACACATCTCAGCGGATAATAAGGTGCGGTTTAATGCCTATCAGGAAATTTATCAAACAATGCTGGATTATGATGAAATATTTAATCAAGCAGGCTGTCCACTGTATGGAAAAGAATCAGGAACACTACGCAGCTATCAAAACCAATTGACGATTACAACGGATATCAAGCAAGAATCTGATGGGTTGATTCACGCGCCTTGGGAACAGGCAAACGGAGAATCCAGTGTTTTCAGTCATCCGGATATAACTTTGCTTAAATCAGCTGATGAGGCTTGGCATGTCAAAATAGCCGACTTAAGCCAGGCATCGATCATGATTAAGGGACTTGATGGTGACACCTATCAAGAACATATCTATAATCCCTATTTTGTTATCTATACGAGAAGTTCGTTTCAAGATCACTATCAGCTGAAAGATCCATATTTATCGCCGTACTTTGAACAGCTGAGCAGTTATCAAGATAAACTGCCTGATTTCATGATGAATTACGTCAACGTAATTTGTAAGGAAATATATCAAGCAGGCTGTGTTTATGCCGTTGATATCGACAATATGCCGGACATTGACCAAAAAACATCCGATTATTTCTATCGAATGACTTTTGAACAGTATCAACAAAGCAGACCGATTGATGATAATACGGCCGTCGTTTTCTATCATCAGCCGAAAAGTACCATTGCCGGGCGCATATTCATCGACGATATCAATGATGAGATGCTCTATCAATTAGCCGCTTATCTGGATATGGTTATGAACCACTATGGGAAAAAAGCGGTCTTCAGTGACGATTATATTAAGAATTTCGGGATTTATTATAATCTGGATCGGCAGCGCTTACTCGGATTGAGGTGATATAATGCGCAAATGGCTACCAATCTTGATCATAACGCTTTTTTGGACTTCTTTATCATTTTGTAAAGCTTCAGCAGAGGGTATTGTAAACGGATATTCTCTTTCTTTAGATAGTATCGATGATTCCGCACTTAAAACAGCGATCGCTTCATTAAATTACTTGAAAGAGAACAATGAATGGAATTTATATGTGAATAATAAAATAGTGAAGGAGAAGATAGCAGAAAATATTTATTATTTTGAAAGCGAAACCCTAGGAACGATAAAAATTACTCTTGATCCAGATGAGTTGCTCGTCAACCTGCAGTATCAGCAAATTACAAATGAGACAGTTACATCGATGATTACAATTAAACATACTGAAGGCTATCATTCACTGTTGTTTTTCCCGAATATTGAAAATGATAATTATCTTTCGGTTGATTCAGAAACAATTGAAGGAAAAATTTATTTTGAACCTTTTACAGCTGATTTTGATGAAGAAACATATCGTTATCAAGTTATCATTGATCAAACTGCGGAGAAAGTTATTATTATCCGTAACGGAATTTCCCTGGAATATCGGATTTATAAAAATACATCCCTACAAAGTGTATTTCTGGAAACTCTGGTACCTGCTCATAGTCTTGATGTTGAATATTTGAAAAAAGATTTAACTTTGCGCTCCTTTAGCGATGCAAAGAATCGGCTTTATACAGAAGATGAAATAAATCATGTAGTCCGAAATGAGTCTCTGACCTTGAAAAGTCGCAAGAGCGGATTAACATTGATTACTGCGTTAAGTCAGTTCATTACATATTGGCAGCGTATCGGGGAAGAAGAATATGATATTGGTGTCTCCGAACAAAGACAAGTAGTCTGTCAATGGTCAGAAGCAGCCTGTCAAAGCGTTAGGCAACAACTTACGGATAGCGGGCGAAAATATGCGGTTTTCGGTTCGAATTTTGAATATGGTGATATTGCCGAATATGATTTACTGGAATATGAGTTGATTACGGAAAAGTTATATAAAAATATGACTTGGCCTGAATATCTATGGATAATCAGTGATAAGCCGGCCAGTTTAGCTAATGCGGCTACCCAGATGCGAATTAATGAAGGGACATGGAGTGCTTGGAGTACCTATAGCGGAGAAGATAACCGCACAGAATGTGAAGATAACGCTGATTGCGAATATCGAACAAAGTGGGTATACCGAACCAAATCGGCATCATGGGGTAATTGGAGTGCTTATTCAGTCAGTTTTCCGCTTGATTGTAATGATAATGCCGATTGCACATGGCAGAAACAGATTTTCTACAATAAAAGAACGGGTTCATGGAACGCTTATAGTTCTTATGCCAATCAATACCCGGCGGATTGCAATGATAATGCTGACTGTACCTGGAAATCACTAAAATACTACCGGTACCGAACAGCCTCGGCAAAAGGTACTTACAGTGCCTGGAAGAGCAGCTGTTCGGTAACTGATGATTATCGGTGCAGTTCCTATTATAAATATACATGTAAAAAAAATCTAAGTGTTAATACGCGATATTCAGCAACCTCATATGCCGTAAATACTCAGGGACTATGTGATTCCGGATATAAAGTCAGCAGTAAATCTGCTGGTTATCGATATCAGTATTTACAGTGGTCAGCATGGTCAACATATTCGACAGCAAGCTGTTCGTCGTCAGTGGGTTATCGGAAATGCGAAAGTGAAACTCGATATGCGACCAGCAAGCGAACTTGGAGTAGTTGGACCGGATATAATCAGCTAACATGTATCAGCGATGCCAATACGCAATGTTCTGGTCCGGTAAGCTATTATCGGACAAAATATCGTTACTGGTCGGCATGGAGTCCTAATAGCGATATCAGCTGTACTGAAAATGCGGATACGAAGTGTGAAAAAGAGAAACAGTATGCTTATAAATACCGCAATTGGTCCGGCTGGTCGGGTTGGGTGCCATATGATCCTGCAATTAAGATCGATAATAATCAAAAAGTTACATTTCGAATTAATCAGGGACTTGAAACGTGGGATCGGGTGGCAGGCACATCGACAATTATCGGTGAAGGATGTTATTATCTCAATGAGACAAAGGATATTAGCAGCGGGTATCAACCGGTCACAAATCATTACATAAAAACTTCTTTAACTACTCTGGGCACAAAACCTGCAATGACCGAAAGCGAAATCGAGAATTTAGGTAATCTGATAGCTGAAGCAGTTATGAAGAACCTGACTGCTCAGGAATTATTAAAATCTTATGGGAAAATCAATCAAACGCTCTGGAAGACGGAAGGAAGAAATAAACTATTTAATTATTATCAGAATGGAATGACTGTAAAAGGGAAATTACTCAATAGTTTGATTTTTATTCCTTACATTTATGTCCGTGAACATTATCGAGCAGTACAGCAGATGATGAATATTATGGGATACAACGGCGATTATCAATTAATCAATACAAATGAAAGGAAACAAGTTTTTAGTGAAGAAGGGACGCTGCAGGCTGTGAACAAGACATCTTTAAATGACAGTCGAGTTATCTACTATGATTATCAGGATCCATTGGCTGATTATTCAGTATTGCCAGGGAACTGGTCAGGTTATGATGCCTTGCTTGATGAATTAAAAAATGCTGATTTTGAAGAATATGAACTGCGTATTACCCTTAGCAATAGTGATATTGCGGAATTAAATTCATATTTGGATAACGGCGGATATCAACGATTAGGCAATTGTGATATGTTAAGACATTTCTCATACTTGTTTATCGATCCAAGCGGAAAGTTAAAAACGTGGCTGGGATCAGTCGAAAGTGGGTGTCAGATTGTCAATAGCGATTAGCGCATTGATTTTTGTCATGGTTATTTTCAGTTTCACCTTTGTTTTATTTGATATCAACAGTGCCGGTAAATTAAGACAAATACTTTTTGAGAATACAAGAGCAGCAACCCAAAGCGGTCTGGCGGAAGTCCATGAACAGTATAATGATGGCGATTCAATTAGCTCAATGCGGATGTTAGAGCTGTGGCTGGCAAATTTCGTTGATCAAAATCTCGGCACAATTGATGAGCTGGAGATTTCTTTTTCTCGGATTGAAACCGAACCGCCACTGTACCTTGTAGCGGTAAAAGGAAAAAGGTCAGCGCAAGCATACATAAGCGCTGACTTCTATGATGAAGTGATTTCCGGATCAACGATTATATCAGATTAGATATACTTATTGATCATCGCGCTGAGCCAGAAAACACTTTTATTAACTATTCGAAAATACTTATGTTTAATACCGGGCAGACTTTTCAAATATGGGTTATTCCGCCATCCCGGGAAATTATTGTTCAGGTTGTTCCATAGCATATTCAAGGAGGTGACTCGGTCATTTTTATCGCTGATTTTTGAACAGCTTCGGAATGGCTGCCCGAGGCTGTATTTTATAAAGACGTATTCTAATTCACGTTCATATTGTACATAGAATCCCCTGGTTTTGTAAAAATCTAGGATATCGCTGAGAATGTAGACAATTTCTTTAACCTTATAATTATGCGAATAGGAACTGGAACTCTGACGCTGCACATAATGAACCAGCGGTTTATTAACATAGCGGTAGTTTTCATAGTATGGGGCTAGTCTGGTTAAAAAAGATACATCTTCATAGCGGTAGCCTTCTATGAAGTGAAAATTGATTTTTTCGAGGTATGTACGCTTATAAATCTTATTCCAAAGAACCGCAAACAAGTTAATGATCATTTCTTCTGTATTTTCTGAATGAAACTCGTGGTAAGGAACTTCTTTGTCAGGGTAAGTAAAGTAAAAATCCGAAATGACAACATTAGCGTTGCTGACGGTGGCTTCCTTGTACAATGTTTCATACATATCCGGCTCGACATAATCATCACCATCGACAAAGCCGATGTAATCGCCGGTTGCCTGTTTAATTCCATAATTCCTGACTGAAGAAACTCCGCCGTTGGGTTTCAGATGTGGCTTAATAATTTTGGGATATTTAAGCGCAAATTGTTCAATGATGACTTGTGAATTGTCAGGGGAAGAATCATTGATTACTAAAACTTCGATATCTTCAAGCGTCTGGTGAACCAGAGAATCGAGACATTTTTCCAGATATTTACCAACATTATAAACAGGAACGATAATGCTTATCTTAGGCATTTTTATCCTCTTTCTTGAAAATCAGGAATTTGCTTAGAATATAATTCATCAAAACAACAACGATTTGCGATACAATTTTAACATAGATATCAAAGATAAACAGCATTTTAACTCCGACATACATGATGGCAATATCAATGCCTAGGGAGAAAAGTCTGGCCAAGGTGAAGGCTGTTATCTCTTTGATCAGTAAATCTCCGCGGAGGTTTTTGGATTCAAAAACAAAAAATTTATTAGTAATATAAGCGAAGATAACGGCTATTACCCAGGCAATAACACTGGCGGCTATCACGTCAACCGCCATCAGTCTCGTAGTGATCGTGTAAACAATAAAATTCACTACTGTTGTCATAACACCAAAGAAGAGATATAAAATTACTTCTCTTCTCGCAACCAATTTAATCCAAAGTTTCTGCATATCTTCTCCTATTTGTTATAAAACTCAATTATTTTCTTACATACGGTGATAATATCATTATCAGTCAGATTATAGTACATGGGCAACCGCAGCAGCCGTTCGCTCTCAATTGTGGTATAGCGGTCATCACCGGCAAATCGACCGTATTTTAATCCAGCCGGAGCGGAATGAAGCGGTATATAGTGATAAACGGCTTGAATTTCGTTTTGCTGTAGATATTCAATCAAATGCGACCGTTCATCGATGTTCTTTGTCTTGATATAAAACATATGAGCATTATGCCGGCAGCCATCAGGTATCGTTGGTAACTGTACATATCCAGCGTCGGCTAACGGCTTAAGTAACTGATAATATTTCTGCCAGCTGTTAAGCCGATTTTGATTTATTTGGTCCATTTCTTCCAGCTGCGGCAAAAGATAGGCAGCTAAGATATCACTTGGAAGGTAAGAACCGCCTTTTTCGACCCAAGTATATTTATCGACCTGACCTCTAAGAAATCGGCTGCGATCTGTACCCTTTTCGCGGATAATTTCAGCCATTTCCATTTGGTCGTTATTAATCAAAATAGCACCGCCTTCACCCATGCTGTAATTTTTCGTCTCATGAAAACTATAACATCCATAGTCACCGATTGTTCCGAGCATTCTGTCATGATAAAAAGCATTTACCGCTTGAGCAGCGTCTTCGATCAAGACCAATTTGTAGCGCTGACAGAGTTCAGTTACAACTTCCATCTGGCAAGCAACTCCGGCATAATGCATGACACATACGGCTTTTGTCTTTGGCGTGATTGCTGATTCGATCAATTGTTCGTCAATGTTCATGGTGTCGGGACGAATGTCAACGAAAACAATTGTTGCACCTCTTAGCACAAAGGCATCGGCGGTTGAAGAAAAAGTAAATGAAGGCATGATGACTTCGTCTCCAGGCTCAATGTTGGCCAAGATTGCGGCCATCTCTAACGCGCTTGTACAAGAGGTAGTAAGCAAAGCATGTTTAGCGCCGGTTTTTTCAGTTAGTAGCGTATGACATTTTTTAGTGAAACTGCCGTCACCGCAAATCTTTTGACTTTCCATGGCTTGTCTGATATAAGTCAATTCTTTACCGGTTGCCGGCGGGATGTTAAATTTAATCATTGTTGCTCATTTCTTTCTTGTTTTTATTAACTAGAATCAGTAACTCTGCCATAAGGGTTGCCAGCAGTATCGATGAAAAGGTTTCATCCAATGTATGTCCGGAGGCATAAGCACAGACTAAACCGCCACATAAAGCCACACCACAGACCAGAATGTCAATACTGACAATGTACTTAAATCGTTTCAGAGCTAGGATGATTATAATCAGCAAAATAGCTAACCATGGCGCACAAAGAATACAAAAACCAATATATCCATGAGTGTAGAACTGCATTGCAAAATCCTGCTCAAGTAAGATACCTCCGGTCATATAGGTTGAATAACTAAAACCAAACAATTTTTGGACGGTATTAAGTTTGTTCCATTCGTAATCTGAAAATATTTTTTCAAAAGCTCGGCCATCAGCTCGCTGATAGAAATCATATTCGAATATCAGATCAACCCAAAACTTCGGATCAATATGATAATCATATAAGTCTTTATAATATGTTTCCGGTATCGACAGTAAGAAAGCATTATCAACGAAAATATGAACATAATAATTAATATATTCGGCACTGTAAGGTGTCAAATTCGGCTTCCCGATGGTCCCTTTTATTTCCTGCCGAAGGGATTCATTATCAAGCAAGAAACCGTTATTCTCTGTATTCAGTTGTTGATTAACATAGGCTGGAGTAAATTTGAACATACTGAGAAAAGCCAGGAAAATAGTCAGATATATCAACAGAAATTTCAAATTAATTCTCACGCGGTGAATAACAAAGATAAAGATTAAAATAACAAGGTAAACCACCATAAGAATCAGTACTCCATATGTAGCGACTCTTGTGGCAATGCAATACATTGCCATTCCTTGAATGATTACAGTTATAATTCCTTTCCAGTCAGCTTTCCTTCTATTCATAAAATTCAGCGTGAATGGGAAGGTCATAAACAGGACTGTACCTGTCGTATTTCCCTCTGAGAAGAAAAACTTTGTGGCCAATTCCCTGGGAAGATATGTATCATAGATACCAGTGAACCAAGTGAAAAAATTCGCTTTTGTCCATCCGACATAAGTTGACGGACTAAAGGTAAAAATATTGCCCAAGACAATCGGAATTGCAATTATCATAGCTGCCATGACCATAATTGACTGAACTTGATCGAAAGTTGGATTAATCCGATAAACAGCATAAATAAAGCCAAAAGGAATGATTAATATGAACATATAGATTAATTCGTATTTTAGTGAATAGTAGAAATTATTTGTCAGGTATAAAGTGGTGGCCAAATCCTTAGTGATGTAATGATGAATAATGAAATAGACAATGTAGATGATACCGATGATTACGGTAATCATGAAGACTCTTTTTTTATTTGGTTCCAAAATTAAAAATACCAAAATAACGAAAAGCGGTAGCCACAGATAGGTAAGAATGGTAGATGGAAGCGGAAGATTATATGAATTTAAAAATTCATACAGGTATTGATCCATATCTAGGATGATAATTAATGCTACAGTAACAGTGAATATTTTTAGAAGTTGGTCACGTGTGATATTTTTGATTTTATTCAGTAGATTCATCATTTTTTATTCCTTCACCAAGATTATCAATATAATAGCATATCTCTTTTAAAATCGCGCCGTTATCATAGTGAAAATTGCTAAGTGCGACTTTTTGCTTAAGTAAATTTTCCTTGTTTCGAACTATTTTTAATAATTTAGAGTTTAAATCCTTTTGCCGGTTAGGAATGATCCATCCGTGATAATTCTCGGTTATCTGATCTTCAACCCCGGCGACATTCATTGCTAAAACCGGTGTTGAACAGATTAGCGATTCAATCACAATTGTAGGATAACCTTCATAATGTGATGAAAGAACGAACAGATCAGCCATCTTCACATAAGGATATGGATTTATTTGGTACCCCATAAAGAGAACTTCCTTCTCCAAGTTAGCTTTTCGAACTTGTTCCTGCAGATCTTCCATTAACGGACCGTCTCCGATTAATATCAAACGAACATCTGATTCAAACTCTTTGATATACCTTAAGGCTTCAATTAATCGATTAAGTCCTTTTTGCGGATGAAAACGAGCTACTGCGATAAGATTGACAGTCTTGTTTTGAAAAAAGTTAAGTTCTACGGATTGATTAGCCAAATTTCGAATTGTTTTCTCATCAATTAGATTACGAATGACTTTGATATTATCAACACCGAATACTTCTGAAAATGACTCAGCTACTTGTTTTGAACAAGCAATATTCATGTCAATCCTCGCAAGGGCTTGTTTTAATAATTTCATGTGTCTTCTGGCGTAGTTATTTTCGCGGTAATCGGTTTGAATCCAATTAAGTTTCACTGGTGTTGATCCGAAAGCGGTAAAAATAGTGCAAAACCCCTCTTTGGCCGCAAACTCAACATCATAGTCTTTAGTCAGTATTTTTGCTCGTTCGCTGATAATTTTTTTTATGATTGATCCGGATTTCATGTTCATAAAAAACACTATTTTATGGATGATAGACTTGAATTGACCACCCCGGATTGCAGTTCTAATATCCGTATCAACAGAATCGAAAAAAGTTGTAGATGTAATAAGGTTTATGCCGTGAGGTATTTCACTCATTAGATCCCCGTGTGGATGCAGGACAAGCAAATCAATTTCATATCTATCTTGATCTAGACTAGCCATCAAGTTATTTAAGATACGCGAGACACCACCAAGCGTCATTTCATCATTAACAAAAAGAACTCGTTTTTTCATTAATTCGACCTCAATATTAAACTTCTAATTTTCGTTATTATTGCCATATGAAACTCATCCTTAGCAAGAGTAATTAATCCCGTATAAACGATAACGCCAACAGTAATTTGAATTAAATTAGTGATAATGCCGGCTCCGCGTAAAGATCCGATAACGTAGACGACAAAAGCCATAATTAAACCACTGGTGAAATATAATAATACACTTCGGCGGTTTACATCAAGAATGAGCGAATCTTTAACAAAGAACCATTGAATTGCTGTAACAGAGAACTCAGCCATAACAATCGATATACAGGCTCCCAAAGCTCCGAAACGCGGAATCAGAAATAGATTTCCAATCAGGTTGACAATAGCTCCTAGCACGACGGACCCTGAATATTTACTCATCATTCCCGTAGGCAGGAGATATTGGATTCCAAAGACATTGCTTATCGAAATAAAGAGAATAATCGGACTTGTGATCGAAATCAAGGTGCCAACGATGCTGAATTCTTCCGCCATGAACCAAGGAATGAAGAAAGGCGCCAGACTCATCATACCAAACATCATTGGGACAGCTAGATATAAAGCCATTTTAAACGTTATTGAAACATAACTGAAAATTTTTGCTTTATCGCCTTTCTTATGAATGTTTGCTATTCTCGGAAGCATTACGCTGCCAATCGAGGTAATGAAGTACATGAACATTTTAACGAAACGAATGGTTTGCTGATAAAAAGCTGACTGTGCTTCCCAATCCACAGCTAAGACGCCGACAAGTGTTTGATCTAAGACATTGTATACACTGGTGGCAATCTGCGGGACAAAAAGGATCATGTTGGATTTGAAATGATGTTGATAAGCTTCTTTGATCGTTATCTTTTCGTAATTAATATATCTTTTTAATTGAGTAAACATGATGGCCTGACCAAATAAGGCTGTCAAAACATTGATTGTAACAAATAAAACAAGATCATCTTTATTTTTTACAAATGAGAAAATCAAGATAACTCCAACCAATTTGATTAATATATTTCGTAATGACGAAATTTTGAATTCCTCAATACCTAAGAAAAACCAAGTAATATCAAACATAGTCGAGAACAATGTAATTCCTTGTATGAAATAGATTGTTTTATACTCAAATGGATATATATAGATAAAAATTGAATAGAAGATAAACATTATTAGCAAATTGAAGACCTGCATGCAGAATATCTCGAGAAAAGCTTTAGATAATTCGGTGCGGTCATCACGAATAGAACCAATAGTCCTAATTCCGTAATTGTTGATCCCCATAATACCAAAGATTGTGAACCATTGGACTACCGATGCGGAAAAGGCATTAATACCTAATCCGGTATCACCGATGACTCTTGTTGTATAAGGAACAGTAATAAGTGGTACCAGTATGGTTACCACTTGATAAAGAATGTTGTAAAAATAATTCACAAATAGCTTACGATCCAAAGGTATTCACCTCTCGATTATTATAAAGTAGTTCATAAACATAAGCAAATCATTATTGGAATTTAGTGCGATTTGTCGTATTGTACAATTCAGTGGTTTTATCTGGCAAATTTATAATTTCCTTCCCATTCGGGGTAGCATGAATAAATCAATTTTTCGTATTTTGAGATGACTTCTTCGCTTACATCGCTGACTAACTGATAAATATAGATTTCTATGCCGTCAGAATAATCGTATGTTTTGATTACTTGATAATACTGTTGTAAATCAGGATCATTCAGCATTCCGTCAGCTAGAATTCCAAATACCTGTTGCTGATTAGCATTATTATTATATTGAATGGGATCGGCTACGATAATATAGGTATACTTAAAGAATAATTCTGGCAAACCATCGCGAGAGTCCCAGACATGAGTCGATTCCAACTGATCAAAAGCGTTAAGCTTTTCTGGTAAATAAGCATTCATCATCATATCGTCATTCAAGAGTGATGAAGTAGACAAGACATAAATATATTGATATTCTTGATCAATTTCCTGTAAGTATTGGACAAGTTCTTTGATAACTGCTTTACCCTTTAGAATACGGACAGGGAAATTAGTGTTCGTGAAAAAAATGTAACTGCCGATTTTTCATCTAAATTATTAGTTGAAAAGCAACAGTAAAAATTGACAACGATAAGAAAACAGATTGAAATCAAGACTGTTTTTATTATTCGCGGGTTTTTAATTATATAAACCAAGTTTTTGATTCCGTTGATTAGAAGAATTAACATGGCAATATTCATTAGATAGTAATGATGTGTATCAATTTGTTGAATTCTCGTAAACATAATGAAAATAATTGATGTGGATATTAAACAGAAACTGGTTAGCTTTAGATTCTGTCTGTGGATAAAGTCATATCCGACGCCAATTAGAATTATCCATATTGTGTACGGTGCATAATGATTATAAAAACGTATAATGTATTGAAATTCATCAGTAAGAGCATAAGCGCTGTAAGAAGAACTATAATCATTTGTCAGGTAGGTTCTTACAACCGGTATAAACCACACACCAAGAATGACAGATGCTGTAATGCCACTGATAAAAAGGTTCATCAGGATAATTTTTAAACGATTTATCGAAAGTTTCTTTTCATTTATTGCTTGGATTATTTCACTAAATAAAGCACTTATAAAATAGGCAACTACGAAATAGGCATACCATCTTCTGATCAGAACGATTAGCAGAAGTAATAAACCAATAATGACATCACTTAGTATATCAACATTTTCATGAGATCTTGAGAAAGTAAGGATGATGATTGCCGTAATAAAAAACATTCCAACTGAGCTGATATAGCCATAGAATGTCGGAGCTAAATTTGAAGTAAAAAGAAGAATAGCTAAACTTGTGATTACTGTCAGTTTCCTATCAAGTTTAAACTGGTTGAGTAAAAAAACGAATAAAAGCAAATTGGTCGGGATGATAAAAAAATTGAGAACCGATATTAGATAACGTGGATATGATATCCCTAATATATGCATCGGAAGCAACAAAAATGACGCGGCGAAATATGAATAATCATTGTACAACATTGATTCATAAATATTATGCAAAATCGTTGGAAAGTCATTATAAGAAATCGAAGATAGTAATTCTAGAATTTTTTTATAGTATCCGGCATGATCCCAATATGGAATAAAGTCTTCGGCTTGAAACCGAAAATATCCATAAATATTTAAAAAAACAATATTACACAGAAAAAACAGCAATATAATTTTCCAATGCTTTTTGATTGTTTCCTTGATAGATGTCTTTCTATAAATATACGCTAAAGTGAAGATTACTAAAAATGGATAAAACAAATATAAGATAACATTCATTATGTTCGATCCTTCGGATCGATGTTGGTTTTCAGTTCTTCAAATTTCTCAAGACTTCTTTTTACTATCGCATCCATATTGTAATAGCGGAATTCAGCTAGTCTTCCTAGCAGAATAAGTTGTGTGAAATCTTTAATCGAATTAACATATTGACCATAAATCGTTTCATTCTCGGTGGTAAAAACCGGATAATACGGAATATTGCCTTTTTTAGCTGTTTCTTCGTATGGATAAGGATACTCAATGGCAATTGTTGTCTTAGCCGGTTTATTCTGCATTAAATGCTTAAACTCCGTTATCCTGGTAAAGGCATGTTCTTCCTTCGGCGTAGGATAGTTAACTGTTGCCGTTTCCTGATAAAAGCCATCATGAGACTGTAAATCAAAATACAGAGAACGATAGGCCAATTTACCATAACGATATTTCATTAATTCATCTAATTGTCCGGTAAAAATAAACCGGCCTTCAAATAAATGATCTTGATAATAAATCTTTTTCTCTTCAAAATTTATTTTCAAAACATCCTCAGCTTTGGTGTTTAGAATCACATCAATATTCGGATGATTCAGCATTTTTTCAAATATCTTAGTATAACCTTCTTTTGGCAGAAACTGGTACTCATCTTGAAAATATCGATCATCATAAGAGACAAAAACCGGCACTCTTTCCGTAACCTTGGGATCAATTTCTTCCGGTGTCAAATCCCATTGCTTCATGGTATAGTATTTAAATACTTTCTCATAGATAAATTCCGCTAACTTACGGATCTTTGGATCGGGGCTCTGTCTTAGAACTAGAATTGGAACTTTTTGCTCCATTCCATACTCGTTAATCAGTGTTTCTTTGAGTTTGTCGGCTTCGTCTTTTTCGAACAAGAGATCAATGGAATGCAGATTAAAAGGGATCGGAACAATTTTTCCATTGACATAACCCATGACGCGGTGCTGATAGTCGTACCAATCACTGAATTGACGAAGATAATCAAGTACGAAAAAATCTTTGCAGTGAAAGAGGTGCGGTCCATAACGATGAACCAATACACCATTTTCATCAAGGTAATCATACATATTACCGCCTATATGAGAGCGTTTATCAATCAATAAGACTTTTTTGCCGATTCCAGCGAAACGTTCTGCCATGACGCTGCCGGCAAAGCCGGCACCGACGATGATAACATCATAGTTTTTCATTTATCGACCCTCATACATTCTTTGATAATAATCCTGATAGTCTTCACTAATAATATTCTTCCACCAATCTTGGTTGGATAGATACCATTCGACGGTCTGCTGGATTCCGGTATCGAAACTGTATTTTGGCTGCCAATTTAATTCCCTTCTGATTTTTGTTGCATCAATCGCATAGCGCAGGTCGTGTCCGGGGCGATCGGTGACAAAGGTAATCAGTGATTCCGGTTTGTTTAATAACTGTAAAATTATTCTAATGATTTGCATATTATTTCTTTCATTGTGACCGCCGATATTATAGATTTCACCGATTCGTCCTTTCCGGACAATCAGATCGATAGCTGAACAATGATCGTAGACATGAAGCCAGTCGCGGACATTTTCACCTTTTCCGTAAACTGGCAGACTGGCATCGCTTAAAGCACGGCTAATCATTAGTGGAATCAGCTTTTCTGGGAATTGGTATGCACCATAATTATTACTGCAGCGCGAAATCGTAGCCGGCAAATGAAACGAACGATGATAAGCCATTACTAACAAATCCGCACTGGCTTTGGAAGCACTGTAAGGACTTGAGGTGTGGATTGGTGTATCTTCAGAGAACAACAAATCCGGACGGTCTAGCGGCAGATCACCATATACTTCATCGGTAGAAACCTGATGATAGCGTGCAACTTCGTTTTTGCGACAGGCATCCATCAAAACCTGGGTTCCCAGAATATTAGTGACCAAAAAGACTTCAGGTGTTACAACGGATCGATCAACATGTGTCTCAGCAGCGAAATTGACTACAGCGTCGAAGTGATGCTTCTCAAAAAGCTGATAAACGAAATTCCGATCGGCAATATCACCTTTAACGAAGGTAAAATGCGGATTAGGAAGAATATTTTTGAGCGTTTCTAAATTCCCGGCATAAGTAAGTTTGTCCAGACAGACGATTTCGTCATCCGGATATTTGTCAGCTAGATAGTAAATAAAATTACTGCCGATGAATCCTGCGCCGCCGGTTACTAACCATTTCATTATTTGATCTCCTTATATTTGTGAAAAATAACTCGCACCAGCGACATTTTTCAAATGCTGTCCATATGATGATTTACCATAAATCGCTGCCGCAACAAGCAATTGTTCTTTTGTAATCCATTTGTTATTATAAGCGATTTCTTCCGGAACGGATATTTTAATTCCCTGAACTTCTTCAACAATTTTAACGAAGTTGGCAGCTTCGAATAATGAAGTCATTTCGCCGGTATCCAGCCAAGCAAAACCGCGGCCGAACAGTTCACAATTCAAATCACCGATTTCCAGATACATTCGGTTTAAGTCGGTGATTTCCAATTCACCGCGCGGTGAAGGCTTAATTTTCTTAGCGAAATCGACCACACGGTTATCATAGAAATAAAGCCCGACAGCAGCATAATTTGATTTCGGCTGTTTCGGTTTTTCTTCCAGGGAAAGGACTTTGCCGGCTTGATCGAATTCGATAACACCGAAGCGTTGAGGATCATGAACATATTGACCGAAGATTGTGGCTTTGCCGCGGCTGTTCTTAGCCTTAAGCAGCATTTCTGTGAATCGGTTGCCATAGAATATGTTATCACCAAGAATCATGCAAACATCTTCATCGCCAATAAAGTCTTCTCCTAAGATAAAGGCTTGTGCTAGTCCATCCGGTGATGGTTGCACTTTATAGTTCAATTTAATCCCAAACTGTGATCCATCCTTCAACAATTCTTCAAATCGAGGCAGATCAGTTGGGGTTGAGATAATCAGAATATCACGGATACCAGCCAACATAAGCGTTGATAACGGATAATAGATCATCGGCTTATCATAAATCGGTAATAATTGTTTGGAAGTGACCAAAGTCAAAGGATAAAGACGTGAACCACTTCCGCCTGCCAAAATGATACCTTTCATAGCTTCCTCCATATCAGCTAAATTATAACAGATTCTGATTAATTCGCATTAACTTATTATATATAAGTCGATTTAGTAATTCGTGTATAGAGTTCCTCAACTTCTCTTATTATTTCTTTTTACGCCGGATTATCGGCCAAAACCGCCGGTATTCAATGACAAACGTAGAAGCAAGACCAAAAATAGTTAAGATTACGCCTTCATTAAAATATGGAGCAACATACTGAAAGACAATGTGGTGAGTACCAGAAGATATTTTTAAACCGATAAAACCGAGATTAACCACGCTTATAGTGGTTTCTTTACCATCAACATAGGCTTTCCAACCTTTATCATATGCGATAGATGTTACTACGTATCCATCTAGCGAATTATCGCTGACGGTTATATCAGCACTTACGGTGTCATTATCGACTACGACATTCGTAAGTCTGTTTAGTTTGTTTTCTGCGTAATTTTCTGCGAAGCTTTGAAAATTTTGCATCATATAGACATTCATTTTTGAATCGCCGATGAACCTCGTATCAACCACAACAACAATCTTATCGAAAGCAATCGTACTAGGGCAGAAAACGCCAACATAGTCATACTGATAGAAACTTTTTTGGTAGACAATGTCGTTATTTAGCAAGAACTTGATGGTCAGATAAGGCATGGTATAATTTTCAACAATGATTACGGTCCCGTTTTCATCGTTACTTAAATTATATTCAAAATACGTCGGATCGACCCAATCTCCAATTTTAATCAGATCATCACTCAATGTGTAAGCCGAGGAATCTTCGTCAGCGACAACATAGCTATTTAATATCTGATCTTGTTTCAGATAGGAAAGACCGGTTAATAAATCTACATTAATTATCTCGTTGCTGAAGTAACCTAGCTCAATAAAATAATCATTCTGATAGATGGCGTATTCATCGAAATTTTCAACGAAGGTAAAGCCAAATGGTGCTAGTTCATTTTCATAACCGATCCAGTATTTTACATTTTCCACATTAGTGTTGAATAATCTTCCCTCGGTTTGATAAAACGTCCAAGATTCTTGATACCTGTCAAGATAATCTGATTGGTCGAAATCAAATAACGAAGTGTATCCGCTGGTACCCATGATATCATAGGCATAGGGTAAATTCGCCAATACATAGTTATAATTATCAAAACTGGCATTTTCTTTACGCATCTGTTGAGATATTTGAACTCGATAGAATCCAGAATCCTCATCCTTAAGATGATCAAAAACGCCTTGATATTCAATTGTATCAATCAAAGAAGCATCAATGGAAGGATTAAGATATAGATTCAGCATGAAGCAGGCTAAGCCTTCCATCGTGATCAGTAAAACAATCATCACTGTATTCTTTTTAGCAAAGGCGATTAGGTAACAGATAGTAAAAATTACTAATGTAGCTATATATTTAATCAGTAGATTTTTATCAACGATAATATCTCGATAGTAAGCATAGATGATGAAGATAATGACAATCAGAAAAAAAGCAAGGCATAGACGAACATAAAAACGAACAGATTTCGAAGACAAAATAAGCTGATCGAAAACATATGATACAGCAAGGGCACTAATCATCGAAAACATATAAAACCAACGAGTCTCTTCCGTGCCCTGCAGTAATTTGTATAGAATTGGGAACAACATTACTAAAAAGAAAACCGCATAAAAAGATATTAAAGAATATTTTTCCTTTTTATTGGAAGTCCATGGCAAAGCCAGTAAAGCCAAAGGGGTAATGAATAAGGAAAATAGACTGACTCCGCCGTAGGAACCGACACCGTTAACGGCGCTTAGGATGTTAGAAACAACTCGATACGCCATGGGGAAGAAGACAGATGATATATAACGATAGAGAATGCTGAAACTTATAATCAAATTTTTATATGGCGCACTAACTCTTGGAGTTTTTAAAACAATATAAGCTGATGGCAAGAGGACGAATCCCGCAATGCTAACTGCAATTAGTATATAAATGAAGAACCGACCTACTAGTTTTAAACGAATCTTAACACTATGGTCATGGAGATTGTAATCGCGATAAAGAACATAGACAATAATAAATGGAAGGAACATATAACTAGAATAGAAGTTAATAATTGTCATGAGTGCAATGCACAGGATGACGGGATATTGTTTTCCGTCCTTAAAATAACGTTCAACGAGAATCAAGGTTAAGAAATATAGCGGAAAAACATCCAGTAAGTGTCCCCACTCGTACATCGTCAGAAACCACCCGCTGAAACTAACAATCATCGCCCCGGCAATACTGGCAGGTTTACTGCGCCCGATGCCCTTTAGCCACCAAAAGGCACCTAGATATGTTAAAAAGAGTTTGAGTAGATTAGTAAGAGTGTATATTTGCGGAATAAGCCGTTTTGGAAAGAGCAGAACGAGATATAAATAAGGATTGTTCAACTGGCAATAGAAAGTCTGGGCAAAACTGTTAGTGCCAAAGAGCATGGTCCAATCCCAGAAACCAATCGTGCCATTGTGTACTTTTTCCCACATTCCCGCATAGAATTGGATCTGTTGTTTATACGAATCACCATAGAAGGATATGACACCATCATTGGTAAAATGAATATAGAGGTAAATAAAAACAATTACCGAAATAATCGGAATGAGATAACTTAATTTTTTTAGCTGACTATTTTTCATCAATATTCACTAAGGATTGCACAAAATACAGCGGGCGCTGCTTGGTCTCATCAAAAACTCTTCCGACATACTCACCCAATACACCAATGAAAAAGGCGATTAAAGTTGAAATCGCAATCATGCTGAAAAACATAAAATGATATTTGAAATCGAAATTTGAAGCGGAAACCACAAATTGAATTATTATGTAAATAAAGTAGATAAAATTAATACCGGCTAATCCAAAAGCAAAATAACTTGCCCAGCGCAAGGGGTTAGTAGTAAAGCTGGTAAACCCTTCAATTGCGAAATTAATCATCGTATCCCAGTGGTATTTTGATTGACCAGCCAATCGCGCTTCGCGATGAAAATCAACAGCACAAGTTTTATAACCGGTCCAAGAAATCAATCCTCTGGTAAATCGATGCTTTTCCTGTAGCTTTTTATATGAATCGGCTACTCTTCGGGAAATTAAGCGATAATTACCGACATTTTCCGGAATATTGATTTTTTTATTCGCTTTTGCAATGACTTTATAGAATAATTTAGCGGTGAATTTCTTCATGAAGGTTTCGCCATCGCGACTGATACGGCGGGCGTTAACCACTTCAAAGCCTTCCTCGTACTTTTTTATTAACTCCGGAATCAATTCTGGCGGATCTTGTAAATCGATGTCCATTAGAATCATAGCATCGCCGGCTGCGAAATCGATTCCGGCAGCTAATGCGATTTCATGACCATAATTTCGCGACAGGTCGACTAATTTTATATGATGGTCGTTACTGCAAATTTTGCTGCTTAATTCGAAAGTGCGGTCTTTCGATCCATCATTACTGATCACAATCTCATAATCATAGTTTGTGAGTTCTTGCATGACTTCAGTAATCTTCACACAGAAAGTTTCTACCACTTCTTCTTCATTATATGCCGGAGCAACAATGGAAATTAATTTTTTCATTACTATTCCTCTTCGTCTCTTTTGTATTATAGCATTACGTTTATAGAAAATTAAGCCGGATTGCGATGAAATAGATATTTTTTGATGAAATCTCTTAATCGGTACGCAATTGCTTAATAAAGCGTAACAGTTAGCGACGACAATTTACTTGTTAAGCAGTCGTTTTTTCTTGAAATCAAAATAGATCAAACTTATGAAACCGACGCCGCCTATAATGGAAACGGTAACACCCGTTTTAAATCCGGGTGACATATAGTTGAATTCTAGATTATGCGTTCCCGGTTCTAGAATAATGCCCATAAAGCCGCCATCGACATTATATGTTTTGACTGATTGCCCATTATCGGTGACCTGCCAGCCGGTGGAGTAAGGAATTGACACGAAGAGGACGCACTTCGATTCAACGGTGATGGTTCCATTGAAGTTATTATTGCTGTTTTGCGATTCGATAATGAGCTGTTGCTTGTCACTGGCTGAATAGTCACCAAGATCATCCAATAACTCCTGATCAACAATCAGCTGCGTATTCCAGCTTATATCGGCTGTTCCGGTAATGGTGTCCTGATTGACAAATGAACTGAATGTATGACCAAGGTGGTTGTAGCCGACAAGTTGATACATGTGGAAGGCATTTAAATCATAAACGTATTCATACTGATAGTTTGGGTCAAGCTCGCTTTCATCTAAAACGCCGATATATTTAACACCGAGCAGCTGCAACAGCTGCGGATCCGAAATGTCGATGATGTGCCAATTTATCCCGATATAACTCAGAAAGGGGGAAAGCACATTTTCGTAAGTTGAATCATAGGTTGTTGTGCTGCGATATCCAAGTAAAATCGATTGATTCAAATTCATATCACTGGATGGCTGAAGATATGCGGGATCAATATAAATTCGATATAATATATCAGAATCGAGATCATTAAAATACTGAACATATTCTTTAGATATTGAAGGTTCATAGTAATAATACTCACTGGCAAAGCGATTAATCAGAAACGAACTGGCTGCGGTCATTTCCAGAAAAACCAGTACGAAAAGAATTTTACGGCAACCAAGCCGCAGGACAATAAAATAAATAATGAAGACGGCAGCCATAATCGCCAAAGCGATTATTTCCTCCGGAAAATCCTTTAGGTTCAAAATACCGGACGCAAAAGCGATACTGACAGCTGATCCAATAATAATCAGCCATCCTATAGCGGTAATCCATGTCTTGCGTTGGTAGTTGGTTTTATTAACCCAATAATTATCGAGAACTTTCGCGTCAGTTAACAAAATTAGGAAGACAAACAGGAAAATCCAACGGAAGGATGGTTCACTGAAACCATGCATGATGGAATTCAAGGGTAGTATCATAATCAAGACCAGCATGATTAACAAGAAAATGAGATAGTTTTTACGTTTAGGGAATTTCTTATTAATCAGCAGATATCCGATCATAAAGATGCTTAATACAGAAGTGAACACCGAATACCAATGGGCATGCCCGTTAGTCCCGTAGTAGAATGGATAAGCAATATTGGTAAACATATTAAACGGGGGAATCATGATACTGAAGATGAAACCGATGATTACTTTGATGTTCCAAAATAATGAAGTAATCTCAAAATCCCCGACACGGCTGTTATTGACAATGAATAAGACCGTCGGTACAAGCATTACGGCACTCATCATAAGTCCGACTAAATAAGCCAAAATCAGTTTCCAAGCCTGTTTCAGCATTAACAGCAGATTAAAGCGGACATTTTTCAGCGAATAAGAAAAGCCGAAATAAAGAATCAGAAATAAAGATGTCGGGAACATGAAATAATAGTTCTGTAAGAATAATAAGAAAACAATGAAAGTAAAAAGCGATCTTTTGCCATGTTTTAAATATCGTTCTACTGCAAGAAATAAAATTGGTAAAATCGCATAGAATCGATGGAACATATAGACACCGAAATATAAAGTAGCTATACCGCAGAGGGCATAAAGATAGGACACAATTGTCAAGACGCTGCGATTTTTAATTTCCATTTCTTTTAGATAGGCAAACATGGAGAATGCGGAAATAAAAGTCAAGAGAACCGTCAGATATTTCTCCATGACAGCCACATTAGTGGTTGGCGACAATAGATAAAGAGGAAGGAAATAATCCCCGGTACAGTAATATAGCTTTGTGGCGAAGAAGTCGGTGCCTAAGAATGTCGTCCAAGAATAGAAGGGTAATGTTCCGGTTTTGATAAAGGTTTTTACCAATGTGATCCATTCCTGATAGAAATAATGAAACTGTAACTGTTGATCGGCTTGAAATTCAAAGGCCTGACTATTAAAAAGAAAACGATAGAAAATAAAAACATTACTGATCAATAACATGATGATTAAAATTTTATATTCATCCCAAAGATACTTAATTTTACTTTTCATGTCTTCTCCTGATTTAACTGGGTAAGTGTGACCCAAATAATATAACAATGCATACTGATTTTCCGCTGACACATCTATAATACTTTAATTTGACGATTATACTATGATTATAGAGGAAATTTCATGAAAAGGATTGACTTTTTTCGTGATATAAAGAATCATGAAGAAGATTAAGAATCTATTAACCATCTTGATTAAATAGACAGTATATTTTTAATATGGTAGAATATTGTTTGATAAAAAAGATAGGATTTTAATATGGTGAAAAATAAAAACACAACGAAGATTTTATTTGGCTCGATAGCCGTCGTTTTAGTATTAGTAATCGTAGTATCCGTGTTTTTTATAAAGAACTATCTGGATACATATGGTCAGAACGATGTAATTAATACAAAGTACACGACTGATCTGTATCAGCTGCCTAGCAATCCAAATGATTATCAGGTATCGATATATGAAGATTTGGCTAAAGAATGTAATGAAACGGCCGACCTAACCGTAACAGGCGGTTTAGAAGATATTGCTGCTTTGGTTGTCAAGTCTTATATTGCAGATTTTTTTACATGGAGCAATAAGGATGGCAGTTATGATATTGGAGGCCTTGACTATGTTTATGGTCCCCAGCATTTGAGTATCCAGGCTCAAGCACGTTCATATTATTACAATGATCTTGATTTGCTGATTGAAAAGTATGGTTCGGATAACCTTCCAACCGTTAAGAATATAACAATCACCAGTTCCAATCATACAAAAGATTTATATTATTACGAAACATCGGTGTATGACGAAGACAGCGGCGAGTATGTTGACGGTGAATTAACCTATGATGCTTACCATGTAATTGCTACGTGGGAATATGAGACCGGTGATTATGATACTAGCAACTTACCTACTGAGGGACAATTCATGGTTGTGAACCGTGATGGCCGGCTGGAAATAGCCTACTATCATGAGAATTATTATTAATGATAAGGTGATAAAAATGAAGAAACGTAACTTTAGTGTCGCAATTAACATTGCTGCGTTGGCTTTGCCAGCGATTTTAACGATATTAGTACTATATTTTATTGTCTTACTCAGCCGCTATACAGAAGTAAGTTTGAAATTGATTATCTTGGTATCAATTGCTTTGATTGCTTTAGTCCTATTAATAGATTTGCTGAGTTCTTACGGTTTTTACACGAAGAAACCGATTTTTAAATATATTGCCATTGGCTTGGCTTTAATAATGACATTAGCAACGGCGTATGGCTGTTATTATTTAAAAAGTGTTAATGACAGCATTAATGAGATAATTGTAGATGGTACCGAAACCGAAGTTGCGACGGTGGCCTTTGTTACATATGATAACAATAAGCTTACTTCGATTGATGACTTCTCCAGTTCCACGGTTTTCGGTTACATCGATAATGAAGCTTTCCAAGAAGGAAATGTCTTGGCGCTTGAAGAGATTGAAAATCAGAATCTTGATGTTAAACTCGCTGGTTATGACTCATATAATGAGCTGCTGTTGGCTTTGTTCAATGATGATGTTGATGTAGCAGCACTGCCGGATAATTATTACGAAATGTTTGTTGTTAATGACGGCTATGAAGACTATTTGGATAAAACTAATGTAATTCATACATATTCGAAAGAAATTGATGCCAACGGAGTCGACACGGTTGATAAAGACCTAACCACCGAACCATTTACAGTTTTACTCATGGGTCTTGACGAACAGCGGACGGATACGTTGATCCTGGCGACTTTTAATCCGGAACGCATGACAGTTACAATGACAAGCATTGCCAGAGATAGTTTTGTTCCGATTGCTTGTTACACTAATGAACAATCGGATAAAGTTAATGCTGCCCGGGTTGTAAGCCGCAGCTGCACGATCCAGACAGTTGAGAATCTATTGGGAGTTGATGTTGATTTCTTTGTTGAAGTTAATTTCCAAGGAATTGTGGATATCGTTGATGCATTAGGCGGTTTATGGCTTAATTCCCCCGTGGAATTTGTCGGTCAGACATCGTCTTATAACCGTGGCTCGTATACCGTGTGGGTTAATGAAGGCTATCAGTTAATGGATGGCGAACAAGTTCTGGCTTTTGCTCGCGAACGGCATCACATGCCAAATGGTGATTTCTCACGGCAAGAGAATCAGCAGCAGATCATTACTACATTGGCGACAACGCTTTTGGAGATGAAAGATGCCAGCAAAGCATTAGCGATAATTCAAGCGGCCGGAGCGAATATAAGTACAAATTTCTCATTGAAACAAATGACACAGCTGTTAAACTTCGGTATCGACAAATTGGCTAATACCTATGTTGGACAAACAGATGGTTCTGTCCTGTTCAATATTATCACGACGCGGATTTATGGTTATGATTCGTGGACATATAATGAAGGCTTACAGTTGCCTTTATGGATTTATAAATTGTATAACGGATCGATTACGGACAATGTGGCGATAATAAAAAGAAACCTGCAGATTGATACAGAACTGAAAGAGTATTACGATGCGGATTTTGACATCAGCACGCCGTATTATCTGCCGACTTCTTATGTTGCGAGCGAATATGATGAAACGCAAATTCATGAACAGCTGCCTGACTTTATGAAAGCTATGGTCAATAATCAATGGACTTTAGAGGATGTTCAAGAATGGTTAAGTACTCGGACTTGGATAAACTTGGAGGTTACCTATGTTAAATCAGGTGATGCTCTTTACAGTGACAGTCTTGCTCACCATACTGTTGTCTATCAAAGTGTTAAATACGGTGTAAAAACCAGTAATATTACAACATTACAAATTTCTGTAATTCAGAAGGATTTGGATTGTTCGTTGGAAGCTAATCAATCTTATCTTGAATGTTCATCTACATATATTGTTCCAAAATTTGTTGGTATGACTTTGTCGGAATTAGCGACTTGGAAATCTAACCATTCGGGAGTTAGTGTTTCTACAGTGACCATTGATAACTCTTCAACAGTCTCCGGTGTTACTTATGACAGTAAATATGCTGGCAAGATCGGCGCCCAAAGCGCTTCGCAGTATACAAAATGGGATACGATTAACAATTCTATTACAGTTTACTATTTCGATTATCCGACTTTAACCTTGGATGTTGATGCGATTTCAGGCCTGAGCGGAGAGACAGCTGTCTTAAATTGGTTCAGCAGCAATTGGAATAGAACACCTACCATATCATACGTTTATAGTGATACCGCCGCTTCCGGCAGTGTTATCAGTATCAGTAAGACTAGTGATGGGACCGTTTATTCTGCTAATATTTACTTAAACAGCAGCACAGGAATCACGGTAGTTATTTCTAAAGGCAATACCGTAACAGTTCCTAATCTGCTTGGACAGTCATACAGCGCCTATTCCGATTATATGAGCGGGCTTGGTTTATCAGCCGCTTCTGCCGGAACGACAACTATAACAGATCCTGACACACAGATTGCAGGTACAATTGCAACGCAGAGTGTTGATGCCGGAGATGGAGTGCCTTTCTCCGCGGCAAGAGGCTTGACAGTTACAGTCTACGCAGAATAATAAAAACTGAAAGCATCCTCAGAGGATGCTTTTTCAGCGATTTTCAAATAAACGGCAGGTATTTAGTATGCTATACTTAGAACGTAACGGAGGAAAAAAATGAATAGACAGTATAAGATCGTCGTCGCAGGTACCGGATATGTTGGTTTGGTGACGGGAGTCTGCTTAGCGGAACTTGGTCATCATGTTACCTGTGTTGATGTAGTAAAAGAGAAAATAGCGATGATGCAAAAAGGCATCTCTCCGATTTATGAACCGGGATTACCGGAATTAATGGTAAAAAACAGGGATAAGATAATATACACCACAGATTATAAAAATGCTTATGAATTTGCGGATGTCGTTTTCATTGCGGTCGGTACCCCTGAGCAGGAAGATGGCAGTGCTAATCTTAATTATGTTCGGCTAGTATCAAAAGAAATCGCTGAATCAATCCGAAAAGACTGCGTTATCGTTGTTAAATCAACAGTTCCGATCGGTACAAATGATGAGGTTGAACGGTTTATCAAAGACAGTCTCAAGCATGATGTTCGCGTATCAATTGCTAGCAATCCGGAATTTCTGTCACAAGGAAGTGCAGTAAAAGATACTTTGCATGCGAAACGAATCGTAATTGGGGTTGAAGACAAATGGGCAGAAGAAATCTTAGTTGATGTTTATAGCGGATTTGATCAGCCTTTTGTCATCACAAATCGCCGCAGTGCTGAAATGATTAAATATGCTTCTAACGATTATCTGGCATTGAAAATATCTTACATCAATGAGATTGCAAATATGTGCGAACTGGTTGGAGCCAATGTCGAAGAAGTAACAAGGGGCATGAGCTATGATTCCCGAATTGGCAAGGAATTTCTCAAAGCCGGTATCGGTTTTGGCGGCGCTTGTTTCCCGAAGGATACAAAAGCGCTTTATAACCAGGCTTCAAGTGAATTCGGCTATGAGATGCAAACGATAAAAGCGGCTATTGATGTTAATGCACGTCAGAAAACAAAACTGTTTTTTGAGGCCAAGAAACGTTTTGGTTCCTTTGAAAATTTAAAAGTCGGCATTCTTGGTCTTACCTTTAAACCGGCGACTGATGATTTAAGAGAAGCGCCTTCCGTTGATAATATTAATATGCTGTTGAAAAATGGGGCACAGATAAAAGCATATGATCCCGTTGGGGAAGATAATGCCCGCCGGATCTTTCAGGATACGATTGCTTACGAAAAATCGATTGAAGCTACAATCAAAGATCAGGATGTGGTGTTTATCATGACCGAATGGCCGGAAATCGTCACATTTGACATAAATAAGTATTGCCAGCTGATGAAGAAACCGATTGTCTTTGATGGACGCAATTGCTATGAAGTAGCCAAAATGAAAGCCTGCGGAATCGAATATATCTCGATTGGCCGTCGTTGATCGGGTAGCTTATGCCAGCTGTAAGTATCATTGTACCTATTTATAATGTTGAGAAATATCTTAAACGATGTCTTCAGTCATTAAGAGATCAAACTTTCTGTGATATTGAGGTTTTATGTATTAATGACGGATGTACAGATAATTCCCAGTCAATCATTGATGAATTTGTGCAGAATGATAACCGTTTTTCGGCTTATCAAAAAACGAACGGCGGGCTCTCCGATGCTCGTAATTATGGTTTAGTCAGAGCTGAAGCTGAATATATTATGTTTATTGACAGTGACGACTTCGTCGAGCCGACAATGGTTGAGAAAACTTATCAGAGAGCCATCATTGACAACCTAGATATAGTTATTTTTGATTTCTATCAGTTCTATACGCAGAGTGAAGAACGTTTGTGGATTAAAAATCCATTTCTTTCGGACATGGTTTATAATTTAGAAACGACACCGGAATTATTATGTTATGTTAATAACGCCGCTTGGAATAAACTCTATCGCAAAAAACTTTTTACTGATTATAACATCACTTATCCTTTTGGCTATCGTCATCAGGATTTGGGTACAACGCCGAAGTTGCTTTATTTAGCAAAATGCATAGGTTTTGTTAATCAGCCGCTCTATAATTATCTAATCGATCGTCCAAATAACCTTACGCAACAATATGATCGGAAGATATACCATATCATTGATATGAACAGAGAGTATCTGGATTATTATCGGGAACAGAAAGTCTTTAGTTGTTATTATGAACAGTTAAAGTATCTTTGCATTATCAATATTTTAAATTCATTAAAAAAAGTACTTAATTATTCAGATATGGCTTTTGTAAATCAATTTGTTGATGATGCTTTTGGTTTTATGAAGAATTATTTCCCGGATTATCCGACATGCATTTATAATATATACCCCGATAAGCATGATCGTATCTATCTGAATAAGATATTATTGAAAATGTATTTGTGTTATCGGCAATGGAGGGAAAAACGAAAATGAGTACATATCTGATTACAGGAGGAGCCGGTTTTATCGGGTCACATTTAACGGCTCGGTTACTGGCGGAGGGGAACACGGTCATCTGTGTCGATAATTTTAATAATTTTTATTCTCCGCTTATCAAAGAATATAATATTTCAGATTTTTTACAACAAACCAATTATCTTTTATATCGTACGGATATTACTGATGAAGCGAGTATGACCGACATTTTTCTACATAATCACATTGATACGGTTATTCATCTGGCCGCGATGGCTGGTGTCCGGCCATCAATTGAGAATCCTATATTATATGAAAAAGTCAATAATATGGGATTTCAGGTTCTTTTAAACTGTATCAGTAAATATCAAGTAAAAAAGTTAGTTGCGGCCAGCAGCAGCAGTGTATACGGTAATAATAAAAAAGTACCTTTTTCGGAAACGGATATTGTTGACTATGCCATCAGTCCTTATGCGGCAACGAAAAAAGCTAATGAGGTTATGGGACATGTATTCCACAAACTGTATGATATTGATATGATATTTCTGCGTTTCTTTACAGTTTATGGTCCTGGTCAAAGACCGGACCTGGCAATTCACAAATTTACCAGGATGATTGACCATGATCTGCCGCTGCCTTTCTTTGGTGACGGAACAACCAGCCGAGACTATACTTATATTGATGATATAATTGATGGTGTGGTAAAAGCCATTGCTTATGTGGAAACACACCAAATTTACGATATATTTAATCTAGGCGAATCAACCCCGATAACACTGAGTAAAATGGTTCAGACTATTGAGAATCACCTCGGTAAAAAAGCAGTGTTGAATCATCTTCCAATGCAATCCGGTGATGTCGATATTACTTATGCAGATATTACAAAGGCGCGCACAATATTGAAGTATCAACCGAAAATGAGTTTTGACCAAGGGATTGCGAGTTTTATTGCATGGTATCGTCATGTAAAGGAATTAGGAATCTATGAATAAAGTAACAATTGTAGTTCCAACTTACAATGTAGAAGCCTATATTGCGAAATGTTTGGATAGTCTTATTGCACAGACATCAAAAGAATTTGAAGTTTTGGTAATCAATGATGGTTCACCGGCTAATGAACAGAAAATTATTAATAGATATGTAAAGGAATATCCTTATATACACTCTATTCAAAAAGTAAACGGCGGATATGGGTCAGTTCTGGCTAGGGCAGTGGAAAGCATTGAAACACCTTATATGCTAATCTGCGATCCGGACGATTATCTTTATCCTAATACTGTATCTGACTTACTTAGTCTAATGGAAAAGACGTCAGCTGACTTAGTAATTGGAGCTAAAACATTAGTTTATGCTGACAATGATGAGCAGGTATATGATAAATCATATAATGATTCGCACGCCCTATTAATTAACCGTCATGTCTATGAACGCGGAACAGACGAGTATGATCAGTTGTTTTTCGTTGAACCAAGTCCGCATGCCAAGCTTTACAAGACAGCTTATCTTAAGAACCTGCAGTTTCCTGAAAAGGTTTCTTATACTGACAACATTTTGTATTTTATGACGATTATTCAAACAGAGAAGGTGGTTTATACATCGGAACCGTTAGCTTTTTATCTTATTAATCGTGTTGGCAATACACGGACTGATGTCAAATTATCGGTTATTAATTCATGGATAGCCGTTTTTCTAAGCATTCTGCAACAAGCGAAAAAGTTATCATCTGTTCCGGGCATATTTTATTACCGTATGTTTGAAGGGTATAAGCACATTTTTAATAATAAAATTGATAATGTTCAGGCAACTGATGATGAATTCAGGCTTAAGCTAGTGGAGCTTTATCAGATTATTCAACTTTTGTTGCCATATAAGCATAATATACGGAAGTATTATTACCGGTTTAGTGAATATCAGATTATCGAACAGCTTAAGGATCGCTTGTTATTAAATAAATTCTCTTCAAAGTGGATTTATCAGCGGATGACGGAAAAAAAACTGTATCGAAGAGGCACTCAATGAAGATGAAGCAACGGATAAAAGATACCATTTTGAAAAATGAGATCATCCTGAAATGTTACACTATCTACCATGAGTATGCAAAATATGTTTATCAGATTGGGAAACCGAAATTCACAATCCATGAAATGACTAATTTAACCGGGTTTTTGAATCATCCTCAAACATTCTTTGGATATTATGACAAATCTCCTGAACGAAACGGGCATTACATTTATCATGTTGTCAACAGTAATACAACTGATTTACATCAGTCGATTGATATATATGTTGATGAGCGCAAGATAGGTTCCTCAGAGGCCTGGAATTGGCAACAAGGAACAATGTTAAGTTGGTTGAATGACCGGGAAATTATCTATAATATTTTCAAAAATCATTCTTATCAAGCAGCGATTGTCAATATCGAGACGAATCAATTTCGTTATATCAGCACTCCAATCTACAAAGTAAGTCGAGATGGCAGTTTCGCGCTGTCGCTTAACTTCCGGCGGTTAGCACGTTTGCGACCGGACTATGGATATATTAACCTTCCTTATAACGATTTAGAGAGACTTGATGTCAATGACGGAGTTTTTTACATTGATCTAATCAATAATCGCACGAAACTATTAGTTAGTTTCGAGATGCTGATTAAGCTAAATCCGCTTCCATCGATGGAAAACGCTTGGCATAAAGTCAACCACATTGATTTATCACCCGATCAGAAAAAAATTATTTTTTTACATCGCTGGTATGATGTGAATGATCTGAAACATACCAGACTTGTTATGTATGACTTATCAGCCGAAAGGCTTAGTGTTTTAGCTGACGAAGATATGATTTCACACTGCACATGGCGCAATGATAATGAAATTGTCGGCTACTTAAGGTATGATTCGAAAGATCGGTACTATCGTATCAACATTACCACCAAAGAAATTAACTTGTTGAGTCCTTCCGAAGAGCTTGTAGATGATGGTCATCCCGGATTTAGTGTGGATGGGCGCTATATGATTACGGATACTTATCCGGATTTTACCTGTAAATCCCGTTTACTACTCTATGATACGAAAACAGGTAAATTATTAACAATCGGTCAATTTTATTCACCAAAGCGTTACAAAGGTGTTAAGCGTTGCGATTTGCATCCAAGGTGGTCACAGAATGGCGAGGAAATAACATTTGATGCCGTCTTTGAACAGACTCGGCATTTGTATCGTCTGGATATTAGGAAACTGTTAGGTGAAGGTGCTGATAATGGAAAAAATTAGTGTGATTGTTCCGGTATATAATGTTGAGAAGTATTTATCGCAGTGTCTTGATTCGTTAGTTAATCAAACATTCGAGGATCTGAAGATCATCGTTGTTAATGATGGCTCGACAGACGGCTCACAATTAATCATTGACGATTATCAGCAACGTTATCCGCATCGTATTTTAGCGGTTTCAAAAGCAAACGGCGGGTTGGCTTCTGCTCGGAACTACGGATTGACTTTTGCTAATGGGGAGTATATCGGATTCATTGATAGTGATGATTATATTGAATTAACAATGTATGAAAAACTTTATGCGTTAGCCGTTCAGGATCATGCCGATCTAGTGGTTTGTGATTTGGAATATTTCTTCGAGAATGAGGTGCACGAAACCTTTATTTCAGATGGATTGAACATAGAGTGGAATGAGAATCAGCAGAAAGCGGCAATGCTGTCTCCGCTCTTTGCGTGGAATAAACTCTATTGCAGAAAACTATTTACGGAAAATAATCTGAATTATCCACTTGGCTTATGGTATGAAGATATTCCCGTTTCAATAAAGATATTCACAAAAGCTGTGAAAATAAGCTGGGTGCATGAAACCTTGGTTCATTATCGCCAGCGGGAGAATTCAATCATGCAGTCGGTTTACAAACCGCAAATGCACGATATCTTCAAGAGTTTGCGTTTAATGGCTGATCAGTTGAAAATAGACGGGCTTTATGAGAACTATCACGATGAGATAGAATACCTTTTTGTTGAACACTGCCTCTATTACGGAGCATTTCGTTTCTTACGCTGTTCTGGCTATAAAGCTTTGTTGAAAGAAGGAATTCAGTTGGTTAAAGAATATTTCCCGGCGTGGCGTAAGAATAAATATCTTAATAAGCTTAGTTTTAAGAACTATTGTTTTATACGAACCATATCATTGAAAACAGCACCGTTTTATCATTGGTATCTAGGGTGGAAATAATAATGAAAGTCAGTGTAATAATTCCTGTTTATAACGTCGAGAAATATCTAGAGCGCTGTCTTGATTCTTTGGTGCGGCAAACGATAGACAGCTATGAATTGATCATTATCAATGATGGCTCGACAGACCAGTCTTTATCTATCTGTGAAAGTTATCAAAATCGCTACCCGCAGTTGATTTCAATTTATAATAAAGTAAATGGCGGCTTGTCTGACGCTCGAAATTATGGTTTAATCTATGCCAAAGGTGATTTTCTTGCATTTATCGACAGTGATGATTGGATTGATCAGAATATGTTGTCGGTAATGTATGATAAAGCACTTGAAAATGATGCAGACATTGCTGTTTGTGATATGGAGTATATTTACGATTCAGGTGATGTTAAATTCTCTTCAGGCGGCGAGTTTCAAGTCGTTATTCCGAATGATATTCCGGAAATTATGTTCATCAATAATAGCGTATGCAATAAGATATACCAACGGAATTTATTTGAGAATATTCGCTTTCCGGTCGGCTGGTGGTATGAAGATTTGGCAACAATCCCACAGATTCTTTTATCAGCTAAGCGGATAGTAAAAATCGACAGTCCATTTTACAAGTATTTTCAAAGATCGGGATCAATTATGCATTCGGCTAATGAGAAGATATTTGATATTTATTTATGTTTGGAGCGCATCAATGAATTTATTCGAAAAACTGATCTACGACGCAGGCCAGCTCTTGAAATACAGTTAAGAAAAATGTACATTCTCTATGGTGCAGAATTGACGACATTACGGATTCGCGATTTTACTAATGACCGAATACACTTTTTACGAAAAAATATGCAACTTTTAGAAAGTCATTATCAAAACTGGTATCATGATGATTTTGTTCATACATATCCATTTAAGAAACGAATTGTTTTTTTTCTGTTACATCATCATTGTTATAATCTGTTATTATTCTTTTATAACATGGCGAAACAAGAAAAGGAGTGAACAAGCTGCAATTTATGAAAAGCATTTACTGTCAATTAAATAAGAAATTTATGAATATATTCTCGGGGAAATGGTTTAATAACCTGGCTTTTACTGCTTTTGCTCTTTTCATCGCCGCATTATTTTATACTATAACCAAATGGACACCAATAGCCGGTGATGACTGGGGATACGCACTGAACGGTTTGAACGGCAACCCCTTTGCTATGGCCCTACAGTTTTATCAAACATGGTCCGGACGTTTTTTCAGCGAACTATGGGGATTTGTCGTCGCCCCAAATAAGTGGCTATGGAATCTATTGAATACTTTATTGTTCTTTTTAATTTTTATCTTCAGCGTTCTGCTCTCATCAAAAAAGAAAACTTATTTTATAAGCGGTTTGATAATCATCATGTTGATCTTAAAAGTCAGCGGTTATCTGCGAATGGAAACTTATACATGGGTCATGGGGGGGACCTACGTTGTTCCTTTGATGCTTTCTTTATTATATTTTCTGATTATTGAAAAGCATGTATTATATCGAAAAGATTTTCGTATTAACTGGTTGATTGTACCAACTTCGTTTATCTGTTTCTATATAGGCTTATCTATGGAGAATATTGCGATCATTATGGTATTGGCGGAATTATTGTTCATTGGATATCATTTTTATTATTATCATAAGATACAATGGTTTATTGCGATAAACTTGTTATTCAGCAGTGTAAGCCTGGCAATAATGCGCTTATCACCAGGGTCGGCATATCGTTTGCTAAGCGATCATTATTTATGGAATCAGCAAAGCATCATTGAGAAAATTCTTGGAGCCATGCCCGATTTTATTCAATATACCTTTATTGAGAATAAATACGTCCTGTTCGTTCTGTGTCTGGCATTGCTTGGCTTGCTATTTAGAAAGATGATGATTTCTCCGCAGAAGAATTATTTAATTCTGGGAATTGTCAGTTCGCTTTATTTACTTTTTGTTATGATTGTGGTCGGTGCGACTAATTTGATTGTTTCGCTGAACTTCGATTTCATGGCAGTTTTCCTTGATAATGCCAGTATTTATGTCTGGATTTTCTGGATCATCTTTGTTGCTGTTGTATTCTGGCTGATCATTTGGCTTATTGATGGTATTAAGGCTAAACAAAAAATCATTTTCTTTGTTTTGATTGCGGGAGCATCCAATGTTGTTATGCTGCTTTCTCCGATATTCGGCTCACGTTCTTCCTTGTATTTTGTTTACTTTCTGATGATTGCAGCGGTTCTGCTTTATCAGGAGCTGGAACTCCAGGATGGAATTATCATGTGCGGAATCAGTTTGATTTTGGGGTTGCTGATTTATCGTAGCACGTTTGATTATATAACCAAATATCAGCAGGTAAATGCGATTCAACAAGAACGTTTGTCAATAATCCAATATTATATTGCTAATCCGGATGTTAAGGAAGTTCATATACCGCGGATGCCGCCGTATTCGATTCACGGAGCGGATATTGAAGAAGGAGACACTTATCATTTCGATACCTTTAAAGAGTATTACGGATTGGCCGAAGATACGACTATCATCTTTGAATGGAAAGATTCATATTAGAGTACTAACTTTTACTTGAGTTAATTCGACAACAATAATAAAATATAGCATAATAAACTATCGTCTGAGATAGCATTACATAGATTGTGAGGTATAATGAGAAATATCGAAAATGAGGAAACCCGAAAGAAGTATATTCCCTCAATTGATTATTTAGTGTACAAAATGCTTGGAGTGCTTGTTATTACTTTGTTTATCTTTATTCTAAATTTGCTTTATCCTGTACCTGAATATGGTTATTGTTTTACACTGCTTATTGCTTTGATTTTTTGCGGTTTTTGGATTATCTTACCTTTGATTGCCGACAAAGCTCTAACGGTTATCGGTTTGTTTATTTATACATTCTATATTTTGAGTCAGCGGGTTTACTTTAACGGTTTTGGTGCTTATTTTGATTTGAAATATGCATCGTCAATGACTTCTGAGGTTGCCGGGGTCGGTTCTAGTGTTCTGGAATTAATCAAGCTAAGTGACTACTTGATGCTCGGAGGATTCATCTTAACTGCTGTGATCATCTGTCTGATGCCCGTCAGGAAGGGTAAAGCATTATCCTATCGGTTAGTTTTTAAAATGGTATTCTGTTTGATTGGCGCTGGTTTAGGCTTTTGGACCTACAACAGTTTCATAACAAAATTGAATGCGACTGTATCAAGCTCTTTCAGTTATAATGAAACGGATCTTTATATTTATGATATAATTCCTTCAACAGAAGCCTATGTTGCTAAATTTGGAATCAATGCCTTTTTATTCTCCGACATCTATAATAATTTCCTGTCCCCTCAACTGGATAATTATGATGATAAAAAGGCAGCGATCGATGAATACCTGACTGCAAATAATACCGCAATCGATACCAATGACCATACAGGAATTTTTGAAGGTAAAAATTTAATTATTATTCAAGGCGAATCTCTTATGACAATGGGCATTGATGAAACTTTGACGCCGACACTTTACCACCTGATGTCCAGCGGTATCTATTTTGAGAATTTCAGCGCGCCTTTATTAGCGGGCTCGACGAGTGATACGGAAATTATGGTTCAGAACAGTATCTATCCGATGGCCAATGGGTACGCAACGATGCATACTTATGCTAACAATACATTTCCGATATCGTTAGCGCAGATATTTAAAAATCTGAGTTATCATACGACAATTTTTCATAATAATTACGGAGTATATTACAATCGCAGTGTATTTTATGGAAATGATGCTTATGATAAATTTTATGATACGACAGAATTGGGATTGGAAAACTTATGTTCGGATGCAAAATTGATGGATTATGCTTCCTGGATTGTTGCGGAACAAGAAAGTTTTTATGCTTACTTTATCACTTACAGCGGTCATCAGCCGTACAGTCTGACGAATGCTGCGGATTCTGCAGTTTCTGAATCGGCGATGAAAGAATATAAGGAGTATATTACAATCATCAATCAAGTTTACCCAGGTCTCGATGAATTCATGCAGGTTTATCTAGCGAAGTGCATGAGTCTTGATCGCGGGATAAGTTCTTTAATAACGGCATTAGAATCTTACGGCAAATTAGAAGATACGGTCATTGTTATTCTAGGGGATCATGTTGTTAAAGGTTATGACGATGAAGAGAATTCTGAAAGTCTCGAAATTCTTAATCAGGAAGATCCGGTGGTCCCGCTGATCATTTGGAATGTCAACTATGGAGCTGAAACCGTAGAAAAATATTGCAACAGCTTGGATGTTCTTCCGACTTTAATGAATATGTTCAGCATTGATTACGACAAACAATATGTGTTTGGTTCGGATATCTTTGATGATAATTATATCGGATACTATTTCACAGTTAACGGTACGGTTGAATCAACTGATTTCAAATATGACTATCTGACAGGGTTAACCGTAAGTAATGATTTTTCTGAAGCGGAAGCTTACAGCTGGATCGATAAGTTTAATAGGCTTAAAGAGATTTCGCAATATATTATTGAAACGGATTATTTCGGACAAGACTGATACGGTTAACTTGAATTAATTATGCAAGCATTTTATAATTACTTGAAAGAGGTCGAATATGAAAGAAAAAGTACTAGTAGAAATATCAGCCCGCCACGTTCATCTTAGTAAAGAACATTTGGCAATATTATTTGGTGAAGGCTATCAGTTAACACCGAAGAAGGCATTATCGCAGCCGGGACAGTTTGCTTGTGAAGAAAAAGTAACTGTTGTCGGATCCCGTTCAGAAATGAGCATGAGCATCCTTGGACCAACACGTAAAGCATCACAGGTTGAACTGTCGCTGACTGATGCCCGTTCAATGGGTATTGATGCACAGATTCGTGAGTCCGGGCACATTGAAGGAACGAATGGCTGTAAGTTAATCGGGCCGAAAGGGGAAGTTATTTTAGATAAGGGGGTCATTGCAGCTAAACGCCATATTCATCTGACTCCTGAAGATGCAATCAAATTTGACGTAAAGGATAGTGAGATTGTCAGTGTCCGTATTGAAACACCGGAAAGAACAACGACCTACGGCGATGTCGTGATCAGAGTCAGAGGCGATTTTGCGGCTGCTATGCATATTGATACAGACGAAGGCAACGCTGCCGGAATCAAAGGATCTGCTTCCGGAGAGATCATTAAATAAGCCGTTATTCAGCTTGAATGAAGGATAAACCTTAGCTTGGACTATACCGAGCTAAGGTTTTATATTATAATTGTTAATTGAGGTGTACCAATGATAAAATTCAATATACCAGCATATACGGCCGATGAGGATAAATATCTGCGCGAAGTTATTCAAAAACGTAGTTTTTGCGGTGAAGGAGTCATGACAAAACGTTGCGAGGCTATAATGCAGGAACGCTTTGCTGCTCCTAAGGTTTTACTGACAACCTCATGTTCGGCGGCTTTGGACATGGCGGCGCTTTTATGTTCAATTAAGGAAGGTGACGAAGTTATCCTTCCGTCCTACACCTTTTCCACCACGGCATCATCCTTTGCTTTACGCAAAGCTAAACTGGTTTTTGTGGATATCCGACCTGATACGATGAATATCGACGAAACTAAAATTGAGGCAGCAATCACCCCTCAGACAAAAGTTATATCAGTTGTCCATTATGCCGGCGTCAGCTGTGAGATGAAGACAATTATGGAACTGGCGAAAAAATACCACCTGTTTGTTGTAGAGGATGCAGCGCAAGGGGTCATGTCAGCATATAACGGCAAGGCGCTGGGAACCATTGGAGATTTTGGCTGTTTCAGTTTCCATGACACGAAGAATTACAATATGGGAGAAGGCGGAGCTTTATTAGTCAAACATCGTAGTTTTTTCGATCAAGCTGATAATATCTTGGACTGCGGCAATAACAAAAAAGCATTTAAAGCGGGAAAAGTCAGCGAATACAGTTGGGTTGATCTCGGATCTTCATTTTTACCGAGCGAATTTAATGCGGCTTTCTTACTTGGTCAGCTAGATAATCTTGATAAGATCAATAATGATCGACTGGCAACATGGAATCATTATTATCAGGCATTGGAACCATTGTGTAAACGAGGATTAATTGAATTGCCGTTTATTCCCAAAGAATGTATTCATAATGCCCATATGTTTTATATAAAAACGAGAAATAATAAAGTACGAACAGAGCTGATGCAGTTTCTAAAATTGCATGGTATCCAAACTGCCTCTCATTATGTTCCGCTGCATTCATCAGCAGCCGGAAGTAAAAACGGAGTATTTCATGGTGAAGATCGCTACACAACGGTTGAAAGCCGCCGTTTATTAAGACTGCCAATGTATTACCAGCTAGCATACGAAGATACCGAACAGGTTATCGATCAGCTATATGCTTTCTATCAAGTAAGCCGGTGATCACCGATGCGTTTTAAAAAGTCAATGTTTGCGGTTATACTCTTGATATCAATGTTGACAGGTTGTCAGAAGCTGCTGCAGACGGATGACTATACAATTTCAGCAACTAATCAGTCAGCCGTAACTGATGGGTTGAATCAACAGGCATATCGTTTGGATGACAGTTTTGTTCATAAGATGAGCAGCTCATTGTTAACCAATGGTGATCAATTGACGATAGCCTTATGGGTTAAACCGGAAGCGAATTTCAATTGGACGACACTTTTTTCACTGGGTCTTGATGAGACACATTTTATGCAGTTATCGACCCGTGGCAATCCGGATAATCAACAAAGCGGCCTTAACTTGGCGATTAATAATGGTCAGACGACACAGCGGCTTTTAAGCAATCAGGCTGCAACATTAGTGCTTAATGAATATAATTATATTGTGCTGACTATGGATAAAAAGAACTATAATTTATATCTGAATGGCGAACTGATCAGCGGCGGGACATTGGATTACTCCATCCGTGATTTAGCATGTAACGAACTGTATATCGGACGCAGCCCTTTTTTTACCGATCCGTTGCTTCAGGGATCATTTCAGGGGCTTCAGATCAGCAATTTTATTTTATCGAGTGATACAATCAAGGCGGCTTATTCAGAAACATATCCGGAAATTATACTGGATTCGATTGTTTTTCAAGGAACAGATGATTTGCGGACAGATGTTGTTATTCCAGAGGATCTGCCTTTATCTGTTACATGGTACAGCAGTGATGAGACATTACTGTCCAGTGACGGTAAACTGAATACACTAAAAACCGTGAAACAGGATACGGAAGTAATCTTAACTGCAGATATTAATGAAAACGGCCAAAATTACCAGCGTACTTTTTCGTTTTGGGTCCGAGCTGATACTGATGAACGGCGCTTACTCAGGACTAAGGAGTATCTAATAAATGAAATGGGCTATCTTTTTAATGATCAGCAACAATTGCCTGTCAGGGTATCAAATTACCACACTGACATCAGTTGGTCGGTAATCAGCGGAGCAGCTCTGATTGCTGGCAATCAGTTAATTAAAAATACGGATAATGAGAAGGAATCTATTACCTTGCAAGCAGTTATTAAAAGCGGCGAGCATTTACTGACGGTCACATTCGAAGGTGTTCTGCTTGATGAATACGCCGGTTATATCATGTCTTATTTTAATGGCGAATATGAACATGAGGTAGGTCAGTTAGCCTATAGTTATGATGGTTTGCATTGGACAAAACTTAGTACTGAGCAAGCAATTCTAACATCTGATCTCGGTACACAACGAGTCAGAGATCCTTTTATCGGCCGCGATAAAGCCGGCAATTTTATTATTCTGGCAACACAAGGATGGGATGAACCGGCAATCTTTGTCTGGTTCTCTGAAGACTTGATTACATTTAGCGATCATCATTTGTTATTAATTACGCAGCATGATGATTCTTTGGACTTAACCGGTGATCGGGCTTGGGCACCGGAAATGACATATGATCCAATCACGGATCAGTATCTGATTTATTTTTCCGATCCGCGTGGAGCTGATACCGGTTGTTTGTACTATGTGACAACACAGGATTTCATGACCGTCAGTTATGATCAAATACTCTTGACAACGGATTATCCGATCATTGACGGTACCCTACAGGTTATTGATGGTCAGTATTGGATGTTTTTTAAGGATAATTATGCTCAGAGCGTCTACATGGCGTCCAGCTATCAATTGTTAAGTGGATCATGGGAAGTATTTGATGATGAATTCATTTCATTGAAACGTTACATAGAAGGGCCTTTCCTGATTGAACTTCCGGATAATGAATACTATTTATATGTCGACAGTTATAAAAAACAGGAATTCTATGTGGCAAAGATCACTCAGTTAGGGGATAACAGCGACTTTAGCTGGCTGGATGCTGATCATTATCAGCTGCCGAAAGATGATGTCCGTCATGGCTCAGTAATTGCCGTAACACAGAAGGAACTGGACCGCATAATTGCGGCCGATGGAGAGTGAAATGGACTTTTTACCGATAAACAGCACGGAAATGCAGGCGCGCGGCTGGAGCGCACCGGATTTTATCTTCATCAGCGGTGATGCTTATGTGGATCATCCGTCCTTCGGAGCGGCGATTATCACCCGGACACTGGAAGCATTTAATTATAAAGTCGCTTTTCTGGCTCAACCGGATTGGCACGATGATTCAGTATTTCAGCAGTTTGGCCGGCCGAAGCTTGGTTTTTTGATATCATCCGGCAATATCGATTCAATGGTCAACCATTATACAACGAATAAAAAAACACGCAGTTCAGATAATTACAGTGACGAAGGTCAATCAGGTAAACGTCCGGATCGGGCTGATATCGTTTATACGCAGATTGTGAAACGGCTTTATCCGGATGCACCGGTTATTTTAGGAGGGATTGAAGCATCCCTACGCCGGCTGGGACATTATGATTACTGGGATGACAAAGTCCGCAACAGCATTATCATTGACAGTCAGGCTGACCTGCTGGTTTATGGTATGGCCGAAAGAAGCATCATTGAAATTGCCGAAGCACTGGAAAGCGGATTGCAGATTAAAGACATTACCTTTATCAAAGGCACAGTTTATAAGACAAAAGATGAAAACCTGTTAACGGATACGGTAATTTTGCCGGCTATCGAATTAATAAAGAATGACAAAAAAAGTTATTGTGAAAGTTTCCGCTTGCAATATGAAAATCGTGATGCGCTTAACGCTAAAGTGTTATGCGAGCCATATCCAGGCTGGTATGTCGTGCAGAACACTCCGCCTTTACCGTTGAGCAGACAGGAAATGGATGATACCTATGGGCTGCCTTATGCTTACCGTCCGCATCCGCAATATAAACACATCCCGGCATTTGATGAGGTACAATTCAGTATCATCAGTAACCGCGGATGTTTCGGATCTTGCAGTTTCTGTGCTTTGACAGCTCATCAGGGGCGGGTTATATCCTCACGAAGTGCCGATTCAATCGTTAAGGAAGCAAGGCGAATGACTGATGATCCCGATTTCAAAGGATATATTCATGATGTCGGCGGTCCGACAGCTAACTTTTATCAGCCTAGCTGTCAGAAACAGTTAGCAATCGGAACTTGTCCCCATCAGGAGTGTTTATATCCGAAACCATGTAAAAATCTTGTCGTTGATCATCAGGATTACTTAGCTATTTTACGGAAACTGCGAACTATTCCAAAGGTTAAGAAGGTCTTTGTTCGTTCCGGTTTGCGATATGATTATTTGATTATGGATCGTGATGAAACATTTTTTGATGAACTGATCCAATATCATATTTCCGGTCAATTGAAGGTTGCCCCTGAACACATCAGTCCGCAGGTACTGAAGTATATGCATAAACCCGAAAAGGAAGTCTATGATCGTTTTGTCCGTAAGTATGAAGCCAAAAATCAACAGTTCAAAATGAATCAATTTCTGGTTCCGTATCTGATTAGTTCCCATCCGGGTAGTGATCTGAAGGAGGCCATTGAAATGGCCGAGTATCTGAAAGCGAACCATTATGTGCCCGAACAGGTCCAGGATTTCTATCCAACGCCGGCGACGGCTTCAACTTGTATGTACTACACCGGTATTGATCCCTTTACATTGAAACCAGTCTATGTAGCCCGGGAAATACATGAAAAGAAACTGCAGCGGGCGCTGTTACAGTTTAATAATCCTCACAATTATGAATTAGTAAAAGAGGCGCTGATCAAAGCCGGAAGAACAGATTTGATCGGTTCGAAGCCCGGCTGTTTGATTCCTGAACGTCATCAGCTTGGCCGAACATCAAGGAGGGCGGATAAATGAATGATGAACTGACGGATTTACTTCGCAAACAGGAAGAATGGTTTTTTCAAGCGGCTTTTTTGCTGGATAGAACCTTGCTGGATCGTTACCTGCATCCTGATTTTCTCGAATATGGGCGTTCCGGTACGCGCTATGACAAAGCAGCGATCATCGATCTGCTGTACGGAAGCGGCGACCGGCCGATTATGATTAGAGATTTCAACGTTCAGCAGCTCAGCTCAGCGGTGGCTGTCGTGCACTATCTTTCCATGGTAAAGGATCGGCAGACATACCGAACATCCATCTGGGTTTTTGAGCAGGGAATCTGGCAGCTTTTCTTTCATCAAGGAACAGATAAAAAAGATTAAACGATGTTTAAATTATGCATATTATTCATAATATATATATAATTGTGGTATAATTTATTCAAAGAGGAGGATAAGATATGATTATTCAAAGTACGAGAATATGGATCGCTGATCAATTTACTGCTGCCCAGATTGAAATCGAAGGATCAAAAATCAGAGCATTGTATCCATATAATACCAAAGCCGTCGATGTTGATTATGGAACGGATCGGATTATACCCGGAATGATCGACATTCATTGCCATGGTGCTTATGGTTTTGATACTAATGATGGAGAAAACGGCGGATTAGCCATGTGGGCAAAACACTTGCCGGAAGAAGGAATCACCGGATTTTTACCGACAACGGTCACACAGGCTGAAAATGTGTTAAAAAATGCCTTGACTCATGTCGCGGAATATATGACGAAGGAACAGAAGGGCGCTCAAGTTTTAGGTGTGAATTTCGAAGGCCCCTATCTGAATACAAAATTCAAAGGAGCACAGCCGGAACAATTCATCGCTGTGCCGACGGTTGAACAGTTTAAAGAATATCAGGAAAATGCGAAAGGCAATATTCGCATCATAACGCTGGCGACCGAAATGGATCCGGATCATGAAGTAACACGCTATGCTTCCGAACATGGCACAGTAGTTTCGATTGGTCATTCCGGAGCAACATACGAACAGGCGCTGATGGGTGTGGCAAACGGTGCGATGAGCATGACGCATGTCTTTAACGGCATGACTGGTTTCCATCACCGTGAACCGGGGTTAGCTGGTGCGGCTATGCGCTTCAGAGAAGTTTACGGCGAGATCATTACCGATGGAAATCATGTCCATTGGGCAGCAATTAATAATTTTGTCATGGACAAAGGGCCTGACCATGCCGTCATGATTACTGATTCGCTCCGCTGCAAAGGCTCACCGCAAGGTGTTTACGATCTTGGCGGACAAAGCGTTGAAGTCCGGGCTAATGGCAGCGCATATCTGTTAGGCACCAATACTTTGGCTGGCAGTTCACTGAAATTCAATGAAGGCTTAAAAAATCTAATCGAACATGCTCAGGTTCCGGTTAACTATGCGATCAATATGGTTACGCTTAATCCGGCTCGCTTGCTGCGTGTTGATGACCATAAAGGAAAACTCGTAGCCGGTTTTGATGCGGATATTGTCGTAATCAGTGATGATTACCATGTGGTTCAAACATTCAGTCTGGGTAAAACTCAGCTATAAAGGAGCGTAAGATGATAATTCAAAGTAAGCGGGTTTGGTTTGATGAAACATTCCGTCCGTTGCAGTTAGAAGTTGTCAATGATAAGATTACAAAGATTATGCCCTATAATCATGTTAAAGCTGATAAAGATTATGGAGATCGGATGATCACTCCGGGGTTGATTGATATTCATAACCATGGTTATAACGGCAACGATACTAATCATGCGACTGAAGAATGGTTGAAAGAATGGATGGCTTATCTGCCGACGGAAGGCGTTACGGCGACTGTGCCTTCAACGTCTAGTGCCAGTCAGGAAAATATCCTTAAAGGTTTACAGGCGGTCGCGAATGTCATCGATGAAAATCCGAAGGGGACGAAAATCTTAGGCATTTATTCGGAGGGACCATTCGTCAGCGATAAGTTTCATGGCGCTCAGGACCTGCAGTTTAAAGTCGTTCCGACAAAGGAAACCTATGATGTTTACCAGAAGGCTGCTCGCGGTCATCTGATCTATGTCATGGTTGCTCCGGAAGAATTGGATGAGAACATGACATTTATCCGGTATTGTGTCGCAAACGGCACAGTCGTGGCTTTAGGCCATACCGGAGCTAAATTCGAAGTTGTCGCAAAAGCCCGTGAAGCCGGAGCCAAGGCCTTTACGCATACATTCAACGGTATGCTCGGTCTGCATCACCGCGAGCCGGGAACGGTTGGAGCCGCGATGTATTTCGATGATATGTTTGCAGAGATTATCGGCGATGGCGTTCATGTTAATAAGGTAGTCGCGAATATTCTCGCTAAGGTAAAAGGCAAAGATAAACTGATTACAGTTACCGATTCGGTACAAATCAAGGGATTGCCAGCCGGAGAGCGGCAGATGAAAGATCGTTTCGTCATTATTGGCGAAGACGGCGTCGGACGGCTGCCGGATGGTACTTTAGCCGGAAGCAGCGCGAAACTGAATATGCTGCTGAAACATCAAATTGAATCAGCTGGTATTTCGGTTGTTACGGCGATTAATTCCGTGACCTGCAACCCAGCCTTGTTACTGAATTTCGGTCATAAGAAGGGTTATCTGCGAGTTGGTTATGATGCCGATCTAGCGGTATTCAATGATGATTATACTTTAAAACAGACCTATGTCATGGGTGAGGAAATGCTTTAAGCCATTGTTTAACTATTTCGTTTAAGCCTCAATTAAAACGATTGAGGCTTTTTCTTGAGTCATAATAGTGTTAAAATACTACTTGTTGAGGTTAAACTATGAAACACATTTTTGTAATCAATCCCATTGCAGGGAAAAAAGACTCTGAACGCCTGATTCCGGTTATCGAATCTTATTTTAAGAGCGACGATAATTACGAGATCATCGTTACCGAACAAAAGGGACATGCGACGAAGATTGCGGAACAATACCAGGCGGCGGATAATGTTTGCCTTTATGCAATCGGCGGAGACGGCACGGCTTTTGAAATTCTAAACGGTTTAAATAAAGGCGTATCAATGGCGGTTATTCCGAATGGCACCGGTAATGACTATTTCCGGATGATTAATTATCCCGGAGTGAGCATCGAGCAGACGCTGCTTGATACAATTGCCGGCAAGACGGTCTTGGTTGATTACGGCATGGCAAATAACCGGAAATATTTAAATGCGTCAAGCATGGGCATTGATGCTGATGTTAATGAACTGGCTAATAAGATATCGGCTAAACACTTTGTTCCGAAATCATTAGTTTATATCGTTGCGGCCGTCATTACTTTGATTAAGCCAAAACCGATTGTTATCGAAATGACTTTGGATCATGAAGTGGTTAAAAAGAAAGCGCTGCTGATTGCGGTCATGAACGGCAAGTATTACGGAGGCGGCTTCCTGCCGACGCCGATGTCCGAGATTCAAGACGGACTATTAGATATCTGCGTTGTTGAAGACATGCCGCTGCTTCGGATTTTTAAAATGCTGCCGAAGTATTTTAAAGGCCAGCACACAGATCTGCCGGAAGTGCGTTTTTATCAATCGGAACGAGTTACGCTCAAGACGGCTGAACCGGTGTTGTATGGCTGTGACGGAGAAACGCATCATGCTACGGCGATTGAGTATCAGCTGCAGCGTAAAGCTTTGGCGCTGCGGGTGCCGCAGGGAAGCACGCTATTATGAAGCTAGAAAATGAGCGCTATCGTTTTGAATGTACGACTAAAGCCGCTGAAATCATCAGCTTATTTGATAAAAAAACGAAAATCGAGTATATTTGGAGTGGAGACAGTAAATACTGGGCTGGGCGTAATCCAATTCTTTTTCCGATCATCGGCAGTTCCTTCAATAAGAAGTACTGGTTTGATCAGCAGGAATATACGATGGGCAATCATGGATTTGCCCGTAACAGCGACTTTACGCTCATAGAAACAACTTCTGATAAGGTTGTCTTACAGCTAATCAGCAATGATGTAACCAGAGCACAGTATCCATTTGATTTTACCCTGACGGTAACTTACCAATTGGTGGAAAACACGGTTATGGTCAGTTATCGAATTGTCAATGAGTCCCTCAAACCGATGCCGTTTGCGTTTGGTCTGCATCCGGCTTTCAATTGTCCGCTTACCAATGACCGTAATTTTACTGATTACTACTTAGAAATGGCATCTGATTGTGTATTAAGGGGACATAATCCGAAAGCTGATCAAGGTTTGATCAAAAGAATTGGTCTTAGTTATGATTTGTTCAGTGAATATCACACGCTGACTTTCAATGATCTCAGCAGCCCGTATCTGTCTTTCACAGATGGCGAGCATGGCGTCGGGATCAGTACCGTGGGATATAATTGCGTTGCCGTCTGGTCACCGCAGGCTCCATTTATCTGTTTGGAACCCTGGCATCTTCCAGCGAATAAATGCAATGAGGACCGTCCGTTCATTGAACGTGATGCATCATACGAATTGGCGCCGAAGCAGTCATTTTTAACAGCTTACACTATCAGTGTATTCTAAACAATAAAGGAGAAGAAAAATGTTTAAGATCATTATCTGTGAGAATTATGAAGAAATCAGTAAGAAGGCGTTTGCGATCATCCGTGATCTGGTCACGGAGAAACCCAATGCAGTTTTAGGCTTAGCTACAGGCAGCAGTCCGGTTGGCATGTATCGTTTAATGGTGGAAGATCACCAGAAGAACGGCACTTCCTACAAGGATGTTATAACATTCAATCTTGATGAATATTTAGGTATTGATAAACACCATTCTCAATCCTACTATACTTTCATGCATGAGAATCTGTTTAAAGGTTTGGATATTAAGGAATCGAACATTCATATTCCAAGCGGAGACGGCGATATCAACGAACAGGCTGCTAAATATGAAACAGCGATGGCACCTTATATGCTGGATATTCAGGTTTTAGGTATCGGCAGTAACGGCCATATCGGATTTAATGAACCTGGTACGCCGTTTGATTCGCCGACGCATTTAGTCAATTTAAAGGAAAAAACACGTAAGGATAACGCCCGTTTCTTTACTTCATTGGATGAAGTCCCGACCCAGGCCATTACCATGGGCAGCGGAACGATTATGCGCAAAGCGAAGAAAGTGCTGATGCTGGCATCAGGTGAAGGTAAACAAGACGCCATCTACGGAATGATCAAAGGTCCGATTACCGAAAATTTACCGGCTAGCATTCTGCAGAAACACCAGGATGTTGTCGTAATCATCGATAAAGCGGCTGCCGTAAAACTGAATAAATAAACGAAGCCGGATCATCCGGCTTTTTTCGTGCATAATCTTCTTTAATCAAATGATCTTATGCTATACTGAGATTAAATGGAGGAATTATCATGAAAATTGTAAACGCAAACGAATATGACAACGAGATAAAAAGCGGAGCCGTTTTGGTTGATTTCTTTGCCGAATGGTGCGGACCATGTAAAATGATCGCTCCGGTTTTAGAACAGCTGGCTGATGAATATCAAGGGAAGGCGAAGATTATCAAAGTCAATGTGGACAATGATCCGGCCATCGCCCAGCGGTACGGCATCATGTCAATACCGACACTGATCATGTTCAAAGACGGACAGGCTGTTAAAACAGTTATTGGCTTTCAGAGTAAGCCAATGCTGGTCGAGCTGATAAATACAGCGATCTGACCATCGTCAGACGCTAATGATCATGAGGAAGCTGCTGAGCTTCCTTTTTGTTTAATTTAATTAAACTATTTGTTTATAAACTATTGTATTCTTTTTTCGTTTATGTATAATATATTTGTTTGCTGAACAAATATATTTTGTTTAATGACGCTAAACAGGAGGCTGTTATGGAAATTGGGAAACGAATAAAACAATTACGAACCAGGAATAATCTGACTCTTGAGGAATTAGCGAGCAGATGTGAATTGACCAAGGGTTTTCTGTCACAACTGGAACGCGATCTTACTTCACCGTCAATTATTACGCTGGAGAATATCGTTGAAGCACTGGGACTGACGATGATGGAATTCTTCAAAGAAGAAAAACCGGAGAAGGTTGTTTTTAATAAGGAAGATTTCTTTACGGATGAGCGTGATGATCTGACTATTCACTGGATTGTTCCGAATGCTCAGAAAAATGAAATGGAGCCCATCCTGATTGACCTGCAGCCTTATCAGTCATCACAGATTATCAGTCCGCATGAAGGCGAAGAATTCGGTTACGTTTTAGCTGGAAAAGTTACGCTTTACAACGGCGAGAAGAAATTCATCGTTCGTAAAGGCAATACCTTTTATATCAAAGGCAACTATACCCACTATTTGAAAAATGAAGGGAACCAGCTTGCCAGTTTCTTATGGGTATGTACTCCACCAATCTTTTAGAAGGGAAGAATGACAATGAGAACCTTAATTAAATTTGAGAATATCGTCAAAGAATTTGACGGCCAGCTGGTTCTGAAAGGAATAAATCTGGAAATCAACGAAAATGAGTTTGTGACCCTGCTTGGTCCATCAGGATGTGGCAAGACAACTTTATTGCGGATCCTCGGTGGATTTATCGACCAGACCGAAGGTAAGATTTTTTTTGATGATATTGAGATCAGCAACGTTCCTCCTTATAAAAGAGAGATCAATACGGTTTTTCAGAAATACGCCCTTTTTCCACATATGAATGTTTTTGATAATATTGCGTTTGGCTTGCATATTAAAAAACAGAGTAAAGATGTCATTGAACAGAAAGTAACAAAGATGTTGCGGCTGGTCGGGTTAGATGGTTTCGAAGAGAAGTCCGTGACTTTATTATCCGGCGGTCAGCAGCAGCGCGTCGCTATTGCGCGGGCGCTGGTTAATGAACCGATGGTGCTGCTGCTTGACGAGCCATTGGGTGCTTTGGATCTGAAACTGCGCAAAGAGATGCAGCATGAATTAAAGAAAATTCAAAAGGAAGTCGGCATTACTTTTATCTATGTTACTCATGATCAGGAAGAAGCGCTGACAATGAGTGATAAAATCGTCGTTATTAATAACGGCGAGATTCAACAGATTGGAACGCCGATTGATATCTACAACGAGCCGGAAAACCGCTTTGTGGCTAACTTCATCGGCGAATCCAATATCATGGAAGGCGAAATGCTGGCCGATTACCATGTTAAATTTGATGATCAGGATTTTGAATGCGTCGATTACGGATTCAGTGAAAATGAACCGGTTGATATTGTAATCCGTCCGGAAGATATTGACATTGTCGTTCCTGATATGGGAAAAATAATCGGTATCATCCGTTCGATTATTTTCAAGGGGGTTCATTATGAGATTACCGTGGAAACACCGTATCGCGATATGATCGTCCATACCACAGACTTCACAGAGATCGGAAGGGAAGTCGGCTTGCATTTCTTCCCCGAAGACATTCATGTCATGTATAAAATGGGGACTTACTAAGATGAAGATGTTTCGCAATCTGGTAAAACCATATTTAGTCTGGCTTGGGATCTTTGTTGTGATTCCGATGCTGCTGATTACTTTTTATGCCTTTACAACACAGGGAAACAGTGTTATCACCGTACAGTTTACCCTAAGCAATTTTCTGAAGTTTTTTGACAGCGTCTATATAAAGGTTTTAGTTAAATCGCTGGAGATAGCATTGATAACCACGATTGTCTGTATCATCTTGGGTTATCCGATTGCTTACTGCATCGCTAATACCAAACCGCGGACCCAAACTTTGCTGATGCTCCTGATCACGATTCCGATGTGGATCAATACCTTGGTCAAAACCTATGCCTGGATTTCTGTTTTATCGGATAACGGTCTGATCAATACTTTGCTGATCAGATTAGGACTGACTCCGATCACAATGATGTATACGGACTTTGCAGTTATTCTAGGGATGGTTTATAACTTCTTGCCGTTTATGATCCTAGAGATTTATACGGCTTTAGCTAAGCTGGATCATGCGTTGATTGATGCCAGCAGCGACTTGGGTGCTAATAAAGCCCAAACCTTTGAGAAAGTTATTTTTCCTTTATCACTCTCCGGTGTTATTTCGGGAATCACCCTTGTTTTTCTTCCTTCAGTATCAACTTTCGTTATCCCGAAACTGTTGGGCGGAGGGCAGTATATGCTGATCGGCAATCTGATTGAGAATCAGTTCATTACCGTCGGCGAATGGAATTTCGGCAGTGCCATTTCGCTGATCATGGCATGCATAATACTGGTAAGTATGTATTTTACCAGACGTTTCGATCAGGAAAATCGCGAAAACAGCAAACAGCGGGAGGTGAAACATGCGTAAAACAAAATGGCAGAAGATTACGCCTTTCATCCTGATTGGTATTGCGCTTGTTTTCTTCTATCTGCCGATTATTCTGACGATGATCTTTTCGTTTAACAGTTCGCGTTCGCTGACGAGCTGGAGCGGTTTTTCCCTGACATGGTATCAGAATCTCTTTAATGACCGGGAAATTATCAGTGCGGTGACGACGACTGTGGTAGTGGCTGTTGTATCAACGATCATTGCGACAATTGTCGGTACGATATCAGCGATTGGGATCAGTAACAATAAGCCGCTGATCCGCGAGATTATTATGAATATAAACAGTTTACCGATTTTAAATCCGGATATTGTTACGGCAATCGGACTGATGCTGCTATTTACATCGCTGGCGATTAATAAAGGGCTCGTAACAATGCTTCTGGCTCATATAACCTTCTGTATCCCTTACGTAATATTAAGCGTTCTGCCTAAATTGCGGAGGCTTGATCCAAATATTGCGGAAGCGGCTCTTGATCTGGGAGCGACACCCTGGCAGGCTTTGATCAAAGTCATCGTCCCGCAGATCATGCCGGGGATTATATCCGGTGCCCTGATTGCCTTTACTATGTCGTTCGATGATTTCGTCATATCTTATTTTGTGACCGGCAATGGGGTTAAGAATATTTCGATCCTGGTTTATACAATGAGTAAGCGGATCAATCCGACAATTAATGCTTTATCAACGATCATGATCGTTATGGTTACGGTTATCTTGGTCGCGATAAATATTATTCCGTTGTTTAGTAAGAAGAAAGAGAGGACAGTATTGGAATGAAAAAATTACTGAAAGTAGTGATGATTCTCGGATTGACCGTTATGATGATCGGTTGTTCCGGTGAAAAGAAAGCGCAGTTGAAAGTTTACAGTCCCGGTGTTTATATTGATCCGGCGGTTATCACCGAATTTGAGAATAAATTTGATTGTGAAGTTGTTTATGACAATTTTGACAGCAACGAACAAATGTATACTAAACTGATGGGCGGCGAAAGCTATGATGTTCTGGTTCCCAGCGACTATATGATTGAACGGCTGATTGCCGAAGATCAGCTGCAGGAATTAGACCTCACCAAGATACCGAATTTTGAGAATTTGATTCCGGCGATCACGAATTTGCCTTATGACCCGGGAAATGCCTACTCGGTACCGTATTTCTGGGGAACTGTCGGTCTGCTGTACAATACGACGACTGTCGATGAAGCGGACTTAACGACGGAAGGCTGGAATATCCTGGCTGATCAGACTTATCAAGGCCGGATCTTTATTTACGATTCCGAGCGAGATGTGTTCATGATTGCTTTAAAAGCGCTTGGCTATTCGATGAATACCAGTGATACCGCTGAAATTGATGCGGCTGCACAATGGCTTACCAATATTGATGATACGATGGATCCGGTTTATGTCACCGATGACAGTATTGATGCGATGATTGCCGGAAATAAGGATATTGCGGTAATGTACAGCGGAGATGCGGCCTATATTATGACAGAAAATGAAGATATGAGTTTCTTCATGCCTAACGAAGGAACCAATCTATGGGTTGATGGCATGGTTATTACTAAAGACAGTCAGAATGTTGATTTGGCATATGAGTGGATCAACTTCATGATCAGCGAGGATATCGCTTACCAAAACTCTTCTTATGTCGGCTATACTTCACCGGTGCAGTCGGTTTATGATGAAATGAGCGGCGTTGGCGGGGAATATGAAGGAATTAATGCTTATATACCGCGCTTAGGTTACGCAAATGATGAAATGTTTAAGAACAATGATGATGTGCGTAAACTGATTGCCGATCTCTGGACGAGAATTAAATCAAACTAAAAGATAAACAAAGCGGAATAAATCATCCGCTTTTTTTTCAATTTGTTTATTTTACCCGCTGATATCGCTTAAGTTAACAGATAATGGTATAATACCTAACGGATGTTATTGACTTATCATACGACTGAAAGGATTTGCCTGATGAAATCAATTGTGAAGAAGTATCAAAATATCATTTATCTGTTTCTAGCACTTACGATGGTTATTGTAATCATGTTTCTTCCGTATTGGGTGAAGGATATGCCGCTGACTTATGGAACGGATGTTAAAACACAATGGTTTGAGTTTTTTACGGAGTTTAAATATTTAATTAAAAACTTTATTTTAAATAAAAGCTTGCCATTTTATTCGTGGTCGACATTCCTGGGAACGAATTTTTACGCCGCACGGAGTTATTATTTGATCGGTGATATATTCGCTTATATAGCACTATTGCTAAGAACGGACTTCTTCAGTGCCTATATGATTCAGACCATTATGAAATTTTATATTGCCGGATTTTCATTCTACTATCTTTTGACCGTTTTTGGCTACAAACCGATTGTCAAAATTATCGGATCCTTATGCTACACCTTCAGCGGTTGGGCGGTTTTTTATTCCGGCCAGTTGTCTTTTTTATCCTTTTATTGTTTTGTCCCGCTATATATTGCCGGGATTGAATTCTATTTAAAAGCGCATAAAAAGCTGCTATTCGTTTTTATGACGATTTTATTACTGTTCACCAATTTTTATTTCTTTTATACATTATCTTTTTTTACTCCTTTATATTATTGTTATCGTTATTACCAGATTAAATCTAATTTCCGTCATTTTATTAAAGATACTTTGATTCTGATCGGATTTTATTTACTGGGGGTTATGGTGACTGCTGTTTTGACTTTGCCAACGATTTTATATCTGCTGAATAATAATCGATTGAATACCGGCAGTCATTTGCTGCTGTATCCCTATTTAAAGCTTTACTTTCATGAACTTGTTTCAGTTTTGATACCGAATTATCTTTATATTTATAAAAATAATATTTTTGAGATAGATTGGCATGTGGTTCGCGAAGTCTGTTTGTACGGTGGCTCCCTTACAGCGCTGTTTGCCGGGCAGGTGCTTTTTAATAAGGATGCAAGGTATCGTCGGTCAACACTGCTTTTATATCTGATTATGGTCTTGATCATGATCTGTCCGGCAGCAAATTCAGCGATGCACGGTTTCGCTGATCCTTCACTGCGCTGGCTATTTCTATTTATGATGGTTAATATACTAGTGGCTTGTCATTACCTGGATCGGCTTAATGAATTGAGCAAGCGACCAATCATAGTCTTGGCTGGCATCTTAGCCTCGCTTTGTCTGGTAATCGTGCCGTTAACCGGCTATATCACTGAGACAAATTTCATTTTAATCGATTACCTGCCGCAGTTTATGCTATTTGCGATCTTTGCCGTTATTTATGGCAGTTATGGCCTATTGTTTGCTGTTAAACAACACCATATCGAACGATGCTTATTAGTTATTATGATTGTAGAACTTGGTTTTTCCGGTTGGTATTTAAGCAAAATCGAAACAGATAATAGTGCTTACACTTGGGATTTTATCGATTATGCGACAAGCATTCTTGAAAGCAACCAGGGTGATTTTAATGCTTATCTGAATAACTTGGATCCGAATAACACGGATTTGTATTATCGCGTTTATGTCGATTTGGAAAGTGTCTACTGGGACTTCAGTCCGAATATGAGTCAGCTTTATCAGTTAAATGGTGTTATTACGTATGATTCGACCTTCTCGCCTTCGTTTAATGATACGGCGGCAATTGCTGATGTTGAATACTACGATTCTTTATGGGAGTTCTATATCCGCGATGCTGTATTGCTGGATTATCTGAATGTTAAATATCTTGTTGTAACGGATGCCGGTCAACTACCGGTTGGCGGCGATTATCAGTTAGCAGATAACTATTATGGCCTTTTAATCTACGAAAATTTAAATTACCGTCCATTGGGAACATCATATTCGCAAATTATAACTTATGATACATTCGCAAGCCGCTATCAAAATGATCTTTCAATGTTAAATAATACGCTAATTGTCCATGATGAAGACTTCGCGGCAATTTCCGAATTGCTGACATCAAGCAATGATGCCTCTCTTCAATCTATAACCTATGGAGGTAATCAGTTGTCCGGTTATGCGGAAAGTGCCGATGATTCATTCATGGTTGTTACATTGCCTTATGACGAGGGTTGGAAGGTTGAAGTGAATGGGGAAACTGTCCGGACTTATCAGGTGAATGGCGGCTACATTGGCTTTCCGATCGATGCCGGTACTAATGAAATCAATATGTATTTTGTGCCAGCAGGATTTAAGGCAGGTTTTATTGTGTCTGCCTTCGGTGGTCTGGGATTCATCATCTTGGCGGTCAGCGAAATACGTAAACATAAAGGGCGGAGAACGGATCAGAAGTAAAGTTGATCTGTCTGATGCTTACTAGATTCCATGATAAATACTGGAATTTCAATGCGCTTTTTATTGCTTTTTCACTACCCATTGTTTATAATAAATAAGCGCAGCATAAGGTTCCTTAGCCAAGTGGTAAGGCAATTGACTGCAACTCAGTGAGCACCGGTTCAAATCCGGTAGGAACCTCCAGTATCTGGGGATATGGCGGAATAGGCAGACGCAACGGACTTAAAATCCGTTGATGGCAACATCGTGAGGGTTCAAGTCCCTCTATCCCCACCATTGTAAGTAAAACCCGAAATCGGGTTTTTTTGTTTCTGAATGCGAAGTATTCTTCTTTAAATTTCACATTTCCCTAATCTGAATACTTTTGATTATGCTAAGTGATACGAAGAATTGTGAAAATTACTGATTTTACCGGCTAAATGTTGAATGAAGTTAGCGATTATGATAAACTATCTCATGCTTAGGTAATGATTGTCAGGTGTGACCAATTGAAAAAGAGCTTTAGAAATTTACTCAAAGAATATTTACCAATTTTAGGAATTTTAAGTTTCCTGCTAGCTTTAATCTTTGTACCCTTTCTCTTAGAGCGCAAGGCTTTTGTTCTCGGTATGGATATCCGAGCGCAGTATCGGCCGTTTTATACAGAATTTCGTAATTTGATATTTTCATCACTTAAATCCGGGGTATTGCCTTTTTGGTCGTGGAACATTTTCTTTGGCAGTAATTTCTGGGCGAGTAAAGTTTATTATGTTTTTACTGATTTCTTTGCCTATCTTTCGCTTTTTTTGGATGTGCACTATTACTATCTGCTGATGTTTCAAACAGCTTGTAAGCTGTCAGTTGCGGTTTTAGCATTTTATTTTTACTGCCGTATCCGCAAATTCAAATATGCCGTTAGTCTGATTTTGAGTTTTGCTTGGGGATTCTCATCATGGGCTCTGAATTTTGCCGGTCAGCCGGTCTTCCTCTATTTTTATTGTTTACTGCCTTTTTATTTCGCAATGATTGAATTATATTTTGAAGGCAAAAGGAAGTATCTTTTCAGTGTTATTACCGGAATCATGCTGTTGGCTAACTACTATCTGTTCTATACTTTGGCGATCTTTACCGTTGTTTACTATTTGTATCGATATTACGAAATTCATCGCTGCTTTAAAGGGTTGTTTAAATCAGCTTTAATCTTAATTGGCTACTATCTGCTGGGAGTCGTATGCACAGCCGTTATTATTGTTCCGTGTGCTTTGTTTATAGTTAATAATTCCAGGGTCGGGGCTATTACAGCTGACTATTTTTCTTGGAATGATCTGAAGGTTTACCTGGAGTTGTTAATCGCCACATTTTATCCAACAAATATTTATGTCAATCGTGCCGGGATAATCAATGGTGTTAATGGCTTTTCTTCAATTTATAACACAGCTGATTATGCTCGGTGGGAGATACTTTTCTGGTCCGGAACTGTTTCGGCGTTACTTTGTATAAATGGACTATTCGATCAAGATAAAGTCCGCCGTAAAATGAATCGTGTTTATTATCTGTTTTTGTTGTGTTTAATGCTCTTTCCGGTTTTCAGTTCCGTAATGCATGGTTTCAGTGAAGCGACATTCCGTTGGTCCATGTTTGCGATCTTTTTTAATCTGATGATCAGCGGTTACTACCTAGATGATTCTAAACAGATAAATAAGAATATCTTACTGGTAACGATTGGTCTTGTTTGTGTTTTACTTATAATCGATCTGCCACTGACAAGTGCTGTTACGGGGCTTGTTTTAGCAGACTACTATGATCAGTATTTGAAAATGCTTATCTTTCTTCCCGTGATCATTTTGATTGGCTTTGGCCTCTATCGTAATCGTTTGAAACTGGTGATTGTTCTGACGGTGTTGGAGTTGGGTTTTTCCGCGTTTATGACCTTTAATGATAACTCATCGTTAAAAGAATATGATTGGGATTTCGTTATTAATTCGGAATATGTCTTGGGTTCATATGATCAGCTGACTTCATACCTGACCGATGAACTTGGCGATACGGATTTTTACCGCATCTATGCGCCATATATGGAAGTTTATTGGTACTCAAGTCTGAATATGAATTTAGTTTATGGGTTTGCCGGTGTCAGTACCTATGATTCGACATATAATTATGCCGCGGATGACTTGCTGCTGATTGCGGATCTGGGCAATGCCAATGGCTGGACATGGAACATTACGCAACCGGATATCATAGATTTTGCGTCGGTTAAATACGCTCTTGTAACATCAGCAGATGAATTGCCGCATGATAATTTTGTTTATATTACTGACTACAATGGGATTTATCTCTATGAAAATCTGAACTATCGTTCTGTTGCCAATACTTTCAGTTCACTGATGACTTATGATGAATATGCACAAATAGCTGATAGTTCTCTCATCAATGAAACGATCCTGTGTCACAGTGCTGATTATGATGCGATTAAATCCTATGTGACATCCGGAGTTGCTTCTTCGGCTTCCGCCGTTCAAAAAGCTCAGAACAGCCTGGAGTTTTCAATCAAATCCACTGACAGATCGTTTGTGGTTACCTCCATTGCTTATGATGCCGGCTGGAAGGTCTATGTTGATGATCAAATGGTTGACATCTACCAAGTCAATGGTGGTTTCATTGGTTTTGGACTTGATCAAGCCGGAGAACATACCGTTAAGATGTACTTTGTTCCGGCTGGGTTTAAAACTGGGGTAATAATCACTTTAGCTGGTATTGTGAGTTTAATCGGAGTGGTTTTGTATGAAGAAAAACAGATTAGGAAAAAACATAAAGCTGGCCTGTTAACAAAATCGGAATGAAATATTCAAATACCAGAGCATTTTGATTGCCAAAACGATCAAAATGGAAGATGATAATTTCTGTGTTGGTCACTGATTGATCTAACCGGATATCTGAGGAAAAATTTATGATACAAGCCATCATGGAGTCGGCATTTGATGTTGTTTATTTGATTAGTGTAATTACCCTGGGGATTATCATGTTTACAAAAGCGAACGATCAGCCGCTGGTTCGGAAATTCGGGCTGATGGCTGTATTGTTAGGGGTTGGCGATGCTTTTCATCTTATCCCGCGGATGTATGCGTTATGGACGACAGGTTTAGAAGCGAACGCCGCTTTGCTAGGCATCGGCAAATTGATAACTTCAATCACAATGACTATTTTCTACCTGATTTTATATTATATTTATAAAGAGCGCTATCAGATATCTGAAGATAGAAAGCTGACATTAACGATGTGGGGTTCAGCAATTCTGCGCATTGTGCTGTGCTTGCTGCCGCAGAATGAATGGCTGAACTACCATCAGCCGTTGACATTTGGCATCTTGCGTAATATCCCGTTTGCGGTGATGGGCGTCATCATCATTATCTTGTTTGCCCGTCAAGCTTCTCAGCATCAAGATCGGATTTTCAAACACATGGGGCTGGCGGTAGCTTTGTCTTTCGGTTTCTATCTTCCGGTTGTTTTATTTGCCGAGCAGATACCGCTGATCGGTATGCTAATGATTCCGAAAACATTAGCTTATGTCTGGATTGTTCTGATGGGCTTTAAGCTTTATCGTACATCGGTAATCAAGTAGTAATCTTCCGCAAGGAAGTTTTTTTATAATCTGTAAAGTGGTAAACTGTTCATATCGTCAGTGTACGGCAGGAGGGTGATCATGCGCAGAATTGATGAAATAATCACATTTTTTCACCAGCAGGGAAACTGGGTTGACTGGGATCAAACCCGTGATGTTGTATTGATCGGTTCAACGGAACGGCTGATTCAAAAAATCGGTACTTGTTGGGTGTTAACCAATCAGGCTCTGGACCAAGCAATTGAGCAGGATATTCATTTTGTGATTTCGCACGAGAACTGTTTCTATTATGAAAACACCAAACAATATCGTCTATTATTAGAAGCGCGGACGCAGAAAGCGGAACGGCTTAAGAAACATGACATTACGGTCTACCGGAGTCATGATGTTTGGGACTATGTCAGCGGTTTTGGCAATCTTGATACCTTTGCCGGTTTACTAAAACTGCCTTTTATACAGCGTCCGAATGGGGCTAAGTATGCCGCCGCATACTTTCCCCGTCAGACAGTCCGGCAAATTGCGGTAAGCGTCCGGCAGGCTTTACAGGGATTCGGTCAGTCACACTGTGAGATTCTTGGTAATCCGAATCACTATATTGGTTCGCTGGCTATCGGGATCGGTGCCGCCTGCAATGTTTTTGAGATGATGAAGATGGAAAGAATCGACAGTGTTTTAGTTTCGGATGACGGAGCTTGCAATTGGATTGAGTATCAGTACTGTCTTGATCATAATATCCCGGTCATTATCGTTCATCATTCGACAAATGAGATTCCCGGAATGCGTCGGATGACAGGCTTTTTGCAGGAACATTTTCCGGATTTAGAAATTGTTTCGCTAACGGAAGGGTATGATTTTACAATTATTTAAAAAAGGCCGGCGGCCTTTTAAATTGTAACGGTGATGATTGTTCCCTTACCGGTAATCGTTAATTCAAGATCTTGAGCCGGCAGGAAGTAGGTATCGCCTTGAAGCATTGTATATACCTCATGGTTATATAGGAATGATGCCTGGCCGTCACTCATCACCAAGCAGGTGAAGCTGGCAGCAGTCAGTAAAATTTTAGCAGCATTGCTGAACTGATAGCGGCTGACGGTGAAGTAGGCACATTGTCTTAGAATTTCCCGGCGATTGTTTTCATCATTAGTTATGACGGCTTGGGGTCTGGTGTCAATTTGGCTTGCTTCTAAGCGGCAAACAGCTAAAGCTTGTTCCAAATGCAGCTGCCGCAGTTGCCCTTGCGCATCGCGCCGTTGGAAGTCGTAGAGCCGATAAGTGACATTGGAACTTTGCTGGATTTCACAGATTACAATTCCGGCGCCGATCGCATGAATCGTTCCCGGTTCGATAAAGAAAACATCTCCGGGTTTGACCGGCACATTGTTTAATAATTCAGTTATCTTATCATTTCGCAAACTGGCTTGCAGTTCCGCTTTTGTGCTAGTTCTTTTTAAGCCGTAGTAGAGTTTAGCGTCAGGTTGGCACTGCAGTACGACCCACATTTCGGTTTTTCCATTATCATGTTCGTATTTACGTGCGTAATCATTATCCGGATGAACTTGGATGCTTAATGCTTGAGCGGCATCAATCAGCTTAATCATGATCCCTAATTCACTCTTGTCCTTGCCAAGACATCCCGGATGTAGGCGCAGATAGTCAACAAGTGACATGTTTCCGGCGGAACAGGTGCCATCCGGATGAACAGAAAGTTCCCAGCTTTCAGCGATTTGTGTTTTAGGCGGTGCTTTATGATAGGCATTTGCCAAAAGCGTACCGCCCCACAAATAATCCTTTAACACCGGTGTCAGTTTGACAGGTTTGTTACTCATCATCATCATCACTTCCCATTATTCATCATTATCATCCGTGAATTGGCTAAAGTCAAGATTGTTCAGCAGGACAATGGATTTTTGTGCTTGTTCGACCAGGTTAATAAAGTCCGGAAGATCGGCATCATCTGGCAAAGCTGATAACTGCAGCAGCAGCGGGAAATTAATCCCGGCAATAATATATGTATTCGGTCTTTTCAGCAGCGGCATAACCATTGTATTAACGCTTCCGCCCATAATATCAGTCAGCAAAATCAATTGATCTTCCGCTTTAACGCCTTTTAAATAGTCAGCGATCTGATCTTTGACTTGGAGGTCTTCATCAACATAGGCACTGATCGCATCAAAATGGTGATCACTGCCTAAGAAAATCGTCAATGACTGCTGAATGCCTCGGGCAAATAATCCATGTGTCAGAATGCATATTTTTCTCATTGTGCATTTACCTCGACCATTCTCATCATTTCTTCAACTTGATTTTTAGTGGCTAATCCTTTTGAAAAAGCACTGGCGCTTCCGGCTGCTACTGCTTTCTGCAGTGCATACTGCTTATCATGACGGGTCAGATAACCGGAAATAAAGCCCGCCACCATGGCGTCTCCGGCACCAACGGAGTTGACGAGAATTCCTTGGGGCGCTTTAACATGATAATGCTGTCCGTCAGCATCAAGAAAGAAGGCACCGTCCTTGGATAAGGATACAAGGACATTGATGGCTCCTAAGGCTTTTAATTCGGCCGCATAGTGTTCGAGTTCCGCATCGGATCGAATCTTAACATTAAAGATCTCACCAAGCTCATGAATATTAGGTTTGATTAGAAAAGGATGATATTTCAAACAGTCTTTTAATAGATCACGCCGAGCGTCAATAACCACATTGACTTTCTTATGGCCCAGCTGTCGGATGATCGCTTCATAAAGATTGACATTGGTACTGGTCGGAATACTGCCGGATAGAATTAAGAAGTCACCGTCCTTAATCTGTTCGGTCTTGGCCATCAGTTTAGCGATATCCGCTTCGGTAACTTGCGGTCCTAAACCGTTAATCTCGGTTTCAACTTCTGATTTTAATTTGATATTAATCCGGCTGATGCCGTTTTCTAATTCTATAAAATCACATGTTAGGCCTTCACTTTCCAATTTCCGCGCAATTTCTCGGCCAGTGAAACCGGCTAGAAAGCCTAAGGCTTTGACAGGATGCTCGAAGTGATTAAGCATCTTGGCTACATTGATACCCTTGCCTCCCGGCAGAAGATAGCTGTTATCGACAATATTGATCTGTCCGGGTTTAAAATTCTCAATGCTGATATTATAATCCAATGATGGATTAAGGGTAACTGTATATATCATTAAATCCTCCTGTAGATGTTATTTAACGGCTTCTGCGGCTTCGCTGACGATGAGTACTTTGCATTTGCTGTAATCAAATTCAATCCGTTTTTCGGTAATCATGATTGCTCCGTTCAGCGGATAGAAGGAGATGAAATACTGATGATTAAGTTTGGTGGAATCAGCTAAGATATATTTCTGCGAACTGCGGTCGAGAATTTTACGCTTGACTTCGGCTTCATTTACTTCGTGGGTAGTAAAGCCGGCTTGCAGCGAGACCCCGTTGGCTCCGACAAAGGCAATATCAAAATTGAAATTATCCAGTTGCTCGAGCGTTTTTGATCCGACGGTTGCGCAAGTCTTCTCTTTAACTTCACCGCCGACCATAAAAGTACTGATGCCTTTTTCAATTAAGGCTTGAACATGGTAGACGCCGTTTGTGACGACTGTCAGATTCTGGGCTGTGATATACTGAATAATCTGATAGGTAGTGCTGCCTGAGTCCATGCAGACAAAGTCACCGTCTTTAATCAGACTGGCGGCGTAGCGGGCGACGATTTCTTTCTGTTCTGAATTTTGCAGTGCTTTTGATTTCATGGAAGGCTCTTCAGTTTCAATGATCCGGGCTTTAGCGCCGCCGCGGGTCCGAATGATTGCTTTGTCTTCGTCCAAGGCGGTCAGATCGCGCCGGATTGTGGCTAATGATACATCCAGTCTTTCCGCAAGCTGTTCAACGGTTAGGAAACCTTCCTGCTGCAATAAAGTCATGATTTCTTTCCATCTTTTTATTTGTTTCATGTGATTACCTGCCTGTTTACTTTGCAAAACTATCAAAGATTGATAGCTTTGCAGAATAAACATCGGGTGAGCTTGGTTAGCTCACCCTAAGCTTATTTTAAAGATTCAATGATCGAAGTTGTGATCTTTTCCGGATCTCCCTGCGGAATATCGGAAGCGATCGTTTCATAATACAGACCGTATTTCTCTGCTTCAATAAAATAACCCTCATGATCATCACAGCATGTCATGATCATGACCAGCGCATTGGGACAAGCCCGCTTGATCGCTAAACCGAATTTACTGGATAATTCACCGCCGAAACCGATAAGTTTCAAACTGCCAAGGTCGTAAACCTTGGTAAAAACCTCTTTATGCACCTGTTCAACTTTCAAAATGTTCTCAAATTTAATTGAGGAAGTCAAACTAAGTTTGTACTGATCTTTGGAAATATGCGGATCAGCTAAGAGGGCTTTGGTTTCAGCTAATAATTGACGATAACGGGGATAGAAAGGCCGATTATCAAAATCAATTACATGTTTCAGCTGTTTGATTTTCAATTGTGACAATTCTAGTTTGACACTCTTTGGATCTTTTAGCAACTGTTCAGTGATGCCTTTTGCACAGCGTTCCAGTTCGTTAAAGTCATCGCCTTGACGATACTGTCTAGTACTGATATCGCCGGCTGTTGCCATTGCTGCGACGACATTTGTTTGATAATGATTCTTAAGTTTTGATCGGATGGTTCCAATCAAATCAGAACTGCAATACATGTTGGTCGGACCTAAAACGGTGGAATGACAAGCAATATTAAACAAGATGCCCAATAAATGATGATTAATATCATAAAAGTGGATACTGATTGCCTGATTGTCATACGGAGCTTTCAGATCATTTCGATTACTGAAGTAGCCATCAATCATGGTTGATTGATATTCTGCCGTTGCCGTTTGCAGGCTGGCCAAACAGCTGCCGACCGTAGCTTCGATTGCACCGCTGACCATTTGGTAAAAAGGTTCATTGACCAGCTGCTTGTTAAAACCGCGGTTCGGACTGCCGGTACCGTTAGGGCAGGAATGCGAATGAATCGCAATCAAGCTGATCTGTTCGGCTTCTAAACCATATCTCGCCTGCAGTCTTGCCTTAATCAAATCGCTCTTCGTTTTCGAAATGATACAGACATCGACGACACAGATAATCAGCGGCCGATCGTTGACGGCGATACATAGCGTGTTAACCTCGGGAATATCGTGAATGCCCAGGGCCGGTTGTTCACGAACCGGCCCGGCATAACCCATCAGATAATAAGGATCAGCAGGAATCACTTGTTTAGAAGCACTAGCGAATTTTATCATTTATGCCAAGATCCCTAAAGCATAGGTAATCATGGATAATACCAAAGTCCAGAGAATGACTGTCGTCATTTTTACTTTTTTCTTATTTAACAGGAAATACGCTAATAAGGTACAAAGAACCGGAATCATCGACGGCATGATGCTGTTAAGCGTTGCTTGTAATTCACTGGTTACATCGCCGGAAGTAAAGACGATCGGTGTTGTGACGCTGATGACGGAAGGAATCAAAGCACCGACAACGGTTAGGCCAAGTACCGACGCAGCTTCGGTGAATATATTCAATTCAGCACCGAATTGCGTGATAACCTTTCTGCCGGTATTATATCCCATTGAGAAGAAACGCATACGGATTAAGAAGACGCCGATTGCGTAAGCCAGCATAATGATAACACCGGTATAACTGCCTTCAAGGGCTGAGTAAGCAGCGATACTGCCGAAAATCGTTGGCAGCAGGACCCAGAAAAGCGTATCGCCGATTCCAGCCAGCGGACCCATTAATCCGGTTTTGATATTCTGAACGGCTTCCATGCCTTCGATGCCTTCTTGTTCTTCAACAGCTAAAGCGGCACCTAGAATCAATGCGGACAGATACGGCTGAGAGTTGTAATATTTGTAGTGATTATTCAATGCTTTGATATAATCTTCATCATTCGGATAAATCTTTCTTAAGCTCTTAGATAGGGTAAAGACAACCGCCGGAGCTAATTGCGTTTCATAATTGAAGATACAGACCGGCATCAGCATCCACCGGAAACCGGCTTCACTGATATCACGTTTGTTTAAAATTTGTTTTGTATTACTCATCGCCTGAGACACCTCCGTTTACGGCAGCTGCACCTGTGTGTTTGGATTTATATAGTTCATCCTTGAAAAACTTAAAGGCTAAAGCAAACCCGACTAACGCAACACCTAGCATTTTAACATTCAGATAAGCATAGAGTACAAAACCAATGATTAGGTAGTTGATATACTTTTTAGCCGGCATATAGTTCAGCAGCATGGCAATACCGACAACCGGCAGAATTTTTCCGGCTACTTTTAAGCCGCCCATGAACCAATCCGGCAGAACCGCTAAAATATCGTTAATCGCACTTACACCAATAAAGACGGAAATCGCAACCGGAATCAAGTAAGTCAGAACTTGCATGACCGTACCGAGCCACAGAATGGAATTCATTTTACCGAATTCTTTCTTATTGCAGTAGTTCTGCGACCAGCGAGCGACGAAACCATTTAGAATCTTGTGGATGATGTCCAACTGGACATAGAGCATCGCAACCGGGATACCAATTGCTAAGCCAGCTTCCACGGAACCGCCGGCAGCGACGGCAATCGGAACGGCTACTAAGGTAGCCACGGTGTAATTCGGAACTGAAGCACCGGCTAAACCAACGACGCCCATCGACATCAGCTGTAAGGTGCCGCCCAGATATAATCCGGTTTTGACATCTCCGAAGACTAATCCCAGCAAAAAGCCAATTACAACTTTGCTTGTGAAGAACTGAAGCTGCATGCCGTAAGCATCATAGCCGGCAATACAAGTCAGAACCAGTAGAAATAACGCTTGAAATGTTGTCATTTTACCCTCCTTATATTTATTTGATCAATGACTTAAACTCAATTTTTGTGTCGGTTGGCACATGCTGAACCGTAACACTGCTGCCGGATGCCATAATCTTCTTGACAGCCTCAACCTCCAGTTCATTCAGAAAAGCTCGTTTGCTGCAACGAAAGCCTTCCAATTCAGCGGTGGCGCCAATCTGCAAATTAGGTATCTTTATTCCCTCTTCTACAAGTTTTAAAATCGTTATCGGGCTTTTTGCCAGTAAGAAGATCTTCTGATTTTCATAACGGCCGGTTTTGATGTTTGTCAAAGCGGTTTCCAAAGTTATAATTGAAGAACTCATACCAGCCGGCTTCGCTAAATTCATTGCCTGTTTCAAATCCAGGTTGTTAGCAACGTCATCATCAATGACCATGACGCGATCCGCTCCGGTGGTTCCGGCCCACTGGGTCATTACAATCCCATGCAGTAAACGATTATCAATTCTTGCTAGAACAATTTCCATAAATTTCCTCCTTTCTAATCAGTACTAACTTGGTACTATTTTTACACCGCTTTTTTTGAATGTCAATCATCAAACGAAAGCAAAAAATGTATCATCAATCATAATATGATTGAATATTAATCCAGCTGTATTTTACAATCATAAATATGATTGTAAACGCCTACATTGAATGCTGACAAACGGCATTATTGCTAAATGGCAATGATAATCTAGCAAGATAGTTAAAAAACAAAGAAATATGCTGATTTATCAATCAGTTTTATGATCGATAACTGATCGCTGCTTGCTGATCTTGACTGATCAAGCAAAAAATGATCAGTTGGTAAAGATTAACCTGAGCGGCCTTGGCCGATTTGTTGACTTGTCTGGTAATATTTAATACAATCAAGGAGAGGTTTCTTGTTTTCTGACAGGGGAAAGCGTAATTGAAAATGAAAAAGTCTTTTAGCCGTTTTAAAACCATTTTCATTATCATTTTATTAGGTTTTATTATGGTCTTTGTTCTGTTCGATTACCAGTTCAAATTGAATGAGCAATTGGATAAACAAGCGCTGAATCTGCTTAATAAAAGAAGCGAGATGTTCACCAAGGTGATCAATGATGAATTCAATCATCAATTTCAGCTGATTGATTCGCTAGCCTCCCTGATCGGTAATAAATATGATTCACTAAACACGGAAGATATTCAGCACATGCTGTATATTTTTGATACGAACAATACCTCGCAGCGGCTGGTCTATGTCAATTTGCAGGGAGAAGGCATTACCAGTGACGGCTATCAAATCAATGTAGCTGAACGGGAGTATTTTAAAAACACGCTCGCCAATGGCAAAACGATTGCTTACATTGATTCCAGTTATATCGATCAGCAGAAAAAATTCGTCTTAAGCGTCGCTATTTACAATGCTGAACAGCAGCCGGTCGGACTGATTGCCAGTATTTATGATGCTAAGACCTTTGATAACGTATTTCAAAATATGGACTATGAGGATTATATCCTGATGTGTGATGTGGACGGCAATGTTCTGTTCTCTTTAAATGAATATAATCCGGACTTGATCATCGCGAATATATTCGATTATTATCAGTCGATTGAAGATCTGACCCCGGTGAGTGAAGAAAAAATCAGAATGGATTTATTTCTAAAACTATCTAACGTGATTGTAATCGGCAGCGGAACGAATCGGCATTATATCAGCTATTTCAATATCGAAGGTACCGATTGGATTATCTTTACCGCGATACCTTATGCGACGGTATGGACGCAATATACGGATTTTAATTTTCTGTCGGTTGTGCTGATTGTTAAAATGATGCTGGCTTTTCTGTTAGTGGTCTTTACGATTTATCTGATCGAATATCGCAAACGATCAGAAGTGGAATCCGAACGGGAATTACTCCGGCGCAGTGAAGAACGTTATCGGTTGTTGGACGAGCTGACCGGCAGTCTGATTATTGAAGGTGATTTTATCAATGATGTTCTGATTTTCAGCAATAATTATAAAACGGTTTTCGGCTATCAGCGGATTACAACGAAAATCAGCGGTTATCTGCAGGAAAATCCATATATTTACACTGAAGACCTCGAGCGGTTAAAACAATATGTCCGTGATCTGCGAAACGGAGCTGATACACCGGTTCTGGAATGTCGGATTATTAACGCGCAGCAGATACCAATCTGGTGTAAAATAACGGCAATTGTTTTACGAGATAACCGGGGAACGGTTATCGGCTTTATCGGTAAGATTGTTAATCGTGACGAACAGATTAAAGAGATTAATATGCTGAAGAATGAAGTCGGTAAAGATTCGCTGACACGGATTGATAATCGCGCGGCAATCGAATTAAAGATGAATAATTATCTGCTGCATCAATATACCCATCCGCAGATATGTGCTTTCTTTGTGCTGGATATGGATGATTTTAAACAGGTTAATGATAAACAGGGTCATTATATCGGGGATCAGTTATTGATTGATATCGCTGCAGTCATGACCAGATTGTTTCGGCAAACCGATATTATTGCACGTTTGGGCGGGGATGAGTTCGGTATCTTTATGATTAATGTTCCGTCCGTCATGCTGATTGATGCAAAAGCCAAAGAGCTGTCTCGGCAGATTACGGCGGCAACAAAACCCTATAATATCGATAATCGGCTTTCCTGCTGTATCGGGATTGCGGTGACTTATGATAATGCCGAAACTTTCCGTGAACTGTACAAGCGAGCAGACAAAGCGCTTTATCAAGCCAAAAAGGATGGTAAAGATCGCTATCGGATCGATGATCCGCATAAGGAGTGAATGATGGTTGAATATAAAAAATTGACATTGGAAGACATTGATATTTATCAGTCGGTCGTCCGGAATTTCCGCCAACAGGAAGTCAGCACCGCAAAAGCTGAAGCCTTCTTAAGCAACCCGGCAAATTTGGTTTATGTTGCTCATGACGATCGGCTGGCCGCCGGATACATTTTGTGCTATCGGATGAACCGGATGGATAATGGTCATGATATCATGACCATCTTTCATCTGTTTGTCCTGGAGACTTACCGCCGGCAGGGGATCGCACGGAAATTGATGGATCTGGCTTTAAACTATGCGCACGAAGAAAAACTGCACTATGTCTTTCTGATCACCCAGAATGATAATGCAGCGGCTAATGCGTTGTATTTGAACTGCGGCGGTTATAATCACCCCAAAGACAAAGAAGTTTATTTCTGGTATATTACCGGCCGGCCGATGACGGATGACCCGGATGAGCCTTCGCAGTCCGGTCAGCGTTAAAGCTGTTTATTACGCATCAGTATTTTGTCAATCGCAAAAGCAACGCCGTTTTCCTCGTTGCTCAGGGTAATTTCATCTGCTGTTTCCCGCGCGTAACGTGTTCCGTTAGTCATCGCAAAAGAATATCCGGCATAACACAGCATGATTAAATCATTATCGCTGTCACCAATCGCGGCGATGTTCTCTTTAAAGAAACCAAGTTTTGTACTCAGCCATTTTAAGGCATTGCCTTTACTGGCTAAGCGATTGTTAATCTCGATAGAGATCGGACTGGTTTGCATAATGTTGAGATCCAGATAGTTTTGCTGTTCCAGCAGGATATCGCGGCGGATATCATCGTCACTGGCAAAGATGCCGATTTTATCGATCGAACACTTGTTGTCGCGCAGATATTCATAAAGACTGTCAACGACTTCACTGTCTTCAAAGTGCAGATTCTTATAAGTCGCTTTCGCTTTTTCAATATTCTGACCGGAAACCACCCGCCGGCCGTTAATATCGGCAGTTAAGAAAATATCTTTCTTTTCCAGCATTTTAACAATACTGGCAGCCAGCTGATTATCAATCACCTCATGATACAGTTCACACTGGTTTTCAACATCGTTGATAATTGATCCGTTCTTCGTAATCGCATATTTTACCGGCAGATCAAGGATGGCTTGCGGAATGCCATGGATTGGCCGGCCGGAGGAAGGCACAATCAGGATGCCCTGTTGATGCGCTTTTCTGATGGCGTTCATATCGATGTCCGAAATCGTATTATCGTTTTTTAATGTTGTTCCATCCATATCCAAAGCCAGCAGTTTAATTTTTTCCATAAGTCTTCCTTTCCGAAGTGCCCATTTAGTTAATTATACAATGAAACTCGGGAAATAAGCCAATTATCGTCATCTTTAACAAAGAATTTACCCAGGTAAACCGGCTCATAATCAGGCTATAAAAGTAAATTGATTGTTGCAAATATCAGCTGATAGTGATAACATAGAAATGCGCTGAAAAGCGTAATATGCGCCCATAGCTCAACTGGATAGAGCGTTTGACTACGGATCAAAAGGTTGCGGGTTCAACTCCTACTGGGCGCGCCATTTTTTTTCGGGATGTAGCACAATTTGGTAGTGCACTTGCTTTGGGAGCAAGGGGTCGCAGGTTCAAATCCTGTCATCCCGACCAATATAACCTGAATTATGAATTAATTGCACGTATCAATCGATACGTGCTGTTTTTATATCCGTGGCTAAGGTACTGAACATCGTTATTCACCATTGG
>JAYFOF010000003.1:0-66668 GCA_034932905.1 Erysipelotrichaceae bacterium | reverse complement strand
AGCATCAAGCTCGGACACTTTGAACTTCCACTGTTTTCCTATCTTGTGGGCGGGTATTCCTTTATCTTTTCTAATCCAGTCCCTTACGGTAACGGACTTCACGCCTAAGTAAGTAGCTGCTTCATCAATATTTATCCACTTATCATTGATAATCTCGCTCATTTTTTCACCTCGTCATATTTCTGGCGGTTATACAAACCTACAACAAAGTATAGCACAGAATTTGTGACTTTACAAGTTGTTTGCTGTTGTTTGTTGATATTTATTTGCATTTGAGTTGTAATGACGAACCTATAACTATAATTTGCTTCAATTGGTTAGCGTTTGTCGAGTGCACACCCTATGCACACCCCCAAGTTTCCGTTTGTCGAGTGCAAGGCGTAATACACCTATATGCTTCGTAGACGGGGCTTTTTCTTTGCGCTCTACAAACGGCAGAAAACAAAAAAGCCGCCAGAAAGCCTTGCTACCAAGACCTTCTGACGGCTACCGTGTGCAAAATAAGAACGCTAATGTTGACACTCATCGTATCAATATTAGCGTTCTTATGTGGCGGAGAAAGAGGGATTCGAACCCTCGCTAGCCTCGCGACTACTGCTGGTTTTCGAAACCAGTCCCTTCAACCGCTTGGGTATTTCTCCGTGAAGATATTATATAATAAAAAAACGATAATATGAATGGTAAAATAAAGAAAATTACTTACATTGATATGACATTAGAATACATCAGGTTAAATGAATATATCAGCCGATTAATGTAAGTGAATGAAAGTATAAACATCCGGTGTCGGTCAAAATGAATTGAAACGGGCACCGGAGATTCTGTGTAATGAAAAATCATGTAATATCAGCCGATTTGTAGAAACTTAAATAATACGATGTAGTGCAATATTTCACAAGTATAATCTGTGTTTTATGTGATAAATTGATGAAAGATGTAAGAATTTACAGCTTTGAAAACCTTGACTTTTCTGTAAATATGTTTACTATAAAGTTATTAGAACTAGTATTCTGGTTTTAAAATATAAAGGAGAAAGTATGAAAAAACTGTTAACCGTTTTATTAGTAGTATTAATGGTTACTGGTATGTTGAGTGGATGCGGCAAAGATGATAGCGCGACAGCTGTTACATCTAATGACTTTGTTGGTCAATTTGCATCTGATCTTGACGACATGGATTATGTCTTTACAAACCAGCAACCTGATACTATGCATCTAGCAAACTTCGTTGATGGCTTACTTGAAAACGATAGCTTGGGGAATTATGTTGGGGCTTTAGCAGAAACATGGGAAACCAATGCTGATGCTACTGTATGGACTTTCCACCTACGCGAAGGTGCACAGTGGTCCACTTCTACTGGTGAGGTTTATGCCGAAGTTACTGCTCAGGACTTCGTCACTGGACTTCAACATGCAGCTGATTTTGATTCTCAAGTAATTACGTTAGTATCCGGAATCATCACGAACCTTCAAGCCTATATTGATGGTACGATTACTGATTTTGCTGAGGTTGGCGTAAAAGCTGTTGATGATTATACTGTTGAATACACTTTATCTTCTTCCGTACCTTACTTCTACACAATGGCTACATATAATGTTTTAATGCCGATCAACCAGGAATTCCTGGAATCAAAAGGTGTAGGATGTAAACTAGGGACACCGGATGTCAATGCTTGTGACTTTGGTGCCGTTTCTCCGGATTCCATTCTTTATAATGGCGGTTATATTTTAACTACATTAACATCTAAATCCGTTATAGAATATACAAAGAACGCAAACTATTGGGATGCCGAACATGTATATATCAATAAAGTAACACTTTATTATGATGATGGAAGTGATCTGTATTCAGCAATTAAGGGATTTGAACAGGGTACATACAGTGCTGCTATTTTAAATGCTTCTTGGTCTGATTATGCAGATTATAAAACAAAATATGCTGATTACCTAACGACTGTAAAGAGAGATGAATCAACTACATTCTTCATCCACTACAATTTAAATCGTACAAATTATACAAATACGTCAAAGACAACACAAGAAGAGAAGGACAATACAACGACTGCTCTGCAGAATCAGTATTTCCGTTTAGCTGTACAGGCTGGCTTTGATAGAGTATCTTATCAGATGCAATCAATGGAAGAAACAAATGCTAAAGCAACGATGCGTAATATGTTGACGATGCCGAACTTTGTAACTACTTCAACCGGTGCATCTTACGGATCATTAGTAACAAAGTACTTCAATGAGTATGATGATGCTTATGGTGACATCGATCTTGCTGACGGTACTGATGTTTATTACAGTCCGGAAGTATGCTTGGCTATGATTGAGAAGGCTAAGGCTGACGGTGTGTCATTCCCGGTTACACTTGATCTTCCTACGCTTGATACGAATGCGCGTTTAGTCGCTCAGGCGAATTCAGTTAAGCAATCTATTGAGGCAGCAAGTAATGGTCAAATTCTGATCAATGTTATTACAATGAATTCTGACGACATCGATAAATATGCTTTCAGTGTTTATGGAACTCCGGAAATGGCTAACTATGATATCAACTTATATTCTGGTTGGGGTCCGGATTACGTTGATCCGAAAACATATGTCAGTATTTATAATGCTCGCAATGGTGATTTCTTAGCGTTGTTAGGATTAAGCAATGCAGGCGAAGATGCCGCTAGTGATGCTATCGCCGAGAAGGTCGGCTTGACTGAGTACACAGCTTTGATTGATGCTGCTGATGCGATTAAGAGCGACCTTGATGCTCGTTATGATGCATATGCAAAAGCTGAAGCATTCTTATTATCAAAAGCTATTATTACTCCAGTAAGCTTTAGAAGCGTAGTGGTCAGAGTTACTAAAGTTGTTCCGTATACCGCTCCTTATTCTGTTGCCGGTCTTGGTAATGAAAAGTATAAATTTACAATCGTCCAGACTGATACAGTAACTACAGAACAATTTGAAGAAGCGAAGGCTGCTTGGGAAGCTGCTAGATCATAATCAATTATATTTAATTAGTCGAACATCCACAGAGGGATGGCTAGCGCTATCCCTCTTAATGTTCTTTTCATTTAAGGAGGTTTGCAACAAGGATGAGAAAATATATAATTGGTAGATTGATCCGTTCTGTTTTTTCGATTTTTGCAGTTGTGTCAATTGCTATCGTAATGGTCTATACATTAGTGCCTAAAGAAAATATCTTTTTTGGTGACGCATATTTATCAAAACTGGGATCGAAACCGGATGAATTAATCCAGTATAAAAATACTAAGTGGGAGAATTTGGGGTATCTCGACTATGTTACACAATCTGATATGTGTGCAAGTAGCGATGACTATTCGGGTTGTATGGTTGTTGGATCTGCAGAGTCCATGACATATAAAGCTGATTATGAAGCGAATGGTTATGTAGTTGAAGTTTTCCCTAAGAGTGGTTTTCTTTATGCATATAGAAATTATACAGCTCCGGAATTAATCTATAATTGGTTTAAAAACTTAATTGTTGTTGATGGCGTTAACAAAGTTAGCGATAGTGAGAATGCAACATTAGAAAGAAAAATATATCTTGCTACAGATTTTAATGGCATTCCGGCAGTGAAGTGTTCTGGATGTGAAAATGAATATTTGATTTATTTCGATAGTTCATTTCCATTTATCCATCAGAATTGGATTTCACTGAATTTAGGTATGTCTTATCCAAGCTACAGTGGAATAGCAACCTTGGATGTCATTTCTAACGGGCAAGGCGCTTATGATTATGAAGATGTAACTTTTCCAAGCGGAACGACATCTTCATCACCAGTTGATTTACACAATTGTACTTATAAAGCAACTTCAACAATGGATCGGATGGATATTGATCGGTTTAATAGTAATTATGCGGATTGCTCACTTAAATATCAAGATCCTTCAATGATCAATAGTTCATACATTTTTGGGATATTAGCACTAATTCTGTCTTATATAATTGGTTTACCAGGAGGAATCTTCATGGCAAGCCGCAAAGGTAAATTGGCTGATAAAATCGGTACAGTATATATTAATTTTATGATTGCCGTTCCTTCGCTAGCTTTTATCTATTTTGTCAAACTATTAGGAACAAGTTTTGGTTTACCTGATAAATTTCCGCAATTCGGATTTAGTAATATTAAGTCTTATATTTTGCCTGTACTAATTTTAGGTCTTCTTGGAACGGCAAGCTTAATGATATGGACCCGCCGCTATATGGTTGACCAAGCTAATGCTGATTACGTCAAATTTGCGCGTGCAAAGGGACTTTCACAACGAGAAATATTCAATCGCCATATACTAAAGAATGCCATTATTCCAATCGTGAACGGCATTCCAAGTTCCATAATTCTCTGTATTAGTGGTGCGGTCATAACGGAAACGGTATTTGCTATCCCTGGTATGGGAAAGATGTTACCAGATTCGATAAAAATTTATAATAATGCCATGGTTATTACCTTGACTTTCATTTTAACGGCATTATCAGTTCTTGCGTTGCTATTGGGAGACATATTAATAACATTTGTCGATCCGCGTATTAAACTGGATAATAAAGGAGACTCAAGATAACATGGAAAATAAATTTACACTCGTTAAGCTTGAGGAACAGGCTTCAGAACATATTGTTGCTCCAAATTATTCTTACTGGAAGAGTGTGGCTAGACGATTTTTTAGCAGTAAAGTTGCGATTGCTATGTTTGTAATCTCCGCCTCAATTATTTTAATGTCAGTTATTTATCCGCTTTTTGTGCCATATAGTCCGGCTAATACACCAAATATAAATGATTTCTCGTTGCGTTTCATTCGTCCAAATGCGCAGTTTTGGTTTGGAACTGATAATGTTGGAAATTCCCTGTTTGATGCGGCTTGGTCAGGGACGCGCAACTCCTTGGCTATCGCATTTATTGCCACGGCAATCACGACGATTCTTGGTGTCATTGTTGGAGCATTTTGGGGGTTCTCAAAAAGTATTGATAAGTTTATGCTTGAAGTCTACAATATTGCTGCTAACATTCCATTTACACTTTTAGTTATCGTTTTGATGTATATTTTAGGACGCGGAATGTGGCAATTAATTTTTGCTTTGTCAGTTACCTCATGGTTGACAACGGCTTATTTCATTCGTGTTCAGGTTATGATTATCCGTGACCGTGAGTATAATTTAGCGTCAAGGTGTCTGGGGACGCCAACATATCGGATTATCACACAAAACATCCTTCCTCAGTTGATTTCTGTTATCGTCACAGCAGTTGCCCGCGATGTGCCGACTTTCATCTCATATGAAGTTTTTCTGGGATATTTAGGAATGGGACTCACTCAAGTTGATGCCTCTCTAGGTCGAATGATTAGTGAATATGCTCAATATATGTCAAGTGCGAGTTATTTGTTCTGGATACCAGTTGTTATAAGTGCTATTATTTCCGTTTCACTGTATGTTGTTGGACAAACACTGGCTGATGCCAGTGATCCAAGAACACATTACATGTAAAGGGGGATTAACCAATGGAAAAAAATGTAGTTTTGTCAGCTCGTGACATTGAAGTTAAATTTAAAGTTCGTAATCGTACCTTAACAGCCATTCGTAATGTTTCTTTGGATTTATATGATGGTGAAACCCTAGCGGTTGTTGGTGAAAGCGGAAGCGGTAAATCGGTTTTTACTAAGACTTTTACCGGTATGCTTGACAGTAACGGAAGCGTGACAAAGGGTGAAATATTATTCGAAGGACAAAATTTAGTTGATATCAAAAACGATCGAGAGTGGGAGAAAATTCGCGGCCGTAAGATCGCTACGGTTTTTCAGGATCCGATGACCTCGCTGAATCCGGTTCGCACGATAGGCTATCAAATCATTGAAGTAATTGTGAAACACCAGGGAAAGAGCAAAGAAGAAGCTAAGAAAATGGCAATTGAATTAATGAATCGCGTTGGCATTCCTGATCCGGCTAATCGTTTTGATGAGTATCCCTTTCAGTATTCCGGCGGGATGCGACAAAGAATTGTCATTGCCATTGCTTTAGCGTGCCGTCCTAAAATTCTGATTTGTGACGAACCTACAACGGCTCTGGATGTAACGATTCAAGCCCAGATTATAAAACTTATTAAGGATTTACAGGAAGAGTACAAGTTTACAACAGTCTATATCACGCATGATTTAGGTGTCGTAGCGAATGTGGCTGATAAGGTTGCGGTCATGTATGCCGGACAGATAGTTGAATATGGCAGCGTTGAGGACATTTTCTACCGGCCTAAACATCCGTATACTTGGGCTTTGCTTTCTTCCCTGCCGCAGTTGGGAGTTAAGGGTAAAGACTTATATGCAATAGTTGGAACGCCGCCTTCATTATATGACCAGGTAATCGGTGATGCCTTTGCTCCGCGCAATCCGTACGCGATGCAAATTGATTTTGAAGAGGAACCACCTTTTTTCCAGATTTCGGCAACGCACCGGGCTAAAACATGGCTGTTAGATCCGCGGGCGCCTAAAGTTGAACCGCCGATTGAAATTCAAAACCTGCATGAAAGACTGATGTCAATGACGAAAAAAGGAGAAGGATACCATGGCTAATAGAGATGTTATACTAAGTGTCAAGGATCTGGAAGTAACCTTTCAAGTTGGCAAAAAGAAATTTGTTGCTGTTTCCGATGTGAATTTTGATGTTTATCAGGGTGAAACTTTCGCTCTGGTCGGCGAATCAGGCTCAGGGAAAACAACAATCGGCCGGGCTATCATTCGGATCAATCCAATCAGTAATGGCGAAATCATTTTTAAAGGCCAGAAAATCAGCGGAAAAATTAGCAAAGAACTTGATAAATGGGTTATCCGTAATATTCAGATGGTTTTTCAGGATCCTGCTGCTTCATTAAATGAGCGGGCGACAATTGATTATATTGTTTCGGAAGGTTTATATAATTTCCATCTTTATGAAAACGAAGAAGATCGATTGAGAAAAGTGGAAAAGGCTTTGACGGATGTTGGTCTACTGCAGGAACATATGACGCGTTATCCCCATGAGTTTTCCGGCGGACAGCGCCAGCGGATTGGGATTGCCCGGGCAATGATTATGGAGCCTTCTTTATTAGTGGCTGATGAGCCAATTTCGGCATTGGATGTCTCGATTCGCGCTCAGGTTCTAAATCTGCTCAAGAATTTACAACGTAATAAAGATTTAACTTGTATTTTTGTCGCTCATGATTTATCAGTCGTTCGTTATATATCTGATCGAATTGCGGTTATTCATAAAGGTCGAATCGTTGAACTGGCGCCGAGTGAAGAATTATTTAAGAACAGTCTGCATCCTTATACTTTATCTTTACTGTCAGCTGTTCCATTACCTGATCCGGAGATCGAGAAGAATAAACACTTAATTGTTTATGACGAATCACTTCATAATTATTCAGTTGATAAACCAAGATGGCAGGAAATTAAACCAGATCACTGGATTTGGGCTAATGAAGCGGAAATGGCTGAATATCGGACAAGAGTTATCTAACTTAACTAAAAAGGTTATCATTCAGGAATTGAATGATAACCTTTCTTATTTCATGTAATGGTCAAGTCGCAGGTTGCTGACTAGTTCGACCCCGGTTGCTCGGCGATAAACGCGAGCAACTCGATCACTGATGGAAGTCAGTATCTCATAAGGAATGGTATCAAGATATTCGGCTGCTTCGGTCAGACCTAGGTGCGGTCCGAATATTTCAACAACGGTATCCACAGGATAAAACTTTGTTAATTTGATCATGCATTGATCCATGCAGATCCGGCCGACTATCGTGCCATATTCGCCATTGACATAAATGCGGCGGTTTTGATTGTGTCTGAGCAGTCCGTCCGCATAACCTAGCGGTACGGTTGCAATCCATTCGTTATTTTCCGTAGTATAAGTGCCGCTGTAACTAATCGTTTCACCTTTGCTGACTTGTTTGATGTGGGTTATCTTTGTATATAGTGCGCAGACCGGTTTTAAATCCGTTGAATAACTGCTGATCCCGAACATCGCAATTCCGGCTCGTGCTGCATTACTGATCTCATCATGGAAATTGATGATAGCATCAGAATTAGCCGTGTGGATATACTTGAATGGGTAATTAAGATAAGCCAGTGTTTCTTTAAAGGATTGATATTGTTTTAAAGTTATGGGATTCTGATCAATTCCGCTGTCTAAATAATGGGTAAAGATCCCTTCAACTTGCTGGCTTGAACGCAGAAGAGTTAACGCGGTTTTAAGTTCGTCATCATGTTTGAATCCGATGCGGTTCATGCCGGTATCAACTTTCAAGTGTATTTTTAAATTGGTTAGTTTCGTCATAGTAATGGCCTGGGCGTGTTCCAGAGATGTGACGGTAATCGTGACATCGTGCTGCAGAGCAGCTAAGAGATGCTGAGGACTTACATAATTCAATACTAAGATCGGGGTGGAAATACCCTGCAGACGCAGGGCAATGGCTTCATCAAGCGATGAAACGGCTAAGTAGCCGGCGCCGCCGGATATCGCGGCTTCAGCAACTTGTCGATCACCGGCTCCATAGCCGTTAGCTTTGATAACTGCTATCAGCATTTTCTGCTGACCAAGCTTTTCTTTGAGATACTGCAGGTTGAAATCCAAATTGTCTAAATTGATTTCTTCCCATGCCGGACGATAGAACATTTACACCACCCGGGAATTTACATAAGCAAAGTAAATTCCGGCTGCGCGGAACGCAAAACCTAAAATACCGCTGATTGAAGTGATGTTGAACCAGCTGATCAGCACCAGATATAATCCATAAGGTAGCCATGTCGGATAAAGAAAAATCTGTAGGCCGTAATAAGCAATCAGATCGCCTAATAAAAAGCTGATGACAGCTAAAACGGCACCTAGAATGGAGAAACGCGGTTGAACACCTTTACCGGTATTCTGAATAACATATCCCAGCAGATAGCCGACACCAACAAAAAAGATCGAGAACTCAATGTGGACAAGCCGGGTAATCGTTCCGTAAACAATAGCGGCGATTAAAGCGGTCGGAATCCCGAAAAGAACAGCTTTCATAAAACGTTGGCCTCTTGTAAGCGCCCTTTTATTATAAACCTTAAGCATAGAATACCTCCAATTCTTTATAAGTATAACATAATGCTTAAAAGTTGACATATTGATTAGCTAAAAGATATTGTCAATTATGATGATGTGTGTTATATTATTAAGGCAGTATTTGGAGGTTTAGCTCAGTTGGGAGAGCGTCTGCCTTACAAGCAGAGGGTCAGCGGTTCGAGCCCGTTAACCTCCACCATTTTATTAAAATAACAGCGAAAGCTGTTTATTTTTTGTACCTAAACGCAATAAAAACATTAATTTACATTAAATAACAGAAAAATGTCAATAAAATATGATAAAAAGTTATAAAATAGGTGAAATATTATTGATTATCTGATATAATTAACTTAAGATTCTTTTATTAATGATTCAAAGCTAATGTATAGCTGTTTCAGTTTATTACCGGTAAAACTGATCGTATTAACAAAATCATTATTAAAAGAGTCTGATTGAAATTAATTGATTGATCAATGAATAATTTCATTAATGAAGCGGTATTCGAATTGTTATAATTCGTTTATTCGATCCAACATTCTTTTTCATTTAGGATTATGCTGCATTACGATTGAATGTTGAATGAGCTGTAACACTAAAATTAAATAGAATTAATCTTGCTTTAGTAAACAGGGATTATAAATTAATAATCATACCGAAACTGAAGCACCATAAACTTATATTAGAAAGAGTGTTTTTATAATGATAAAAATAATGAAAATCGATAATCAGGATATTAGTTTTGAAAAAATAATGCAGGATTACTATAATATGGTTCACCGCTTTGCTTACAATCGGCTTGCTTGTCATTTTGATGCTGATGATGTTTGTCAAAATGTGTTTATATCACTTCATAAATATGATAAACCATTTAACTCAGTAAAACACTGTCAGGCCTGGCTATTGCGTGTAGCTCATAATTACTGTCGCAAGTTATGGAAGAGCCGGTGGAATCGATATGTTGTCTGTGTGGAGAATTTGGATATCTATGAGAGTAGATCACCGGCTGAAGGAGAGTTGGAATATGCATTGAGGGATATCAGTCCGAAGGAACGTTCTTTGATCCGCAATTATTATTATCATGGCTTATCGGTCCGAGAATTATCTAAAATCCTTAATAAAAATGAATCAACGCTAGCTACAAATCTCCATAAGACGCGTAAAAAACTGCAACGTATTTTAATTGAAGATTATAAATATAAGTTATAAGAAAGGCTAACAGAATCAATATTTTATATTAAAGGCGGATTCGGCGATAACCGGAATCCGCTTTATTGAATAATCAGTAATTCTGATCCAGCCATTTCCGGCTAAAATCTGTTCCAGAACAAGCTGAAAAGTATCTGGGTTGCCTTGAATCTCCATTTCAACATTACCATTGAGCTGATTGCGGATCCAGCCGGTAAGCCCTTTGGTTTGAGCTAAGCTGATTACATAGTAACGAAAGCCTACGCCTTGTACGCGCCCTTTAAAAATCACATAATATCTTTCCATATAATTATGATACAATAATCGGGAGCGGTTAGACAATAACCGAATTACTAGAAACGGAATGGAAAAATCATGCAAATCGGTGAATTGATTAAGGTGTTTATCTTAGGAATAATTCAGAGCATTACGGAATGGCTTCCGATCAGCAGTACCGGTCATATGCTGTTATTCAATGAGCTATTGCCGCTTAATATCACTCCGGAGTTTAAAGAAGTGTTCTTTGTGTTGATTCAGCTTGGCTCAATAATGGCTGTCGTTGTACTTTATTTTACAAAATTGAATCCTTTCAGTTCCAAGCATAAGGCTTCTGAGAAAAAAGATATCTGGCAGTTATGGGCTAAGGTTCTGATCGGATCGCTTCCGGCCGGGATTATCGGCATCTTATTTGATGATTATATTGATGCTTTGTTTTATAATAATGTTTTTATTATTGCGGCAGCCCTAATTATATACGGTATTATGTTTATTTTGATTGAAAATCGTAATAAGGCTGTTAAACCGCAGATAAATAGTTTTGCCGAACTTAAATACAGTGATGCGATCAAAATCGGCTGTTTCCAGATGCTGGCTTTAGTCCCGGGTACATCACGCAGCGGGTCGACTATTCTTGGAGCAATGCTGACTGGCGTTAATCGTTATGTTGCTGCCGAGTTTTCCTTCTTCTTAGCTATTCCGGCAATGTTCGGTGCCAGTTTGATTAAACTGCTGAAATTTGGCTTGATATTTACGCCGACGGAAATTATAATCCTCGGCTCTGGCATGCTGATTGCGTTTGTCGGTTCAATTGTTGTAATTAAGTTTCTGCTTAGCTATATTAAACGTAATGATTTCAAAATTTTTGGTTACTATCGCATTGTATTAGGCCTTTTAGTTTTAGTGTATTTTTTATTAATCAAGTAATCTGATAGCTTAACCGGTCAATCAGCAACAGCAGCGGTATCGTTTAGCCGCTGCTTTTTTAATAATGAAACTGAAGTCTTACTGGCTGCTGATGGCAAAACATGTGATAATTATCTAAAAATATTTATCAGTAATAGACATCTATCAGTGATAAGCGTACAATGTTAATAAAGTTGATGCTGTATGTCAGCACTCCACAGAAAATATTATCGGTGATCTTTGCGATTGATCGGAATTTTGGTTTGAATGTTTATAATAATCCTGTAACATTTTCAGAAAGAAAACCTGATAATGAAAGCTTTGCTGATATTGTAAATGTTTATTGACAATTTATGAAAATGTGATAATTTAAATAGTATGTTTTAACAGAACATCAATACCAAATTTGATGGATGCGACACTAAACATGTGATTGTTTAGTGCTTTTAAAGGGGAAAGAGGTGCTCGCATGACTAAGTATATCTTTGTGACCGGAGGAGTTGTTTCCGGTCTGGGAAAAGGAATTACAGCCGCTTCATTAGGAAGCTTACTCAAGGCTAAGGGATTAAAAGTGGCAGCTCTGAAGTTTGATCCCTACATGAATGTCGATCCGGGTACAATGAGTCCGTATCAGCATGGTGAGGTGTTTGTGACTGACGATGGAGCTGAAACGGATTTGGATTTAGGACACTACGAGAGATTTATCGATGAAAACCTAAACAAATATTCTAATCTGACTTCCGGCCGCGTATATTGGAGCGTTCTGAATAAAGAAAGAAATGGCGAATATCTTGGACAGACCGTTCAGATTATTCCTCATATAACTAATGAAATTAAGGATTTCATCGCTAAAGCGATCGAAGCCAGCCAGCCGGATGTTTTAATCACCGAAATCGGTGGTACTATTGGTGACATTGAAAGTCAACCGTTTTTAGAGGCAATTCGCCAGACAACAATTGAAGTTGGTAGGGCGAATTGCCTCTTTATACATGTTACTTTGATTCCATATTTATCCTTCTCACAAGAACACAAGTCCAAACCGACGCAGCATTCGGTGAAGGAAATGCAGTCGATGGGAATCAATCCGGATATTATTATTGCCCGTTGTGACCAGCATATCAGTATGGATGTTATTAATAAAATCGCAATGTTCAGTAATATTGACAGCGATTGTGTCATTGAGAATATCACTTTACCGAGTCTTTACGAGGCGCCGTTGATGCTGCATGATAACGGTTTAGACCGTGTTGTCAGCCGAAAACTGAATCTGACGACAGCCGAGCCGGATCTTAGCCAATGGCTGCGCTTAGCTGATAATATCAAACAAAGCACAAAGGTTGTACAGATTGCGCTTGTCGGAAAATATGTTAAGTTACACGATGCCTATCTTTCCGTTGCGGAAGCGCTAGTGCATGCCGGTTTTCAGCAGCGTCTCAAAGTTAAGATTACCTGGATAGACAGCGAAGATGTCACGAGATCAAATGTTGCTGAAAAGCTACAAGGAATAGATGGCGTAATCGTTCCAGGCGGTTTTGGCAGCCGAGGTATTGAAGGGATGATTGAAGCGTGTCGATATACCCGGGAAAATGATCTGCCTTATTTGGGAATTTGCTTGGGGATGCAAATTGCCGTTATTGAATTTGCCCGCAATGTCTGCGGCATGAAAAATGCCAATTCCGGTGAATTTAGTATCGATAATCCTTATAACGTCATTGATCTGATGCCGGATCAGCTAGGAAATATTCCAAAGGGCGGAACAATGCGTCTGGGCAGTTATCCATGCTACATCGAGAAGAATACGATGATGTATGAAGCATATGCTCAGGACGTTATCAGTGAACGTCACCGTCATCGTTATGAATTCAATAACAAGTTCCGCGAAGCAATGGTTGAAAAGGGTTTAATTATCAGCGGAACATCACTGAATAAAGTGATTGTCGAAACAATCGAACTGCCGAATAAGAAATTCTTTGTCGGCGTGCAGTTTCATCCGGAATTCAAGAGCCGGCCGAATCACGCTCATCCGCTGTTTTTTGAATTAGTGAAAAGCGCCGGAGCGAATGTTAAGTAGAACTAAAAAGGAGTTAGCGATGGAAAAGAAATTTCAGCAGATTAACGAGGAATTAATGGCTTTTATCAATCGGACGCCGAATGCGTTTAATTGTGCGGCAAATATCGTCGAAATTTTGAACTCGAAAGGTTATACGGAATTAAAAGAAAAAGATGCTTGGCACTTAAATGCGGAAGGACGGCACTATATTGTTCGAAATGATTCCTCCGTAATTGCTTTTGAATTAGGCGGATGGTCAGCCTGTCCGGCTTTCAATATCGTTGCGGCCCATGGCGATTCGCCGAGTTTTTCCATCAAACCCGGTAACGAAATTCTGGAAAATGGGTTCTTAAAACTAAATTCTAACGGTTATGGAGGAATGATCTATTATTCTTGGCTGGATCGGCCTTTGTCAATCGCCGGACGGGTTATCTTGAAAAAAGGTGACAAATACTCATCAGCGGTAGTTAATATCGATCGCGATCTGCTGGTGATTCCTTCACAGGCCATTCATTTGAATCGGGAAGTCAATGAGAAAAATAATCTGAATCCGCAGATTGACCTCCTGCCGGTACTGGCAATTGATGAAAAGACCGGCCAATTGAAGTCCTTGATCCAAAGCCAATTTACTGATGCTGAAGTGTGTGATTTCGACCTGTTGCTGTATAATCGTGATCAAGCACGTTATTGGGGCCTGAATAATGAATTTATTATGGCACCGCGGTTAGATGATCTGGCCTGTGCTTTTACTGCTCTAAAGGCTTTTCTCAGTTCAAAGGCAGCAATCAATCGCGTATATTGCTGTTTTAATAACGAAGAGATCGGCAGTTTGACGCAATCAGGAGCGGATTCGACTTTCTTGAGTGATGTGCTTTATCGAATTTGTGAGTGTATGAAAATAAGTGTCTATCCGGTACTGTCACAATCGATGCTGGTCAGTGCGGATAATGGGCATGCTTTACATCCTAACGCGGCTGGAAAAAGCGATCTGACGAATAAAGTCATGTTAAATAAAGGCGTTGTTATTAAGCATCATATCAACTATACGACGGATGCATTAAGTTCTAGTATTTTTAAGGGGATATGCGAGAAAGCCTGTGTTCAGTATCAGGACTTTACCTGCCGTTCAGATTTACGATGCGGTGCGACTCTGGGGGGCATCAGCCTGAGTCATGTCAGTGTCACATCCGTCGATATCGGCTTACCGCAGCTAGCCATGCATTCAGCAGTAGAAACAATCGGCAGTTTTGACAGTTGGCAGATGTATGAAGCTTTAAAAATCTATTATCAGACAAGAATTAACAAGTAGGATCTCAGATCTTACTTTTTTTATGCCGCTGAAGTTTTCAGGTTTCTTTTGATATAATTTTGCGGCTGTTGGTGAATAGAGCAGATTGTAAAAAAAATGCTTAACAGCGGTGTTTTAGCGATTGATAAAAGTATTGTAAATGATTCTTAAATGAACTACTATAATGATAGAATGGACTGGAAAAGGTGAACCATGATAAGCAGGAAAGGAATGACATTAGTTGAAGTTGTGATCGCAATGGCCATTTTTGGAATGATCATGGTGGCAATCTTTCCGGCTTTGTTAGTTTTAAATCGCACAAACATTCTGTCCGAGGAAGATGTTTCTTCAAATTACATTGCGCAGGACTTAACCGAGACCATGTACAATTATAGTCAGACAATCGATGAGGGTGTTTTTGTTAGCTATTTAATCAGTGATAACGGATTTACTTTGACTTCTCACTCCGGAACAACCTACCTGCTAACAAAAAGCAGCAGTGACTATGATATTGATTTAGTTGTTAAGTTTGATACGCCAGCGGCGGAATTTGTTACGACGCTTGTTCAAGTTTCATCGAATAATTCCGTCATAGAAGGACAGATGAGTCAGATTGAGACGATTCTGAGCTTTGGAAACTGAAATGAACCGACACTGGAATAAAAAAGGTTTTACTTTAATTGAGATGGTTGTTGTGCTGGCGGTCTTGGGTTTAGTTCTGGCTGGACTGACCACGGTTGTCGGTTTTGCGGCCGGGTTTTTCAAGGATGAAGATTCTAGTATTATGCGGCAGGAAAACGTTCGTTATGTGACCGTTAATTTCGAGAAAGATCTCCGGACATCGGACCAGTCGGTAACGAAAGTTAACGGCTGTGTCTATATCGATACGATTGCGTATTGTCTGGTTGATAACAAAGTATTGCGAAATGATATTGTGATAGCGAGTTATATAGAATCCTTTGATGTTACGATTGACGGCAGCGGCAGTTATCTCGATCTTGTTGTGGCGTCGACTCCTGACGGACGCGATCAGACCGTGAGTGCTGAAACCAGACTGTATTTGCGGAAGGGTGATTAAATGAATTATCTAAAAAAGAAAGATGGCTTAGCGCTGCTTACCGTAATGGTGATCTTTTTAGTGCTGTCGATCTTATTGGGAGCTCTTTTTGTGCTGACGAATAATAATCTTGAACAATCGCAGGAAACGAAAGAACATACAACGGCCTATTATACCGCTGAAGCTGGTCTGACTAAGGCAATCACAGAATTTGAAGACTATGTACAGGCCCTAAGCACCCAAACGCCGGCACTCAGTGTTACCGCCTTTATGACAGCGGTTGATTCTTATGTCAGCGGTCATGCGTCTGAGCATCTGACCTTATCGGACAATGAAGGGATTATCCCGTATGCGGATATTACCTTGATTTCTAATGGCATACAAGCCGACGGCTATCGAAGTTATACCTTAACTGCAGTCGGCGTGGTAGGGGACATCAGCCGTACATTGGTAAAGACTTATGAATTTCTTTATACAATCAGTGATAGCGGCAATGGTTTTGTTGTTGATAAAGCGGTTATGGTTAAGACGAAATTCACCTTAACCGGAAGTTCGCAAATTGTCGGTGCGCCGATTTCTACTTATTCAACCGCTGACAGTTCAATATCGCTTAGCTGGTCAACGAAAGTTCCGGCGGTGGAATTGCCGGATACTTTATTTGATGCTTCAGGCAGCTTGACTGACACAGCGATATTTGACAGCCTATCCAATATCAATTCAAAGATTACCAGCGGCGGATTAAGCGCCGTCACGCCTTTGGATGAGATATATGAATATCCGGCGATTACGATGCCGACATATCCGGATAAAAATACTTTAGCCAGACTGCCGGTCTACACGATCGTAAAAAACCAATGGGAATCATATCAATTGATTAACAGCAGCGGCAGTATTAATAAAAACTCCTATCTGACTGACAATGTGACTTATTCGATCCCTTCGACAGCCTCCTGGTATTATGTTCCGGAACTAATTATTAAAGGGACGGAGTATTTTACAATTGATGTCGGCAGTACCGACAAATATCTGGTTGTGGACAAACTGCAGCTGGATGGCCATTTTGTACTCACCGGATCCGGTACGCTGACAATCTATGTGACCGGCAATACAACCGCGACAGCGACGACGAATGAATCATCCAGAATATCTTTTAAGTATTCCAGTTCGGCACCGGTCGGATCCGTCGGAACGCCTTATAAATTTGTTGTTTATGTGGATCCGATTTACCAAAAAGTAAACAGTACGACTTTCCAGCCGCTGACGGTGGAAGTTGGCGGTTCTTCAACCTATTATATGGCGCTGATGGCGGCCAATCTGAATATCAATATTACCGGATCCGGTAAAATTTACGGTTATGTGGTGACCGGCGGTACCGCCGTCAATATCTCCGGGGGTTCCAGTGCGACCATAACTTTATATTATGCGCCTAATGCGAAAGTTACAGTCAGCGGCAGCGGAGAAGTAAACGGGGCAGTCATTTGTCAGGAATTTGCCGGAACTGGCAATATTCGGGTAAATTACCGTGATGTCGCTTTTGATAACTTTCCGTTTCAGGTCCTCGATCCCATAACGGGCGGCTCGGGTTCCTCAGATCCGGTTTTACAAATTAAAGAAAGCAGTACCGTTGAAGAAGAGGGGGATTGACGATGAAAAGCTATAGTGTGACAGCCGTTGACAGTAAAGGCAATACAATCAAAGATGTTTTCCAAGCGGAATCATCGCAGGAACTCATTCAATCGGTAAAAGCCAAACAGCTGTATCTGCTGGATTATAATGAAAAGAGTATTACGGAAGACAATATCGGAAAATTGAAATTAAAGAGTATCGTCATTTTTTGCCGGCAGTTAGGTACGATGGTGAAATCGGGAATTCCGATTGTCCAGGCCCTTGATATGTTACAGAATAAAGCTGATACGAGTAAATCCCATCGTGTCTTCAGCAATATTTATGAAGAGGTGCAGAAAGGCAACTCACTGTCGACATCTATGCAAAAACAGAAAGGTGCTTTTCCGGAATTGCTGGTTAACATGGTGATGGCAGGAGAACTGGGCGGAACATTGGAGATCAGTTTGCTGAGGATGGCTGATCATTATGATAAAGAATTAAAGATAAATAATAAAATTCGGACTTCCAGTATCTATCCGCTCATTTTGGGAATCGTATCGATTGCGGTCATTCTATTGTTAGTTATCTTTGTGCTGCCGACAATCACCGGGATGTTTCCGGCGGAAGATATTCCTTGGACGACCCAGATTATTTTGGGTTTCAGTAACTTCATTATCAAAAACTGGTTAAGTGTCATTGTTGTTCTGTTATTAGTTTTTGTCGGAATTAAGGCTGCGCTGAATGTCCGAAGCATCCGTGTGCAATTCGATCGTCTGAAACTATATCTGCCGATTATCGGAAAACTTAATCAGACAATCTATTCCGCGCGCTGTGCCAGAGCCTTGGCATCGCTTTATGCCAGCGGTGTTCAGACAATCGATATGCTGGAAACAACCAGCCGCGTATTGAACAATGCTTACCTGGAAGATGTCTTCATTGGTGTTACCTTAAATGTCAGTAAAGGCGAATTGATTTCCAAAGCGATTGGTGATACCGAAGCCTTTGATCCGATGCTTTCATCGATGATCTATATCGGCGAAGAATCCGGCTCCCTTGGTGAAATTCTTAACAGTACGGCTGATTATTTCGATAATGAATCGGATACCGCATTGCAGCGTTTAGTAGCATTGATGGAGCCGATAATGATTGTTGTTTTAGGTTTTATTGTTGGTTTCATTGTGATATCTATCATTCAGCCAATCTTCCAGATGTATAAATCAGTAGGTAATTAAAGGGAAAGGGGTTTGTTAATATGGCCTTGTCGATCGAAATTGGCAGAAGCAGTGTGTTCTTGGTACAAGCCAAAGTATCAAAGTCAAAGATGGTAATCAAAAAGACCAGGTATTATGAATTTCCGGAAGAGTGGATCAGCGATAAAGGAATCATCAACTTAGATGATTTCAGTGTTTTGTTAGCCACGAATCTGCGCGAAGGCGGTTTTAACGATAAGAAAACGAATATTTGCATCAACAATTCTTCCATAATTTATCGTGAATTAGTTGTACCGAGAATTGATGAAAAGCGTTTGCCGATGTTAGTCCGAAGTGAAATGATCAGTGTACTGAATCTGACACCGGATTATATCATGGATTTTACTATTCTGGAGGAGATTGATGAAGACGAGAAGAAAATGCTGCGCGTTTTATCTGTAGCGATTCTCGACAAGGCTTTAGAAAGCTATATCAGTCTGATGAAAAAATGCAAACTCAAAATTGAGGTTATTGATTCAGCGACGAATGCGATTATCAAACTTGTAGAAAGTGCTAAAATCTTCACTGAGAATCAACAGTTAATTTTGGCTGATGTTTCTTATAATCATTTGCGGCTTTACTTGTTCGAAAACGGTAAATATACACTGTCCAGAAATAATCGCCTGATGCCCTATACTAAAGATAGCGAGAATGAATTTATCAATGCGGTCGTCGATAATATTAATAAAATGATTCAATTTTCATATACACGCTATAATGGCAATAACGCCAAGAAGGTTGAGTTATCCGGAATCGATGAAATTTTGATGACGATTCAGAATCGAATTAATGAGGAACTCCTGATTCCATGTGAAATTATCAAACACCCGTCGTTTATTGACTCGAATGTAAAATATGAAAACCGATACGTTAATGCGATCGGCTCGTTGATAAGGAAGTGAAATGATGAAAAAGAATGACATGAATCTTTATGAGCGTTATCGTATTGAAAAAAAGGTTGAGTCTAGTCATACTTCACCGGTTCGTTTCTATTTTGCAGTTTTAATCAGCGTGATACTGATTACTGCGGCGGTTGGCGTGAAGTTATTTGTCGATAATATGCTTGTTAAAGACAAGATTGCTGTTTTAGAGGAATACGTTAATAAAACCGCTGTTGTCGAGAAGATGGATGAAGCAAAAAGCATCCAGGCGAATATCAATCTCTTGGCTGATATTGAGACGCGCATCAATGAAATTTTAATGGTCATCGATTATATTCCGCGTTATGACTCGACGGTTTTAAATGTCCTGTATTATGAAAAGCCGTCCTCCGTTACCTACACATCGATCAGCTATGAAAAGGATATGATTTCGGTTGTCTTTTCAGCCAAGTATTCATCTGACGCGTCAAATTATGTACTGCGTCTGCAACATACGGCCGCTTTTGCTGATGTTTCATACAGCGGGTATACCTATGATGAAGGTTATAAGGTCTATCGCGGTACGATTGTCTGTATGCTGAAGGGAGTTGATTAATCATGCGTGTGTCGAAAAGAGAAACCTTCCTGTTATTCTTTCTCGGTCTGATTGCGGTTACCGGAGCAATGATTATGTTTGTGCTTAAGCCGCTGGCTGATGAACTGAGTGCCAATCAAGCTTATCTTGAGGGCTTGAATAATCAGAAACAGGCAATTGAAATCACTTTGCCGAATATCGATTCGCTTAAGGCTAAGCTGGAGAAAAGACTGAATGAAGTTTCTGCAGAATTGAATCAGATAGAACAGCCGCTGAATGAAGCAGAATTTGAACATTGGATTCTGCCGCTGACAACAAAATATAATATGAAAGTACTGCAGACGGAATTCAATGAGGTTGAAATCGTAGTGCCGATTGCACTGGATTCGGTTCCTGCTGTCTATACTTATGATATCAAGACACTGGTCAATGAGTTTAATGGTGTTGATGACGAAGGCATTATCTTGCCGGCCACGGAGTCGACACTGTTGCTTGCACAGTACCGCTATGTTGTCAGCACAACCTATGCGCGTTATGTTTACTTTCTCGATGAAATTTCAGCTTGGAATAAGTCAATTTACGTAGCGGAGTCGGAATATGATTTTACAACAAATGAAGCCAGCTTTTTATTCAATGTTTACTCGATTGAACAACTGCAAGAAAAAGATGCGATTGATTATACCGTTGATTATCAAGCCAGCGGAACCGGAACCGGCAGTTCCAGTGAAGTCGCCCATCCGGATTTAGGCAAATAGCTTAAAACATCAGTGAAAGATACCAGTTCATGATCGGCAGACCATAGAGATATGCAAGTGCGACGCCGATGCATAGGTACGGACCGAAGGCGATTTGTGATTTGCGATCTTTCTGCTTGGTTGCCAATAGCAGCACGGCAATGATTCCGCCGATGACGCTGGCAAAAAAGAATGCCACGATTGTTGCTTGATAGCCGAGTAAAAAACCGCAGACTGCAATCAGTTTGATATCGCCGCCCCCAATGCCATTAGTAAGATAAGCAATGAGCAAAAAAGGACCGCTGATGATGAAGAAGCCAATGAGATGATCTGTAAACGGCAGCGGACTGATAAACAGGCTGATGATGGCCAGGCATCCTAACATGATTTGAAAACGGTCATAGATTTCCATAGTATCAATGTCGATCATGGCAATGATGATTAGAAGCGAGTTTAGGATCAGACCGATCAGGGTTTGTATCGTGAATCCGTAGTTCCAGAAAGTCAGCGCAAATAGGCTTCCTGTCAAAAATTCAATCAACGGATAGCGGATGGCAATCGGTTGGTGACAATGGCGGCACTTGCCGTTAAGAAACAGGTAGCTGATAATGGGGATGAGATCATACGGTTTGATCACCGTCAAACATTTCGGGCAATGAGATGATCCGTGAACGATTGATTCATGATTGGGCAGCCGCAGGATAACAACATTGTAAAATGAACCGAAAATAGCTCCCAAGATAAAAAAACAACAAGTGAAGTAGATTTGCATAGTAGTACCCCTATGGTTCGATTATAGGAACAATATCAGGATATTTCAAGGAGGAAAGAGTATGAAGGTTATCAGATTAGGCGAAATACTGGTGGAAGAAGGGATTATCACCAAGGAACAGCTTAATGAAGCTTTAGCCCGCCAGAAGGTTGTTAAGAAACGTCTCGGCAGTGTTATCATGGAACTGGGCTATGCGGATGAACGCGATACTTTAAAAGCGCTGGCAAAAAGACTGCAGATTGATTATGTGGATGCGCCTTTATTCAGTATAGAGATTGAAGTGGTTCGGCTGGTACCGGAATCATTGGCGCGGAAATATGGCATTGTGCCGATCAATTTAAAAGCAGGAGCCTTAACGATTGCCACGAATGATCCGTTGGATTTTGCCTGCCTTGAAGATATCGGCATGATTACCGGACTGGAAATCAAGACGGTATTGTCACCTTCTTCGGAAATTGAGAAGGCGATCAATCGCGTTTATTCTAAACATTCGGCCGACGAAATTATCAATGATATCAAAGACGAATATAATAATGTTGACGTTATGGATATCGATAATCTGGTCGATGACAGTATGGCGGAGCGTGTCGGTTCAGCACCGGTTGTCAAACTCGTCAACAGTTTGATTTTGGATGCTTTCCAGCAGAATGCCAGTGATATTCATATCGAACCGCAGGAAAACACAACACGGATCCGCTTTCGTGTTGATGGTGATCTGACCGTTTACAATGAAGTCAGCAGTGAGATTCACCAGCACATTACCACAAGAATTAAAATTATCAGCGGCATGAATATTGCAGAAAAGCGTATTCCGCAAGATGGAAGTTTTCAGTTTAAAAGTGAATTTCTGACTGTTGATATCCGTGTGTCTTCGTTACCGACGCCTTATGGCGAGAAGATCGTTATGCGTTTACTGGGAGCGGATCGGAATATTAATTATAACTTGGCTAGTCTTGGCTTATCCGAAGCGACACAGGAAATCATTCATAAAGTACTGCACCTTCCGCATGGCATCCTATTGGTCTCCGGTCCGACCGGAAGCGGTAAAACAACGACATTATATTCCATGCTGGCTCAATTGTCTGACATTAAGAAGGCGGTCGTCACAATTGAAGACCCAATTGAAAGAAAATTCAAAGGGATCACTCAGGTTCAAGTTAACAATCGCTCCGGTTTAACTTTTGCGAATGGCTTGCGATCGATTCTAAGACAAGATCCGGATACGATTATGATTGGAGAAATTCGGGATAATGAAACGGCAGAAATAGCCATCCGGGCAGCCATCACCGGGCACTTCGTTTTATCGACAATTCATACGAATGATGCACTCTCAACAGTTGAACGACTTGTGGATATGGGTGTTGAACCTTATTTGGTTGCCTCCTCAGTCAAGTGTGTCATCTCGCAGCGCTTAGTAAAAAAAATCTGTCCTTACTGCAAGGAAGAAGTACCGGTAGAGCTGGCAGACAGTCTTTTACTGCAGGCGTCACTAAACAAAGCGAATCACGGGCGGGGCTGTTCGCATTGCAACAATACCGGATATACCGGCCGGACAGCTGTTTTCGAAATTGTCTTAATTGACGCAAAAATGCAGAAAATGATTGCGGACGGAGCAAGCATTGATCAGTTAAAACAGCATGCCGGCGAAATGAAAATGCGCCTCTTGCGTGATGAGGTCCTCGACTTGATTAAAAACGGAATGACCACAGTGGAAGAAGGAATCAGAATCCTGTATTCCATTGATTAAGGAGCTATTATGCTAAACGATATTCTTGATTATGCCCAGCTTCACGATTGTTCCGATATTCATCTGATCGGCAACAGTGTTCCGGTCATCAGACAGATCGGAGATCTGAAACGTCTGGATCTGCCGGTTATCAGCAATGATGAACTTTATCATATCATCGTCCAGCTGCTGACAAGGGAACAATTGGCATCCTTTGACAAAGGGAATGATATAGATACAGCCTATACGGATCTTAAATCTAATCGCTATCGGCTGAACGTTTACCGCCAACAGGGTTTTTACGCTCTGGCTATCCGTTTGCTGCGCAACAGCATCCCGACAATCGATGAGCTGCATCTGCCCGCGGTAATGAAGACTTTAGCGATGCTGCCTCGAGGCTTGATCTTGGTTACCGGTCCGACTGGCAGCGGGAAATCAACAACCTTGGCCGCAATGATTAATCACATCAATGAAAATAAAGCCAAACATATCCTGACGCTAGAGGATCCGATTGAGTATTTGCATCATTCCAAAACGGGGTTAGTCAATCAGCGTGAAATCGGACGCGATGCAGTCAGCTTTCAATCTTCCTTGCGTTCAGCGATGCGGGAAGATCCAGATGTAATCTTAGTCGGAGAAATGCGAGATTATGAGACAATCAGTCTGGCATTGACAGCTGCCGAGACGGGACATTTGGTTTTTTCAACTTTGCATACAACCGGGGCAGCGAATACGATTGATCGTATCATTGATGTTTTTCCGCCGCACCAGCAGGCCCAGATCCGCACGCAGTTGGCTGGCGTCGTCAAAGGGGTGGTTTCCCAGGTTTTGATCCCCCGGAAGGATCATCAGGGCCGCTTGGCTGTTCATGAAATCATGTTGACTACAGATGCGATTGCAAATCTGATTCGGGAAAATAAAGTCTTTCAGATCAATAATGCGATTCAGACCGGTATCCGCAATGGGATGCAGACATTAGATGGCAACTTGGCTAATTTGATTCGTGATGGTAAAATCGATGCGGAAGATGCGTATGAGGTTTGTGCAAACCTTGATTTATTAAAACGTTTAGTTAATAACAGTACTTATTGATACGGAAAGTAATTGACTAAGATTGAAGTTTGTTGTTTAATTTAGTCAGGAGGATACTTTCATGAAAAAATTACTATCCAAAAAGGGGTTCACTCTGATTGAGTTGATCGTCGTTATCGCTATCTTAGCTATTTTAGCTGCCATTTTAGTTCCGTCTATCACTGGCTATATTACCGAAGCTAATATCGCTAAGGACAGAGCTAATGTTCGTACTTATTATAGTGAAGTTGCCCTTGATGATGCTTTAGGCAGATCGACAGCAACAGCTCCGACAGGTGCCGTTTGCACGATTTCACCGCTTGATGAATTCTCATGTGTACTTAACGGTATGACGTATGCTGTATCAGATAGTTTTGCCGGTACCGGAACTTATTCAGCTGACTAGTTAATTTCGATAATAATAAAAAGCAGGAAGTAATTCCTGCTTTTTATTTGTGCGGCAACGCCAGGATGCGGCGTTGAATTGTTCGGCTGTACATCAGTTCTTTTAATTGGCCGACTTGACTGATCAGCATATTATCCTGATCAAAGTATTCTTTGATCTTTTTTTGAATTCTCCGATGAAACTTAAAGAGACGCTTTGAAGGATGAATGAGCTGATAGAAGTAACCGAAGATCAAGGCGGGCATAATTTCCAGGCATGAATCTTCAATCCAGAAGTCAACTTGTTCAATTGGCGGATTGTAGCTTTCCAACATTCTTTCAATGCACGTCAGTCCATCCTGATTTGACTGCCAGATATCAACGAAGACATAATCGAAACGCTTCATATATTCGCTGTTGAAATAATCGTATGCATCGCCGCAAACAATTTTCAGCGGGGTGTTGCCAGCGAACTGCGGCAGCAGATATTTTTGGAATAAAGCAATGACCTCAGAAGAGTTTTCAATCACTGTTAGGCTTTTTACTTGCGGATTGCGCATTGCCATAAAGATGAAATAGCCGATACCCAAGCCGAAAGTGAGAACATCGCCGGCAGCTTTTGCCGCATAGGGATCGATTGTCTTAGCTTCTGAGGGGGCATCGATCATCCAGACTTTGTGCTTTTGCCACAGCACGATAGTTTCGTAAGACTGATCGAGTGCTCGTAACTTCATCCAATCATTCAACTCGCGATGGTAATCCGGCTGAATTGCGTCAATATTGAATAATTCATGGGCTCTGATGGTTTCGCGTGTATAACGGAATTGCGGGTCTTTGATCAGCTGGAGATCAACTTGCTGATGATAAGGCGATTTTAAGAACATTTCTGTACTGATATACAATGAAGGCCATGAATCCCTTGAACCATTGAATTCAGCAAACCCGCAGCGTTTCAGCTGACATTGAATGTCATATTCGCTAACCGGGGATATCTTCAAACCAATAAAGTCATTTTTATGCTCATTAGCCAGATTGTTTAGGCAGCGATTCATAAAGGCGTCAATCTCAGGTGTTTTATTTAGTTTCATATTAACTCCGATATCATGGATATTCTAGCATAGTTAGCCGGCTGTTTTAAACATTTGAGAGAAAGCTGCTTATCAAATGTGATGATCGTCTTGGGTTTATCCAACATTGAATTTGCAGGTTACTGTTAATCCTGCATGCTCATTATCCTTCAGCCGGAAGAAATCATAGTCTGAAAGGCCGGGTGCTTGCGGAGCTGTCAGCTTAGTGCTGTGCTTGGTAACGCTTCTACTAGATAACAAAGTCAAACAAAGGTTAAATGTCGCCTAGAACAAACTTAGCTGCTGTCCAAGCTGATTATTCTCGAAAGCGGCTAAATATTTAAATACGTCCTCCGGTTCACAGATTATTCCGTATTCATGACAGGCATTCCGAAAGATCTTCATCAAGTAGTTATTGTTCGGACTGTTACAGACATAACTGTTACCGAAATTGCGGATATAACGCTGTTTTAAACCGGGAAAATATTCATCAAGTTGCTGATAAAAATATTCACGGTCTTCTTCGCGCAGGGTGACACCCATGCCGAAACAGACGATTCCTTTGACTTTAGCAGTTATACAGCTTGTCAGCAACTGGCGGATGTTTTCTTCGCTGTCATTTATAAATGGCAGAATCGGACAGAGCCAGACCACCGTCGGAATATTATTATCGCGCATGATATTCAGCACTTCAATTCTTCTTTCCGTTATGCAGACATTGGGCTCTAGTACTTGACACAATTTACGATCAAAGGTGGTCAGCGTCATTTGAACGACGCACTTTGTTTTTTCGCTGATGGCTTTTAGAAGATCCAAATCGCGCAGAACTAAGTCAGACTTCGTCAGCAGATTAACGCCAAAACCGTATTGATAGATGATTTTCAGACATGTTCTCGTCAATTCCTCACTCTGTTCCAAGGGCAGGTATGGATCACACATCGAACCCGTGCTGATCATGACCTTTTTCCTTTTGCTTTTTAATGCTTCTTCCAGCAGCTGCGGAGCATTAATCTTTACTTCAACATCTTCAAAGTCATGATCAATCTGATAACAGCTGCTGCGTGAGTCACAGTAAATACAGCCATGTGTGCAGCCGCGGTAGAGATTCATTCCATTATGAGCCGATAGGATTCCTTTAACATTTTTATAGTGCATAATGACCGCCTCTGATCATTGACAAATATTTGTCACTAAATTCATCATATCGGAATTACATTGTTTCAGCAACGATAAATTACAGCGGTTTTGAAATTTCATTTATTATCGGTTTACTTTAAATATTCAGGTTTAGAATAAGGTCGTGAATACCGGATAGCCGGTAATGTTCATGGTCCTTCCTCAGGACTCATCAAGAAGCTGATGGATAAATTGCTCATAGTTTTCAAGAAACTGTTTGGTCAGTTGATAATGATTGGTATTCTGATATGTTGTAAGATCAATTCCATCCTCTGTAATCTGATAGATCTCCGCATTCGGATAAGCCAGAAGAATCGGCGAGTGGGTCGCTATAATGAATTGCGAATGGCGCTTAACCAGTTCATGGATATCAATCAAGAGTGTCATTAAACGCTGAGGAGATAACGCTGCCTCTGGTTCATCAAGAATGTATAATCCGTTTCCGCCGAATCGGTTTTCTATAAGGGCCATAAAACTTTCACCATGTGACTGAGCATGTAATGATCGTCCGCCGTAACTGTTCAACAGCGGAAGCTCCTTATCGAGTTCATCTATATTACTGGCAACATTATAAAAACTCTCGGCGCGCAAGAAATAACCGTCTTTAGGATAAGCCGTTTTTATAATCGTCAGGTATTCATGCAGATTAGCATGCGTGTTTACAGTTGAGAAATTGAAATTGCGGCTTCCGCCTTCCGCATTGAACCCATAAGCGACGGCAATACCCTCAAGCAATGTTGATTTGCCAGTGCCGTTCTCGCCGATGATGAAGGTAACCGGACAATTAAAGCTCAGTTCTTTTTCTTGTATTAAGTACTTGATGGCCGGAACATTTTTCAGAAATGAGTCCGGTTCTATTTCCTTGTTTAAACGTATTCGTTCAATATATTGTTTTGCCATAGCCAGACTCCATTTAGCTTCTGGTATCAGTATAACAAATATAAGCCTTCCTGTTAAATTCCGGCTGCCGGCTGAGATTATTATTTCAGCCGTGATGTTAGAAAGCTGACAAAAGGTTCATTAGCCGAATAAACATTAAGCAGATAAAATAATGTCAAGATAAAGAACATAAGATCACTGTCACGATGTCTCAAAGAGATCAGCAGCTTTTTAAGCAGCATTGCGAACAGTAGTAATTCCATGGTCAGAAACAGCAGAACTTGCAAGCGGAGAATTGTGAGTCCGTAAGCCAGAAGATAAAGGCTCATCCGATAGTAGGAGTTAAAAATCAGCAGAATGGAAAAAACAATCAGCATTAGGATAAGGCGGCGGAGCAAAGCGTTTGATTGTATACTGTTTGTGTAGTAACAATAATAAAGAATAATCGCAAAATTGATAATTGTTATAAATAGTAACTGGAAGAAACCTTCGCGAGCATAGGCCGCATAAGTATACATAACCGGCAGCTGCAGAAAGTTTGTGGTGAGTTTGGAAACTTCGGAGACGGCAAATAGGATATAGATGATATTGATAAGTGTCAAAACGGTCGTTGAGACTGTGTCATTTAGTACAGGATAGTTCTTTTCTGTAAAGCGGTCATCTTTATGCCAAAACAGATTAAGCATAATATTATAAATAATTATAAAGAAGACGGCGCTATAAATGAAATTGCTGAAGATATTATTTTGGAAAAAGGCAATATTGATATTGGTAACTAATGAACCGACAAACGCATTGAAATAACGATCAGCACGACTGAGTATCGTTAACAGCAAGAACGCAATGGGCAGACCGATGATTAAGCCAAGGACAACGTAAATCAGTCCTTTTGTCTTATCATTCGTCCGGTTAAAACCGACTTTACCAAGACTTGCCAGGTTCTTCCGCCATGAACCGGGAAATAGCCGGAAATTCCACCAGAATGTTTCCTTTGATAATCGATAATGCGGATTGACAAGGCGGAAATAAAACACGGCAATGAGTATCGGCAGGACAAAGATATTTAAAAACTGATTGCTGAAATCTTGTTGAATGAGCAGATCGCTAGTCATGATCAGAACAATTGGAATTAACAGACACCAGGCCTCTTTATTAATCTGTATCGCTGATCGGCGAATAAGATAAAGATGCCCGCTCAGCAGGACGGCGAAAGGCGTGATGATGTCGCGCAAGTATAAATTGGCGATGGGAAGATTATGAATGATGGTGATAAACAAGGCACCGGCCATACTGATCCATATAATACTTTGATACTGTTGATCATTGATGCCTGGTAATGATGTTTTGATTTCCGTTGAAACGATATCCTCATTTTGATGCATTTTGCACTCCTCTAATATCAGTCGCGGCTATAGCCGTAGATTATTGATAACTGATACAAGCTGATTATAATACGTCGATTAATAAATGTCGATATAAAATTAATGATATACGATAATATATTAAAATATCGACTTAACTTTGATATTATTATACCAGTCTGCAGCAAATGGCCGGACAAAGAAATGACTGTTAATTGTACTGTTGTCATCAAAACAAATTCCTAAATAAAAAAACCGCTGTGAAGCGGATTATTTAACAATGGAGCGGATGAGGGGAATCGAACCCCCGTGATCAGCTTGGAAGGCTGGAGTTCTACCATTGAACTACATCCGCAAAAGCGATGGTGACCCGCCGGGAATTCGAATCCCGGACCCTCTGATTAAAAGTCAGATGCTCTACCAACTGAGCTAGCGGGTCATAGGTAGATAATATATTAAACTGGAAATATAATGGCTGGGGTACCTGGACTTGAACCAGGGAATGACAGAGTCAAAGTCTGTTGCCTTACCACTTGGCTACACCCCAGTCTGAGCTAAATGGTGGAGGGGAGTGGATTTGAACCACCGAACCCGTTGGGAATTGATTTACAGTCAACCGCGTTTGGCCACTTCGCTACCCCTCCACGATGGTGCCGACTATAGGAATCGAACCTACAACCTACTGATTACAAATCAGTTGCTCTGCCAGGTTGAGCTAAGTCGGCATTTGTGGTGCTATGTCTTAACATAACGCTAGTTTATGTTAGCATATTAAACCCTTAGTTTCAATATTTAATTAACAAAAACTGAAAAAAGTCGCGTTCTGAGCAATTTCTGTTTCCGCTTTGTCATGATATACTTTATAATTATAATGTAAGTGTTTAATCTCTGAGCGATGTCACTTACCTGATAATGGATAATTGAGGGAAATAACCACGATGAATAATCTAAATCGATCAAACTCGGCTGTTTATAAACTTGTCATCATCAGCCTGATTGCCGCAATTTACACGGTAGTCAGTTTATTAGGAGCATCATTGAGTTTCAGTAATATCCAAGTCCGTTTTGCTGAGGTGCTTTGCCTTTTGCCTATCTTATTTCCCTGGGCTATTTGGGGAGTGACTTTAGGGTGTTTTCTGACAAACCTGCTTGGAGTGGTGTTTACGGTTAACACGCTTGGGATAATCGATATCGTTTTCGGCACACTGGCGACCTTTATCGCTGCTTATCTGACTTATCGTTGGCGTAACATCCGTTTTGGTAATTGGCCGGTTTTGTCGGCTTTAGCACCGGTTGTCGTCAATGGAATTGTGATTGGATTGGAGCTGGCGCTGGTTTTCGGTAACGGGGATTTTTCTTTGTTTGTGCTTTTTGCTTTAGAAGTGGCGGCCGGCGAATTGATTGCCTGCGTCTTAATCGGCCTGCCGGTGATTAGGCAGCTGGAGAGAACTGGTTTATTTAAACAGGTATGATATAATCGATACAGGGGAATGAAATATGAGTCTTCTTGTCATAACCGGTATGTCCGGATCCGGTAAATCCCGGGCGATTGATTCTTTAGAAGATATTGGTTTTTATTGTGTTGATAATCTTCCGCCGAATTTTCTGGTTACTTTCGCGCAGTTTTCACAAGATACAGCATCGGCTAAGAACCTGGCGATTGTTGTGGATGCACGCAGCAAAGAAATGTTTATAAATTTTGAAACCGAATTACAGAAACTGCGACAAAGCGGTATTGGATATAAATTGATTTTTATTGACTGTGACGATCAGGTTCTATTAACGCGTTACAAGGAAACACGCCGTAAACATCCGTTGATGGACGGAAACAATATCTCATTGGAAGCGGCAATCAGCCGGGAAAGAGAGATCCTGCACGGAATCAAAGAAAGTGCGGATTATCTTTTTGATACAACCTATCTGTCTTCAGCGCAGCTGCGGCAGGAAATTATTGATATCTGTCAGGATAGCGGTAATAAACGGCTGCAGATTAAGTTTATATCCTTTGGTTATAAATACGGCCTGCCGATTGATGCCGATGTGGTTTTTGATGTCCGCTGTCTGCCAAATCCGTTTTATATTCCGCAATTAAAAAACAAGACCGGCAATGACCGGGAGGTTTATGAGTATGTTTTCGGTTTCCCGCAGGCAATTAGTTTGCGTGATAAATTATATGATTTACTAAACTACACCATCCCGCTGTATATTGAAGAAGGGAAAAGTCAATTAGTTATTGCGATCGGGTGCACCGGCGGAAAACATCGCTCGGTATCATTTGTGAACTATCTAGCAAATAAACTTCATTTTGATGATGTCAGTACCGTTATTGCTCATCGGGATCTTGAGAAGTAAAGATTGCGGCTTGATAGGCTTTGGATTCTTGCAGAATCGTTTGGATAAAGACCAGGTAAGCCGGTCGATGTGCCTGATCATGCAGTAACCGGCAGTTGCGTTCAATGAGCTCGGTTTCTCTTTGCGGATTATAAATAGGGAGCTGATGCTCTTTTTTATATAAGGCTATCCGTCTAATTATTTCCAGCCGCTGACGGCGGCAATCGGTCAGCTGTTTGCTTGACGATTGTTTAATTGACCGGTCTGCGGCAGTCAGGTTTGTTTCAAAGAGTTCAGTCATTTTCTGATCAAGTATATCGAGCTGCCGCCGGGCTTCTTCCAGAATTGTCATTTTTATCACCAGATTCATTGTATATGATTACGGGCAGATGGTAAATAAAAAGCGAGGTTTAACTCGCTAAATAATGAAATTTTCGAAAATGAGAACGCCGTGGCTGGATTTGTATCTGGTAAATGTCTTTTGATCTCTGATTGTCCAAAGCGCAGTGTTTCCTTTCAGTAAATCGCGATAGATGCGAAAGGAAAACTTATGAATATCTTCAACACAGTAAGCCACAAAGTCCGGACGTGTCATGATATTAAAACAGAGGTTCTCCAGTAACAAGGAAAGCCAAGCGGATTTTGTATCATCTTTGCTGAAATCAGCCGACAGCTGACCGCGGATCCAATCCGGACGGTGATCTCTGAACCACTTGACAGCAGAGGGATGAAATGATTCGACACAGAATGAACCATGATAGCTGTCAAGATACTTGCTGACTAATTCGCAAGTCGTGCAATCTTGACTGTTTTGTTTGATTTCAATCACTAAAGGTACTTTTCCGTCCGCTAATTTCAGCACATCAGTAAATAACGGTATATGATATTCGGAGCCGAATACTGTTAATTCTTTGATTTCATCATAAGTCAACTCCGAAACCAGCTTATCAAGACCGCAGGCGCGCTTCAAACTAAAATCATGCATGACGACTAAGATATTGTCTTTCGTGTGCTGGACATCAAATTCAAAGCCGTAACCATGATCAATCGCTTTTTGATAAGCTTCTAAAGTGTTTTCCGGCAAGCGATCATTGTGAAGCCCGCGGTGAGCGTAATTAAATGTGCTGAGCTGTTCCCAATTTTTTTTCTTCGTGTAGCGCGGCATAAGGATAAAGAGATACAAGAGGAACAAACCAAGTAGAATACTAACGAATATCATAATTAATCACCGGCATTAAAGGCTTCGATACCTTTTTCAGCGATTGGTTTATTATCACCATGTTTAACCTGTGACATCGTCAGGAAGGCACAAAATGCACAAAGTGCGGCGTATGGGAATAAAGTCCAATATCCGACATACTGCAGCAGATAACCGGAAAGAATCGGTGTTACTATCTGAGCTGCCATCGAAAAGGTATAATAGATCCCGGTATATTTGCCGATATCGGCACTCTTGCTCATTTCTACGACCATCGGATAAGAATTGACATTAATGCTGGCCCAGGCAATACCGACTAAGGCCAGAGGTACATAAAACAGCGGAGTCATTGTTTTGAAGAATGCCAAAGATAAAAAGCACAGACTTAATAAGGCTACGCCGAACAGAATGACTTTCTTGCGGCCGAGCTTACTTGAGATCAGACCAATCGGAATAAACGCGATAATAGCCGATATGTTAGCTAATAAGAGCGGGCTGGCAAAGCCGCCGCCTTCCATGTGGAAGACATTTGTCGCATAGCGCGAGTAAGCCGAAGTTACGGCATTGTAACCCATAAACCACAGACTGATTGAGATCAGAATAAAAATAAGACTGCGCTTGACTTCCGGAGCTAGTTTACCGGCCGGCTGGCTGGTTACCGTCTTTTCTTCATCAAGCTGATGCAGAGCATTCATTTCTGTTTTAATCTTGTTTTCCTTAACATTCAGAACCAAAAGGAAAACAGCCAGAATCATTATCCCGGCAACCGTAGCGAACAGCGGCAGATAATTCGGATATTCTGCTTTGGATACTAACAGCATAATCAGCACAAGACTGGTTACGCCGCCTAGCGATCCCATGAGATTGATAACGGCATTAGCCTTGGATCTTAATGATTTAGGCGTTACATCCGGCATTAAGGCTACTGCCGGTGAACGGTAAGTTCCCATGGCAATAAGCGCAATGCCCAGAGCAATCATAAACAGCGGAAAATTCTTTGAAGTATTCGAGATAGCCATGACAAACATCATAATCACGGAAATGAATGTTCCGCTCAGAATAAAAGGCGTGCGCTTCCCTAATTTGGTGTTGACACGATCAGACAGCGATCCGAACAAGGGCAGCAGAAACAAAGCTAAAACATTATCGATTGCCATGACATACCCGGTGATGGCATCGCCAAGATTGAAGGTGTTAGTCAGGATCAACGGAATGATATTATCATATAACTGCCAGAAAGCCGAAATGGATAAAAAAGCAAACCCAACAAAGAACGTTCTTTTATTATTAAGTTTCATAAGGAACCTCCGTTTTTATTATACATTAGGCTCAGAATAATAATAAAGTAAAAATCATGTATTATTTCTGTTAAGCCAAGGAAAAACCGGTTTATTAACCGGTTATGAAGTTCAGATGATCGTGATATGCTTAAATCCGGCGTCAGCGGCTATTCGAGCTAGTTCCTGCATCAGCCGGTTATCGGGAAGGGGGAAGGTCTGATAACGTGATCTGACACCGAAGGGACGGTATTTTATCAGTTTATAGTTTATTTGATGCTGTGACAGATAAGGGGCGAGCAGCTGAGCAATTTTTTGAATCGTACCCTTATTATCCAGCATTTCCGGGATGATTACCGTGCGGATTTCACTTAATTGACCTTGTTCGGCCAGCCAGCGGGCATTATAAAGAATTCTCTGATTATCATGGTCGGTAATTGCCTGATGGTCATCGGAATTATAGGCTTTAATATCCAGCATGACTCCGTCGCAGTCTGCTAAAATATCCGGATTATGCTCAAAATCATATGTTCCGTTGGAATCAAGCAGATTTGATAATCCGGCTGTTTTAGTGCGTTTGAACAGCGCTTTAATAAATTCCGGCTGCAAAGTGCATTCACCTCCGGATACTGTAATCCCGCGAATAAAAGCCTGATTAAGCAGAATGTGCTGAAAAACTTGTTCATCGCTCATAATTTTTGTTTTGGGTGAACTGCTGTGAGGACAGGTTTTTAAACAGGTGTCACATTGGCAGCAGCGGGTCGGATCGTATAGAACCTTTCCGTCCAGCAGCCGCAAAGCCGCTGACGGACAGGTCAGAACACAAGCTCCGCAATTAAGACATCGGTTGATTGTTTCCGGATTATGACAATAATGGCAATTGAGATTGCAACCTTGCAAGAAGATAACCGTCCGGTTGCCGGGGCCGTCAACTAAGCTCTGATCGATGATTCGATTGATAAGTCCAAAACTCATAGCGTACGGACTTTACGCTCGTAGATATGGCGTTTTTCGATCGGATCGCGTGCTAAGTTTACCGAACTGTTGATGACTGCCTCGCCTTGCTGAACTTTTTTGATATCGGAGCGCTTGACCAGATAACCGGTGACTCGGATCAAATCGCTGTTTGATTCATATGTTGATAAATATTTAACACCGGATTTAAAAGCTCCCTTAAAGATATCAAGAATCGCTCCCGGATTTCTTTCGGCTGTTTCATCGAATGGGAAAATGTCGCCGACCCCGGACGGAAAATAATGGTGGAAGAGTCCGGCTTGCCGGATGTGATCGTAGAGAGGAATTTCCTTGCCAATCGCTATGCGCGCACCGGGACTGGTATCATCGTCATCGGCAGCTCCGACTTGCGCATGCAGAACAAAATGTTTTCCGTATGCTTCGCTATATTGATTTTCGTGCCGGTTAACTTGCGTCTCGACAAAGTCCATGATTGCGACACCAAGCTGATTAGCTTCATCACTCACCCCGTACCGTCCGCTTTTTCCTTCTTTTTCCATGAGAATATCGACACATTCATTTAATCCGACGATGCCGAATAATCCCATGAAGCGATCACGATAAATCAAGCCTTCTTTGATCAGCCAATCGGATTTAAAGAAAGTACGATTTTCGACGATTGATTTAATCTTGGCATCCATAAATGCGGCTTGCGTTGTAATTGCATGCGGTAAGAAAGTTGTATAGAAATCACTTAAACTATCAGCGTGTTCGGCGATCTTGTTTAGGCGCAGTCTGGTCAGCGTGTAAGCACCGCCGCCAATCAGCAAACCGTTGTAACAGCTGGCTATCCCATAATTTTTACCGATACGCTGCTGGTAGAAGGCATCGAGTGCAAAAGCTGGATTAGCACACTTTAATGAAGAAAGGATCGCCTTTTCGGCAAAGGCATCAGTGGTTAGTTCGGCGTCATATAACAAGGTCATATTCGGAATGGAAAGCTGCAGTTCCGGTAATAATTCCAGAATGATTTCACCGGTAACTGTCGGTTTCGGACCGATATTGGCTTGACAGAAGCTGGAACCGATGGTCCGATCAACTTGTATTAAGAACCATTTGAGGAGTTCACGAGCCTGATTACGATCCGCTTTTTGTACAAACGGTTCCAGTAAATCGTCTAAACGGCCAATGAAAACCGGGAAACGATCTAGTGAATGAATATTGCGGTACATGATCAAGAGACTGTTTGTTGCCTCTAAAAGGTTCTGCGGCGGATCCAGCCGCAGAAATGAACTGCCATTGGTCAGAAATTTCGCGTAATCCGGCAGAATGTAACGGGCGCTATAGGGGCCGTGGCCTTCGGATAGATCACAGATTTCCCGGTTGGCCAGCAGTTCATAGAATTCCAGAGGCGTACCTTCCGGATAAGGAAGCTGGTCCTCCGCCAACTTAGCTAAAGCCATTTCCATTTGTTCATGAGTTCTTGTGGGATCTTTTACGATTTCTTCAATCGAATTTAACAAGGTCTGATAAAGCTGATTTGTCATTTACATTCACCTCGAAACAAGTATATATTATTTTAATAATTCTTTCAGTAAAAAGATGTTATAATTACCCCATGAAAATATTAGCAACAGATTACGATAACACTCTGAAACGAAAAAAAGTTACGAAACAAGATTTGGCAGCGATTGATAAATTCCGTCGGGAAGGGAATAAATTCGGTATTGTGACAGGACGAAGCATCAACATGATTAAGACTTCCTTAAATTACTTTCATGTTAAATATGATTTTATTGTCGGTATCAACGGCGGGATCATTCTAGATGATCAGAATAATATCCTGGATTATCACCTTTTTGATTATCAGACGGCTTTAGCGATTATCGGCGATCTTTATGATCTGAATAATGATATCTGCGGCTTTTGCGATGGTATCCGTTATACCCGGTTAGCTTTTAAGAAGAAACCTTTTAACTTTATCCGGGCTTTTGTTTTGGGACTGCGAGCCAGCCGGCGGCGGAAGATTCTTAAAACCGAAAAAATCGCTTCTTTCTTCATCCTGAATGATAACCCGGATCAGGTAAAGCGCGTCTATGATCATTTTACGAATCACTATGACAACATCAGTGTATTTTTGAATGGAAATGATATTGTCGATATCAGTGCTAAGGATGTCAGCAAATCCGCGGCGGTCAAATTCATTGCGGATTATTACCGGGCGGATAAAGTCTATACAATTGGCGATTCAATGAATGATATTGATATGATTACAGCGTTTAACGGTTTTGCGGTAAGTACCGCTGAAGACGAGATCAAAGAAGTCGCTGAAGCCGTTTTCAACGATTTTAAGGAGTTGATTGATTATATTGATAATGATCAAAGTGATAAACATTTATGGAAAGGAAAATAAACTTTTCCGATCAGGAAATAACCTATTTTCTAAATCGTCAGAAAGTCAAAAATATCAATTTACGTGTTAAGCGCGACGGCTCAGTCTGGGTCAGTGCGCATCCGCATGTTCCGCTGGAGAATGTTGATGCTTTTGTCATCAGCAAGCTGGTTTGGATTAATAATGCGCAAAAGAAATTAAAAGCGCGCGAAAACGCTCAGAATGTTGAAAGCGGCGTGCGTATTTTCGGTCTGACATATCCACTGGAGATTAGAAAGGGTTCAAAACGTCTAATTCTTACTGATCATTTGGTTATCTATTATCCAGATCTTTCGGATCAGCTGCGGATTCAGAATTATCTGCGTGAGTATCTCAAGAAAACACTAGAACGGCAAGTACAGGAAATCCGGCCGCGTTATGATGCTTTGATTGCGGAATATCATCATCCGGCTCCGGAGATTCGTTTCCGCGCGATGACTAGCCGCTGGGGAAGCTGTCAGTTTCAACGCGGGAAAATCTTCTTAAACACTTCGTTGATTTACTATCCGCTTGTTTGTTTGCATTACGTAGTCCTGCATGAGTACCTGCACTTCATCGTACCGAATCATTCCGCGCGGTTTTATGAATTAATGGCGTATCATATGCCGGAGTATAAAAAATATAAACAGATGCTTAATGGTTCATTGATTTAATTTCCGTAAACATCACGAATTTCATTATAAAATGACCGTTCTGTTGGTTAACTTTTTTCTATATTTAGTTATAATAGATATAAGTTGAGGTAACTAAAATGAAATATGATTTTGAGACTGTTGTCGATCGATGTAGTCATGGGGCCAGCAAATGGATGAGCATGCTGGAGAAACATCCCGAAACTCCCAAGGGGATCGTGCCGTTGTCGGTAGCCGATATGGAGTTTAAAAATGCTCCGGAAATCATCAACGGACTAAAGAATGTGCTCGATAATTGCCTGTTGGGCTATGCCGGACCGACGGCTGAATATTATCAATCGGTTATTGATTGGATGAAGCGTCGTCATCAATTTGATATCCGGCCGGAGTGGATTGTCACAACACCGGGGGTTGTCACGGCAATCCGTTTTATTTTGCGTTCTGTGACCAGTAAAGGCGATGGCGTCATCTTGTTGACACCGGTTTATTATCCATTTTTTAAGGCTGTCGAAGGCAATGAATGTCAGGTTGTCGCCTCCGAACTGCTCTATAATGATAATTACTATCAGATTGATTTTGATGACTTGCAGGCTAAGGCAGAAGATCCGCATAATACCGCTTTAATCCTCTGCAGTCCGCATAATCCGATTGGTCGCGTTTGGACCGAAACCGAACTGCGGAAGATTGCTGATATCTGTTTGGCTAATCATGTCACGCTGATTTCCGATGAGATTCATCATGACTTGATTATGCCGGGTTATAAACACCATGTGTTAGCCGGTCTTGATGAACGGTATGCCGAAACGGTCATAACTTGTACCTCGTGCAGTAAATCCTTTAATCTGGCGGGTTTAAAAGTGTCTAATATCATTATAAAAAATAAGGAATTGCGGACGAAGATCCAGAAAGATCTAAATGTTTTAGGACACGGTTCGCTGAACGTTTTGGGTTATAAAGCTTGTCTGATTGCATACAATGAAGCTGAGCCGTGGCTGGAGGCCTGTCTGAAAGTTATTTATGATAATAGTTTATATCTTAAGGAATTTATCGCTCGCGAACTGCCGATGATCAATGTTGTTCCATTGGAAGGCACTTACCTGCAGTGGCTGGATTGCCGTGCTCTGAAGCTCTGTGATGAGGATTTGGAGCAGATCATGACTGCACACTATCTCTATCTGGATGAAGGTTATATCTTCGGCGATGGCGGAAAGGGATTCGAACGCGTTAATCTGGCATGTCCGCGATCGGTTTTGGTCAATGCGCTGGACCGCTTTAAAGCGGCGGTAGAAAGTGCTTGTCAATAAATGGCGAAAATTGTTGTAATCGGCAGTATCAATATTGATTTGGTTACGACTTGCGAACATTTTCCAACGGTTGGCGAATCAATGTTCGGGCAGACTTTTGCGGTCTATTGCGGAGGAAAGGGAGCCAATCAAGCTGTCTGTGCAGCTAAACTTGGAGCGGAGGTAACGATGGTCGGCTGTATCGGAAATGATGCTAATGGCGAGACGGCAATCAAGAATCTGGCAATGCATCAAATCAATACCGCTTATGTTCAGCGTGTCAGCGAACCAACCGGTGTTGCTCTGATCATCGTGGCACAGCAGGATAATGAAATTGTGGTCATCAAAGGTGCCAATGCCTGTGTAACCCCGGAGGTTGTCGATCTGGCGCTTCCGGCCATTAAACAAGCGGATATGATCATGCTGCAACTGGAAATACCGCTTAAGACGGTTGAGTATGTCGTCGATCTGGCCGCCGTTTTGCAGAAACCGGTGATGTTAAACCCGGCTCCTTATCAGCCGATTGAAGCTGATTTGATCAATAAGGTAACTTACCTGACTCCGAATCAGATCGAAGTCCGGCAGATTTTCGGTGAGGACTATTCAACAGCGCTAGCTCATTATCCGAATAAAGTCATCATGACGGCCGGAAGCTCCGGTGTTTATTTCCATGATGGACACGAATTAGGATTGATACCGGCACATGAAGTTAAAGTAGTTGATACAACCGGGGCGGGAGACACATTTAACGGTGCCTTGGCTGTTGCCTTAGTCAGCCGAATGAGTTTGCGATCGGCAATTGATTTTGCACAAAAAGCGGCTGGAATAGCGATTGGAAAAATGGGTGCTCAGACGGCAATGCCAATTTTAACCGAAATGCAGTAAAGTAAAGGGACGGATGAACGTCCCTTTTTTATCGAACTATTTATTATTATAAATACTGATTGCTCGGGCAATAGCCGGCACGACTTGCTGTTTTCGCGACATCAGATCCGGAACATAGAATAAACCATCTTGTTCCTGCATTTGATTCTCAAAGGCCAGATTCAAAAGATTGCGATCTTTGCCGGTCCAAATAAAATAGGAGCCTTTTTCATTGACATCGGTGAAGATCATCACTGCCAGATCATAATGGCTGGTTCCGCAGAGGTCATCAAGGAACTCAAGGATTTGATCTTTGATTTCGGTAATATAAGCACTGTCGACGACATTGATCTGTCCGATAATCACCCGGAATGACTGCATATTAAACTCCTTCAGGTCATTATGTACAATTTCACTGATGCCTTTGCCGGAAAGAGAAGTGCTGGCAGTAAAGATCTCCTGAGCATATTCCTTCAAGTCGATACCGGCAATGGCGGCTAAGCGCTCGGCTTCCTTTTGATCGGTTGCGGTCGATGTCGGCGAATTGAAATTCATCGTGTCGGAAATAATCGCTCCGCAGAGCAAGCCGGCTATTTCCGGTGCCGGATCCAAATGATTTTCACTGTAGAGCTTAGATATAATTGTCGAACAGGCTCCGACAATCTCATTGCGGAATTGGATCGGGATATTCGTCTGAACGTCGCCGATACGGTGGTGATCGATTATCTCGATCACATCGGCTTGTTCAATACCGTCAATACTCTGATTGGTTTCGTTGTGATCAACAAGGATTACCTGCCGTTTTTCATGTCCCCATAAATGATAACGGGAAATAAAGCCCATCAGCTTATTGTTATTATCAACCACCGGGTAACTGCGGAAGCGTGATTTCGGAATGATCGCTTTTACATCATCAAGGTAATCGTAATAATTGAAAGTTACCAGATTGGTTGACATGATATCGGATATCGGAATCGCATGACAGATGCTTTGGGATGTAATATAAATATCCAAAGGCGTTGTGATGATGGCACAGTGCGCTTTGGTGGCACTCAGAATGACTTCTGGTTCTACCTCGTCTGTTTGACAAGCTATGACTAGTGCGGCTCCGGTTTTAATCGCATGCAGATGGGAGGAAGTCCGATTGCTGGTAATAACAATTTCATCTGTATACTGCAGGGGTTCTTGTTCCAAGAGTTTGCTGGTTGTGATATTGATCGTTCCGTTGGGATGATAACGTCGGGGATTGACTACCAGATCGCCATGCAGGGTAAACGCGATATTTTCCAGGGGAATACGTTTAATCAGATCATAGTTTTTCAGGGTCGAGCTCAGGATGCCGCTTGTGATGCCGGATATCGTTGCCATGCCGACTAAACAGTCAGCTGAATCAACAACGGCGATGACTTTTTTATCATTCTCACGCATGATTTCCCAGGCTTGCTGAATCGTAGCTTCCGGACCGACGCGGTAAGCATGATCGAAACTGATATCACAGACGCGGGTTTTGATATCATAGAAAAGCTGCGGAGCATTAACATTGAATTTATGAAGAATAAAGGCTGTTTCTGAATTAATATTACCAATCCGAATCGGGGTTACCTGATAGCCAAGTGCTTCTTTTAGGCGGGCATAAGCAATCGTAGAAACGATAGTATCGGTATCCGGATTCTTATGACCAGTGATGTATATATTGTTGTTCATTACAATCTCCTCGGATTTATTTTAGCATAGAAATGCCAGAAATAAATATCTGATAAGCACAAAGTGCGTCATGACCGCGGTTTGTTATATGGTATAATTAAACCAAGATAAGGGTGTTTATATGATAACTATACCGGCAAACGCAAGTCTGATAATAACTAAACTGGAAGAAGCTCATTTCGAAGCTTATGTCGTGGGCGGGTATGTTCGTGATGCTCTCTTGGATTATAATCCGCAAGACTGCGATATCGCAACTTCTGCTAATCCTCTGCAGATTCTCGATGTATTCGCTGCTTATCCCTGCCTGAAGACGGGAATCCGCCACGGTACGATCACGGTACTGATTGATCATCAGGCGATTGAGGTCACGACTTTTCGTACCGAAGGTGCTTATCGGGATCTTCGTCATCCTGACCAGGTGACATTCGTAGCGGATCTTCAAAAGGATATCGCCCGCCGAGATTTTACGATCAATGGGTTAGCTTATCATCCGCAGTTCGGTTTGATTGATTATTGCGGAGGACTTCAGGATCTGCATAATCACTTGATTCGCTGTATCAATGATCCGCATCAACGTTTTCAGGAGGATGGGCTGCGGATGATGCGGGCTTTGCGTTTCAGCAGTTTCTATCAATTTGCGATCGAAGAAAAAACGGCTCAAGCAATACATCAACATAGCGGATTATTGAAGAAAATCTCGCAAGAACGGATCACGGCTGAATTGCTGAAATTATTATCCGGTGCTGATTGTGCCAAGGTTATTGAAACTTACTTTGATGTAATCGTTCAGATTCTGCCGGAGTTTATGGTGTTGGCACCGGCGCAGGCTACAAAGTATCTGCCGTATCTTACTAGGACAGATCAATCGATTATCCGATTGATGATTTTTCTGAAAGTTCTTGATGAGGCACAAGATGAATTATTTCCATCGGCTCTGCGACGGCTTCGGCTGTCAAATAGAGTGAGCAGGCGCCTGAAACTGCTTCATCATTTCAGCTATGCCGCTTTACAGATTGATCGGATCAGTTTAAAACGTTTATTGAAGGAAACGGATGTCAGCGGCGTGCAAGATATTGCGGCTTACCAACATGCCGTTGGTTTAGTGACTGATGAAGAATCCGGCCGGATTATGGCGATTGTTAAGTCGATACGGCAGAATAACGAGTGTTATAGTCTGAAACAGCTGGCGGTCAATGGTAATGATATCCGTATGCTGGTTGGTGCTGATACGCCGCAGATCAAGGAAGTGCTTGATAGCATTCTAATGCTGGTTATCGAAGAAAAAGCAGTTAATGATCATGAAGTGCTGATCATGAAAGCTGCCGAATTATTAAAAAAAGATGTCAATAATGATTGATTGACATCCTTTTGATTACTTGAGAATACGCATCTCGCATTCCAGCTGATAGCCGGTCTGTTCTTTAACGACGGTTTTGATATGTTCGACCAGATCAAGAATATCTTTACTGGTGGCGTGATCATAGTTAATAACAAATCCGGTATGTTTTTCAGATACCATGGCTCCGCCAATCTGGTAACCTTTCAATCCGCAGTCATCGATGAGCTTAGCCGCAAAGGCACCGACCGGCCGTTTAAATGTGCTGCCGGCACTGGGGTATTCCAGTGGCTGTTTCGCGACGCGGCGGGCTAAAAAGTCATCCATTTTATCTTTGATCATGTTCTTATCACCAGGTTTTAATTTCAAGACAGCCGATAAGATGCAACATTTGTGATCATGGAAGTAGCTGTGCCGATAACTGAACAGTAATTTTGAATTAATAAGAGTCTGAATTTGATTGTTTTCATCGAGAAAGGTGCAGTCCGTGACGACATCTTTCATTTCACCGTCATAAGCCCCGGCATTCATGTAAACGGCTCCTCCGATAGAAGCCGGAATGCCGTAACCGAATTCCATACCGGAGAGAGCGTGTTCATAAGCGAAGATACAGACATCACGGAGCGAAGCTCCGGCCTGACAGCTGATCACATCTTCGCTGACCAGCTTGATTTCATTGAAATTCTTATTTAGAATAATGACTAAACCATTGACACCTTCATCCGGAACTAATGTGTTTGATCCATTGCCGAGTATATAAAAAGGTATTTGATGATGATGAGCAGAATCGATCAGCGCCGTAATCTGCTGAAAACTGGTAGGCCAGGCAATAAACCGAGCATTACCGCCGATTTTTAAACTTGTATATGAATAGAGCGGGATATTCTCCTTGAATAAGCAACCCAGTGAAGATAATTCTTTAACGAAGGCAGTGTTGGCCATGACAATCTCCTTTAAATATAACAGCTCCGACTAAAACATTTTATGATAAGCATAGACAATTATAGCACATAATGAAAAAAATCATTACTAGCAAAAGTAATGATTTATTTTGGCTAATTCCGCGTTTGCCCGGGTGCTGAACCTTGATTGCCGAATCCTTGCGTTGAATCCGAGGTTCCTGATGAAGTCACATAAGTAACGACACCGCTTAAGCTGACTGTGGTGAATTCAGTATCATTCAGTAAAATAGTATATGGCGTGTCGGTACTGAGGTCCGGAAGGCTGAGAATGATTGAGGCAAAGGGTTTTAGGGCAGTATATTCAAAAATCGTATTGCCTTCTTCATCTTGCAGCGTAATTTTGGTTCCGGCTGTTTGATTGGCTGAAAGGGTGACGGCCAGACTATATTGCGTTGACGAACTTGAAGGTGTTTGAGCCATGCCGGTACTGCCGATTGCCAGTAAGATACCGCCGCTGATATCCAGGGTTCCATCATAATCCAGTGCGCCATTGTCGTTGGCCGTCGGACCGTTGACATAGATTTCGCCGCCAGTTATGACAATCGAACCATTTACATCGATTCCATCGCCGTTAGCGATAACTGTTACATAACCGCCGTTGACTGTCAGTAGCATTGTTGCTGTGGAAGTGAAACTATTCTGACCTTGACGTCCGTTCTGGGATGACTGATCAACACCGCCGGCGACATTAATACCATCATCGGATGCTGTCACATTAATTGTGCCGCCATTAATCGTGATGCCGGCACTTTCAATGCCTTCATAACTTTTTGTAATGTCAATTATGCCGTTATTGATGGTAATTGCGGTATCGGCATGGATTCCATCATCATCGGAGGTGATACTGAAAGTACCGTTGTTAATAATGATTGTACCATTAGAGTGGATACTGTCATCGGCACTGGTGATATTGAAATTGCCATTGTTGATTGTGATCCCTGTGACGGCTTTGATGCCTTTGTAGCTGGTCGTATCGGATAAGCCATTGCCGTTTGTAATGATATTGAAAGTACCTTCATTGATGACAACTTCCGTTTCAGCTGCTAATCCATCACCGCCTGAGGTTAAATTAAATTCGCCGCCGTTAATCAGAATGTAACCCTTCGTGGTATCTGAGGCGTTAGTGGATTTGATCGCGTCTTTCTGAGCGTTAACTGTGATGATTCCTGCCGCAATTCGAACCGAGTCTTTACCAACGATGCCATCATCAACAGCGGTAATATTGATTGTTCCGCTTAAGATAAACAAATCATCTTTACTCTGAATTGCGTTGTTGTAGTTAGCAGTAATATTAAGCGTGCCGGTTCCGTTGATTTTCAGATCATCTTTACTGAAGATCGTTGCGGTTGGTTCTTCATCGCTGTCTAGGGTGTAAACAGTACTGTCGCTTAGGTAGTTTATTGATCCCTCAGCCAGGGTAATGGTTGCGTCTTGGGCTTGTTTAATATAAATCGGGGCGCTGTCGGAGCTATAGATGTTCACATTGTTAAGGACAATCCGGACATCTTCATCACTGGTGGCCTCGACAATGATTTGGCCATCACTTAATGTTCCGGTGAAAACATAGGTTCCGGCGCGATTAATCGTAATGATTAATCCGTCGATGCTGATTCCGGTCATGCTGTCAGCAGTGATACCGTCATCGGACAGATTAATATAAATCGGGTTTTCATCCTCCCAGTCGGTGTATTCGGTATTGATTGTTTGATCGATCGTCGTGGTTATCTCGTTTGATGATGCAGAACTGTCCGTGCCGCTATCGGATGTATCCGTTTTGGTCAGTGAACAGCCAGCCAGCATCAATATGATTATTAAAATTGCAATAAGTTGCTTCTTCATAGCTAGTCCTCCTTATTTGTAAAGATCTTAGAATAATAAATGGAAGGTAATTTGAAGATTTTGTGAATTTTGCCTGAATTTGCTTTTTGCATGAAAAATAAATAGCTATCCGGTTGGTTTTTCTAATATAATGAAAATATAGTGAGGAAATGGGATGAAACTAAATAAAGCAGAGAAAAGTTGGATTTTGTATGATGTTGCCAATTCCGCTTTTACCATGGTCTTAACCGCGACGATACCGGTCTTTTTTGCCGCGCTTGTTGACATGGCAGGAGTTGATGCCGTCTGTAACAATGCCTTGGTTAAGGTATTGTTCACGCGGAACGCTGGTCTGGCCTTGGCTGGTAATTTGGATGCTTTTGCCGCATTGAAGACTTCGCTGTTCGGTATAACGACAACTGTCGCTGTCATCCTGGTGGCAATCATTGCACCGGTTATCGGTGCGATTGCCGATTATAAGGGCATGAAGAAGAAGATGTTTACCGTATCGCTTTTGATTGGCATTGTCGGATTGTTCACCCTTGGGTTGACGCAGGATTGGATGGCTTATCTGTTGTTGATAATTATCGCCAGAATCGGTTATTCGACATGTAATATTTTTTATGATTCAATGTTGGTTGATGTTTCGACCGATGAAAGAATGGATTATGTCTCATCATTTGGTTATGCCTGGGGCTATATTGGCAGTTGTATTCCTTTCACAATCGGGATTGTCCTGATTCTGACGACGCCATTCGGCCTGACAACGCAGCAGGCAACGCAGATCTCATTTATTTTAACCGGCATCTGGTGGTTCTTGTTGACAATCCCGCTGCTGAAGAATGTCAAACAGACTTATTATGTCAAGCATGTTGATCATGTTGTTCAAGCTTCATTTAAAAGAGTTGGACTGACAATGAGAAAAATCATGAAAGATAAAAAGCTACTGTTCTTCATCATTGCCTATTTCTGTTACATTGATGGCGTTTATACGATTATTTCCATGGCAACGACATATGGCACTGAAGTTGGTTTAGAATCAACGGGAATGATCGTGGCACTTTTGGTGACCCAATTTGTAGCATTCCCAAGTGCAATCGCCGCCGGAATATTAGCCAAGCGTTTTGGTGCAATGAGCTTGATTAAATTCTTCATTATTGTCTATGCCGGGATTTGCGTCTACGGTTATGGCTTAGATACCCAGGCAGAATTCTGGGTCTTGGCCGTTACCGTCGGTTTGGTACAAGGCGGTATTCAATCCTTATCTCGAGCCTACTATGGTAAAATTATCCCGAAGGATGAATCAAGCGAGTATTTTGGTTTCTTCGATATCTTTGGTAAATTCGCGGATTTCTTCGGTCCATTATTAATTACCATCTCAGCAACAATATTCGGAGCCAGTAAGTATGGTATTTTAGCTTTAGTCGTTTTATTTGCGATTGGCTTTGTTCTGATGAGTAAAATTGATAAAATGTCGGTCAATAAGGCTCTATAATCAGATAAATGCGATACTAAGGGCAGTCAGCATCTGACCGAACGTATAGAGAATCAAATAGACCGGTTTAAAACATTTGGGTGCCTGATGATCGAAATAAACATGTAGCAGTACAAAATCGGACATGATAAAGCCTAATATTCCGATACATAGCAGCATCCGAGCTGTTGAATCGATAACGGCAGCGGTACTTAAAGAAAAGCTCAGCAGCATGGCCAGATTAAGGGCTGTGAGGGTCGCATAGAGTCGAACCGGCAGCTGAGCTTTTTGCCGGAAATGAAGCGAAAGATAGATATTAATTAAAACGAGAAAGCTCAATCCCCAATAATTAAAGGATGTCAGTCCGGCAAACATCAGAATCTGACTGCTGTGCGTGATCGTGAAAGCACCGATCCCGAGCCGGAAAAAATGATTAGTACGGCTGATTTTAGCCTTGGCGAGGGCAAAATCACCGATAAAAGAACTGATCATGCCGATGAATAGATAAGGGAAAAGTATTCTATCCTGCGATTTTGCCTGAGCCAAAAGCAGCAGAATGATAAAATTCAAACTGACTAACTGCTTGCATACCAATCGTTTCCGAAACTCATTATGTGTAGTATAATGAACCAATAGTGCGATCAGAATGCAATTTATCGAAATAATCAGATAGATGGGCATAGTATCACCTTTATCTTCTTGTAAGGAGCAACGATGGAAAAAAGCGAACTGAAAAAAATAAAAAGATCGATCAGCAATTCATTTAAAAGTGATGCGATTGAAATAAACGGCAAGATTTATCATGCTGATGACTATTTGTTAGCTTATAAACGGCGTCTGGGAAACCGGAAGATTGTTTTGAGCATTGCGGCACCACTGTGCTGGCTTATCAGCACTGCCCTTTTGAGTAACGGCAAGACGCTGACGGAATTCGGGATGTTGGTTTGTGCATGCGTCTTTTTCTATGTGATTCAAGATACGATGGTTCAGAAAATAATTCCCGATGATTGTTTAAAACACCTGCGGCAGGACTAATTACGATCGATTACGATGTTTGTAATAAAATTCGGGTTGAGATTTAAAACAATACTCTGCACATGCTGATGAATGACTTCGTCAGAATCTTTTACATCAAACGGCACGACGACATCAAAGAAAATCCGCGGATGCTTTTTTCCTTTGATCAAACGGAAATCATGAATAGAGATCCGTTCATCGATCTGTTTTAAGGCTTCAAGCACGGCTTCTCTTGTCATATTTGTCTGATGATCATCCGTGATGACCGGATCCATATGAATGATGGCATTGCACTGCAGTGTTTCTTTCAGTTCTTCTTCGACATCATTGATAATATCGTGCATCGTCATAATATCATTTTTTGCGGATACTTCGGCATGCAAAGAAACCATGGTACGGTATGCCCCATAATCATGCACAATGAGATCATGAGTACCGATGATTTCCGGATATTCTCCGATAATTCGGTTTATTTCATTAACAAATTCCGGCTTTGGCGACTGACCAAGCAGCGGGCTGATTGTATCTTTGGCTGATTGATAACCGGTCTTCAGGATAAATACAGCGACAATCAGTCCGGCATAACCGTCAATATTCCATTGCGTATAATGATATAAGAGCGTGGCCAACAATACCAGGGATGTGGCCAGAACATCTGATAGACTGTCAAAAGCTGCCGCCTTAATTGTCGCCGAGTCGATATCTTTACCGACCTGCTGATTATAGTAAGCCATGTAGACTTTTATCAAGATTGCGAAAATCAAGACATAGACGATATTTATTGAAAATTCGATTGTTGAAGGAAGGAGAATCTTTTTTATCGAGCTGATAAATAACTCAAAGCCCATGAGAATGATTAACAGAGAAACAATCAGTCCGGCGATATATTCAATGCGTCCGTGACCGTAGGGATGCTCAGTGTCCGCTTTTCGACCGGATAAAGCGAAACCGAAAAGTGTGATGACTGATGAACCGGCATCGGACATATTGTTAAAAGCATCGGCGGTGATTGCAATCGAGCCGCTGAGCGTTCCGATAATCAGTTTCAAAATAAACAGCGTGATATTAAAAAGGAGTCCGGCGATGCCGCAGGCAACGCCATAGTATTGCCGATCATTGTCGACCGGCTTTCTTTTTTGAAGAATTCGAACAATTAAATTGATCATAATCAAAGGTTCCTAATGCGATAAAAGTATTTATCGACCATTTCATTATTATGCTCAGCTGCCTGAGAATCCATAAAAGCCATATGTCCGTTGTAATAAACATCGGCGGTAAAGTTTCTTTCCTTAAGTATTTCAACCATTTGAATTAAAACGGCATTCTGCAGGTAAATCATCGGTATCGTACTGGTTGAACCGACTTTCATCGGGAAATCCTCAATCTGAACGGCAGCATCGCCGATTAAAGAACGGTTATCTAAAACGATATCGGCGACATCTTTCAGTTTAACACCGGCTTGATGTTTTGTCTTCAGCCAATTTGCGCAACCGACGGCGGTTATAGCTATAGTCGGAATTCCTTTTTCTCTGGCACGCAGACAGGCATCAACCGGGGTAATGTTATTTCCGGAATTGGATATAATGATCAGACAATCAGCTGGAGTGATCCGGTGGTAATCGACGATATGTTTGCCGAGATCATAAGTGTTCTCCATCAGATAACTTTTTGTCGCTTCGAAAGTGCCGATTGCGCTGGCTTCGGTTAGAGCGACATAATTGCATGGTGTGGCAGCTCGCCAGAAAGCATCCTCCGCCACCAGATGTGAATGACCGCAGCCAAAGGCATAAATCAATCCGCCGCGTTCGGTAACATCCGCCAGCAGCGTGGCAGCTTTCATAATATTCGCGCTTTGCGTTTTCATGATATCAGCTTCGATTTCTTTCATGATTTCGAAATACTTTTCCCAAGCGTGCATCGTTGATCCTCCGATAAACATTATAATTATTATAAGCTTTTTCAGCAGAAATGCGAAGTAACAATCGAATTTTGATGAATTGATGAAATATCGAAATTATTTATGAAAGCACTTGCGAAAAATTATTAATGCTATAAAATAGAATTATATAAGCGGTAGGTTACAATGATTCGATAATGAAATGAGGTGTATTTTATGGGGGTTTTTAATTTAACTGTCTCAAATCCGATTTTCATTGTGACGAGCACTGTAAAAGTGCCGTCCAAATTTGTCTTTAATAATTGATGTTTTAAAGTGGTATGAATATGCCATTTTTTATTTAATAAACAAAGGAGGACATGAACATGGATCAAATCAGTAAAGAATTCTTTGATGCAGCAGCCTTAGGTGACCTTAAAACGGTGATCAGCACCATAGGCAACGGAGCAGATGTCAACTGTCAAAATGGAGACGGGCGGACGGCATTGATGCGGAGTGCGAAGCGCGGGCACGCGGATATTGTGGCATATTTATTAGATCATGGCGCTTTAGTCAATCAGTGTGATAATAACCAAAAGACCGCCATCATGGGCGCTGCCAAAAAGGGGCATTTGGAAATTGTCAAATTGTTAAAAGACAAGGGAGCGGACATTGATGCCGCGGATAATAAAGGGCGTAACTCACTGATGCGCGCTGCGTTTCTTGGTCAGAATAATGTTGTTGATTATTTATTAGTTGAAGGTGCAAAAATCGATAATGAGGATGAAATGGGGCGGACGGCTTTTATGGAAGCTTGTCTGGCTTTCCGTGTTGAAGTTATTGAAACATTGCTTAAACATGGTGCGGATATTAATAAACAAGATAAAAATGGCTGTACGGCTTTAATGAGAGCCAGTTATTCCGGATATTTAGAATTATGCGAGTACCTGGTGAACCATGGTGCTGATAAAGAAATAACAGATAAAGTCGGCAACAAGGCTGTTGATTATATCAGACAGCAAGGCTTCTTCGAATTGCATGAATACCTGAAATAACAGATAGGAGAGAAAGATAATAAATTATGAAAGATTATAGCGCGTCACAAATACGCAACGTATGTCTGTTAGGACATAGCGGCAGCGGCAAATCAACTTTTGCCGAAGCTGCCTTGTTTGTTACCAAAGTCATTGATCGGATGGGTAAAACCGCTGATGGATCCAGCGTCATGGATTATGATCAGGAAGAAGTGAAAAAAGGCGGATCGGTATACACCAGCATTGCGCCGATTGAATGGAAAACCGGAAAGATTAATTTCCTGGATACGCCTGGTTATCTCGATTATGTCGGTGAAATGGAAGCCGGATTAGCAGTAGCAGACGGACTGCTGATCATGGTTAGTGCTAAAGACGGTATTCAGACCGGTACGGAAAAGGCTTGGCGGATATCAAGTAAAAAGAAGATTCCGACGGTGTTCTTTATTAATAAACTGGATGAAGAAAATGCTTCGTTTCAGTCTGTTTATAACAGTCTGCGCAGTAAATTTCATAATTCGATTGTCGCATTTGAATTACCGATCATTAGTGATGGCAAAACAGTCGGAACCGTGAATATTCTAAAAAGTAAGGCTTTCTATTACGGTGAGAATGAGGGCAAGGAAGTGCCTGCGCAGATGAGTGAGATTGTCACCGAACACTATAATCAGATTATGGAAGCGGTAGCATCCGCTGATGATACATTGATGGAAAAATTCTTTGCCGGGGAAGCGTTTACCGACGAAGAAGTTATTAAAGGATTGAAACTGGGTGTTTTAAACGGAGAAGTCCGTCCGGTTCTTTGCGGCAGTACGATAAATCATAATGGCATTGAAATTGTCTTGAAGACGATTTTCGAATACTTCCCGGCATTCTGTGAAGTCGAAACTGTTAAGGCACAAAATCGCAAAGGAGAAGAAGTAATCTTAAAAACGTCTGAGGAAGCACCGTTTGTGGCTCGCGTTTTCAAGACTATTATTGATCCGTTTGTCGGCCGACTTTCATTTATTAAAGTTATCAGCGGTACTTTAAAGCTGGATACTCCGATTGTTAATGTTCAGCAGGATAAACCCGAGAAGTTTAATCAGATCAGTGTCATGATGGGCAAGAATCAGCTCGCTGTCAGCAAGCTGGTTGTCGGTGATATCGGAGTCCTTACTAAGTTGCAATATACGCAGACAAATGATACACTAGCTACCGGTGCTATGCAGGTAATTTTACCGCAAATCAGTTTTCCGACACCGATGCTTGGCGTTGCGATTGAACCGAAGAGTAAGAACGACGAAGACAAAATGTCTGGGGCTTTGCAGCGAATTCTGGAAGAGGACCCAACTTGTCGAATCGTGAAAAATGCAGAAACAAAACAGACGATTTTATACGGAGTTGGTGATCAGCATATTGATGTTTTGGTCAGCCGGCTGAAAAACAAGTATAAAGTTGAAATCGTTTTGGTAGATCCGAAGGTTCAGTATCGTGAAACCATCCGTGGTAAAGCTGAGGTTCAGGGCAAACACAAAAAACAGAGCGGAGGAGCCGGTCAGTTTGGTGATGTTTGGATCCGTTTTGAACCTTGTGATTCGGAAGAAATGGTTTTTAGCGAAGCGGTTTTTGGCGGAGCGGTACCGCGGCAGTACTTTCCGGCGGTTGAAGTCGGATTACGGGAATGTATGCAGAAGGGAATACTGGCCGGTTATAAAGTTGTTGGTGTTAAGGCAACCTTATATGATGGTTCCTATCATCCGGTTGATTCTAAGGAAATAGCGTTTAAATCGGCGGCGCGTCTGGCATATAAAGCTGGAATGCCGAAGGCACAGCCGATTCTGCTGGAGCCGATTGGTAAATGCAGTGTGTACATTCCGGAGGAATATACCGGTACGATTATCGGTGACTTCAACAAACGAAGAGGTATTATTATGAGTATGGATATGCTTGATGACGGCTTGCAGTGTGTTACCGCAGAAGTTCCTTTAGCGGAAATGCAGAAGTATGCGACGGAATTGCGCTCCATGACTCAAGGCCGGGGTGGCTTTGATCTTAGTTTTGACCGTTATGAACCAGCGCCGCAGCCGGTAGCTGATAAAGTGATTGCCGAAGCAGCACGAAATAGGGTAGAGGAAGAGGAAGACTAAACTTCCTGGCAAAAGAAAGAGGGGAATATTTTTATGGCAACGTATCATGATTTGTTTGCAGTTGGCAGAAAATACTTGGATAAGGTTAGCCAGACACAACAAGCGCCGATCAAGGCAACGGCTAAAATGATGGGTGACTGTATGCTGGATAACGGAATTGTTCAGCTTTTTGGCATCAACCACAACCATGCATTTACGATGGAGTTGTTTTATCGTGCCGGAGGATTAATGCCTTTTCACGGCTTCAATCCAAGAGATCTGGTATTAAGAGGCATCGTCAGTAAAGAAGAATATGATCAGCCGGATTTCCTGTATCGTAAAGACATCATTGATATGATGTGGAAGACGTACAATGTGCTGGACAACGATATGTTTATCTTAGCCAGCGATCTCGGCAACGAAGGCTGTGTGATCGATATGGCAATTAAAGTTAAAGAGAATGGTCATAAGTTAGTAGTCGTAACTTCACTGACGGAAGCCAAAAAGGTTCCGTGCAAGCATCCAAGCGGTAAAAAATTATATGAATTAGCGGATATTGTAATTGATAGCTGCGTTGATAATCCGGACGTTGTAATCGATTTAGGCAACAATGTCAAAATTAATCAAATGGCGACTTTAACCGGCAATACAATAGCTCAGATGATTACAGCGGAAACTTACAAGTATTTAGTGGAATTAAATGTTGATGCACCGGTTCTACTCAGCGCTAATGTCCGCGGAGCCGATGTTCACAATCGTGAAATTTCTGATAAATATCTTGGCAGATGGAATGCTTAGGGGGCTAACATGACAAAAATTGATATGAATTACTTCTATGGGGAGTTAAATAATATTCTTGACAGATTAGAAAAAGAACAGGGAACGAATATTGTCAAAGCCGCTGAAATTTGTGCCCAGACGATGATGCATAACGGCGTCGTACATGTTTTCGGTTCCGGACATTCGGTTGGCGTCGGCCTGGAACTGCGCAACCGTGTCGGATCGCTAGTGCCTTTTCATCATATTCGTACAGATGATTTCGTAATCAAGGGTTTTACAACCTTAGAGGATTTTAAAAACCCCAATGATGTTTTTGAGCGCCGTTCGGGTATTTCTCAGAAAATGTATGATATGTATAATGTTCAGAAAAACGATGCTTTTATCATCATCTCAAACTCCGGAATCAATGGATTGGTTATTGATATGGCATTAAAAGCCAAAGCTGAGGGACAGAAAGTTATTGTTATGACCAGCATGCAGCATACAACGGCTGAACCAAGCCGGCATCCGAGCGGCAAGAAACTCTATGAGTTAGGGGATGTGGTTATTGATAACTGCGGTCCGCAGGGAGATGCTTTGATTGAAACCGGCAAACTAGAAAAAATATGTTCCATTTCGAGTATTACCGGAGCTTTCATTGCTCAGGCTATCGTTACAGAGATTTGTCGGATCATGGAAGAGAATCATTATGAAATTCCGGTGCTTTACAGTACAGATGTTGAGGGCTATGCCGAGCATAATCGCAAGTTGAATGAACGTTATGCACGTTGTGAGTAAAAATGAATCGAATTCTTGATTGTTCGAGCAGTGACCTGCGGAAAATGGGTAAGTCGGAACTTCTGCAGGCGATTGCGGGCAGCGAAGGCCGGGTCATGATGTGTGAAACGGTTGGAACGGTTCAGCCAATGCTGGGGAATATCAGCAATGCCGAGTTTGTAGCTTCCATGGGTGCTGAAATGATCAATCTAAATGTATTTGATCTTGATAATCCGGTGATTAACGGGCTGCCGGCCAGTCAGGATAACATTATTGATCAGTTAAGGAAACTGACCGGATGTCTGATCGGGATTAATTTGGAGCCTGTTGCGAGCAGTTATGAATTTAAATCTGACACTAATATCTGGGCTTTGACCAAAGGTCGTGCCGGCACATTGGAAAATGCACGGAAAGCTTATGAATTAGGAGTTAATTTTATCACGCTGACCGGTAATCCCGGTGTCGGCGTTGATAATAAGTCCATCGCCGCCGCATTGAAAACGATATCCGGCGTTTATGACCGCCAACTGATTTTAATTGCCGGTAAAATGCACGCTTCCGGCGTCTTGGCTGAAGCCGGTGAGAAGATTATCACGCTTGCGGATATCAAGCTGTTTATTGATAGCGGCGCAGATATCATTCTGCTGCCGGCTCCCGGCACTGTTCCGGGAATCACTATGGAATATATCCGCGAACTGATTGCCTATGTTCACCAGCGGCAGAAATTGGCTTTAACCGCCATCGGCACTTCACAGGAGGGTGCGGATACGGACACAATCAAGCAGATTGCTTTAATGTGTAAGATGGCAGGAGCCGATATCCATCATATTGGCGATGCCGGATATCTTGGAATGGCTTTACCGGAAAATATCTTTGCATATTCCGTTGCCATTCGCGGGATAAGGCATACTTACCGGCGGATGGCGATGTCAATCAATCGCTGAGATACCTGATATAAAGAAATGAAACCTATCGTATCGTCAGTGAAACGGTAGGTTTTTTTGTAGCACAGATGAAAAAGATATCAGCATGCTGATATCTTTTGATTTGCTTTACTTGATTATTCCGCTTCCTGAACGTGCTCAAGTCCGATTTCGAATAGGCGTTTAACATGATCATCCGCCAATGAGTAAAAAATAACTTTTCCGTCTCGGCGATTCTTAACTAAATTTGCTTGTCGTAAAACCCGCAGCTGGTGTGAGATTGCCGATTTGGTCATCCCCAGCAGAATTCCGAGATCACAAACACACATCTCATGTTTATCAAGCGCACAGATAATACTGATGCGTGTTTTATCACCGAGAATTTTATAGAACTCTGAAAGATTATGCAGGTCAAGGACAGTTGACATTTGCTTAGCTACCAATTCAACGATATCGGCATGAATAACATCACAGTCATTTAAGAATTTTTCTTTATCCATAATACCCCCTGATTTCTGATTGCTTGTAAAGCCTAAACAAGTATTCATCTGCCGTCATTCTAACACAAACAAGCCGAATTCACTAATTGGTGATAAAAATAACCAATTTAACACTTGACAATTGAATATTTGTTCAACTATAATATGAACAACAGTTGAACAACCATTCAACTAACAGGAGGTTATTCCAATGAAGAAAGTACTAAAATTAGAGGGTTTAAACTGCGCAAATTGTGCGGCTAAAATTGAGAAAGCGGTCGGGTCATTGTCTGGGGTAAACAGTGCAACACTGAATTTTGTGACAACTAAGCTCGTTATTGAAGCTACTGATACTCAAATGGACCGGATTATCAATGATACTCAGGAAATCGTCAGGAAATTGGAACCAGATGTTATCGTGAAAAAAGCTTAAAAATCAAACTTTGGGAGAAATTATGAAATTATCAACAAATCAAAGGCGGTTATGCCGGATTATCATCGCTGCTGTCCTTTATCTGCCGGGGGTTTTATTAGAAAAACGTCATGCTGACTTGGCTCTCATTTTTTTGTTAGCGGGTTTTCTCACTGCCGGCAGCGATATTATAATTAAAGCAGTTAAAAAAATCATGATCGGTCAATGGTTTGATGAGAGTTTCCTGATGAGCATTGCGACAATCGGCGCATTGGCAATCAGTCGTTATGATGAAGCGGTTGCGGTCATGTTGTTTTATCAGATAGGGGAATTGCTTCAGAGTTACGCTGTCAACAAATCAAGGAGATCGATAGCGGCACTGATGGATATTCGACCCGATTATGCCAATGTTATCCGTAATGATCGTCTGCTGAAGGTTGATCCGGAAGCGGTAATGGTTCAAGAAACAATTATGATCAAACCCGGAGAGAAAATACCATTGGATGTTCTTGTTATTGAAGGAAACTCTACGATTGATACATCGGCTTTAACCGGCGAGTCCCTGCCAAGAGAAGTAACGATTGGGGATCGGTTGTTGAGCGGCTGTATTAATATCAATGGTTTGCTAACGGCAAGAGTTGAAAAGGAATTCAGCGAGTCTACCGTCAGTAAAATTCTGGATTTGGTGGAAAATGCCAGCAGCAAGAAGGCAGCTGCGGAAAATTTTATTACGAAATTTGCGCACTATTACACCCCGTTTGTCGTTTTGGCAGCTATCCTACTTGCTGTTGTTCCAACAATCTTATTACCGGATGCGGTTTTCAGCGAATGGCTGTATCGGGCATTGTTGTTTCTCGTTATATCTTGTCCATGTGCTTTAGTCATTTCAGTTCCAATGAGTTTTTTCGGCGGTATCGGCGGTGCTTCGCGTAAAGGAATATTAATCAAGGGCGGCAACTACTTAGAAACACTGACGAAGGTTGACACAGTTGTTTTTGATAAGACCGGTACGCTGACGAAAGGGGTATTTAAAGTTCAGCGCATTGTCGCAAAGGGCATCAGTGAATCGCGGTTATTGGAACTTGCCGCACTGGTGGAAAGTTACTCTAATCACCCGATTTCTCAATCATTGAAAGCAGCATACGGCATGCCGCTTGATCAAACGTACATCAAGAAGATCGAAGAGTTAGCTGGTCAGGGTATCAGTGCCGAGATTGACGGACGGCGGATATTGGTTGGCAACGATAAACTAATGAAACGTTATCAGGTAACTTGCACGGATACCTCGGAGATCACCGGAACGGTGATTCATGTGGCATCAGATGATGATTACCTTGGTTATATTCAGATTGCCGATGAACTTAAGCCTGATGCTAAACAAACAATTAGAGCATTAAAACAGCAAGGTATTAAAACTACCGGTCTTTTAACCGGCGATACGAGAAAAATCGGTGATTTGGTTGGAAAAGAACTGGCTATTGATCAGATTTATACCGAGCTGCTGCCAGGTGAAAAAGTAACAATCATTGAGAAAATGATGTCAGAGTTATCAAACGGTGCTAAATTAGCTTTTGTTGGTGATGGCATCAATGATGCTCCGGTCTTGGCCAGAGCGGATGTTGGGATTGCAATGGGAGGTTTAGGATCTGATGCGGCCATCGAAGCAGCTGATATCGTTATTATGACTGACGAACCGCTGAAGGTTGCCACAGCGGTTCGTATCGCTCGCAAGACCATGCTGATTGTTAAAGAGAATATCATTTTTGCTCTTTCCGTAAAGGCGATTGTCATGGTTTTAGGCGCAGCCGGAATCGGGACCATGTGGTCGGCGGTCTTCGCGGATGTCGGTGTAACCGTCCTTGCCGTGCTCAACGCTGCCCGTGCATTGAGCGTAAAAAAAATCTGACAAAAGAAAAGACGGTCGTTATAAAGCAACCGCCTTTTTACTGTCTTAAACTTTGCTGATTTTAGATAACTTTAAAGAAAATCAAAATAGCGACAACGGCGCCGAGTCCGCAGTAGACATTGATAAGCCATCCCAACAAACTAAACAGCCAACCGACAAACCAGAGATTACCAAGTAACCCTAACAGCACATTTGCCAATACGGCAACGATCGCGTAAACAACTAAAGCGATGATCAGATTGCTGATATCCTTAACCTGTGCTGAATATGGAAATATATTTCGTAAATTCATAATTGCCTCCTAATGTATATAAAATATGATTTTCAATCTCAAATGTCAAGTATCCTTTCCAGATATCGTTTATTTTAAATCAGCTTTCATCCAGAGTTCATAATAAGGCTTGGGATGTCGATTAATATTAAGATATCTTGACAGATGGCTGAATATCCTTGAAACCAAGCGTAGATAAATATACAATAATAATAGTAAAGAGCGGTTTTGATCACAACCGGAATCATGTTGTGACCGAGGTTAAATACAGGAGCGTTATGCATAAAATATATATAGTTGGCGGGGCTAACATTGATATTCAGGGAGTCTCGCTGAAGGAACTTAACTTATATGACTCGAATATTGGCAAGGTTACATATAGCTTTGGCGGCGTCGGACGCAATATTGCTGAGAATCTGCAGCGTCTGCGGAATAATGTAGCGCTCGTTACGGTATTTGCGGATGATGGTTTTGGACAGCAGCTGCAGAGCGATTGCCGAAGTCTAGGAATTGATATCTCGCTGAGCATGCATGATCCAAGAGCCGGATCATCTGTTTACTTAGCAGTTCTGGATAATAATCATGATATGCTGGTTGGCATAGCTGATATGGATATTCTGCAATCATTGAATCATTCGCATCTTGAAAAAGTTCTGGCTTTGATTGATCGGGAAGATTTGATGGTTATTGATACCAATCTGGATAAAGAAGCCATTCATTATTTATTGACAACAGCCGGATGTCCGATTTTTGTCGATCCGATTTCCACCGCGAAGAGTTTGAAGATCAGTGATGAGTTGAAGTACATTACAATGCTTAAACCGAATCGGCTCGAAGCTGAATCATTGTGCGGTTTTCCGATTGTCAATCAGACAACAGCTTATCAGGCATTGGATTATTTTCTCAGCCATGGTGTAAAGGAGATCGTGATTACCTTAGGCAAGGATGGCATCCTGGCAAGTGACGGTCAGAACTACGGCTGGTATCATCAGCCGGAAATAACGGTTGTTTCGGCAACCGGCGCCGGAGATGCTTTCTTGGCCGGCTATATTGACGGATGGCAAATGGGACTTTCCATGGATGAACGGCTTAAGCGAGCCTGTGTCATCGCCCAGATGACGCTTAGCAGCAATGATACGGTTTCAAAAAAGCTAACAACGGAGTCTTTAGCGGAAGCCGCGGAAAATTTTATCTTAAGTAAAGAGACGCTTTAGCGAACATACTTTCTTAATTAATATTGCGTCATGTTTTATTTTGATCGAATACCAGAAATGAGGTAAAGTCATGTTTGAAAAATGTGTAGGATTGTTAGCTGAGCGCGGAGTGCAGATCAGCGACATTGTCGAGTGCGTTGAATATCTTCAGAAAGGATATGACCAATCGACGCCGGAAATGGTCTACGATGCAGTTGTCAGTGTACTGAAGAAACGCGAAGTTCAGCATGTGATTATCACCGGGGTCTTTCTCGATCGGGCTACCGAGCAAGGTATTATCGATGATGCGGATTTGCAGCGAATCTTGGTGCAAGATTACTCACTCTACGGTGTGGATGAAGTTTTAGCTTATGGTATTTGTAACCTATACGGGTCCATTGCTTTAACGAATTTCGGTTATATTGATAAAGATAAACCACTGATCATCAAGCAACTTAACGAGAAACATGAAGGTATCTGTAATACCTTTCTGGATGATATTGTCGGAGCAATAGCGGCGAGCGCTGCCAGTCGGATCGCGCATGGTGATCGGCCGTTATGAGAAAACTTCTGCTGTTGTTTTCATTGCTGTTAATTTGCACCGGATGTGCTGCTGCAACTCCGGAATCTAGTGAGAATTTAGGCCGGATTATCGAACTGACCCCGCAAGAGATTATTGATAAGGCGGACAGCGGCGAAACTTTCTTTTTATATGTCACACTCTCAACCTGCCCAGTTTGTGCCGAGTATAAAAATGTGACAGCCGAATTCATTAAAAATTATGATGTTACAATCTATCATATTGAAATCGATTCTTACACTGATGAAGAAACTGCGGTGCTTTCCAGTGATTACCTTGATAACCTGACCGATGCACCGGACAGTTTTGTCTTTGTTAACGGCGAATTAAAATATGAAAAGGTCGGAATGATTTTATATCGTAATTTGAAAAGTATCCTGAAGGAGTACGGATTTGTTAACTAGAACGATTGAAGATGCCATAACTAAAGAAATAATGGTTAAAAAGTTAAAACAACTGGGGGTCCGCACCGGAATGGTCCTGGAAACGCACATCGCTATGAGCGGTTTTGGTTATGTAATCGGAAGTGCGCAAGCAGTCGTGGATGCTCTGATCGAGTGTCTGGGTTATGACGGAACGCTTGTCATGCCGATGCAGGATGCCAACAATTGTGATCCGACAATCTGGGATAATCCGCCGATTGATCATGCTCTTCATCAAATGGTACGAGATTATACACCGGCGTTTCATCGGAAAGAATCGGATGGGGTTGAGATGGGGGCGGTAGTAAATAATTTCCGTCGGCGGGATGGTGTCATTGTATCGAATAACCCATCGTTGGCTTATGCCGCCTGGGGTAAATATGCAAAACTGATTTGTGATCACCATGCCTTGCACTTCTCTTTAGGTGAAGAATCGCCGATTGCAAAGATGTATGAATTAGAAGCCGGAGTTCTGATGATTGCCGTTCCCTACAGCAAATGTACCTGTATGCATCTGGCTGAATACCGCAGTCAATATCGCCCGATTGTTTTACAGGGAGCGGCGGTAGAAATTAACGGTCAGCGTGTTTGGAAAAAATATCTGGATATTGATTTAAACAGCCAAATTTTTAATGAAGTTGGTTTGGAGATGGAGAAGAAAATCAAAATTGAGCGAACGATGATTGGGAAAGCCGAGGCTAAACTGTTTAAAATGAAAGCCGCTGTTGACTTTACCACTGATTATCTGCGAGCAAAATAAAAGTACAGAAACCGTTATCGGTAATTTCTGTACTTTTTTTAGTCAAGGATGGCCGTCAGCAGACGGACAAACTCAGCTAAATAATACTCATCCTGTTTCGAGAAATAGTTCAGGGAAGGCGAATCAATATCCAATACCCATCTGACTTGTTGATCTTTAATGATTGGAATAACGATTTCGCTGTTTGAAGCGCTGTCGCAGACAATATGATCGGCAAACTGATGGACATCTTGAATAATAACCGGTTGCTTCAACTCAACCGCTTTCTGACAGACACCCTTACCCTTCGGTAAGCGGGTGCAGGCTACTAAACCTTGGAATGGACCAAGAATCAAGACATCACCAACCAGCTGATAGTAGCCTACCCAGTTGATATCATCCTGATAAAATGATTTTAATAGTGCTGACGTGTTGGCCAAAGTGGCAATCCAGTTTCGTTCGCCATCAAGCATCGCGCGCAGCTGTTCGAGCAGCAACCGGTAGGCTTCGTTTCGATCAGCAGGATAATAAGTTGTTTTTTGCATTTGATCACCTTCTATACATTATCATAATCTGTGCTATAATAAAAGCGTGAACAGGGGAGCCGTTAGGCTGAGATGTCGCAAGACAAAACCCTCATCACCTGATCTAGGTAAAACTAGCGTAGGGAGTTTCAATTTCCTTACGCCTCACAAGAAAGAGGTGTTTTTTTATGAAAACCAAAAAGATCGTGTTTGTTGCCATGTATTTAGCTTTGTTTTTTGTTTTAGATTATTTAACGCAGGTTATTCCTTTCTTGCAGATGCCGCAAGGCGGATCAATCGGCTTAAGCGTCGTGGCTCTGCTATTAGCATCTTATCATTTGGGTTATAAGTACGGTATTCTGACGGGATTGTTATCACTGATTATTCAACAGCTGACCGGACAGATCTACATTGCTTCACCGGTTCAATTTTTATTGGAATATCCGCTAGCATTCGGTATTTATGGCTTAGCTGTATTAATCCCGAATACGAAAATCGGCAAGCTTCCGGTATATTGGGGAATCATTGTGACCAATTTAGTCCGGATGGGATTCCATATCATTGCCGGGGCGGTCTACTGGGGAGTGACTTGGGGCGGATCAATTATCTATAATGCGCCTTATATGTTGGCCACGATGGTTGTCAGCCTGGTCATTGTGCCAATTATCTATAATCGTTTAAAGATTGTTGGTATTGACGCAAACTGATATTTTTCCGGATGAACCGCGAATAAAGCTGAATTATTTTGGATTCCTTGGACATTGTGGAAATAACCATTAACATTCGGAGCGATTGTGTTTATAATATTACTATGATAAACCACATTCCGCAGCCATATGCTGAAATATACATTCAGAGTTACAAGCATGACGGGTCCTTGCATCGGACTTGGTCGAAGGGTCTAGTCGTCGAAGCTGATGAAGATAAGGTTATTGCTATCACAAATAAAGCAATCGTCATCGAGGCGGATGGCCGCCGCTGGATGACAAGAGAACCGGCTGTATATTTCTTATATACGAAAGAATGGTTTAATGTTATTGCCATGATCCGAAAAGATGGGCTGTATTATTATTGCAATTTGGCTTCTCCGTGTGTTTATGATGAAGAAGCATTAAAAAATATTGATTATGATCTCGATATAAAAGTATTTCCGGATTATCATTATCAGCTGTTGGATGAAGAGGAATATAAAAGGCATCAGAAAAGTATGCAGTATCCGTTGATTATCAAGGAAATATTAGCCGGTACCGTTGAAAAGCTATCGGCGAAAATTGAGACCAGGTCGGAACCGTTTGTTGAAGAAACGGTATATCATTATTATCGTCGTTATCTGCAGTGGCTGGAGGATCATTCAAAATCAGAGCAAAAAACTGTCAAGTGACAGTTTTTTATTATTTGCTAACTTTTATTAAATACTATATTGCAAAGCTACATAGATAGTGATATCATATAGCTGTAAGGAGGTAATGATATGTTATTGGACAGTAAAGGAATGGCTTTAGCATCCTGCATATCTTCACAGTTACCGACAAGTCAGCTGGTTAATGAGGGATCATTGGAGCGGATAGTTGAGAAGAGCTCGACTAATCAACCGGTTATGCGCAGAAAATATTCACGGTTGTATCGTACGCAGATAATTTTGTCAGCAACATTAATCGCCTTGGCACAGATATGGCATTTTGGCAAATAATGAAAAGGAGATACAATGAATGCACAGTTCAAAAAAGGCGCGCTAGAATTATGTGTCTTATCGCAGTTAACTGACAAGGATCAATACGGTTATGAATTGACGGAAGCAATCTCTGAACAAATGACGGTTGCGACCGGAACCCTATATCTTATCCTGCGCCGTTTAAAGGAAGAAGATTATGTAGATACCTATTTAGTTGAGTCACTTGAAGGACCAGCTAGAAAATACTACCGGCTAACGGAAAAAGGGCGCAACTATCAAAATGAGTTAAAAGATGAATGGTTAGATTTTGTCAAACGCATTGCCGTCTTGATCTAGGAGGAAAAATGATAAAACAGGAATATATGGATGCTTTAGAAAAAGCACTCGAACCATATGATGATGATCTAAGACAAGAAATCATGAATGATTTTGAAGAACATTTTGTATACGGACTGAAGTCCGGTCATACGGAAGAAGAAATAATTAATTCGCTGGGTTCAGTGGAAGAGGTCATCAGAAATATTGATGAACCAATCAAGTCAAAGCCTGAACCAAAAGCGCAGGAACTAATCAGAACGGCATCTGTTAGAAATGTGCTGATAAAGGCTGACAATGTCGGCGTAGACATTGATCTGCATCGCAGTGCTGACCATCATGTACATTATGATTATGTGCCGGCTAACAGCTATTTTAATAACAAACAAAGCAATATCCGTTTGATAAAAACGATAGAAGAAGGAGATACGCTGATTGTCAGTTTGGAAAAAGACTTTCAAAATGATAAACGGTCGGGCTTTTTCCTTGATGGTTTATTAAATGTCGAAATTCCCGCAGATTTGGAGACAGTCAGTATTATCGGCAAACAGGGCGACATTGATATTACAGACTTGATTGTCGGTAGTTTATCGGTTAATACAATGAGCGGCGACATTGATATTGTTGAAGTTGCGGCTCAAAAGATAAATGTTAATTCCACTAATGGCGATATTAAAATCAGCGAAAGTACCGGCGACATTAACTGTCGAAGCATAAATGGCGATACAGACCTTGATAATTGCCGAGCTGCTGTCGTCAGCATCGCAAACACTAACGGTGATATTGATGCTGATGTATACGCTGAAGTATTAACCGCGAAAACGACAAACGGTGATATAGACTTGGATATAAAAGGTGCAATGAAGCAACTGCTTGTCGAAACTGTTTCGGGAGACATAGCCGTGCTGCTACAAAATGCTTTAACTTTTAACGGCCGGGTTGAGAGTTTGCGCGGAGATGTTGACATCAGAGTTGATTATCCTTGCACTGTGCGTCGGAATTGCTATCTTTTCAGTGATGGTCAGACCGGTATTGATGTGAAATCATTGAATGGAGATATAGAAATCGAACAACGCGGGTGTGATAGCCGTTCTGCCGAGGAAGACTTTCACTGGGAACAAAAGGCATCGTCACAGACAAAAGACGGAATCGATGATGCAATCCAAATTTTGGAAGCTCTGAAAAAGTTTAATCATTCGGATGATTTAAAGGAACTAAACCGACTGAAATCGGTCATGGATGAGATTAAAGCTGATCTTCAGAAAAAAACACGCTGAACGATCACACAAAAATATCAGTTTTACTCCGTCGGTTTCTGTGATACAATCTGTTACTGATAGGACAGGAGTGAATTTGTGAAATCAATTTACATCTTATTGACCAAATCAGATACATATTTTTCGCGGTTCATCCACTACATGACCAGTGATGAGTATACACACTCATCGATTGCTTTAGATCGCAATCTTGATCAGGTTTACAGCTTTGGGCGCCGGAATCCGCGGCTGATGTGGCCGGCCGGGTTCGTCCGCGAGGATGTCCGTTCCGGTTTATTTAAAAGATGCGAAAGCAATAACTGCTGCCTATTCGAACTGACGGTCAGTGATGAAATATATACAAAGATCGAAGAAAATCTTACGGGCATGATGCAGGAAGCTGATAAATATCATTATAATCTATTGGGAGCTTTCTATTGCAAGATGAATCGGGAGCGTCCGAAAGAGAATAAGTATTTCTGTTCAGAATTCGTCAGTGAGCTTCTAGAGCGATATGAAATTGCCGAATTGCCGAAAGCGACCGGCTTAATGAGACCGATTGACTTCTACGATGTTAAAGAACTTAATCTGCTTTATTACGGTGAATTAAAAAACTGTATGCAATAAAAGGCTTGAAATTCAAGCCTTTTCTTTTGAAAAAAAGTGCATTTAGGGGTTGACAAAAGCAATCGATGGAGAAAAGGAGAAGGAAAGGGAAAAAGGTAAAGAAAAGGGTAAAAAGAGGTTGACAACGGTAAAAAGGGTGGGCTATAATAGGCAAGCTGACCAAAGGAAAAGCGAAAAGGTTGAGGCGAAAAAAAGCTG
>JAYFOF010000002.1:0-399275 GCA_034932905.1 Erysipelotrichaceae bacterium | reverse complement strand
CGTCAATCGTCGCTTCGACAAGCTGATTTAGGTGATCGTAGGTATAGTTCTTGGCTGTGCTCTGGGTAAGCGTACCGCTGACATAGGTCTTTTCCAGCGTGTTCTTATTGCCGAAGGGATCAATAATGTATTCGTAGACTTTTGTCTGACTGCCGGAGGTCTGTTCGCTCTTAACCAGTGTGCTGCGGCTGTCATAGGTATTGGCGATCATGGTGGTCACGCCGTTTAGCACATTGACTTCGCTGATGACATTGCCGGTCTCATCATAGACCAGCTCTTGTTCATAGATGACGTCCGTTGTTTGGAGCTGACTGTCGTACTTGGTTGTCAGCTGCTGAATGACTTGACCCAGTTCATAAGTCGCCGTCGTGGTCTCGCCGCTGGCTAAGGCGGTGATCACTTGATTAGCGGCGGTATTATATGTATAGCTTGTTGTTCCGTACTCATCACTCACACTGCTGATCCGGTTCAGGCTGTCATACTGATAGCTGACTTCTGTTTGATCCGGGTAAATGATCGTGGTCTGATTGTGATATGGGTCATAGGTATAACCGACGGTGCTGCGGCTGTTCTCAATCCGCATTGTTTCCTGCCAGTTTAAGATCGTAACCGTTTGCTGGATGCGGGTAACCTGACTGATATTACTGCCGCTGTCATACTGATACAATGTCTGTCCGGCTTGATCACTCATGCTCATGAGGCGGCCTAGGACATCATACTGATAGCTGACAACCGCTTGAGCACTGATAACGGTCTCGTTATTCTGGACGGAACTGAGCGTGGTCTTGACCTGACTCAGCAGGCCGTTGTCATAGGTATATTCCGTCAGTTTCTGACTGTCGCCGGTACTGGCCGGCGGATTATCGCTCTGGCTCATTAACTTGCCGTCGATATAATAACGATAGACTTCGCGGCTGGTAAACTGATTATAGAGATCACTGGTTTGCGAGGAGTAGACTACTTCTTTGAGCTGATTGCCCGCCGTGTACTGATAGTTGATCTCATTAGCGCCGGCATAGACGGCGCGCTGTTTATTGCCCATGACGTCATAATCATAACTGATCAGATAACCGCTGGGATCCTGTACCGCTGCTAATTCACCGTACAGCGTATAAGTATTCGTCGTTAAGAAACTCGTCAGCGTGCCGTTGACGGTCCGATACTGTTTCGTCTGAAGCGGCTGATTCATATTATCATAGACATATTCCAGCCGGGCGGATTTCGTCTCTTCCGCATTAAAGCTTTCCCGGCTGATCAGGTTGCCGTTCTTATCATAAGCACTGACGGTTGTTTCCTGATTAGCTCCGGTTGTCTTGACTAATTGATTCAGCGCATTATAAACATTGACTGTGACTTCGCCTAACGCATTTGTGGCACTGATGACATTATTAAACCGGTCATAAACATAGCTTTCCTGATGGACGGTACTGCCGGCCGTTTCCGTCTGCTGAATGACGTTGCCTAAAGCATCGTAAACATAGGCTGTGATTAAACCGTTAGCCGCGGTTTCAGTACTGACTCTGCCTAAACAGTCATAAGCCGTTGAAACAGTCAGATCTGTTTCCGCACTGACAAAGGTGCCGCCGACATCCTGACCGGTCGGTACTTCATGCTGCGTAACCGCGATTGTCCGGCCGTAAAGATCATATTCGTAAGTTGTTAACAGGCCGGCTTGATCGGTTAAGGCAATCAGATCGCCATATCGGTTGTAGGTCCGGCTGCTTAATGTCTGGGGGCCGTAGGTGCCGGCTGACGGATCATACGCGGCATTATCCGCCGAACTCAGCAGCCGGCCATTGCCATCATAGCTGTAAGTAAGCACATAATCATCCAGCGAGGAAGTCAGCTCGTCATTACTGAAGGTCTGGGTTAAAACCTGATTGTCTTTTGTATAAGTCTTCGCTGTAAAGCTGCCGTTAGGCATCGTTGTCTTGGTCAAATTGCCGAACACATCATACTGATAGCTCGTCGTGCGGGCTGAACCGGTTAAAGGATGCGGATCGCGCTGCGTTACCGATGTCAGCACATGACTGTCATCATCATAAGTGTTTTCCACAACCAAACCATTGGGATAAACAGTCGTTACTAACTGATGCGCGGTGTTATAGGTATAGGAAGTAGCGTAATTGCGCGCATCAATAGTCTGAATGACTTCACCATACGCATTGTACCCGGTCTGCGTCTTGACAGTGACCATCGTCAGACTCAGCGGATCTTGATAATACTGCGTTACAGCGGTCGGATTAGCAGACAGATCATACTGATATTCAATGCGCTTGAGCGTAACCGCATCAGCATCCTGATAAACAACCTCAGCGATCTGATGGTCGGGCGTATACGTCATCAGCGTGATTTGACCCTTTGCATCGGTGATTTTCGTAACTTTGTTATACATGTCATATTCGTAAACCGTCGTTTCATTTAACGCGTTTGTTTCAGTTAAAACGTTATTGAGCATGTCATAGGTATAGGCAGTCTTCGCTTTAGTCACATCAATCTTTTCACTGAGCTGATTTAATTCATTATAGTAATAGTAAGCCGCATTATTCCGGCCGTCGACGGTTAATTCCAGCTGGTCATTGGCATTATAGTAATTCTTTGTAAACAGACCGTCAAAATCTTTAGCCGCCACGATATTGCCGTAAGCATCATAACGATAGATAGCCCGCCGTCCTAAAACATCCGTCTTCGCACTGAGCTGTCCTAAATGATCATAACGATATGTTGTTGTCCGGTCATCAGCGTCTAGTAAACTGACATCTGTCTTACTGCTGGCTGTTTCACTCAGCAGCCGGTGGTAACGGTCATAAGTGCGGTAAGTATTCAAGCCGTTAGCCTGAACTTCTTTTATCAGATCATTATACTGATTGTAGGTAAAAAGCGTGGTAACCCCTTGTTTCGTCAGCGAGAGAACATTGCCGTTGATATCATAAGTCATGCTCTTTTCCGTGATTGCGGCTTCGCCGCTGACTTGTGTTTTGACACTAAGAACCCGGCTGAGCTGATCATAGGTTGTTTTCGTACTCAAGCCGTAAGGATTGATCTCCTCGACAAGCCGGCCGGCCGCATCATAAACATACTGCGTGATTGCTTCTACAACCGCATTGTCACTGTCAAAAACCGGTTTCTTCAGCTGAATCAGCCGGCTGTTGGCATCATAAACATAATGCGTTGTATAACCGTATAAATCCGTTTCACTCAAAATATTCCCCAGATTGTCATAGGTATTATCCACCTGAGAAACAATCGTCTGATCCGCCGCAACTAAGCGGGTTCTGATCAGCCGGTTATTCCGGTCATAGGTATACTGATACTGATTACCTAACGCATCAGTCTTCAGAATCATCTGACCGTTGGCGTACGCATAATCCGTTTTTTGCCCTAAGGCGTCTGTCACGGATACCAGCTGATTCATTTGATTATAGACGGATTGAACCACCCGATCCCCAGCCAGCGAACGGACATTGACCGTTTGCGTCTGACTCAGTCCGTCGGCTTGATAGACAACCTGATATAAACCAACCTCATTAAAGGTAAACTGCCGGCCATTCAGCTGACTGCTCAGATCCCTGCCGTTCAGCAGTACCTGAATCGTAACCGCTGCGGAAAGATTTCCGCTGACCGGATTAGTGTATTGAAAATGCTCGCTCAAATCCACTGTCGAGCCTTCATCCGTAACCAAATTCTGATCAATACTCAAGACATTCTTTGTCTGATAAGTATATAACGTCTTGGTATCCAGCACATAGTAGTTATCCGGAACCGTTGTCAATGTTTCAATATAGCCGGTACTGGTCCCATCAAGATACTTATAGAGATCCTGATTAAGCCGGACATAATTATTATCCGAATCCAGCGTACCGGCTATCCATGCCGACCATTCACCATAGACATAGTATTTATACATTTCCGTAAAGGTCCGGGTATACTCATCAACCTTATAGGCCGTATGCGTGTCCGAATAACTTTTCGGATATTTATAAATCGCATGATAGCCGCAGCGGTAATGATCATAATAAGAGTAATAATAAGTATTATGATTTACATCCGTCCAATAACCGCTGATACCGGACTCGCGGTATTTTATTGCTAAGCCGGCAATCCCGCCATAGGTCGTCGGCGTTGTATCAACGCTGCAGGCATCCCAGTTAATAACGGTCATTGACCAATCACTGTAACTGGTATGATCATGGCCCATATAGATATAGGTACTGTCCGGAGCCGTTGAGGTCGGCAGAATAACCGTTTCGATAGCCTTTTCTTTGTAATACGGATCCGTAGCGACAAGCCGGGTATCGCCGCTTTCCGGCGTCGTCCCCGGATCCTCTTCAAGTCCGACGGTCCACTCGTCATCCGAAACTAAATAATTCGTAAATTCCTGAGCGGTAACTAAAACGATGTTACTGCCGGTAGGCAGCTGCACTTCGCTGGCCGGCATTGTTGTCCAGCCATCCGCCTGAGCCGTGCTCTGATTATCCAGTACATCGACTAAACGGATAACTTCTAAACCGGTCGTGCCTAAAGTATAGATCAGTTCATAGGTTCCGGGCAGTGTGGTATCAATCGTACTGATATTAACAGTGATCGATGAAGTTATATCATTGCCTTGCGCATCTGTAGCGCTGACACCGTCCATCACCGCAAAAGTGTCATTCAGATAAAGCGTGACATCCGCGGGAACGACCATCTTAAAACGCGTCCGCAGATAGACTTCATCCTTCGTCAGATCCGATTCATTCGGGTGCGCGCTATCCGCCAACAGCTGATAGTCGCTGTAATCGCGCGTCTGCGAGCGGTACTGCTTAATACTTTCCACCACATTATTCGCTGTATCAATAATCGCATCTTCCTGATAATCGCCGAAACTGCCGCTGCTCTCATATTTATAGTTGACATATTTAAAGCGTACTTTTTCGCAATAGTCGCCGCCGGAATCATTCTTGACCACCGGACAGAAGCCCCAAACCGCATAGCCGTAGTCTTTATAGCCATACAGATTGATATACTTTCCGTTATGAACGAGTTCGCCTAAAAGTCCGACTTTCCATTCCAATCCTAATGTATCGGTATGCAGGTAGCCGCCAATCTGTTCCTCTTCCGTTTTTACCGTCGTTTTGACATAACCGGGTTCCGCGGTATTGCTTGACCAGATACTGTTTACTTTCTTTTCCCGATACAGATACCGTTCTTCAATGACTTTATTCGCCGCCGGCGTGATTGCCGTGCTCACCCAGTCGCCAAAGCCGGTAGTCGCATAGAATTTCCGTTTTAATAACGCTTCCTTATCAATCAGATCCGTGTCTTCAACTGATGGATTAACCGTTGTTGTATAAGCCTGTCCGTCAACTGAATAAACCGTCCGCGTTTCCACGATATTCTGTTCATTGTCTATGATTTCCTCGTCCTGCCAAGCCGAAAAGTTTGTCGGATACCCGCCGAATTTATACTCCAGATAGTAGTAGTAGAACTTCTCGCAGTAGGTTCCGCCTCCATCCGTTCCCTGACACCAGACCGGACAATAAGCTAACGACTCATAATCTTTGTAGCCATAGAAGTTGACCGGCTCGCCGGTGGCTAAAGTTGAAAGACCGGCATAACCGTCCTGCCACTGCAGACCGCGGCCGTCAGTATGCGCCCAGTTCTTTTCACTGTTCAGTTCACGGTCTTGATCAAGGTAGGTATAATCCAGATAAGAAAAACCGCGCACCCAGCGTTCTTCATACTCTTTTTCCCGATACTGCGTCTTTTCTTCAACCGACGATGTCGAAGCGATTCCGCTGGTACTGGCTAAGATCCAGTCACTCCAATTGGTATAATAGGTTACCGCCGGCGTTTCATGCTGCGTAACTTGCGTCTGATTGCCGTTATAATCATATTCATAGGTTGTCACAAGTCCGCTGTCTTCGCTCTTGGTAATCAGTTGATTCCGCTGATCGTACGCATAGGTCGTTCTGACGCCTTCCGCTGTGATTTCTTCCAAAAGATTGCCGTTCGCATCGTAGTTGCGGGTTACGACATTGCCGTCCGGTAAATGTTCCTGAATGATGTTGCTGGTAAAACGGTCATAGCGATACAGCGTGATCAGTTCCCCGTTGTCCGTCGTCGAGTTGATTTTGCGTTCAAGTTCGCCGGCAATATTATACTGATACCGTTCGTAGCTGCCATCGGCTTGCTGGACGCTGATCAGCCGATTGTACTGATCATAAGCGGATACCGCACCGGCTAAGATCAGTGTCTGACTGGCATTGTATTTATCTTCGCTGACTAAATTGCCGTAATCATCGTAATTCTTCACTAAGTAATTGCCGTACGGATCTGTTTCACTGACTAAAAGCCCCAGCGCATTGTAGGTGAAGGTACGGGTATTGTAGTTGCCGTCACGCAGTGATAACGGATAACCGCTGCCGTTGTATGTCGTTTCTGTGATATCGCCTTCAAAAGTGGTCTCATAGACGATTTCATTGCGGTAATTCCGGGAAATAACCCGTTTATTATTGTTGGTATCGGTTTCTCTTGACGCATATCCCATCAGATTGTATTGCGTTTTCAATGTTTCGCCGTTGGCGTAAGTCACCATGATTTGCCGGCCTTTACTGTCATTGGTATAGGTTGTCAGATTGCCGTTCTGATTGGTATAAGTCTTCAGGATGCCGTTTTCATATGTATAGTTTTCTGTTGTCTGATCGGCATACGTCTTCTTCGTCAGCAGATTATTCTGATATTGATAAGCCGTGACACGGCCAAGATAATCCGTCTCGCTGAGCATATTATTCGAACTGTCATAAGTGAATGTTCGGACATGGCCGTCACTGCGGGTGATGGAGGTGATATTCTGATTAGCGTCATAGGCATAAGTCAGCGTCACTTCATTCATCAAGGTTTCCACATCCAGCTGTCCGTTATCGCTGCGGTAGGTTTTCCGTTCGACACTGCCGTTGGCGTAGGTAATCTTCTCTGTTTTAAAGGCAGCGTTGTAAGTCACCTTCTTGATCAGCACGTCATCCTGACGCCACTCGGTATAGCCCTTATTGGTAAAGTAGGTAAAACTGTTGACGATGCCGTTGGCATTCGTGACGGAAGTAACACGGTTCTGATTATCATAAGTCAGCTGATCCACCTGATGATTATCAAAATCCGTCCAAGCCGTGATCCGCCCCAATTCATCATATGTATAGGTCATGGTAAAGCCCAGCGGATCAATAACCTGAATCAGCTGATCATTGGCATCATAAACATAGGAAACCTTCTGTGCCACGGTCCGTTTATCGTCAGTGACAGCGACATAACTCAGCGCAGTAATCAGTCCGGTGTCCCCATAGGTAATCGCCAGTTCATCATTGTTCTGAAGAACAACCGTTGTCAGCTGAGAGCTCGCATTATAGACATAATTTAATTCCTTGCCGGTATTGAAAGCCAGCTTGGTGATCTGTCCGTCAAGCGTGAAATAATAAGTCCGATCCTTACCGGTGATGATATACTGCGTAGCAGTCTTCGTCAGGGTATGAATATCATTATTCTCTGCCACATAATCGGTGCCGTTTTTTTCAAAGTAAACTTTCTGACCGTCTTCCTTTTTAAAAACCAGTTTGTTGTCATCATAATTCATGAGGATGAAATTGAAATTGTAATCCCAGTTCTGGCCGAACTGCCGGACACCCAAGGAATTTTTGGAATTATAGACTCGCGTGATATTGACCTCTTCCCCGAACATCATGAAGGTCATATCGCTCTGAGCCAGATGATAATTACCGGTATTGACATTAACGCGATCCAGGTAATATTCATTAAACGAATTCAGCCCCAGGAGATAGTCGCTGGCTTTGGTGTCCGTGATATAGTCGAGTGACGCCGTATCATAGGCTTTGCCCAGATTGCGTTTCGGATTGCGGACAAAAAGTACGCTGTGCGCATCCAAAGCCCCGGTGATATGATTATCCTGTCTTAAGGTTTCGGCATCGACGCCATAAAAGAAGGCGACATCCGCTAGATTGTTATAATAGCTCAGATAAGCAATCATGAAGGTTTCGCTGGTCCTTAGACCGGTTACCCCGTCCTTGGTCGCTTCCGCTTCCACCTGATAAACTCCGTTCTGTTTCAAATCACCGGCCAGAAAGTTATGCGCACTCTGATAATTGCTGGTCATATTGTTCAGATAGCCGGTGGTAATATCGTCAATCGCTTCTCCGTCAACGATATAATCCGACGAACCGTATTCTTTAAAATACAATCGAACAACGCTTCCCGGTGTCGCGACGCCGTCAAAAGTCACGCCGACATAAGAAGCTGTCGAAGCGCTGTAAGTCACCTCCGGCCGAAGATTCAAGGTCAGATCATTCAGCGCATAGCGCGGTGATACATCATAAGTGCTGGTATAATCCACCAAAACTTCCGGCTGATGTTCGCTGGCATCATTCGACACAAAGTCGATCTTCGCTGCCGTTTCATCCGCTAACCGCAGATAAAACCCATAATTCGGCTCATTATCCGCCAGCATGGCGGTGAGATAAGCCTTCAGATCAATCTTGACATAGTGTTCTTCCAACTGATAGCGCGTGATCTGGAATTCATTAATCCGCGGTTTCCCGCCGGCCTGTGTGGAAGTAATTGTTAATTTAACTTGATTATAGAGCGTCACGCTGGGCGCAAACGGCAAAATGACTTCATAATCGCCGCCGGCATCCTGTGCCGACATGCCATTGGAAACCAGTTCACTGAAGGATTCATGCGTATTCGTGTTGATAAATTCAATACTCAGGTTTTCTCCGGAAGAGTCCGCATCGCCCCCAAAATTCAGCTTAATCTCTTCCGGACGGATAAATTGATTAAGATCAATAATAATCGTTTGTTCGACTTCCGCATCGCCGTTGTCGGTGCTGATGCCGGTTGAAGAATCGCCGTCAAACAGATAATAGAGCGTTGCCGGATCTGCCGCTGTCACCGGAGTGCCGCTGACAAGCTGATAGCTTAATCCGAATTCCGTCGGCATAGCCGTCAGCTGATCAAAGAAATCTGTGAAGTATTTCAAACTCTGATCAATAACCGGCACGCTGTCTTGACAGACTGCCTGAGCGCCGTTGGCATTATCCCATGTTGCCGTATCGAAAGCGACTGCCGCACTCAGCGCACAAAGCTGAATGTCCTGATCCTGCAGCTGCGTATCATCAGGGACATACAAGGACAGATAAGCCTGACTGATGTCCGCTCCCTCATCCGTTAATTCAGCGATCAAATCATCATTGAGCTGAAAAAAAGCCCGGCTGCGCCCCGAGACGTCACTGCCGACGCTTAAAAGATAATCACTGGCATAATTAACACTCGCGGATCCTTCCCGAATGGTCGTATCCGTTTCACTGGCAATATCCTTAAACTGCGGATCAATAATGACCGGGAAAACGCGTTCATCAGCATTCATCCACGCACTGTCGACCGTCAATGTCAGTTGATAGCCTTCATCATCCGTTGTTAATTCCATCGGCAGACTGCTTAAATCCGCTCCTGCCGCGTCAATCGCGACCGGGGCGCTCAAGATCATTAATTGCTGATTATCCGGTCCGGTAATATACAGCTGACCGTCTTTCTGAACGATTGAACCGTTCGTTACTTTCAGCTGATAATGATATTCATAGCTCGCTTGCGGAGCCAGCATGGTGATTTCTTCTTTAAAGGTGCTGATATCAGCGTAATAGCGAAAGATAGTATTGCGCTGATCGCTGTAATACATCACCGTATTCTTATTAACTATCGCACTGGCAAAATTATAGCCCAAGGGCTGATAGGTGACCGTCGTGTCCCCATACTGCAGACGGATCGGATCAGCAGCGCTTAAAAGCGCCGGCAGATAACTGCTGAAGGAAGTCGCTCGCAGCGCATAGTCATCCGCTGTTTTTTCAACCTGTGCCGTTTGGATTTCCACCCGGTCTGTTTCATCTTCCTGATCGACCTTCGCCAGGTAGTCACTCAGCAAAGGCGACTGACTGCTGGCCTCCGGCAAAACGACAATCGGTTCGGTATCTGCCTCTGCCGTTTTCTTTACCTTCGTTTCTTCCAGCTCGCTGAGCTGGTCTTTACCGCTTTTGTTGTACTGTTCGACAACATTGTTCTTCGCGATGATTTCCATCGGCTGTAAAGTATAGATTACTTCCGCCAGAATGATGAAACACAACAGAATCCGCTTGATTAATTTCATAAAAGTTCTCCATGATGAACAAACGGCAGTCCGACCCTAAACAGGTATAAAACATGATCGTTTCGGCACAGCACTTAAAACAGCTAAAAAGGCCTGTAATAGGCACTGATGTGATTAAGACGAGCTTTATCCATTTAACATATTATCGACTCCCGCAATATTAAGCTTATTTTATCACAGGTTTTTGAATATTTAAATAGTATTATCAAAATATTATATAATATCTTATCAATCTGATTTCTATGTGAAGATTAATTGAACATAATTTTATATTATTTCGCTTGTTTACGGTAAATTATCTTGATCTTCGCTAATTTAAATTAAATCAAACATAATCAAACATTGATTTTTGTTGTTTTTGTGTTAGAATGGTTGTGTACCGGAGGTAGTGCTTATGACCGAGTTTCTTAGTTTTAAACCGCAGAATCAAGATGTCGACTGGGAACGGATCACCCGTTTTCAGCAAAGGATGAATCAGCGTCAAGCCACCATCTGTGCCGAACGGGCTGAACTGATCACGCAGGCTTATCAAACCTACGCCGATCAGCCGCCGATCATAAAAAAAGCCTTAGCCCTCGACTTGATTCTGACCAAGATGACGATTTACATCGATGACGATTCCCTGATTATCGGGAATCATGCCAGTGTCAATTTTGCGGCCCCGATTTTCCCGGAGTATTCATTTAATTGGGTCATTGAAGAATTAGATGATTTCGCTGACCGCAGCGGCGATTGCTTTACCGTGAGTGATGATGTTAAGGCACGTTTGCGCCGCATACAGCCATACTGGCAGAACATCACGCATCAGGACGAAGTCCGTGCCAACATGAGCGAAACAAACCAGTTAGCCGCACAGCAGGCTGTTCTGCACCGCGGCGGAATCAGTATGTCCGGTGACGGTCATATTGTCCCCAACCATCAATCAGTCATGCAATACGGCTTTGGCGGTTTGGCCCGGCAAGCTGCCGCAAAACGTTCCCAAAACGGCCTGACCAGCGAACAGCGTGATTTCTATCAAGCCGTCGAGATTGCGATGCGCGCCGCCTTAAAATTCATCAAACGCTATCAGGCGCTCGCCGCGGAAAAAGCCCTGATCACAACGGATCAGCAGCGGAAAGCCGAATTACAGCAGCTCGCCGTGATCTTCAGTGATCTGCTGGAAGGTCCGGTCCGCAGTTTTTATGAAGCCGTTGAAACAGTTTATCTGGTGCATCTGATTATGATGCTGGAAAGCAATGGTCATTCCTTCTCTTTCGGACGGTTTGATCAATATTGTTATCCGTATTACTGTCATGATTTAGAAACCGGACAGCTGACAACGGAGAAAGCCCTGGAAATTATTACACACTTCTTTATTAAGGTTAACAGTCTGAATAAGATTCGGCCTTGGGATCATACCCAGTACAGCGGCGGATATCCGCTCTATTCCAATCTGATGGTCGGCGGTATGCGGCCTGATGGCACCGACGGCACCAACGCTTTATCATATCTCTGTCTGGAAGCAATGAACCTTTCCCGGCTTCCGGATCCGAACCTCAGCGTCCGCTTCAGCCGGGATACGCCGGAAAGCCTGCTTACCGATGCGGCTAAACTGATTCGCAAAGGTTTCGGCATGCCCAGCCTATTCTGCGATGAAGTCGTGATCAAGGCAATGCTGTCACTGGGTATTCCGTTAGCGGATGCCCGCGACTACTGTTCAATCGGCTGTGTGGAAGTCGGTATTCAAGGCAAATGGGGACATCGGGCAACCGGGATGACTTATATCAATTTCGGAAAAATTCTGGAATTGGTTCTCTACAACGGACAAGATCCAAAAACGAAAATTCAACTTCTATCGGTCAACGGCAAACCCACGGCTGAGATTGATTATCAGACCTATGATGAAGTCTTCGCCGCTTGGAAAAAACTGCTGGCTTACTATCTGGATCTCGCCGTCCAGAGTGATCTGGTCTGTGATCTGTCTTTAAAACATCATGATGCCGATCCTTTTGCGTCTGCGACGATTGACTGCTGTATGGAACGCGGCAAAACACTGAAACAAGGCGGCGCTCAGTATGATTTCGTCAGTCAGTCTAACATCGGTCCGTCAACAGTCGGTGACAGCCTGACAGCTATTAAGAAACTGGTCTTTGATGAAAAACGGATTACTCTGCAGCAGCTTAAGACCGCTCTCGAACAGAATTTCAGCGGACCGGATGGTGCTTACATCCGCCGGCTCTGTCTGCAAGCTCCGAAATTCGGCAATGACGATGATGAAGCCGACCTAATTGTCCGCGATGTCTATCAGTCCTATCTGGAGCTATTGCCGCTGTATCATACGGATCGGTATTTACAGGGACCCATCGGCGGACGTTATACCATGTCGACTTCCAATATTACCTCTTATGTCCCGAATGGTTTTGATGTCGGAGCGACGCCGGACGGAAGATTAGCGACAAAACCGCTAAATGAAGGCGCTTCGCCTTGTCTTGGTGCTGATCGGCATGGTCCGACCGCCGTTATCAATTCGATGGCTAAACTCCCAAATGATCAGATTGCCGGCGGACAACTATTAAATATGCGTTTTTCTCCGGGAGCGTTAGCCGGCAGTTCCAATCTGCAGAAATTTGTCAGTTTTATTCGGACAGCGCCGTACAAGAATATTTTTCATAATCAATTCAATGTCGTCGACAGTGCCACGCTGCGCGATGCGCAGGCTCATCCGGAAGCACACTTGGATCTGATGGTGCGTGTGGCCGGATATTGTGCCTTGTTCTCAACTTTGATGCCGGAAGCGCAGGATGCGATCATTGCCCGCACGGAACTGGACTGGTAGATGACCAGCGGTCTGATCAGCCATATCCAAGGCTATTCCACAAAAGACGGTCCGGGCATCCGGACAACCGTCTTTATGATGCAGTGCAACTTGCGCTGTCTTTGGTGCAGCAACCCCGAAGCTATGCTTCCGGGTAAGAAGGTCCTGTACTATGTCAATCGCTGTCAGCGCTGCGGCAGCTGTGTCCGCCACAGTTCTGATCAGGCGATCACGATGACGGCTGACGGCTGCGTTATTGACCGCCGCCGCTGTACCAATCTGGCTGAAATGGTTAACATCTGTAACTATCAAGCCTACGAGCTTAAAGGTCAGGATTACACGCCTGAACAGCTGGCCGCCAAACTCTTACGCGATAAAACCTTCTATGATGTTTCCGGCGGCGGCGTGACCTTTTCCGGCGGCGAACCGGCACTGCAGTACCAATTTGTACATGAAACAGTTAAGCTATTAAAGAAACAAGGCGTGCATACCGCCCTGGATACAGCCGGCTTGTTTGATATGACGGAATTAGACGGTCTGATTAACGATATCGATCTGGTCATCTTGGACCTTAAGACCTTTGACCGCCAGCTGCATCAGCAGCTGACCGGTGTAGATAATACGCTGATTCTGCACAATGCGCAGGCAATAGCTGCCCGGCACAAGCCGATGATTATCCGCTTAGTAATCGTTCCGACCTTAAATGATCAGGAAAACGATGTCATCCGGCGGCTGGATTTTATCAAAAACTTAGCAGCGGATATCCGGCAGGTCGATCTTTTGAAGTATCATAATTACGGGGCCGGTAAATATCAGGCTCTTGGAATTCCTTATCCGCTCAGTGCTTTGCCGCTGGGGGATGATGATCAGCTTAAGCATTTTCAGCAATTAGGTTTAGCTCGCGGCTTAAATACAACGATAGGAGGCTAATATGAAATTATTAATCGATTGTGCCGATATAGAACAGATTAAAACCATGTATGAGTGGTACCCGCTGGAGGGCGTGACATGTAATCCGACGATCTTAAAAAGAGCCGGAAGACCCCCCTATGAAGCCTTAACGGATATCCGTAACTTCATCGGCGATCAAGGTGACCTGCACGTTCAGATGGTCTCATCCACTGTCGAGGGAATGATTGCGGAAGCGCAGTATGTCCTTACACGCTTAGGCAAAACAACTTATATCAAAATCCCGGTTGATAACATCGGCCTGATGGCCATCCGCCGGCTCCACGCGATGGGAATCCGCGTCACGGCTACCGCGATCTACCATCCCATGCAAGCCTTTTTAGCAGCCCAAGCCGGCGCTGACTATGCGGCTCCGTATGTCAACCGGATTGAAGTGCTGTCCGGCAATGGGGTTGAAACCGCCTGTCTGATTGAAGATATCTTTCAGAAGAATAAGCTTTCATGTCATGTCTTAGGCGCCAGTTTCAAACGGATTGATCAAGTACAGTCCCTAATCAACAATGGCTTGTATTCCGCTACGCTTTCCGCCGATCTTTTAAAAAGTCTTTTAGTCAGTGCCGATACCGACAAAGCGATTCACGATTTCGCCGCTGATTTCTATGAGCTCTGCGGACCGAACAAGACCATGTTAAATTGTGACGGAGAAAAAGCATGAATGTTAATCAGCGGCGCATGGGCATTTATGACCTGCTGATAAAGGATAAGAATGTTGAAGTCATGGAACTGGCACGTTTATTCAACGTTTCCAGCATGACCATCCGCCGGGATCTGACACTCTTTGAAAAACAGGGACTTGTAACGACCACCTACGGCGGAGCTTACTTGAATCAAAGCACGACAACGGAAGCCAGTTTTCAGTTGAAAGCCACACAGATGGCTGATGAAAAAACCCGCATCGGACAGTTTGCCAGCCGTTATGTTCAAGAGAACGATACGATTATCATCGACTGCGGTTCAACCGCTCTTCAATTAGCGAAAGCCCTGCCGAATATCAAACTAACCGTAATCACCAATTCCTGGCCGCTGATTAATTTCTTAGGCAGCAACACCAAGATCCGCCTGATTTTGGCCCCAGGTACCTATAACAGCGTCTCAGCCGGAGCCCTCGACGGTACAACCGCCGCTTTCTTTAAAAATATCAATGCGGATAAAGTTTTCATCTCCACGCAAGGCTGTGATCTGGTCCGCGGTTTGACTGTTCCGGAAATGCTGGATGCCGAAGTCAAACGAAGTATGCTGAATGCCGGGCGGAAAAAGTATCTCTTACTGGATCATACCAAGATCGGTCTGACCTACTTAGCGAAACACGCCTCTCTGGAAGAATTTGATCAGATCATTGTTGATCAAGATATTGATCCGGAATTATGGCAGAATTACCAAAAAAAATGCCCGAAATTAGTTCGGGCCGAATGATTGTTTGTTTATTTTTCCCAATGCGCAGCTAATGGCGTCAGATACTGATGATTAACTAGATCAATATCCAACGGGGTCACCGTCACATAGTTCTCTTTCAGCGCAACGACATCATAGCGCAGTTCATTGCCTTTCAGGAATGTGCTGACATCTAAATCGCCGACATGATAATAATGGAATTCTTCATCCTGCGTATGGATGAAGTTTTCATCGTAATCGCGGACACCGGCGAATTCGCAAACCTTGTAGCCTTTGATTAATTCACGATCGACAGCCGGAACATTGACATTCAGCATGTATTCCAAATTATGTTTATCATTCAAGAAATCCAGGCTGACCAAGCGCGCTACTTCCGCCGCATAGCTGAAGTCCGCACTGGTGAAAGAATCCAAGGAAACGGCAATTGATGGAATTCCCAAGATAAACCCTTCGCGGGCCGCCGCCACCGTTCCGGAATAGATACAGTCACTGGATATATTGAAACCTTGATTGATGCCGGAAACAATCAGATCCGGTTTGACAGCCAAGATTTTCTTGACCGCTAAATGCACGCAATCCGCCGGCGTACCGTAAACCGCCCATCCGGTGATATCGTCATCAATCGGCGTTTCTTTGACTTTCAGACTGCCTTTGATGGTCAGACAGTGGCTGCTGGCACTTCTTTGCGTATTAGGAGCGACGACGGTTACATCACCGATCTTTTTCAATTCTTTGACTAAAGCTCTCAGTCCAATGGCCTCAATACCATCATCATTACTTACCAGAATTCGCATAGCTACCTCTTTCTTCATTACCTTATATTATACCGAACATATTTTTTTAGACAACTGATTTCTCAATAACAATCATGTATAATAGAGAAAAGAGGTAGGTAAGCGTATGAAATTTGATTTTCCTAAAGTTGATCTGCATTTCCATCTCGATGGTTCAATGTTACCGGAATTAGCCTGGGAACTGGCTCAGGAACGTCATTTGCCGATGCCGGCAGATAATCTGGCGGACTTCCGCGAATTCATCGTTCTGACATCCGACTGTAAATCCGTTTATGATTATCTGGAAAGATTCGAAATGCCGTTAAAAATCCTGCAGGATAAAGAAGCACTGCGCCGGACGGCCTATGCGATTATCAAGCATGTAGCCGCTCAGGGTTTAGTCTATGCGGAAATCCGCTTCGCTCCGCAGCTGCATACCCAGAAAGGATTAACACAGCGCGACAGCATCGATGCCGTTCTGGAAGGCGTCCGGCAAGCCACCGGTGAAGTTCCGTCCATCCGCATCGGAATCATCGTCTGCTGTATGATCACAATGAACAATGTCAACCGCGCCGAGAATTTTGAAACCGTTGCTTTAGCGCAAGAGTATTACGGCAAAGGCGTCGTCGGCTTAGACCTCGCCGGTCCGGAGGGCTTTGTCCCGATGAGCGAATATGCCGAATTATTCGCGGATTACCATAAAGCAGGCTATCCGCTGACGATTCATGCCGGTGATTGCGACGGACCAGCCAGTGTCAACGAAGCCCTGAATTTCGGACCGACCCGCATCGGACACGGACACCATTGTTACGATGATCCCAAGGTCACCCAGCGTGTCATTGATGAAGGCATTACTCTGGAAGTCTGCATCACCAGCAACATTCAATGCAAGACACAGCCTTCATATCGCGAACACCCGATCAAAAAACTATACGATATGGGAGTTAAAGTCACGATGAACACCGATAATATGATCTTATCCAATGTCACGCTTGACTCGGAGTATGAAATTGCCATGCGTGAATTAGGTTTTACCTATAATGATCTGATCAGAATGAATATCAATTCCATCAACGCCGCCTTTATGTCAAAAGCGGATAAACAAATTTATATCGATAAATTAAATTCATATCTTCAATAATCCGCAAGATACTGCTATAATGATATAGCAGTTCATCGCGGGTATGGTGAAATTGGCAAACACGCATGATTCAGGTTCATGTGTCGCGAGACTTGCAGGTTCAAGTCCTGTTACCCGCACCAAAAGTGCTGTGAAACGAACGCTGTGATTAATAATCCGGAGTTCGTTTTTTTATATGTTAATAAAGCAAGCACCGTTCCATTAGCAATGAACGGTGCTTTTAATTCTTGTCTTATTTGATCATCATGCAAGCAGCCGCGGCACATTTTACAAACCGATGCTTCTTCAGCACATTATTTAATTAATTCAGAAAGCTCCTCGATAATGCATCCTTTGCCGGCATAATAGTGCAGCATTTCAGCAATTTTCCGCTTATCATAACTTGTGATGCAATCCGCCAGAACATGTACATGATAACCCGCCTTTGTCATATTGTAACAAGTAGATTTGACACACGCGGTAGCGTCAGCCCCGGCAATATAAAACTCTTCAATTTTCTTGTCACGGATAAAAGCCGAAAAAACCTCGTTTGTTAACGCATTGCCGCTCGTTTTTGTAAAAATATTATCCGACACGATCTTCATATCCGGTACTAGCTCAGCTCCGCGCGTATCAGGCTTAAAGGTTCTTGTACCAGCTGACAGATTATGATGTTTAATATAAACAACATAAAAATCATTGCTCACCGCCCAATCAACAGCTCGGTTGATGTTTCCGATAATCTCTTTGTAATTTTTTGTAATATCATTTTGGATATCAATAACAACAAAAGCTTTGTTTTTCATATTGTCCTCGCCGTCATTCCGACTAAACAGATTATTCCGTCAGTACATATTCATCCTAACATACTCTGACCGGTAATGATATATTATATCACGATAGTGCTTGCGCCGGCTTCTTGGCACGAGCGTCCAATTTATTATCGGGATTATCACCTTTCAAGCCTGCGTGTTTTAGATGATTGGTTTTATCCGCTAATTTGTTTTATCAGCCGTTCAGCGTTATAATTAAGAAAAGCATTCTTCCATCAAATACTGCTATATTCTAATTTGTTTTTTATAGCGCAGCACTGCTATTAAATATGTAACAATCAGCTTTCAGTAGCTGAAATTGATGAGTGAGGTAACTATGGAAAAATCCGGATTTTTTATGGGCCGTCCAGCTGGTATATTCAGTTCCTGCATGGCTTTGTTGATTGTTCAGGAAGCTATCGGCAAAGCGGCCAATCTGCTTGCTGATCAATTAGATTATCAAACGATCGATCCCAGTAATGCCTTTGCTTGGCAGAGTATTCACCACATTGTCCTGCTGATCAGCGGACTGATCCTCGTTTGGATCTTCCGCCGGCTTTTAAAGGATAATTTTGGTTTTCAGCTTGGTGATCGAAAAACCGGAATGCGTTTCTTCTATATTTTCACCGCTGTGATTGCCGTTAGTGCTCTGTTTCTTCATCTTGGAGGTTACTTCACTAATCAGCCAGTGACTTATGATTTTGCGCTTAATCAGCGGAATATCCTTGGAACGCTCGGTTTTCAGCTACTATTAAGCGGACCGGCTGAAGAAATCTTGTACCGCGCCTTACCAATCACAATCTTGCTGCACGTATTGGGAAAGAGCACTAAACTTAGTGAAAATATCACACTTGAAGTCGTTTTTGCGGCGCTGCTGTTCGTGGCGGCGCATATCAGCTGGTCCATCAGTCCGCTGCAAATTCAAGCTAATATCCCTCAGCTGCTGTACGCTTTGGCGATTGGCACCGTCCAAGGGATGGCTTATCAGAAAAGCCGCAGTATCATCTATCCGATCATGATGCATAGTATCAGTAACTTTCTGATGGTCGGCACTGGCTACCTGTTCACTTTCCTTTTTTAAGAGGCTTAGCGCCCAGCTATGATACAATGAAATAAAAGAAGGCTTCAGTATCTACTTTATCAAGCTTGAAGGCAGATAAAAGGATGGAAAATATGAAACCAAATGATGCGGCCGAGAACGAACTTGTAGCTAATCAAATCAAGGACAAAGGCTTACTAAAAAGTAAGCCATCTTTTATGGCTGCCAAGTCGCCGATCGGATTGATCGTTACCGAACTGGATGGCACCATAATCAGTTTTAACAAAGCTGTGCAAAAGATGATCGGTCTGAAAGCAACAGAACTTCACAACCGAAACGTTACCGGTTTATACGCAGAACTGGCCGATCGCCGGCGCTTGTTAAGACTGCTGTCAAAGTCACATTCCGTTCAGAACTTTGATGCTAAAATCCGGCACAGTGACGGGAGTCTAAGGACACTTTTGGCCAATGTCGATTCCATAATATTAAATGAAAAGCATTTGCTTCTGACGTCGCTTTATGACATAACGCCATACGCCGGTAAGAAACAGAACCAAAGTGCTGCCGCTAAAAGCTATCAGCAGCTTTTTTACAGCGCACCGGTTGGTATTATCGTTGCCGATTTCAGCGGACGGCTGATCATCAGCAATCATGCTGTGCAGGAATTGTTGGGCTATCCGCCGGAAACCTTAAAAAGCACGAATATTCAAGAAGCCTATGTCCGGCCGGCTGACCGGCAAAAACTGCTCGCTCTGACCAGGGAAAAAGGGACTGTCCGGGACTTTGAAACCATCCTCAGACATCAGAACGGGCACGTCATCACTGTTCTGATCAATACCGACATTATTGATTTCCAAAATCATAAACATGTTCTGTTAACTTCCATCCGTGATATATCGCGCCTGAAAGCTGTTGAAGATAATCTGACTCAGGAACGGGACTTTTCCAATGCGATTCTGAATATTGCCTTTACGCTGATCATTGTTCTGGATCAGCACGGCATGATTGTCCGCTTCAATCATGCTTGTGAGCAGCTGACTGAATATTCCTTCGAAGAAGTCAAAGATACCTATTACGGCGATGCCAAATTCATCGAAACAACCGCCAGCGGTAAAACAGCTGATCAGCTGCTGGATGATGAACAGCCGGCTACCTACCATTCCGTATGGGTTGCGAAAAGCGGCGCCCGGCATTTGTTATCATGGACCAAAACAACGCTTTTAGATAGTAAAGGCCGCGTGGAATATCTGCTGGCAACCGGCATTGATATTACCAAACAACAGCGGGCGACGGAAGAACTAAAAATCCGTTTATTAGAATTACAAGAGCGAACCGATGAAATGACGCATCTGAATCAAATGGGTGAACAGCTTCAAAGCTGTCAGACGATTGCCGAAGCCGGGCAGATCAGTGTCGGATTTATCCGCCGTATCTATCGTGAAAGTCACGGCGGTTTATATCTCCGGAATCCGAACCAAAATGTTTTCGAGTCATTACAGCTGTGGGGAACACCAGCTTATACAACAAAAAAGTTTCCGGAAACAGCTTGTTTTGCGCTTGTACAACATCGGCTTTATTCATCCGACAGTCACGGCGGAACAGCCTGTCAGCATCTTGATCCGCAGCTTACCGGGCAAGCTTTCTGCCTGCCGCTGATGAGTGAGAATGAAGTTATCGGTCTGCTGCACATCAACCATTTAAATAATCCCCTGCAATTCAATCCGGTTGTCAGTTCAACTTATATCAATCATCGAACGCAATTACTTACAATGATTGCCGAATACATCGCCTTGGCTTTAACCAACATCCGGTTGCGTGAGACACTGCGCCAGCAATCAATCCGTGATGCTTTGACCGGGCTTTACAACCGCCGGTATATGGAAGAAACACTGGCTCAGGCCATCAGTTTGGCCGTACGGGAAGAACAGACCGTCGGCGTTATTATGATTGACATCGATCATTTTAAAGCTTTCAATGATCTGGCCGGCCATGACGGAGGCGATGCCCTGCTGCGGCAGCTAGGCGCATACTTAGCTAAAAATGTCCGCCGCTTTGATACCGTTTGCCGTTACGGCGGTGAAGAATTTCTGATCATCCTGCCGAAGATCAGTGCATTGAATGCGCAGCACTTAGCGGAGAAGCTAAGACAAGGCGTGAAGAAACTTCAAGTTCAGGGCTCATCCGGCTTAACGCTGCAATGCACGATTTCTTTAGGAATCGCCCTTTATCCGCAAACAGCCGCTGATACTGAAACACTGATTAAAGCCGCTGATGAAGCACTCTACCGCGCTAAAAACAATGGAAGGGATCAATCTATCATCGCTCTTTGAACCAGCAGTCGAATGATCGGGTTAAGCGATTAGCTTTTGTTTGAAATGTTTTTTTGTTATACTGAAACTCTAATTGATGAGGAGGTTTTCTATGTCATTCTTCGGCGGCTACAACAACAGCATGTTTGGTTTTATGACGATATTTATCAGCTTAATCTTTATCGCTGTCTTTGGTCTGACCATTATTATAATCATTAAAAGCTTGGGTCAAGTCAAACATAATAGCCATTCACCGGTCTTAGCTGTCGGCGTTAAAGTCGTTGCTAAACGGACCGATGCCGGAATGGGCGGCGCCCACCCCGGCATTAATAACGATGTGTATCATTCAGCAGCTGCAACTTGGTATTACATCACCTTCGAAGTCGAGAGCAACGATCGATTGGAGTTCTCCGTCAGCGCGCTGGATTTCGGACAAATTGCCGAAGGCGATCTCGGCAAACTGACATTCCAGGGTACCCGTTTTATCCGCTTCGAGCGGCAGTGATAAATCCGCCTCATCTGCTGTTTTAGTGTTATAATGACTAAAAGGACGGAATGAAGATGACCGGAAAAGCCAATAATAAGTCCACTAATCCGCTGCTGTACCTGATAATTATGTTGGGACTGCTGACCATAGCCACCTTGATCGGCTATCTTTTCCGGCGTATTGCTTTTCCGGAAACCACAATTGTACTGACCTATCTGCTGGCTGTTTTGATTACTGCCCGATATACCAACGGCTACCTCTTCGGCGTGCTGGCCGCTATAATTTCAATCTTTGCTTATAATTTCTTTTTTACTGCCCCTTATTTCACTTTCATAGTCAATGATCCGAGTTATCTCGTTACTTTTACCATCATGATGATCGCCGCCTTGGTTGTCAGTACCCTCACATCCAGTGTCCGTAAGAATGCTCTGGAAGCCCAGGAGAAAGAGGCGGAGACGAAAGCTTTATATATGCTTACCAATCACCTGACTGATGCCGATGATTTACATGATATTGCCAGGATTGCCATCGAAAGTCTCAGCAAGATTTTAGATGGCGATGTCGCCTGCTTGTGTTTCGATGAAAACGAACAGCCGGAAACTTCTTATCTGCAGCAGGTTCAGACTGAACAAAAAATCCGTTCAACTGAAAATCAGGAACTGATCCGTCAGGAAATCGAGAATCACCAGAATAGCTTCTACACGGATGCGGAATTCAGTAACTGGATTATCTACGGACATGATAATGTTTTAGGGATCATCCGGATTCCTAAGCTAAAAGCTCAGGAATTAACCGATGCGCAGACGCATTTGCTGAAGGGCATGATTGACAGCATTGCTTTAGCGATGGATCGTTTTATCTCGGCTCAGCAGCGCTTGCGCTATCGGGAAGAAACCGTTCAGGAACGTTACCGCAGCAATCTGCTTCGTGCGATTTCCCACGATCTACGAACTCCGTTATCCTGTATCATGGGAACTGCCGAAATGCTGATGGATATGTCGAAATCAACTGATCCGCGCTTTGATTTGGCTAAACAGATTCATGATGATGCCGATTGGCTTCATTCTTTAGTTGAAAACATTCTCAGTCTCACCCGCCTGCAAGACGGTAAAATGATTATCAGCAAACAACCGGAAGCCGTTGAAGAAGTAATTGGAGCGGCTATCCATCTGATTGCCCAACGGGCTCCTGATCATGAAATAACAGTAAAGATTCCCAATGAACTCCTCTTGGTCCCGATGGATGCCCGGTTGATTCAACAAGTAATTGTCAATCTGTTGGATAACGCAATCAAACACACCAACCCTGATCAGGAGATCATGATTGAAGTCACGCCGGCCAGCCGACAAGCGACATTCAGGATTGCCGATCGCGGCGAAGGTATCTCCAAGCATGATCTGCCGAATATTTTTCAAATGTTCTATACATCTAAAACGGCGAACAAGATGGCTGATTCCAAACACGGCATCGGTCTTGGCTTAACAATCTGTGATGTCATCATCAAAGCGCATGGCGGAACAATTAAGGCCGCTAACCGGCATGACGGCCCAGGAGCGGAATTTATCTTTACGCTGCCCATGGAGGATTAACAATGGAAAACTATGGAGAATGTCTCTTGGTTGTCGAAGATGACAGTCAAATTCGTAATTTCATCTGTTATGCCTTGCAAACCGAAGGCTATCGTTATTTAAGCGCCAATAATGCTCAGACCGCTATGAACATGCTGGTTTCTGAATCCATTGATCTGATGCTGCTGGATTTAGGCTTACCGGATTTTGATGGACTGGAAGTTATTAAAAAAGTCCGCGAATGGTCCGAGATGCCGATCATTGTCGTTTCCGCTCGGGATCAGGATAAAGAGAAAGCACATGCTCTGGATATCGGTGCGGATGATTATCTGACTAAACCCTTTTCCGCAACTGAACTGTTAGCTCGAATCCGTGTGGCCCTGCGCCATCTGTACCGGCAGGCTAACAATCGCCAGCCAACCGTCAGTCAATTAAACGGATTAAAGATTGATCACCTGAAACATCTGGTCTATCTGGATGAGCAAGAGATCCACCTGACCCCGATGGAATTCACACTGCTGACCCTTTTTTTCAAGAATACCGGTAAAGTTCTGACGACCGGTTATATCATCAAAGAACTTTGGGGCATCGGTTACGGCAACGATACGCAGGCGCTGCGGACATTGATGGCCGGCCTGCGCCGCAAGATAGAACACAATCCTGCTAAGCCGCGCTTTATCCTTACCGAAGTCGGCGTCGGCTATCGCCTGATTGATGAATGACCGTTAATCGGTCTTTTTTTTACTCACAGCTTTCTAACAACGGACGCTTTTTACTCACAATTTCCTAACAGAATAGGTGTTATCATCACTCTAGAAGGAGCAGATAACATGAAAACAAAGCAAAAAACAGCATGCCCGGATGAAGAAAGACTTGATCAGCTCGGTCATAAAATTCAAAGTCTGATCACATGCGGTAACTATATCGAGAGTGAACAGCTGATCCGTGAGGCATTAATGAAGTACCCGCATGCAGCAGAGCCACAGAATTTATTCGGCATTCTTTTAGAGAATACCGGTGATCATCCGGCCGCGATGAAACACTTCCGCGCGGCTTGGGCTTTAGATCCGACTTTTTTACCAGCTCGTTATAATATGAATCAATATGCCGACCTGACATTAAAGAAACACCGTGATGCCTATTTCGCTGAAGACTGTGATAATCACGATGATAAAACACTCTACAAGCTGGAATATGATGAGAATGGCATCGGTCATGTTATTTCCCGGGTAAAGAACGCTGTCTTTACATCACGGCGCTGATCGGAGTCACTATGAACATAATTATCATCGGATGCGGTCGATTCGGCAGCACATTAGCTAAAGAACTATCCAATACTAATCATAATGTATCCGTCGTCGACCGTGATAATGAACGCTTAGGATCACTTGGCAATGGTTTTAACGGTCTGAAAGTAAAAGGGATTGAGTATGACGATGAAGTTTTAAAGGAAGCCGGGATTGAAACAGCCGATGCCATTCTGCCAGTGACGCCGGATGAGAACCTGAATATTACCGTTGCCATGATCGCCAAAGAAATCTATCAGGTTCCACGCATTATTGCCCGGATTGTCAACTCCAACCGGCAGTATATTTATGACAATTTAGGAATCGAAACGCTGAATCCAAACAACCTCGGTGTTGAACTGTTAAAAAGCAAATTGAACCTGGATAAAGTCGATATCATATCCATGGTTGACAGCAAACATGTTGTTGCTTCGATTTTGGTTGAACACGAACACAAAAAATCGATTCAAGACATCGAAAACACCTATGGATGCATTATTTCCGGTATTCTTGATCGGCAAGGTTTCTCCTTTCCACAAAAAGATCTACTGGTCAAAGCCGATCAGCGTTTAATTTGTACCATTGATCAGACGGAATTAAATCACATTCTCATTGAACTGTAAGGAGTTGCTAAATAAATGAAATCAATTATTGTGGGCGGAGGAAAGATCGGCTACTACCTCTTGAAAACCCTTAAAGAACGTAACTTTGATGTCGTCGTCATTGAAAATGATAAACGAGTCTGTCAATCCATCGCGGAGGATATCGGCGTTGAAGTAATTTGCGGTGATGGCACGGACATTGATGTTTTAATTGATGCCGGCATTAACGATGCCGAAGTTGTTGCTGCCGTCACAGGAGCTGATGAAGACAATTTGGTAGTTTGCCAGATCGCCAAAAGCATTTTTCATATCACTAAGACCATTGCCCGCGTCAACAATCCGAAAAATATCGCTATGTTCAAAAAACTAGGAGTTGATAAAACAGTCTGCAGTACAGCTGTCATTGCCAATCTGATTGAAGGAGAATTTGACAAAGATAATTTCCGGATTGTTCAGACATTCGAACGTGGCAATATGATTCTCGTCGAAATAAAAATTGATAAAGGAAGCCTTTGGGATGACAGTTTTATCAAAGATCTTATCCTGCCGAAAGACTGTGTTGTTACTTCCATTTTACGTAATGACAAAGCTATTTATCCCCGTGGCAATTCGCGGATTGTTAATGATGATAATATTCTGATCTTAACAAGCAGTAACGGATTAAACGATTTACGTAAACAATTCCGTGGAACAAAGGAAAAATAATTATGCATCAACAGAAAAATGAAATCATCGGATTACTCAGCGAATTGATATTCACGTTATTATATACCGGTCTATTGTTTCTGCTTACCTTATTGTGAGGTGCATGATGGATCAAATTGAAAAAAATTTCCCTGGTCTGCGGATTGTCTTCTATTATGCCGGCTGGATTGTCATTGGGATTTCCTTACTGATGATTATTCCCCTTTTCACTTCACTAGTCGTTAATGAAATCAACCCGGTATTGGATTTTTTAATTAGCTTGGCTATTTCTTTAAGTGTCGGTTTAATGATGGTAATGCTAGGTACCGGGCACAATGCTGACAGGGTTAATCTGCAGTGGAAACATGGTTTTGTCATTGCCGCGTTATCGTGGGTTATTCTTGTTATACTCTGTGCGATTCCTTATCGCTTAAGTGGACACAATGACTCCTTTCTGAATGCTTGTTTTGATGTCATGAGCGGATTCACAACAACCGGTTTAGTCCTGACTCAAGATTTAGATCATATCTCCATCGGGTTAAATATGTGGAGGCATATTCTGACATTTGTCGGCGGACAGGGAATGGTTGTACTAGCCCTATCCTTCTTAGTAAACCAAATGAGCGGTGCTTATAAAATATATGTCGGTGAAGCTAAGGATATCGGTTTAGTTCCGAATGTTAAGGGAACAGCACGATTAATCTGGAAAATAAGCCTGGTCTATTTAATCATTGGAACACTAGCCTTATGGATTGATGGAATGATCATCGGATTAAATCCGCTTTCGGCTTTCTTCAATGGGTTGTTTATGTTCTCGTCAGCATGGAGTACCGGTGGGTTTGCTCCGTACTCCCAGAATATAATGTACTATCACAGTTTTTCTTTTGAGATTATAACAATGATCTTTTTAATCTTAGGCTCATTGAATTTCGGATTACATTATGCTGTATGGCAAGGAAAAAAGAAAGAAATCATTAAAAATATTGAAATTCAGAGTTTTGTGATTACATCCTTTGTCTGTTGTGCATTAGCCATTGTCGCGCTTGCTCATCTCTATCCGGATTCGGTCGCTGTTTTCCGTAGAATTGTATACAATATCATTTCGGCTCATACGACAACCGGATTCAGTAATATCTATGCGCGGCAGTTTGCTCTGCAATGGGGAGATTTCGGCAATATTATTATCATTACCGCCATGCTGATCGGAGGTTCGGCATGTTCGACAGCCGGCGGTTTCAAGGGATTGCGGGTTGGCATCGTTTTCAAAAGCATCATAGCTGATGTTAAGAAACTACTATCCTCCGAAAGAAGTGTGAAAGTCTATAAATACCATCATATCAAGGATTATATTCTTGATGACAACATTGTAAAATCCTCATCAATCATTATTATCTGTTATTTCATAACTTTCGCCATCGGAACAGCCTTAGGGACATATTATGGCTATCCAATGACTGAATCTGCCTTTGAAGCCGCTTCTGTTACGGGCAATGTCGGTCTTTCCATTGGTATTACAACCGCAACGATGCCGGTATTAATGCGGCTATATTATATTGTTGCCATGTTTATGGGTCGCCTGGAATTCTTATCCGTCTTCGCTTTATTCGGCTACATTGTTGGAGGTTTAAAAAAGCTATGCGCAAAATATGTCAAACACTGATTATTACCTGGTTGTTTTTATGGATTGCAGCGATCGGCTGCCTAGCTCAGGATCAAACATTCACAATCAACGAACTGATCGAAAACGCTGTCAGTCTTGATGGTACAAACGTTACGATTGAAGGTGAAGCCATCGGTGAAATATTGGAACGCGGAGAATACTCCTGGATTAATATTAATGATAAAACTAACGCCATCGGCGTTTGGATCAAAACAAGCGACGCGCAGAAAATAACCTATTTCGGCGATTATAAAAACCAAGGTGATACCGTAAGGATTACCGGAACTTTCTACAATGCCTGTAGCGAACACGGCGGAGATACCGATATTCATGCAGCTAGTATCGAGATCATCCAAACCGGAAATGCTGTTTCCGAGAATATTTCCCCGATTAAGATTCTCAGTGCCGGCATCCTGCTGGTTACGATGCTGATTACCGCAACTGCTTATCTGCGATTAAAGAAAAAACAGACTACTGAATAGTCAGCAGCCCTCACCTAAACTGAGGGCTTTTTAATATTCAGCAATTGTTCACATCGCTAACAGCTAATCGCCACCTTGCTCGCTTTAACTATAGCTACGAAAGGTGATTTAAAAATGCGCAAACATGGATTCCTGATCATTATTTCAGCCCTGCTTGTTATGTGTCTGGTTGCCTGTTCTACAACAGCCGGTGTCAGTACCGATACTGAGAATCTCAGTACCTTCAAGCTTGGTGATAATGATGAATATTACGGCGATGTCTTTGGTCAAGGGGACATTACCAGTATTAATATTACAATCAGCGAGACAGACTGGAATGATCTGATCGCCAATCCGTTGGATGAAACATATTACCCGGTCGATATCACTATCAATGGCGTTACCTATGAAAATGTCGGCTTTAAGACAAAAGGCAACAGTTCACTGACCAGCATCGCCCAAAGTGATTCAAATCGTTATGGCTTTACAATCAAAGCCGATGAATTTGTTGAAGGGCAAACAATTAACGGATTAGATCAATTCGTACTCAACCCTTCTTTCGCTGATGCATCCTACATGCGGGAGTTTTTAACCTATGCGGCCTCTGCTTATTTAGGGATGATAACACCGAATGTCAGTTATACAAATCTGAGCATTAATGATGAATTATTTGGATTTTACTTAACTGTCGAAGCCTATGAAGACAGTTTTGTCGAAAGAATCAGCACGGTAAACGAGACGACTAATCTATACAAAGCTGATGAGGAAAATTGCACGCTGCTGACAACCGATGATCTCTCCGGTTACCGTCTGGAATACGGCAGTGATGAAAGCTTTACAAATTTAACAACACTGATTAATACCTTGAATAATACAACAGCAGACAATACTGCCGACCTAGAAGCTATTCTTGATGTTGACAGCGTGTTAAAAGCCATTGCTCTTAATACCGTCATGGGTAATTATGACAGCTACAGCGGTTCTAAAGCCCATAATTACTACTTACTGTACAGCGACGGCAAATTCACTTATCTGCCTTGGGATTACAACATGTCCATCGGCGGATACAGTGAAGACAGCGGAGCCAGTGTAACCGTGGATATTGATAATCCATTCTATAATGTCGACAGCTCGACCCGTCCGCTGTTTGCCAAACTATTAGCGATTGATGAATACAAGACGCAGTACTTAAGCTATGTCAATGACTTGATTGCTTATCTGAACGATTTCACTTCCCTGGTTACGCAAGTTCAGACGGTAATCGGCAGCTCGGTTGAAAACGATCCAACCGCTTTCTATACATACGATCAATTCATCACCGCCATCAGCGTCAGTGATACTGATTTATCCGCCTTGCAGCCGACGGCGCTCGCCAACGGCTTCGGCAGCGATCAAACCGATATGACAACCGGTGCCACCGAACAGACAGATACCGAAAACGCACCGACTGACCAAAACACAACGGACGATAAAACCTCCGATAACAACAGTGCTCCGGCTGATATGCCAGACAAAACCAAAAATGGTGAACAGCCAACCGGTCCGGCGACGAATGAAAACGGTCAGAATACCTATCCGACCGGCAACAGTCTGCTTTCCAGTACCGCCTGTTCCATCTTAGATTATATTCAACAGCGAATTGCTGAAATCCAAAGCCAGTTATCCGCCTCCTGATCAATACAGTGTTCTTCATCTTTTCCACTGTTTGATATAAAGCAAGTAGTTAAAAAAGGACCATCTGATGATCGTATAAGTCACGATACCGATCAAGGATGGTCTCTTTTAATTGTTGAAAAGCAGAATACTGATCAATCCGGCAAGAATACTGAAGGCAGAACCAGCTATCAGCTGCCCAAGCGTATGCTGTTTAAGCTTGATTGATGAATAGTAAACAGCTAAAACTAAGCCCAAACTTGGAAGAACCAGATAAGGGCTGACCTGCCAGCTCAGCAGAACCATTGGCGCTGTTGTGCTGCATGCATGGCCGCTGGCTTTAAAGTGACAGAGTTTATTAGCAATCAGCAAGGCAATAACCGATAGAATATATGAGGTAAATAAAACCTTGCAAACCATTCCGGCATTAGAAGTCAAGGACCAGATAAAGCCATAACTGTAGCTAAAACAACTGAAGATCATCGCCGTGGTACGCTGACCACTGCGCCGATCTTTGCCAATATGGAAAATTTCCCGAAACGGATAAGCCAAAGCCGGAAAGAACAGCAAACAGCCTTCCGCCATGATAAACTCCATCATGTTTAATGCTTGCACTTCATATAACAGCAGCACAGTCAAACCCGTCACTAACGGCGGCATTGTTAAGACGCGCGTAATCTTTTCGATGCGTTCCATCTGTAAAACTCCCTTCAGCAGTTTATCGATACCGGATGATAAGCTTATTATAAGCGCTTATTATTATCCCGTCAACGGTTTTTTAATAACTGATTGCCAGTAAATTAATCGTTATTGATGTTTTTCAATAACCGTAGTAAAATAGATATATGAATAATGAACTTAAGGAAAAAATGACCGACACTATCAAAAACTTCCGCTTGCCGCGTTATCTGGAAATAACCAATGTCGGTCTTTATTTGGAACAGACAGTTAAATTTATCAACGGTTATCTGGCTCCGTTGGGGGAACCGGAAATAACCGCTTCTATGGTCAGTAATTATGTCAAACTGAAATTACTGGCTAACCCGGATCGTAAACAGTATACCGCCGAACACCTTGCTGTTCTGATGTTTATCGCGATTTCCAAGACGGTGGTAACTCTTGATGATATTCGTTTTCTCTTAGCGATTCAGAAAGATAAATATCCGGCGGCGAAAGCTTACGATCATTTCTGTACGGTTTTTGAAGAAACCTTGTTTAACTCTTTCGGGATCAAAAATGCCCCGGCAACAGATAAGCTTAACCATTCTCAGGAAAACGAACTGCTGCGCAGCGCGGTCTTTGCGGTTGTTCAGAAAATTTATCTTGATCAATACTTGCTGGCTTACCGTAACATGGAAATAGCTGACCAACAATAGTGATTGTCGGCTTGTTTAACATTGGTAATCGTTTGAAAAAGTTATCATTATTCATTCAAGGATAGTGGTAGCTTTTAATGACTTCCGAAAATGTTTAGCTCTGCTCCTCGCTCAAATCAGCGGCAAGCTGATTGTTTGCTTTATTGTATAGGCTATGATATGCTAAATTCAAAGCTTAATAAAAGTTTGAGAGGTAAAAGAATAATCATGAAAATGCGTGAATCAGCTGAAATGTATCTTGAAACGATTCTGATCCTAAGTCAGAATAAGACTCATGTCCGCTCGATCGATATTGTTAATAAACTCGACTATAAAAAATCCAGCGTCAGTGTCGCAATGAAGAATTTAAGAGCGGATAAACTGATTGAAATGGATAATGAAGGTCATATCACCCTGACCGCCGCCGGAAAAAAGATTGCGGAAACAATCTTTGAAAGACACCTGTTTTTCTCGGATTGGCTGATCAGACTCGGTATTGATAAGGATATTGCGTTGGAAGACGCCTGCCGCATCGAGCATGTTGTCAGTCCCGAGAGCTTTCAAGCCATTCGGGAATATGTTAAAAAGTGCAGTATTTAAAAGACTTCGAAGGAAGTCTTTTTTACATCCATTCGCCGTAGTGACGAACATAAATTTTCTTGATCAGCTGGACGCCGACAAAGTAAGCGAGCAGCAAAATCAACAGCCATGGAATATAGCTTAACGGCAGATGTGTCATATAGAAGCCAACCGATAAATCAGAAAAACCGATTACGAAAGTCAGAATAACGATTGCCAGGGTTGAGAGCAGCAAAGGTTTAGCCGGAGTACTTTGGATAAAAGGGATCTTAGTCGTGCGGATTGCATGAATGACGATGATCTGCGAGACCGTTCCGAACACAAACCAGCCGCAATGGAATAAAGGAGCCAGGGCTATGGTATTTGCTTTCAAACCCCACCAAAGAACAACGAAACACAAAATATCAAAGATGGAACTCGTCGTGCCAAGCACAAGCATAAACGATTTAATCGCTCCGGTATCCCACTTATGGGGTTTCAAGAGATATTCCTTGTCAACCCGGTCAAACGGAATACCCATCTGAGCAAAATCGCATAAGAGATTTTGAGTTAAGATCTGAACCGGCAGCATTGGTAAAAAGGGCAGAAAGATACTGGCAGCCATGACGGAAATCATATTTCCGAAATTACCGCTGGCAGCCATTTTTATATACTTATTAATATTACCGAAGGTGCGGCGTCCTTCAATGACGCCTTCTTCTAGCACCATCAAATCTTTCTTCAGCAAAATAATATCAGCCGATTCTTTCGCAATATCAACAGCACTGTCCACGGAGATACCAACATCAGCTTGCCGCAGCGCCAGCGAATCATTTATACCGTCACCCATGTAGCCAACCGTATGTCCGGCGACCTGCAGCAGTTTAACGACGCGTTCTTTCTGTGCCGGTGATAATTTCGCAAAGACATCAACTTGACTCGCTTCTTGAAGCAGCTGACTGTTATCCAGTTTTTCCACTTCGGTGCCGGTGAGGATCTTCACCGTATTAACCCCGACTTTCGAACAGACTAAACGTGCAACGCCTTCGCTGTCCCCGGTCAGCACAACGGTACGGACACCATGGTCGCGTAAGGCATCAATCGCCGCTTTAGCACTTCCTTTCGGCGGATCGAGAAAACCGATAAAACCGGTCAGGATCATTTCATTCTCATCCGCAACGGTCAGTTCACCGCTGGCGGGTACATTATTCTTATAAGCAACGGCGATCATTCTCAGACCATCGGCATTATGTTTCTCATAAACATCCATTGCCAGCTTTTTCAAATCAGCGGTAATCGGTACGATCTTTCCGTCCAGATTGAAATAAGCCGCAATGCTCATTAATTCTTCAACCGCTCCCTTGGTGATCAGCTGCCGATGACCTTGCTGATCATTCAGGACGACACTCATCCGCCGACGGGCAAAATCAAAGGGGATTTCATCGACACGGGTATATTCCGCCAGTTTATATTCCATCCCTCTTTCAATGGCTCGATTGATAACCGCTAAGTCAATTAAGTTCTTTAGGCCGGTTTGATAATAGCTGTTTAAATAAGCGTAGCCTAAAACACTATCATCATTCTCACCGCGCAGATTCAAATATCTTTCAAGAATAATCTTATCCTCGGTCAGGGTACCGGTTTTATCCGTACAGAGAACATCCATTTCTCCAAAGGTCTGAATCGCTCCTAGGGTACGGATAATAACCTGGTGTTTCGACATGTTGACCGCTCCTCTGGCCAGCGTTGAAGTCATAATGACCGGCAGCATTTCCGGGGTCAAACCGACGGCGATGCTGATCGAAAACAGCAGAGCATCCAGCCAGTCGCCTTTAGCGACGCCGTTGATCAGAAAAACAATGGGAATTAAAAGAAACATCATGCGGACTAATAAGCTGCTGACAGAATCAACGCCGCGCTCAAAGCTTGTCTTTGCTCGATCGCCGGTCAATGATCTGGCCATTAAACCGAAGTAAGTATTATTGCCGGTGGTCAGAACCATCGCGGTAGAGCTCCCGCTGATAATATTGGTTCCCATAAAACCTAAATTCGCCAGATCTGTCAGATCTTCATCCGCAGAGTTCTTGATTTCACCGAATTTTTCGACTGGAGCTGATTCTCCCGTCAGTGCCGACTGCGCTACGAAGGTATCCTTCGTTGTTAAGAAACGAATATCAGCCGGAATCATATCGCCGGCGGAGAGTTTAACAATATCTCCCGGTACGACAGCTTCCATGGGAATTGATGTCAGTTTGCCATCCCGCCAGACGTCCGCATTGCTGGAAATCATTTTTGATAAGCTTTCAGCAGCTTTATCGGAACGGCGGCTTTGAATAAAAGCAACCAGACTGGAAACAGTGACTAAGGAGATAATAATTACAACCGTCACATAATCCGGCGAATCCGCATAAACAACATCAGTAAAATAGGTTATGATCGCGATAATTACCAGAATCGTATTAAAAGGACTGATAACAGATTCTTTTAGACGGCTGAAAGTCGTGATGCGGTTGCCGGTGGTGATAATGTTCTTACCATGATCCGCTAAGCGGTTGTCCGCTTCCTCGCTGGTCAGCCCGCCGTTAAATGTTATCAGGCTGGCATACAATTCATCAGGAGCTAAAAAGGCTAAAGTACGTAGTCTGTTTAAGGTATCAAATTTGTTTTTTTGGTTTTTTTTCATAGTATCACTGGTTATCCCTTTCTGTTCAGAAATGCCCAATAATACGAACCAAGCCAATAAAAAAGCCGTTTGTGCAACGACTTACAATATCATTAAATTAGTCCATCGGAGATACAATGGAAAAACTTCCGCTATTGTCTGGCTTATGCACGTAGATTGAGGATTATTTAATTCGTGCCGACTTCGGTGACTGTCATTCATTGTATCACATCCTTCCGGTAATTCTTTACCACCCTGAGTATAGTCCCCATATCATGAGATTGCAAGCTATATTTCGCCTGAAAAAGGATGAATACTCATCTAGCTAAGTCCTTAATAATCAACGGCCGTTTCGCTTATTTAAAACCGTGATGATAACCGTGCTTTCATAATATAATTAAATCGCAGCGTATTTAACAGCGTGTTCAGCTTCCTGTTTTCAGCTGGTCGGCTGCTGGATCATAATCCCATGACTTATCCCTTAGCATCAGCCAGCCGAAAATCAGATAAATCAGTTGAAAGATCACCAGCCGCAAAGCGACACCAGCCGAGATATCCGTCATGGCGGCTGTCGCAGCGACAGATGAGAAAACCGTCCAGATGGTAGCGGCCAAGTCCTCAATAAAGTGAATAAAAATCACCAGCCAAAGATTGTCCGTTCTTAAATAAACCGCACACAGATAAACCGAAGCCATGAAGGTAAAGACAACCTGCGCTCCGGTCATGACAATTAAATCCGGTGTATCCGCCAAGGTCAGAAAATGTCTTAAACCAAAGATCAGACTGGTCCAGCCGACGGCCTGCATGACATGACGTTTATCCTTCCCCAGTCTTAACAGCAGGCTATGCAGGATCAGCCCGCGGAACAATAATTCTTCGCAGACTGCGATACTGAGATTCAACAGAATAAAACCGGCAATCGTGAAAAAAGAGCCGGTCTGATCCAAAGAATTATAACTGAAGATAGCGGCTCCGACAGCACCGATAAGGCCTAACAGCCCAAACGTAAAGAGATTTTTTATAAAAGCCGGATTGCCGGTCGGAAAGATTGTACGATGCCAGAAAAGCCGCATCAAGAGGATCGTCAGTAAAGCCCCGCAGGTATAACGTAAAATATCGCCCCACATCACGCCTAACTGGCTGACAACCGGTTTCAGCATAAACCATGGAACAGCCATCGCCAAGAGGAAAAAAATAAAACAAGTCAAAATGATATATTTATTGAAGAGCCTTTGCATATTACGCCTTTTTTCTATATCATCATGAATGAAGCAGCGGCTACTGCTTTTTCGTTGCTGCACCGATGGCGACGCCAAAGCACAGCCCCAAGGAGAGACCTAAAGCCAAATTATTAAAAAGCTGACCGAAAAGCAACCCGAAACACAGTCCGAGCGGCAGATAGGTGCCAATCATATTCTCATCAGATCGATGCTGTTTACTCGATATTTTTTTATTCGGCTGTCCATTCATAGCTGATACCTCACTGTTTAATCATATCACAATGTCTAGATGTCCGATGACGGAGTTGCAGCATTTTGATGCCGGAAAAGGACTCCCAGCGTATTCGGGCCGCAGTGAGCGGATATCGTACAGCCGGCCGTTGTAATAATTACTTGTTCAAAAGGAAAATCACGCATGATTTGTTCTTTGACTAAACGCACCGTTTCAGGCTGACAGGCCGCATGCGTGATAAAAATCAGACTGCGATCTATCTGCGGACTGCTCAGCCGGTCTTTTAGATAATTACGCAAACTAAGATCCAGACTGCCTCGGTATTTTTTACCGACTTTCATTTCGCCTTCCTTGACTTCGATGCAGGGTTTGATCCGCAGAAATTTAGTGCTGACCATTTCGACACCGGTGCAGCGGCCTCCCTTATAAAGATAATCCAGTTTATCGATCACAAAACTGGCATCCATCGTCGGCACATAGCTCTTGATTTCCGCCAGGATCACCGGAAGCGGCTGACCGGCCTGTGCCAGCTGTGCAGCTTTATATACCAGATAACCGCTGGCACTGGATAAATTCTGCGTATCAATAACATGGATATTCGGATAATGCTTAGCCGCTTGACTGGCATTCTGCCAGCACGAGGAGAATTTAGCACCCAGTGAAAGATGAATTACAGCCTCATATTGACCTGACAGACGCTGAAAGAACACCTCATACTCTTGTTCATTGACCGCAGCGGTTTTACAGCTCCGGTGCTCAATTTCGACTTTCGTGAAAATATCCTGGGCATGAATGTTGATATTATCTTCGTAGATTTCATCATCAATCACAATATGAACCGGAATGATTTCAATCGCTAAAGCTTCAATAATTTCCGGGGTAAGATCACATGTACTGTCAGCTGTTATTTTTATCATCGTGCACCTCTTAAGTATTGCTGATCTATTATGGCACACGCAGATAAACTCATTCTTAACTTTCGGCGTTTTAATTCAGCTGATTAAAAAAGCTAAAACGGAATCCGCTTTAACTTTGAATAAACTGACATTGATCAGCCGGCATACGGAAAGAAGGATCAGATTAATGATGAATTAACGATAACCGGCATTAACAGATCCAACTGAAGGTCATCCGGTTCGCTGTTCTCTAGCCTGACATGCTGAAGGTAATTCAGGTGTTCCTCCAATAATCCGCACATGTGCTGCTGATCAGCCAGATCACCGGCAAAACAATACTTATCACTGTTTTTTACCCAAGCAAACAGCCAATCCCATTCCTGGAAATTACCCATTGGTATCATGTGAGCCGCATACAGTCCGCCAGGGAAATATTTCTTCGTTAACGGTGCTTCAACTTGTAAATCTTCCGGAATCGTAACCCACATTTCATAACCGTGATAACCGGTTTCATCAATGGGATTAGGGTGATTAAAACCGAAATGCCGCAGATCCGGTTTTAAGCGGATCAGATCATGTTCTATAACAAAGTGATCGATGAGCTGATTAACGGCTTGTTCCGGTTCATCTCCGATATGATGTGCGGCCGCCACATAACAAGGCGGCAGATAAATAATTCGGACATCATGCAAAACGGCGGTGTCGCACTGCTTAACTTCTTCCATGTTGTTATCCTCCTTGATCGTACAACAGATAAGGGATAAGGATTTCATCATATCGAAAAGCTCCGGTTCAGTCATGGTCGGCAAAGACGTTGGCGAAGCCGTCAGAGAGCTCAGCTGGTCCATAAAATCAGTCATGATCTTTCGGACAGCTTTGAGCATTGTTATTTCATTATCTAAATGATTGATTTGTGCTTTAAAAATCGCAATGGATTTATCAGCGGATGGCTCATCGAGCAGCTGCTTAATCTGCTTAAGCGGAATTCGCAAATTCCGCAGAATCAGAATTTTCTGCAGACGTAAAAGAGCCGAATGATCATAAACCCGGTAGGCGTAATCCGCTGTTCGCTGACTGGTCAATAAACCGATCTGTTCATAGTACCTTAACATTCTGGTTGATACCTGGAATTTCCGCGTTACCTGGCTGATTGTCATCTGATGCATTTTCTTACCTCCTTATTAAGGACAGTATAAACGGCGACATCGCGTCAAAGTCAACAAGCTTCAGTTAAATTTATTATTGATGGCTGATTTGATAGTCATTTGTTCCCGATTAGTGTTAGAATATTCCCATTGATAATTTAAGGATAAAGGAACACGCCATGTTAACTGCCAATCTGCAGATCAATCAGCTTAATCATCTCACAATCAATGGTCATGATACCCTTGACTTAGCTAAAGTGTATCAAACACCGCTCTATATCCTGGATGAACAACAGATCCGCGAAAACTGCCGGTTGTATCGTCAGACAATGACCGCCTGTTTCGGTCCGGATGCCTTACCGCTCTATGCCAGCAAAGCTTCCTGTTTTAAACAGCTGTACCGAATCATCAATGAAGAGGGATTAGGCATTGATGTGGTCTCGGATGGGGAGATTCAGACTGCCAGACAAGCTGGTTTTCCTCTGGAAAAAGCCTATTTCCACTCAAATAATAAAACGGATGCGGATATCTGTTCAGCTATTCGCTGCAAAGTCGGATACTTTGTCGCTGACAGCCGGGAAGAAATTGACGCCATCCAGCAATATGCCCAACAGAACAATACCCGTCAGCAAATCCTGCTGAGGCTGACCCCCGGCATTGATCCGCATACCTTCGAAGCTGTCACGACTGGTAAAGTTGACTCTAAATTCGGATCCGCAATTGAAACCGGACAAGCCGAAAGCTTAACCGGTTATGCGTTACAGCAACCGAATATCAGACTGATGGGATTCCATTGTCATATCGGATCTCAGATCTTTGATCCTCAGCCTTACTGCGATACCGTCATGATCATGACCGCTTTTATGGCTAATGTCAAAGCTAAATTTCAATATGAAACCTTAGAATTAAATCTGGGAGGCGGTTTCGGTGTCCGTTACAGCGAAGCAGATCAGCCATGCCGAATCACCGAGATGATCCGCTTGATCGCTGCGAAGCTGGATGAACAGCTGAAATTCTACCAGTTAAAACGTCCGGCGATCCGGCTGGAACCAGGCCGCAGCATCATCGCCGATGCCGGCCTGACACTCTACACGGTCGGCTCAGTAAAACAGCTTCCGGGTTATAAAAATTATATTTCCATTGACGGCGGGATGACCGATAATCCGCGTTACGCGCTCTATCGCTCGCACTATACCATTTATAATGCCGGCAAGATGCGTGAGCCAAACAGCATAACCGCCGATCTTGTCGGCCGATGCTGCGAAAGCGGCGATATCATCCAGCCGGCAGTGAATTTTCCTTCCACGAAACGCGGTGATATCATCGCCGTACTAACAACCGGTGCATATAATTATTCTATGGCTTCGAATTATAATCGGCTGGGACGGCCACCGATTGTACTAGTGACCAAGGATCAGCATTATTTAGCTGTGAAACGTGAAACAGCTGATGATGTTTGCGCTAATGATCTTTGAATGGCACTTGCTTGATTACACCGTTTTCATACGTAAAATACCAGAGCTTGGGATAAAGCTGCTGTAAACCGCCCTGCTCATCGACCGTCAGCATTGCTCCGCTGCCGATGCCATAGCCAGCCGCCTGATTGCCTGACAGCCTTAAGGCGGTTTTTAATTCGATCCAGTCCTCATTCTCGGCATGCGTATCAAATATTTCCGGAATAAAATTCAGACAGTCAAACAGTTCCGCCGTTTGATCATCTTGCGGATCCGTCCATTTTACCCAGCACTTGCCGAGCATGATACTGCCGGCTGATAAGCCGAAGAAGACCTTTCCCTGTGTCAGTAATTCATGCAGAAAAGCAGTAAGCCGATGGTAATTCAGCCAGCGCATACCATCCTCAACCTCTCCGCCGGACAGAAAGATGATGTCTGCGGAAGTCAGCTGTGCCTGTGCTTGCGCCAAATCCGCCTTTTCTGATGCCAATCTGACAAACAGCACATCGCCGGCCCCGGCTTTCATCAGCGTTTTTTTAATAAAAAAATAAAATGCTTTATTATCCTGACTGGCAGTTCCGATATACGCCACCGTTGGTTCCGGCTTGCCGGATGCGTCATAAATCAGCCGAAGCTGTTCATTCATCAGGGCTTTAAAGGATGTTTCACCGCCGGCCATCAGGAATAGTTTAGGCTGTCGGTTCATACAAACAGTTCCTTTTCATCAAAAGTAAAATTAGCCTGTGTCCGGCGGAATTTACCAGCCGGACCTGGCAGAATATTAGATACAGCTTTAATGACATATTCGCCATCCGCTCCGTAAAGATCTTGCAGCGTCTTCTGAATACGGTCTAAAACCGCTTGAGAAGTTTCCGTCAGCATAACCTGCAGTTCATACTGAGACGGTTGATGCTGTTCCAGATGATAGTCCCGAATTTCCGGGATACAGGCTAGCTGCTGATCAACCGCATAGGTGGTTACCAGCCGGTTAGCAGTTGTAAAAGTGACATTGGTAATCCGGCCTTCTACCGCTTCGGCGATCATCCCCTGATGGTTGCCGCAGGCACACTGTCCGCTGTGATGCAAACGGATGAGATCACCGGTATCAAAACAGACAATCACATTCCAATCATTATCGAAAGTCGTAACCCGGATGCGTCCTAAATCCGGACCGCCGTAAATATCCTTCAGCGGAGTAAAATCAATTCGGCAGAAATCAGTATTCTGATGCAGTAATCCGGCTGAACATTCTTCCATGACAAAGCCGGTTTCCGTACTGCCGAAGGAACTGACCAGAGCCGAGTCAAAGACTTCCCGAATGACCCGTAAATGGATCTTTGAGCTGAACTCATAGGTAAAGATAATTACTTTCGGGCTATATAAAGCAACATGATGATCCAGCGCCCAATAAGCTAAACGCGCTAAGAGTGACGGATTAGCCTCAAGAACAACCGGCTGATACAGGGCCAGTTCATCCGCCATCCGCTGATAATGCCTTTTCTGCCATTGGATCAAGTTGCTTTTCTCATTCAGATAAAGCTTATTTCCGATAATCCGATGACTTAGCGGCAGATCTTCTTCGCAGCTGATTCCGACATTCAGTGAACTGGCTAACTCTGCCATTTTAACCGGATAAGGTAAAGCCGCCGTATATTTGTTCAACTGCCAGGAAGCTGCTTCACAGCGATTCCACCAAGCTTGATTCCAGATATTGATTACTCTTTCCGAGGTTGTTCCGCTGGTAAAAGTATACTCAATCAGTTCTTGTTCCAAGGCTGCTTCCCGATCTTTTCCATAGGGAATCAAACCATCAGGGAAATGCGCACGGATCGCATCTTTGGTCAGTGTCGGCAGCGCCGCATAACGCTGATTGATATCCGCATTGCGTCCCGGATCAAAAGCCCGCCAAGATTGATACAGCAAAGTCGCATCAAGCGCCGTATTAAGAACCTCCGCTGAACGTTCATAGAATTGCGCCGGATAATAAAAACGATGATCGAGAATCATAGTTATCTTCCTCCGTATTCATCATAACACAAACCATTAAACACCTAAATGTTATCTGTTCATATTGCCAAAACGTCAGCTATTACCGGCAAGCTGATATTGACATCAAGGCTCCTAAAAAGGACCGTAACTGATCGCTACACCGATAAACAGAAAGATACAAGCCATTATTAAGGCGCAAAGCTGTAATTTGTAGGTCCACTTAAACCACTTAGGAAAACTGACAACCGTCAAGCCTAGACAGATCAGTAAAACCGGATTGGTCGGATAAATAACATTAGAAAAGCCGTCGCCGAAACAGAAAGCCAAAACAGCTGTCTGCCGGGTTACCCCGATCAAGTCCGCCAGCGGCGCAATCAGCGGCATAACAAGAAAAGCTTTAGCGGAGGATGAACCCACAAAAAGTTCCAGCATCAAGATTAAACCGTAAATCAGCAGTACCGCTAAATATGGTGAAGTCCCCAGCATCGTATTGGCCGTATAATACAAGATCGTGTCCATAATTCCGCCGTTGCTGATAATAAACTTCACACTCATCGCCAGCAAAATCAGAACAATACCCGGCGCAATCCCCAGAAAACTCTTTAAGATAACCCTAAGCAAATCACGATGTTTTAAGCCGGTTATCTTCGCCGCCACATAGCCGCCGCTTAGCAGACATAGACCAATCAGCGGCAATGTGAGATCAGCCAGAAATGCAATGACCGAAGCTAAACCGATGATAAAGGTAAGCATTAGCAGTGATATTCCAAAACTAATTGAAGCTTTACGCACAAGCTTCTGATTAATATTATCGTTCAGCAAAGCAGCGGTCACATCCGTTTGCCGGTAACGATTCCGTAATTGTTCATCATCAGCATAGACCAATGAACGCGTCGGATCTTTTTCGATATTCTTCGCATAATTCATCAGAAATAAATACAACAGCGTATAGTAACAAACAAAAATGATAATCCGATAAACGGTCCCGGAATATAAAGGCAATTCAGCAATCTGCTGCGTAATCGCAATTGAGAAGGGATTCATGATTGCGGCTGTGAAACCAAAACAGGAAGCCAGAATACTCATGCCAAGACCGACAAGCGAATCCCAGCCAAGACAATAGGCTAAGGCAATCATTAACGGTACCAGAGCGATATTTTCTTCAAAAGTACCTAGAAATGCCCCCATTAACATAAATATCAGAATGATCACCGCCATGAACTGATACTTAACATGACCGTATTTCTGAACAACTAAGGTAATAACATAACTCATGACTCCGCTGCGATCCAATAAAGAAAAAGCCGCACTGATTGCCAACAGAAAGAAAATAATCACGATGATTACCGGAGCATCAGCACTCCAAAGCACTTCAATCGGAGCTGTAAACCAGCGCCAGATCGGAAAACGGCTGACATCCGTTAAGTGATATGTGCCATTAACAAGCACTTCACGGCCATCTAGGACGATGCGGTCATAGCTGCCGGTCGGGATAATTTGTGTCAGGATGCCAACTGTTACGATCAGCAGCACCAAAATTAAAAATGCGGTGATGAAGGTTTTCTTCTCAATGCGGATCGATGATTGTTCCGGTATGGTTTCTGGCATAAGCTGACTCCTCTTTATTTTTTATTATCATAAATCAGATATCCAAAATGTCAAGTTTATTATTTGCTGATTCGCACAGTCCGGCCCAGAATTGCCTTCAAACAGATTTTAGCTTATGATAAAATTAGCACGGAGGAAAAATATGGATGTTTTCACTGAATACCTCTTTAACATCAAGGATCCAAGACAGCAGCAGCGCCTGCGCCTGCTTTTTGAATGGATTATTCAGACTTACCCGCAGCTCAAACCCAGGATTGCCTGGAATCAGCCGATGTTTACCGACCACGGAACCTTTATCATTGGTTTCAGTATCGCTAAAGGACATCTCGCGGCTGCGCCGGAACGCCTAGTCATTGATTTGTTCAGTCCGCAAATCATCGAAGCCGGTTATCAGCACAGCAAAGAACTGATAAAAATCGGCTGGCACCAACCGGTCGATTACGATCTATTAACGAAAATTATTAACTTTAATATTGCGGATAAAAAAGACTGCCAGACATTCTGGCGCAAGTAAACCGATGCGCAAACTCCGCTATGACCGTAACAGTGCCTGTCTTCAACCGCTTCGGCTGATGATTATGGAACAGAATCAACGTCCATTAGTTGCCTGGGTATTAGACTACATCCCGTTCTATCTTAAAATCATCGAAAATCGTCATCCTCAGGAAAAACGTCCGCAGATCGCCGTTGAAAAAGCGCGAAATTGAGCAGCAGTCCTGATCAAGATGCCAGAAGCCAAACAAGCAATTCTTGCAGCACATCAAGCCGCCAGTGCTAGCGCTTTAGGCAGAGACTGTATTTCCGAGGCTGCCATCAGAGCCGTCTGTCAGGGGCTTTCAGCCATCCATGTGGAAGCGCATGCCCTAGGCTTGGTCTTTTATGGACTAACCGCTTTATACCAGCTGACACCGCTTGCGCTACTGGCAGGGTCACACTGATTCCGTCTATTCGCATTAGGCCCCCTTTTTATTAAAGGACCGGCCGAACAAAGAAAACTTGTTGTCTCACTAGCTAAACAAACTAGATCTGAACGCTGCCGCAGGAACTTTATTTCCTCTGAATTAGGAACAAAGGTTAAAATAACCGATTGACGATCTAAATGTTATAATAAAACTAGAAAAGGAAGCGATGATTATGACAGATCCGTTTGACAATAATGGGTTTGATGCTAATAACTCCATCAAACAAAATGTGGATGACTATCATACTTATGTACAGACCAGCGACACAGATGAAACAAAACGGCATTTCCGGAAAACAAAAAAAGATCGCCAGCTCAGTGATCGAAAATTCTATATCATAACAATACTGATCCTGATTTTTATGTGGCTTGTCTATATGAATTTGTAAAACATCAAGAACCATAATGCATCAACTGTATTTCAAGACCCTTTGAAAACAAGAACTTAGTTTATTCAGGCAATAGCGATATCTGCCTAGAAGGAACCTGCAGTATTGACTATCTAATCGGCGAAGAAGGGTCTATTGGTTTTGGTTTTGGCAGTCAAATCATCCGTCAGCTTCTTGATTTAATCAGGACTGGCGCTAGTGTTCAATGAATTATTGCACAGCCTGAACCTGTCAGCTATGCTTCAAGCTAGATTTTGCTCAGCTGCGATCTTTTCTGTAATCTAAAGCACGCTGTTTATATACTGAATTTTAGCCATCATTGCTCTGTTACAAACAACCATTTCGATTTCCTTGTTTAAAATACTCTTCGCAATAGTGATTCCACTTCTCTTCATATTCCTGATGAAGCAAAACCGGTAAATCAGCAATTACCCGAATATTACGTCGCTGCGCTTCAATAATAAAACCATTAAGCGCTGCGGATAGGGCGGCATCATAACCAAGCACTTGCTTAAACCCTCTTTGGTAAGCACAGTACATCCGTGTATGTCCATCCAACGCTACATAATGACTATTATAAATACCAAGCGGAATAATTACATCTTCAGCGATATTAATAAAAGACGATACAGCTTCCAGTTTCAGCTGATCAATATAAAATTGTGACGGTTGAATCAAATCAAGATCGAGGTAAAAATAATTCTTGGCTTCGAATTGTTTTAATAATACCTGCTGATCATTATAGAAGTTAATTATATGTTCGGCATAAAAACGAAACTCATCAATTATCTCATCTATAAACTGATAATCATGATATCTGATTAATGCCGATTTGTTATTTATTATTTCAAATGCGCAGGGAAAAATGTCATCAACAATGAAAGCACCATGTTGTTGAAGAATCTTCTTACTAAAGCGAACATCATCATAAGTATTGATTCTCTCTATTTTCATATTAGTTTGATTGAGGTATCGGTATTATCATGAAATCTAAATACGATCATAGGTCCGGTATTAACTCCCCATTTGGTTTTAAAAAATCGCCGTAACCGGCGGTTTTCTAGATATTGGTGGAGCATCCGCAACCAAAGATGAACTCTCAAACACAGCGTTGTCTTCCTCTATTTTCATCAGGCAGGATATCGTCGATTTCAATGGGTTTGCCGCCTCCGTTGAGAATAATGGTCATCTTGTCATCCCATAAGTATATCGCCCGAACAAAGATATTGACGATACCCTTGCGGTTGTTCTCGTCATTGAACTTGCCCTTTTTCAGCGAGTAGAGGAAAGAACGTATCTGTGGAGCTGTAAAAGTGATCTGGCGGCTCATTTCAATTGCGAGCTGGGATTGCAGTTCAGCCTTTTCCGCTTTGCGCTTGTCGATGCGCTCGGTAATCATCTCCACCGACTGACCATGCTCCAACGCTTTCCAAAGATTTTCAATAGCACTATCAGTTTCGATGATGGAGGCACGGATGCGTTTAACAGCCGAGCTGTCGTAATCCGCTTCACAGGCTGCGGCAACCTCTTTTGAAATCTTCTCAATATTTGCGTCTGTCAGCAGCTTTCGGCATTCCAATATCACACGGTCTTCAACTATTTTCTTTCTAATGACCTTCTTCTGGCATTGGCGCTTCTTTGCGCTTTTACAGGCGTAATAGCGATATTGCTGTCCTGTCTTGGAAGTGCCGCCGTAGCCTGTCATCATCTCTTTGCAATAGCCGCAAAACAGCTTGGTTGTTAGCAGATATTCGCCCTCGCCTCTTGTTCTGGCGGGGGGCTTTTGCGTTGCGATTAAGTATACGATGTACACGGTCAAAAAGCTCATCATCGATAATGCGGGGCATGCCGTCCGGGACTTCAACATTCTTGTAGATATAGTTTCCGATATACCGCTTGTTTCGAAGCATCCGATGCAAGCTGTTCTTATTGAACTCTTTGCCTTTGGAGGTTTTCACTTCCTTATCATTGAGGGATTTGATAATGTCTGCAACAGTTGCACCCTTGGCATACATTTCAAAAATCTCTCGGACAATTCGCGCTCCGTCGGGGTCAACATGGAACTGTCGATCTGTATCAACGGTGAAACCAAGGCCGGGGTTGCTGCCGGTGCTGAGACACTTCTGTGCATTGATATCCATTCCGCGCCGTATCTTCTGTGACAATTCTGCGGAGTAGTATTCTGCCATACTTTCAAGCACGCCTTCAACGAGAATACCGGAGGCGTCTTCGCTGATGTTTTCCCGGGCAGAGATGACACGGACGCCGTTCTTTTTCAGCTTTGCCTTATTAATAGCGCTGTCGTAGCAATTGCGGGCAAAACGGTCAAGCTGGTAGACCAAGACGGCTTCAAATGTGTGTTTGTCGCTGTCTGCAATCATCTTCTGAAACTCAGTCCGGCTGTCCGACGTGCCGCTCTGCGCTCGGTCGATGTATTCGCCGATGATGATATTACCGTTGGCCTTTGCGTATTCATAACAGGCGTGTAGCTGCCCCCTCAATTGATTGCTCGGTTTGGCTGTGGCTGGAGTACCGGGCGTAGATGACAATGTTCATTTTTTGCCCTCCTCCAACATCCTGATAAGCGTTTGTTTCAGCTTGTCGTTCATCGGAGATTTAGGATCAAAGCACATTTCCACAAATCGTTGCATTTCCACATTATTTTCAATAATTATTGGTTTGTATTCGTAAAGCTTTCCTTGAGGATTGTCGGTGCGCCCGAAGATATAATCCAACGACACATCGAAGTAATCTGCATACCAAAGAAGAGTCTTAATTGGAGGTGCTCCCGTCCCATTTTCATAACGGTTGATGCTTACCTGAGATGTACCAATCACCGAAGCAATTTTTGCCTGAGAAAACTTAAGACCTTCTCGCAACATTTTCAATCTTTCACACACGATTTCCATTGCATCACCCCTCATTCATCTCAATAATTATTCGCATATCGTATTATAGTCAATACAATATACGTATATTGAAAAATAATGTAGTGAATGATGCGTGCGTGACATTTAACGGAGTCGCAAGCAAATCAAAGTTTTGAAAGGAGGCATGCGCCATCAATTTCGTAACATGGATTCAACTGCCTGCTGAATTAGGTGCTTCTCATAGCTATCGAGTAAAGTATAAACATTTCCTTTGTTTTGAAAGTAAAATGTCTTTGATTGCCCAATATCAAAATCAAGTAACTGGGGAAAGTGCTTTTCAATTTCTCGTATTGTATTTGTTGGGAACCCGAACTCTGCGAGTTCTTCGCCAAATGCGCTCCGAACACCCGTTTCGTAAAAGCGAGTTACCTTGGAAAGACTAAAGCCAGAAATATTGAATCCTTTTTTTTCAGCTGCAAATGAAAATATGCTTTCAAACAAGGAGATGGCCTTTGGAATTTTATGCTCGATAACATCTTTTAGAGTTCTAAATGCATTCGTATATGCCCGGTCAATTGTTATTTTTCTCACTGCTTCAGGATCACGCGCTATATTAATTTCATAAGCTAAAATTCCATTGAACCCGTTTAGATAATAACTTTTTCCAATGACTGAAAAGCGCTTTTTTATAGGTTCATCAATTAGGCCAGCTTGTTCAAAGCTATCAAGTACTTTACCTAAATAATTGTACTTAAGGAAATTATTAGTTATGTCATAATTACCAATCAACGGCACAAATTTTTCGAATTCCTTCGAGTTATTTATAAAAAGTCGGAGTAATTTTTCTTGATGCTCATATGGTATCAATCGATTCTTTTCAAAAACGCTAAGTGGCAACAAAAAGCTATGTTGTTGCTCAATACGAGCCTTTTTTGAAGCAGCATTATTGAAAGTTAAGTCAGATAGTTCAGCGTTATCCAAATCAATTCCGTCTAGTTCGGGACTGTCATATGTGGCAAAGTTAAGTTTAGTTGTATCTGAATTCTCTATACTTATAAGTTTCTCATCTGTATAAAATATTCTTCCGACAAAATTATGATAATACCGCCCCGCACGTCCTTTGATATTTTTAATATCAAAAGAAGTAAGTGGCTCACGACCTTTACTACTGTTCAAAATGACCATATTTTTTGCCTTTGTATTAACCCCCTCTACTATGGTTGATGTGCAAAATAAAATATTAAAAGGCCCGTTATTAAATTCCTCTAGGATTTCTGTTTGAATGTATTTGGGCAATTTCCCATGATGTACAGCAAACCCTTTTTCAAGAATATTGATCAGGCTCCACTCCTTAACAGAACCATTAATATCATAGGTCCTCTTTACATGTTCTAAAAAAGCATTAAAACGTGCATCAAATATTACCTTGCCTACATTAGCTTGTGCCAACTTACCGGCGTATTCATTTGCTTTTGCGGGCGTTGTACAGTAGAGCATGGTCTTTCCATATTCTCGTGTATTTATATAGTTTATAATGTCAGTTATTTTTTCATTTTTCTTTGTGCTAAGAGATGTTATCTCTTTAGAAGGTGGTAAAAGGGGATATTCTTCTACAATTTTATTTTTATAGGCTTTCACGCTAATTCGGATCGTGGGTTCAAAATTCACTTCTTGTACTTGGACATGATTTAATGCAAGATAAGTTTTCATGCCTGCTCCGAAATTGTTTTGGTTCAGATTTGGCCCTGCTAAATAATAGTCGGAGACAGACTTAGACAGCAAATATAGAGCAACTCTAAATGTCTTGGCTCGTTTATCATCAAAAACATTCGGAGTGGATTTCGCTTTAGCGTTAATTTCGTCAGGTTCTTCTACTTCATCATTACAATAATCTTCATCGATTTTGTAGACTTCATCATAAAAGAAAAAATCTATCTTTAAGTTTTGGTATAGCGAAAGTAGCTGTATGCTTCTCTCTGGTGTAAATACAAAGATGTTCCTGTCATCCAAATCTATAGTGCTATCAACAGATTTAATAACATGATAATCCAATTTTTTATCTTTAATAAAACGGACCATTTCTGAGACGTTTTCCCTTAAGAGCGCGATGGTGGGAAACACTAAAAGAATGTTGTTATATTTATCCTTATTTAAGTATAATATTTCACGCATTAAAAATGTTTTACCATAAGATGTTGGAGCGCTAACCAGCATCCTTTTACAATCGAGTGATTGATAAAAATCAATGATTTCTTTTTGTGTTTTATCAAGAATATTATTTGACCATACTTTTGAACTGTAATTTTGCTTAATTGCCTCATTCTTTAGAGCTTCCATTGCGTGAACCATTGCATCAGGATCTTCAGCAAAGCCATTTTGAATATTATAACCGAATACTCGCATTTTCTGTGAGGCTATAAACAAAAGCTTAGATATAAATGGGTCAGACTTCAGTTTGATATTGTCTGAAATAATGCAAACTAAATCGCGCAAGTATTCTTTGCTACCTATATCGCTATCGTTATATGTATTTATTGCTTGAAGCAATTCTTTAGCGTAGTCCATGATAAAAGCCTCCCTTATCGTCCCGGAGCAGTGCAAGGTCTTTCAAAGGGAAAATATACAGAATTATTCGGGGATTAAATCCTTCAAAGGAATAGGTATTTTTTGAAAAGTACTTTTGCATTTCATCTAATTGCTTTTCAATTTTTTGGTATATACAACTCTCGTCACAATAAACATCGCTTTCTTCATATGCTGCTAAGCAAGGAATATTAATAGAAATGTTATTCTTTTTAAAACAATCTAACAAGAAAGCTGCTCGTTTGGGCTCGTTCTCCTCAAGTGTTGCGAGATTTATTTGATTGATAATATCCGTAATAACTTGGCTTTCTTTTGTTACACCAATTTGTTTGTCACATACAAAAAACATTTGCCCAGCTAAATATTCTTTTTTAAACTTTTCAAGCAAATCATTATGAATGCCAGCTTTACAATAAGATTTTTCACCTAATTTAGCTTGTCCGAGCCATAAGGTGATTTTTTCATCATGCAGGGTAAAATACGTAAGGTCGTATCCTTTAATTTCATTATTATCATTTTGACGCAAAATAGGTCGAACAGCTAATTTATAAGAGTCTTTTTCATACAATTGAACTAGTAAATCTAATAATACTTCACCGGGTAGTCCGTCACTGTTTGCAAGTCGGCTCGGAAGCCTATTTTTATAAGCAAATGTAGCCGCTTGCTCCAGATCAGAAAAAGTACCTTTTTGATAATGTGTAACTACTTCATCCTCTCCATAGCAGTAAAAGAGCAAATTTTTTCTCATGAGTGTGCTTAATTGCTGTATGCAGCTCTCATCTGTATTGTGGCTGAACGGTTGAAAAAGAAATTTATTCGTTAGGGGGCTATAGGTTAAAATAACTCCTTTGCTTAAAGGCATAATTTCTTTTCCATAAATTTTTCGATAAGTTCCCGAGATATTCAATGTTTCCACCACACTTTCAAATTTCACCGCATTTTTTCCGTTGGGAGCAATGGCACTGAGTAAAAATAAAATTCAGAAATTCATATATGAGTTTCTATTTCCGCATATAAATCATCCTTCATCCGTCCACATTTCGCATTGGGCAATAACCGTTTTAATCGCATCCTCCATACCTTCAGGAGGATATTTATATTTTTAGCAGGCGCTTTACCATACGCCGCATCTGTGCCCGGCACTGTCTTTTTTCTGCCAGTCAATGGTACGGCATTTTATACGTACATAGTTTTTCACGGTCGAATGTAGACATTTCGGCCTTCAAAGGTTCAGTAGTATCAGTGTTTTGCGGGCACCGATTTGAGGGAGTCTATATGTTTTGACTAATAAACTTAAATAGGTATTCGCATTTTATCAAGGCTCAGATTTGTTCGTAATTCTATCGTCGCGTTTAGTATTTTGCTTATCCCGCAAGACTGTACAAACTTTTTCCTGCGCCATAATAATTATCATATATGTGCTGATATACTCGGTCACACTTGAGCCGATATATCTCTGTAGCGTAGCTACGTGGAAGCTCATTATCCAAGAGTTTCTCGATTGTATAAAGTACATCCGCTCGGGCCTGTTGTTTTTTGCGCCAATCAAGCACCAGCTTTTCTTTTTTGAGCGTTTCAAGCAGTTGACGTGCAACCTTTTTAACCTGTTGCTTATCTTTCTCGCCGAGTTCCATTTCAGGCTTAATAAGAATATCAAAAACCGCAAGCTCTTCTTCGCTCAGGTTTTCCTGTACATGCCGCTTTTGCTCCTCGGAAAGAGCTTCAGCGAAATCCACTAGATCTCTATATATGAGGTCTACGTTTTTACTTCCGGTGTTGTAATCAGCTATCATCTGCTCGAACCTCTCAACATAGTCCGTCCGCGTCTTATTTTGTTCGAGCATTTCATATAGGACTTTCTCGACCATATCTTTGAGCTTTTGCATTTCAATGTTCTTGTGTTTCTTTTCAAAGTCACGCCGCATTTTTTCAAAATCAAGGCTAGAAAGGTCAACAGTGTTTTCTTTATCGTCGGAAATAATATAGCCCTGTGCGTCGATAGAAACATCGAGCACCTGTTCAATTCTTTGCATTACATCATCAATATTTGCTGACGGAGTAAGCGAGCGGATTTTATTGGCAAGGCTATGTAGTAGTTGACAAATATCTTCATACTCATAAGCATGGCGGTCGGGGAGGACAGCTTTGTACAGTTTCCAAGAGAGGCCGACAAGCTCTAAAAAGCGCTTTTTGCTGTCATCGTCGGCAACTAATAGGTCAACAGCGTCATCCATTAATGCGATTAATTCAAAGCTCTTAGTGGACCCTTGAATTATCTTATCAAGTTTGACAGCGTTTGCCTCACAATGCGCCCTAGCCTGAGTAATTGCTTCCTGTAGATCCAGTAACAATTGCTCCTTATTTTTAACTGGAGCTTCAATGCCGCTACCAGGCTTTGCGTAGATAGACAATGCTTTTTGCAGATTTCGGAACACGCCGACATAGTCAACAATTAATCCGTTGGTTTTGCCCTCAAATACGCGATTTGCTCGAGCGATGGTTTGCATCAACGTGTGGTTTCGCATGGGCTTATCCAGATAGACCGTAGAAAGCGACTTTACATCAAAGCCAGTTATCCACATAGCGCAGACAAACACAATTCTAAGAGGATGCTCTGGTTTCTTGAAGTTCTCGTCTAAATCTTCACTCTGCATTCTTTTACGGATAAGGATGATATCCAATCCTTTTTTGCGAAAATCATCTATCTCATTCTGAGAGGATGACACCACAACGGCCATGTCCGTTTCCTGCATATAGCGCAGCTTGATTTTTAGAGCTTTGGCCTCGACATCTGTGGCCATCGGTAACCGAGCTTTCAGTTTTTCAATATACTTTTTCCATTCATCTTGAACTTTATAATACATCTTTACAGCCGTGAGCTTGTCTATACTGACGACCATAGCTTTGCCCATATATCCGCGACTCATAAAATGCTCAACGATATCCTGTGCGATTCGGTCTAAACGTTCTTCTCGGGTAATTAGCTGATACTCACGAAAGAATTCCCGCTCTAATTTTGCTTCCTGTGTCTCGTCCAACATAGCCTCTTCAATAACCCGATTCAGATCGTCATTTAAGTCCTCATTGATAAGCTCGAGCTCGGGTATACGATTTTCATAGTAGAGGGGAACTGTAGCTCCGTCCTCGATGGCTGCTGAAAAATCATAAATGCTGATATAGTCACCAAATACATCTCGCGTAATAGTATCACCCTCGACAAGCGGTGTACCGGTAAAGCCGATAAAAGAAGCGTTTGGGAGAGCTCTGCGCATATTTCGGGCCAACGTGTCATATTGACTGCGGTGCGCCTCGTCCGTAATGACAATAACATCGTCACGGAGCGTTACAGGCTCGGTCACATCCTCCCATTGGAATTTTTGAATCAGCGTAAAAACCATCTTGTGATCTTCTTCAAGAAGTTGTTTTAAGCCAGCGCAACTGTCAGCCTGACACTTCGTTTCATGGACAGCACCAACCGACGTAAATGTCTTATAAATCTGGTCATCCAAATCGGTCCGGTCAGTTACGATTACAAACGTCCAATTCCCGGGTACCTTACGGAACATTTTTTGTGTGAAGAACACCATAGAAAAGCTCTTGCCGCTACCCTGCGTATGCCAGAACACGCCAAGTTTTCCATCTCGGTTGCAAATATCTCGGACAGCTTCAATGACATTATTAACGCCTAAATACTGATGGTTCTTCGGAACAATTTTAACTTCATCGTTTTGGAATAGAACATAGTTTTCAAGTATATCAAGAAGTCGGACTTTATCGCAGGTTCCGCGAAACATAGCTTCTAAGCTTACTTTACTTGCTTCCTTCTCCGATACTATTCTCTTCCATTCATTAAAGAAATCCATTGTGGAAGTAATGCTGCCCATTCGGCTTTGACTGCCATTGGAGAGAATGATGATTCCATTATACCAAAACAGCTGTGGTATTGTGTCTTTATAGTCCCGAATATTGTTGTTATATGCGTCTTCAATACGCTTGTGAGACGCCTTAAGTTCAACAAATACGAGGGGGATACCGTTAACGAAGCCGACCATATCTGCTCTGCGTTTGTAGACCTGCCCGGCAATCCAAAGCTGATTTACCATGAGAAAAGAATTGTTCTCAGGGTTCTTCCAGTCAATCACCTGAATATTGCCTTCTGTTTCCTCGTCGTATTCATCACGATATGAGACAGGGACACCATCTTTCAGTAGACGGTATATTTCCTGATTGGCGCTCAGGGCATTAAGACTGCTTCTGTCGCGAGTCAATTCATCAATCGCCATACTCATAGCATCCAAATCTACGCTGGGATTCAACTTCAAAATTGCATCACGCAAATGGCGGACTAGCACAACTTCAGATGTTGTCTCTCGTCCCAAGGTACCGGATTTGCCCAGTTTTTCATCATAGCAATTTAGAGTATCCCATCTCATGGAGGACAGAAGCTCCATCGCAGGCTGCTCAACCAAGTAGTCTTCTGAATATGGATTCATAGCTTGTTCCTCCTTTTAGTATCTGATGGGAATTTTCGATTGTTTTGGCTTTATTTTATCGCCATATCCATTGTCTTTTAAAAAGCGATTTAATCCATTTTCGGCCAACTCTTTTTCGAGCATTGGTGATAGGGTAATGCCACCAATAGTATTGTGCTTTTCTATGCTCAATTCGCAGAAAGGGACGATAATTCCGCTTTTCATTTCATACCCGGTTTTAAGCACATCCTCATTTTCATATTCTAATGGCACTCGAATAACAAAACGATATTCTCTCTCTGCCGAAAACGAGTTATCCTTAAAAAATAATCGAAAATTTTCGAGGTATGTAAGCAATTCGCCCTGGGCCTCTTGATTGGCAACATCGTAATCTTCATCTTGCTGAACATTAAGTAAATCATTGTGGAGTTTTGCATCAATCGTCAGAATTATATTCTTTAGGATTTCAACCTTTTCTTTTTCATTATATATGACTTTTCCATAGAATACATCTATCCTCGGATTTGTAATCGTAGCGAAACAATCAAGAAAATCATTCACAGATATTTGAAGGTTGTACCCTTGATAGTTACCGCCCTTAACGTAATAGTTCCACATACCAAGAGAGTCGGCAAGATCTGTCGCGCAGAACACATAGTATCGCATCCTATACGTTTTGAACTTAAGATTGTTAACACCTTTGGAAGGCGAGGGAGATATGTTCACCATAGTCTCCCATTCGAAGTTGTCGGATATATAATTATTGAGCATTTCCCAAACGCTTGGGTCGTGTAGACTATAATAGGTTTCTTCTAATGCAGTTTTCAACGGTTCACGAATATGATTGTACTCAGACTTGTCATTCAGAAACTGGCAGTCTGTGAATCGAATTGTTTTATTTTTGAGGATAGAATATAAGCCCTGCGGTGAAGTGTAATGAAATATTCGTTGTCTGGATTGACTGCTTTTTCCTTCTTCGGAAGGATTAAAACATTTTATGTGGATGGATGCAAAGTCACTCATATCTATCCCCTCCCAGAGTTATTTACTCTTGCGCTTTTGAAGCCCTTTCTCTATGGCGGTGGCTACTTGCTTTGAGGACACAAGTTCTTTGTCATATATCTCCATGACGAATTTCTCTGTTGATGCGTCCGTTCTGTGGGAATCTCTGACAATAAGTACGAGTTTCCCGTCCGGGCGGTCGCCTCTTTCACGTCCTTTGGCCCTAGCATTGATAATTGCGGTCACCAAATCTATAACAGACTTTGCCAAAGTGAATCCGGCTGTACCCAACGCTATCCATGCGACAATCTCGGGTCCGCTTTCGTGCTCTACAAAATCAAATTGTCTTTCCTTAGCCGGAATATTTGTAATGGCTTGATCTATGAAAAAATAGGCGGCAGGAGAATGTTCCCGATGAAAGCATCCAGTTACGACTCTAATTTTAATTGTTACCGGTTCTTCACCGGGCGAAGAATTATGTTCGATGCAATGACTATCCATTATCCACACTCCCTTCGATTGGAATATCGAGCTCGGATACATCAATGTCGCCCGAAATCAGTCGAGGTAAAAGCAAGTCTCGAGTTTTGCGCAGAGTATCATTCTTAACATTCAAATATTGTACCTCAGAATAACAAGGTTGTATAAATCGACTAAACGCCTCAAGGATGTTTTCTGGCGGGACAACAACTGAATATCCTTTAAGTGACCGTATATCCGCTCGTTGTCGGCCCGAAGCTCCTGTCATGCTCTTAATTAATATCTCTCTGAAATTGTCTTGTCGGGCAAGGAGATATACAAATTCTGGCGTTAGCATCTTTGATCGAAATACTATAAATTCTGTAGAGCCTGTCCCGACTTCTCCATCTTTCAAGCATTGTACAAATCCTGTCTTGCCATTTTCCAAGCACGGTGTTATACGCGCTACCAATGTATCGCCGATTATGAATTTTGAGCCAGAAAAGGATGTGCGCCGCTCTTTTATCTGGATAGATGACAAGTTGTTGCTGAGGCCAGCCATCTCTACGAAACTATATGAATCAGCAGTAGGCTTTTTGCTCTTTGGGTTAGCCTCTATCGCTTTGAAAAATGGGGTGATTTTCCAGCTCTCTGGAATTAAGCCAATTTCGGATTCGATCAACTTAACTCTCTCGTGTCCAGGAAAACGAAAGTGAACAAACCACTCTCTATACAGTCGCTGCGCCATATCTTCGAGTATATCAATCCGTCGGCTGTTGGTTTCAATAAGATAATCATATTGGGAAAGAATTTTTGCTATTTTCTCCTGCACATTTGTGTCAATTAAAGGTACTTCATATTTCATGATTGCATCTTTATCACCGCGAGGCATTTTTGTTCCTTTCGAGGACGCCATTGAATATGCAAAAAAGGAGTCGTCAGCCAGCACATAATAGAGAAATCTGCTTTTATAATTTGGCTTGTTTCTGAGTATGAGTACATCATTTGATACGCCACCACATTGAGATGCATACCATATTTTCTTAAAATATGGGCGTATATTTGATATCAATACATCGCCAACTCCGTATTTAGAAACCCTTGATACAGCAGGTAGAGACGAAGCCCTAATAACTCCTGATTTTCCCGGCAACATGTTTTCTGTAGATATGTAATTATCTGTAGTCAATTCGGAAACGGCAATTTTCTCATTAATATAATTGCATACTTCAGATAACGGGGCGAATCGAATTTTATTCATTCCCGCTCACCAACAACAGAAAGTTTTCTTCTATTGCCTTTTCCAATTGTTGTGCCTGTTCATTGAGCAGTCCAAGCTCTGTATTCAACGAGGTAAAGGTCTCCCAGAAATCCTCCTCATCAAAATTCTCTGTCTGTGTGCCCACATAGCGCCCAGGGTTAAGGCTCCATCCCTGCTTCTCAATTTCATCAATTGTAGTGACTTTACAAAGTCCGGCAATGTCCTGGTATTTTCCTTCTGGGAACAACTCGTTAATAAGATCGCCGCCGCCTTCAAGATTTTCAATGGGTTTGTTGTGATATAACCGGGCAATGTTGGCTATGCACTCAACCTGCCCGTTGGTGAATTCACGATGGGCTCTGTCAACTTGTGTATAGATATCCCTGGCATCAATGAACAAAACCGTATCGTTACTACTGTGTTTTGCCTTGACGTTATCGAGAAACCAAAGAGTGCAGGGAAGCGTAACAGTATAAAAGAAGTTTGGGCCGATGGAGATCATTACATCAACGGCCTTATCCTGAATTAGTTTTTTTCTAATTTCGAGTTCGGTTCCTCTAGCATCGGCAGCTGAGTTAGCCATGACAAAGCCAGCCTTGCCTTCACCCGGCTTCATAGCGCTGTAAAATTCTTGAATCCACAGATAATTCGCGTTGTCGTTGCTAGGAACTCCGAAGGGGTAGCGTTTGTCACCCTTGATACGTTCTTTATCTACACCTTTGGCATTAAACGGAGGGTTTGCCATAATATAATTCATTTTATGATAGCAGCCGTGGATGTTCTGATAATATGTGTTGCATTCCTTAACGTCACCCTCTAGTCCGTGAACGGCCAAATTCATCTTGCACAGCCGCACTGTATCGGCGATGTTCTCCTGCCCAAATATACTGATGTCCGCACCAGAATTTCCGCTATGTCGGTTTACGAATTTTGCGCTCTGAACGAACATGCCACCGCTGCCGCATGCGGGATCGAGAATGAGCCCACTATATGGTTCAATGATTTCAACGATCAATCGCACCAGAGAAGTCGGTGTAAAAAACTCTCCGCCTTTTTGCCCTTCGGAAAGCGCAAACTTTCCGAGGAAGTATTCATAGATGGCTCCAAAGGTATCACCGTTATTTTCGCGCATTTCAATTTCCGAGAAGGTCTTCAAAAGTGCGGTAAGTATCTCTTTCGGTACCCTGCGGTATTGCTTCGGCAGTACATCTTTCAACGAAGGGTTTTCGTCCTCAATGTACTTCATGGCCTGTGTTACAGCTGACTGAATGTCTTCGCTTTCAGGTAGTGACAGCAAATAGTCATAACGGGCAGAAGCGGGTAAATATAATACACCCTGCTTCTGATAATCAATTTTGCTTGGTTGACGTCTGCCTCCAGCAAGTTCTTTATCAATTCGTTGCTGAGCAAGCCCAAAACGATAATCGGCGAAACGCAGGAAAATCAAGCCAAGAACCGGCGTTGCATATTCAGTCGATTTCAATTTGGAGTTAGTACGTAACGCATCTGCCGAGTCCCATAATTTCTTTTCAATCGAACTGTTCATTATCGCCATATCACATATCCTCCACAGTCTTCAGTAGGTTGCTTATCTGTTCCCCAGACAATTTTTTATCTCTGCATCGGCGTATTAAATCTCTATGTGTCTGGCTCTCCATCACCCAAGACTTCAAATCTGCCGGAACAGAATCTCGTCCTATTGCTGCTAAGTCATAAAGCGTGTTGACGATACGGAGATAGGATTTAATATTTAGTTGCTCAATCATTGTGTCGAGAAGTTCTTTGTCGGGAGGATTGCTGTTGCCACGCTCTATATCGCTCAAGTAGGCTCTCTTTTTCCCAACCATGACTTCAAAATCGCGCAGAGAAATATTTTTTGCTTTCCGTACCGCTCGCAGAAATGAGCCGAATTCCATGACAGAGTAGTCAAGAATATCTGGGTTGAAATCCGAATCATCCAAGGGAATCATTTTTTCCTTTGGCAAATAGCACCCTCCTTCCTAAAGGTTAGTAGGTTAGCTTACCAACCTATAATATTACTAACATCAACTATTGTCAATACAAATATATGGGGGCATGCCATTAAAAGCAAGATGTTTTGGGGCTCGGGTAAGGGCGGGGCTCGCCTTGGCAAGTAATGGAAAAGCATATACTTTTCCGAAAAACGCTCGATTTGCTGCTGGCGGCATCTTTGCGTTTTTGCTTGTTGGGAGAACCCAAACCCCATGAAGAAAGGAGCGGCTGTCCGCTCCTTTTTCTGCCATCATCGCTCTCTCTCCTGATGCATTTCCCTGTCGGTTACCCGAAGCATTGCCTCAATGTTACTCTTTGTCGCGCCCCATTCCAACATTTTGGTTCTAGCAGCCTTGTAGGTCTCATACTGTGCTTTTCTCTGTGCAGACAGTTCCGAAAATTCTGCGTTGAGATGTGCAACAGAGGGAAGCTTTTTTACGCCAAGCTCATCGAACGCACGCTTTGCCGCAAGGTGCATTTCTATATACTCGCGGTGCTGCTCGTAGAACTCGCTGGGACGTTTCGCATTCCGATAGGCGGCGTAAGTATTCCGTGTCTCGCCATAATTTATGATGTGCGTTTTCAGTTCTTTTATCTCGCGCATACGCGCCTCACTAAGCTTGAGCCTGTCGGAAATCAATTTGAAATCCGAGGATGCCTCCGCTGCTTTTGCTTCCAATTCCTCCATACTCGTGAGACCGTGCTCCGTGAAATAATTGAGAGCCTTTGCCGACTCCTTGAGGTTAAAAACCTTGGCCCATTTTTCATAGCCCACGCCTTTGCCTTCGGCTATCTTCTGCTGAATGTCGATGATAAAAGCGACGCGCCGGTCTTCGACTTGCTTCGGCTTTTTAACGCTGATGGCAGGAACATATGTCCCGGAAATTTTCGCCTGCAAAACGTCCTCGGCATATTCCTTGCCGAGCGTCTTTGCGCGGGTGAAACGCTCCTGGCCCTTGGCACGGAACGAGATATATTTCCCACGTTTGACCTCGTAACCTACTTTTTCCATACGCCGCAAAAAGTGGTCAAAATCCGTGCAGCCGGGGAGTACGTTGTCGATGGTTTCGCGGAGCTTCGCTTTCCAGCTTGTACCCTCGCGTTCCGCTTTCCATTCTGCGTAATGCTTGCCCTTGGGTGCAGGATTCTCAATGATGGAGAGATCGTTTTCAAGACACAGCCTATCGATCATTTCCCGTACGACCTCGGCGCTGTCTTTATAGTTGTTGAACTTGTGCGTACAGTACAGAGTGGTTGAATTGAAAATGATGTGATTATGAACATGGGCCTTATCGATGTGCGTCGCCACAATAAATTGATGCTGGCCGCCGGTAAAGCGCATCGCCAGTTCATATCCGATTTTGTTGGCCTGCTCCGCGGTGATCTCGCCGGGAAAAAACGCTTGCCGAATCTGATAGGCGATAATGTCCCGGCCATGCTGCGGTTCTCTGCCGGTAATGCTGTAGTATTTCTGCTTTGCAAGCAGAAATTCCGTATCAACAGTCTCCGGCGAGCATTCATAGGAACTGACATATTTGCCGTCCTGTGTCTTATCTGGATTGATTGCATAGTCTGTCCTGTCGGCAAGAGACTGAGCAATTGTTTACCTTTGTTGATGTGCATGGTGATAAGCCGTGTCGTCGCCATTACAAAACCCTCAAAGTTGCCAATTCGCTTATGACGCCTTTAATCTGTTCACAGAGCGAATCATATCCCTGCTTCAAATCTTCCACATCGGTCTCGTAGAGATTGCGCGTCTCGTTGCAGCGCTTGGCAATCTGGTTCACATTATTTGACGTCCTCCGCATCAGGGAAAGCATCTCCTGAAACTGCTCAAGTTCCAGCCTGATCACATAACCGTCAATAAACATTTTGCGAAGATACGCACTCTGGTTTTTTGTACCGAACAGCGCCATTTTCTGCTTAATCAAATCATGCTCATGATCCGATACTTTGAAAAACAGTCCGATATTTCTTTCGTTCGCCATTTGATACCTCCAATCGTTTGTAACGCTTTTGAAGCCGTTTTTGATCCTCCGAGGGCAAACATACAGGCCCCCTGAAAATTGATTGCTGGAAGCATTGGTATTGCTGCATTTTTTTGGGCTACTGTTTCTACATGACAGGGGCATATGCTCCATATCTGATTCCCGGCTTATGATGAGAGCATCAGCGTATGCCGATGCTCTCATTGTATTTTTCCTGTGGGATATCTCCTACGATTTTCATCATTAACTTGCGGGCGCGATAGAGATGAAACACGAACATTTCATTCATCGGAATAACAGCTTTACCGAAGTCACTGTATTCGTTTGCCTCGTCGCGTTCCAATCCCATCACATCCAATCCATCCACTACCTGACGCTGCATGTATTCCTGATACTTCCGAAGGTCCACGGAACTGGCTTGAACCAACTTGAGGAATTCTTCGAAATAGCCGCTGCAAATAATGCGGGACGCGATTTCCGGCGTTGAGATATATTCTGCCTCATCGTTATGCTGGGAGAACTCTTTGATGCCCTGTAAAGTCTCTATGGCGTCGTCGGACAAGCCAAGGCTGTCCGCCAGCGCCATGTTCTCATGCACCTTGCTGTCTGTATCGCCGAGCAGGTATTCATAAGGAACCTTGAAGAACTCGGCAGTGCGTTTAAAGTTGTATATGTCCGGGATTGTTTTGCCGTCCTTCCATTGCGCCACGGCCTGTCTCGTAACGCCGACATAGTCCGCCAGCGCCTGTTGGCTTGCACCCGTGTCGTCCATCAGTCGACGCAGCCGCGTGGGGAATGGGAGAAAGTAATTTTTGTTTTCCTCTGTCATATGAAAAGCCTCCTTGTGTTATGCTCCGTTGCACTTTCCAATCTACCGTCACTTATTCTTGACAAAGCAAGCGCTATTTACTATACCGGCATTATAGCAAGCTTTAATTACATTGTCAATAGCCTTGTAAAATGAAATTGCGGTTGGAAGGAGGACAGCATACCGCCACAGCCACTGAATGTACTTTGAAAATTGAATATGGAGAAAGGACAACGGATGGCAAAAGAGAACAACGATCAACAAGATGATATTGAGTTGCCGCAGGAGATCGTCGTGTCCTTCGCCCGTTTTCTTGTACCGGAGATACGAAAATACTACGAAAGCGAGCAAGGCCAGCGGGAATTTGAGGAGTGGGAGGAACAGTAGAAAACACAAAGTAATGAATAAACCGAAAGAGCAATCAGGGCAAAGCGAGATGGCCCTAATTGCTCTTTTTCAGTAGAATAAAATTTGACCTACGTGTTATGATAAAATTACAGTTATAGACATCTTGATGGTTTTCACGAATGCCTTATAAAAGCCGAGAAGCGACAGGAGGTATCTAAATGCAAAATATTTTGGATATCGATATGGACTTTTCCCTCAAAGAAGCACATTCCGGCCTTCGTGATGAAAACGCCAGGGTTCCAGAAGGCTAAGCATCACCAGTAGATAAATTTTGGATCACTGATTTTCTGGAGGATACTTTGGGATTAAGTAAAAACGAAAAGACTAAGGGTCGTATTGTTACTCACCACAATGGCGCCTTTTATTATTGGAGAGAGCTTATAGAGAATAGAAATCTTACTTCACCTTTTAATGTTGTTCACGTTGACGCTCATGCTGATTTAGGGCTTGGCGATGCGGGTGTGGGGTGGCCAGATGTATTCAAAAAGCTGCTTGTATTCCCACCTTCAAAAAGAATTCAGATTGAATATTTACCTGAAATTAAGAGACCCTCAGTGGGCGACTATCTTATATACGCTATTGCTTGCAGATGGATTAGCAGCCTTACATATGTACCACACCCCACAAAAGACGGGGACGATATTTTGGCCTGTATTCTCAAATACAGGCCACCAAAAGGCAACATGTCAGATGGATATAGTTACTTTTGGGAGCGTGATGACGATGAAATCACCGTTAATATTCAACTTCCGTATAATCAGTTTGATGATCTTTCAGACATATGTGATATCGATAATCCAGATAAGCAAGCTTCGTATATCGCCAATTCATTGCTAGAGCCAAAAGTATCGTTTACGGTAGCTCAGTTTGACAGCATACGATACAAACGAGGTTTCTTCGATTATGTTGTGTTTTCTCAATCGCCGAATTTTACCCCATCGTCGGCAGATTACATTATGAAACTAAAGAAGGATTATATAATTTAACAATATAAAGAAGCAGCATATCAAACTTTAGCCAGTTTGATATGCTGCTTCTTTGTTAATACTACAACCACACTGTTACGGCAAAGCCGCCTTTAAAAAAGTAGGTGTTCGTGTAATGTCCATTTGGTGGAGATGAGGGGGCTCGAACCCCCGACCTCTAACATGCGAAGCTAGCGCTCTCCCAACTGAGCTACACCCCCAAACACTTAAATATTATAACACAGACTGTTCAAAAACAACTCCGGAAAATATCAGTTTGATAAAAAAATGGCACACATCATGTGCCATTCTTTCGGAGAGGAAAAGTACTACTCAAACTGCTGCTCAGTTCTACTATTGCTTTACAACAACCAAGCCGGTAAATCATGGTCTTGAATGATGATTCTGACTGGCTGGTTTATCAAAATACGACTTCGATAATAATTCCATAACAAGTTTCACTTGCTGATTCAGAAACTACGATTCTGCTGATTACATAATCATGATCTCCTTCTCGTCTGTTAAGTAATCATATCTATATTTAAAGTTCTGTGTGATCGCTACTTATCACCAAAACTATGATATAGTTATAACCAAGTTTTTTGAATATTCGATGAACAGACTTTGAAGATTAGCTGATTATTAAAAAATCCATCAGATTGATGGATTGCTTTTATAAGATCCGAACGAGAATAACCAAGACAAAGAAGATGATGCCAATTACTAATGTAGCATTAGCAATCACTTTTTCAGGTCCTCTTTCTTTGACATTCGCAAACAAGTTTAATCCGCCGCTCCCGGTGAATGCACTGCTGATGCCGTCAGATTTACCGCTCTGTAATAGTGAAAGAACAATTAATACTACTGCTGTAATCATCAATAATATATCTAACATATTAACTCTCCTTTCAATGCTTAATCATTATAACAAAATCAATAATAAAATACAAACATGAAAAGGACAAGATGTCAACATCTTGTCCCGGATAAACTTTTATTTACTTGTAGAGATTGTAGAAAGCATCTAAGCCAAGATACTGAGCGGTATCTTCTAATTCATCAGCGATTCTCATCAGCTGATTGTACTTAGCGATACGATCAGTTCTGGACATTGAGCCTGTCTTTATCTGACCGGCATTTAAGCCGACAACCAAATCAGCGATCGTGGTGTCTTCCGTTTCGCCGGAACGATGCGATACGACACATGTGTAACCGGCTTTTTTAGCCATTTCCATCGCATCGATTGTTTCGGTAATGGTCCCGATCTGATTCATTTTAATCAGAATGGAGTTGGCGACACCCTTCTGGATACCTTCTTTTAAAATAGACGGGTTTGTGACAAACAGATCATCACCGACGATTTGAATGCGTTTGCCCAGACGGTCTGTCATCTTCTTCCAGCCGTCCCAGTCTCTTTCGCCAAGACCGTCTTCGATGGAAATGATCGGATATTTGTTGATCCATTCTTCATACATATCAATCATCTGATCAGTTGTCTTATTGCCCTGACCGGATTTCTTCAATTCATACATTTTGGTATCAACATTATAGAATTCACTGGCCGCCGGATCCATTGCCAGATAAATATCTTTACCCGGAACATAACCGGCCGCTTTAATCGCTTCAACGATCAATTCCAGCGGTTCTTCATTTGACTTGCATGCCGGAGCATAGCCGCCTTCATCGCCGACGTTAGTATTGTATCCGCGAGCCTTTAAGACTTTCTTCAGGTTGTGGAATACTTCCGCACCCATTCTGATCGCTTCATTGATATTCGGAGCACCAACCGGCATGATCATGAATTCCTGTAAATCGACGGAGGAATCAGCATGTGAACCGCCGTTTAAGACATTCATCATCGGAACCGGCAGAACTTTAGCATTTAAACCGCCGAAATATTTGTATAACGGCATACCGTAGAAATCAGCGGCAGCACGGGCGCAGGCCATAGAAATACCTAACAATGCGTTAGCTCCGTATTTTGATTTGTCTTTCGTGCCATCCAGTTGAATCATCAATTTATCAATTCCATTTTGGTCAGTTACATCCATACCGATAATTTCCTCAGCAAGGATATCATTTATGTTATGAACAGCTGTTAAAGTTCCTTTACCTAAGAAACGGCTCTTATCACCATCTCTGAGTTCCAATGCTTCTCTTTCGCCCGTGGAAGCACCGCTTGGTACAATTGCCCGTCCGAAAGCTCCTGAATCGGTAGTTACTTCAACTTCAACAGTCGGATTACCGCGTGAGTCTAATACCTCGCGAGCATATACATCAATAATAATTGGCATCATAATTCCTCCTTTGATTACCACTTATAAAATACTACAAAATCAAGAAATTTCAACTACTTAACAGCGTTGATAATCGCTGTAAAGGAATCAACCTTCAGCGAAGCTCCGCCAATCAAGGCGCCGTCAATATCCGGTTCAGCCATATACTCGGCAATATTTTCCGGTTTAACGCTTCCGCCATACTGAATACGGACTTTATCAGCAACTTCCTTGCCGAAAGTCTTCGCAACTTCACTGCGTACTAATGCACAGGTATTCTGTGCAATTTCTTTTGTCGCACTCTTTCCGGTTCCAATCGCCCAAATCGGTTCATAAGCAATAACCAAAGCAGCAACATCCTCGCCGTTAAGTCCGGCCAAGCAATGCTGAATCTGCGAAGCGACAACAGCTGTCGTCTGTCCGGCTTCAAACTGTTCAAGCGTTTCACCGCAGCAAATAATCGGTGTAATATGCGCCGCGATCAGCCGTTTAGCTTTCTTATTAACAGTTTCGTCCGTATCGCCGAACATCTGTCTTCTTTCCGAATGGCCGATAATGCACCACTTAACACCGATTTCTTCCAGCATCGGAACAGCAACTTCCCCGGTGAAGGCTCCGCTGTCTTCAAAATGACAGTTTTCAGCCGCAATGATCAATCTATCTGCAGCCTTCACACTCTCCTGTAAAGCCAAGAAAGAAGCTGCAACGCCGAAGTCAGCATGATCATGAAGCTGCGGTTCAATCGCTTTGATAAAGCTGACTGCTTCGGCAATGGTCTTATTCATCTTCCAGTTGCCGACAATGATCGGTTTACGCATTACTACTTATCCTGAATTACCGCAATACCAGGCAATTCTTTTCCTTCCATATATTCCAAAGAAGCTCCGCCACCGGTAGAGATGTGGGTAAACTTGTCGCTGTAGCCCAATTTCTTAGCCGCACTGGCGCTATCTCCGCCGCCGATGACCGTCATCGCATCCGGTAAAGCCGCAATGGCCTTGCAGATAGCTTCCGTTCCGACCGCAAACTCATCTTTCTCAAAAACACCGACCGGACCATTCCAGACAACTGTCTTAGCCCCTTGTAATAATTCGGTGAAATAAGCAATAGTTTTCGGACCGATGTCTAAACCCATAAAGCCGGCCGGAATGGCATCACTGTCAACCGTTCGGACTTCGGTAGCATTATCAAACGCATTGGCAACAACGTTGTCTTTCGGTAAAAACAGTTTTCCCTTACCCCGAGCCAAGATGTCTTTCGCTAATTCCAACCGGTCATCCTCACATAAAGATGTGCCGATTTCAAAGCCTTGAGCTTTGAAGAATGTATAAGCCATACCGCCGCCGATAATTACCTTATCAGCAATTTTTAATAAATTCTCAATAACCGCAATTTTATCACTTACTTTAGCTCCGCCTAAGATTGCCACGAAAGGACGTTTCGGATTATCAATCGCCGCGGACAGCATTTTAACTTCTTTCTCAACCAAGAAACCTAAAGCGGACGGTAAAATCTCCGCAATTCCGACAGTGGATGAATGCGCTCTGTGTACCGAACCGAAAGCATCCGATACAAACAGCTCGCCCAAGCTTGCCCAATAAGCGGACAGATCAGGATCATTTTTACTCTCGCCCTTTTCGTAACGCGTATTCTGAATCAGAATGATTTCGCCGTCTTTTAAAGCACTAATCGCCTTTTCCAGTTCAGCGCCTCTGGTAACCGGAACAAAGGTAACCTTGCTTTTGACCAGCTGTCCCAAACGGGCAGCGACCGGAGCCATGTCATTCTTAGCTTTATCAGCCGCGGTTTTTTCCGGATCCTTATGATCGACTTTACCTAAATGTGACATTAAAATTACACGAGCGCCATGCTCCGTCAGATAATTAATTGTAGGTAGAGCAGCAACAATACGATTATCATCAGTGATAACGCCATTTTTGATTGGTACGTTAAAATCGACACGGACAATAACCTTTTTACTTTTAACATCAAGATCTAAAACTGTCTTTTTTGCCATATAAAATCCTCCTATTTAACACCAGAATTATAACATCAACACCCATATAAGTAAATCGATATCAATGGAGTTGTTCATTTTTTCACAAGGAATTTACCGGATTATCACCTTGATTCAAACAAAAAAAGCCATGTTTATACCATGGCCTTTATCCTTCGCCGGATCACGGAAAAAGTAAACGCTTTCGCTGCTTAGAAACGGATATCAAGGTTTGACCGCTGCTCACTCTTAGCCGCGTAGAACGGTTTGGCTTCCAGATTCATCAGCTTGCCGATTAGGTTACTGGGGAAAGTCTCCAGTTTTATATCGTATTCCTTTACAGCCTGATTATACAGCCGCCGGGCTGCCTGCAGATGTTCTTCAACATCAGCAACGACTTTCTGCAGATGCAGAAAATTCACATCCGCTTTAAGCTCCGGGTAGGCTTCAGCCAAGCCGATAAGCTTTGTCAAGGCCGCACTTTGCTGATCATCGGCAAGGCTTAAGTCAGTAATTGAATGGCTACGCAGTGCAGCTATTTCCGCGAAAACTGCTTGTTCATGTTTCGCATAGCCTTTAACGACTTCCACCATGTTCGTCAGCGTGTCATAACGTTTGCTTAAAGCGACATCAATGTTCGACAAAGCCGACTGTGCCTGTAGATCAAGCGATTTAAAACGATTATAAAATCCAATGGCCATTCCGCCTGAAACCGCGATAAGTCCAATGAATACACTAATTAATCCGCTGGTAATTTGATCCATAATTTCCTCCTATTTATAAAGACTGACATCCAACGTCAGATCATCGATAACCATTTTGATCAGATCAATATCATGCTGGATCTCCTGATAATATGTTTCATCCAGCGGCCGGAAGATGGACGGTTCAAACGCATCCCGATTATTGTATAACGCTATATGAACTTCATTATCGATAAAACCGACGACCAGATTGCCCTCAAGACTGTCATCCAATTCGATCAGTTTCTCCATAAAATGCGGGGTAAGGATATAGAAAGCCTCCTGCTCATCGGAAGCATAAATTTTAAAACGTTCATTGAACTGTTCATTTTCCAGTTTAATCTTATGGGTATCAGGCCGTTCGCTGAACCAGCGCAGCGGCTTACTGTTACCGAACAGCCGGTTTTCATTGCTGCGGATCTGTAAGAAACCGGTAAACCGCTTATTGAAAGTATAAACCAGCCAGCGTCCTTTAAATAACGTTACCGTTGATGATGTTTTGCCGCTTTGCGTATGCTGCTGAATATGAACATCCGCCTGCCGGAATTTAACTGTTTTATAAGTGCCGGATAAGAAATCATTGGTATAATAGCGGTTTCCCATCGGGACCAGTTCCGTACTGCGGATAAAATCGCGGCTGAAACCTTCCTTAGCATTAAAGTAAACATCAGCAAATGTTTTAACCAAGACTGCTTTAACAATCGTTTCCTTTACCGCACAGCGGTAGTTTCCGGATTGCTTCACACTGAAAAGGATCGCAATGACCAGGACAGCCGTCATCGGGATGATCAGATAAGAGAGATACGGAAGAGAAGAAAGAGAGGTGAAAATACTTAAGAACTCAAGGATACCGACAACAATCGCCATGATTATGCTCCACAAAGCAGTTTTCCTTAATTGTTCGATTTCGTAATTATTCATTTTTCCCCTTTCTAAGCCGGACAATCAGCCGCAACAGATAGAAGCCGATTGTAATATTCAAGAAAATCATGAAACTGGATTTGATCATCCGGACCAAGACATTCATGATGTAGGGAATCCCATACATGATTTCCAGCCAGATTGGCGTCAGGATCAGCTGAATCGTGATTTCAATTAGTAGAACACAGATGATCCAGTTTGCGATATGATAGCGCGATTCCGGATAAGGATACTTTTTTTTAAAATAAAGCATAATGATTACTAATAAAGTCATGACGACCAAACAGGCCATGCTTAACAGCAGTTTCATATCACTGGTAATCTCAATCAGCGCCCCGCTGACAGTCACTGAGGAAGCACTCCAAATACCGACCATAGTCAAAGTGAAAATACCACCCAATAATACCCAGACAAGATTAAAGACTTTTTTCTGATCCAATTTATTCCAACGGCAGAACCACAAAGCCGGAATGGTGGCAATCAGAACCTTATTCAAGGTGAAGCCCAGGAAGGGAAACCCGCTGGGATTAATCAATAGATCCAGAATGTCCTGAACCAAACCGCCGACAAAGGCCCAGGCCGGACCCATAACAACCCCCAGCAGCATCAGCGGCAGCTGACTGAATCCAATCTTCAGACTCATAAAGCCGAATAAAGGGATCATCATCGATAAATAAGACAGCACGATCGATGCCATAACCAGAAACGCCGCTAAAGTGATATCACGAACATTAAATTTAAGCGGAAAGTATTTAAAAACCATAAAACCGATACCAATTATAGCGATGAAGGCTAAGATCTGACTGACAAGAATACTCATGTTACTCAACTCCTTTAAACAGCTCACGGACTAATGATATAAAATACAGCGATCCGGTGATCAGCACACTGCCGCCGGCATATTTCTTTAACGCATAGCTGATTGCTTCCTGATAAACATCAATGACGGTGACATTAAGTCCTTCAGCTAAAACTCGCGCGGTTGTGGAACGCTGATTATCAAACTGTGTGATAATGATCTCATCACCGCAGGTCTTCAAATCTTCGATCATCGCATGATACTGCTTATCCTTTAAAGCACTGAATACGATACCCAGCGGCCGCGGCAGCGACTCCAGGCTCGGCAGTAAAGCTTTGATGCCATGCTCATTATGCGCGCCGTCAATCACCACCAGCGGATGCTGAGCCACAACTTCAAAACGGCCTTTCCAGAAAGCTGAAGCTAAACCGTCAATGATATCCTTTCTGGTTAGTCTTATTATATCCTTTTTTCTTAAATAGTCACTTACTTCTAATGCTAATGCCGCATTTTTTATCTGATACAATGCCCTCGTATTAAGCACGATATCCGGATAATCGCGATATGAGAAATGAATCTTATCATCAAGATGCCAGGAAGTAATCGGTTCAATCGCCATCAGTCTGGCATGTTTAGCCAATGCCGTTTCCTGAAATACCTGCAGACATACTGGCTTATCTTCAGCAGTAAAAACTAAGCCGTTTTCTTTAATAATCCCAGCCTTTTCATAGGCGATTTTGTCCAGCGTGTCACCTAGATATTCCATATGATCAAAACCAATGTTGACAATCACGCTCGCTAGAGCATGAATGATGTTTGTCGGATCCAGCCGCCCGCCCATTCCGACCTCATAAACAACATAGTCAACGCGCTGCCGAAGAAAATACAATATGGAAATGACCATATCGATTTCAAACATGGATAAGTCATAATCCTTCCAGAACTGATCATGCTCATTCGCAATACTTAACAGTTCCTCATCACTGATATAGACATCATTGATCCGAATTCGGTCATTATGGACAATCAGGTGCGGCGATGTAAAAGTGCCGACACGGTAACCGGCCTGCTGCAGAATGGAGCGCAGATAATTCGTCACGCTTCCCTTACCATTCGTGCCGGCCACATGCAGACATTTCAGCTGCCATTGGGGATTGCCGAGATCATTGATCAGCCGTTTAAAATCGTCAGGATGACTTTTCATTGACGTTTTCTTGCTAGTTATGAAGGCTAAAAAAGTGTCGATATCTTTAAACATGAAGGTTCTCTATCTGCCAGTTGATCGGTTTCAGGCCATGTTTCAGCAAGTAGGCATTGGCCTGTGAAAAGGGCTTTGATCCGAAGAATCCCCCATAGGCACTCAGCGGTGAGGGATGCGCTGCTTTCAGGAGCAGATGGCCGGGATTTGTAAGCAGCGATGCCTTATTCTGAGCCGGTCTTCCCCACAACAAATACACGATCGGCTGATTCTGTTGATTCAGTTGCAGCAGGACATGATCTGTAAAGGTTTCCCATCCCCGATTTCGATGACTGAGCGGATGAGAGTCTTCAACCGTTAATACCGTGTTCAGCAGCAGCACCCCCTGCTGAGCCCAACTCAGCAGATAACCGTTATTCGGAATATAACAGCCAAGATCATCATGTAATTCCTTGTAGATATTCTGCAGACTGGGCGGAGGCGCAATATCCGGTTTAACTGAAAAACACATGCCATGAGCCTGATTAGGCTGATGATATGGATCCTGACCGATGATTACGACTTTAACCGCCGGTAAATCGGTATAATAAAAACAAGAAAAAACATCCGATTTAGGCGGATAGATCTTCTTCGCAGCATATTCTTGTTTTAAAAAAGACGCTAACTGCCGGAAATATGGCTGAGCAAATTCCTGCTCCAGAAAGGCCGTCCAGTTATTTTGAAACATCCTATCACCTGCTATCCGGCTATTTCACCTTTCTCAGTCAGCCAATCACTAGCCAGCTGTTCAATCTGCTGCTGAGCTTCTGATACGGTGATCTGATGGTCATACAGCTGTTTGATGACGCTTAACCAATCACAGTCATAATACAGCTGCCAAGCTCGAATCGTCGTATCTGCCGACAAGGCAATCAGCGGTTCCTCGATACTGTAAGCATAGGCTTTGATCATATCATATTTATTCTGATCACTGATCGTAATATCCAGATCATCCGATAACGCAATGATTGGGATCAGATCAGTACTGTTCAGCATCATTTCTAAACCGGCCTTGCTGCGGATCAGCGTCAAAAGCTGATTAGCCGCACCCGGATAAAGCGTAGATGAACTGATTGCATAGCCTTCAATACCAACCAGCGGCGTCATAATATTACCGCCGTAGCTCGGCATATGGGCGAAACGATAATTACATTCATTGATATTCTCATATTCCTGATAATACATCCAGGAAGCAATCAGTGTCAGCGGCGAACTTTGATTGGCTAAAACATCCTCATATTGAAAAACATAATCCGAGCTGTCATCCGCGGCATCCAGATTCCAGCTGTACTTACCAAGATCATAGATGAAATTAAGCGATAGCCGGAAAGCCTGCGTATCAAAACCGGGATCATCCGCCTTTAAACTGGAGAACATTTCCCAACCGCCGCCCGTCAGCAAACCGTAGAAGCTATACTTTTCGTTGAAAGCCAGCGGAAAGAAAGAAGTGAAATCAGCTGTTAAGCGCCCTTCATTATACGCGGTAATCCGCGTGAATATTTCCTCCCAAGTATCGATGCTGTCCGGTAATCCGTCATTATCGCTGTCCGTTAAACTGATACCAAGATCATTCAGCATAGTTTCATCATAAGCAAACAGAAATCCGTTATAAGTCAGAGGCACGAAACGATACTCCTCACTGTTAATCAGCTGGGCGAATTTATCAACTTGATACTTTTCTGACGAATCAACCGCATGCTCATCCAAAGCCTGCACCTGATCCATGATCATCGGCAGTTCTGTTTCGCTGATATAAATCAGATCATAATTATTATTATTATAGTAATAAACTGCCGAACGGTCATCTAACACCGTGTAAGTCACCACCCCGGCATGATCCGGATAAGTTGTATCCCATAACGATACCAATGCCTGACCATAAGCCTCATTCGGAACAGCCACATTTAAGACAGCACCATCCTCCAAGACATAGGAATCTGTTTTATTATCATAACAGACCACTCCGTCTTTGGGTTCACAACTTGAAAAAATACCGCATCCGGACAGATTGATCAATAACAAAAGCACCAGTATAGTTTTAACGATTTTCATGAATATATGTTATCATAATTCATCCTGAAAATGCCAAACAATCGACAGATTTTTCAGGCAATTTCAATCATGACAGGTGTCTGTATGATTGACGATGATTTCCTTTATCTTGCTGTCATCCATTTTTACAATCCGATCCGCTAAGACGGACGCTTCCTGCTCGTCATGTGTAACATAGATCGTGGTGGCGTCAAGCCGATCATGAATCCTGCGAATCAGTTCGCACAGTTCATGTCTCAGTTTCTTATCCAGATTTGAAAGCGGTTCGTCCATCAGAAAAATACGGGCATTTCTGACTACCGCTCGCCCTAAAGCCACACGCTGCTGCTGACCGGCTGACAGCTGCGAAGGCAAGCGATCGGCTAATGACGCAAGCTCCAGCAGCTGCAGGATATCCGCAGTATGCTGCAGGAAAGCACTTGTCAGCTCCCCTTGCCGTATTCCAAAAATAATGTTCTGATATACATTCAAATGTGGAAATAACGCATTAGTCTGAAAAACCATAGCAACTTGCCGCTCCTGCGGTGTAAGATTATTGACAAGCTGATCATCAATCAGAATCGAACCGGAAGTAATCGGTTCTAAACCCGCTATCATCCGCAGCAAAGTAGTTTTACCCACCCCGGAAGGTCCTTGAATAACGATCAGTTCATGATCATTAATTGTCAGACTGATATTGTCCAAAACCAAAACATCCGTCTGATAGTACTTCGATAAATTTCTGATTTCAATCTTCGCCATCGTCATTCTCCTGCCGTCATTGCTTTCATTATAAGATTTATTCTGCCCAGCCGCAATTAATATCACCGCTGACCGCTTGGCGAAAACAGCTGACTGATCTATAATAATAAATCAGAGGTGTTAAAATGAAAAAAGGAATATTTACCTGGATTGGCTATCCGCTCCCGTTTGAAGAAAGAATCCGATTAATCAAACATGCCGGTTTTGAAACCGTCATGCTATGGTGGTACGATGACAACACCGCTTATAATGGACTGAAAACGGATCAGCCGGCAATTGTCCGCCGCTACGGCCTGACAATTGAGAATGCTCATCTTCCTTATAACGGCATCGGCATCCTCTGGAAAGATTCGCCGGAAGCCGATGCTTACGAACAGCGGCTTGCTGATGCTATCACGGAATGTGCTGCCTATCAGATACCGACCGTCGTCATGCATATCACAAACGGATCAGCCTTACCGGAGTTGAGCAGTATTATGATACAGCGCATCAAACGGTTAGCAGGGGTCGCCCGTTCAGTTAATGTCCGTTTAGCACTGGAAAATTTAAAAGTAGTCGAAGCACTCGATTATCTGTTGGCGAATATCGCTGATGAAAATGTCGGATTCTGTTTCGACAGCGGTCATCACAACTGTTATGCCAAACAACGTCAGCTCCTGGATGCCTATGGCGAGCGTCTGTTCGCCATTCACCTGCACGATAATTTTGCGGACAGCGATATGCATATGCTGCCTTATGACGGAAATATCAACTGGCCGTCAACGATGCGAAAAATCAAATCCTCTGCTTATCAAGGCTCTTTGACTTTGGAATTGGAAGGCAGTAAATTCAGCGGATATCATGCTTTAAGTGCCGAACAGTATTTAGCCGAAGCATATCAAAGAGTTTGCCGTCTCGATGATGAAAAATAGAAATTCCATTGAATTTCTATTTTTTTATTAATTGAGCAAAAGCCGTTTTATAAGCCTGATCCCGCTGTTTTAGCTCTGCGGCATTATTACCGCAGATACAGTAGTAAATTTTACACTTCGGTTCGGTTCCGGAGGGACGAACCGCAATCCAGCAGCCATCAGCGAGAAAATATTTCAGAACGTCGGCTTGCGGCAGACAAAGCTGCTGCTGCTGACCATCCGCATCAGCTGTCGAACATAAATAATCTTCCCGGCGAATTACTTTGGTGCCGTTAATCTGCAGCGGCGGATTAGCGCGCAGGGAATTCATGATATTCTGAATCATGATCGCACCATCGGCGCCTTGACCGCTGATTGATACCTGGCTCTCTTCATACCAACCCAATTCATCGTAAAGACTCAGCAAAACATCCCAAAGCGTTTTACCTTGCTGACGGTAGTACACTGCCGCCTCGGCAATGATCAGACAAGCCTGTACGGCATCTTTATCTCGGACAAACGGTTTAAGCAGATAACCATAACTTTCCTCATAGCCGAAGACAAAATCATATTTCTGATTCTTTTCATAATGGGCAATTCGATCCCCGATGAATTTGAACCCAGTCAGCGTTTTCTCTGTCTTAACTCCGTATTTATCTGCGACTTTTTCGCCGAGATCACTGGTTACGATTGTATTGAACATAATCGGATGCGCCGGCATTTTCTGATGCTGACGGTATTGAGAGAAAACATATTCCAATAAAACCGCTCCGGTTTGATTACCGGTCATTAACTGATAGCTGCCGTGCTGCTTAACCGCAATACCGATACGATCCGCATCCGGATCAGTTGATAGAACCAAATCGGCATCATAACGCTTAGCATACTGTAAAGCTAAATCATAAGCTTCCGGCTGTTCCGGGTTCGGTGTTTTTGTATTGGAGAAAGCCGGATCGGGCGAACACTGTTCAGCGACATTAATATAATGATATCCAGCCGCATCAAAAACCGCCTCAACAGCCTTTAATGCTGTACCATGCTGCGGTGTAAAAATAATTTTCACATCACGCTTATCCAGCTGCGGATTCTGCTGGATGGATAATACTTCCCGGTAATAAGGTTTATCGACTTCCGCACCGATTGTGGTAATCAGCTTTTCCTGCTGATCAGTCAGCCGGACAGCAATCTGCAGCTCATCCGCAATCGCTTCAATATACGGCACAATCTCCGCCACATACTCCGGAATCATCTGACAGCCATTTTCATCATAAATCTTATAACCGTTATATTCTTTGGGATTATGCGAAGCAGTTATTACAATCCCGCTGAAACAATGCAGATAGCGTACCGCAAAAGAGAGTTCCGGTGTCGGACGCAGACTGTCAAAAACATAACTGCGGATATCAGCCATTGCCAGAACCCGAGCTGATTCATAAGCAAATTCCTTCGACATAAAACGATTGTCATAAGCAATCGCCACACCCCTCCGGCAAGCTTCAGGGCCTCTTTTTCGGATAAATTCCGCCAGCCCGATATTAGCTTTACGAATCGTATAAATATTCATCCGGTTACTGCCCGGGCCTAAAAGACCGCGCATTCCGGCAGTACCAAAAGTCAGGTTCGTATAAAAAGCATCGTAACGATCTTTTTCGCTCATCAAAAGCAACTCAGTCTTGAGTTTAGTATCAAGCAAAGGAAAACTCAGCCATTGATTATATTTATCCATTGTTACCTCTGTTACTAAAAAGAAGATGTAGCCATCTTCAATTTTACTAGTTTCTGATAATTATGCGATTACTTTTTGTGTGCGTAATACTTCTTCGATAGAAACTATAGCGACGTCTTCGTCTTCGCCTTCACATCTGATTGTTACTTCTGATTGTGTCGGGATTCCTAATGACATGACTCCCATGATCGATTTCATATTTACTGAACGTCCCTTGAATGACACTGTAACATCACTCTTAAACTTACTAGCCGCATTAACCGCAACAGTTGCCGGACGCGCATGTAATCCAACAGGGTCAATTACAAATGCGGAAATTTCTTTCATCCTAATACCTCCCGTTCCTTAATCTATTTTATATCATTTGCCATTTTATGACAAGATTAGATTAACATATATAAAATTTATTTCAAGCCGACTACTTATTCAGATATCCTTTTAAAATATCCGGGTTAACCGCATGCAGAATTAAAGTATCAGCCGTATATAATGGCTTGCTGCCTTTATGATTCCGTAATTTCTTCGGATCGGTTTCCTCTTTCGGGTTGATAATGATATCGAAAGACTTCCCGGTAACCTTTTCGCTGATCGTATGTCCGATCTTGCTGATTAACAGCTCTTTGGTGATTTCATCAGCTTTATTAACCGCAACGATCCGAACATTGGTAATATAATACTTTTCATTGGTAAGCCCCATGATGCCCTTGACAAGACCAATCAGATAAAAGACAAGTCCGATTCCGGTAATCAGCAGCATCATCAGAAACAAAGGATAGAAACTGGAAATCGATGTCATAACATAATAGAAGAAAGCCGTAACGACTGCCCCGGCAATGACTCCCAGCAGCAGCATCCGGTTCTTTTTCCGTTCCTGATCAAAAACATTGGGTTTTACTGCAAACTTCAGTTCTTCTTTTGGGTTTAGTTCATATTTTTTCATCTGATACCTCTATGAATAATATCTCTTGTATTATATCATACCTGTTTGCCTGCTTAGCAATTATTTATGGTATGTTTCATGATTAGCAATCTTGTAGCTGCGATAAAGCTGTTCCAGCACTAATAATCTGGTCAGCTGATGCGGAAAAGTCAGATCAGAAAGCTTCCAGCGATAGTCTGCCCGCTTGATCACTTCATCCGCTACACCTAAAGACCCGCCAATCACAAAGACCAGATTAGAACTCTGGTATGTCATAATCTTATCTAGTTTCTGTGATAACTGGATGGAATTCGGCATCTCGCCATGCAGATCAAGCAAAATGACATAATCTTTCTCCCGAATCGCTGCTAATAAGCGTTTGCCTTCTGCTTCCAAAGCTTTCTTATTTAAAAGTTCACTATTCGTATCCGGGACAGCCTCATCACTGACCTCTACAATCTGCAGCTTTGTGTAACCGGACAGACGTTTGAGATATTCATTGATAAGTTCCTGCAAAGCCTTTTCCCGGACTTTGCCGACCGCAATGAGCCTGATCATTGAAGCGTTACATTAACCTGCGAAGAAACATCAGCTCGCGTATAAGTAATTACAATCAGATCACCACTGTGTTTTTCTGTCAGTAATTCACGGATTGCCTTGTTCGTCGTCATCTTTTCGCCATCAATTTGCGTGATGACATCTCCGACTAATAATCCGGCTTCTTCAGCTGGTCCGTAAGCATACAAATCCGTGATTAAAACACCCTCCAGATCAAGTTTGATTGCATAGTAACTGCGCAGATAAACCGGGATATCCGCAAGATCCTTCAGCGTGACACCAAGCGTAGTACGGTTGACATTGCCGCTGGTCAGAATCTGATTAACCACAAGAATAACCTCATTAATCGGCACAGCAAAACTCATCCCGTCATAGGTCGTGGTGGACAGTTTGCTGGAAGTAACGCCAATCAGTTCCCCAGCCATATTAACAACCGCTCCCCCACTGTTGCTGGCATTTACTTGTGTAGCCAGCTGTAAAAGCGGCAAATCCCAATCATCAATATCATCACTGTTCAGATCTTTCGCAACATTCTTATCATTACTGGATAAGATACCGATCGAATAAGAACCGGTGAACTGTTCGCCGGATGGATTGCCGATCAAGAGGACCCATTCGCCGATCTTGGTTGTCGAGGAATCCCCAAGCGTAAACGCATCGACGCTGAATTCCGGATGAACCCGCAGGACCGCCAGGTCAGTAACGGAGTCTTTTCCGACAACTTCCGCCTCGATAGCAATCTGATTGGCAAAATACACATAAACCGTACCGCTGTTATTTAGAATATGACTGTTGGTAACGATGATGACTTCATCATCAGTCGCCGCATAGATCACCCCGCTGCCGGTCAGCGAAGAGTAAGTTGACTTACTGGTCACTCCGACAACCCGTGATGCCGTCTGACTGACTGTCTCCGTCACATCCGTATCAATCTCTGTGACAGACTGTTTGATGATTGTCTGACCATTGGTACTGACGGTCATATTTTTTAATTCATTAAGCTGGTAGGATAAGACAATATTCCAGATCAATAATCCGGCTATGATAACCGCAAGAAGTTTTTTCATCATTGACCTCCTTCAATAATCCGAAACTGCTGTGCCGCTCTGACCGCAATTTCCTTACCTTTAAGTTTACTGTTAGCTGAATTAAGCGCCAATTCCGGCGTATTGGCTTCTTCGCTCAGATGCGCCAGGATTACTTCTTTCGTCCGGCTGCCGACGACATTTATTAAAATTTCCGAACAGCTTTCATTATCTAAATGGCCGTTATCCGAAATTATCCGTTTCTTCAGCGGATATGGACGTTTTGACTCCATTAGCATCTTTATATCATGATTGCTTTCCAGAACATAGTAATCCGCATTTTCAATCAGCGGATAATAATCCGTCTTTAAGTAACCGGTGTCTGTAATATAGACAAGCTTTTCCTTTTCGGTGTTCAAGATATAACCTAATGTAATTCCGCTGTCATGCGACAGGGGAATCGGCATAATCTGAAACTCACCGACAACAAACGGTTCAAAAGGGATTACGGCTTGCCAATGAAAATCCGGAACCGGAAAGGGTGAGTAAACCAGACTGCGGCTGAACATCTTCAGCTGACTGGTATGATCGCTATGCGCATGAGTCAGCAGTAAAGCATCAGTCTGACGATAATCGATCCGAATCTGCTGAAAGCTGTCAGCCAGATGACGCTTGGTAGATCCGCAGTCAATAACCAGCTGGGTTTCATTACCGCGGATCACGCAGCAATTGCCTTTTGATCCGCTGGCCAAGAGATAGTAATGCATCAGCTAACAGCCCAGCCATCTACAAGGATTATATCGAACACCGTTATATTCAATAACAAAGTGTACATGCGGTCCGCTTGCTTTACCCGTCATCCCGATCTGCCCGATAACTTCACCTTTTTCAACATTGACACCTTCCGAGAAATAGCACGGACGGCTCATATGTCCGTAATAGGTCCGATAACCGTTGTTATGATTGATCCAAACATAGTATCCATTAATACTGGTGTAGCCGGTTTCTTCAATCGTACCGCGGTCCGCTGCTTTAACGGAACCGTAACGGCTATATATATTGACAACATCAATGGCTGTATGACCGGCATAACAATACCAGTGACAGGTAATCTTTACATTATCAACCGGATAACGGAACGAACCGGAACCAACGCCCGGAATGATCTTTGTGCCATATTCAACTACTTCCTGAATCGGCTCAAGCGTTATCTCTTCCGATAAAACCTGATAAGTAGAAAGAACGCCGTTTACATAAACTTCCTGATAATATACATTTTTCGATCCTTCTTCTTCTCTGACCAGCACGTTGCTCATTCCTTCGCGCAAAGAATCGTTAGCTACATACTTCGTTGAGTCCGGATAAACAACTTCCTTAGCCGCTCTTTCCTTTGTAACAACAACATTGATCGGCGAGTTAAAGAAAGTAACATTTAAAACCGTCCCAACCTGTAACAGCTGTGTATCTGATTTTAAGATATCCGAATTCAATGTAATCAATTGCTGTGTTGTCAAACCGACTTTTGACGCAACCCCTTCAACCGTATCATATTCCACCGTGGTATAGGACTGCAGTTCGGTTCCATAACCATAACTTAAAAAGTAAATAATATCCTTAACCGTTGTCTTGATATCTGAGAGCGATGCATAACCCTTCGAAACCGTAATCGTTTCCATAACCTGAATGCCGATATCTCTTTCACCATAAGTCGTTAATTCCGGCGGCAATTGATTTACAGAGATCAGATCTAAGGCAGTTTCATCAATAAAGTTTAATAAATACTGGCGTTTAGCCTCATCAAAATCACTTTGATTTTTAACGTAAACTACTGCACCATTGGAAAAAGCAATCTTCGTAACTTCCAGTGAAAACAGATCATTCTCATCAATATAATTCAATATTGCATCATCGATGTCTTCATAAACAAAATAACTGCTTTCTTCCGTCATATAGATATCCGTACCCAACGCCATATTGGTATTCGGGAAATCCGTCTGATACCGTTCCTGATAGACCGTTTTCAGAAAATCCGCAATTTTGCTTTGATCTGTTATGACGCCAATCAGCTGGGAACCGTTATAAATCTTCGTAACCGTATGCGAAGCTGTCGATACATCAATAATATCCTGTTCAAGAAGCGATGACTCTTTATTGATCTGAGCTTGAACATTGATACTTTGATAACCAAATTGGATGCTGGGGAAAAAATAGGCCAGCATGAGGGCTAACCCAAAACAAACTGCGATGGGAAGCCATTTCTTTACATCTTTAAACATCAATCATTACTCCTGTCATAATCCGAAACCATGTCATAGAAGGCATTGATATTTCGGTTAAAGCTCAGATTTACCGTACCGGTCGGCCCGTTACGGTGTTTGGCAATGATAATTTCGATTTTCTCATTCGGATTATCATCCGTACCCGTCTGATACTTTTCATCTTTTTCATCATCGTTATAGGCATCATAATACTTTTCACGATATAAGAAAATAACTAGATCGGCATCTTGTTCCAAAGCACCGGATTCTCTTAAATCCGACAGCATCGGACGCTTATTCTTGCTGGCCCGCTGTTCAACCGAACGGGACAGCTGGGAAAGCGCAATGACCGGAGCCTGCAGTTCGCGCGCCAGAGCCTTCAGACTGCGGGAAATCTCCGAAACTTCCTGCTGACGGTTTTCGAAACGTTTGCTGCTGCCGGAAATCAGCTGGATGTAGTCAATGATAACCGCACCAAGATTATGTTCGTTTTTTAATTTTCGGCACTTAGAAAAGATTTCAGCAACTTTAATCGCCGGACTGTCATCAATATAGATTGGCAGATCCTGAACAATCGCTGCCGCTTCAATCAGTTGATTCATTTCATTATTCGTGATATAACCGGTACGGATTGACTGGCCCTTTAATTCACTTCTAGCTGCCAGCATACGCATGATCAGCTGTTCAGCCGGCATTTCCAAGGAGAATAGTGCCACCGGCAATTTATTACATTCCGCCATATTCATGCCAAGATTCAACGCAAAAGCCGTCTTGCCCATTGAAGGACGGGCGGCCAGAATAATCAAGTCACTGGGCTGAAAACCATTAGTCAGGTAGTCAAAATCTTTAAAATTCGTCTTCATGCCGATGACCGCGCTGCGATTCTGTTTCATCTTGCGGACATTTTCCATAACTTCATTGACAACGTCACGGGAAAGACGGAATTCCGTTGACCGGCGATTGCGGGTGATCATCAGAATATTGCGCTCGGCGCTGTCCATGACCTCATCCAGATCATACTGTGACTGGAAGCCGTCATCGGCAATCTTCTCCGCCGTTGTAATCAGATTACGCAAATAAGCCTTATCCTGTAATAATTGAACATAATACTTCGCATTAGCCCCGGATACAGCAGCATCAGCCAACTGCAGGATATAATCCATGCCGCCGACTTTATTAATTTCCTGGCGATCATTAAGCCGCGTTGATAAAGCCGTCGGATCAACCGGTTTTCCTTCGGCATGCAGTTCTAAAACAGCACTATAAATCCGTTGATTAGCCTCAGCGAAAAAATCCTCTTTGTCTAATCCCTGTTCAATCGCTGTCAGAATCGCAGACGGATAAATCATCATTGATCCTAATAAAGCCATTTCTGTTTCTATACTGTTTGGTAACTGTCGGGTCATCTTATCGCTCCTTACTTGGATCTGATATTAATCTTTAACTCACCGATCACATTTTTAAATAGCTCTACCTTGATTATGTGTACACCGGCTTCGTTGAAAGGACCGCCGTCGATGATCTTTTTCTTATCAATCGCTATGCCATGCTTCTTCTGTAATTCCTGAACAACCTGCTTCGTCGATACTGATCCGAAAAGCTTGCCTTCCGCTCCGCTGGTGACCGTAAAATCAAGCGTGACATCCTTCAATTTGGCCTGCAGTTCTTTAGCTTTGACTTCCCGGTCCTTCAATTCATCCAAATCATGCTGTTTCTGTTCTTGTAAAACTTCCAAACCTTTATCGGAAGCGATAACCGCAAGACGGTTACGCAGCAAGAAATTTCTCCCGTATCCATCCGCAACTGTTACAATCTCTCCCTTTTTACCGACATTCTTAACGTCAGCTAGCAGTATCACTTTCATTTTCGTTTTTCCTCTCACTGAAATAATTCGCTAATACATTCTTTAACTCCGAATAAATCTCTTCCACCGTTCCATCTTTCCGCTGCAGTGCCGCCGCCGTGAAGTGTCCGCCGCCGTGCATCTGTTCAACAATCACCTGGACATTGATATTGCCGGTACTGCGCGCAGACAAGGCAACTGTATCATCATCAATCATAGCAATCACAAACGCCGCTTCAATGTTCTGAACGGACAGAATCTCATTGGCAATCTGTGACATGATCGACCGGGAAAGCAGCGTATCGCCGCCATACGGGGTAACGATAACACCATTATCTAACTTTTCACAATATTTTAAAACACCGGTTTTTAATTCGAATTCGGCATAATTGTCTTTCAGCAGTTCATCCGCTTCAACCGGATCAGCCCCCAAGGACTTCAGCTGCGATGCCGCTTCAAAGGTCCGGCTGCCGGTCCGCGACTTAAAACGGTTTGTGTCAATCAGTATGCCGGTGAACATAATCGTGGCTTCTTCCTCGGAAACATTAACCTTTGAAAGCTGATAAGGGAATAATTCTGTGATCAGTTCGCTGACACTGGATGCCCCAGATTCGATATAAACCAGTAAAGGCATAAACGAGAAATCCGTTTTACGGCGGTGATGGTCGATAACAACAATCCGCTTAGCCCGATTGATCAGTTCCGGCGCATTGGTCTGTTGAATATTATGGTGATCGACCATGATGACCAAAGTACTTTCTTCTAAAATACTTAAAGCTTCGATTTCATTGACAAAGTTCAAACGCGCTTGTAATTGGACACTGTATTTATTTAAGGCAGCGGCAAGCTTTTCTTCCATATCGCCATCCTGATATACGATCGAAACAACTTTATTGTAAGTACTGACAATCCGGCTCATCCCGATTGCTGCTCCCATGCAGTCAAAATCCATTTCTTTATGACCGACGATGATGACATTGTGCGATTGTTCAATCAATTCTCGCAAGGTTTGGGCAATGACGCGGACACGGACTTTACTACGTTTCTCCTGAGCTTCGCGATTACCCCCGAAATATTTAACATCTTCGCCGAATTTCTTGATCGCAACCTGATCGCCGCCGCGGGACTGTGCCAATTCCAGCAGATTATTCAGCATTTCATCTAACTGCTGGAAATCCGTTGTTCCTCTCGCATAAGCCATTGATAGGGTAATAGGAATCGCATAACTGTCCGATGTTTTCTGAATCTCCTGCATGATCGAGAATCGCGCCTCAACCAGTTTAGCAAATATCGTTTCATTTAATACAACCATGAAACGATCATTCTTAATCCTTTTAATGAGCATGCCTTTAGCCTTAGCCCAGTCAATAATCGGCTGTTTAATCTCGCTGTCAATGATCGAGATATTCATTTCTTCCTGATACTGCGTCGCCTCATCATAATTATCCAGATGGATCAGACCGACAACGACTTTCTCATTTTCATAACTTAACTCGAGCTGATGTTCATAGGTAATATCCTTGAAGAACAGCATCTGTGAATCAGCCTTACGTTCAATCTCATAATAAGCATCCTGGAATTCCAGAACAATACTGTCCTCATCACCCTGAAAAATCCGGTTAATATCCGGCAGCCATTTGGTTACTTTTTCACCGATATAATTTATTTCCCGGCTGATAAAGAAATCGCTCATCCAAGTAATGACAAAATTCTCGTCATATGTTAGCATGCCGATGTCCCCATAAGCGAATGCTTCCTTGGCATCGCTGCCTAAAATTTTCGAAACTTCGACAATGCGGTCATGTTTTTCTTTCTCCCGCGCATACAGCAGTAAGATGATCATCACGATACTGATCACAAAGATGACAATCGCCAGAAATACAACATTAAAGCCAAAAAGCACAGCCCCAAAAATAATGCTGATCAATTCAACCATGGCAATTAGGAAAACATATAATTTAAATTTGTCAAACTTACTTAGGGACATTTCTGATCCTTTCGATGACCCGGCTGCGATAGTCGGTAACGATATCCAGCATACCTATTACCATAAAGGCACTGGAATAAAGAAAGAAAATGATAATACTCAGTATAATCAGTGTTTTATTGTTTACCAGCTTACTGTATATTATTATATCAATTAATCCGAAAATACTAAAGATAAGTGTCGCAAAGACATTTCCGACCAATAAGATTTCCTGCGCAATGTCCGGTAGCGTCAGCAGATTACTGCCGGCATGAAGTACCATAACAGCCAGCAGCGCCCATCCCAGCCAGCGGGGAGCCTTGATTTCCATCAATGAGCGGACCGGGTTAACCTTGATATGAAGCCGTTTCAAAATGATATTAGCTACTAAATGAACAATTAAAGTCTGCATACAGGTTCCGATAAACAGCGACATCGGGACCAGCGAATTAATAATCTGATCCAGATTTTCTATCTGATAGCCATAACTTTCAATCATCTGAACAAGCTGCTGAACATCCGCATTCAGATCATAACCGAACAAAGCAGCAAAAAGCACCATGGTGATCAGATAATTAATCGCAGTAAAGAAGAAAGTCATAGCCAGCAGCCAGATATTATTCTTACCAAGCTTGACGCCGCTGCCATAAACCAAACCGGTCAGACCGCTGATTACAACGATGAAAGTCGTGGTCGGTAAAGCAACGATAAAAGAAAGTATATTAATCGCAAAGAAAGGCACCAGCGAATCCTTAAAACCATATCTTGCCGCATAGACTAAAACCGGCATCGGCATCAGCCAAAATAAATAATTTTCTAAAAGACTGGCAGTCTGACGATTGACTAATAAAAATAATCCTGCTATCGCGGTGATCATTGCACCTTCGGTGATTTTTCTAACTTTGTTATTCAAAATATCGGCCTTCCTCAACTCTTTTCAATTCTGAATGAGTATGTATCATTTTAACATATCTTCATAATATATCATATAGTCAAGACCGTCAGACTGTCGTTTCTATGCAGGTTTTAAGTATTTTTCACTTAATGAGCAATTCAGCACAAATCTGTTCAGCCGCTTGTTGCGGGGTGATTTCACTGACATCGATTTTCCGTGTATTCATTTGACTGTATGCCGGATTATAAGCCAAGCTCTTAGCTGTACTGTCAATCCGGCGCCGGCCGGCATTAATATCAGCTTCAATCCGCCGGCGTAATTCCTTATCGGATATTAATAAAGAAAAGCGATACACCGAAACATCCGGCAGATCAAGCCGTGCGATAAGTTCTTCCGCAATCGCCTCAGTCGGCAAGACCCAACAGAAAATGACATATTCCCAAGCGGAACAGTGCAGGTAATTATTCAGGAGATAGGTTATATTGTCCAAAACCACCGTTTTCGTTTCCGTAGAAACCTTGAAGGGTTCCATCATCCAACACCAGTCGCCATCCAGAAAAACGCTGGGTTGAAGCCGTTTCGTTAAAACTTGGCAGACCGTACTTTTTCCGCTGCCCATTGTTCCGTTGATGATTATTAATTTCTTTTCCATATCGTAATTTTAGCATAAAAAAACCTCAGATGAGGTTTTAGTCAGCTACGTAAGGTAATAAAGCCATCTGACGAGCACGTTTAATCGCTGTCGCTAAGATTCTTTGGTATTTTGCCGAAGTACCCGTTACACGGCGCGGAATAATCTTGCCATTACTGGAGATAAACCGTTTTAAGAGCTCAGTGTCTTTATAGTCAATCGTTGTAATATTATTTTTGGTGAAGTAACATACTTTCTTACGTCCCATACGTTGTTTTTTAAATGCCATGATATTCTCCTTTCATCATTAGAATGGCAGATCATCGCTCGATATATCAAGCGACGGGCTGGCTGAAAAATCATCCATGCCGCCATTATCATCAGGATAATAGCCGCTATTTTCTTGTTTAAAGCTATTTTCCTGGAAATTGCCGCTCGTGCCGCGGCTCTCCGCTACGGCTTTGCTCTCCAGCAGCTGTGCTGAATCACAAACTACTTCCGTAACATATACCCGCTTGCCGTTGGCATCATCATAACTTCTGCTCTGAATGCGGCCGTCTACGCCGATCAATGCGCCTTTTTTGGCATATTGCGCGAGAAAATCCGCTGTCTTGTTCCAAGCTACACAATTGATAAAATCGGTCGTCTGCTGATCTTGAGTCTGAAAGCGACGATTAACAGCTACAGTGAAAGATACAACAGAATTCTGTGCTTGGGTTTTCCGCAAAGCCGGATCTTTTGTAAGTCTTCCAACTAAAACAACTCGATTGATCATTATGTCCTCCCGTTCTTACTCTTCCATGCTGACGATCATATAACGGATAACATTGCCGTTAATATGAATCAGACGGTCGAATTCTTTCAACGCATCGGTACCGGCAGTCAGTTTCGTAACTACATAGTAACCTTTGTTCATGTCATCGATTTCATAAGCTAATTCGCGGACACCCCACTCATCAACATTATCAATCGTGCCGCCGTTATCAGTGATGATAGCGTGCAGACTTTTGATAACTTCTTGACGAGCTTCGTCTTCGAGATCAGCTTTAATGATGTACATAACTTCGTACTTTCTCATTTTTGCACCTCCTTGTGGACTATTGGCCTTTACAGGCAAGGAGTAAATATCGGTATTTATATCTACTCGTGAAGTTAATTATAACCAAAATTGATAGTATTGTAAATGAAAAGATCATCTAGCGGAAACAATCATTTAATTCTTTTCTTGCTAATAAAGTATATTTACTAATGAATTCTGTCTTAGCGTTGGTATAACCATCACGATCATGTTCAAAGTCTTTAATCAATCTTAATTTTAAATCACCATATTCTTTAGCTACCTCGGGATGCTTTCTTAGATAATCACAGAAATACAACTCATCCCAATCGCCGCGATAACGAACATGAAGATGAAAAACTTGCCCTTCAAATCCTCTAGGCGTATAACCTTTCATAAACATCATATGTGGTAAAGGATTACTGGGTTGGTAAGTATAGTTATAGCCAAGACTGATAACTTTATCGATAAAGGCTTGGCTATTATTCTCCGTTAATTCTGTAATTTCTAACAAGATGTCAATCGTTGGTTTAGCTAATAAACCTGGTACTGAAGTACTACCAAAATGACTGATTCTTATGACGTTTTCTTTCCCAATGTTTTCTACTAAATATTGAGCTTCTCTTTGGTATTCATCGAACCATTCGCTTTTATGCTCACTTAAGATTATTGGAAACAATTCCCATAATTCTTCATTACTCATTTCACTAAGTTCTTTACTCATAAATTACCCCTTACCGGTATGTTTTTACGCTGTAGATAATTCAAAATTCGTTCTTTACTTTGGTTAAATCTTTTTATAACGGGCAAAGCGAATACCTCTTCTTCCATCATTTGCTCTAACTGATTATAGTCAATCCATTGGTAATCACACGTCTCACCTTCTTGTAAGACGATTTTTTGTTTGGCTTGATCAACAATTGTTAAGAACATATCTTCAAATGTCACAAAGCCTTTATCTTCACTAATTAACACGAGATCTTCTTGTTTTATCTTAATCCCTGTTTCTTCATAAAGTTCTCTGATGACTCCGGCTTCTCGTGTCTCTCCTGCTAAGACTGAACCACCAGTATTTTCCCAATATCCACCCCAAGGCTTGTTTGGACTTCTTTTCGTGATCAAAAACATCCCATTCGTACTAACCGTCCAAATAAACACTACTTGATGGAAAGTGTCCTTAGGCAATTGTTTTCCCCGAACTTGCTTGATCGCTAACGGGTGACGATCTTCATCTAATAAATCCCATAATTCACGCATACCATACTCCATTTTCTTCATTTATTATAACTAAAATTTAAACTATAGTATGTGGCTTTAAATAGAACTTCTATAAAAGAGTTGAAATGTTTTTCAACTCTAGATTCCTTAAGCAATAAATAATAAAACAAAATCAATAATATATATCTAATCTTATAACAGAAGCACCATTAGTGTAATACTGATTAAGTGTAGTTACTCCATATTACGTTGGATTTTTTTATATAATAAATATACTCTGAACCGGTATCCACATAACCATAAGCTACAACATAATGAGTACTCCCAGAACTCAGCTTCAATCCAACTATTACAGGATAATTATTGCTTATTTGACTATAAATCCAACTTTCAACACTACTTCTTGTTAATCCATTTAAATCTCTTGCAATTAATGTGTGAGTAAGTCCGTAAGTAGATGCTGCAGCACTCCAATTAAACGGACATGCATTATTACCTAATGCCGTGTTTACTTGACCAGGATTGTGATTTGTACTTTTCATAAAATTCGAAGTCATTGTGAAAGATGTTAATGTACACCCAGAATAATATATGGTTTCATTACATGTCTGCATATAATTTTGAACATATGTGCCACTGTCTTGATACCACTGAGTTACACTTAAAAATTTGCTAGTAGCTGATTTAAGACCCGACTTAGAATTTGTACTAATTGCATAATTAGGATTTACATAGTGATCAGGATATATATTCATCAATAGTCATATCCTCACTCACTATATTCGCGGTGTTTTTCTCTAAAACGTATGTTTTTCCAGTAAATCCAGAAATAGTAAAAAATGCAATCAACAATAAAATTGAAATTTTTAGCTTTTTCATCTTTCATTAATATATTCTCATTCTATTTATATAAAAATCATGTATTCATAATTAACATCTCCTTTCTATATCAATAAAACTATTTTCCCTAACAATCCCCTTCAGCTGGACAGTAATTAGGTTGTTGAACCTTTTCCCATATTTGATCATTACCGGTTCCTGATTTTTGCGTTAATATTATTTGCTCATCACTAATAACCACTGAATAAACACTTACATTATCATCGATGGTAATTGTCAGTTCAGTAGTATCAGGATCATATGTATAACTACCATCACTAAAATATAGTTCATGCTTGCTATATTTTGCCATATCTCCACAGATTATAAAACCCGATGAATATAATATATATAACTTAGTTGATGATTCCCAATAGCTACCCATAATTAAACGATTACTCGCATTATCTGTTGCTGCACTTACTCGATAATAATTATCCATGAACAACGCATCATTATCAATTGAATTACGTAGGTCATCTCGTTGTTTAGTTAAATTCTCTTGCAGATCAAGCTGAATTTGATAATCTCGTTGACGGATTGTTAATTTAAATTCTAGATCTTCTTTTTCGGTTTCGAGCTCTTGATACTTAGCATCAGACACCCCACTACACCCACTTAGTAGTCCACCAATAAGTAACAGTATTATTACTGATTTCAATTTATTTTTCATGTTTAGTACCTCACTTCAACCTTATCCAAGTCCACTCATCATATGAACTGCCATCTATCAGTTTCAGATATATCCCAGTATCAGTAAAACTTGCTTTATAAATATTAAGACTGCCTGAAAAGTTAAGCGACAGTTGATTATTACTAGGATCAAAAGAATATGAACCACAATCTAAAAAATATTGACCTTCGGAACCTGTTGGCATATACAACTTAATCATCAGCCCTGAACAATATAGAATTAAAAGCTCTTGATTTTCTTTGTCTGTGGAATAGGTTCCCCATAAACGTTGATCCTGAAGATTAGCTCCCTGATAGGACTCACTTGTAAGAACATTATAGATATCATCATTAAATACACGATCCGCAATCATGTCATTAAGATCATCAATAGCTTGTTGGATTTCCTGATTGCTAGTGTACAGAGGATCATATAAACTACTCAATTCATCATATTGAGTCTGTAAATCATTCTTTTCTGCTAGTAGTTGATCATACTCTTCTTGCGTATGGTCAGAAGAACAAGCAACAGTAAAAAACATAAGTAAAACCAAAACACTTATTGATATCAATCGTTTCATATTCATGTACCCTTTCTCATTAAAATAAAATAGACATCCCAATGTCTATAATAAAGATATTATCTTGTTAAACTATCATCACACTGACCATCAGTTAATGAATGTAATATATAACTATTTTTATTATTTAATAGATGTTTACTCATATTATTTCCTGTTTATTAACTATTCTGATAATATTTTAGCACTTTATTTAGTGATTGTAAATATTTATATAGTATTTGATGTGCTAAAATAGTCATGCGATATCTCCTGTTAATGTTCTCGAACTTTATTATAAGTTATATCACTTTTTCTATTCGACACTTATTTTACACAATCATTTCTTTGCCTTTGATTGTTTATTAATGGAAATTTTGCTATAATTTTCACGATTATGGAGGATGTTACATGACAGAGAAATTTAATAACGGCGAGCGGCCAAAGTTCCCAAAACGAGCGGTAGTCACTGCCGGGATGCCATACGGAAATAAAACACTGCATTTTGGTCATATTGGCGGTGTTTTTGTACCGGCTGACGTCTATGCGCGGTTCTTACGCGATCGGATCGGCAAAGAGAATGTCATTTTTGTTTCCGGAACGGATTGTTACGGTTCACCGATTGCCGAAGGCTATCGCCTCCAGCATGAAAAAGGATTGTTTCAGGGAACGATTGAAGACTATGTCCGGGATAACCATCGCAAACAGAAAGCGGCTTTGGATCGATATGAGGTTGATTTAAATCTCTACGGAGCCTCCGGTCTGGCGGCAACCAAGGATGTTCATGCTGTCGTTACCGATAAGTTCATCCGACGGTTATATGATAACGGCTGGCTGGATAAAATGACCACCAGACAGTTTTATGATACAAAAGCCGGATGTTTTCTGAATGGCCGCCAGGTTGTCGGAAAATGCCCGATTGAAAACTGCTCATCGGAAAAAGCCTATGCGGATGAATGTGAATTAGGTCATCAGTATATGCCGGAAGATCTCATTAATCCGCGAAGCACCCTGACCGGCGAAGTACCGGAAATGCGGAATGTGGATAACTGGTATTTCCGGCTGACCGCATTTTATGAACTGCTGGATAAATATGTTGACCGCCTGCAGACCAAAGATAATGTCCGTCCCTTGGTATCTGTAACCATGCGGGAGACGCTGATCAAACCTATCATTTATATTCGCAAAGAAGGATTGGAGCGTTACCAGGAAATCAAAGCCTCGCTGCCGAAACACCAAGCTGACACGGAAAACATCAAGAATTCTTTTATCGTGACCTTTGACACTTTAACGGACCGGGAAAAAGCTTGTGCGATTCTCACCGCTAATCAGCTGCGGTTCAGAACCGGTAAAACCCTGGTTCCGCTGCGGCTCACCGGCAACATTGAATGGGGTGTTCCGGCACCGGAATTAGAGGGAATCAAAGACCTGACGGTTTGGGTCTGGCCGGAATCATTGTGGGCTCCGATTTCCTTCACTATCGCCTATCTGCTGGAACAAGGCATCAGCGCTGAGCACTGGAAAGATTATTGGTGCAGTAAAGACTGCGAGGTTTTCCAGTTCATCGGTCAGGATAATATCTATTTCTACGGCATAGCCCAGATGGCTATGTTCATGGCCACGCAGGGTCAGGGAAATCTTTCAACCGATCCGGCTGAAGGCGAATTGACTTTATCAACTTTAGTGGCTAATCACCACATTCTGTTTTTAGATAAAAAGGCCAGCAGCAGCGGATCAATTAAACCGCCGATGGCTGAAGATCTGCTTGATTATTACACAGCGGAACAGCTGCGCTGTCATTTCCTGGGTTTAGCATTAGATCAGAAGAGCGTCAGTTTCCAGCCAAAACCTTTGAATCCGACAGCTAATCCGAATGAACAGGACCCGGTATTAAAAGAAGGAAATCTCTTTACGAATGTTCTGAACCGTTTGGTGCGTTCTTGTTTCTACACGGCTCAAAAGTATCATGACGGATTTTTACCTTACGGAACCGTCGATCAGGATATTCGCGACGAAGCCCGAAAGACAATCGTTGAGTATGAGCAGGCGATGTACAAGACAGATCTGCATAATATCACGAACATCCTGGATACCTATATCCGGCTAGCCAATAAGTATTGGGTTCGCAACATTACCGCTGCTGAGAAAGAAGATAATGCCGAGTTAAGAACACAGACCTTGATTAATTCCTTTTATATCATTCGGGTAGCTTGCCTGTTAGCTCATCCGATTGTACCAAAAGGCACAGAGATGGTCCTGGATTATTTAATGTTGGATGAGCGTTTCTGGAGCTGGGATCATGTTTTCGCTGATCTGTATTTCTTTTGCGCTGATCCCGAACATCATCAGCTGAAGTTCTTAGAGCCGAAAATCGATTTCTTTGAAAAACATCCGAGCCAGTTCGCTGAGGCAGGTAAACAATAATGACAAATAAACAGTTAGCGGAAATATTATTCCCAACGATCACCCATGATCCGGAGTTCTATGAAACACTTTATCCGGCACGTCAACTGCCGGCTAAAGCCGAAGTTATGCGAATTGCCCCCAGTCCGACCGGATTTATCCATCTGGGTAATCTGTACGGAGCCTTAGCAGATGAACGAATTGCGCATCAAAGCGGCGGAGTTTTCTATCTGCGGATCGAAGATACCGACAGTAAACGGCTGGTCAAAGGCGCCGTCGAAACGATCATCTCAACTTTTAAATATTTTCAGATCAGCTTTGATGAAGGGGCTGAGGTCACAGAACACAACGGTAATTTATACGGACCGTATTATCAGCGTCAGCGCGTCGAGATTTATCAGGCTTATGCGAAAAAGCTCGTTGAACAAGGTTTAGCTTATCCCTGTTTCTGTACCGAAACGGAATTAAAGACACAGCGAGAGGCACAGAAAAGCCGCAACCTAACCACCGGCTACTATGGGGAATGGGCTGTCTGCCGACATCTTGATCAATCAGTAATCCAGCAGAAACTCAAAGAAAACCTTCCTTTTGTCATCCGTTTAAAATCACAAGGCAATCCGAATCAGAAACACCCTTTTTTTGATGAAATCAAAGGGGAGATAACCGTGATAGAAAATGATCAGGATATTATCCTTTTAAAAGCGGACGGTATTCCGACGTATCATTTCGCACATGCGATTGATGATCATTTAATGCATACGACAATTGTTTTAAGAGGCGAGGAATGGCTGGGAACGCTGCCGGTACATCTGGAATTATTTAAGGTGCTGAACTTCAAACTGCCGCGTTATGCTCATACTTCTCAACTAATGAAGATGGATAACGGCATCAAACGGAAGCTTTCAAAACGGAAAGATCCGGAACTATCTCTGGATTATTATCGGCAGCTAGGCTATCATCCGGATGCCGTAAAGCTTTATCTGATGACCTTATTGAACTGGAATTTTGAAGAATGGTATCTGAAAAATCCGGATCAGGATATCATGACTTTTCCATTCTCGGTTAATAAAATGGGGCAGTCCGGCGCTTTATTTGATCTGGATAAATTAAATAATATCAGCAAGACTTACCTTTCAAGACTGCCAATGGAAACGATCTTAGATTATTTAAGAACATATCTGCGTGATAATACTCCGCAGTTAGAGGAAATCTATTTTCGGGATCAGACCTATCTGGAAAAAATTATTGCTTTGGGAATGGGTATGAATTTAAAAAAACGCCGCAAAGACTTTATCTATGCCCAGCAGATTCTAAATAGTTTCCCTTACTATTTTGATGAGCTTTATCAACCAATCTATGAATTTAAATATACCGCTTCGCTTTCAGCTTCGATTATTAAATCATTCATGGCAACTTATGACATCAAGGATGACAATAACCGCTGGTTTGAGAAGGTAAAGGAAGCTGCACGTGCTTTAGGCTTTGCGGCTGAGATGAATGATTACCGCGAACATCCGGATGCTTATCCGGGCAGTATCAGTGATTTTGCCGAGGTAATCAGGATTGCGGCAACCGGTCTGCACAACACGCCCGATTTATGGTCGATCATGCAGATTATGGGATCAGAACGCGTACAGCGAAGACTTGAACAAGCACTGAATACGCTTGGCGGTCAATAAGATGCGTTACGGACCTTTTTTAAAAAAAGGAAAGACAATCGGGTTAATCGCCCCGTCATTCGGGGTCCGTTTTGACCCGTATTTAACCAAATTGAATTATGCTGTCACAGCCTTTATAAAAAGGGGATATCAAATCCAAAAGTCGGACAGCGTTCACCTTTTTGATCATGCCCGCAGCAATACGGCTGAACAGCGAGCGAAAGAATTCCAACAAATGTGGAATGACCCGCAGATTGATTTTATCAGCAGTGTAGCCGGCGGCGAAGTAATGTATGAAATCCTGCCTTATTTGGATTTTAATCAGCTCAGACAGAGTCCGCCGAAGTTTTTCATGGGTTACTCCGATAATACAATTCTGACTTTTCTGTTGACAACGCTTTGCGATGTGGCAACAATCTATGGCACGACCTTTACCGGCTTCGGCATGAAAATCTGGGATCCGGCTTTACAGGAAGCCTATCAGATTATGTCCGGCCAACTGCTTACTCAGAAAAGCTATGACCGCTATCAGATCCTTGACACTACAATGGAAGAAGGACATTTTCTTGATCCCTACAATAAAACCGAACCGGTTAGTTATCAGACAATCAATGACCAGGAAGTTCATCTGCGCGGACGTTTAATCGGCGGCTGTCTGGACATCCTGACCTTATTCTGCGGAACGCCTTATGATCAGGTCAGAGATTTCTTGCAGCGCTATCAAACAGACGGGATTATCTGGTACCTTGAAGCCTGTGATCTCCATCCCTTAGCCTTAACCCGATCCTTATTACAGCTGAAAATGTGCGGCTGGTTTGACGGCTGTCAGGGTATTGTGTTCGGCCGCCCTTTCCATGATAAAGAAGTACTCTTTGATGTCGGTTTTCATGAGGCTATTATTTCCAGTCTCAGCGATCTTAACATTCCGGTGGTTATGGATATGGATTTCGGACATTTACCGCCAAGCTTTACAATTATCAACGGCAGTATCGCTACAATCGATGTTCATGATCATCAAGGACAGATCACTTACGAACTGCTGTAACGGATAATTTACGGCCAACATGAAAATGACCCCGTCAGACAGGCGGGGTCATTTTGATGATCAGATTTTTACTTCATATAAAGACCGACTAACTCCAACTCTTGATTGAATGATAAAGTAAAAACACGGGTACTGTTCTGATAAACCGTTTCCAGAACAACAACGGCGTATTCTTCCTTGGTTGCGGAATCAGTCTGACTCTTGGTAACGATGGTCTTAAACTCTTTGAAATCACCGGCCGCATCCAGATAACTGCCCCAGGCTTCCTGTAATTGCTCAGCCGTAACCTGGCCTTGCAGATCGGATCGCAGCAGGCTGACGACTGCAGTATAATCCTGCGTATTGATGACCGCAACAACATCTTTAGCCTTACTGATGACTTCATCTTCATCAAAACCCTTTGGCAATGAACTGCCGCTGCAGCCGAATAAAATGACCGCTAAAAAGAGCAGCAGCGACTTCTTAATGAGTTTCTTCATTTTGGACCTCCCAATGTAATGCATAACGCATAATATAAATCAGTGAGAAAACAGCAATGATCAGCAAAATCAGTTCCAGCATTATCATGTCAAAGCCGGACATTGATAAAAGCGCTACTGCCGAATCAAGCAAGGCATGACCAATGAAAGCCATTATTAGATAAATTTGCTTATTCGTTCTAATGGATTTCATAACCATAATGCTCCAGGTCACATGCAGAATCATCGCACTGATCCTTTCCGTACCGGAAAGATACAGAGAAAGTGAATTGCCGGCAATGCTCTGATTCTGGACCAGCAGCAGCAAAGCATTAATCCCGACCAGCAGCACCGCTTCAATGCCGCCATGACCGAGACCAAAAACGACGGCATCGATAAAGCGATGTCGCTTTTTCATAAATAGTTTCATCATTATATAGCGCCCGACTTCTTCGAAGAGACCGGCAGTCAGACCGAGAAATAAGCAGTATAAAATCACATACTTGTTCTGCAGAATAAAATACCAGCTCATATTCGGTAAAACAATCTGAATCAGCGGTATCCTGGTAAAAACCTGAAAAATCAGGAAAGTAAAAATACCGACCAAAAATGATAATAAGTACTGCCGCTTACTGATCAGCAGATACAGTAAAACAGCAATCGGAAAGCCGAAGGCGACAACAACCAGAAATATACAGGCAATCAGATCCATAACCCACCTCTTGTCTATCAGCATTATAGCATAACCGCTCCGCAGTGATAACTATCAACTGGCAGTGAATTCTGTTATCATTAATGATGGTGATGATATGCGGATCAAGGCAGCAGCAAGCAGTGAAACAGTGATAAACAAATCACGTTTTATCTGTTATCTCCAGCGGACCGACAGTGAACAGCAAGCTAAAGATTACATCAAGATAATTAAAAAACTTCATCCGAAGGCTACGCATCATTGTCATGCCTACATTATCAATTCGCTAATCCAGCGCAGCAATGATGATAATGAGCCAGCCGGCACCGCCGGTATTCCCATGCTGGAAGTTTTAAGACAAAGGAAAATGGATTGTATCTGTGCCGTTGTGGTTCGTTATTTCGGCGGTATTCTGCTAGGCAGCGGCGGTCTGATCCGAGCCTACAGCAACAGTGTTGCCAATGCTCTTGATCAAGCCGAATGTTATGAGGTCCGCTGCTGCCCGGTCTACCGTTTCACAATCGACTACCATTTTACCGGAAAAGTCGAATATCTATTAACGGAGTGCACCGTCCTTGATAAGGCTTATCAAGAACAAGTCACCTACACCTTTATGAGCGATGATCCGCTGATTGCTGAGCGTTTAGCCGAACTCACCGGCGGTCTCTATCATGCTGAACATCTTGAAGACCGCGAGATTGAAAAAATCATCCGTTAAGATGATTTTTATTTTATTCGGCTGGTGTTTCTGCTGGTTCTTCGGCTTTAAATCTCCACATCTCGCTTAAAGCCATAAAAGGAATTTTATCTGAGTTTATCTTCGCATTGTAACGCTGTTTCTTAATCTCGTTTTCGCATTCATCACGCAAGACATCTTTATTCATCATATAGCTGACATAGACGACCTTCTTCAGCAGATACCATTTTGTGATCGTCTGGTAGATATAATCAGCTCGGTCTTCCATCGTCAAGAGCGTTTCCTTTGCTTGATCACGCAAATCCGAAGCGGAATTGAACGCAATGTCAATCAGCTCATGGATATTATGGAAGTAATATGAGTCAATTTCTCTTTGAACGGCGCCGGCTCGGCTGTCTTTTAATAAGAACTTCTGAACCTTGTCGGTAATCAGCGTCGGATTATCCAGACTCAGCGCAATGATCTCATTACGGGAATCCTCCAGCATCGCATACTGCTCGGTCAGACAGTAATAGTAGCCTTTCGCTAACAGATACTGTTTCTCTTCACCGAAGATGACCGCTTTTTGATAATCATCCGTCGACAGATAAATTATATATGGACAGCGCATCGCTTTATCCGGTAATTTACTGGCATCTTTATAGCGTATGATCTGATTGGAGATCACTTCCTTATTGACATTAAAACCTAATCCCACACAGATGCGGAATTCCGAATTGATGTCGAGCAAAGCCTGGAATAGATCGTGATATTTAAAATCTTCCTGTATGCTAAGAAAATCCTCCAAATAGCCATTGAAATCACAATCATTGCATTCTTTTCTCTGATCTAACACTTTGGCTAAATGTTCAAATACTGCCAAAAGAATCACCTCGTCCCTCGTAACAACCCTATGGTAATATAATGACACAAAAAAAGGTTGAAAAAAAGGGTAAATCTTAATATTTTCTTAATATTTACGGTTATTGAGGTTTTTTTCAGCTCTTTTCGACTTTCAGCAGGCAATTAGGACGCATAAAGCCGATACGGTTTCATTAAGCTCAATTCATAATCCGGCGGCTTTATGCTAAACTATAGACAATGAAGGAGTTTATATGACCGCTAATAACCGCTATATCATTGCAAGCCGTTATCAACAGGAAAGCATCTACCGAGATCTGCTGCAGATCAATGAAGGATTTCTGGGTATTGATGTGATTGCTTTACCGATTTGGTTAAGTCGTTTTGGTTATTCGACGATTGATAAGCAGCGGCTTCTTATTAACGTATACAAAGCCATTCAGGAAAAAAACGAACAGTTCACTGTTTTAAAAGATACGATTAAATATCCTTCCGTAGCAGCTGAAATGATTGAATTCTATCAAAATATCACACGTTATGAGATTACTGTCGAGGACCTGCCGATAAATCGTCCGTTAGAGCGTGAAATTCGGCTGATGGCCTTACTGATCCGCGAACAGCTTCCAGACTATCAAAGCGAGCTGAAACTGATCCGCCGTCTGCCGCTGATCAGTAATACAGCGGTTTACCCCGGTTATCGTCAAGCAATCATCGATCAGCGTATTGAGCAGGCCTTGTTAGCACAAGGCGCTAAACTCTACCCGCTGGAAATCACAAAGCCCACACAGATATCTCTGTATAAGGCTTTAAACAAGCGGCAGGAAATTGAAGCGTTAGCGCAGTACTTACTTCAGACGGATGAATTGACCGATACCATGATCATCCTGGCTAATCCGACGGACTATCTGCCATGGATCAAACAGATTTTCTGCCGTTACCGGCTGCCTTACAGTACAACGATTACCGAACGGACCTCGGTTATTTTCCAACGTTACCGGAAATTGCTGAAGCTCATTGCCCACCCTGACAGCGAGCAGCTGAGAGTATGTCTGCAGAATCAGTGCTTTACGGTGACTGCCCCCCAGCTTAATGAATATCTGACCTTGTTTGAGCTTTCTTTCAGTGCCTGCCTGCAGCCGTTTGATGTGTTGGCTGATAGCACTGCCGATGTTCTTCTCTCACAGCCGCAAATCGCATATGCCCAACTGTTAATCCAACAGTCCGAACAACAGAGACAACGGCTGGAAACAGTGCTGAAGGCCATTGCAGAATGTCCGGATGAACTCATCAGGCAGGCCCAGCTGGCTTATGATCTGCTGAAGGCAACAGTTTTAAATCCGGCGCAGCGTTCAGAGCTGTATCAAATCAAACAGCTGCTGGAAACATGTCTGCCGCTGCAGCCGAATGTGGTTACTTTGAATTATCTGCTTGAACAGCTTCAGCCGATGCAAGCTGCGGTTTCAACTCAGCAGCTGTTAGTAACGACCGTTGAGCAATCAATCGGCATTTCCCGCCGGAGAAAAATCCTGGTCGGTGCGGACAATACCGCTTTCCCTAGTATTCCTTTGCATCAAGGAATCGCTGATGAAAGCTACTATGCCCAACTGAACTATCCAACGAAAGATGAACGTTACGACTTCACGATGCGGCAACTTAAGCGAACATTTGAACAGTGCGAACAACTGATCGTTTCTTATGCTTACGGCGACTTCAGCGGTAAAAGCCGCAAAATCGCTTTTGAACTGGAAACGATCATCAGCCAAATGACATCCTTATCCTTTCTTGACTGGCCGCTGCAGGAGAACAATGCACTTATAGCACCTAAGCATCAACTAGCTCCGCCGATCAGTCAGAAATTATTCTTTGTTAATGACGAGCTAAACGGTTCTGTTTCTTCCTTTGAGTTATTCTACCGCTGTCCTTATCAGTATTTCATCCAACGCGGAATGAAGGTATACATAACGGATCTGCGTATTAATAACGCCATGCTGGGAACGTTGCTGCATCAGATCATTGAAAGTCTGATCAAAAATTATAACGCTGACTATTCAGCCTGTCCAACCGCCGAACTGAGCAAATTTGTGGATGAGGGCTTTTCACAGCTCTATCAGCTTTATCCCCGCCAAAAGGCGGCTATTGACTTGATCAAACAAAAACTATTAATGACGATTACCCGAAGTCTGGCTGTTTTACGCCAGTTGGAGCGCTCGCAGAACTTCAAGCCGCTGGCAGCTGAGCAGCCTTTTCAAACGGCTGTTCAATTGAAAAACATAAGAATGAATCTTCGCGGCGTGATTGATCGAATTGATACCGATGCGGAATATTATCGGATTATCGATTATAAATCATCGGATCATAAACCATCGGAAAACGACTTTAACAAGGGACTTCAGCTCCAGCTTTTAACTTATTTGTGGCTGATGCAGGAACAGATTGCCAAGAAACCATATGGGGCTTACTACTTCTCTTTCAGCGACAAGTACACAAAAGTTACTGCCGCAAAATATCGGCGCACCAACCATACATTGGAAGTCTACGATCAGACGGACTGGTACGAAACCTTCATGAAAGAACATCAGTTTGCCGGATGGTCTTTCATTGATACCGAAGATAAAAAGATCTTTAGTCTTGAAGACATCAGTGCACGGTTGCTGGCACTCTATCAGCAGCTCGCCGACCGTCTGCTTGCCGGTGATATCAATCCGCAGCCGCAGAATGAAGCCTGTAAGTATTGCACTTACTTAGGAATTTGCCGTTATTACCAACAAGATGAGCCAGCAGAAACAAGTGAAAACAGCGATGAAGAATGAGGACAGCAATGAAATGGAGTAACGAACAGCTTCAAGCAATCGAAATAGTGAATAAAAATATCACCATCAGCGCTGGTGCCGGCGCCGGCAAGACCGCCGTTTTAATTGCGCGGCTCACTAAACGGATCATTAATGATCGCATCAGCGTTGAAAATATTTTAGCTATCACTTTCACCGAGGCGGCCGCCGGTGAAATTAAAAAACGGCTGACCGGCAGTCTGTCTGATGCCTATCAGCAGAATCCGACAGATTACCTGCAGAAACAATTGTCGCTATTGGCAACGGCTAATATCTCGACGATTCATGCTTTTTGTCTTTACATCATCAAGAATTACTACTATGTGTTAGGCCTTGACCGTGATATGACGCAGGATATTCTCGATCCGGCAATGGCCGCTTACTACAAAGATCAGGCTATCCGTCAGGTTTTTACCGCTGCGCTTGATAATCCTCTTAATCATTTAGCATCCCTCTTTAATTTAACGCCGAATAGTGATTTGGAATGGACCGGTCTGGCCAATACGGTTTTTGAATTAGCCACCATGGCATTAGCTAATGAGGACTATGCGGCATGGCTGGATAAGAGTATTCTCCATTATCAATCCTATCAGCGTCTTGATCAGCTGCCCCAATCGGTTTTAGATATTTTCTGGGAAATAATTGCTCGTAATTTCCGGGAATATGAACAATGTCTTTGTTCAATGCGCGATTCACTAACGGACGATGGTCTGTTTGAGCAGATTGCGCAGCGGTTGATGCATGCCGATAAAATCAGAACTGATATCGAAAAACGTGATTACGCAAGCTACCTGTCAGATTATCAAGAGAATGTTCAAATGTATATCAAACTGAAACGCACAGAACCGGCTGCCGGGAGTCAGAGTACGGCTGAAAAAGTCTTTCAAGCCATCAGCGGTCAGTTGTATACGGAAAACATTATTCTGCATGATCTTCAGACGCTGCAGGAGGCTGCGGAGCAGCTGGTCAGCTTGACAAAGGCGTTTATCAATCATTACCAGCAGCTGAAAATAGTAAATCGTGTTATGGATTTTGATGATATGGAGCGCTTCGCCTTAAGGATTCTGCAGTGTGATAATCAAGCCGTGGCGAATAAACTTCAGGATCAGTTTATCGATATCATGGTTGATGAATTTCAAGATACCAACGATCTGCAGGACAGTATCATCCGGCTGGTTGCTCGGCCGGATAATGTTTTTCGCGTTGGCGATATCAAGCAGTCGATTTATCGCTTTCGCAAAGCGAAGCCGGAAATTATGGAGAAACTGATCAACCAGCCGAATAGTGATCAGGCGGTTATTTTCCTGCGTCAGAATTATCGGTCCAAACGTCTGATCATCGATTTCAACAACCAGTTATTCAATCAGCTGATGAATATTGAAGGTTACCATAATCACTTCGCCGCGAATGATGCCGGAAGTTACGGCGTTGATCAGCAGAACAGAGATAATGCGCCAGTCGAATTTCACCTATTAGATTTGCCGAAGGACGATCAAGAGCTGACGGCTAATGAACAGAAGGCGCGTTATATTGCTTGTCAGATTTTAACCATCCGACAGCAGGATCCGCAAACTTTGTGGCGGGATTTCTGTATCTTGGTGACGACGCACGCTATTAAAGACATCATTCATCATCAATTGGATCGTTACGGCATTCCGTCTTATGGCAAAGGATCTGCCGGGTTATTCCGTTCGCGCGGCGTCTTAGCGATGATCAGTTATTTGCGCTTGTTGGCCGACGCAAAAGATAAAACGGCTTTATTGAGTGTCTTAGTCTCTTTCTATCAATTTTCGGACGACCAGCTGGCAGCATTGACCATGCATAATTCAGACCTGATTGAAGCCTTAACCGAACTTTATCCGGATGTCATGGCTGATATCCGGCGCCTGCAAGCCTTAAGTCTTGAGGCTACAATCGGACAGCTGTTCAATGAAATCAGTCAGATAAATGACTATTATGAGAAATCCAACAATGAACAGCAGCGAGCCAATATTGATCTGTTATATGATACAATTTTGAGTTTTTCTTTAAAATCCAACAGTATCCAGGAGTTTTTAAGGTTAGTCGAACAGTTAAGCAGCAATGATCTTAATGAAGCGACCGCAATCAGTGAAAATGATGATGTTGTCAAGATTATGACCATTCATCAGTCGAAGGGATTGCAGTTTAAACAAGTCTTCTTCTTCAGTATCAATCGCCGAAGCAATCCCGGACATAAATCACTGGCCGCGCTCAACAGCTCGCTGGGCTTGGCTTTGCCGGTTTGTGATTCCCCTTATCGCTACAGCCGGAAAGACATAATCAATACTGTAATCAATGAAAAAGAGAACACTGAGGAAACCGATGAAAAAATCCGCGTGCTCTATGTCGCTTTGACCAGAGCGCAGAACCGGCTCTATATCGTTGACCAGCTTCCGAAAGAAACGGACACGGCAATCAGCTATCAATTACTGACGGCAAACAGCTACACTTCGTGGATGCTGGCTGCTTTGCCGAAGATTGATCCGCAGTTGTATCTTGTTAAACAGATCAATCAGTATCCGGCTGTTTCCGCAGCCGTCAGAAAAATCAGTGAAGCTTATCAATATCCGCGTTATCATGGCGACAAACCGCTCCCGCTAATCCTAACACCGTCTGAAACAGAAACAAACGATCCGTATTTTGATCTTGACTTACAGCCGCAGATCAAAGCTGATGTCATCGGAACCCAGCTTCATAAGCTGCTGGAACAACTGCCAGACCGACGGTGGCAAGACGAAGAATTATTATCATTAATGACCCCGGAACTAATGCCCTTCATGGATGGTATCAAGGCTTTTAATCAATCGGAGCTCTACCAGAAATTCAGCCGCATGACAATCATGAAAGAAGTTCCTTTCGCGATCAATGATGACCGGAAGATTATCCATGGCTACATCGACTTGCTGGCAGAAGATGAACAGGAAGCCATCATTGTCGATTTCAAGACAGACCGTCATACAGACCCGGCCGCATTGATTGGCCGATATCAAACGCAATTATCATTATATGCCCGTGCTGTTGCGATGATCTATCCGCATAAAAAAGTCACGGCCTATATCTATGCCGTGACGCTTAAATCATTTGTTCTGATACCTAATCATTAAACATTTCGTAAATATCACTGACGGGGGTCTCACGTTGAATCGCTTCGATGGTCTTAGCCAACATATAAGCTATCGAAAGCTGTTTGATCTTGGGATCCTTTTTTTCCGGCGGCAAGGCAATTGTATTGGTCAGCACGACTTCCTTAAGCGGTGAGGTCCGGATATTATCAATCGCATTCTGGGATAAAACGCCGTGCGTACAGCAGCAGTAAACTTCCTTGGCGCCTTTCTCGTAAAGCATCTTGATACTGCCCAATAATGATCCGCCGGTATCAATGATATCATCGATAATGACGGCCGTCTTATTTTCAACATCGCCGATCAGATTGATCGATTCGGCGACATTGGGTTTCATCCGCCGCTTGTCAATGATTGCGACAGTTGTACCCGGCATACACTCAGCCAACTTACGGGCTCTGGTCGCTCCGCCGTGATCCGGTGAGACGACGACAATTTCGCCATCAATATGTTTAGCCCGAAAATACTGGCCGAATAAAGAAACCGCTGAAAGATCATCGTTCGGAATCTTAAAGAACCCTTGAATCTGAGGTGCATGCAGATCAATCGTAACGACGCGGTCAGCACCGGAAACTTCCAATAGATCAGCGATCAGCCGTGCGGTGATCGGCTGCCGCGGACGTGACTTGCGATCCTGACGGGCATAACCGAAATAAGGAATGACACAGGTGATTTCCGCCGCCGAAGCGCGACGGCAGGCATCAAGCGCAATTAATAATTCCATGACATTGTTGGAAACCGGATTGCAGGTTGACTGAATCAGAAAGACATGTTTTCCGCGAACCGATTCTTCCGGCTCGATTAGGATCTCGCCATCCGCAAAATGGTTGATCTTGCACTTCCCCCGGTTGATCTTCATATAATCACAAATCTCATCAGCTAGTTCGATACTGCTTGACAGTGCAAATACGATAATCGGCTTGTTCATCATTTGATTTTCTCCTTGTCCATGTATTTGATCCCATACCCCGTTTTATTCTCTTGCCGGACACGGCCAATCGCCATATCTCCCTGATCGACATCCATGGTAACAGTCGTACCAGCCGCCACAACGGCTCCCTTTTTGACAGTGACCGGAGCGATCAGATTAACATTACATCCAATGAAAGTATCATCCTCAATCGTAGTATGCCACTTGTTGACACCGTCATAATTAACGGTAACCATCCCACAGCCCAAATTAACATGTTTGCCGATTGTAGCGTCACCGCAGTAAGTGAGATGCGCACAATTACTGTGACCGCCGAATTCCGTATGTTTAAACTCGACAAAGTTACCGATCCGATTGCCATCATGGATAAGGCAATTCATCCGCAGATGCAGCCAGGGACCTAATCGTGTATCGTTACCGATCCGGCTGTCAGTGATCCGGGCATTATCGATGATATTCCGGTCGCCAATCGCACTATTTAGAATATAACATCCTGTTCTTATTGTATTACCTGATCCAATAACAGTCTTTCCTTCGATAAAAGTATTCGGATAGATGATCGTATCCATGCCTATTTTTACATCAGGTCCAATAAAAGTCATTTCCGGTTCTATGATGGTAACGCCGTTTCGCATCCATTGATAATTAATCTTTCGCTGCAGCCACTTTGACGCCTGATAGAGTTCCACGCGGTCATTAATTCCCATAGCTTCATCACTGTCTTTGATGACAACCGCTTTAACGCGCTGTCCGTGCTGCCGGAAAATATCTACCAAGTCAGTGATATAGTACTCATTTTGCGCATTATCATTCTTAAGCAGTTTACTGTAAGCAAATAGTTTCTGGTTGTCAAAAGCGTAAATTCCTGTATTGATCTCGTTAACCGCCAGTTCAGACGGCGAACAATCTTTCGCTTCCGCTATTCTTAGAAAACTTCCGGTTTCATCACGGATGATTCTTCCGTAAGCTTTCGGATCTTCCATGATGGCTGAAAGCACCACCATTCCGCAATCCTGTACTGCTTCAAACATCATTTCATAAGTTTCCGGCTGAATTAAAGGACAATCGCCGTTTACGACAATCGTATAGCCTTCCAGCTCCTGCAGCTGTGTCGCATAAGTCACCGCTTTTCCGGTCCCGGTCAGCTCTTCCTGAACCGCATAAGAACACTTATCCTGCAGGTGCTGCCGGACAGCCTCGGCCCCATAACCGATAACGGTAACGACCTGATCAACAGCGATCATGTGCAGATTATCGACAATATGTTCAACCATGGGCTTATCCAGTACTTTGTGCATCGGTTTGACTAATTCCGACTTCATGCGCGTACCTTTACCGGCCGCTAAAATAATTGCTGATCTCATAAATCCTCCCCTAATCTTATTCTATCAAAAATAATCACTAAATATCGATAATCTTTGTCTTTTTTACAAATGGATAACGGCGCTGAAAGACAGAAATCGCCCGATTGACTAAATTCTCATCCTGCGTGATTCCGAAAACGGTTGAACCGCTCCCGGACATTAACGCCTGATCAAAGCCAAATTTCTTCAGATCAGTGATCAGCAGCTCGATTTCCGGCACAAACAAAGCGGCACTGCTTTGAAGATCATTACCCATCCGGCTCAGCAAGCCCGGATAGTCATTGGCCATCAGACAGGCTTGAACGGCTCTTGCGTCCGGATGAGTCAGCTGAAGAAGATTAAGCTGTTCAAAAGCCCGCTTTGTGGAAACTCCTCTTTTAGGTTTCACCAGCAGCAGGTAAAAAGGACAATGATAGTCAAAGGCTGTAATATCATCACCAATCCCCTGAACTAAGGAAGACTTGTTGATCAGACAGTAGGGTACATCAGCACCGATCAGCTTCCCGAAGTCCAGCATTTCAGGAATGGTCATTCGCAGATCCAGCAGCCGGTTCAGCGTCTTGATCATAATCGCTGCATCCGCACTGCCGCCGCCCAGGCCGGCTTGTGAAGGAATGTTCTTAGTTAGTTTAATTCGAAACTGATCTTTAAAGCCATATCTTTCCCTTAACTTATTAATTGTTTTTATAATGGTGTTACGCTCATCGCTTGGCAGATAAGCCCGATTGGCTTGAATTGAGGTCTGAACATCAAAGGTCATTTCAATCGTGTCATAGAGATCAATCGGAGCCATGATCATCTGAAGATCATGATAGCCGTCCGGTCTTTTTCCAACAACATTCAGACATAAATTAACCTTGGCGTAGGCTTTAAGCTTCATAGGATACCTCAAAGAGCCGGATAAAATCCGCAAGATTCAGGCTTTCAGCCCGTCGACTCGGTTCAATCAAGGCTAATGCCAGATTTTTTTCTGTTATCATTGGATCACACCAGTAAGTTTTCAGATTATTATATATTGTTTTACGGCGCTGACTGAAACAAGCTTTAATAAATTGAAAGAAAGCCGGCTGATCCCTGACCGTCAGGCCTTGACGCGGTAGCAGCTGCACAACAATCGAATCAACCGCCGGTTTCGGAATGAATACGGTAGCGGCAACGCGCATCACGATTTTAATTTCATAAAGATACTGCAGGATTACTGACAATGCATTATAATCCTTCGTGCTCGGCTGCGCCGTAAAGCGCTCAGCAATTTCTTTCTGAACCATAATGGTAATAGCTTCCAGTCTGATGTGACTTTCAATCAGCTTAAACAAAATCGGCGTTGTTATATAATAAGGAAGATTAGCACTGACGACAACTTTATTATATTTTTGATTAAGTTCTTGATAGTAACGTTCAATATCGCAGATTAAAAAATCCTGATGTTCGATTCGAATATTATCATACGTTTTCAGGGTTTCCTGCAGCACGCTGATCAGCTTTCCGTCAATCTCGAAGGCTAAGACATAGCCGGCCTGTTTGGCCAGCTGCTCCGTCAGTGCCCCGATTCCCGGTCCAATTTCAATAACAGCGGTCTTTTTATCAAGCCGGCTGTTCTCCGCAATCTTTTGGACGATCCGCGGTTCAATGATGAAATTCTGCCCATACCCTTTATTCGGATACAGCTGAAAGCTTTCCAGTATTGCACTGGTTCGGGCGATTGTCGCTATTTCTTTATTCATTGATTACTCCTGCCGTTACTTCACATAGGGTGCTGATCGATATCCCAGCCATATTCAGCCGTTTAATTAAGGTTTTGCCGTTACACAAACCGATGTTCAGTTTCCGGCAAAGACGCATTCTCAGTTTATTACTTTCCGGACTGCCAATCAATCCCAAACCTCTCAATTGTGCATATCCGATACCGGTTGGCTGTTCCTGATAGGTAATCAGCTGATTCAGCGCTTGTATAATCTCCGACACTTCCGCGTGTTCAATCCCAACTTTTTGCTTGTGCCGTGCTTTATCACTGGTAATAAAAGCATTTAAACAGCCGGGTACCGCTTCGTTGATCTTCTGCCGGATCATATCACCCGGATGATCAGGATCCGTAAAGATGATCACGCCGTTCTGTGCCTGAGCCTGGCGAATCAAATCCAGTTTCGCTTTGCCAAGATGTGTCCCGTTTGTGGTAATAACCTCAGCCGGGAAGATTCCTTTGAGTTTGGCTTCATCGCTTTTTCCTTCAACTACAATCGTTTGTTTGATTCTCATGAATTTATTCTACCATATCTTTTCTGTTCATGGCATTTACTCAAGCAAAAACTACCGGCAATCCGGTAGTTTTTACTTGATATGCTAGTCTACACTGCAGATGCTTTGACCCTCAGAATTGGTTGTCTTCGTTCCAAATCCGATGATCGTTACTTTTGGACTTTGCTTACTGGTCATTCTAACCAGACTGAGATTTGTTTCGGAGCCGACAAAGAGATCTAGAGTGTTTTCCGGAACACCGCGGTCGGCGATGATTGCTTTAAATGAAACACCCGGTTCTAAACCCTCTCCGCTAAAGGAGTGGTTGCTGATCTCAACAATCGTACATAACGGTAATTTGGTTGAACTGGCAACGATATAGTAACCTTCATAGGTTATTCCATCTTCCCATGTCCCGTCTGCTTGTCTGACGCTGTGCGTTCCAATCGCGATTCCGCTTGATGTTCCGGCATAGCCTTCCGCATCAGCGTAACAGCCGGCGCAATCAGATCCGTAACGCCAGATATTAGTGGGGAAGAATACAGAACCGATTTCCGGTTCGCCATAGTATTCATATACGGTAGCTTCCGCCTCCACTATTTCGGTAGATTCAGGTATTAACGTCTTCGATATAAGATTACCCAAGGCATCATAAGTCAATCGGTAATAGTTCAATTCTTTCTTCGGCGAACCATTACTTACTTTATTTGCTATCCAATACAATCCATCAGAAGTGTCCTCCGGATCACGATAAATTGTTTTCTGCTTAGCCAGGACCGTTTCCTCGACGACCGTCTCGAACGAGAATGGTTCAACTGTGCTGATCAGCGAACTGTTTGTTAATATCTGATTTGAAAGTGTCTGGAATACAACATCGCTGTTAGCATCCTGACGATTAGTACATCCAATCAAGCTTAATATTAATAGTGATACTATTAATTTAGGCCTCATCTTATGCATAATTGTCTCCTTTCTTCAAGACTTCGGCATTTTAGCATGTTTAAATCGTTCTTGTCAAACTTTGGATAAAAACAGGGATTGGTAATTCTGATTCAATTGTTGTTTAAAATCATTCTCCGTGATTCCTTTTAACTGACAAATCTCCTTTCCGATAAAGGCAACATAAGCCGGTTCATTACGCTTTCCGCGCATAGGCACCGGAGCCATAAAAGGACAATCCGTCTCGATAAACAGCCGCTCGAGCGGAGTATTTACCGCAACCTCTTTCGGATTTACGGCATTTTTGAAAGTTACCGGACCGGCTAAGGAAATATAATACCCCAGTTTGACATACTCCCGGGCCATTTCTGCGCTTCCGCTGTAACAATGCAGAACACCGGTTCGCTGAACCGGATATTCTTTAAGCAAACGATATGTATCACTAGCCGCCTCGCGGCTGTGGATGATGACTGGTAATTGAAATTCGTTAGCTAAAATCAGCTGACGCCGGAAAATTTCCTGTTGTTTGGCTTTGTTGTCTTTGCGCCAATAGTAATCCAGGCCGATTTCTCCGACGGCCGAAAAACCTGCTGTCGCTAAAAGTTCCCTAAGTTCAATAATAGTATACTCATTGAGATTGTCAACATCTTCCGGATGCAATCCGATGGCCAGGTCAAGAAATTCGTACTTTTTTCTCAGTTCAAGTGCCTGATAGCCTTGTTCGATACTGCAGGCAATAACCATAATCCGCCGGACATCAGCTTCCTGTGCACGCTGAAACAGCTCCGCAAGATCGGATTGAAATACTTCTTCGCATAAATGTGCATGCGTATCAATCCAGCCGCCAATGCTCATCTTACTTACCCAAACAGAAGCTGCTGAATAATGTATCCAGCAGATCCTCCTGCTTTACCTCTCCTAAAATCGATTTTAACAGCTGATAAGCCTGTTCAATGTCAATCAGTACAATATCAAGCTCCATGCCGTCATTTAAAGCCGCCAGAGCTTGATCAAGAGCGGATAATGCTTGTTTAGCCAGTCCGATTTGCCGATCATTGTTCAGAATATCCTGATCAATAACCATGATTTCCGCGGCGAAGATCCGTTCAATCTCATCAAGCAGCGGTTTGATATCATGATTTAAAGCACTGATTGACAGCTGAGCCGATGACTGAACTAAATCGTTTTTATTATAAACAACAATTTGTTTCTTTGTATCTGTCATGCGGATCAGTTCTTTTTCATACGCGGATATTCCCCGGGAAGCATCCAAAACGATAATAACCAATTCGGCCTCATCCAAAACCTTAAATGTCCGATCGATGCCAAGCTGTTCAATCAGGTCTGACGTTGCTCGTAAGCCAGCGGTATCAATTAAATGTAAAGTAACGTTTTCCAGCTGAATAACCCCTTCGACTAAATCCCGTGTCGTTCCGGGCAAAGCGGTGACAATTGCCTTGTCTTCTTCCAGCAGTGCATTTAATAAACTGGATTTACCGACATTAGGCTCGCCGATGATGACCGTTTTAATACCTTTGTTAATAATTCGACCGTTCTCGGCTTGCTGGACAATTTTCGTTAATCGCTGATGCCAATCCTGCAATTTAGGCAGCACCAGTTCATCAGTCAGCTGCCGGACATCATCATACTCCGGATAATCGATATTAACTTCCAAATTGGCAATCAATTGTAATAAGTCATCAACCAGCGGATTAAGCAGCCGGCTGATACTGCCTTTTACTCCCTTGAGAGCTAATTTTGACTGTTTGTTATTGACTGATTTAATTAAATCATTTACCGCTTCAGCCTGTGTCAGATCAATCCGTCCGTTAAGAAAAGCCCGTTCGGTAAATTCGCCGGGGCGGGCCTGACGGGCGCCATGGGCTATACACAAAGAAAGAATCCGGCGGATCAGATAGACACTGCCATGGCCGTTAATTTCAACCAGATCTTCACGGGTATAGGTTTTCGGCGCACGAAAAACACTGACTAAAACTTCATCAATGATTTCCTTCTGATCGATGATGTTCCCGTAGGTAATCGTATGCGAGTTAACCTGATGAAGATCTTTGCTGAAAATCTGACTTACAATGTCGATAGCTTCATCTCCGCTGACTCGGACGATACCGATCGCTCCTTCTTGCAAAGAAGTACTGATGGCACAAATCGTATCTTTTAACATTATTTACCTTTTTAAAACGATCTCAGCCAGCTCACCGGCATGATTTACTAAATAAGTCGGTTTCAAAGCTTCAAGCTCCGGCTTATCACGGAAGCCCCACAGAACGCTGACCGTATCGACATGCGCATTCTGACCAGTCATAACATCAACCTCTGAATCACCGACATATAAAACCTCTTCCGGATTTAGATTGAACTGTTTGATCAGCCCCAACAGACTATCCGGGTCCGGCTTTGTTTTCGTGTCAGGCCCGGTCCCGATAACGTAATCAAAAAAATACGGGAAATAGTGATTGATCATTTCTTTCGCAAAATGATGCGGTTTGTTTGTCAAGACTGCCAGCTTGACTTTCTGGTCATGCAGACTTGCCAATAATTCGGAAATGCCACTGTATTCAACCGTCGCGTCCAACATATGACGCAGATAATAACTGTCAAACAATTGACTGGCAATCGAAATACAGCCGGACATTCCATCCGGCAGGATACTCTCCATCAATTTGGCCTTGCCATAGCCAACCATTTTTTTATATTTTTCACTTTTATGAATCGGCAATCCCAATTCGACTAGTGCATAATTTCCGGCATTAGCCAAATCATCGATTGTGTTTAACAAGGTTCCGTCTAAATCGAATATTACTGCTTGATACATATAATTTATCCATCCTCAATAGTCAAATTATACTTCATTTATCCAACATATACAAACAGATAACACTGTCGCTAAACGGATAGATAATGATTTAATCCTGTGTGAAATCAATCCAGGCCTCAGTGTTCGCATACTGAACCAATTCTTCTATTTTCAACTTAATCGCCGAGTTTGGACTTCCGCAAGCCGGGTAAACAAACGGGTGTTTCTTCAGTGATTCGTCCAAATAAACGGCTGTGCCCTCAGGATTGACAAACGGACAGACTCCTCCGGGCTGGTGGCCGGTAAGCTTTTCAACTTCTTCAAATTTGATCATCCGCGGTTTAAACCCGAACCGGCGTTTGAATTTTCCGCTGCTGATTTTTGTTAAGCCAGATGTGACAATCAGGATGGCGCGGCTGTTGTCTTCATTATAAAAAGCCATCGTTTTAGCAATCATATCCGGATCAACACCGAGCGCTTTAGCTGCATCATCAACTGTAGCACTTGACTGTTCAAACTCCATAACATCGTTACGGTTGAATTTACTCATATACATTTTTACATGGCTTACCGACATTTCGCACCTCGTCCATCAAAATAGGATTATCAGTAAGTATAGCACCAAATGACTGCAAAATTAATGAATATTACTAAAATATAATGTTTCTGACAAATAAAAAGGAAGATTATCCTTCAATCTTCCGATATCCCATAATTTTATCAGCAGTAATTCGCGGTAATCTGCTGGTTGCTAATCCAGACTCCCGTCATTATTATCAGCTTCCAGACAATCCAAAATCTCCAGGATCCGATTCAGATCATCAACGCCGCTGTATTCAATCGTCAGTCTGGTCTTGGTGATTTCAACTTTTGTCTGTAATTTATCTTCCATGATATGCCGGACATTGTCTAAAAAGATATCCGGTTTTGGCTCGGACTTCACTTTCGCTGTAGCGGGCTGTAATAATTTTTCAACTTCACGGACTGATAGTTCATCTTTAATAATCCGGTTGGCCAGATCAATGATCGCATGTTCATCTTTCATAGTGATCAGCGGACGGACATGACCCATTGTCAGTTTATTATCGATAACCAGTTGCTGCACTTCCGGCGGCAGCCGCAGGATACGCAGCAGATTAGTAATATGTGTTCGGGATTTCCCTAAACGGTCTGCCAGCTGTTCCTGGGTATAATTCAGGTTAACTAATAAGGTATTATAGGCATTCGCTTCTTCAATGACGTTTAAATCCTCACGCTGGATATTCTCCAGGACGGATATCTCCATCATTTTTTCATCGGAAAGCTCTAAAACAATCGCCGGGATGGTTTCCAGACCAACTTCTTTGCAAGCCCGCAACCGTCGCTCACCGGCAATCAGTTCATAGCCGCTCAGGCTCTTACGCACAAGAACAGGTGTAAAAATACCATGTTCTTTAATCGACTGGGCTAATTCGTGCAGCTTGACATCATCAAATTTCTTGCGCGGCTGATAAGGATTGGGACGGATGTCAGCGGTCTTTATTTCATTGCGCGGACTGGTCTCATCCTGCTGCATCTCCTCAAGAATCTGTGATAGATTTTCTCCGAAGATGGCATCAAGTCCCTTACCAAGCTTTTTATTTTCCATTGATTTACCTCTTTTCCTTAATGGCCAGCATTTCCTTGACTACTGACGCATAGGCTTTAGCTCCGTCACATTTTATATCATATTGAAAGATCGATTCACCTTTGGACGGAGCTTCCGCAAACCGGACGCTTCTTGGAATATAGGCATCATAAACGATCTCCTTAAAATACTTACGGACTTCCTGCTGCACTTCTTTACTCAGATTCGTATGCGAATCGTACATGGTCAGCAGAACGCCTTCAATCTTCAGCTTATTATTAAACAGCCGGTTGACTAACCGGATTGTGGATAATAACTGCGTCAGTCCTTCCAGAGCATAATATTCACACTGTACCGGGATGATGACCGTATCGGCAGCGGTTAAGGCATTGGTGTTTAACAGCCCTAAAGAGGGCGGACAATCAATAATGATAAAATCATAACGGTCACGGACCAGATCTAACTTATTTTTAAGTAATTTCTCGCGTCCGACTTTGAACTCTACCATCTGCAAGTCCGCTCCGGCCAGATCAATCGTTGCCGGAATCAGGTCCATCGGCGGTTCTTTCAGATGCTTAACAACATCATCAAACTGGCAGTCTCCCAGAATCAGATCATAGATACTCTTCTTGATGGTCTGCCGGCTTGCGCCTACGCCTTGTGTGGCATTCGCCTGCGAATCAAAATCAACCAGCAGAACTTTCTTGCCGAGATAAGCCAGTCCGGCTGCCAAATTGACACTGGTCGTAGTTTTACCTACGCCTCCCTTTTGATTTGCGATTGCAATTACTTTACCCATAATGAACCTCTTTATTCTTTTGGAAATTTAATAATAATCCTTCGTTCAGCTTGTGTGTCTTCTTCCTGCATATCGACTTTTATTCCCATCTTTCTGATCATTTCGATCGCTTGTTTGATGGTGTTGACCGCAATCTGCTGATTACGGGAGAAACCTTTGGTAACCGGCCCTTTAGCGGTTTCTTTCGTTTCCGCTGTCAAGGCTTTGATATAATCCTCTGTCTGCTTGACATTGAACTCTTTATCAATGATCTTATGATAGACTTCTACCTGTTCGGTTTCATCCAGACTCAGCAAGGCACGGGCATGTCTTTCCGTGATCTGCCGTCCGACGACGCCTTCCTGAATCTCTGACGGCAATTCCAGTAAACGGATTTTATTAGCTATCGTGGATTGCGATTTACCGACCTTTTTCGCTAATTCTCCTTGCGTGTAATTATTCGTACTGATAATGGCCTGAAAAGCTTTAGCCTCTTCAATCGCTGATAAATCTTCGCGCTGGATGTTTTCGATCAATGCCAGCTGAGCCGACTGATTATCATCGGCATCCATCAGAATTGCCGGAATCATTGTGATACCGGCGAGAATACAGGCCCGGTATCTTCTTTCTCCGGCTACGATTTCGTATGTGCCTTCCATATCATCATTACGTACAACGATAGGCTGAATCAAACCGTTTTCCCGAATTGACTGCGCTAATTCAAAGATGCCTTCACTGTCAAAACTTAAGCGCGGCTGATAACGGTTCGGTTTAATCTGATCAATCGATATTTCAAATGATTTTTTCATGAGATCTCCTTTATAATGGTTTCCTTTTTATCGCGGCATAGCTGCGGGGATAGCTGACCGGTGTCGAATAATCTTTACTGATCAATAGGTTATAGCGGGTCGTTTCCGTATTCAGCTTAACAGTTCCTTCGTCAGCCAGTTTTCCGCCTAAAAGCTTGATGGCTCTGCTGGCTTCCTCATATTCATGCTGTCCATTCTGCCCTTTTAAGGCTATGAAACAGCCGCCGATCCTGACAAGCGGCAGACATAGTTCAGCCAAGACTGTCAGTTTGGCTACCGCCCGTGCTGTTACCCAATCAAAAGATTCACGGTGCTGCAAGACATATTCTTCCGCTCGCGCGTTGACAACTTCAATCCCGGTTAGTTTTAATTCGGCAATCAGCGCATTCAGAAAAACAACACGTTTCTGCAGCGGCTCCAATAAAGTAACCTGCAGCTGCGGATAAACAATCTTGATCACAACACCCGGAAAGCCGGCCCCGGAACCGACGTCGCATAAGTTTCCGGCCGGCTGATGTTTTATAAAAGGTAAAATACTGTCAAAGAAATGTTTTTCGTATATATCCTGCGGAGAAGTAATCGCCGTCAGATTCATTATTTCGTTCCATTTTACCAAGATCAAGGCGTATTTTTCAAATTGCTCGCATTGTTCTTCATCGAGAATAATATTATTTACGGTAAGCTGTCTGCGAAATTCCTCAGCCGTCATATAATATCCTCCGTATAAATCATTATAACAAATTTCGCCGTCATTAAAAATTGAATTCACAAATCTTTAGCTGATTATCAATCAGCTGCGTTTTTGCTTGAGATAAACGGCTAGGACCGCAATATCAGCCGGATTAACACCGGAGATCCGGCTGGCTTGTCCGAGACTCAGCGGGTTGACAAGTTTCAGTTTCTGACGGCTTTCCAGTGAAAGATTGGGAATCTGATCATAATCCAAATCATCCAGTCTGAGTTTCTCCATACTAATCAGTTTCGCAGCTTCTTTCATTTCTTTTTCGATATATCCGGCATACTTGACTTTGATTTCCAACTGCTGACCGGCCTCCGCATCAAATTCAAAAGGAAGGAAAGGTTCTAAACCGGCTAGGGTAACATGCGGACGCTTCAATAGATCAAGTGCTTTAACCGATTCTTTCAGCGGCGGATACGCAATTGACTCCAGGTAAGCATTTAAATCATTGAGCCGGAATAGATATTGACTAAGCCGGCTGGTCAATTCCGCAACCTGTGCTTGTTTAAGCTGATAAGCCTGATACTGCTCAGGCTTGACTAAGCCAATCTTAAAACCATAATCCGTCAAGCGCTGATCGGCATTGTCATGTCTTAACAATAAGCGATACTCCGCCCGCGAAGTCAGTAAACGATACGGTTCATTTGTTCCTTTAGTTACTAAATCATCAATCATAACTCCGATATAGGCTTCATCTCTTCTTAAGATGAGCGGTGCTTGTTCATTGACTGCCAGAGCGGCATTGATCCCGGCCAGCAGTCCTAATCCGGCCGCTTCTTCATATCCGGAGGTACCGATAATCTGCCCGGCACAATACAAGCCTTTGATTAGCTTAGTTTCCAATGTCGGCTTTAACTGCAACGGGTCAATCGCATCATATTCAATCGCATAAGCATATTTACGAATTACACAGTTCTCAAGTCCGGGGATGGTGCGAATCATGATTTCCTGAACATCGTGCGGCAACGATGTCGAAAAGCCTTGAATGTAAGTCGTATCCAATTCCAGTGATTCCGGTTCAAGAAAAATCTGATGACGGTCTTTATCCGCAAAGCGGACTAATTTGTCTTCAATTGAAGGGCAATAACGCGGACCTTTACCCTCCACGATGCCTGAATACATGCTTGAACGATGAAGATTCGCTCTGATGATTGCGTGAGTCTGTTCGTTCGTATATGTCAGATAGCAGGAAAGCGGCTCTTGAATGATTTCATTCGGTTTAGTCGCGTAATGAAAACAACAGAAATACGGACTGCCGGGCTGTTCGCTGGTTTTTGTAAAATCAATGGAAGATGTCAGCACCCGCGGCGGCGTTCCGGTTTTAAGCCGAAAAGTTTGAAACCCGATTTCCCGTAAGGAAGCGGACAGTTTAAACGTCGTGGATTGATCTTCCGGACCGCTTAAAGTAACCTGATCACCGACCATGACTTTACTGCTCATATAGGTGCCGGTCGTCAGCACAAGTTTTTTACAAGCGATAATTCTTCCGTCTGCCAGTTTGATACCGCTGACTGCTTGCTTATCGACAATCACCTCTTCAGCCATAGCTTCAATGATTTCCAAGTTGTCCTGCTGGGACAGAATGGCTTGCATCATATGCCGGTAAGCTATTTTGTCTGATTGAACGCGCAGTGACTGAACACCCGGACCTTTATTCGTATTTAACATTTTAAATTGTAAAGCCGTCAGATCAGCTGTTCTTCCCATCTGACCGCCTAATGCATCAATTTCCCGTACAACGATCCCTTTAGCCGGACCGCCGACAGAGGGATTACAGGGCATGGAAGCGATCATTTCTTTATTTAAAGTAAACAGCGCCGTCTTATGTCCCATTCGAGCTGAAGCTAAAGCAGCCTCGACCCCGGCATGACCTCCGCCTATGACAATAACATCAAACATAATTCAATCTCCTTAGGTCGATACTATTCTACCACAATCATTATTTAATGTTTGACAAATAATCAGGATTACTATACTGTATTATTACTTATAGTACAGTAGTGAGGAGGATTTATGCTCAAATTAAACCCTAACAGTAAAGAAGCGATATATAAACAGATTGAGAACCGGATCATCGAATATATCCTCTTAGGTATTTTTGAAGCTGATCAGGCTATTCCCTCCGTACGCAATCTCTCGAAAGATTTAGGTGTGAACCCCAATACCGTTCAGAAAGCTTACCAGGAACTGGAAGAAAACGGTTATATCTATTTCATTCCCGGCAAGGGATCATATATTGCGGATAACCAGCCGGTACTGCACCGTATCCGGGCGTGCAAGCTGGAAGAACTTGCCAATATGGTCAATGATATGATAAAAATAGGTATTGACAAGGATGATATTAAAAAAATCGTCCTTAAACAATTAGGGGAGTCCGGGAAATGATCCAACTGCAGCATGTTCACAAGAAACTTGATAATAAAACCGTTTTAAGTGATATCAACTGGAAGCTCACCGACGGTAAAGTTTACGGATTAGTCGGTCCCAACGGCACCGGTAAATCTACGCTGTTAAGATTGATATCCGGCGTTTATCAAAGTGACAGCGGCAAGGTAACCGTTGAATCATTGCCGGTATATGAAAACCCGGCTATCAAGGCTAAAATCCTTTTCGTCAGTGATGACCCATTTTTCGCCGAACAATCGACAATCGAGGAAATGAAAGAGTTTTATCGGCTGTTCTACCCGGAATTCAGTCTGGAGTTATACCAGCAGCTGCTTGATCTTTTTCTGATCAATTCAACGGCGAAGATCAATACTTTCTCGAAAGGAATGAAACGGCAGGCTTCATTGATTCTCGCCTTAGCCTGCCGTCCGAAATATCTTTTATTGGACGAAGCCTTTGACGGTCTTGATCCCGTTATGCGCTTAGCTTTGAAACAATTGATTTCCGATGAACTGATCAGCCGGCAGCTGACGGTAATTATCTCTTCCCATAATATCCGGGAGTTGGAAGACATCTGTGATGAAATCACCTTGATTCAAAACGGAACAATCAATCTCAGCGGTGATATCGCAATGATCCGCAATGCCTATCATAAATATCAGCTGGCTTTTTATGAGCCGGCTTCCGCCGAAATGTTCCATGCGATTCCTTATATCGATTTAGAGCTCAACAGTAAATTCGTTGTGATTATCGTTAAATCGGAAATTGACATAACCGCCCTTGAAGCCTTGTGTCCCCTAATCATGGAAGAACTGCCGATGAGCCTGGAAGAAATATTTGTCTATGAAATGAAGGAGCACGGTTATGGACGCAACATCTAGCTTTATCAATTTTCGTTATATTCATTTCCTGCTCAAACAGAATCGCCGTTTCATCATTCTAATGTCGGTGACGATGATTGTTTTTAATCCGGTCTTGGTTCTGATGCTGGGAATTCTAAATGAAATCAGTCTGACCTTGCTGAATACAGGCAAAATCATTAATATTCTGCTGGCCTTAATATCTTGTTTTCTGGTAGCACCGATGATGTTTTCCTATCTGAACCGCAAAACCAGTCTGGATACTTATCATGCTTTACCAATCCGCAAATCAGCTTTGCATGTAACAATCTTTACCGCCGGTCTGATTATTCTGCTGATTCCATTCACCATCAGCTGGTTCTTAGCACTTCCTTTGCAGCTATTTGCGGTTGACGGAAAAATCTTAGCCAGTTTTGCCGGTTATTTCTATACAATCATTCCTTTGATCGCGGTTTATTCGTCAATCTGTTTTGTTCAGGTAAATACCGGCACCGCTGTGGATTCTGTAATCTATGCGCTGATTGTCCTATCGCTGCCGCTGTTTGCTTATTTATGTTTCCATGTCTATGCGGGGGCCCTGCTGCTTGGTTATGACTATGGATTGAACTGGACGCTGTTAACATACCTCTCACCCTTTGTGGCGGCTTTCAGCCATTCGATTAACAATGCTGTATGCAATACGGCTCTGCTTTTCAATCAGTTGTTTTGGCTGATTACCAGTTTGATTATTGAAACGGTCACAATAGTGATTTATCTGAGAAGACCTAGCGAGCGCGCTAATAATCCTTTCACAAATCGGTTTTTCTTTCCGCTGGTTTCGACATCTTTTATCATTCTGCTGCAGATTATTTTATACGCCTTCTTTTATTTAGTTACTTACTCGCAAGCTTCAATCAGTGTTTTAAGCATTATGCTCTCGATTATGATTGCTGATGTAATCTATATCATCCTGGACACCGTAGCGAACCGCAGTTTTCGACATATTCTGAAGGCTTCCCTTCACTATTTCTTTGTCAGCATGCTTGTTGTATTAGTGATCGCTCCGGTAAATTTGACAAAAGGATTCGGCTTTGTGACTAATGTGCCGACTGGTATCGATTATGTTGAAGTTATTTATGACGACAATCTCAGTCTGATGCTGTCTTACAGCAAAAGTGATCAATACTTCTATCATGATAGTTATCAGATGACTATGAAATTTACGGAGGACGATGATATTGCCCTGATTACCAGCCTTCATCAATTAATTATTGATAATTACTATTACTTCGATTATAACGCTAATAATTTCAATGCGAATTATGCGAACATTGAAGATGAGTATCATTTAAACACCTTCGATGGACTGGACTATAGCGGCACGACTTACATCAGTTTTACTTATCATCTGCAAAACGGTCTGATTGTCTCGCGAAACTATAATGTCAACTATAACTGGCTGGCTAGTCTGATGACGCTTTATCAGAAGCCGACAGTTGAACAGTACCGGATTCCGTTGGCCCTCTATTATGATCAGGCTGATTCAATCGATTCCATCCAGCTGATCGATAAGCTGAAGCTTACCGGAACAGATGTCAATGCCGATTTTAATCTGGATGCCTTCACAGAAGCATACCGGCTTGATTACCAGAATCTACCGGCTGACGGATTATTATCGACCGATTACGTCTATTACGGACGGCTCAGTGCCAATCTCTGTAAGTACCAGTCTAAAGAATCCACTTACTGTACGACGGACTATTTGGATATCGACAGCCGGTTCACAAGGACACTGGCCTACCTTAATTCAATTGGCATGACTTTTCCGGAATCCGATTATAATGTTAAAGCGCGAATCATTTTCCCGGAAACAGATGAGGCTTTCTATGGTTTTCAGATTGCCAATCCGGATTACTATTCTTACAGTACTGAGCAATTATATAACTATACGGAATTAAGCAGCGAACAGCTGCAGGCTGTCATACCCTATCTGCTGCCGTATGGACTGACAGCAGAACCGACTTTATTGTTCTGCGTTTCTTCAGATAATTCTTCCTCAACGTTTTTGATTGATCCTCAGCATGAAGATGAAGTCCGAACCCTGTTAACGGATAATATCATCAAACAGAACAATGATATCTACAATATTATCTATGGATATGAATTAAATGAAGATTAAATGTTAAGTCACTGATTTAACATTTTTTTTACATTTGCCTGACTATACATTTTACATATGTTTAATATCATACTCTTGACAAACAAATGTCTCAAGGAGAAAAAATGTTGAAAAAGAGTAAGATTATATTCTCAATGTTAGCTATTCTAGCTCTGGCTCTGACTGGCTGCGGAAGTACCGCTACTGAAGAAACAGCAAGTTTTGATACTACCAAAGCGATAACGGTTGTTTCACGCGAAGACGGTTCCGGTACCAGGGGGGCCTTCGTTGAACTGTTCGGCGTTGAACAGAAAGATGCCAGCGGTACCAAAGTAGACTACACAACTGATTCAGCTATTATTACCAACAGTACTTCTGTAATGATGACAAACGTTGCTTCCAATCAGTACGCAATCGGTTATATTTCATTAGGCTCATTAAATGACACAGTCAAAGCTTTACAGGTTGATGGTGTTGACGCGACAGTTGACAATATTAAAGCCGGCACTTACAAGATTTCTCGTCCGTTCAATATTGCCACAAAAGGCGAAGTCAGTGAAGTAGCTCAGGATTTCATTAATTTCATTCTCAGTGCAGAGGGACAAGCCGTCGTTGAAGACAATGGCTATATCTCATTAAGCAACACCGGTGCCTTTACAACAACGCAGCCTTCCGGCAAAGTCGTTGTCGGCGGTTCATCATCTGTCACTCCGGTTATGGAAAAACTAAAAGAAGCGTACTTGGCTCTAAATCCGAATGCGGAAGTTGAAGTTCAGCAAAGTGATTCAACAACCGGGATGACTTCAGCAATCGATGGAATTGTTGATATCGGAATGGCCTCCAGAGAACTCAAGGAAAGTGAATTAAGCGCCGGACTTACCAATACGGTAATCGCTATGGATGGAATTGCAGTAATCGTCAATAACGAAAACACATTGACAAATATTACCAGCGATAATGTAAAAGCCATCTTCACCGGTGAAATAACGACATGGGCTTCTCTCTTTGAATAGTCTATGAAGAGCATCATTAATAAAGAAAAAGTCATGCAGTGGGTATTCTTACTCGCTGCATGTACTTCCATTTTAGCGGTACTTCTGATTTGTTATTTCCTTTTCTCCAACGGTTATCTGGCACTAAAGGAAATCGGTCTCTGGAATTTTCTATCCGGGACAGTCTGGAAACCGAAAAACAACATCTTTGGTATTTTCCCGATGATCGTAGGCAGTCTTTATGTGACAGCTGGTGCGATCATCTTTGGCGTTCCGCTGGGTATTCTGACAGCTGTCTACATGGCACGTTTCTGTCCCAAACCGCTTTATAAGTTCTTAAAACCGGCGATTGATCTTTTAGCGGGTATTCCTTCAATTGTTTATGGATTCTTTGGTCTGATGATTATTGTACCTTTTATCCGGGATAATCTCGGTGGAAACGGCAACTCAATGCTAGCTGCTTCGGTGTTATTGGGCATCATGATTCTGCCGACTGTCATAGGAATCAGTGAAAGCTCGATTCGGGCTGTTGATGAAAGCTACTATGAAGGAGCTTTAGCTTTAGGAGCCAGTCATGAGCGCAGCGTTTTTTTTGCAATCCTGCCGGCTGCTAAATCCGGGATTCTCGCTGCCGTTATTCTTGGTGTCGGAAGAGCAATCGGTGAAACCATGGCTGTTATCATGGTCGCCGGCAATCAGCCGGTCATTCCGTCAAGCATTCTCAGCGGAGTTCGAACCTTGACTGCCAACATCGTCATCGAAATGGGCTATGCGGCTGATCTCCACCGTTTGGCACTGATTGCGACAGCTGTAGTCTTGTTCGTATTCATCATGATTATCAATCTCTCTTTCTCCTATTTGAAAAGGAGGATGCACTGATGCCAAGCCTGCCGCTTAAAACACATAAGACCGATTTAACAACTGTTATCCTGAATATCTTGGTCAAGTTAGCCGTCATCATAACCACACTTATTCTTAGTTTCATCATTCTCTATATTTTTGTAAAAGGCATTCCCTATTTAAAACCTTCATTGTTTGCACTGGAGTATAATTCAGAAAATGTTTCCTTGTTTCCGGCTTTAGTCAATACGGTAACAATGACCTTCATTACTTTGCTGGTATCTGCGCCTTTAGGCATTGCCTCAGCGATTTATCTGGTTGAGTATGCTAATAAAAACAGCCGGATTGTCAATCTGATTCGGATTACGACGGAAACATTATCCGGAATTCCTTCGATTGTCTATGGTTTATTCGGTTATTTATTCTTCCTGAATTATATCGGCTGGAAGTTTTCCATCATTGCCGGAGCCTTAACTCTAGCTATCATGGTTCTTCCGCTGATTATCCGCACCACAGAAGAAGCCTTAATAGCTGTTCCGATTGAATATCGAATGGGCAGCTACGGTTTAGGAGCCGGTAAACTGCGGACGATCTTTAAAATTGTCCTTCCTTCCTCAATTTCCGGTGTCTTAGCCGGCATTATCCTGGCTATCGGCCGGATCGTCGGTGAAACTGCCGCTCTGATTTTTACCGCCGGTACCGTAGCCCAGATCCCGGACAGTATCTTCTCCAGCGGGCGGACCTTGGCAATTCACATGTATGCGTTAAATAATGAGGGTTTATATGTGAATGAATCCTACGCGACAGCTGTCGTCCTGCTTATTGTTGTTATTTTTATCAATGCACTGTCCACATTCATTGCGAAGAAATTCAAGCGAGGTTAACTATGAATGATATCATTATTGAGAATTTAAATTTGTATTACGGAAATAATCACGCTCTCAAGAACGTCAATATAGCCATTCCCCGAAATGAGATAACTGCATTTATCGGACCGTCCGGATGCGGTAAATCAACACTTTTACGCAGTCTGAATCGCATGAATGATCTGATTGAGAATTGTAAAACGATCGGAAAAGTGTATATTGATAATGAGGACATCTACCAGAATATCGATGTCAATATTCTCCGTAAAAAAGTCGGTATGGTTTTCCAGAAACCGAATCCATTTCCGATGAGTATTTTTGATAATATCGCATTTGGTCCGCGTACGCATGGCGTACGCAATAAGAAAGAATTACGTGATATTGTGGAGAAATCACTCCGGCAAGCGGCGATTTGGGACGAAGTCAAAGATAATCTTAATAAGAGTGCTTTAAGTATCTCCGGCGGGCAGCAGCAGCGTTTATGCATTGCCAGAGCCCTAGCTGTCAATCCGGAAATCCTTTTAATGGATGAACCAACATCAGCCCTCGATCCGATTTCTACTAATAAAATTGAAGACTTGGCCATTGAACTCAAAAAGCACTATACCATCATTATCGTTACACACAATATGCAGCAAGCCGTACGAATTTCAGATAATACCGCTTTCTTTCTGTTAGGTGAAATCGTTGAATATGATAAGACGGAAAAGATTTTCTCTGTACCGAAGGACAAACGAACTGAAGATTACATCACCGGGAGGTTTGGATAATGCGCAAACAATTTGAATATCAGCTTGAAGAACTGAATTTACGTCTGATTAAAATGGGCGCGCTTTGCGAAACAGCGATTGCCCGTGCTGTTCGGGCTCTGTTAAATCAAGATACCGAGTTAGCCCAGCAAGTGGTTGAAGGCGATAAAGAGATTAACCACTATGAAAAAGAAATCGAAAGCATGTGCCTGAAATTATTGTTGCAGCAACAGCCGGTTGCCAGTGATCTGCGGATTATTTCTGCTGCTTTAAAAATGATTACCGACATGGAAAGAATCGGCGATCAGGCTGAAGAAATTGCCGATATCGTCACTAAGGCGGATCTTTCCTCCACAATTAACAGCCTGCATCTAAAGGATATGGCTATGTCAGCGATTAAAATGGTCAATGAGAGTATTGATGCCTTTGTTAAACGCGATCTGACCCTTGCCAAAGCGGTCATCTTGAGTGATGATATTGTTGATCAGCAATTTATTACGATCCGTTCCGAACTGGTCCGCCTCATCCGTGAGGACCTGCGTGACCCTGCTCTAGCGATTGACATTCTGATGATTGCCAAGTATTTAGAAAGAATCGCTGATCATGCGACGAATATCGCCGAGTGGGTCGAGTTTTCGATTACCGGCGTTCATAAAGAGGAGTAACCTATGATCTATTGCGTTGAAGATGACATAAACATCCGCGAGTTGATTATCTACACCCTGAACAATACCGGCTTTAAAGCCAGCGGTTTTCAGAGCGGATCAGAAATGTTTAAAGAGCTGAATCATGATAAACCGGAACTGATCCTTCTGGACATCATGATGCCCAATGAAAACGGAATTGAAATTCTCAAGTCTTTGCGCAATAATCCGGAAACGCGTCATATTCCGGTGATCATGCTGACGGCTAAAAGTAATGAATATGATAAAGTCATCGCCCTTGACTACGGAGCTGATGATTATGTAACAAAGCCTTTCGGCATGATGGAATTGATTTCCAGAATCAAAGCCGTGCTACGCCGGACATCAGATAAAAGCGAAAGAGATGTCTTAAATTTCCATGGTATTACCATTGATGAGCGCCGGCATGAAGTCCTGATCAACGGCGAATTGGTGGATTTAACCGTCAAAGAATTTGAGTTATTATCCGCTTTGGTTAAATCGGCCAATCTGGTCTTAACTCGCGATGTGCTGCTGGAAAAAATCTGGGGCTATACCTTCGACGGTGAAACTCGCACGATTGATGTTCATATTCGTTCATTAAGAAAAAAGCTTGGAAAATACGGGGATTATATCGAAACGGTTCATGGCATCGGTTATAAAATAGGTAAAAAAGATGAGAAATAAGATCTTCCGGAATCTTTTGTATCTAGCTCTGCTTTGCAGTCTGCTAACCTTTGTTTCAATGAGCGTTTTTATGTACTCCTTGTTCTATGATCAGATGAAGACGGAAATTCAAACCGAAACTTCTTATATTGCGATTGCGCTGAACATCGATCAGAATGATTATTTGTCCGCTTTAAATACCGAGAATTCAAGTAATCGGATTACTATCGTCGCCAATGACGGAACGGTGCTTTTTGATACGGACAGTGATCCGGCCACCATGGAGAACCATTTAAACCGTCCGGAAATCGTCAGTGCGATTGCGAAAGGCACCGGTGAGGCCACTCGTTACTCATCCACGCTTAATCAACAGACCTACTATTATGCAGTCAAGCTGAATAATGGTAATATTCTGCGTATCGCTTCTGTAACTTCCAGCGTTATCACAACCCTGATCAGCGGTATTCCTTTTATGATCCTGCTGATGGCTCTGCTTACTTTCATAACGCTATATGTTTCCAGTAAACAAACGAATAATCTGATTGCTCCGATTAACAGTCTGAATCTGGATAATCCGCTGGCTAATGAAACCTATGATGATCTGTCGCCGCTGCTGATCAGACTTGATCAGCAGAAACGCGATAATCAGCAGCAGCTGCAGCTGATCAATGAACAGCATCGTGAATTTGATTCCATCACAAACAATATGCAGGAGGGTCTGATCATCCTGGGCAGTAATAAATCCATTTTATCCATCAATCAAAGTGCTTGTCAGATTTTCAATATTCATTATGAAAATGCGATTAATAAGAATTATCTAGTCTTAAACCGTCATGAAGAATTTGTTAAGACTATTGAGGATGCGTTGAACGGTAATGTCCGGGAAACCAGTTTTAACGCCAATGGACGCCTTTATCAGCTGATAATCAATCCGGTCACAAATAATCCGGAGCGGGCTGCCGTTTTGATGCTGATGGATATTACCGAACAGCATGAAAGAGAAAACTTACGCAAAGAGTTTTCCGCGAATGTTTCTCATGAACTGAAAACGCCGTTGACTTCCATTATCGGCTATGCCGAGATTATTGAAAATGGCATTGCGAAAAAGGATGATATTCCAAAATTTGCCGGTCAGATCAATTCGGAAGCTAAACAGCTTCTGAATCTGATCAATGATATCATTTTATTGAGCCATCTGGATGAGAGTACGGCTGCTCTGCATCAGGAAAAAGCTGATTTACGTAAAATCACCGAAGATGTTGTCAGATCCCTGCAGCACAAGGCCGATCAAGAGGATATCAAACTGTTGATCAAAGGCGAAAGCCTGTCGATCAACGGGTTTACAAGCATCTTGTATGAAATGATCTATAATCTCGTTGATAATGCGATTAAATACAATAAACCGCATGGTCAGGTGGTCATTCAGCTGGAGCAGCATGAAAATCAAGCAATCATCGAAGTACGTGATAATGGGATTGGCATCGCAAAGGAACATTTCAATCGCATCTTCGAACGTTTCTATCGCGTTGACAAGAGTCACTCCCGCTCGACCGGCGGTACCGGTTTGGGTTTATCGATTGTTAAGAACGGAGCTAAACTGCACAATGCTGTTGTTACCCTGGAAAGTCAGGAAAATATCGGCAGTTCCTTTCGGATTACTTTCCCGCTAGCGGAGTGAAGTCAGACAAACAGTTTAAAACTAAAACCCTCGCTTCAGCATGCTGAAACGAGGGTTTAATATGTTAGCTTTGAAATCAGCTGATTTCAGTACCATTCGGCAAAGTATTGATTTTGACGACTTCCAGAAGCTTATTCTCTTCACCGGCTAAAATCATGCCTTGTGATTCAATCCCGCGGATGACTGCCGGATGTAAATTAGCAACAACAATTACCTGCTGTCCGACAAAAGCCTCCGGCGTAATGAATTCGGCGATACCGCTGACAATCTGGCGCACTTCGCTGCCAATATCAATTTGCGAAACCAGTAATTTATCTGCCTTCGGATGTTTTTTTGAAGCGATAACCGTTCCGACACGCAATTGAATTTTAGCGAAATCCTCAATCGAAATCATCGGTTTTTTATTTACCGTTACAGCTTCTTTGTGCTGATCGTTTTCAATTTTAGCCATCATTTCTTTATCATCGATCCGTGCAAATAGAATTGCTGGTTTATCAGTAACCTTATTACCGCTTTCCAATTGCCCGAAGGATGCCAGTGAGTCATAATCACGGGCTTTGGTATTCAGCTGATCAAGTATCTTCTCAGCCGTTTCCGGCAGATACGCCTGCAGGAGAACGGCAGCGACCCGAATAGCTTCTGATAAGTTATACAGCACCGCTTTCAGCCGTGGTGCCTGGTTTGGATCCTGAGCCAGTTTCCAGGGAGTTGTTTCATCAATATATTTGTTACTGCGTTTTAGCAATGCGAAAATTTCGTCCAGCGAATCCTGAACCCGCAGATCTTCCATTTTCTTCTCGACCAGCAGCGGCGTCTGACGGATCATAGCCAGCAGTTCTTCATCGATGGCCTCACTGATGCCGGTATTCTCCACATAACCGCCAAAGTACTTATTGGTCATTGCGATCGTTCGATTAACTAAATTACCCAGAATATTCGCAAGATCAGAATTGATCCGTTCAATCATCAGCTCATATGTTACCGTTCCGTCTTGACTGAAGGGCATTTCGTGCAGCATGATATAACGTACAGCATCACGGCCGAAGTAATGGCACAGATCATCAGCATAGATCACATTGCCTTTGGACTTGCTCATCTTGCCTTCACCGACTAACAGCCAAGGATGACCGAAAACCTGCTTCGGCAATTCAATGTTCAAAGCCATTAACATAATCGGCCAATAGATCGTATGGAAACGCAGAATATCTTTACCGATTAAATGAATATCGGCCGGCCAGTAATGGTTAAATAACGGATCACTTTGACCATCCAAATCAAAACCGAGACCGGTAATGTAATTCGTCAGCGCGTCAATCCAGACATAAACGACATGTTTAGGATCAAAATCAACCGGAATTCCCCATTTGAAGGAAGTCCGCGAGACGCATAAATCCTGCAGTCCCGGTTTAATGAAGTTGTTGATCATTTCATTCTTACGTGATTCAGGTTGGATGAAGTGCGGGTTAGCCTCGATGTGTTTCATCAAGCGATCGGCATATTTACTCATCTTAAAAAAGTAAGCTTCTTCCTTAGCCGGTTCAACTGCTCGTCCGCAATCCGGACATTTGCCGTCAACAAGCTGTGATTCGGTAAAGAATGATTCGCAGTCTTTACAGTATAATCCGGTATATTCGGACTTATAGATATCGCCCTGTTCGTAGAGTTTACGGAAGATCTTTTGAACCTGTTTTTCATGATAAGGATCAGTCGTTCTCATGAATTTATCATAAGCAATATTCATGCCGTCAAACTGTTCCTTAATAATACCGGCAATCTGGTCGACATAAGTCTGCGGATCCAATCCGGCTTTTTTCGCTTTATCTTCGATTTTTTGTCCGTGTTCATCCGTTCCGGTTTGAAAATGAACATCATAACCGGTTAAGCGTTTGTAGCGGGCAATACTGTCAGCTAGGACAATTTCATAAACATTACCGATATGCGGCTTCCCTGATGTGTAGGCAATTGCGGTCGTGATGTAATATTTACCTTTGTTTTCCATCGTTTTTTCTCCTAAAAAAAGAGCGTCCAAAGGACGCTCTTGCGTGTTACCACCTTAATTTCATATCCGAATGAGGATATGCTCTAGCCTTTAACGCAGGTATACGTATCACTCTACCTATCGAATGATCGGTTCATAGTCCATGTTCGCCGCACCTTTTGATAAGTTCACACCAACCACTTATTCTCTTGGGCCCCAATGCCGCTACTCTGCTATTCGCAACCTTTACTATATTATAAGCATTTATCAGAAGGATGTAAAGCTTAATGATCTAGTGTTTCGGAGCGGCTAACCGATTAAACCATTTAAATGTCTTCGGCCATAATGCCCCGCCCGCCATCGCCATCAGGAAATAACGGACTAAATCAGCACTCTGATGACCGTTGGTCAGCAGTAACAGCGGTTCTTTCAATAAAACCCGGATGGCAAGCATCAATCCCAGACCGCCGATGCACTTCAGCAGCTGTACCCACCAGACGCCGGCTGTATCATAATTCAGATATTTCTGGTCAATGTAGTAAATCAAAGGGATGCTCATAGCTAAACCGAGGCAGGTGTAAGCATTCTTCAAACCATCCAAGGTAACTTCATCAAGTTCAAGCAATCCGGAAGTTTTAACTTCCATAAAGATAACATGTCCCAACGCTAATAAAACGCCGGTCAGCATGACGGGATAGATATTCTTTTCCTGTGTGTTAAGCAGCGGATATAGTATTATGACCAGCAGTGTTCCGATCAGCCATGAGACCGCAACATCCTGAAAAGTATGCACACCCAGATACATCCGGGAAAAACCAACCAGTAACACTAGGAAGATGAAGAAAAAACGATAACGCTTCTTCGTTGAAATCCGCGCCATTCCGCCCAAGAAACCGGTGGCTGATTGTGTATGACCGCTGGGAAACGAGTACCCGGTAGCCCCGGCCCGCGCTTCCTCAACAATCGTAAAACTGGGATCCTTGACCCAAGGACGCGGTACCATAAAATAATTTTTCAGAAACTGATTGACCGTCGTACCTAAAGAACTGACCAATAAAAGATAATAGCCCCATTTTTTATTGACGCACCAAAGAATGACAAGCGCCGCGACCATCAGAAACATTTCTGATCCGATCTGCGTCACCCAGATCATCAGCTGATTCAGCCAGGGGGTGCGAATTTTCTCTAATAGATATAATATCTCCATAACTGCTCCTTTATGATCGCTGATAATATGAGCGGTAGACCGTATTCTTCGGAATGCCTGTCTGTAATGCGACTGTCTTAATAGCTAAAGATGCCGACATGCCTTCGGCAATACATTTCTCAATCAGCTGGTTGATTTCCATGATCGTCAGGATTGGCTGAGGTTCCGTGTTGTTTCCTTCAATAACCAGCACCATTTCACCTTTTAATTCATCCTCGAGCTCGAGAATCTCAGATATTTTACCGCGGATAAACTCTTCATGTTTCTTCGTAATTTCCCGTGCCAGGCAAATCCGCCGATCTCCGAGAATCGTCAGCATCTTGCTTAAGGTTTTAATCAGCCGGTGCGGAGCTTCATAAAAAATCAGCGTATGTTTGATTGCTTTTACGCATTCTAATTCGTATTTGCTTTCTTTTTCACTGGTTGGCAGAAAACCGATAAAAGTAAACGGCTTAACCGTAAAGCCGGATGCTACTAACGCACAAAGCATCGGACTGCTTCCGGAAATCGGGACAACATTAAAACCGGCTTCAGTGATCATCTTGACCAAAAGTTCACCCGGATCAGATACCAACGGATAGCCGGCATCACTGACCAAAGCAATCGACAGACCATCCTGCAGGAGCTGCAGCAAGCCTTTACTGCTGTCTCTTTCATTATGCTGATGATGAGAAATCAGCCTTGTCTTAATCTCAAAATGTGACAGGAGCTTCATCGTATTACGCGTATCTTCCGCTGCGATGACATCAACCTGTTTCAGAATATCAATGGCTCTTGGCGTCATCTCATCTAAATTGCCGATCGGCGTAGCTACCAAATATAGTGTCGGCAATTCATTTTCAAAACTTTTCTGACGAATCATGATCAGTTCTCTTCTTCCTCGGCGGTGTCGGCAGCAGTGTTTTTACCCAGATCCGGAAATAACTCATCAAAAGATAAAAAGAGTGCCTCTTCTTTGTTTTCCAATTTTGCCTGACGCGTCAGAACATTTAATGATGTCAGCCGGTAATGCTTGTCTTTGTAGACCATCTGTGAGTTTAGTTTCGGCAGACCGGCACGTAATTTTTTATATGTACAATCTTCATAACGCAGACAGCACATCAGTTTACCGCACTGTCCGGACAGTTTCTGCGTATTTAAAGCCAGCAGCTGATTTTTAGCCATATTGATTGATACAACATCGAATTCTCCTAAGAAACGCGAACAGCATGTTTCCATGCCGCAAGCACCCAACCCGCCGACAATCTTCGCTTTATCGCGCATACCGATCTGGCGCAATTCAATACGGCACTTCAAAGCGGAAGCCAATTCTTTCAATAATTCCCGGAAATCGACCCGGTCATCCGCTACATAGACAAAGATGACTTTTGAACGATCAAGCGTATATTCAGCACTGATCAGATTCATATCCAGCTTTAACTTTTCAATTTCATGCCGGCAGACTTCCATGGCTTCCACAGCCAAGTTTTTATTGTGTTCATTATTCTTGATATCATTGGCGGTTGCTTTGCGGATAATCGGCTTCAGCGGAATTTTCAAATCAATATCGGTACTGCTGTGTGCATCACCGACAACCTCACCTAATTCAATACCGCGGATTGTCTCCACAACAACATAATCTTTATCATGTATCTCACTATCATTCACTCCAAAATAATAGCTCTTCTTGGTACCCTTAAAACGGATTGAAACAACATAGGGATAGCTTGTTCCTTCGTTATTGGTTTTGATATTATCTTCCATTTGACACCTCCTGTATCTGATAAAACATCTGATCCATCAGTAAAGCAAGATTCGCATTGCTTGACAGCGTATCACGGCATTTCAACAAGACATTTAAAATTTCACGTTTGTTGAACTTGCTTTGCCGGATCTTTGTCAGCTGGCTATTATACCAAGCAATCTCACTCTGCCGGAATTTAAACATATCAGTAAAAAACATAATATTAATATCCAAAAAATATTTTACGATCTGACGATTCTTATCTTTACTGATCAGTCCCTCGTTCTGAAGATGAATGATTGCCTGATCTTCATCTTCTAGCAAATCACCGACAAAATGTTTGAACATTTCCCTAGCGTTCTGATACTCTTCCTGTTCAATGATCTGATCAATCAGACTGATATTCCGCACTAATCCAGACAATAAATAGGCATCCAGCGGATCATAATGGCTGGATACACCGATATTATAACAAAAATCACGGGATAACGCTTTAAACTGTATTATTTGGCAGCGTGAACGAATCGTGGGCAGTAAACGGTCACTTTGTTCGGTCATTAAAATTGCCGTTGTACTTGATCCGCTTGGCTCCTCCAGAAATTTCAATAAACTGTTCAAAGCTTCCGGCGTCGCATTTTCCGCATTATCCAGAATATAGATTTTCTTATTGAAATCTTCCAGCCCGGTCTTAGCAAATTCCTCCTGAATATGCAGGATATCATCTTTTTTAATCTTATTGATCTTGCCATCTAAATAAATCAAATCAGCGTAGTTACCGTTAACGACACGCTGGCAGTCGTGACATACTTCGCAGGCAAAGTCCTGCCCGTGCCGGCAGATCAGACTTTGTGCTAAAAGATAGGCCGTCTCTTTCTTAGGCGTACCGTTCGGTCCGACAAAAAGATAAGCATGAGCAAGTTTATGTTCTTTCAGACTATTACACAAAGTCTGAAAAGCTATCGGCTGTTCACTGATCAGGCGGGTTTTAAACATGAGCTTGCACCAAAGCAGTGATCAGCCGGTAACTATCATTGACAATCGCTTCCAGGTCCCGATTGGCATCAACAATCTGATAGCGGTCCTTGAACATCTTTATAATCTGTTGATAGCCATCTTCAACAGCCTGGTGAAAAGATAGTTCTTCCTGATCAAGCCGGTCTTTATTAGTCCGGGAACTGATACGGGCCAAACCATCGGCAGCACTGATGGCCAGATAAATCGTCAGGTCGGGGAGATACTCATCAATCGCAAACCTATTAATCGCATACACCGGCTCAATACCGATTCCGCGGGCGAGCCCCTGATAGACCAAGGAGCTATCAACAAAACGATCACAGATAACGATCTGATGTTTATTTAAAGCCGGAATAATCTTCTCCACTAAATGCTGACGGCGGCTGGCCGCATATAATAAAGCTTCGGTTTTAGAGTCCATTGCCGTATTTTTCGGATCGAGGATGACCTGCCGAATTTGCTCAGCTATATCGATTCCGCCTGGTTCGCGGGTATAAATAACATCATAACCGGCAGCTGATAACTTCTCGAAAACCTGGGTGCTGACAGTGGTTTTACCGCTGCCGTCCGGTCCTTCAAATGTAATAAAATATCCTTTTTTTAACATAAGATCACCTGTCATTTAATTATATCATCAATCAGCTTTGTTTATCTATCAAATAAAATGTATGTTAAAATAACAGCGGTGAATAAAATGAAACTTAAAGAAGATCAGTTTAGCCGGCAAGTAATTTATGAAGGAAAAATCTTCAGTGTTTATCATGATCTGGTTCGATTGCCGAATGATCAGGAAGCTTACCGCGATGTCGTAACGCATCATGGCGGCGTTGCCATCGCTGCGAAGAATGCTTCCGGTGAGTATTTTATGGTCCGCCAGTACCGATATCCATTAAACAAGGAAATGACGGAATTTGTGGCCGGTAAAAAAGAAAAAGGGGAGGACCCCTTAACAACAGCAAAACGTGAACTGATCGAAGAAACCGGTTATCAAGCGGAAAACTTCGAATATTTAGGCCGTTTCATTCCAACCTGCGGTTACTGCAACGAACATATCGATATGTACTATGCCGATCAGCTGACTTTCATCGGTCAGCAGCTGGACGATATCGAATTTCTAAATGTCTTTACAATCCGGTTGGAAGAATTGATCCGGCAGATCATGAACAACGAAATCGAAGATGCCAAGACCATTATCATGGCCTTAAAACTCCAGTACTTACAGAAATAGCCGAAAAACGCCGACCATTCCGTAACTGCCCAAAGTCATGATAATCCCGGCAATAAGTACACCGATAAAAATCGCAAATACAGCCTTTTTAAAATCAATGTTCAATATCGTCGCAATCAAAGAACCGGACCACGCGCCGGTACCCGGCAGCGGAATGCCGACAAACAGGGCTAACGCAATCAGACTGTATCGATCTACATTAGCGGATCGTTCCATCAATTTAGCCTCATATTTTGTGAAAAAGCCGCCCAGCAGCTTGGTTGTTTTCAGGTACTTGATCAGCTTCATGCCAAAAATAAGAACAAACGGAACCGGGATCATATTAGCGACAATACAGATTGGCAGAACCTGATACCACGGCATTCCGATTGCAGCTCCGTAGATAATCGCTCCTCTTTCTTCAATTAGCGGAATCATCGAAATCATAAACAACGCAAATTCTTTACCAAATATCGCAAAAAAATTGAAGATTGCACTCATAGAAACTCCTTTGATGTCCAACATATGATAACGGAATTAGTAGTAAACTGTCAAATTAAGATCAGCCGTCCAGGTGAATAATTCATGAATAGTCGAGTTAAAAGCTATGATTTTTTTTATCATGTGCTAGTATTATGATTGTCAGATGAATATCAAATAATTTTTTTGCATACTTACTTTGAATGGCGAGCATTCAGGAGCGATTTTAATGAGTAAAAAATTATGGACACGAGACTTCACAATCGTGACCTTCAGTACTGCCGTATCGATGCTGGGAAACGCAATGTCCGGTTTCGCCATTGGATTAATGGTTTTAGATTATACTAAATCGGTTTTCCTTTATTCTTTATTTATCGTCGGTTATAACTTCCCGAAGGTAATTATGCCAATTCTGGCCGGTCCTTACATTGATCAGTTTTCCCGGAAAAAAATGCTCTATACTTTGGATTTTATTTCAGCCGGACTTTTTCTGATTATCGGAATAATCATTAACTTTGAAGTTTTCCATTATCTGATGTTCTTAAGCATAACAATTCTGATTGGCTCAATTGACGGAATCTATCGCGTTACTTATGACAGTTTATTTCCAACACTGGTTGACAAGGAAAACTATCACAAAGCTTTCTCGATTTACAGTGTCATTTCACCGCTGTCAACCGTCATGATTCCGGTCGCAGCTATCTTGTATGAGAGCATCGGCCTTTCTCTGATCTTTCTGATTGATGCCTTAAGCTTCCTGATAGCCGCAATTTGTGAGACGCAGATAAAAGGCGGAGATTTTCATTCGACAAAGAATACTATCAACCTGCAGAGCTATCTGAAAGATTTTAAAGAGGGATTATCCTATATTATCTGTGAAAAAGGTTTATTCTATATAACTTTATATTATGCGATCAGTGCATTCGCCTTCGGAACCTCACTGACAATCGTTCTGCCGTATTTTAAAACAACAGCCGGGCTCGGAGTCGTCATGTATACCTTTGTCATGGCTTTCAATATCATCGGACGGATTGTCAGCGGTCTTTTTCAATATCGGTTTACTTCTTTAGGCAAATCAAGGTTTAAGCTGATGATTACTGTCTGTACCATCATTGCGGTTGTGGAGGCTTTCTATCTCTTTACACCGGTTATCGCGATGGTTATTCTGTGTTTTATCTCCGGTTTTTTAGCCATTATTTCAAATAACATCAAGAGCAGTTCAACCCAAAAATATGTTCCTGACTACATCCGCGGTCGTTTCAACGGTGCTTCGCAGATGATTAATACGCTAGGATCATCCATCGGCTCGCTGCTGTCCGGTGCTTTAGCCGAAATCATTCCGCTGCGTTTTGTCATCGTTATCTTTATGATGATCAACATGTTCAGTGTTTATTTTGTCATCTTCCTGCATAAAGCCGACGTTTCATTAGTCTACGATATAAAATGATACTATATAGTCATCATATATGGAGGAAATATGCCAAATCCGCAATCACAGAAAGATTTTAAACGATTTGATATGTCTGAGAAACCGTACCGGCAGCGGTGGTATTTAAGACCGATAACTTGGATGCTCAGTTTCCCTGATGTTTATAAACATCACGCGAAGATTACCAAAGTACGGATGGATGGGTTAAAGCCGCCGTACATCTTGCTTGGCAATCACAACGCTTTTCTGGATTTTAAAGTTGCGACTAAAGCGATTTTTCCTTACCGTGCTAACTACATTGTCGCCATTGACGGCTTCATCGGACGTGAAAAGCTGATGCGGCTTGCCGGCTGTATCTGTAAACGGAAGTTCACTAATGATATTATCTTGATCAGGCAGCTAAAACGGGTTATCGATAACGGCGATATCCTGGTGATTTATCCGGAAGCCCGCTACTCGCTTTGCGGAACAACCGCCGTCCTGCCGGAATCGGTCGGAAAACTGGTTAAGCTGCTGAATGTCCCGGTAGTAACCTTGATCACGCATGGACATCATATTAATTCACCTTTTTGGAATCTGCATGAACGGAATAATCGGGTAGAATCAACCATGACACAGCTGCTGACCGCGGAGCAGGTTACTGCCACCCCGGCAGACAAGATCAATACGATGATCAACCAGGCATTCATCTATGATGATTTCGCCTGGCAGAAAGAGCAGCAGCTGCGAATTACTTACCCGAAAAGAGCGGAGGGACTGCATAAAGTACTCTACCAATGTCCGCATTGTCATACTGAGTATCAGATGACTTCTTCCGGGACGCAGCTAAACTGCGTTGCCTGTCATAAAAGCTGGCAAATGAACGAATACGGCGAGCTTGTTGCTCTAGACGGACTGACGGAATTTTCTCATATTCCGGATTGGTATGAATGGGAACGTTCAAATGTTCGAAATGAAGTTCAGAACGGAACTTATCATTTTGAATCAAAGGTAACAGTCGAGTCATTGCCCAATGCCAAAGGGTTTATTCCTTTAGGTGAAGCTTTACTGCGCCATGACATGGATGGCTTCAGGTTAAGCGGAAATTACGGCAATGAACCTTATGAAATGATCAAATCCGTTGATTCCATGTATTCCTGTCATATTGAATATTCTTACTTGGGTAAACATGGCGACTGCATCGATTTGAACACTCTGGATGACACATACTATATTTATCCTTACGGTCAGCCCTTCTCCGTCACCAAAATTGCTTTAGCGACTGAGGAACTATACAATCATAAAAAGAAAAAACCGAGTTAAACTCGGTTTATTTTTGCAGAACGCTTTCTTGCCAGATACTGACTGCCGGAAGCCCCAGTAAATCAACAACGGTACTAGCCACATTCGCTAAGCCGAAAGAACCGTCTTTCATCTTCACATCGGCATTATAGACAATAAACGGAACTTTATTCAAAGTATGACTGGTCTTCGGTTTGATCGGATCACTGTCATTTTTCCGCTTTTCATACATCTCATCCGCATTGCCATGATCGGCCGTAACCAATAAGATACTGTCGGTTTTCGCACAGGCGCTGATAATCCGGGCTAAACATAAATCAACGGTTTCAACACCAATCAGCGTTGCCTGATAGTTCCCGGTATGACCGACCATATCGCCGTTCGGATAATTACAGCGCAAGAAGTCAAATTCTTTTGATTCAATCGCCTTGATCAGTTCATCGGTAATCTCCGCCGCTTTCATCCAAGGGCGCTGTTCAAACGGAATAACATCCGATTTGATTTCGACAAAAGTTTCCAGTTCATCATTAAATTTTTCCGTACGGTTGCCGTTCCAGAAATAAGTCACATGACCGTATTTCTGTGTTTCACTGATCGCATACTGTTTCAGACCGTTTTTTACCAGATATTCCGAAAGTGTATTTTTAATCTTCGGCGGCTGAACCAGGTACATACTCGGAATCTTCAGATCACCGTCATATTGCAGCATTCCGGCATATTTGACTTTCGGGAATCTCACGCGGTCAAACTGATTAAAATCTGCATGATCGAACGCTTTAGAAATTTCAATGGCGCGATCACCGCGGAAATTAAATAAAATTACACTGTCGCCGTCATTAATCGTCCCAATCGGCTTGCCGTCTTTGACAATGACGAATTCCGGCAAATCTTGATCGGAAACATCTAATTCCTTCCGATATGTTTCAATCGCTTCAGTTGTACTGCTGAAATTACGTCCTTCACCAAGCACATGCGTATGCCAGCCTTTTTCAACCATCTTCCAGTTCGCTTCATAACGGTCCATGGTGATGTACATCCGTCCGCCGCCGCTGGCAATCCGGGCATCAAAATGTTCATCATTCAATTCAGCTAAGACCTTTTCAAGCATATCTACATAGATCAAAGCACTGGTTTCCGGAACATCGCGTCCATCAAGCAGCGCATGGATACGGACTTTTTTAATACCGTCTTTTTTAGCTTCTTTTATCATACTGATAAGGTGATTAATATGCGAATGGACGTTTCCATCTGAAAGCAGTCCTAGAAAATGCAGGGTATGATCTTTACTGTAACTGATTAATTCCTTCCAAGTCTCGGTTTGATATATTGCACCGCTGGCAATAGATTCATTGACCAGTTTAGCTCCTTGTGAATAAATCTGTCCGCAGCCTAAGGCATTGTGACCTACTTCTGAATTACCCATATCATCATTAGACGGTAAACCGACTGCCGTACCATGTGCTTTTAACAGGATGTTCGGAGCTTCCTTAAGCAATTTATCAAGATGCGGTTTATAGGCATGCATTACTGCATTGCCGTTATCTTTTTCAGTAATTCCGACACCATCCATTACAACTAATACAACTTGTTTCTTCTTCATCAAAAAACCTCCTATCTAATCTAATAATATACCATTATTATCATGGTTAGTATAGGCTAATACAACATGAATGCCGAATATTGTTAAATATTTAACAACTTCATTTACCAATGTTTTTGGAACATACGATTCTTTTAGATATAATCAAACGGATTCTGTGATGAACCGTTAACAAAAACACTGAAATGCAGATGACAGCCGGTACTGTAGCCGGTTGATCCGACCAATCCGATTTTATCACCGACAGAAATACTGTCGCCTTCACTGACGGAAATTTTTGACAAGTGGAGATAGCGCGTATACAGACCATTGCCGTGGTTGATGATGACATAGTTGCCCCGGATATCATTCCAGCCGGTATCATAAACGGTACCTCCGGCATAAGCATAAACAGACGATCCGCATGAAGCACCGATATCGATGCCGTCATGGAATTTTTTAATTCCGGAAATCGGATCCGTCCGCCAGCCATAACCGCTTGTTAAGGATCCGGCAACGACACCGTAATTGGAACTGCTGATGATGGTCAATGTCCGCTTGGTACCAACCTTTACAACAGCTTCACTCGGTTCCAGTATGACCGTTTCTTTGATGACACTAGTCGATGATTCATAGCCATTGACCATGGTGATATCATAAGTCACATTTTTCAGACCATCGATTCCGGAAGTAATCACTTCTCGCTGTGTACTATAAAGACTGCTGTCCGTGATATATTCCGTCGTGTAAGGAATCGTTTCACCGACGGTTGACTGCAGCGTAACCATAACATCAAGCTTCGGATCTTTTGGCTTTAACAACAGCTGGTCACCGGGCCAGATGCGGTCGACATCAATGTCCGAATTCAAATCAACGAATTCCGTAAAGGAAATATCCAGATTTTTTGAAATATCCCACAGTGTATCGCCATCTTCTACAGTATAATAAACGGCTTCCGAATCGTTGGCATATAACCGAGTTTTCGCTTCGGCAAGGTCGATTAAATGGTCAGATTCAACACGAACTGCCTCAATGGAAACATTCTGGACAAAACAGACTTTTGTAATATCCGCTTTATTACCGATTGTTTGCTGGTAGGTTGCTTGGTATTCTGCGATGATTTCATTTAATGTATCTAAATCACTGACAGTGAACCAGCTCTCGCCATCAACCGTAAATTGATAAGCATCGACAAGCCGGCTTTCTTTATATGCATTAATTGCCAGAATACTGAAAATAACCAGGTTAAGGATGATCAGGATATAAATCAGCCTCTTTTTCAAGCGCAAGTTAAACTTCATAGCTGCTTCTCCTATTTGTCTATCATGGATAAGAATGCGTTATTTATTATAACTGGTATATAATTAAAAGATTTAACCGGCCAGAGTTAAATCTATTTTTTTATTCTGTTAACTTAATCCGTTGACGGCAGATAAAAAATCTGTTCGCCATCCTTTGACAGCATGTAAGTTCCGCGAGCATAGCTTTTAACATATTCGGGATCTTCTAATTTTTCTTTCTGTTCCGTCAAATACTGATTTTCGCTCTGAATTTCGTCTAATAACGATTGAGCAGTCTGTAATTCTTTGGTCAGCTGATAGGTTGACCAGATTTCCGTCCCTGCCTGATACAAGAAATAGCCAGCGCCGGCCAGTAAGACGATACTGACGACAATGGACATTGGTTTTCTTTTCGGTTTGACTCTTTTTATTTCACTCATTTGGTTATCATCCTAATTTGATATGCAAATTCATTATATATGGTAATCATAAAAAAGCAACTGCACGAAAATGAAACTTATTCTTCACAAAACTCTTCCATAACTTCATAGAGCATCTCAGCATCTTCTTTTTTAGAGTATTGCTGAACTTTTAAAACATGCACCTTGAGATGACGATTACCGAAGATTACTTCAATAATGTCGTCAACTTTTACTTCCGCCGCCGGCTTAGCCGTCCGGCCATTGATCAGAATACGTTGATTCAGCGCTAATTCTTTGCCTACCGATCTTCTTTTTAAAATTCGGGTAACCTTCAGATATTTATCTAGCCGCATTTGATTCCTTTTCTAGACCGTCCTCTTCAAAACGGTCAATACCTGATTAAGCCATTCTTTCTTATTATTAAATCGAATAATGATTGATCCCTTCAGATAGCGTAATTCAATGTCATTACTGATCTTGCTGATTTCTTCAAAGAGTTTAACTCCGTCAGCCTGAGAAGACCACGTTTCACTGAAGACAATCTCCGCACCAAGTTTCGTTTCTTTAAACTTTTTAATTCTTTCGTCATCAATTAATATTTCCAGCCGTTTCTTCTCAAACAGCAACTGAACCGGAGCTGGTAAAACACCGTACATATCCTTGACTTCGTCTTCCAGTTCCACAAGCTGGCTCAAGGTTTTCATGCGATCGATACGCTGGTAAATTGTGATTTTCTCATAATCGCCGAAAGTAAACTTTTCCGGAATATAAGCGTCAATATTCATTGGTGCATGGTTAATTTCCGGTTCCTTCTCTTTCGTGATTCCTTGTTTTTCCTGAATTGCTTCCTGTAGCATTTCAATATACATGTCAATTCCAACCGTATCGATAAAACCGGACTGCTGCGCCCCTAAAAGATCACCGGCTCCGCGGATTGTCAAATCCCGCATGGCTATTTTATAACCGCTTCCCAATTCGGTGAATTCCTTAATTGACTGCAGCCGTTTTTGAGCTATCTCGGTCAACTGTTTCTGCGGAGCATACATCAGATAGGCATAGGCCAATCGATCGCTGCGTCCGACACGGCCTTTGATCTGATAAAGCTGGGATAAGCCGAAACGATCAGCGTTATCAATAATCATCGTATTCGCGTTCGGAATATCGATTCCAGTTTCAATAATCGTTGTACAGATCAGTACATTGTATTCATTGCTGACAAAACGGTACATGACATCTTCTATTTCTTGCCGATGCATCTTGCCATGAGCCACAGCTACCTTAGCGTCCGGTAAATCGGCTTTGATCTTCATCGCTACGCTATAGATATCACCGACATTATTATATAGATAGAAAACCTGACCGTTGCGGACCAGTTCGCGCTGAATTATCTCCTTGACGATATTGCGATTGCGTTCTATGACATAGGTCAGAACCGGCAGCCGGTTGTTTGGCGGCGTGTTCAGCTGCGATAATGCTCGGATACCGACCAAGGACATCTGCAGCGTTCGGGGAATCGGCGTCGCACTAAGCGAAAGAACATCAACGTTCTGTTTTATTTCTTTAATTTTCTCTTTATGTTCAACACCGAAACGCTGTTCTTCATCAATGATCAACAAACCGAGATCCGCAAATTTAATATCCTTGGATAAAATCCGGTGAGTACCGATCAGGATATCAATTTTCGCTTCCTTGACATCTTTGAGTACGGATTTTTGACTGCTTTCCAAGACAAAACGGTTCAGCAAACCAATACTGACCGGATAATTTTTAAAACGCTGAATAAAAGTATCGTAATGCTGATGTGAAAGAATCGTTGTCGGACAGAGAAAAGCGACTTGTTTATGCTCAAGCACCGCTTTAAAAGCAGCGCGGATTGCTACTTCCGTCTTACCGAAGCCGACATCGCCGCACAATAAACGGTCCATCGGACGCTCACTCATCATATCCTGTTTTATTTCCTGAACCGCTAATTCCTGATCCGGAGTCAGCTGATAAGCAAATTCTTTTTCAAATGCTTCCTGCATCTCCGTATCCGGACCATAAGCATAACCAATCCGCTTTTCACGCATCGCATAAAGCTCAATCAATCTTTCAGCGATATCATCAACATTATTCTTAATCGCGGACTTCGTCTTGGCCCAATCACCATTGCCCAGTTTGTTTAGTTTTGGTGTCACACCCTCCCGCGAGACGAATTTTCTGACTAATTGAAACTGTTCAAGCGGTACTAACAGGATATCATCACCGCGATAAGCGATATTCAGGAAATCTTTATGAATATGCTCGATTTCTTTCGTGACAATACCCAGATATTTACCGATGCCATACAAGTTATGAACAACATAATCGCCGATATTCAGGTCTAGATAACTGCTCAGGATCTCTGCTTCTCGGAATTTATTGGCGTATCGGCCAATCTTTATCTTACTGTTGAATAATTCATTACCGGAATAAACCTGCAGTTTTTCTGCAGTGATTTCAAAACATTCAGCCAGTTCATAAAGACACAGTGACAAGCCAGCCGGAATATCGCTCTGGGTGTCAATAATCTGATATGGGAGATTCAGAATAAACAGTTCGTCGATGACTTGCCGGATTTCCTGATCATTAAGACAAAGCAAAACACGCTGTTCCGTCAATTCTTTCTGAATCTGGCGCAAAGTTAAATTCAAGGGCTGAGCCGGAACATTTAACCGGTGAATATGGGACAATGTCTGATCCTTCAGCGCCGGAAACTGGTGGACGGTAAAGACATCCTGACCAATCAGTACTTCGGTGAGATCATTAAAAACCGCAAAACGCAGAAAACTCTTTCTTTCTCCATACAGCTCCTGAAGATAACTGACATTCTCCTCGGTAAAACTATGAAGATTCGTACTGATTTCTTCTTTGCTTGCTAAGATCAATTTCGGTTTTTCCAGATAATCAGCGATCGAGTAATTTTTCTTCAGAAAACTAAAGTAGCGATATAAATAGTTGTCCTTGACATGATTGGTGAGGTAATCCAGATCTTTACTGATACTAGTCTGTAAAACAGTAAAATCTTCGTTGGTGAGCAACCCCTTTTCTTTTTCCAGCTGTATCAGAACCGCCTGCTGAATTTGTCTGATTTCTTCATCAGTAAATAAGATGTCTGTAGCAGGAATGATGGCAATGTTTTTTAGTAACTGTACGGTGCGTTGGGTTGATATATCAAAGTATCGGATACTTTCGATCAGATCGTCAAAGAACTCAATTCGGATCGGAGCATCATAATTCATAGAGTAAACGTCAATAATGCCTCCGCGCTGCGCATAGGTCAGCGGCTGATCAACACGCGACACCAATTGATAACCGCTGTTATTTAACCGCCGGCTTAGTTCCTCGATTGATATCTGCTGATCAACATTGAGCGTAATAACCGATTGCTGGAAGTAATCATGACTTGGTATTTGTTTAAGCAAACCCGCAGTATGCGTAATCAGCAGATGTTTGTTATGAAGGCCTAACCGGTACATTGTATCGATTTTCGCCGCCATCATTTCCGGTGAAGCAGCGATTGCTTCTATGCGCAGAGACTCTTCGACGCCGTATAGCAAAACTCTTTCATCATCCAGGATGTTTTTTAGATAATCATATAACCGCTGAGCATTATATAGATTGTTTTTAACAACAATCACATTCCGCTCATAATGCCGGAAATAAGCGGCAATTAAAAGAGCCTCTTCAATCAATGATAAAGAAGCCAGACTGTCGTCGTGTGTATCAAGGGTTTTTACAGCTTGATTTTCTTTTAATAAATCAAGAATGTTGCTTATCATGTTCAGTGTTATATTTAGTCATCAGATCAACGAAGTTGATATTAAGATAATCCCACAGCGCATCCGCCGCATGCTTCAGCGCCGGCTCTAATATTTTCTGTTCAGCCGGATTAAATTTTCCGAGGACATAGTCTTTCTGTTCAATCAGCGGATTTTTATCGATGCCGATCCGTAAGCGGCTGATTGCTGTTGTCTTTAGCTGCTGTACAATATTTTTCATGCCGTTATGACTTCCGCCGGTTCCTTTTTCGCGCAGCCGGAGTTTGCCAAGCGGCAGATCAAAGTCATCGTAAACCACCAAAATATCCTTGACTTCAATCCGATAAAAATCAGCCAGCTGACTGACCGCTTCGCCGGACAAATTCATATATGTCTGTGGTTTCATAATAATCACATCTACGCCATTAACTCTTGTCTTCGAATAAAGTGCATTAAATTTACGCTGATCAAGAACTAACGCACATTTCACAGCAAACTGGTCAATGACCATAAAACCGATATTATGACGGGTATTTTGAAACTCTTTACCGGGATTTCCCAAACCAACAATTAATTTCATAGATCCTCCATACCTCTTATTCATTATACATGATAGGACTAAAACTGATTAAAAAATAACGATTTCTCGTTATTCTTTATTAGCATCATAAATGATTCTTAAGCGGCGATCTCGTCCTTCTCCTTCGCTCTCTGTCCGGATATGCGGAAGGTCGCTAAGGAAATTATGCACGACGCGCCGTTCATCGTTCGGAATCGGATCAAGAACGGCACTGATATGCGTTTTCTGAACACTGGTCGCAACGCGATAAGCAATGGCTTTGACTTTATCATAACGATCGACTTTATAATTATTGATGTCAATTAAGATGCGGAAACGTCTTTTAAAGGCTGAATTTGTTGCGCCTTTGACTACCGTATTTATTGCTTGCAGCGTCTGTCCGTTCTTGCCGATAATAATCGCATTATTTTCGGCATTGAGCATGACTTTAAACATGTCTTCTTCTTGCTGAACATCAATCTGCACATCAATATCCAGACTGTGGAAGAAAGTATCCAGATAATCCTTAATAAACTTACGGACATCATTGAGGCAATAAACTTCAGCCGTAACTTGATTGCCGATGCCTAAAAAGCCTTTTTTCTCTTCCAAGACGAAATAGCTTAAGTCCTCGATATTTACTCTTTTGGCTTGAGCAGCGGTGTCCAATAATTCTTCAAGCGTTTTAGCTGTATACTTTTCCATTTTCAGATACCTTTTTTATTAATACTATGTTGAACAAAAACTGTTTTCATGATCATGACGCCGGAGTTTACCATCCAATAAACAGACATCGCTGTCGGCCAAGTTGCTCCCATGAAAAGAATCAAAGCTAACATTGAGTAAGTCATCATATCGGTGTTGACCGCACTGGATTTTTCCGGTTTGTCATAGGATCGAATCTTATGATCATCTTCATTCTTTTTCTTAGCAAGCCATTTCGGCAAACTGATTGAAAGATATTGGAAGATACCCATTAAAACATAAAAGGTAATATAGATGACAATCGCACTGCCGCCGGCTTTTAAACCGTTTAATGGTGAAATTTGTAAGTCGACACCCATAAAGGTTCCGGTCGCAACCGCATAGGAACGAATAACAGCCTGCCACATCGCAATCATAATCGGTAAGGTAATGAAAGTTCCGAGAATGGTAGCCAACGGTTTGATCCCGTATTTTTTGTATAGGCCTTGAACTTCCTGAGCCTGCATCATTTTTGAGCGTTCGTCAGTCTTACCTTCATATTTCTTGTTGATCTTTTCCATCTCCGGCTGAATCATCTGCATTTTCTGACTGCCGGCAGTTGAACTGGCGGTAATCGGCAAAGTAATTAGGTTGACAAAAACCGTACACAGCACGATTGCCAGAACGACGCCAACCGAAGGAGTCAGAATATTGATAACCTGAGCCAGCGGATAAACAAAGATAGCTGTGAACCAGCTCTCACTTAAAATATCCCCAAAAGTCGTTGTCGTATAAATAATTTTCTCGGCTAAAACTTTACCTGTGGAATCCGTAACCTTTGTACAACCTGCCAATAACAGCAATAAAAGAATCAGCAGGATATATTTTCCTTTTTTCTTAAACATGCTTCTCATCTACAATCTCCTTATCATTTAAGATACCATACTCATTCATTTTAACTTTTTTCAAGAGCACTAACAAGTGTTTTCTATTATCCGCATAGCTTTTAAGTAAAAACCGGTTACGGACAATGACGATCAGATCAAGCGGCATGGTCTTATTAACGTTTTCGATAAACATCATCCGGACCTGTCTTTTAACTTTATTGCGGATAACCGCATTACCTAATTTTTTACCGACAGATATTCCAACACGCAAACGTTCCTGCTTGTTTATTTGATAATACACAACAAAACTTTCGTTCGAAACGAATCGTTTTTTATTAATTATCTGCTGGAATTCTTCATTGTGTTTTACACGATTTTCTTTACGCATATTTACAAGAGAAAAAAAGTCACCTGCGGTGACTAATTATGCCGACAACACCTTTCTGCCTTTGGCGCGACGACGGGCTAACACTTTACGACCTCCGACTGATTTCATGCGAGATCTGAATCCGTGGACTTTTTGGTGTTTCCTTTTGCTCGGTTGATATGTTCTTTTCACAAAAGCCACCTCCTACTTGTTTATATTACAAATTAGAGCAATTGCTTTATGATTATAGCTGATTGTATTCATAAAGTCAAACCATTCAGAACAGAAACCAAGCAGCATGACGCTGTGATGGCCATCGTTGAATTTGTGAAGCGTTTTCATCACTGTTGGCAGCGATAAAACTTACTTTACGCTCATTTCTGTTTTAGTAAACATCAGCGAAGTTATCCATACTCTATCAACATTTTCATTTGTGTGTGAACATCGGAATGTGTGTTCTGTGGATATTGCGACTGTACAGTTTAATCATACGGAAATTTACTCCATAGCTTGTTGTTGATTGATCAAATTATCCACAGCGAATTCCCCATTATTAACAAATGATGTTATCCACAAAAGATTTCCACATTTTATCCACAATCAATAAGTTGTTAATTTAGGTTAATAAGTCGTTAATACCTTGTGATTAAGCGATATTACTAATTTAACTTAATGTTAATAGATTTCTTTCAATTTTTTTCATATAGAATTTTACCAATTCATGGTTTAGTATTATAGATACTGAAGGGATGTATCATGGCAGACACCAATAAAAACCTTAACGATATCTGGAATGAGACTAAGCAAGTCTTGGTCGAGAAAGATTATTTTGATCGCGTAGTCTTTGATACTTATTTTGACGAGACACGCCTTTATAAATTGAACGCAGACAACGCAATAGTTGTTGTTTTAACCAAGCTGCAGAAAGCGATTCTTGATCAGGAGTCCTGGCGGATCGAGGAGTGCCTGAAGGAAGTAACCGGGCATGAAGTTAAATGTAATGTACTGATTCAGGATGATATCAATGAGTTTAAATATGACGGTCAAAGTCCTAAACCAAGCTTTGAAATCAAAGATAATATCATCCCTGATTTTACCTTTGAAAACTTTGTTGTCGGACAATGTAACAAGGAGTGTTATTCGGCCGCGCTGGCCTGTGCTTATAATCCGCGGAATTTTTTGTATTCTCCACTGTTTATTTACGGCAATTCCGGTTTAGGCAAGACGCATCTGCTGCATTCTATCGGTAATTACGTTAAGAAGAATCTTCCGGAACTGCAGGTAATGTATATGACCAGTGATCAGTTTATCACTAATGTATACAATGCGGCTAAAAATAACAGTCTTGATGATTTTAAGGAACGGATGAAGGCTCTTGATGTCCTCTTGCTTGATGATATTCAATTTTTAGCCGGCAATAAAGAAAAAACGCACGAAATATTATTCAATATCTTTAATGAACTTCATAAAAATAAGAAGAGTATCGTACTGACCAGCGATCACAAACCAAAGGAAATCAAAGGATTGGAAGAACGTTTAGTAAGCCGCTTTTCCAATGGTTTGATCTTCGGAGTTGATTCGCCGGAATTCGAAACAGCATTAAAAATCCTGAAAGTCAAACTGGCTAACCGCAGCGTAGACTGTGCTTCAATCAACGAAGATGTTCTGACGTATATCGCTACAAACTATTCGCAGGATGTCCGTCGGTTAGAAGGTGCTCTGAATCGGCTGATTTTCTTTTCCATTCAGTACGGCAACAGCCGGGAAATCGATTTTAAACTAGCGATGGAAGCTTTCAAGGATGATACAGAGATTATCCAGAAAGATGAATTATCTATTAATAAAATTAAGAAATGTATTGATGACTACTACGGTATATCTAAACAGCAGCTGGTAGCCCGAACCAAAACTAAAAACATTTCTGACGCCAGACATATTGCGATGTATCTCTGCCGTAAACATCTTGATTTGCCATATACAAAGATTGGCGAGGAATTTGGTAAAAGAGATCATTCAACAGTAATGAATGCGTGTAACAAGATTGAAAAAAAGCTTAAGACCGATATCGCCTTGAACTTAGCGATTAAGGATTTGGAAAAGGGATTATTCAGTGATTGACTATCCACATGTTTACACTTTTAATTAACAGTAAAAAGTGTTAAAATATAATGGAAATAAAAGAGAATTTATACTTGTTAACAAATTCCACAGTCTTTATAGTTATTAAACGAATTCAGAATTATAAAGGAGGACTTCCGTCATGTATTTCAAAATATCCAAGAAAGAATTTTATGGAGCCTTGTCAACGGTTGCCAGAGCTATTTCCGCCAATTCTCCATTGCCGCTTTTGTCCGGAATTAAAATTGATGTCAAAACAGATGAATTATGTCTGACCGGTAGTGATACCGATATATCAATTAAGAAAACCTTGCGGAATACCGAGCAGGACACCGTTTTAGATATCAAGGAAACCGGTTCGGTCGTAATTGAAGCTAAAAATATTCTGGAACTGGTTCGGAAAATTGATGCTGATGAAATTGAGATTGAAACAATTGATGGGACGCTGACAAAATTCAGCTGGCAATCGGCCGAATTCAAACTTAATGGCATGAATGTCGATGACTATCCGGCAATTGATTTCTCTCGGCCGGAAAAACAGTTCCGTCTGGATGCGGATATCCTGATGAAAATTATTACTCAAACTTGTTTTGCGGCCAGCGATAAAGAAACCAGACCGGTTTTAACGGGAGTTAATTTTAAATGTATTGACGACCGTTTAGAATGCGTTGCCACTGATAGTTACCGCTTAGCGCGTAAAATCGTTACGTTGGATGAGAAAAATGATTTCAATATCACAATACCGGCTAAGAGTTTGAATGAAGTTGGAAAAAGCTCCAATGAAATGTCCAGAGTGTTTGAGAAGGCGGAAAAAATTCTGATTGCAGTTTCAGATAAGAAAGCTCAGTTCTGGATTGAAGATACAGTGGTCCAGACGCGTCTGATCGATGGCGCTTATCCGGAAACCAGCCGGTTGATACCGACGGAGTTCAAACATGAATTAGTGGTTGATTCCCGAGATATTTTAAATGCGATTGATCGCGCCCAGTTTATCAAGAGTGATGGAATTTCAATTGTCAAGCTTTCAGCCGGCAAAGAAGAGGTTTGTATTTCAACGAAGTCACAGGAGGTCGGATCATCAGTTGAGAAAATTGACATGATCAGTTACACGGGAAGTCCGCTGGATATTTCTTTCAGCAGTCGCTATGTATTAGGTGCTATTCGCGTCTTAGGCGGGAGCGTCGTCAAGATATCTTTCAGTGGTGATATGCGTCCGTTTATTATTCAGAATGTTGATGATGACAGTGTGCTTCAGCTTGTTTTACCTGTTCGTACCTATAACTGAAAAGTGTTTGTTTAAGCATCTTTCTTACTTCTGGCGCAAACCATCCATGACTATTAAATGGATGGTTTTTATGTTATAATAAACGTGTCTTGAAGGATAATGGAAAGGCGAAAAATGGTACAGATCGTAACAGAGTATATCACGCTTGGACAGCTGCTTAAAATAACCTCATGGGCTGATTCGGGCGGCGCGGCGAAAGCTATCATCAATCAACTGAATATCACTGTTAATGGTGAAAAAGATAACCGCAGAGGCCGTAAGCTTTATGCCGGCGATGAAATTAAAATCAATGGCAAGACTTATACAATCGATAGATGATAATTGAAAACATCCGCTTAAGGAATTTTCGCAATTATACTGATTGTGAAGTGAATCTGAGCCAAGGCATCAATGTTTTTATCGGCGATAACGCTCAGGGTAAAACAAATCTGCTTGAAAGCATTTCTTTTATTTCTGCCACTCGTTCTTTCAGGACAAACACCGATCAGGATATGATCAAATGCGGTGAGGAATTTGCCCAGGTAGTTGTTGCCGTCCGGGATGGTGAGAATCAGCTTAAACTTTCCGGTTTAATTATGAATGAGGGAAAGCAGCTGAGCATTCAGCGACAGTCAGTGAAGCGTACCAGTGATTTTGTCGGCATATTAAATGCGATTGTCTTTGCGCCTGATGATCTGGAACTGTTCGATGGTGCTCCGCGGATCAGACGGCGGCTGTGTGACTTGGAAATCGGTAAAGTTAATAAAGAATATATGCGTAAACTCAATTTGTATCAGAAAACTTTAAAGGAACGTAATAATTTTTTAAAGGCTCCGATTGATGATGATGCTTACCTGGAAGTGCTGACTGATACTTTGATTGATTTACAGGTTTTTCTGATTGATGAACGGCAGAAATTTATTAATAAAATGAATGAATATATTTCAAGTCTGTATCAGCTGTTGTCGAATACGGACGGGGCTGTCCGGATTGAGTATCTGGCACCGGTAGAAATACTGCCAAATACGGAGGCGGCATTAAAGGATAAGTATCGCCGGAATATGGATCGGGATAAAATTCAAAAACAGACACAGATCGGCATTCATAAAGATGATTTGGAGTTTTATCTTGATGGTCATGCGGTAACGGCTTATGCCTCGCAGGGGCAGCGGAGAATGATTGTTCTGGCAATCAAGACAGCTTTGATACGGTATGTCTACGAAAAAAAAGGCACTTATCCGGTATTGTTGCTTGATGATGTGCTTTCGGAATTGGACAGTGAAAGAAAACGATTATTATTTACTTTAGTTCCGAGAACCGTACAGACAGTTATTACAACGACGGATATTGATGAAGTTAAAGAATATCTTCCTTTACGGAGTAGGATTTTCCGAATCAGCAACGGAATGATAATAGATACACAGGAGATGACGAGATGATGGAAAATAAAGTTGAACATTCTTATGGTGCCGATGATATTCAGGTGCTGGAGGGTTTAGAAGCGGTTAGAAAACGTCCGGGGATGTATATTGCGACCACTTCGGAACGCGGACTGCACCATTTAGTGTGGGAAATCGTTGATAACGCTATTGATGAAGCTTTGGCCGGATATGCTAACATCGTAACGGTGACAGTTGATAAAGATAACATCGTGGCTGTTGAAGATAACGGACGCGGTATGCCGGTGGGGATACATAAAAAAACCGGTAAATCGACGGTTGAGACCATTTTTACCATTCTGCATGCCGGAGGAAAATTCGGCGGCGGAGCATATAAAGTTTCCGGAGGTCTGCATGGGGTTGGAGCCAGTGTGGTTAATGCCTTATCGGCTTTTTTGGAAGTTTATGTTTATATGGATGCTAAAGTTTATTTCATTCGGTTTGAAAATGGCGGGAAGGCAGTTAAACCGCTGGAGGTTATCGGTGACTGTCCGGCGGACAAACATGGCAGTCTGGTGCGTTTTAAGGCCGATCCGACGATTTTTACCGAGACAGTCGTCTATAATCATGATATATTACGTGATCGCTTACGCCAGCTGGCTTTTCTTAATAAGGGGATAAAAATCATCTTTAATGATGAGCGGCGTGATGAAAATAAGACAATGACCTTTCATTATGAAGGCGGGATTCGGGAATATATCGAGTTTATCAACAAGAATAAAACACCGATTCATAAAGAGGTTATTTATGTTGAAGGTGAAGAAGAAGGCACGCTTGTGGAAATTGGACTGCAGTATAATGATGGATATCAGCCTAATATTTACTCGTTCTGTAATAATATCAATACGCAGGAAGGCGGGACCCATGAGGAGGGTTTCCGGTTGGCGCTGACGCGCGTGATCAACAACTATGCGAAAGATAATAATTATCTGAAAAAAGATGAAGAACCTTTGCAGGGAGACGATACCAGAGAAGGGTTGACGGCGATCATTTCCGTTAAGCATCCGGATCCGCAATATGAGGGACAAACGAAAACAAAGCTTGGAAACTCGGAAGTCCGTAAGATTGTTTCTAACATTCTCGGAGCACAGCTGGAACGTTTCCTGATGGAAAATCCAAATGAAGCAAAGATCATTATCGAAAAGACGATCGTGGCTTCCAAAGCCCGTTTAGCTGCCAAAAAAGCCCGCGAGCTGACCCGCCGGAAAGGGGTGCTAGAAATAACCTCACTGCCGGGAAAGCTGGCCGACTGTTCCAGTAAAGATGCATCACTATCGGAAATCTATATTGTCGAGGGTGATTCAGCCGGCGGCAGTGCCAAACAGGGGCGCAATAGTAAATTTCAGGCAATACTGCCCTTGCGCGGAAAGATTCTAAATGTTGAGAAGGCACGTTTGCATCGAATTTTTGATAATAATGAGATTCGGTCAATGATCACCGCCTTTGGCTGCGGTATCGGCGAAGAACTGGATACCTCCAAATTACGCTATCACAAGATAGTCATCATGACTGATGCCGATGTTGACGGAGCACATATCCGCACCTTGTTGCTGACTTTCTTTTTCCGTTATTTAAGGCCGGTTATCGAACAAGGCTATATTTATATTGCGCAGCCGCCGTTATTCAAAGTACAGAAAGGCAACGCCGTACGCTATGCCTATAACGAAAAAGAAATGGATAAAATCAAGGTTGAGCTTGGGGATAAACTTAGTATCCAGCGCTATAAAGGATTAGGTGAAATGAATCCTGAACAGCTGTGGGAAACAACGATGGATCCGGAGTTCCGTACGCTAATTCAAGTGACAATCGAAGATGCTGTTGATGCTGATATGGTGTTTGATATGCTGATGGGTGATGACGTAGAACCAAGAAGAAATTATATTACGGAAAACGCCCACTTTGTCCGTAATCTGGATATATAGGGGGATCAAAGATGGAAGAAAAAGAATATAATCACGGAAAAATTGACCAGACCAATATCTCGGGTGAAATGCGGGCATCTTTTTTAGAATATGCGATGTCGGTTATTGTGGCGCGAGCCCTGCCGGATGTGCGTGATGGCTTAAAACCGGTTCATCGCCGCATCCTGTATGCGATGAATGATCTTGGCATGTACTGTGATAAACCGCATAAGAAATCGGCGCGTATTGTCGGCGAAGTTATTGGTAAGTATCATCCGCATGGTGACACAGCGGTCTATGAAACGATGGTCCGGATGGCGCAGAGTTTTTCTTATCGCTATGAGTTGGTCGACGGGCACGGCAACTTTGGTTCAATTGACGGTGACGGGGCTGCAGCTATGCGGTATACCGAAGCACGTATGTCTAAAATTGCGATGGAATTGCTGAAGGATCTGAAACTTGATACCGTTGATTTTATTGACAACTATGACGGTGAGGAAAAAGAACCGGAAGTACTTCCGGCGCGTTTTCCGAATTTACTGGTCAATGGAGCTTCCGGTATTGCTGTCGGAATGGCTACCAATATTCCGCCGCATAACTTAGGAGAAACCATTGATGCTGCTATTGCGGTAATGGAGAATCCAGATATTACAACCATGGATTTAATGGATAATTATATCAGCGGACCGGATTTCCCGACAGGCGGGTATATCTTGGGGAGAGCCGGAATCAAGCAAGCTTATGAAACCGGACGCGGAACAATCACCTGCCGGGCAAAAGTTAAAGTTGAGGAGTTGGCCAATGGCAAGCCGCAGATTGTGGTAACGGAGATTCCTTATCAAGTCAATAAAGCGACAATGGTTGAGAAAATTGCCGAACTGGTGCGTGATAAACGCATTGAAGGCATCACAGATCTGCGTGATGAATCTAACCGCGAGGGCATCAGAATTGTCATTGAACTGCGACGTGATGTCCAGGCTGATGTTATTCTAAACCAATTATACCGCATGACGGCGCTTCAGACGACGTTCGGCGTTAATATGCTGGCTTTGGATCGTTATGCGCCAAGGCTTTTAGGGCTGAAAGAAATTCTGCAGCTTTACATCGAACACCAAATTAATGTTACAGTAAGAAGAACCAAATATGAATTACAGAAAGCGGAAGAAAGAGCCCATATTCTACTAGGATTAAAGATTGCTCTTGATAACATTGACGCAATTCTTCACCTAATCCGGTCGTCAAAAGATGATGTTGTTGCTCTTAAACGGCTAATGGATGAATTCAAATTATCCGATATTCAAGGAAAAGCAATCCTCGATATGCGCTTCCGCCGGTTAACCGGACTGGAAAGAGAAAAAATCGAGGCCGAATATGAACAGCTGATGAATGAAATTAAGGATTATAAGGATATCCTGGCTAATCATTATCGCATCGTAGCGATTATCAAGGAAGAATTGCTGTCCGTTAAAGATCGGTTCAACGATCCCAGACGCAGCGAGATTATCGAATGCGATGTCGATATGCAGGATGAAGATCTGATTCCGCAGGAAGATATCTTCGTTTCAATGACGGCTAATGGATATATCAAACGGATACCGACGGATACTTACCGGATTCAGAACCGCGGCGGTAAAGGAATTAAGGGCATGACCGTAAACAGCGATGATGTCATCGATATGTTCATCAAGATGTCGACGCACGATTACTTGCTGCTGTTTACGAACTTTGGTAAAGTGTATCGTATCAAAGGCTACCAGGTGCCGAATGCCAGCCGGACCGCCAAGGGAATACCTGTCGTTAACCTGCTGAACCTTGATGAAAAAGAAAAAGTAAAAGCAATTATTGCAGACAAAGCCAGTGACGAGACAAAGTATTTAATGTTTGTGACTATTGAAGGCCTGGTTAAACGCGTCAGTCTTCAAGAGTTTTCGTCAATACGGCAATCCGGAAAAATAGCGATAAGTTTACGTGAGAAAGATGAATTGGTATCGGTTAAGAAAACAACCGGAGATGATGAAATTATCATTGGCGGCAGCAACGGCAAAGCCGTACGATTCAATGAAAATGACGTCCGTCCGATGGGAAGAAATGCCAGCGGAGTTAAAGGTTTTACTACTGATGGCAGCCGTGTCATCGGTATGGCCACCGATAAAGAGGGGTCATTCATCTTAGCTGTAACACAAAAAGGTTTCGGTAAGAAATCGGCTCTGGAAGAATATCGTTTAACCAGCCGCGGAGCGAAGGGCGTAAAAACGGTTAATATTACCGAACGAAACGGTGAACTGGTTTCTTTGCGTGCTGTCAACGGAGATGAAGATTTGATGATCATTACCGACGAAGGAGTTGTAATCCGAATATCATTAAAAGATGTTGCGGTTTACGGACGCAATGCCCAAGGCGTGAAGTTAATCAATTTAGACGAAAACAGAAGTGTCGCAGCAATAGCGATTGTCGATGCCGAAGAAGAATAACCCTGTCTCAGGGTTTTCTTTTAGGAATCATTGACAAAACCAGACGGGAATGCTTAAATTATCAATATAAACAATGATAAGGAATATTAGCTGAATGATTGATCAGAGAGAGATGATGTCTGGTGTAAATCATTATCATTCATCAGCGAAATCCACCTTGGAGTGAAACTAAAAATTTCCGGCTGATCCCGTTACTGATCACACGAGATCATGTTTCACGTGAAACATGATAATTAGGGTGGCAACACGAAGATATCGTCCCTTGGACGGTATCTTTTTATTTACTAAAGGAGAAAGAACCATGTTAGATATCAATCTAGTCAGAAAAAACCCCGAATTAGTTAAAGAGAATATTAGAAAGAAGTTTCAGGATGGTAAATTACCGCTTGTCGACGAAGTGCTGAATCTTGATGAAGAATTCCGCGCAGATAAAACCAGAGGCGATGAATTGCGTTATCAACGTAATTCAATCAGCAAAGAAATCGGTGTCATGATGAAACAAGGCCATCGTGAAGAAGCTGAACAGTTAAAAAAACGCGTTAATGAAATTGCCGATGAAATCGCTGCTTTAGAAGTCCGTGAGAGCGAGCTGCAAGAAGAAATCAAAAAAAGAATGATGGTGATACCGAATATTATCGATGCGTCTGTGCCAATTGGCAAAGATGACAGCGAAAATGTAGAGGTTCAGCGCTATGGCGATCCATTCGTACCTGATTTTGAAATACCCTATCATGTTGATATTATGGAGAGCATGGACGGCATTGATCTGGATAGTGCACGTAAAGTCAGCGGTAATGGTTTTTATTATTTATCCGGCGACATTGCACGTCTTCAGTCCTCAATCCTATCCTACGCCCGTGATTTTATGATTGAACGCGGATTCACTTATTATATTCCGCCCTTTATGATCAGATCAGAGGTTGTGACCGGGGTTATGAGTTTTGCTGAAATGGAAAATATGATGTATAAAATTGAAGGCGAAGACTTATACTTGATTGGCACCAGCGAACATTCAATGATCGGTAAATTTATCGATACAATTCTTGATGAAGCAAAGTTACCCTATACTTTAACCAGTTATTCTCCTTGTTTCCGTAAAGAGGTTGGTGCTCACGGTATTGAAGAACGTGGTGTATATCGTATTCATCAATTCGAGAAACAAGAAATGATTGTTGTCTGTAAACCGGAAGACAGCATGAAATGGTTTGTAAAGCTTTACCAAAACTCGGTTGACTTTTTTCGGACGCTGGATATTCCGGTTCGGACGCTGGAATGCTGTTCCGGCGACTTGGCCGATTTAAAAGTTAAGAGTATTGATGTTGAAGCCTGGTCTCCGCGTCAAAAGAAGTACTTTGAGGTTGGTAGCTGTTCTAACCTTGGAGATGCCCAGGCTCGAAGATTGGGAATACGTGTCAATGGCGAAGATGGAAAGTACTTTGCACATACTTTGAATAATACGGTGGTCGCACCGCCGCGCATGCTGATCTGTTTCTTAGAAAACAATCTGAATGCAGACGGATCAGTTAATATTCCTGCCCCGCTTCAGCCATATATGGGTGGGCAAAAACGACTGTTGCGTAAATAATGTTTCACGTGAAACATTATTTAGCATAGTTTGCGGTTGAACGGCTAAGTAAAATCAGCTATAATAAAGAAGGTACAACAAGCATATTAGAATCAGGTCAGGACCGGAAGGAAGCAGCCTTAATAATCCCTGCTTGTGTGTACCTTTTATTATTTAGGAGAAGAAAATGACAGAAAATGATCATCAATATATGAAGATAGCTCTGAAAGAAGCTCAGAAAGCCTTAGCTAAAGGCGAGGTTCCGGTTGGAGCTATTATCGTTCTAAATGGTAAAATAATTGCACGCGCTCATAATCTAAAGGCCGTTTCTCGCCAAGCCACGCATCATGCGGAAATTTTGGCTATTCAGAAAGCCAGCAGAAAAATCGGCGACTGGCGGTTGGATGACAGTGAAATGTATGTGACGCTTGAACCGTGTCCAATGTGTGCCGGAGCTTTAATTCAATCCCGCATCCGAAGGGTTATCTTCGGAGCCTATGACCCTAAAGGGGGAAGCGTTGTCAGCTGCCAGCGAATGTTTGATGTTCCGGGTTATAATCATTATCCCGAAGTTACTGCCGGCGTCCTTGAAAAAGACTGCTCACTTATCCTAAGTGACTTCTTTAAAAAAATGCGCAAGAGCAAAAAATCGCCAATAAATTTGATATAATATAACTACACAGCGAGGAGACATAATAGATGGCATATAAAGCTTTATACAGGACATATCGGCCTAATAGTTTCGAAGAGGTAGTGGGGCAAAAATACATTGTCACTACATTAAGAAATGCCATTGCTCAAAATAAGACGGCACATGCTTATCTGTTTTGCGGGCCGCGCGGAACCGGAAAGACGACGGTAGCCAAACTGCTGGCTAAAGCAGTTAACTGCACCGGTGAACATGCCCCTTGTAATCATTGTGAAAGCTGCCGCATGATCCAGGAGGGTACACATCCTGATGTGGTAGAAATTGATGCTGCCAGTAATAACGGCGTCGATGAAATTCGCAGTTTGATTGAAAAAGTTAAATACGCTCCAATCGAGAGTAAATATAAAGTTTATATTATTGATGAGGTCCATATGCTCACCCCAGGGGCTTTTAATGCTTTATTGAAAACGCTGGAAGAGCCGCCCTCTCATATCATTTTCGTTTTAGCAACAACGGAGGTCCAAAAAGTAATCCCGACGATTATCTCTCGCTGTCAGCGTTTCGACTTTGGCAGAGTAAGCATCCCGGACATTTCTTATCGGCTTGAAGAGGTTATGAAAATTGAAGGAATCCGTTACGAACCGGGAATTGTTCCGCTGATCAGCGATCTTGCCGAAGGCGGCATGCGCGATGCTCTGAGTATTTTAGATCAGGTTATTGCTTATGCACAGAACGATCTGAAAGTTACACATGTTAATGAAATATATGGTATTACAACACCCACCGAAAAGTTCGAATTGCTTAATGATGTACTGATTGGTGAAACGCAGGAATTGTTAGAACTGTCCGGACACATCGTTGATAACGGAATGGACATCAAGCGGCTGACGAATGATCTGATTGAGATATTAAAGGAATGCGTAATCTACGAGTATACAAAACGTGATGGTTCGCTGCTGACGAAAATTGATGCGGAGAAGGCTGAAGCTTTATTGGCGAAAAGGGATGCTAATGGTTTATTGGCGATGATCGATGTTTTAATTGATACAATGGAAAAATATCGTTTCGCTTCCGATATAAACTCCTATTTCGAAGTTGCGTTGCTTAAAATGATGGATTTGAATCGACGTCTGGAAACGGCGGATGTTCAGCCGGAAACAGCAGCGGTCAAAATTAAAAAGAAAAGTAAAGCCACCGACACCGAACCGCAGATGCCAATAACAGAGACGGTTCCTGAACCGGCGCCGGAAAACGTACCGGATGTAGATTATGAAAAACTGCTGGAACTGCTGGTTTCCGCCGATAAACAGAAACGTTTTGTGATTGAAGGATTATGGGATCAGCTGGCAAATTACCATAAGGATATCAACTATGCCCGCTATGTGTCACGCCTGTGTAACTGTGCAGTTAAAGCATCCGGTAATGGTTTTGTCTTGGTTGCCACGAAATATGCCGCGGAAGCGGAACTGGTCAATCAGGAAAACGGTGAACCGCTATTATCGGAATTGATCCTGAAGATCTTTGGTGAAGACCTGCGGATTACGGCGGTAACGGAAAGCGAATTTAAAAAACTGGTCGAACTATTCATGGAAAGGCAAGCAGCCAACACTTTGCCGGTTATTGATAAAAAAACAGCAGAAAGCAAGCCGGATCTGACACATACGGCTGCGGTGCCGGATGATGTCGATCAAAAGCTAACAGCACTCTTTGGCGAGGGTATGTTTGATGTTGTTGACTAGGAAGGAAACCGCATGTATCCATCTTCTTTACAGAAATTGATTGATAGTTTTCGGCTTCTTCCCGGAGTCGGTATGAAAACGGCTGAACGTTACGCTTTTGAAGTGTTGGAAATGACCGATGATGAAGCTTTAAACTTTATCAAGGCGATTTCCGATTCAAAGGCAAAGCTGAGCAAATGTAAAACTTGCGGGAATCTAAGTGAAGGCGAAGAATGTCTGATCTGTATGGACAAGCATCGCGATCATCAGGTTATTTGCGTAGTACAGCATGCCAAAGATGTTTTAGCAATGGAAAAGATTCAAGAATATCATGGCGTTTACCACGTGCTAGGCGGAGTAATCGCCACATCAAAGGGAATTCTGCCTAGTGATTTGAATATCGCTTCATTACTTAACCGCGTAAATGAAAATACTAAAGAAGTGATTATTGCGACCAATCCAACTTTGGAAGGCGAAACAACAGCTATGTATTTAGCTAAAATACTGCATGAAAAGAATATCATGGTAACCCGGATCGCAAATGGTTTACCGATGGGAGGCCATCTGGATTACGCTGATGAGCTTACATTAACCAAAGCGATGGAAGGGCGTCAAAGAATTAAATGAGGAAAAGACGATGAAAACTGATATAGAAATTGCGCAGGCAGCGACTCTGGAACCGATCGAATATATTGCCCGTAAAGCGAAAATTAAAAAAGAATATCTGGAATACTACGGGAACTATAAAGCGAAGATTAATTTAGATATTTTTAAGGAATTGGATGAGCGGATAGATGGAAAATTGATTCTGGTGACGGCTCTTACTCCCACGAAAGCCGGAGAAGGCAAGTCTACGACGACAATTGGTTTGGTTGATGGCTTAGCGCAGATTAACAAGAATGTAATCGGTGCTTTGCGTGAACCATCGCTTGGACCGGTTTTTGGTATTAAAGGCGGAGCGACGGGCGGTGGTAATGCGCAAGTGGTACCGATGGAAGATATCAATCTGCATTTTACCGGTGATATGCATGCAGTCACAACCTGCAATAATCTCATCAGTGCTATCATTGACAATCATATATACCAAGGTAATGAATTAAGAATTGATCCCTCAAAGATTGTCTGGAAACGCTGTATGGATATGAATGATCGGGCGCTGCGCGAGATAACGGTAGCTCAAGGCGCTAAAAATGGTATTGAACGTGCTGATGGTTTTAACATCACGGTTGCTTCCGAAATTATGGCTGTTTTATGTTTGTCCAATTCACTATCGGAATTCGAAACCAAAGTCAGAAGAATTGTAGTTGCTTATAACGAGCTCAACCAACCGGTGACGGTCAATGATCTGCAGATCAGCGGGGCATTGGCGATGATTATGAAAGATGCAATCAAACCGAATTTAGTTCAGACACTGGAGAACAATCCGATCCTGATACATGGCGGGCCGTTCGCAAATATCGCTCATGGGTGCAATTCGATCATTGCTACGAAGCTGGCTCTGAAGCTAGCCGATTATGTTGTCACTGAAGCTGGCTTCGGAGCGGACTTGGGAGCAGAAAAATTTCTGGATATCAAATGCCGCTTGAATGCTTTGGAACCGAGTGCTGTCGTGATTGTCGCAACAATCAGGGCGCTTAAAGTTCATGGCGGTCATGCGCTTGCAGATATTAAAACCGAGGATTTACCGGCTGTAAACCAGGGCTTGGAAAATCTGGCTAAACATATTGAAACAATTCAAAGATTCGGATTGCCTTTTGTTGTCGCATTGAATGAATTTACCAGCGATACGCCGAAAGAAGTACAGCTTGTCCGTGAATGGTGTCAGACTCGTGATTATCCGTTTGTGATAAATAGCGGATGGCTGAACGGAGGAAAGGGAGCTGTCGAACTGGCAACAGCGGTTACCAAATTGTGTGAGAAAAAGTCTAGTGTCAGTTATTTGTATCATCTGAATGATTCGGTTGAGAAAAAAATTACGGATATTGCCGTTAAGGCTTACGGAGCTAAAGGTGTGCAGTACAGTCCAGAGGCTCAGCAGCAGCTTGCTGCATTTACTCGATTTGGATGGGATAAGCTGCCGATCTGTATGGCCAAGACGCCGAATTCCTTGAGTGATAATGCAAAGCTGCTTGGCCGCCCGCGTGATTTCGTGCTAACCGTGCGTGAACTGCGCATCGCAGCCGGAGCAGGATTTATTGTCGTCTTAACCGGCGATGTAATGACCATGCCCGGTTTACCTAAAATCCCGGCCGCTTTAAAAATGGGGATTGATGAGCAAGGCAATACTTATGGTTTATTCTAATAGCAAGCAGCAGCTTGCTATTTTGTGATATAATAGGCTTAACAACAAGTTAAAACCAATATATCATGATAATAGAGGACTATAAATGGCTTCAATTGTCTACCTGACGGATCGCAAAATGATTGAGTATCATCGTTTGAACGGAAGTAGAACGATGAATTTTTGGCGTCCGACCAGCAGCCGCCGTATTCTGGAATTTCATCAGGGAGACCTGCTTTTCTTCTTATCAAAAGGAACCGAACGCGGGATTACCAAGGAAAAGGGTATTGTCGGATATGGGAGATATCAAAAAAGCCACAGTCTGCCCTTTAAGCAAATGTGGAAAGTGTACGGAACGCAGAACGGCTATGATCAAGAATCAGAGCTCTATGATGCAATCATTAAAGTCAGCAAAAACAAACAGATGCCAAAAAGTCTCAGCTGTCTTTATTTAGCTGATATTGTTTATTTCCAAGCCCCGATCTATCTAAGTGAGATCGGAGTGAAAATATCAAACATGATCGAGAGCTACTTTTACTTGGATAAAGATGATTCGTTAGCTACGGCAAAGATACTTAACAAAGCAAAGGATGTCGGTGTTGATCGCTGGTCGGCCGTAATTAATGATCAGGATATGGGCGTAATGACATTTGAGATTGATTACTGCAAGCACATTATTGCGGAAGCTATCGATCGTCTCGGCAATATCTATAGCGAGACGGAAATAAAAAGGGCGTATAAAGTATGTCAAATCATGATGACGGAAATGACTGAACAAGGAATAAATGTCGAAATGATCAAAGGAAGTCACAGTACTTTCGCTGTTATCAGTAACAAAAAAGCTGAGATATATCTGCCGCTGGTGGCTGCAGCCAAAGATCTTATTAATAAAATTCAATTACTTATCGGGCATATCACCATTATGCAAGCGATAATCAACAAAAAAGTAACTGATTACCAGCTTGTTGTAACAATCGTGGTCGATGCGCACTTGCCGGCAGAATACCTGGAGTTATTTAAATTAGCACATGTTAATTATCAGATCATCACTGATCAAACCAAAATACAAGAACAAATCAAGGAATAAAGCACCGAATCAACCGGTGTTTTTAACGGGCATTACGCAGAATGTTCTCGCTGCTCATCTGAAAAATAATAGCTAGCGGGATCATATAAGATAGAAGGCTTGATCCGCCGGATGAAATAAAGGGCAGTGTTATACCGGTTATCGGTAACAATCCGATAATCATTCCCATATTCTCAACTTGCTGAAACAGCAGCATTCCTAGCAAGCCGGTTACCATCAGTTTCTCGCGCTGATGTTCGAATTTTATCGCGATGGAAAGTAATTTCAAATCAAACAGCAGACAGACCAGAACAACAATCGAAGAACCGATAAAACCGAAGTTCTGACCAATGACAGCGAAGATAAAATCATTCTGCGGTTCAGCGAAATAAACCAATGTTGATTGAATGCCGTGCCCGAACCAGCCAGCTGATCCGATCGCTAACAAAGCCTGATATAGTTGATTGCCATAGCTCGCAATATAGTTTTCGGTCTGAAGCCATCCATAGAAACGGTTTAATTTATACGTATCTCCCAAAAGCTTTGCCAGCAGTGTAGGGTTTGTCTCAAAAAGATAAATAACTCCGAAACCGATTATGAAAATAATGGCAAAATAGATAATGATCCAAATCCGGCGGATACCGGAAACCATGATGATGATTGACAGACTGATTACAATAATCAGAGGCAGACCGGTGTCCGGCTGCAGTAGAATCAGAATTAGCGGCGGTATGGCATATAGAAGTACTTCACCGAACAGTTTCAGATCCGTCAGTAATGAATCATCTTTCTTGTTGCTGTTATGCCGATCTACGATGTTGGCAACTTGAATAATCAGAATGATCTTCATGAACTCACTGGGTTGGAAACTGGCAAATGAGCCAAACTGAAACCAGGCTCTGGTGCCGGATACGGGACGGATAAAGGGCAGATCGATATATTTATCAACGATCAGGAGCACTAAAAGGAATAATAAAATCCAGTAAAACACGGTTGCACTGGTAAACAAGCGGTCAATACCGAAAATTAAGAGAAAGATTAAGAAGCCAAAGCCTAGAATTATCCAGAACAGCTGTTTATAAAGCAGTGTCATACTGCCGGAAGTAGTCAGCGGAATTGAGGCATAAACAGCTAAAAGGTTAAACGCAAACAATACCAAAATGCCGGCCAGAAGCGTCTTATCTAAGGCAAATGATTTCTTTACGGCGGTTGGCGTGTGCTGCATGGTTAACCTCTCATTTCAATTTATTGTATCATAGATTAATAAAATCAGCGTCATAATTGCGTCATATTCATTAATTGAATAGGAAGGTGAATAGTGTTATCATATAAACACGATGAGGTGTTTCTATGCGAAGATGGCAGTCTTATTATGATATATTATTTTTCCCGCTGCTGACGATTTTCTTAGCTAGCGTCTTAATGGGAATCAGCGGGTTGGTCCTTAACGGTAACTTTCAGACCCTGGTGGGCTTAAACAGTACGATCATTATTAAAATCGCCGAAATGGTTCGCTATGTCTGCGGCTTTATCATTATCAATGCGCCTTTCTTGATTCTGATTAAGTTCCTGTCACGAAAATATGAAGATTCAACACCGGTTTTTATCGGAGTTATTTCCTATTTTATCTTTCATATTTCAACAATGTTTTTCGCTAGCAACAAGCTTCCTTCAGCGGTTTACTCTTCAGTATTAGGTATTGCCGTTGATGCCAGCAAGATCAGTATTTCCGGCAGCGGTATGCGTTATCCGCTTATTACCGGTATCTTAGCAGTTTTCGTTGTCAGCTATATCACGCGTTTTACTTACCGCACTTCGCGAAAAAGAAGTACTTATGGTTATTTCGCATTTGTTAACCGCAATGCCTGGGCGTTGTTGTTAAGTGGCTTTTTGACATTGATAGCCGGTTTTCTAACCGCTTTGGCGTGGCCTTATGTCATCAATGTGCTATATTATGTTTTTAAACTGATTGCCAGTGATATTTCCAATCCGATGAATTTGTTCCTTTATGGAATTTTGGATCGCCTTATGGCGATAACCGGAACCGGAACGATTATCCGTGATGTTTTCTGGTTTGGCGAGATGGGCGGTTCTTGGATCAGCAGCAGTGTCAATTATCTCGGGGACGTCGGTGTCTGGACTGCTCAGCAAGCAGCGAATATTCTTAATACCGGTTTCGGCCGGCTGATAACGCCGTATTATATTTTAAATATCTTTGCGATGCCGGCGCTCATCCTGGCAACGTTCTCGACCTTCACGGATAAATTAGAACGCCGCAAGTACTCATTATTTCTGGTTATCGCCGTTTTGATTTCGATTGTGAGCGGATCATTGCTGCCGATAGAGATTTATCTCTTGATTATGACGCCGTTGCTTTACGTTTTCCATGTTTTCTATACCGGGATTCTTTTTGCCTTACTTGAAGCCATTAATGCTGCTTTGGGATATGCTTACAGCGGTTCATCAATTGCCGGTACGCCTGGCAGTTTGATCGATATTCTGGTTCATCTGCGTGATACGGCCTATAGCTTGACGATAATTAAGATACTAGTAGTCGGAATCATTACTTTTATTATATATTATGCGGTCACGCGTTATTATTACAAAAAAGCCTGCATGGATATTCTTAATACCGGTTCTAAGGCGAAGTATGTTGATAACTTTATTTTGGCTGTCGGCGGTCTGAGCAATATCAAAAGGATCTATTCAACACCGACCAAAGTTATTCTGCAAGTTGAGGATTCATCATTGCTGAATTTCAATATGATGCAGCAGCAGGGAGCCAGTAAAGTTGTGGAGACCAGAACAACTTATGACATCAGTTACGGCGCAATCAGTTACTTACTGGTCAATGAAGTTACGAAACTATTGAAAGCGAATTAATCTTCGCTTTTTTTATTCAATCAATAACTATCTGATCATAACTTTGTTATAATTGGTCATAGAGGTAGCTATGGAAAAGTATTCACCAATGATGGAACATTATTTAAGTATTAAGAAAGATTACCAGGATACACTGGTGTTCTATCGTCTTGGGGATTTTTATGAAATGTTTTTTGATGATGCCAAGGTGGCTTCCAATGAATTGGATTTAGTGTTAACCGGCCGTGCGGCCGGTGTTCAAGACCGGGTACCGATGTGCGGAGTCCCTTTTCATGCGGTGAACAGTTATATACAAAGACTGATTCAGCGCGGATATAAGGTTGCGATCGTTGAACAGCTGGAAGATCCAGCCACGGCAAAGGGCATTGTTAAACGTGATGTTGTTCAGGTCATAACGCCGGGAACAATTATGGATGATCTGCAGGATGAAAAGAGCAGTGTCTATCTGGCCGGAATCGCTGATTTCAAATATGGAATCGCTTTAGCTATCTGCGAAATGGCAACCGGAGAGACCACAATAAAGAGTATCAAACGCCATCTGCTGACACTTCAGCAGCAGCTGTTAAAAGAAAATATCCGTGAAATTGTTATAAATTCGGCCTTTGATCCGAAATTTATCCAAGGTATCCGCGAAATGGGGAATATCACCATCTCCTACTGTGAAACAGAAAGAATTGCGGAAGTCTACCAACCGTTATGCGAAATTTTACAGGAAGCTTATTATCGTCAGGCATACGGATTAATCCTAAATTACTTGAGTGCTACACAGAAACGTGTTTTGGATCATCTTAGACCGGTGGAAATGGATAATGATGATCAGTACCTGCAGATGGACTATGCCACTCAGCAGAATTTGGAACTCGTCACGAATTATCGGAATAATGTTAAAACGGAGACATTGTGGAATTTCCTGGATACTTGTCAGACCGCAATGGGGAGCCGTTTGTTAAAAAAGTGGATTGAGAAGCCATTAGTGAATAAAACGGAAATTCTAAAACGACAGGAAGCTGTTCGTTACCTGGTTGATAATTTTCTGATTCGCAACGATTTAAAAGAAACATTGCGAAAGATTTATGATTTGGAAAGACTGATTGCGCGTATTGCTTTACAAACCGCCAACGGCGTTGACTGCTTGCGTTTAGCTCGTTCACTGGATGTTTTGCCGGAAATCATGAAGCAGATCAAAGATATGCAAAGCTATCAGGAGTACCAAACATATGATATCTGCAAACCTTTGCAGCTGCGTTTAACCAGTGCTTTTGTAGAAAATCCGCCAATTTCGATCAAAGAAGGCGGAATCTTTGTCGAAGGCTACAACAAACAGCTGGATGAATACCGGCAGATCCAGAAAGAAGGCAAGTACTGGATTGCTCAGCTAGAAGCAAAGGAACGGGAAAAAACCGGAATAAAGAATCTCAAGGTTGGTTACAACCGTGTTTTCGGATATTATTTTGAAGTAAGTAAAGCCAATATGAATATTATTAAAGAGAGTGATGGCTATATCCGCAAACAAACACTGACGAATGCGGAGAGATTTGTATCATCGGAGTTGAAAGAGAAAGAGGATGCAATTCTGCACAGTGAAGAACGAGCTTTGAAACTCGAAACCGAACTCTTCCTGCAGCTTCTTAGCGACATGAAACAATATCTGCCGAAATTACAGAAAATAGCGAACATGATTGCGACGATTGACGGACTATATGCTTTATCCGCAGTTAGCAGTGAAAAAGGATATATCTTGCCGGTCTTTACGGAGAATGGCCGGATGACAGTCCGTAAAGGACGGCATCCGATTATGGATAAACTGATGAAGGACCACCAGTATGTGGCAAATGATGTAGACTTCAATGATCAGCAATTGATAATCCTTCTGACCGGTCCGAACATGGGAGGTAAAAGTACATATATCCGTCAGGTAGCCCTGCTGGCAATCATGGCACAAATGGGCATGTTTGTACCGGCTCAGCAGGCTGAAATGCCGATTTTTGATAAAATCTTCACTCGGATCGGTGCCAGCGACGATATCTTAAGCGGTCAGTCAACCTTTATGGTGGAAATGATAGAAGCTAACAATGCGCTGCAAAATGCAACAAAGGATTCGTTGATTTTGTTTGATGAAATCGGCAGAGGAACATCTACTTATGATGGGATGGCGTTAGCGCAGGCAATGATCGAGTATATTGCGTCCAATATCCAAGCCAAGACGATCTTTTCTACACATTATCATGAGTTGACACAGCTGGAAGACACAATCATGGTTCTTAAAAATTATCATGTTGAAGTATATGAAGAAAATGATCATGTTACATTTCTGTATCATGTGAAAATCGGTAAAGTAGATCGTTCCTACGGCATCAATGTTGCTCGGCTGGCTAAACTCCCGGATCTGGTAATCAAACGGGCGCGTGAATTACTGAAAGATCTGGAAAGCAAGAAAAAAATCGTTCAGCAATCTTTTGCGGTTGTAGATATGCAGAAACCGGATAATCGTTTTGATGATATAAAATCACAGCTCGAGATGATCAATGTCAATGAACTGACGCCGCTTGAAGCCTTACAGATGATTGCCGATCTGCAGAAAAGTCTAAAGAAAAGAGGTCAATGATGGGAAAGATAGCTCAATTAAACCAACACTTGACAAATATGATCGCTGCTGGAGAAGTCATTGAAAGACCAGCCGGGGTTGTGAAGGAATTGATTGAAAATGCCATTGATGCACAAGCCAGTTCCATTGAAGTCAATATCAAAGAAGGCGGAATAACCTATATTCAAGTAATCGATAACGGAACCGGCATGGACAGCAGTGATGCGGTTATGGCCTTTGAGCGGCATGCGACCAGTAAGCTGAAAAATGATAATGATTTATGGTCAATCAGGACCATGGGCTTTCGGGGTGAAGCGCTGCCTTCTATTGCCTCAATCAGTAAAGTGGCGTTGTCTACCAATGATGGTCAAGAGGCGACAAGCGTTCGGCTTAATTTCGGTCAAATGATGGATGTTAAACCGTATTTTTGTCCGGAAGGTACCCAAGTTACGGTTGAAGATCTGTTTCAGAAGACGCCGGCCCGCTTGAAACATCTAAAGACCAGACAATATGAGGCGGCAGTCATTTCCGGAATTATCGAGAAATTTGCGCTGAGTCAGCCGCAGATTGCCTTTACTTATCGCAGTGACGACCGTGTCGTTTTTCAGTCTAACGGCAACGGCAATCTGGCAGAAGTGATTGGGATTATTTACGGAATGGATGTGGCGCGTAATCTGGTAATGCTTAATAGTTCAGATTATGATTATGTGATCAGCGGTGCTTATGCGCTGCCTAGTATTACACGGGCAACAAAGAATTACATTGCCGTATTTATTAATTCCCGTATGGTTCGTTCTTATCGTCTGCAGAAGGTGATCATGGAAATTTTCAAATCATATCTGCCGGATGATCGCTATCCCATTGTTGTTATGGATGTTCGGATGGATGCCCAGCTGGTGGATGTCAATGTTCATCCCAGCAAATGGGAAATCAGACTATCGAAAGAACAGCAGCTGGAGGATCTAGTCAGAAGAACCTTGTTACAGTCGCTAAGTCAGAACATGCAGGCGCCGAAAGTAAAAACAGACTTGCCGATTACTGCCACAAAAATCGAATTTACGAATTTTACTTTTGATGAGCCAATTACTGAACAGCCGGTGCCGCCGTCATTTAAAACTGCGGAATCTGTTTCGCTTGAAACGGCAGAACCGAACCGCGAAACGGTCAAAGTCATCAACAGCAAGAATAATCAATTTCCGATTATGTCCGTTATCGGGCAGTTTCATGGTAATTATATTCTTGCCGAATCTATTGACGGCTTATATATCATTGATCAGCACGCAGCACAGGAAAGATATAACTATGAAAGATTTCAACAGCTGATGATGAATGAAAAAACGGAATATCAGACTTTGTTGATTCCCTTGGTGATTGAGATTGGCAGTTATCTGCAGTCCGAATTTGATCATATCAGTGAAATGCTGCAGAAAATGCATGTCACAGTTGAGCTGTTCGGAACGGATAGTCTTTTATGCCGTTCTGTGCCTGTCTGGATGAGTGATATCGATGTTCTGGTCTTTATTCATGATATGGTTGATTTCTATCAGGCTGAACAGGACACCAGCTTGCTGGCTGTTCGTAAAGCCGCACTGGCTTCTTTAGCCTGTCATGCTTCAGTCAAATTCAATCAACATCTCAATCTGGATGAGATGAAAGAAGTTATTCTGCATCTGCAGAAGTGTGAAAATCCATTTAATTGTCCGCATGGACGGCCGACTTTTATCCATTTGACGGAAAGTCAGCTGAAAAAGGAATTTCTCCGATGAAGAAGGTTGTTGTGATTATCGGCCCTACGGCTGTTGGTAAAACGGCGTTGAGCTTAGCGGTTGCTGAACATTTTAAGGGTGAGATAATCAGCGGTGATTCGATTCAGGTTTATCGCGAATTAAACATCGGCAGTGCTAAACTGCCTTTAGAAGAGCAGCGTAATATACCGCACCATTTAATTGATATCCGGAATTTGGATGCCAGTTATAATGTTGCTGATTTTCAAAAGGAATGCCGATTGCTGATCACGGATATAACTGCTAAAGGACATTTACCTATCATTACCGGAGGAACGGGTTTTTATATAAAAGCGGCATTGTTTGATTATATTTTTGAAGATGAAGACATCGAAACGGCGGCTGATCAGACCGGCTGGGCTGATTTCACGAATGAAGAGCTGCATGCACGGTTAATGGAAGCCGATCCTTTAACCGCCGGACAAATTCATCCGCATAATCGCAAACGCCTGATTCGAGCCCTGGAAATGGTCCGCGCCGGACATCAACGCAGTACTGTTCTGGCGCAGCAAAAACATGAAATGATTTACGATGCTTATCTGATTGGCTTAACCTTAAACCGCGAGGAACTTTATCAACGGATTGACCGGCGCGTTGATCAGATGATGGACTCCGGACTTCAGGAAGAAGTTCGACAGCTGCGGGAAAAGAATCCCGGACTCTTTGATTATCAGTCAATGCAGGGTATCGGCTATCGCGAATGGCAGGCTTATTATAATGGTCAGGCATCCGTCGATGCGGTAATTGCCGAGATCAAGAAACACTCCCGTCAGTTTGCGAAAAGGCAGTACACCTGGTTTAATAATCAGCTGCCGGTTAACTGGTATGATATTGAAGACGATATGTATCTGGTTAAGATCAATAATGATCTTACAAGGTGGTTCAATGAATGATTTTCGGCGTTTAGCTTTAATCCTGACAGAAGGACAGCTGAATAAGCTGATAAATAGCACTGTGATGGTAGTCGGTATCGGCGGGGTGGGAGCCATGGCTTGCGAAGCTTTGGCCCGGTCTGCTGTCGGGCATCTGATTATTATTGACAGCGATCAGATTCAACGGACGAATATCAACCGGCAGATCCATACACTCCAGAGCACGATCGGCCGAAAAAAGGTTGATGTGATGGAAGAACGAATCCAACAGATTAACCCGGCATGTCAAGTAACGAAATATGATCTTTTTTTTACTTTAAAGGAAAAAGAAATATTCAACAGGCATATCGATTATGTCATTGATGCGATCGACACTGTGGGGGCAAAACTGGATTTGATCGAGCTTTGTCATCAGAACAATGTTCCCTGTGTCAGCTGCTTAGGTATGGGTAACCGGCTTGATCCGTCATTATTGTCCTATACACAACTGATGAAAACCGCAGGGGATCCGTTGGCTAAGGCCCTGCGGATTCAAGCTCGCAAAAGGGGTATTGATTATCCGATCGATGTTGTTTTTTCGCAGGAACAGCCGACAATTCTAGCTAGTGAACTCATGGATGATGATAACAAACACGGACACATCCCTCCGGGAAGCAGTGCGTTTGTACCAAACGCTGCCGGTCTTTTCTTAGCTAGTTTTGTTGTGAGACATTTGAGTAAAGGCTCGTAATTACTAATTTACTTTAGGAATTTATCTTTTTTCAGCTAACTACTGTAATGGGTGATAAATTGCTAAAAGTCGAAGGACTATCGAAGTTCTATGGAAAGAATAAAGGTATTGAAAATCTTAGTTTCACAGTTGAAGCCGGTGAGATTTTAGGTATCATCGGAACAAACGGCAGCGGTAAAACAACAACCTTCCGTCTGTTGTTAGGACTTCTTTTGCCGGATCAAGGAATGATCAGTTATCAGAATGCGGGTATATCACAGTGCCATAATCGCGTATTCGGCTATCTGCCGGAAGAGCGAAGTGTTTATCGTGATCTTAAGGTCACGGAACAGCTGCGTTTTTTGGCTAGTCTGAAGGAAATGGATAAAGCTGTGATACAGGAAAGGATGAATTACTGGCTGCAACGTCTGGATATTGAAGAATACCGTAATCGGCCAATCCGTGAACTTTCGAAGGGAAACCAACAGAAAGTCCAATTGGTTTGCGCGCTGATTCATGATCCGGATATTGTAATTCTTGATGAACCGCTAACCGGTTTAGATGTAATCAATGTCCGTCTTTTTAAAAACATCATCAATGAATTAAAATCAGCCGGCAAGCTCATTCTTATTTCGAGCCATCAGTATGAATATATCGAAGAATTCTGTGAAAAGATCATTTTATTAAAAAGCGGCGATGTTCAATATAACGGAACGGTTTCAAAACTTCGGAAAACGTCTGCTCAGCGCTACATCTCTGTTTTATCGGATGTATATCATGATTATCTGCCGGAGGATGGCGTAATAAAACAGCAAAGCTTTGGCAATGTTGTTCGTCTGACGATAGAAAACAGCACTAAGGCTAAAAAATTGTTAAGGAAACTGCTTAAGGAAGAGGCTATCATGTCAGTAACCTTGGGGCTTCCGACGCTGGGGGATATCATTCAAGCTAAGGTGCTGATATGAAGCATCTAATCAAGTTTTCATTAGTACGTCGCTTTAATAACCGTTCAACGATTATTCTTAATCTTCTGATGATTATGTTAGTGGGCGGAGTTTTCTTTGCGGATAAGATCTTATTGCTGATTAATCCGGACTTTTTAAAGCCGATAACGATTTTTCTGGATGCACCGCTGTATGAACAGCTAGCTGATTTTCCGGAAGATATAACATTGTATTATTTGGAAGAAGATCAGGGAGAAAAAATCAATAAAAACGAATTTCGCCTATCCTTCAGCGAAGCGAAGGGCTGGGTCGTCACTTCGCAGTATGCGATTGATGATCTGACGAGTCAGAAAATCGATTATTTAGTCCGGCAGTTTCAACAGAATAACTGGGCTGCGGACAAAGATCCGCAGTTACTGAATGATTTGCAGGAAGTGATGAATCCGCAGATCAGCAATGAGGTTATAAGTTCAGCCCCGGAAATTGATTCTGCCAAGCAGAATTTGCTGTTTATGGTCATTACCAGTATCTATTTTATGATGCTCGGCTTCAGCAGTGTGATTGCTAATGAAGTTGTCTACGAAAAAACCAGTAAAATTCTGGAATTGATTCTCACTTCTGTTTCGGCACGCACGCATTTCATTAGCAAAATGCTGATTGGTTGGCTGACAATCAGCATTCAGGCGGTACTGACCGGTTTAATCCTTGCCGGTTGGTTCATGATCAGACAGCATTTCGATCGTGGAACCGGCTTGCTTACATTTTTTGCGCAGCTTAAGGTTTTACCGTTCGAAGCTCTGACCTTTAAAGAATTATTCGTTATGTTAAATATTGATCGGCGGATCCTCTTCTCGTTTTTGATCGTTATCGCGTTTCTGCTGATGGGGATTCTATTCCTGCAGATGATTATGGTCATCGTCTCAAGTTTTGTGATCAGCATTGAAGAATCCAGCAATGTACAGGCTCCTTGTTATTTAATCCTACTGGCAATTTACTACTTTACATTATCAGTTAATACGCCTTATCAGATGAGTGAGGGAATTGGTTACTATCTATCTTTTGTGCCTTTCTTTTCAATGCTCTTTATGCCGTGCCGGTTGCTGATTCAAAGCGTTCCGGCTTATGAACTGTTTATCAGTTTGTTTACTGCGCTGTTGGCGATCATTTTAACGGTTGATTTCGGTTGTCACTTCTATAAACAAGGTATTCTCGATAATAAGCCGGGAAAGAATCTTTCAAAGAAAAAAGTCACTGGCTGATGGTAATCAGCGCAGCGGCTTTTTTTTAAGTTGGGCTAATTCATGACTGCGAGCATATTTCTGCAGTATCTTCAAATTATCGGCTAAGGCTTTTTCATAGCTGCTGTTTTCATTAGGGTGATAGAAATGTTCGTTTCTAATTTCTTCCGGCAGATACTGAATCAAATGCCAGATATCCGGACGATCATAAGGATATTTGTCTTTTTCCTCCATTCCGACCGGTGTCAGCCGTAAATAATCCGGAGTTGGCAGCGGATGTTCACGAACCTTTGCTAAAGCTTGATTAATGGCGAGGCAGGCCGATTTGGATTTAGGTGACAATGTTAAGTCAATCACGGCAACACCCAGCGGCAGAACCGCTTCCGGGAAACCGATTCGTTTTGCCGCATCAATGGCGTTGATTGTTCGACCGACGGCGGCAGGATTTGCCAGGCCGATATCTTCATAGGCGGTTGCTAACAGCCGCCGTTCAATGGAGTCCATATCCTGGGCTAAAATCAGCTGAGCCAGATAGTATAGAGCCGCATCAACATCACTTCCGCGGATGGATTTCTGAAAGGCACTGACGGCATCATAGTGTCCGTCACCGTCTCGGTCCATATTGAGATTGCGTAACGGCAGATACTGCTTGACGATTTCAACAGTAATGGCTTGTCCGTTGGCCGCTAAAGCACAGACTTCTAGAACATTAAGCGCATAACGCAAATCACCGTTGGCGTAGTTGGCCAGCTGTTTCTTGGCCTCTTCATCCATAGTGGTTTTATTAAACCATTCCTGGTGTGCCAGAGTCCGTTCCAGCGCGGTAATAACATCAGACTGTTCCAGCGGATATAATTCAAAAAGGTGACAGCGTGAGCGAATAGCCGGATTGATGGAGAAATAAGGATTGGCGGTAGTGGTTCCGATCATAGTAACCTCGCCGTTTTCAACATAGGGAAGCAGCAAATCCTGTTTGTCTTTATTCAGCCGATGAATCTCTTCGACAATTACCACCAGATTGCCGGCTAGACGCGCTTCGGCAAAAATCTGATCGAGTTCTTTCTTATTGCCGGTTACGGCATTAAATAAACGGTAGGGTAAAGCCAGCTCGTTGGCAATAACCATGGCTAAGGTTGTTTTACCGGTTCCGGGCGGACCGAAAAAAATCATTGAAAACAATGTCTTCTCTTCTACGCAGCGGCGCAGGATCTGGTCTTTCCCGACTAAGTGCTGCTGTCCGATAATATCATCCAGTTTCTTCGGACGCATTCTGAAGGCTAATGGCTGTTTCAAAAAAAGTACCCTTTACTATTTTATCATTAATTAAAACATAGTAAAATATATAAGAGGTTCAATATGCGCGTTGTTATTCAAAGAGTGAATCATGCGTCCGTACAGATTGACGGACAGCTGTTCAGCAGTATTCAAAAAGGTTTGCTGTTACTGGTCGGATTTACCCATGGCGATACAGAAAAGAGCTGTGAAAAAATAGCTAACAAGATCAGTACGCTGCGGATTTTTGAAGATGCCGAAGGTAAGCTGAATCGGTCGTTGATCGAAGTTGACGGTGCCCTTTTGTCTGTTTCGCAATTTACATTATACGCAAATTGTAGAAAAGGAAGACGTCCCAGTTTTGAAGCGGCACTGCTACCGGAAGCAGCATCAGAACTTTATCATTATTTTAATACCTGTTTAACGGCATCTGGGTTATCTGTCAGGACCGGGGTTTTTCAGGCAGATATGAAGATTGAATTGGAAAATGACGGACCAGTAACGATCATTCTTGACAGCGAACAGCTCTAGGAGGTTACATGGCACAAATTATCTGGGGTACTGAATTAGCCGCGAAGATCAAAATCGATCTGAAAGCGGAAATGGATAAGCTTAGGGCATTAAACGAAAGGACCCCCGGTTTAACCGTTATTTTGGTTGGTGATGATCCGGCAAGTATTTCTTATGTCACAAATAAACAGAAAGCCTGCCGGGAAGTCGGTATGAAGGGCGAAATCATCACTTATCCCGCTTCAGTCAGCGAAATAACACTGCTTGCCAAAATCGCTGAGTTGAATCAGGATGAGCGTGTTGATGGGATTCTGGTTCAGCTTCCCTTGCCGGCTGGTTTTGATGCTCAGCGCATTACTGAAGCCATTGCGGTTGAAAAGGATGTGGATGGCCTGCATCCGCTGAATATCGGGCGTCTGCAACTTAATCAGGAGTGTTTGGTTCCATGCACGCCGAGCGGAGTAATAGAAATATTAAAATCGATTGGCTGCGATTTGCGGGGGAAAAGAGCGGTGGTTATCGGCCGAAGCAATTTAGTCGGTCGACCGGTGGCGCAATTAATGTTACAATTGGATGCGACCGTGACAGTCTGTCATTCCAAAACACCGGATTTAGCGGCAATTTGCGCTCAAGCGGATATCCTTGTGACAGCTGCCGGGCGGCCAGGCCTGGTAACTGCCGACTTTATCAAACCCGGAGCGGTAATTATTGATGTCGGAACAGTGCGGGGTCAGGATGGCAAGCTGCATGGTGATGTTGTTTTCGCAGAAGCGGAGCCGTTAGCTTCGTATATTACGCCGGTTCCGAAAGGCGTCGGACCGATGACGGTTGCCATGCTGTTGAAGAATACGCTGAAAGCTTATGAAATGAGGAAGAAAGATCATGGAATATGGACTGAATGATATTGTCGAACTAAAAAAAGAACATCCTTGTCATAAATCGAAATATTGGAAAATTACAAGGGTCGGTGTTGATATTAAAGTAAAATGCCAAGGCTGCGGAGCAGTGATTATGTTTGAACGGCCGGATTTTGAAAAACGCCTGAAGAAGATTATCGAAAAAGCGAAAACGGAGGATTAGTCATGGGATTAACTGCAGGTATCGTGGGTTTGCCGAATGTCGGCAAGTCCACATTGTTTAACGCTATTACGCAGTCACAAGTTGAGGCGGCTAATTATCCTTTTGCGACAATTCAGCCGAATGTCGGTGTCGTGGAAGTACCGGATGAACGGATCGAAGAAATCTGTTCGATTTTTAAACCAAGGAAAACGATCTACACGACATTTGAATTCACTGATATTGCCGGTTTAGTCAAAGGAGCTTCTAAGGGAGAAGGTTTGGGTAATCAGTTCTTATCGCATATCCGTCAGACGGATGCCATCTGCGAAGTGGTCCGCTGTTTTGATGATGATAATATTACCCATGTTGAAGGCAGTGTTGATCCGATTCGTGATATTGAAATTGTCGGATTGGAACTGATCATGGCTGACTTGCAGAGCATTGAAAATCGCCTGTCAAAAGTTGAACGTAAAGCTCAAGCTAAAGACAAAGAAGCACAAGCGGAGTATGCGGTTTTAGTCCGCGTCAAAGAAACGCTGGTTAGCGGTCATGCGGCACGCAGTCTGAACTTGAATAAGAATGAAGCAAAAATCTTAGCCGGATTTCAGCTGTTGACGGCCAAACCAATTATTTATGTGGCCAATATGGCGGAAGATGAAGTCGGCAGCCCGGAAGTAAATCGTTATTATCAGCTGGTTAAGGCTTATGCCATCAAAGAAAGGAGCCAGATTATTCCGATCTGTGCACGGATTGAAGAAGAATTATCCTCCATGGAGCGCAATGAACGTAAAATTTTTCTTGAAGATCTGGGGATCAAAGAAAGCGGTCTGGATCAAGTTATCAAGTCGGCTTATTATCTTCTGGGACTGAAGACCTTCTTCACTGCCGGTGAGCCGGAAGTTCGGGCCTGGACATTTAAGGATGGCATGCTGGCACCGGAATGCGCCGGTATAATTCACAGTGATTTTGAAAGAGGGTTTATCCGAGCCGAAACGTATCATTATCATGATCTGATTACTTATAAATCCGAAGCCGCAATCAAACAAGCCGGTAAAATGCGTTTGGAAGGCAAGGAATATCTGGTTCAGGACGGCGATGTCATGCATTTCTTATTTAATGTATGAAATAATGGTGAACTTCGATAAATCAGAGATGATACTATGTTAAAATTAAGAAAAAGGAGGGGAATATATGAAATTAATATTTGCGATCGTATCAAATGACGATAGTACCAATGTCATTTCCTCATTGACGAAAGAAAACTATTCAGCCACAAAACTTGCGACAACCGGAGGTTTTTTAAGGGCCGGTAACTCTACAATCATTGTCGGATGTGAAGATGAAAAAGTTGAACATGCCATCGAAGTGATCGGCAATGAAAGCAAGCGCCGGGTTGAAATGGTTCCGTCAACCGCTTCTTATGATGTTGGACGTTTCTCCTCATTTCCGGTTGAAGTCCAAGTCGGCGGAGCGACAATCTTTGTCTTGGATGTTGCACAGTTTCATAAGCTCTGATCAGATTAACGAACTGATCTTCTGATTAACGGAAGTATTCGTGTCGAGAGTGATCAGCGCTGCCTCTTGTGCAAAATCCAAAATGCGGTCCCAATCCCAGGACTTAAGCAAACCATATATGATTCCACTAAGGAAGGCATCGCCGCATCCCAGGCTATTGCCTTCTTTTTCAATGGCCGGGTAATGTTTGATTTCCCGATGACGGACTAAAGTACAGCCTTTATTGCCCTCCGTGATGATGAGCCACTTTAGGCCGCAGTCATTTAAATAAAGCAGATAGTCACTGAGATTATTGTCTTGCAGATAATCTGCCAGCTCACGCTGATTCAGAATGATTCCCTCGGTTTGCTTAAGCATTGAATAATGCGGAATAAAGGCTGATAAGATCCATTTCAGGTTATCGGAATGTTCATAAAGGAAATGCAGAAAATCCGGATCGGAATTATCGGTGATTCCGTATTCAGCGTTCTTTAATAAAGCGGTAGGGAAACTATCCTGTCTGTTAAAGGAAAAGGCCGGTGTCGTTGTCGCGAACATCAGTTCCCGGTTGCCGTTGACTTTGATGAAGATCGGAGTCGGCTGATCAACGGTTGGCCCATGAACGATTACTTGCTGCTTGTTCAGATGGCTGATGATATCCAGAGCTGGTGCATCATTGCCGAACTTACTGATAAAATCAACGGGAATTTTCAATAAAGCGCAGTTCTCAGCAACATTGCGCATGGAACCGCCGTGACTGACAGTAATGTCAACCTTGTTGCATCCATAATCCGAAAACTCCTTACGCAGGTTCATGATTTGATCAAGTACCGATGTTCCGATAATAACGATATTAGACATTGCGGATACCGCCTCTCTGCTGATATCATAACACATCGATAATGTGTTAAAAAATAATAAAAAGTTTCAAAGTGATGTTATAATATCTATGAGGTATGATTATGTTCCGAATCGGTCAGTCATCTGACATTCATCGACTAGTCCAAGACCGCCGGTTGATTCTTGGCGGTGTCGATATCCCGTATGCGTATGGCTTGTTGGGCCATTCTGATGCGGATGCCCTTTGTCATGCGATTGCGGAAGCAATCATCGGTGCCATGGGACTAGGAGATATTGGTCGGCATTTTCCAGATACTGATCCGCAGTATGAAGGGATTTCTTCGTTGCTTATTTTAGCGAAAGTCGCTGAAATGCTGGAGACATATCATTTTGCGATTGTTAACATCGATAGTTTGATCTTGATTGAGCGTCCGAAAATGGCTCCGTATCTTCCGCAGATGAAGAATAATATTGCTGCCGCCTTAACCATTGATCCGTCACAGCTTAATATTAAAGCGACCAGAGGTGAGGGGCTTTCCTTCATCGGACGGGAAGAGGGCGTTATGGCTCAAGCTGTCGTTCTGTTAGAAAGCAGGTAGTTCATGAATTATCATGTAAGTAAGACTAATGATGTTTTAAGTTTAATTGAGGATGGCAGTCTTGTATTACTGACAAGCGGCCGACCGCTTAAAAAGAGCGCTGATGAGAATTATCCCTTCTGCGCGAATCGAAATTTTCTTTATCTGACTGGCATTGATGAGCCTGAAGTAGTTTTAGTTTTAATTAAGACAGGCCGAATCCGTCACAAGAAATTATTTATAAAAAAAGCCGATCCGCAGATGGAAAAATGGGTTGGCAAAACGATATCGGCCAAGGATGCCCATCAATTATCCGGCATTGAAGATATCGCCTATCTTGATGAGTTAAAAGACTATTTAAAACAGATGCTTGCCGAACACCGTCTGAACAACGTTTATATTGATGATGAAGAAGATGAACTTGTACACTTCGCTAAAGATCTGCTGCGTAAATACGCCTTTCTGAAACAGCTGAAGGTCCTGAATATCTATGAGATGCTGGCCGCGATGCGCAGTATCAAAGAGAAAGAAGAAGTTACGGCGATGCGCCAGGCCATCACTGTAACGAATAGGGGCATCATGCGAATGCTGGAGTATATGCGTCCCGGGATGTTGGAAAGCGAAATAGAAGCGCACTTTGATTTCATCTTGCGCAGTCATAAAGTTGACTATGCGTTTAATACAATCGCTGCCGGCGGCAGCCGCGGTACAACGCTTCATTATATGGCTAATAACCAGCCGGTTCTGGATCAGGAATTGATTTTATTTGATCTTGGGGCTACGCATGAGCATTACTGTGCGGATATCTCCAGAACCTTTCCGATCAACGGTAAATTCACACCGCGGCAGAAAACAATATATGAAATTGTCCTATTAGCACAGAAAAATGTGATTAAGGCGGTAAAACCGGGAGTAACGATCAATGACTTGCAGCGGATAACCGTCGAGACCTATCAACAGGAACTGAAACGAATCGGTTTAATCAAGGACGGCAGTATCGAAGAAGTGCGCCGCTACTATTATCATGGTGTCAGTCATTCGCTGGGATTGGATACCCATGATGTCGGATTAGAGCGCAATGAACCGTTAGTGCCCGGCTGTGTGATTACGGTTGAGCCTGGTCTTTATCTTGAGGAAGAAGCCATCGGCATCCGAATTGAAGATGATGTATTAGTCACTGAGAAGGGCTGTGAAGTCTTGTCCAAAGAAATAATTAAAGAAGTATCCGATATCGAAGCATACTTTCAAAGACGCGGTTAGCCTAAATCGGTAGTTAGTGTTTATATAGACATGACTATATAAATACTTTAGAATTAAATTGTCGTTATAGAAAGAAAAGGAGAAAACGATAAATGAAGAAACTACTTGCTTTGTTAGTTTGCTTATTGATGGTCTTATCTGTTTTCGGCTGCGCGAAAGAAGAAACGCCGGCTGGAAATACGAAGATTGATTCATTAAGCATCCAGTTTGTTCCTAGTAAGGATGCCGATGTAATTCTTACTGCCGCTGCTCCGCTGGCCGATATGCTGATTGCTAAATTGGCTGAGAAGGGTTTTGATGTTGGTACAGTAGATATTTCTGTTGGTACTTCATACGCCGCTGTCGGTGAAGCGATGCGCTCCGGAACCGTTGATATTGGTTTTATCCCGGCTAGTACTTATGTACTTTATGCAGGGGACGGCGCGGAACTGTTATTAGTCGCTACGCGTGATGCTAAAATGGTTGAAACGGATAACCCGATGGATTACAACACTGGTACGGCAAATGGTAGTGGCGAAGGACAAGCTACTAACTATCGCTCATTATTCTATGTTAATATCGCTAGTGAAAAAGGCGCGGCTTTGTATGCTAAAGTTGAAGCCGGCGAAGATCTTACTTGGGAAGATATCAATGCTGTAACGATTTGTTCCGGCAGTGCTACTTCCAGTGCAAGCTTTGTTTATCCTAGCTTATGGCTGAATACTCGTTTCGGCAAAACGCTGAATGATGTTACGAATATTATCCCGGATGGCGGTTATACGGATAATATGGCTAAATTGGTCAGTGACCAATGCCAGATTACTTTCGGTTATAACGATGTTCGTTCTGATGTTGATACAACAGCGATCTGGAATGATACTTATGGCATGGATGGTACGGTTTGGGATTACATCAAAGTTATCGCTGTCGGCGATCCCATTATGAATGATACGATTTCAGTATCGACAGCTTCTGAGAAGATGACTCCGGAATTAAAGACGGCGTTGCAGGAAGCCTTTATGGAAATTGCGCAGACAGAAGAGGGACTTGCGACTGTTGCACCGTACAGTCATAAAGGTTATATTATCGGAAGTGATTCCGACTATGACACGACACGTGCTGCCAACGCTCTGTTTTCGAAGTAATTAACGGAATTACGGCGCGTTATAGATATCTATAACGCGCCTCTTTTGTAATAAGGGGTCCTTATGATCAAATTCACTAATGTATGTAAAACTTACCCTAATGGGGTAAAGGCGCTTGTTGATGTAAACTTGGAGATTGAACAAGGCGAGTTTGTTGCGGTCATCGGCTTATCCGGGGCCGGTAAATCCACCTTGATTCGAACAGTGAATAAAATGATTGAAGTTACTAGCGGGCAGCTGCTGGTCGATGATGTTGATGTATCAACTCTTGAAGGAAGGCAGCTGAGAAAATTCCGGCGGAAGATCGGAATGGTTTTTCAGTCCTTCAATCTTGTTAATCGCACAACCGTTATTAAGAATGTTTTAACCTCAAGAGTTGCCGATATGACATTAATCCAATCAATTCTAGGTTTATATTCCAGACAAGATAAGATCAAGGCTCTTGAAGCGCTCGATAAAGTTGGTATTCTGGAGAAAGCTTATATTCGGGCTGATCAGTTATCCGGCGGGCAGCAGCAGCGCGTAGCGCTGGCACGCACCTTGGCGCAGGACCCGCAGATCATTCTGGCTGATGAACCGGTCGCTTCCCTAGATCCGGTTATGGCTGCCGTCGTCATGGAAGATTTTCAGCGGATTAACCGTGAAATGAATATCACGATAATAATTAATATCCACCATGTTGATCTTGCTTTGAAGTATGCCGATCGGATTGTCGGCATTCAAGCCGGTCAGATTGTTTTTGATGGCCGTGTCGATCAGATTACCAACGATATTCTGAAGAAAATTTACGGACGTGAATTATCCGATGACGATTTAATGGAGAAAAAACATGTTTAAGATCATCCGCAGTATATTTGTGCCGGATACATTTACGCTTGCTAACGGTAAAGTTGTCCGTGAAAAATTCAACTGGGGACCATATATCACGATATTTGTGATTATTTTAGTTCTGATCAGTGCGAGAATCACGAAAGTTGATTTTGCCGTTTGGTTAAAAAACGGCCGGAATTTTATTCAGATGCTGGAAGATATGTTTCCGCCGAATTGGGAGTTTATTTCAACGATGACGAAACCGATGATTGCCACCATCATGATGTCTCTAATCGGGACGCTTGTTGCGGCTATTCTGGCATTGCCGATCAGTTTCTACTGTTCAGGCAACCCGGAGTTTAAGCTGAATAAAAGCTATTTGACCGCTCATCGGACCTGGCTTGGTTTAGTCCGGACACTGCCGGTGCTGATTTATGCGAAATTGATTGCGTTGATCTTTGGCAGCGGTGCCTTGTCCGGCACAATCGCGATTGCGATCTTTACATTGCCGATTTGTATAAAAATGATGTACGAACAAATTGAAACTGTCGATATGGGACCTTATGAAGCTATGATGTCAACCGGAGCCAGCCGGGCTAAGTGCCTTTGGTGTGCGGTCTTTCCGCAGGTTAAAGGCTACTATTACTCCACGGTATTATACAATTTTGAGATGAATGTCCGCAGTGCAGCGATTTTGGGTTATGTCGGGGCAGGCGGTATCGGCGTGCTGATTAATACACAATTGACTTGGCGGGCTTATGGCAATACCGGTCTGATGCTGCTGGTGCTGATAATAACCGTTGTCGTGATTGAATCAACCTCGCGCTACCTGCGCCGGAAGCTGGTGTGATAATGAGTACGGCTAAACTTACTGTACAGGAACAGCTTAAAAGAGAACCGGTTGTTTGGTTTCGGACCGTAATCGGGTTGATTGCGCTGATCGTTATTTTTTATGTCGGTTTACAAACAATGGAAATCAAAGATATTAATCAAAAAGGTTTAGAAATCGCCATTAATATCATGAAAGGTATTTTTCAGCCTTCATTAAAGATGATTCTGGATTTAAGTAAGAATGGTTTGCTATATATGTTGTTGGAAACCGTCGCGATTGCTTTTTTAGGAACCATTGTCGGTATGATCTTGGCTTTGCCGCTAGCTTTTCTTTCATCGCGGACGATTACTCCGAAGCTGATTAATCGGACCGGACTGATATTGATTTCCGTTATCCGGGCTTTTCCTTCGTTCATGTATGGGATCATGTTTATTAAAGTTACCGGTCCCGGTCCGTTTGCCGGCGTTCTGACAATGTCGGTAACTTCGATTGGCATGCTGGCTAAACTGATGATCGAAGCGATTGAAGATCTCGATCACGGTATCCTTGAGGCATTGGATGCGGCCGGCTGTAATACAATCCAGAAAATTCGTTATGGTATCATTCCGCAGCTGAGTTCTAATTTGGTATCAATTGTTATCTATCGCTTTGATGTCAACATCAAGCAAGCCTCCATCCTTGGTATTGTCGGAGCCGGCGGAATCGGTGCTTCGTTGATTTTTGCGATCTCCGGGATGCGCTGGGCTGAAGTCGGCGCTATGATCTTAGGCTTGATCGTCGTAGTGCTTTTCTTTGAATACCTATCAACCATCTTGCGTAAAAAATTGGCGCTAGGTGAATAAAATGGATTATCGTCTGCTGATAACATCCGATACGCATGGCTGTATCTCGCCATACAGTTACAGTGACCATCAGGAACTGACAAAGGGATTAGCCAAACTAAGCACGGCTATCGCAGAATTGCGCACTGACAATACATTGCTGATTGATAACGGGGATGCTTTGCAAGGCAGCCCTTTGTTATATCATCATTATTTGTTTAATGCCAAGCAGATTAATCCGATGGCGAAGGTTTTTAATTATTTGGGATATGATTATCTGAACAGCGGTAATCATGATTTCAATTTCGGACTGACAAATATGAAGGCGTTTTATCATGACACGGACGCTTTGTGGCTGACCGGAAATATTAATGAGAACGGACAGTCAATTAACAAGCCGTATCATGTTCATCAATTTTCCAATGGACTGCGTATAGCTCTATTGGGCTGTGTGACTCAGCACATTCCCAATTGGGAGCATCCGGATAATATTCGAAATATTACCTTTGTGAATTGTCTGAAATTTGTCGAGGAGACCGTTGAGCTGATTCAAAGGACAGAAAAAGTCGCTCAGATCATCTGTCTGTATCATGGCGGTATTGAAAGAGACCTTGTGACCCATCAGCCGAATGAAACATTAAGCGGGGAGAATCAGGGCTATGAAATCTGTCAGCGTGTCAAGGGTTTAGATATCTTGGTAACTGGTCATCAGCATCAGAGCGTTATTACCAGAATCAATGATATCTTAGTGACTCAAACAGCTCATGATGCACAAGAAATTGCCGTAATTGAGGTGCATGATGGCAGAATATCGGCTTATCTAAAGCCGGTACCGGATACAGTCGATCAGAATCTATTAGCACTGGTGGCTGACGAAGAGCAACAGACACAGACTTGGCTGGATGTCCCGCTGGGGCATCTGATCAGCGGCGATCTTCTGATCAGTGATATGTTTGAAGCCCGTCTGCATAAACATCCGCTGGTTTCTTTTCTGAATCAAGTTCAAATGGCGAGCACCAATACAGATATATCGCTGGTTGGTCTAGCTAACAGTGTCGTCGGTTTCCGTCATGAGATATCAATGCGGGATATTATCGCTTCCTATGTTTATCCAAACACTTTAACCGTATTGGAAATAACCGGTAAAACACTAAAAAAAGCACTGGAACGCAGTGCTGAGTATTTTGCACTGCAAAATGGCCGGATTAGTATCAATCCGAAGTTTACTGCTCCGAAGCCGAAGCACTATAATTATGACATGTTTGACGGAATTGAATATACAATCAAAGTTTCCAATCCTATCGGTCAGCGCATCGTCTCGCTGACCTACCATCAGGAACCGATTGCCGAAGACCGGCTGTATCGTGTTGCCATGAATAATTATCGTTCTGTCGGCGGCGGTGATTTCTTTATGTATAAAAGCGGAACGATTATTCATGATACGCAAAAACATATTGTTGACTGTATCGCTGATTATATTATTGAACATCATGAGATAACTGTTGATCATCAGGATAACATTCATGTAATAATTTGACAAATCTGTTATAATTACGATGTTTAGGGTGAAACATGAAAAAGAAAGAATTGTATATCTTGTTGTTTGTTTTTTTGATTGGGGCTGTTCTGTCCGGGTTGCTCTATTTTCGCAAATCTGATAAAACCGAAGCGACAGTTTATCTGAATGATGAAGTGGTCATGGTATTTGATATTACTGAAGACGCAACCTACAGTATCCAAGGCGACTACGGGATTCTGAATATAGAAGTCAAGGATAACCGCTATCGGGTTTTTGATGTTGACTGTCCGAATCATGATTGTGAGAAAGTCGGCTGGGTTGATATCGGGTCTTCAACTCCGATTGTCTGTCTGCCGAATCATATCTATATCGTCCAAGAATAACTGATCCTGCGGGTCAGTTTTTATTTTATGGTGAATAATAAGAGGAATTTATGATGAACCTATTGACATCCTAATGGGTAAAGCTATAATACAAGAACAAGAATTGCTTTTGGCTTAATCTTTTATTCAATTCATTAACAATACATTTACATATTAGTATCCTTGTGTTAAAATGCAAGCGCAATAATCGCAAAGAAGAATTTCAAACAACAACGGTATCCTGGAAGGAAATAATCAATGAACCAAATTGAGAGTCAATTAAAAGATTTAATAATCAAGGCAGCCGCAAGTGCTTTTGCTTATCAGCTGACCGATGATGAAATTGTCATCGAGATTCCTAAAGAAAAACAATACGGTGATTATTCGACTAATGTGGCGATGCGCTTAACTAAAGCGCTGCATGAAAAACCGCAGGCAATCGCGGCTAAATTAGTTGAAGAACTTGTTAAATACTCCGATACAATCAGCTCAGCCAGTATTGCCGGGCCGGGCTTTATTAATTTTGTTCTAAACGGCGATACGCTGACGGATGTCCTCCGGACGATTTTAGCGTCGCCGGATACTTATGGCCAAACCAACTCCGGAAAAGGATTGAAAATAAATTTGGAATATGTCAGCGCAAATCCGACCGGTGATCTGCATCCCGGTCATGCCCGGGGGGCAGCGATGGGAGATTCGGTTGCACGGCTGATGAAATTTGCCGGATATGATGTTACCAGCGAGTATTATGTTAATGATGCCGGCAATCAGATCAATAATATGGCTTTATCGTTACAAGCCCGTTACTTTCAGATTTGCGGTCTTGAGGCGAAAATTCCCGAAGATGGTTATAACGGTCCGGATTTGATTGCGATTGCTCAGCGTTTCTACGATCTGCACGGTACGGCCTACCGCGATGTGGTTTCAGAGGAATCCCTGCCGATTTTTCGTGCCTATGGTCTAGCAGCTGAAATCACGAAGCTTAAAGAGGATTTAGCCTTATTCCGAGTTGAATACGATGTCTGGTCCAGTGAACAGTCGATCTATGACCGTCATATGGTTGAGAAATCGGTTAAGAAGCTTCAGGAACTGGATATGACCTATGAGGCAGAGGGAGCTGTATGGCTTAAGACAACGCTTTTCGGTGATGATAAGGATCGTGTAATCATCCGCAGTAATGGCTTATATACCTATTTAACACCGGATATCGCTTATCATGTTGATAAGTTTGAACGGGGTTTTACTAAATTAGTCGATTTCCTCGGTGCGGATCACCATGGGTATATCAATCGGCTGAAAGCGGCTATTCAAGCTCTTGGTTATGACAAAGATGCATTGGAAATTGATATTATTCAGATGGCGCGGATGATCAAAGACGGAGAAGAATTTAAAATGTCGAAACGTACCGGTAAAGCGGTCGCCTTAAAAGATTTGATTGAAGAAGCCGGCGTTGATGCGGTCCGGTATTATTTTGCCAGCCGGGCAGCGGATACACACATGGATTTTGATTTGGATATGGCAACCAAACAGTCCAATGAGAATCCGGTTTATTATGCTCAGTATGCCCATGCGCGGGTCTGTTCGATCCTAAAGAGCGGTCAGGGTTATGCGTTGGCATCATCCTTTGAACAGCTTGTTCATCCGAAAGAGATTGATCTGCTGAAATACCTTAATGAGTTTCCGGTTGTTGTCAGTGATGCGGCTGTATCGCGTCAGCCGCACAAGATATGTAATTACATTCAGAAATTAGCACAGCTTTTTCATAGTTTTTATGCTGACTGCAAGGTTCTGGATGATGGTAATGCTGAATTGACAGCGCAGCGTTTGGCTTTAGTAACAGCAGTTAAAATAACCTTAAAAAACGCCCTATGGTTAATTGGTGTTTCGGCACCTGAAAGAATGTGAGGATTTTATGAGCAGTAGATCAATGGCTGATATAGCATATGAAATAATGAAGAAAAAGAAAAAAGATGTGCCGTTTAGCAAACTTTGGGAAGAAGTAAGCCAAACCATGGGCTTGACCGAAACACAAGCTATGAATAAAATAGCCTCCTTTTATTCATCATTGATGCTTGATACGCGATTCACGCTATTAGCGGATAATAAATGGGATTTACGTGAGCGCCATACATACAACGAGACACATATTGATACCAGTTCTTTGGTTATTGATGATGATGAAGAAGATATTGTCGACGATGACGGTGAGCTGATTTCTTACAGTTCGAATGAAACAGATGAGAAAGCTGATGAAGACACTAATGAATCTGATGATTCCAATCAGGATTACTAAAAGATGTTTTCATCTTTTTATTTCTTGATGTTAAGTTATAATAGTGTTAGAGGATCGTAAAAAATGAAAACAGTCTTAAAAATTGAAGGAAGACATCCCCTGAATGGTAAAGTTAGAATAAGTGGTTCGAAGAATGCAACTGTAGCCCTGATACCCGCGGCTATTTTATCAAAAACCGGTTCGGTTACGATTTATGGCGTTCCGGAGATTGCGGATGTTGAATCGCTGAGTCTGCTTTTAAATGAATTACATGTAAAAGTCATCCGCAAGAATATTGATCATATCGTGATTGATCCCACCGAGATGATCAATATTCCTTTAGAGCATAGCGCTGTAACCAAATTGCGTGCTTCATATTATTTTATGGGTGCTTTGTTGGGAAAATATAAAGAGGTTCATATGCGGATGCCGGGCGGCTGTTATCTTGGGCCGCGTCCGATTGATCTGCATCTGAAAGGTTTTGAGGCTTTGGGAGCTACCGTGGAATACAGTCAGGGTGCTTATCACATTTATGCGGATGAACTCGTTGGGGCCAGTATCTATCTGGATATTGCCAGCGTCGGTGCGACAATCAATATCATGATGGCGGCAGTCTATGCGAAAGGGCGGACGCTCATCGAGAACGCGGCAAAAGAGCCGGAGATCATTGATGTTGCGACGATGCTTAATAAAATGGGTGCGAAAATTCGCGGAGCCGGAACTAATGTTATCACAATTGATGGCGTGGACAGCCTTGATGGCTGTTTTCATGAGATCATTCCTGATCGGATTGAAGCCGGAACCTTTATTATTATTGCCGCAGCGGCGGCCGAGAAGATGGTCGTAGAGAATATTATTCCGCAGCACCTGGAGTCCTTGATTTCCAAATTAAAAGAAATGGATGTTAATATTGAAGTCGATATTGATAAGGTGACGATAAAACATCATGATTCTCTGAAGGCAGTTGATATTCAGACGTTGCCTTATCCGGGTTTTGCGACCGATCTTCAGCAGCCGATAACAACTTTGCTGACGCAAGCTTACGGCGTTTCACAGATAAAAGAGACCATCTATGCGGAAAGGTTTAAGCACTGCATGGAATTACAGCGGATGGGAGCCGATATCCAGGTGAATTCCCCGACTTGTGCGATTACCGGACCGACATCATTATACGGTGATGAAGTACGGGCGACTGATTTACGCTGCGGCGCTAGCCTGGTGGTGGCCGGATTGATTGCGGAGGGCATCACGACCATATCTGATATTGAACATATTGAACGCGGTTATGAGAACTTAGACGGTAAACTAAAAGAATTGGGTGCGAATATCTGGCGGGAAGAAGTTGAGTAAAGCTGTCATAAGACAGCTTTTATTTTTTTCGGATTGTGTTTTCGGCTAGCTGGATAAAACGCTCGGCACTGGCATTAAAATGTTTGTTACGCAGATGAATCAGTGACAATGAACGAACAAGCGGAAGATCAAAGATCGCTCTTTCAATGATGTCGTCGCGGCTGATGACTGACATAAACTGACGCGGGATTATGGATATTCCGAGATTACATCTTACAGCTTCAATCAGGGCTAAAGTTGAGGCACTTTCAATTAACGGTTCCACTATCAGACCATTGGCTAAAAAGATGCTGTCAATGATCATCCGCGTTCCGCTGTCATGATCACGCAATAGAAATTCCTGATCCTTTAGATCGGCTAAAGTGATTTTTTCGTTTTGAGCTAAACAGTGCTTTTTTGACATGATCAGCACCAAATCATCTTGCCGGATTGGAATGATTGTCATTCGCTCTGAAATCATCGGCCCTTCAATGATGGCCAGATCAATTTGATGATCGAGAATCATTTGGGCTAGAATACTGGAATTATAAATTGAGCAGCGGATATCAGTCTGCGGATTGTCACGTTTATAAAGACGTAAGATTTCCGGCAGATAACAGGTGCCGATGGTCATCGAAACACCAAGCCGCAGCTGACTTGCAAATTGCCCGGATTTGATTTCTTCCTCCAGATCATCAAGGTTTTTAATAATCTGCAAGGCCGTATCATAAATTATCCGACCCTCATCGGTTATATAAAGACGTCTGGAAAGCCGGTCAAACAGCTGAATACCGTAATAGCTTTCCATTTCTTTAATGGCTAATGAAACAGCTGGCTGACTCAGATACAAGTGTTGAGCCGCTTTAGTGATGCTCTGATACTTAACGACCATGAGAAAGATGCGAAAGTGACGGATAGTCATATATCAATCTCCTTATGTATAGTATAGATAAATATTATTTTACTTATGTAATAATTGTCAATATAATTATGTCTATGGAAAAGAAGACAGGGAAGATCGATCTAACCTTATTTAAAACGATGTTTGTAATCAGTATGTCGACTTTTGGCGGCGGTTTTGTCATTATTACTTTAATGCAGAAGAAATTTTGTGATGAGCTGGCATGGATCAAGCGCGAGGAGATATTAAATCTAACCGCAATTGCTCAGTCAGCGCCGGGTTCTTTAGCTGTTAATGCGGCAATTCTGTTCGGTTATCAGGTGCGCGGATTGAAAGGAGCGCTGATTGCGGTCTCGGCAACAATTCTGCCGCCTTTGCTGATTTTATCGGTTGTGTCTTTGTTTTATAATGCGTTTATTCATAATCAGATGATTCAGCTGGCCTTACAGGTTATGCGCAGCGGTGTGGCAGCTGTCATCTTTGACGCTGTTCTCAATCTTCTGAAGGATGTGCTGAAAACCAAGGATCTGTATAATATCCTAATCATGATCAGTGCTTTTATTGCGTCTTATTTCATGAAGGTTGATACGATTGTCATCATTCTGATCTGTCTTTCTCTTGGGTTAGCTTTAGAAATAATCCATGGCAAACAGGAGGAGATCAAATCATGAATATCTTTTTGAAAATGTTCAGCTGTTTTTTCCAGATTGGTCTTTTTAGTTTCGGAGGCGGCTATGCGGCAGTTCCGCTCCTGCAAAGTCTGGTTGTCGAAAGATATGGCTGGCTTTCGCTAAATGAATTTATCAATCTGATCACCATTGCTGAAATGACTCCGGGACCGATCGTTATTAATTCGGCGACTTTTGTCGGAATGAAACTAGCGGGAATTTTCGGGGCGCTCGTCAGTACGCTGGGCAGTGTGCTGCCTTCATTGATTATCGTCCTGTTCCTGTCTTATTTATATGTCAAGTATAAAAATATCCGAATTGTTCAGCGTATGTTAGGACGCTTGCGCCCGGTTATTGTATCAATGATTTTGGCAGCTGGACTGAAAATCCTAATTATGGCTCTTTTTAACGCTGATTCTTATACCGGTATCATTTTTACCGATCTTCGGCTGATTGAGCTTGTTCTATTTGCGATCGGTCTGTTTCTGCTGCGGAAGTACAAGCTTAATCCGATTCTGATTATCTTTGGTTCCGGGGTAATCGGTACAGTGCTCTACTTAATATAAAACGGGTTTTGATTACCCGTTTATTTTTTGTGAAATAGTTTTTTCGTTTGATAAACCGGTTCGCAAGTCAGATTCATCTTAAGCTTGCGAAAGATTTCGCTGTCTACAGTGGATAGAATCACACTGGAATGAATTTGGGTGCCGGCTAAATCTGGAAGCTGCTTCAAAGCTTTATCAGCTGATGGGTTCATTTGCGCAGAAATAGCTAAGGCTATTAATAATTCATCAGTGTGCAGGCGGGGATTGTGATTACCCAGCATTTTTACTTTCAATTCTTGAATCGGTTCGATAATATTTGGAGAAATCAATAAGACATCATCATTAATATGCGCTAATATTTTGAGAGCATTAAGCAAAGCGGCACTGGAGGCTCCAAGCAGCGCCGAAGTCTTGCCCGTGACGATTCTGCCATCTGTCAGCTCGATGGCCACAGCGGGAGCGCCGGTCAGTTCTGCTTTATGCAATGCGGCCGCCACAGCCGGACGGTCAGCTGGCGTTACACCGGCTTGATTCATAACCAAACGAATTTTCTGTGTCACGGACTCTTCTATCATCCCTAAACGCCAGTCAACCATTGCATGGTAATAACGGCGGATAATCTCATCTTTTGAGGCTTGGATGGCTGCTTGATCATCGGCGATACAAAATCCAACCATATTAACCCCCATATCGGTTGGTGACTTATAGGGACATTCGTTAGCTATCCGTTTAAAAATCGCTGCTAAAACCGGGAAAACTTCAACATCACGGTTGTAATTAACGGTTTTGATGCCGTAAGCATCAAGATGAAACGGGTCGATTACATTTACATCATCCAGATCGGCAGTAGCGGCTTCATAAGCTAAATTCACCGGATGTTTAAGCGGCAGATTCCAGATGGGGAATGTTTCAAATTTAGCATAGCCGGCATCAACCTGATGCTGATGTTCATGATAGAGCTGCGACAGGCAGGTAGCCATTTTTCCGCTGCCCGGTCCGGGTGCGGTAACGACAATCAGCGGCCGCGATGTTTGAATGTATTCATTGCGTCCGTAGCCATCATCACTGACAATCAGTGCTACATCAGCCGGATAACCGATAATTGGATAATGCAGGTAGGTCCTAATTGAAAGCCGCTCGAGCTGCTGGCGGAATTTATCCGCCGCATCCTGATTAGCGTATTGTGTGATGACTACGCTTCCGACATAAAGGTTAGAATCACGGAAGGCGTCAATCAAACGCAGGACTTCCTGATCATAAGTAATTCCGAGATCGCCGCGAATTTTATTTTTTTGGATATCATTGGCATTAATTACAATCAGAATTTCGACTTTATCCGCTAAACTGGCTAGCATTTTGACTTTAATATCCGGTGTAAAACCTGGTAAGACGCGAGCTGCATGATTATCATCAAACAGTTTTCCGCCGAATTCCAGGTACAGCTTATTGTTAAACTGATTAACTCGCTCCATGATTTTTTCAGACTGCATTTTTATATATTTCGCACTATCAAAAGCTATTTCACTCATATATCGCTCCTTTAACACAATACTGAGATTATAACATTTATTAACATTGAAACAAATACAGAAATCCGTCTATGTTATAATATAAAAAATAAGAGGTGGCGGATGGAAACAGGACACAATTATAAGAAAACCAACGAAACCAGCTATGCCTTAGGCGGATCGCTGACTTATGAATTGCTGACAACCAGGCCAAGTGCTGTTCAGAAAGTTTATTTTCACACCGATTTTGCGAAAAGCGCTGCTTATCCGGAATTTATCAGTCTGTGCAAGCAATCCAAGCTTTCTTATGAAATCAATGATCGGATCTTCAATCGCTTAGCGAATAAAGAAAGTTGTTTCGTTATCGGCGAATTCCGGAAGTTTACTGCGCCGGTTGATGCGTCACAAAATCATTTGGTTTTAGTCAATCCCGGCAATATGGGAAATTTAGGAACGATTATCCGAACAGCTGTCGGATTCAATATTCATGATCTTGTGATTATTCGTCCCGGAGCGGATATTTATGACCCGAAGGTAATCAGGGCCAGTATGGGTGCCTTTTTCCATATTCGGTTCAGCTATTTCGAACAGTTTTCCGCTTATCAGCATATTCTGCAAGATCAGCAGATTTATACTTTTCGGCTAGATGGAGCCAACAGTTTGAAGGAAGTCCGTCCCAGTCGGAAATTTTCTTTAGTCTTTGGTAATGAATCCAGAGGATTACCGCCGGAATTCGCCGCTATCGGGACTGGTGTCGTGATCCGTCACAGTACCGAAATCGATAGTCTGAGTCTGCCGATTGCGGTCAGTCTGGCACTTTATGCGTTCACTGAATAATCTTATTGCATAAAATTATTCTCTATGTTAACATATATTAGCAAACTTACTTTGGGTTCACAAAGCAATCCAAGGCGGAAGGAGATCGTATGAAAAAAGGAATTCATCCTGTACACAACGTAGTGAAGGTAACTTGCACTTCCTGCGGAGCAGAATTCGAAACCGGTTCAACCGTTAAAGAAATTCGCGTTGATACCTGCAGCAATTGTCATCCGTTTTATACCGGAAAACAACGTTTCACTCAGGCTCAGGGACGTGTTGAAAAATTCAATAAGAAATACGGATTAAATGAGAAATAAGAGAGCAATCTCTTATTTTTTTGCTATAATGATTACGATAAAGAGGGCTGTAATATATGTACCATAAATATCAGGATGGATATCTGGAAGTTATCGCCGGATGTATGTTTGCCGGTAAAACCGAAGAATTGATCAGAAGAATCAAGGTACTGGAATTTGCTAAAAAGAAGATTATGGTTTTCAAACCGGCGATTGATGACCGCTATAGTCAAACAATGGTTGTCTCGCATGCCGGCAGTTCGGTTAACAGTATTGTTGTCGGTAAAGCACGAGAAATTCTGGATATTGTGACACCGGATGTGGAAGTCGTTGCGATTGACGAAGTGCAGTTTTTCGATCATGATATTGTCTATGTCTGTGATATTCTGTGTTCCAAAGGTATTCGGGTCATGGCGGCCGGTTTAGATACTGATTTCCGCGCCGAACCGTTCGGCGCAATGGCCGATTTGATTACCAGTGCAGAATTTGTGATGAAACTGACGGCGATCTGTACGCAATGCGGAGCACCGGCAACCAGAACGCAGAGGATTGTTAACGGAAAACCGGCTCGTTATAATGATCCGTTAATCTTAGTAGGAGCTAGTGAAAGCTATGAAGCCCGCTGCCGTCATTGTTATGAGATGCCGGACAAGCCGACCATAAAATAAGGAGTATAAGTATGAGTGCTATTATTAGCAAATTAGAAGAAATAAACAAAAGATACTGTGAGCTAGACAAAGAACTTGTCAGTGATGAAGTAATTGCCAATCCGCGGCTGATGGCTAAGAAAGCGAAAGAACAAGCTGCTCTACGTCAGTTAGTGGAAGCCTATGATGATTTGAAACAGACTCAATCCAATATCCAGCAGGCGCATCAGTTGATGCATGAGCATGATGAAGAGATCAAAGCCATGGCGGAATTGGAACTGGAAGAACAAACCCGGCATGAAGCCGCTTTATTGGAAAAAATTGAAATACTATTAATTCCTCGCGACCCTAACGATGATCATAATGCTTTAGTGGAAATCCGCGGCGCTGCCGGCGGTGATGAAGGCAATATTTTTGCCGGAGATCTTTATCGGATGTATGCGAAATATGCGGAGAACCAAGGATGGAAAGTGGAGATCATGCAGGCTTCGGAATCAGAAGCCGGCGGTTTTACGATGATTTCATTTGTCGTTAAGGGTGATGATGTTTACGGACATCTGAAATTTGAGTCCGGAGCACATCGCGTACAACGGGTACCGAAGACAGAAACGCAGGGACGAATTCATACATCGACCGCTACGGTCTTGGTGCTGGCTGATGCCGAAGAAGCAGATATTGAAATTGACGATGCTGATCTGGAAATAGAAACGCACCGTGCCAGCGGAGCTGGCGGACAGCATATTAATAAGACAGATTCTGCAGTACGGATCACCCATAAGCCGACCGGGATCAGTGTTAACTGTCAGGATGGACGTTCGCAGCACGAAAACCGTGCGACAGCTTTAAGAATTGTCCGTGCCCGTGTTCTTGAAGAATTACAGCGCCGGCAAGAAGAAGAAAAAGGTGCGATCCGCCGTTCTAAAATCGGCCGTGGCGACCGGTCAGAAAAAATCAGAACCTATAATTATCCGCAGAATCGCGTTACGGATCATCGTATCGGTTTAACCTTAAATCAGCTTGATCGGATTGTTGATGGGAAGCTTGATGACGTAATCACGGCGCTGATTGAACAGGAGCAGAAAGAAATTCTGGCGCAGCAGTAATGTCAACTTACCATAATGTGATTAAACAGGCTGAATTAAAAGCGGCAGCAAACGATGTGTCAGTCAGTTCAGTTAAACTGCTTATGTATGAGCTTACTCAGCAAACCGGTATTGATCTTTATTTTAACTATCACGAAACCATTGATCCGGACATTCATAATAAATTTAACAGGGCACTGGAACGGCTTTTTCAGCAAGAACCCCTGGCGTATATCTTAGGTTATCAATGGTTCTACGGGCGGAAAATAACCGTGAATCCGGATGTTTTCATTCCTCGTTATGAAACAGAAGAATTATGTTCTTATATTCTGAAGGCAATTGACGAGTATTTTCCGGATTATCCCCGGATTGAGGTTGCTGATATTGCGACCGGAAGCGGAGCTATTGCTGTTACTTTGAGTTGCGAAGAACCAAGGATTCATTGTTATGCCACGGAACTGAGCGCTAAAGCTCTGCAGACAGCACAGCAAAACGCTGCTGATAATCAAGCGGAAGTTAATTTTTACCAAGGAGATATGCTTAATCCGCTGATCAAACAAGAGGTGCGAGTAGATATTTTGGTTTCCAATCCTCCCTATATCGGTTCTCAAGAGGTATTAGATCATTCGGTTGTCGATTTTGAACCGAACATGGCTTTATTCGGGGGAGATGATGGCCTACGATTCTATAAAGTAATCCTTAGTGATGCGAAGAAGCTTTTGAAAGAGCGTTCGATGATGGCTTTTGAAATCGGATATGATCAAAAGGATGCTTTATTAAAGCTTGTACATGAATTATATCCGGATCAACCGGCGGAAGTTATTAAAGATTTGAATGGCAAAGATCGAATGTTGTTTGTTTATCTGAATTTGTGTAAATAAGTCTTGTCATTTGACAAGGCTTTTCTTATGATTAAACAAAGGAAATTGTGCTAGTATAAAGGTATGAAAACGGAAATATATACAGAAGATGATCTCAGTCAGATTGTTGACATTATAAAACATGAAGGTATTGTGGCTTTTCCGACCGAAACGGTCTTTGGATTGGGAATCAGGTATGATTCGCTGCCTGCTATCCGGAAATTGAAGAGCGCTAAACAAAGACCGGAAACAAAGCCTTTTCCGATGATGGTCGGCAGTGTTGAACAGATTGAACAGGTAGCTGTTCTAACGGAGCGGGATCGTTTGCTGATCAGCCGTTGGATGCCGGGACCAATCACGATGATTTTCAAGAAGAAGGGAACGGTGCCGGCGGAGGTTACTAATGGTTTTGAAACAATTGCTTTGCGGATGCCGGATAATGCATTTGTGCTTTCCGTTATCAATGGGGTCGGGGTTCCGCTCTTAGTGCCTTCAGCCAACATTACAACGCAGCCGCCGGCGCTTAATTATCAAGAAGTGCTTGATCAGCTTGACGGAAGGATTGACGGTGTCGTGATCGGGACCTGTCGCAATAATATTTCCAGCACGATTCTCAATACCTTAGAACCGGAATTGACAATTGTTCGGGAAGGACCAATCAGTTTAGAAGCAATCAAAATGTCATTAAAGGAGACTGCTAATGGATAACGAAATTAGAAGATTGATTAGGGCCGAACAGCAGCGTCAGCAGGATAATATCGAATTAATCGCTTCCGAAAACTATGCATCCCGGGAAGTACGGGAGGTAACCGGCAGTATCTTGACAAACAAGTATGCGGAAGGATATCCGGGCAAACGTTATTATGGCGGCTGTGAATGTGTTGATCAGGTTGAAGAACTTGCTCGTCAGCGTCTTTGCACTCTGTTTCATGCCGAACATGCGAATGTGCAGCCGCATTCCGGTTCACAGGCGAATATGGCGGTTTATCTCTCTGTGTTGGATTTTCATGATCGTGTTCTCGGGATGGATTTGTCATCCGGCGGACATTTGACGCATGGTCATAAATTGAATTTCTCCGGCCGTCTATATGACTTTTACAGTTACGGTGTCGATGAAAAAACGGAAATGCTTGATTATGATGCTATCCGTGCAAAAGCTCATGAAGTTCAGCCGAAGCTCATTGTGGCTGGGGCCAGTGCCTACTCACGCTTTATCGACTATCAGGAATTCGCGAAGATTGCCAAAGAAGTAAATGCTTATCTGATGGTTGATATGGCTCATGTGGCCGGATTAGTGGCAGCTGGTTTACATCCTAATCCGGTTGAGTATGCGGATTTTGTCACTACCACCACTCATAAAACACTGCGCGGCCCGCGCGGCGGTGCCGTTCTATGTAAACAGGAATTCGCTGCCGTGCTTGATCGTAATGTCTTTCCGGGTATTCAAGGCGGTCCTTTGATGCATGTGATTGCCGGTAAAGCTGTTTGTTTCGATGAAGCGGCTCAGCCGGAGTTTATTGTTTATCAGCGGCAAGTACTGAAAAACGCGCAAGTTTTCGGAGAAGCTCTGCAGGAACAAGGTTTCCGTTTGGTCACCGGCGGAACCGATAATCACTTATTATTAGTTGACACTAAATCTTCGTTTGGTAAAACCGGCCGGTTGATCGAACAACTGCTTGATCAAGTCTGTATTACTTGTAATAAAAATACGATTCCTTTCGATCAGGAAAAACCGATGACGACCAGTGGAATTCGCGTTGGGACACCGGCGATGACCACCCGCGGTTTTAAAGAAAAAGAATTTGTTCAGATTGCGCAGTGGATCAGACAAGTAGTTGATCATTGTGAAGATCCTGAACGGCTGCAGCAGATCAAGGCAGAAGTTTTAGCTTTGACCAGCCAATTTCCGGTCATCTGAAGAACTTCCGTGATTTTTTGGATTCTTTTTATAGATTTATTGATCTTATGTTATAATTTACGGGGTGATAAAAATATGTTAAAAGTATTGAATCATCCGCTGATAACCCACAAATTGGCGTTTATGCGGGATGAAACAACAGGGACTAAAGATTTTAGTCAGCATTTGGATGAAATAGCAAGTTTAATGGCTTATGAAGTTTCACGTGATCTGCCGGTAAAACCGGTTTGTGTCAAAACTCCAATGGGGTTATGTCACACACAGGAGTTAGCGACGGAAGTTGTCTTGGTTCCGATTTTAAGAGCTGGTCTGGGTATGGTTAACGGTATTCGTAATCTGATACCAACAGCCAAAGTCGGTTTCATTGGTTTATATCGTGATGAAAAAACCTTGGAGCCGCATGAATATTATGCAAAATTCCCAACCGGTTTAGCTGATGCGGTTGTTATGGTTCTTGATCCGATGCTAGCTACCGGCGGTTCAGCTAGTGCAGCCATCACCATGCTTAAACAAAGAGGAGCCCGTTCGATTAAACTGGTTTGCTTAGTCGGTGCCCCGGAAGGCGCTGCGGTGATTGAAAGAGATCATCCGGATGTCGATATTTATTTGGCCGCCCTAGATGAAAAACTGAATGAGATCGGATATATCGTTCCAGGTTTGGGCGATGCCGGCGATCGTATCTTCGGGACAAAATAACTGATGAATAAAAAAGAATTGATTGTTTCGGCGGTTATATCGTTGATTTCTGCTCTTGGGATGCTTTTTGTTGATTTTCGAATCAGCACGGGTATTGTTCTGGGATTTAGCTTCAGTATTCTTCATCTATTTCTTCTGGCAAGAAGTGTTGATGGAATCTTAACTGGTAAAAAAGGAAACTTTCTTTTCGTTCTGATCAGCTCATTGTTTCGATATGCAGTCATTGCCTTACCGCTAATCATTGCCTTATTGTATAGCGATTATTTTAATGTTTTTGGTGCCGTTGCCGGTTTTTTGGTCTATAAGTTAGTTCTGGTTATGTTTGCTGTGATTAATAAGGAGCAATAGTAGAATGGTCATTCAGTCAGCCGTTTACAGCATAGTGGTAATTACTTTGGCGATAGTAGCCTTTCTTTTTTATGCTAATCGTAAACTGCGAACATACGATCCGTTAGCTAAACCGACAGGGATTGTTCTCTTGTTGATGATGGGGGTTACAGCAGTTGATAACATGGTCAGAAAAGAAACGAATGAGATTATTACCGTTAACTTAGGGCCCTACATCGGAATGCTGGCTGTATACTTAGTCATTAGTAATATATCGGGCTTGTTCGCCATTGAATCACCAACTGCGAATTATAGTGTCACTCTGACGCTTGCGACGATAACGGTTTTTTTAGTTGAAAAAAACGCCATTAAATTTAATGGGTTAAAAAACTACTTGAAAGGTTTCTTCGAACCTTTTGTTCCGTTTTTTATCATGAATGTTCTAGGAAAAATATCACCTCTTATATCACTGTCCATGCGTTTGTTCGGGAATATCATGACCGGAGGTGTTATAATGAGTATCGTATACATGTTTACAGCGATGGCTTCCAATCTTGTTCCGATTATCGGACAATTCAATTTTATTGGGGTCATTGTTGCTCCGGCACTGCATTTTTACTTTGATTTGTTTGCCGGGCTGATTCAAACTTATATATTTATATCGCTGACAATCGCATTCATAGGGAAAGAACTTCCGATGAAATAAATTACTTAAGGAGGACTATTATGGAATTAGGTTTAATCGCCATTGGTGCCGGTTTAGCAGTTATGACAGGCGCAACTACTGCTATTGGTGAAGGAAATGTTTTTGCAAGAGCAGTTGAAGCGATTGGTAAAAATCCGGAGGCCGAAGGTAAACTTCGTTCAATGGCTATCGTAGGCGCAGCTATTACGGAAACATGTGCTATCTATGGTTTACTGGTAGCGCTTTTGATTATCTTTGTCCTAGGCGGAAGAGTTTAATCTTAGAAAGGATTTCCCATGGAGATCAGTCTGGATGTATTAGAAAAGCTGCTTCCGAATGTTTTGACGGTCGTTACTCAGCTGGTTGCGACATTCGTTCTTTTCTTTTTCATGAAAAAACTGGCATGGCAACCGGTTCGCGAGATACTGCAAAAAAGAGCTGATTACGAACAAAAACGGCTTACTGATGCTCAACAGCTGAAAGAGACTTCTGAGAAGATGAATGAGCAGGCTCGTCAGGAATTACTTAAGGCCGGTGCGGAAGCTAAGGAATTGATTTCAATAGGCAAAAGCGAAGCTGAAAGAATCAGAAATGAATTGATTGAGGATGCTAAAAAGAAATCAGCCGAGAAAATTAGTGACGCACGCAAAGAAATTGCTTATGAAAAAGATCAGATGCGAAGTGAAATTCATCAAGAGATAATTGATGTTGCTTTTGTTGCGGCCGAGAAGTTATTAGCCGAAAAGCTTGACGCGCAAACAGATCGTCAGGAGATCGCCGATTTTGTTAAGGAAGTTGTTAAAAAATGAATGTTATCACTAGTCGCTATACATCAGCTTTGATTGAGTTAGCTGCCGAGAATGACAGTCTTGATGTTTTTCGCGCGCAGTTTAAAATGATCAAGGAGACTTTTACAGCGAATCCGGATCTGCTGGTCTTTTTAAAACATTACTTAATCAGCAAAGCTGATAAAAAGGCCGCTTTAGCAAAGATATTTTATCCTGATATCGATGAAATGATTATGAATTTCATGTATATCATTATCGATCATGACCGGTGTTCGATGATTGAATTGATCATAGCGGATTTTTTAGCGAAATCCAACGCGCTCAGCGGTATCAGTTCCGGGATAGTTTATTCGGTTCGCGAACTAGATAAACAGCAGCTTACTGAGCTCGAAACGGCTCTCGGTTTGCGGTTTGGGGGGCGGATCGAGCTGGAAAACCGAATAGACAAAGACTTGTTATCAGGTGTCAAAGTGGTTGTTGGCGATCAGGTGATTGACGGATCGATCAGGAATAAGCTTAGTCAGTTAAAAGAAAATTTGTTACGCAGAGGCGGGTGAACTTATGAGACTTAAACCGGAAGAGATTAGTGCGATCATCAAAGATCAGATAAAACACTATGATGATAAATTAGAAGTTAAAGATGTCGGTTATGTTATTAAGGTTGGTGATGGGATTGCATTGATCCATGGCCTTGATAATGTTATGGCTAATGAATTATTGATCTTCAAAGGTGATGTTTATGGCATGGCGTTGAATCTTGAAGAAGACAATGTCGGTGTCGTTATCATGGGTGATGATTCAGTCATCAAAGAGAAGGATGAAGTCAGAAGAACCGGCCGTATAATCGAGGTGCCGGTCGGTGACGGAATGCTTGGCCGCGTTGTCAATGCTTTAGGGCAGGCAATCGATGGCAAAGAACCAATCGTCAGTACAAAAAAACGTCCGATTGAAAGAGTTGCGCCGGGTGTTATGACACGCAAGTCCGTTAATCAGGCGCTGCAAACCGGAATTAAAATCATTGATTCGATTATTCCAATCGGCCGTGGTCAGCGTGAATTGATCATCGGCGATCGTCAGACGGGTAAGACGGCCATCGCGGTTGACACGATTATTAATCAGAAGGATGAGAATATCAATTGTATTTATGTGGCTATCGGACAAAAGGCTTCAACCGTTGCACAGATTGTTGAAAAACTGCGGCAAGCCGGTGCGATGGCTTACACAACGGTTGTCGTAGCTACGGCTAGTGAGCCGGCCCCTCTGCAGTATATTGCGCCTTATGCGGGCTGTGCAATCGGTGAAGAATGGATGGAACAAGGCAAAGATGTCCTGATTGTCTACGATGATCTCAGCAAACATGCTGTTGCTTATCGGACGATGTCGCTGTTGCTGCGAAGACCGCCGGGAAGAGAAGCTTATCCTGGTGATGTTTTCTATCTGCATTCGCGCTTATTAGAAAGAGCAGCCAAACTGAATGAGAAATACGGCGGCGGATCTTTAACAGCCTTGCCGATTATCGAAACACAAGCCGGTGATATTTCAGCCTATATTCCGACAAATGTTATATCGATTACCGATGGTCAGTTATTCTTACAGACGGAGTTGTTCAATGCCGGAGTTCGTCCGGCTGTTGACAGCGGTCTTTCGGTTTCACGGGTCGGGAGCACAGCTCAGACTAAAATGATGAAACAGGTTTCCAGTTCGCTGAAATTGGAATTAGCGCAGTATCATGAGATGCTGTCGTTTGCGCAATTCGGCAGTGATCTTGATGCTTCAACCAAAGCGATTATTCAACATGGTTCAAGACTGACAGAATTACTCAAACAGGGTCAATACCGTCCGCTCACACTCGTTGAGCAGGTATTATCTTTGAGTGCTGCTAAATATGGTTTCTTAAAGGATATTGAAGTTGATAAAATCTTGGGATTTGAGAGCGATCTGCATGACTATTTCCGAATTCATTACACATCTTTAATCGATGAAATGAAAGCGAAAAAGGAAATCGACGAATCAGTAAAGACACAATTGGTTGAAGGCTTAACTGCCTTTACTAAGCAATATCATCAATTGAATGGTAAGCAGTAATGTCCGGATCTAAACAAACCATCAAAACCCGTATTAGGGGTATAAAAACAACCAAGAAAATTACGAAGGCGATGGAATTGATTGCGATTGGCAAATTAAAAAGGCAACGGGATCTTTTTGAATCCAATCGGATATATGCTCAAGGAATCAAAGATACGATTTCGGATATTTTAAGCAATACGAAAGATGTCGAAAATGTCTTTATTGAAGCACGGGAAGATACGCATCCGCTGACGATTGTTTTTGTCAGCGATATGGGATTGTGCGGAGGCTACAACAGTAATGTAATTCGCCAGCTTCTTGACGGAGCTGCTCAGCACAGCGAAATTCTTGTGATTGGCAGCCGCGGCAAAGCCGCGTTGCTGGAGAACGGCTTTCAGCTGACTCCCGGTGATATTCCGAGTGATAATATCAACTATCTTGTGCTTTTTAAACTTGCTGAGCAGATTATCGACCGTTACCGTCATAAAACGATTACCAGTATCAGCATCATTTATACCGAATATGTTAACTCGATGCGTTTTGTAGCTAAAACGGAACGTTTGTTGCCGGTCAGCTATCAGGAACATCGCGGTGAAAAATACCAGGAAATTATTTATGAACCAAATGCAGAAGCAATACTGGAAGATCTGATTCCGCTTTATCTTAAATCGCTGCTTTATAGCTATTGGCTCGAATCGACCACCAGTGAACATTCAGCTCGGCGGCTGGCAATGGATCTGGCGACGGATAATGCGGAAGAATTGATCGATCATCTGACCCTGGAATACAACCGGGCACGTCAGGCATCAATCACCCAGGAAATAAATGAGATTGTTATGACTGCTGATGCGGTTTAGGAGGTAGGAAGATGAGTAGAATTGGTAAGATCATACAAGTAATCGGACCGGTTGTCGATGTCCGTTTTCCCAAAGGCGATTTACCGGCTTTATATTCGGCAATCATTATCGATGCCGGTGCGATTCAGCTGACTGTGGAAGTTGCTCAGCATGTCGGTGATGACTGTGTCCGCTGTATCGCTATGGGCGGTACAGAAGGTCTGGTCCGCGGCATGACCGCTAAGGATACCGGCAGTCCGATCCGTGTTCCGGTTGGCAAGGAAGTCCTCGGGCGAATGTTTAATGTGCTTGGCGAACCGATTGATGGATTAGCTGCTTTACCGGCGACGGTTGAGCGCCATCCGATTCATCGTCTGGCTCCGGCTTTTAAGGATCAGCAAACCACCGAGAAAATTCTGGAAACCGGTTTAAAGGTAATTGATCTGCTGTGTCCCTATTCCCGCGGCGGCAAAGTTGGATTATTCGGCGGCGCCGGCGTTGGCAAGACAGTTTTAATGCAGGAACTGATTCATAATATTGCGATAGAGCATAGCGGTCTTTCCGTCGTTGCCGGTGTTGGTGAGCGGACCCGTGAAGGCAACGATCTTTATAATGAAATGAAAGATTCCGGCGTTTTGAAAAATACCGTACTTGTCTACGGTCAAATGAATGAATCCCCGGGAGCCAGAATGCGCGTTGCTTTGTCGGCTTTAACCATGGCCGAATATTACCGTGATCATGAAGGACAGGATGTGCTGCTTTTTATTGATAATATTTTCCGTTTTGTTCAGGCTGGTTCGGAGGTATCGGCTTTGTTAGGGCGGATGCCTTCGGCTGTCGGATATCAGCCGACTTTATCAACAGAGATGGGTCAGCTGCAGGAACGGATCACTTCAACGAACCGCGGGGCGATAACATCAGTACAAGCAATTTATGTCCCGGCGGATGATCTAACCGATCCGGCTCCGGCCACGGCTTTCTCCCATCTGGATTCCAAAACAGTGCTCGATCGTTCGATTGCCGCATTAGGTATTTATCCGGCCGTTGATCCGCTGTCATCTAGCAGCCGGATGCTCGATCCGTTAGTTGTCGGTGAAGAGCACTATAATGTTGCCCGTGAGGTGCAGCAGATTTTGCAGCGCTATAAAGAACTGCAGGATATCATTGCCATCTTGGGAATGGATGAATTAAGTAAAGAGGATAAAATTACAGTTAACCGAGCCCGTCGGATCCGTAATTTTCTGTCACAGCCTTTTAATGTGGCCGAACAATTTAACGGTATTCCCGGCAAATATGTTTCCCGAGCTGATACCGTCCGCAGTTTTAAAGCGCTGCTGGAAGGTAAATATGATCATTTACCCGAACAGGCTTTTATGTATGTCGGGACGATAGAAGAAGCCGAACAAAAAGCGAAGGAATTAGGAAATTAAGATGTTTACAGTGAAAGTCATCACGCCCGACGGACTGTATGCTGAACTTGAAGCGACGATTCTCGACATTATGACGCCTGATGGAATGCGGGGTATTTTAAGCAATCATATGCCGTTGGTAACAATGATCAGTGTCGGCAAAATGACAATCGGCAATGATGAAAGCAATCCCAACTATCGTTATGACTATGCGACCGGAACCGGCATGCTGTATTTTCATGATAACCTGGCTACGGTTTTAGTTGAATCTGTCGAACGCAGCGATGAGATTGATCTAGCCCGAGCGGAGGCCGCATTGGAAAGATCTGTTTCCCGGATGGCGGCCATTGAAACCGGTAATGTTGATATTGAGCGGGCAAAGCGTGCATATCGGCGCGCTAAGAATCGAATAAGTATTAAAATAGATAAATGACACCGGACAGGGTCAGATCGGAGGCTGTCATGCTGGATATAATTGTGCGGATCATCCTGCACATCGTCAGTTTTGCACTTAGCTGGTATGCGCTGGGGTGTATCGATTTTGCTCGTTATACGAAACCAGGGCACGCCAAGCAAACGCAGGTATTGTATATGCTGATAAGCTTGGCTTTAGGTTTCTTGGTGGCACAGTTTTTATTAGCCATCGGGTTTAACTATTATTCATATTAAGTTTTTTTTAAGATTACTTCAAATGCGCTTCCGTTTTAGAAATTAAGCTTAACAATTCGGTAAATGTGCTATAATATCATTGCTTGTAAGATTGGAGGAGAATTATGTTATTCTCAAAAGCTGTTGGAATTGATTTGGGAACAGCTAATATGTTGATATATGTCAAAGGCAAAGGCGTTGTTCTCGATGAACCTTCGGTAGTAGCCTTAGACGCTGATACCAGAAAATGCATTGCCGTCGGAACGGAAGCTAAAGAGATGCTCGGTAAGACACCTCGTCGTATTGTAGCAATCAGACCGCTGAAAGACGGTGTCATCGCTGATTTCGAAGTAACCGAAGTCATGCTTGGTTATTTCATCCGAAAATTGAAACTGAAGGGGTTATTTTCACGTCCGGTTATCTTGATTTGCTGCCCTAGTAATATAACATCAGTTGAAAGAAACGCAATCCGGGATGCGGCGTACCGTGCCGGAGCCAAACGCGTTTACATTGAAGAAGAGCCAAAAGTTGCGGCTATCGGTGCCGGACTCGATATTTCTAAACCGAGCGGCAGTATGGTTCTGGATATCGGCGGCGGTACAACGGATGTGGCAATTTTATCCTTAGGGGAGATAGTCACCAGTACTTCATTAAAAGTTGCCGGCGATAAATTGGATCGCGACATTATTAAGTATTTAAAAGAATCCTATAAACTGCTCATCGGCGAACGCACAGCAGAAGAAGTGAAAAACAAAATCGGTACGGCTTGGAGAAGCTCCCGTCAGGATACAATGGATGTCAGCGGGCGTGATTTAGTTACCGGATTACCGCATACGATTACAATCAGTTCCGAAGAAACGGAATTGGCGATGCGCGAAAGTCTTCAGGAAATAGTTCGGGCTTGCCGGACGGTTCTGGAACAGACCCCGCCGGAATTATCCAGTGATATCGTGACTCGCGGCATTGTTTTAACCGGTGGCGGAGCCCTGCTGAATGGCATTGATACTTTACTGATCAATGAGCTGAATGTACCGGTTTATGTTGCTGAAAATGCTTTGAGATGTGTAGCAGAAGGAACAGGCATCATGCTTGAAACGCCAACTTTCGGACATATCGGTTAGCTGCCGGAATCCGCACTCATGCTTTTTACCTACCTCAAAGAATCATATCTGTACTTCATACTACCGACGATTATCGCGGTAGTTTTAGTGCCTTTAATAAAATTTATCGGTTATCGATTGGATGTCTATGCTCTGGAGAATGAACGGACAGTCCATCATGGTAAAATAGTCCGGATCGGCGGTGTTGCCATTTATCTGGCTTTTATTATCTCCATGGGTTATTTTTTCATGGCGGACAAGACTATCAACAGTATCCTGCTTGGCGGCATGTTAGTTTTCTTTACCGGGCTGATTGATGATATGATTGATCTGCCGGCTAAAGTCAAGTTTTTAATGCAGTGTGCTGCTGCCTTGATTGCGATTTACTATGGCGGAATTTACATCGAGATACTGAACCTTCCGTTCAATATCACGCTGGATACCGGCTGGCTTAGTTTTTTAGTTACCTTTTTTTGGATTGTCGGTGTGACGAATGCTATCAATCTGATTGACGGACTGGATGGTCTTTCTTCCGGAATCAGTATTATCGTACTTGTTACGATTTCTTTTATTGCTTTTATGATGAATCGCTATGATGTTTGTTTTATCGCTTTGATTTTAGCCGGCTCATCTTTTGGATTTTGGTTTTATAATTTTCATCCGGCGAGTATTTTTATGGGGGATTGCGGTGCCTTATTTCTCGGGTACAACATTGCCTGTCTTTCCTTGCTGGGTTTTAAAACAACAACCGTCATAACCTTGGGTTTTCCAATCATCATTTTGTTTGTCCCGATTTCAGATACCCTGATGGCCATTATTCGGCGTAAGCTTCGCGGCGAAAAAATCGATGTGGCTGATCGTGGGCATCTTCATCATGTTTTAATGTTTAAATTGAACCTCGGACATCGCAATGCGGTGCTGGCATTATATGCGACGACATTGGTCTTTTCAATATGTGCGATAATCAGTTACTTTGACAAGACATTAGGGTTGATTCTGCTATTAATTCTCTCACTCTTTTTCGAACTGTTTATCGAATATACCGGGATGATAAACCCGAAGTATCATCCCATCATTGGTTTGAGCCGAAGACTATTCGGATGGCCGGCAAAGAAAAACAATTCAGCTGATGAATAAGCCTTATTGTTCACTGCTTATTTGTGGCTGCTAGGAAGCTATGAACGAAAAGATTCTATCAAAAAAAGAATGCTATATTGTCGGAGTCAGCGGAGGCTGTGATTCGATGGCTCTGCTTTCGATGTGTCTGGATGCCGGTTATCAAGTACTTGCAGCTCATGTTAATTATCATAAGCGAGCGTCTGCTCAGCGAGATCAGGCCCTTGTTGAGGCATTCTGCTTTCAGCATCAGATTCCCTGTTTTTGCCGCAGTGCAGAGATTGAGCATCTCGGCAACTTTCAAAAATGGGCCAGAGATTTCCGTTACGCTTTCTTTCGCGAGCTGGCTGATAAATATCGGGCTTGCGGCGTGCTTGTCGCTCATCATCAGGATGATCTGCTGGAAACTTATCTGCTTCAGAAACAGCGTAAACAGATTCCTTTGACTTGGGGGTTAAGTGCAGTGTCTGTGGTGGATAACCTGTCGGTTTTACGCCCGCTGCTGGACTTCACGAAAGATGATCTGCGGACTTACTGCGTTAAACATCATATTCAATTTGGTGATGATGAAAGTAATTTCACGGATATCTATACCCGTAACCAGTTAAGACATCATGTTATTGATCAGCTATCCGCGGGACAGCGTCAAGAGCTGCTTGTTGAGATTGCTGCGGCTAATCTGAAAAGATCAGCAGACAGCGGCCTGGTTCAGGAAGCTTATCAAGCCTGTTTTTCACCATTTAATCTTGATATTTACTGTAAAACAGCCGAGAACATCCGGATTGAAGCTCTGCGTAAATTCTTAATTCATCATCATTTTCCAGCTAAAAGTTATTCTCCGGCTTATCTTCAGGAATTGGACTATCTAATTCTGAAACCCGGGAATCATGAAGTTATGCTAGCGGAAGACCGCTATTTAGCTAAAACCTATAATAATCTAGTGGTTTATGCCAAAAAAGGTTCGGCGTATTGTTATGAAATATCAGAACTGCAATGGTTGAAGACTCCTTATTTCCAAATTCAAGAAACGGGTAGTCAGCTTTATGGCGTAACTGTTTCACCGCGGGATTTCCCGCTGAAGATCAGGAGTTGGCAGAAGTCCGATCAAATCGAACTGCGGCTTGGCCACAAGCGGATAAACCGTTGGTTTATTGATCGTAAGATTCCGATTGATCAGCGTTATCGCTGGCCGGTGGTAGAGAATTCAACTCACGAAATTATCCTCGTTCCGAAAATCGGATGTAATATTGCGCATTTTTCTAACAATCCTAATATGTTTGTGATAAAATTATAATATTACATCACTGGGAGGTATTGATTGTGCATCAGGATTTCGAAGAAATATTAGTATCTGAAGAACAAATTTACAAACGCTGTGTGGAGATGGGTGAAGAAATCACTCGATATTACACCGAAAGGGGAAGTATTCCTCTGTTGGTTTCGGTACTTAAGGGGTCTTCGTTTTTCCTAACTGAGTTATCTAAGCGGATTAATATGGATGTTGAAGTTGATTTTATGTGTATGGAGAGTTACCACGGCACCGAATCAACCGGAGATGTACACATTGTCATGGATTTGGATCGGAGTATTCAGGATTGTGATATTTTATTAATTGAAGATATTGTCGATACTGGGAAAACCATCAGAAAAGTCAAAGGTATCTTGAGTAATAAAGGAGCACGCGATGTGAAAGTTGCATCGCTGCTTGATAAACCGTCGCGTCGTTTGGTTGATGAAAATGCGGACTTTGTCGGTTTTGTCATTCCGGATAAATTCGTTGTCGGTTTTGGTTTGGATTTTAATCAGAAATATCGTAATTTGCCTTATATTGGTGTATTGAAAGAAAAACTTTATAAATAAAGGAGTGAAATTTAGTGAGAAATAAAAATGCTTTAGCTAATATTCTGCCTTATTTTATCGTCATGATCGCTATTTACAGCATTTATAGCATGAGTAGCAGCGTGGCGGTTACTAAGCTGTCTTACAATGAGTTTTACCAAATCGTTGAAGAAGACAAGGTTACCAAAGCTGAAGTAACAGTAAGCACTGTTGTATTGGATGTCGAAGGTACTTACTTAAATGATAAGAATGAAGAAATGAAGTTCAGCATCGTTGTTCCTAATACAGAAAAAGTGAACAATGATCTAATTGAGAAACTGAGTGCCGATGATGTTGATCTGACAATCATCAATGCCTATGAGACCAATGTCTTCCTTGATTTGGTCATTCAGATCACACCCTATATTATTCTGGCGGTCGTGGCAATCTATTTCCTGAATAAGATGAATGCCGGCGGGAATAATAATGCGTTTGAATTCGGCAAATCAAAAGCCCGTTTGGAAAGTGACATCAAAGTTCGTTTTGATGATGTTGAAGGCTGTGAAGAAGAAAAAACCGAAATGATGGAGTTAATTGAGTATCTGAAGAATCCGAAACGCTTCTCTAAAATGGGCGCTCGCATTCCAAAGGGTATCCTGCTTGTCGGTCCTCCAGGAACCGGTAAAACTTTACTGGCTAAGGCTGTTGCCGGCGAAGCTGATGTTCCATTTTATTCAATTTCCGGTAGTGATTTTGTTGAAATGTTCGTAGGTGTCGGAGCCAGCCGTGTCCGTGATATGTTTAAAAATGCGGTTAAAACAGCTCCTTCCATGATTTTTATTGATGAAATAGATGCGGTTGGACGTCAGCGCGGAGCTGGTGTCGGCGGCGGTCATGATGAAAGAGAACAAACACTTAACCAGTTATTGGTTGAGATGGATGGGATTAATGATAACAGCGGTGTCTTAATTATCGCGGCGACTAATCGTCCGGATATTTTAGATCCGGCTTTGTTAAGACCGGGACGCTTTGACCGTCAGATTACCGTCAGTTTACCGGATCGCAAAGGACGTGAAGCGATTTTACGGGTTCATGCCCGGAACAAAAAGATTGCCGATGATATTGATCTTGGCGCTTTAGCTAAACGGACGCCGGGATTCAGCGGTGCTGATTTGGAAAATGTACTGAATGAAGCGGCGATTCTTGCAGTTCGAAACGAAAAAGAAGTTATTACAATGGACTTGCTTGATGAAGCTATTGATCGCGTCATGATGGGTCCGGCAAAACGTTCGCGTACTTATACGGACAAAGAAAAACGTCTGGTTGCTTATCATGAAACCGGTCATGCGGTCATTGGTTTAAAATTGAATGAAGCACAATTAGTTCAGAAAGTTACGATTATTCCCCGCGGTGTTGCCGGCGGTTATAACCTGATGACGCCGAAAGAAGAAACTTTGCTGAATACAAAGAATAGTTTATTAGCGATCATCACCGGTTACTTAGGCGGCCGAGTAGCCGAAGAAATTGTCTTTAATGAAATTTCCACCGGTGCTTCCAATGATATTGAGCAATCGACGAAACTAGCTCGTGAAATGGTTACTGTCTACGGAATGAGTGAGCTTGGTCCGATTAAATATGACAGCGGCGAGCACAGTGTCTTCTTAGGACGTGACTACGGTACGCAGGCAACTGTCAGCGGCGGGGTAGCGTTTGAAATCGATCAGGCTGTTCGTCAAATTATCGATGACTGTTATAAACGTGCGAAAGTCATCATCAGTGAAAACCGCGACTTGTTGGACAAGATTGCCTCGGCTTTACTGGAACACGAAACCTTAACCAGTGAACAGATTTATGCACTGGCTGACGGCAAAACGATTCAAGAAGTATTTCCTGTTTAATAATTCATTAAAAGCTATTGCCAGTCAATAGCTTTTTAAATAAAAGCGGGCATGTTATAATTAACCCGCATAAGAGGACCATATGAAAGATATTCTGATAAAAGGACTGACCAGAGACGGAAGAGTCCGGGTGTTTTTAAGCAAGACAACTGATTTGTGCAATGAGGCGCGGATTAAACATGACTTGTGGCCGACTTCAACAGCGGCGTTAGGACGCGTGCTATCAATTGTCGGTATCATGGCGGCGATGCTCAAAGGCAATGAGGAGAAACTGACGGTTCAGATTAATGGCGGCGGTGCAATCGGTACAATTATGGCTGATGGTTATCCGGATGGTCATGTCCGAGGGTTTGTTGGTGATCCGCACTTGTTATTGATTGATAATCATACCGGAAAATTAGCTGTCGGAGCCGTCGTCGGGACAGATGGTTACCTGCGGGTTCTTCGCGACTCGGGATTAAAGGATGATTTTATCGGAACCGTGAAACTGGTCAGCGGGGAAATCGGTGAAGATTTTGCTTATTATTTCAGTGCCAGCGAACAGATACCGACCGCGGTCAGCGTCGGCGTGCTGGTCAATAATGATAATTCCGTTCAAGCCGCCGGAGCGCTGATTATTCAGATTATGCCGGATGCCCAAGAGGATGATATCAGTTATTGCGAACAAGTTCTTGCTAAGCTGGCTCCGATATCGGAACTGATCAGTAAAGCGGATGATCCGAAACAACTGCTAACAGCAATTTTCCCGGATACAGAGATTATCGGCACGCTGGATTTGAGATTCGCCTGTGACTGCAGTAAAAATCGAATGGCGGAAGCCTTAACGACGATCAGTCAGAAGGACTTACAGGAAATGATTACGGAAGATCATGGCTGTGAACTGGTTTGTCAGTATTGTAATACAAAGTATCAGTTCTCGGAAGCGGAACTTAATGAAATATATCATGCTAAGGAACGATAAGGATGCTGAAAATCGGTAACGTTGAATTGAAGAATAACATTATAGTCGGGCCGATGGCCGGAATTACGAACCAAGCTTTTCGAAGCTTGGTTTTACAGCTTGGAGCCGGTTTGGTCTACAGTGAGATGCTGAGTGATAAAGCGATAAACTATCACAATCAAAAAACACTGGAAATGCTGTATATTGCTCAGGATGAACATCCGATAACCCTGCAGCTGTTTGGCAATGAAATTGACAGTATGGTTCAAGCTGCCGTCTACCTAGATCAGAATACCGCCTGTGATATCATCGATATCAATATGGGATGTCCGGTTCCGAAGGTTGCGAATAACGGCTCCGGCAGTGCACTGATGCGTGACCCCGATCATGTTTATAAGCTTGTAAAAGCGCTTGTCTTAGCTGTTGGTAAGCCAGTTACGGTTAAAATACGTTCGGGTTTGAATCAACAGAGTATCAATGCGGTGGAAATTGCCAGGCTGTGCGAAGCTGCCGGAGCGGCCGCGATTGCGGTTCATCCGCGAACGAAAACTCAAATGTATAATGGAAAAGCGGATTGGCAGATTACCAAAGAAGTTAAGCAAGCTGTTCAGATTCCGGTGATTGGCAATGGTGATATATATCATAAGGAAGATGCTGTCCGGATGTTTGCTGAAACCGGCTGTGATGCTATTATGTTGGCTCGCGGTGTTTTAGGCAATCCCTGGCTGATCCGTGAGCTGCTTGATCAGGAAACAGCGGCGATCAGTCTGGATGATAAATTAAATATGGTGCTGGAACATACTAAACGGCTGATTAGACTGAAGGGGGAAAAAGTCGCTGTCCGCGAGATGCGCGGCCAATGCGGATGGTATTTGAACGGACTGCCGTACAATAACAAAACCAAGCTGGCATTATCCAAAGCAGAATCAGCAAAACAGCTGTATGAGCTTATTGAAGAGTATCGGCAGATGCTGCACAATTTAGGCTGAATAAGCGATTAATAGTGAAATAAATAGGATTATTTGTTATGATATTAAAGAAAAGCAGGTGTTAACAATGGAAGAATTAGATTTAACCGAACAAGAACAAGTACGAAGAGGGAAGCTGGATGATTTAAAAGCCCAGGGAATTGATCCATACGGCGAGGCTTACAAACGGACTCATCGCACTAAAGATATTATTGATAAATATGGCTCTTACACTAAAGAAGAGTTAGCGGAAATGGCTGTTCATGTCAGTATTGCCGGCCGCATCATGACAAAACGCTTAATGGGAAAAGCCGGTTTTATGCATATACAGGATCGTGACGGGCAGATTCAGATTTATGTGCGTCAGGATCTTTTAGCTGACGTTTATGAAATATTCGGGAGTGCTGATTTGGGGGACATCGTCGGTATTGAGGGGGAAGTTTTCCGGACCAATCATGGGGAACTTTCAATTAAGGCTTTTAAATATACGCACTTATGTAAGGCGCTGCGTCCGTTACCGGATAAATTCCACGGTTTAAACGATATTGAAGAACGATATCGCCGGCGTTATGTTGATTTGATTGTCAATGAGAATGCTCGTTTAGTCGCTATGACCAGGCCTAAAATTATTCGGTCGATCCAGCATTATCTTGATGATCAGGGCTTGATCGAGGTAGAGACACCGGTATTGCAGCCAATTCTCGGAGGAGCATCAGCTCGTCCCTTCATAACGCATCATAATACGCTTGACATGGACTTTTATCTGCGGATTGCGACAGAGCTGCCTCTGAAGAGACTGATTGTCGGCGGTTTGGAAGGCGTTTATGAAATTGGACGTTTATTCCGCAATGAAGGTATGGATGCCAGACACAACCCGGAATTTACCACAGTCGAGGCTTATGTTGCTTATTCGGACATGTATGGAATGATGGAACTGGTTGAAGGTTTGTTCGAATATGTTGCGATGCAGATTCTGCAAACAACGGTACTGCAATGGGACGGTAAGGAAATCAATCTGAAAGGGCCATTTAAGCGCCTGCATATGGTCGACTGTATAAAAGAAGCCTGCGGCGTTGATTTCTGGAAGGTCCGTGATCTGGATACAGCTTTGCTGTTAGCGCATGAACATCATCTTACGGTTGAAAAGCACCAGCAAACAATCGGACATATTATAAACTTATTCTTTGAAGCGTATGGTGAAAAAACCTTGATTCAACCGACTTTGTTATACGGACATCCAATTGAGATTTCACCATTGGCTAAGCGCAACAAAAATGATGAACGTTTTACCGAACGGTTTGAACTCTTTATCAACGGCTGTGAATACGCCAACGCATTCAGCGAACTGAATGATCCGATTGATCAGCGCGAACGCTTTGAGAATCAGCTGAAAGAAAAGAAACTTGGTAATGATGAAGCTAACGAAATGGATGTTGATTATGTCGAAGCTTTGGAATACGGGCTGCCGCCGACCGGCGGGATTGGCATTGGAATTGATCGCTTTGTCATGCTGCTGACAAACAGTGAAACAATTCGCGAAGTTATTCTCTTCCCGCATATGAGGAATAGGTAGCTTTACCTGTACTCTTCTTATGAGGTTATCAATCTTACGTTTCAGACATAAATAAAACGCAAAGGCTATGAAAAATCGATTATTGCCTTTGCGTTTTTACGTATTGTTACAGTCGATTGTGATTAAGCGGCTGCTCATTCTGAAAATTCCATCACATAGAGACAAATTTAGGGAATGTTTTTTACAAATTCACATTAGTAATATATAATACCATCATTGGAGGTAACCAATGATTAGTACATTTACGATGATTTCAGCTTATTTTGCGGTGCTTATGTCGATACTGGTTCCAATTACAATCACAATCTATGGCCTGATAAAGAAAAAGCTTGTGGCTACTCCGTTTATGATCGGTGCTTTAATGTTCTTTGTCATGCGTATCGTGATTGTCGGAGCGATTACCTATGGTTTAACGCTGATACCGGTGTTCAATGATCTGTTAAATAATTCATTGTTCGCGGCGATGGTTGTTGTTCTGATCCTGGCGGTTGTTGATGTGCTTTGTAAGTATTTCGGCTACAAATTTCTTTTAAAAGCTCCTGATTCTATTCGCGATGTCATGTCGATTGCCTTGGGACAAGGAGTAGCTGAGGTGCTGATGACAATTGCTCAGACGGCTTTCTATTGTCTGACAATCTTCAATGCGATTAACAACGGGTCAATCTATGAAGCTGTTTCGGAGACACTGACAAGTGCCGATATCAGTGAGCTGGTGGTTCAGTACAGTGCGATTAAACCGGATTTATTATTTTATTACGGAGTCTCGGCTCTATGTATCATGGCTTTGCACATCATCGTTTCTTTCTTTGTTGTACAAGCTCGTAATCGCCGTGATAAGCGTTACCTGCTATTTGCCTTTGTGATTATACTTGGCGGGCTGGCACTGATGTACGCGCTGACGATTTATAGTTATCTGTCTGCACTTATCGCTATCTTGATTTATACGCTGGTTGTTGGTTATCTGACTTACCGTTATAAAATTTATAATGTACAGGATACGGCGGATATAATTAGTGTTTAAAAAGTTTCTCTGAACAGAGAAACTTTTTTTATAGTCCGCATTTTAATTGTGCATTGCAATTCGTACATGTATTACAGCCGCCAATCTCTTCGACGACGCCTTCCAGGCAGATCGGGCAGATGTCACCGACCTCAACGCCGATATTGCGATCCTGGCGATCGCCTCTTAAGACGGTCTTTTTTTCTTCCGGCTGTTTTTCTTTAACATTGATTCCGAAATCGCGGACCAGATCCATCTGGGCCCAGTTGCTTTCTTCATCATTTGATAAAGTCAGGACCTGTGAATCTCGCGATCCATCGACATAAACGGTGCCGCCTTTCGCTCCGCCGTCATAAAGGCGTTCATAGATTTTCTGAACTTGCCGTACGGTAAAGCCGCGCGGGGCATTAACAGTCTTGGAGATTGATGAATCAATCCAGCGCTGGATGGCACATTGCGTATCAGCGTGTTCTTCCGGTGTCAGCGCCATTGCGCTGACAAAGTAATCAGGAAGTGTTTGCCGGCTATAACCGGGATTCAATTCTAACCACTCCTCGACAATCTTGGCATTCACTTCAAAGAATTTGCCTAGACGTCCGGAACGGAAATAGGAGAAAGAGAAATAAGGCTCCAGTCCGGTAGAGACTCCGACCATAGTTCCGGTTGAGCCGGTCGGCGCAATCGTTAACAGATGACTGTTGCGGATGCCGTACTTAAGGATATCCTGGCGGATTGATTCGCTCATATTCTTCATATAACCGGTATTGATGAATTTGGCCGGATCCTCCAGAAAGGGGAAACTTCCTTTTTCTTTGGCCAGATCAATCGAGGCGCGGTAAGCACTTTCTGCGATGCATTTAAACACAGCATTAATTGTTTCTAAAGACTCTTTGGAGCCGTAACGCTTGCGGGCCCAGATCAATAGATCATGCAGACCCATAATTCCAAGGCCGACTCTTCGTTCGCCTAATGCCTGATGCCGATTGGCCTCTAGGAAGTAAGGTGTATCATCAATGACATTATCCTGCATTCTAACCGTCAGCCGGACACTTTCCTGCAGACGTTCAAAAAGGATTGCTCCGCTCTTCTTGTCAACGAAGTTGGCTAAGTTGATAGCGGCTAAATTACAGACGCTGTATGGCGCTAATGGCTGTTCACCGCAAGGATTAGTAGCAACGACTTTCTGACCGTAAGCGCGGGCATTAGTCATTTCATTCGCATTATCAATGAAAAAGATCCCTGGCTCAGCTGAATAGGTAGCACAGAAACAAATTAAATCCCAAATATCGCGGGCCCGGACTGTTCGATACACTTTGATCGGATAGCCCATTGCTTCCCATTCGCGGACATCGCCGATCTCATGCCACTTAAGATCATAATCGGCTTTCTGCTCTTTGGTATAGTTTTCTAAATCCGGGAATCGGAGATCAAACGGTCCGTCGTCCTTTACAGCCTGCATAAACTCTTTTGTCAGGGTAACTGAAATGTTGGCACCGTTTAGAAATTCCGGCTGCTGAACTTCCAGTTTTCCGCCGCTGATCAGTATCTCTCGGGCATAATCGGCAACATTTTCCGGTGAATTTTTATTTTCCAGAACGGATTCATACATCTCTTTTTCGATACGTGAAAGCGGTGTAAACTTTAATTTGCGGTTAGCCTGTTCTCTGACGATTTCATCTTTCGAATTCTCAGTTAACCATTTTAAAACACGGGGATTCTGCATCTTTGATATGATAAATTCAATAATATCCGGGTGCCAATCAGCAAGCATGATCATTTGCGCTCCGCGTCTTGATCCGCCTTGTTCTACAAGATTGGTCAGATTGGAGATATCGTTTAGCCAGCTGACTGCACCGCTGCTCTTGCCGCCGACTTCCTTCGCTAATGCGGCTTTGGGGCGTAACGTGGAACCGTTGGTGCCGACGCCTCCTCCTCTGGACATAATTTCCATGACTTCTTTGCGATGATCGGCGATACCGCCGCGGGAGTCCTTGACAAAAGGCATGACGAAGCAGTTAAAATATGTTACTTTCGTGCCGCTTCCGGCACCGTATAACACCCGGCCGGCCGGTACAACATTCAGGTTTTTGAGTTCATTTGCGAATAACTCACTGTATTTAATCCGGTCTTCCGGTTTTTTCTCAGCGCCGGCTAAAGCTTTGCCGACACGTTTGGCAATCTGTTCATAATAAATTTCTAACGGCTTGTCAATATCACGAAAATGACGGTGGATAATGCCGGTCTCCGCTTCTTGCTCATCTTCTAGAGTCGATCGGAATTCTTCATCGATTTCAATGGTTACTGTTTCTTCTTCCGGTTTGATACCGCGGACAACGCCGATACCCCGCGCCGGATACTTCAAGTCCTCCTTGATTACAGTAAGGACAATATCCCCGATTCCCAAGCTGACTAACGCCCGGTCTTTCTGGGCATAGCGATCAAGCATGACTAAACGGCTCACACCCTCGTGTGATGTATGAAAATCGGCTTCAATCTTAAATAAATAGGGGAAATTTTTATCAATATCGTCGTTTAACTTCTCAATCGTAGCTTGTGGATATATCATATAAATTCCTCCCCATGATAAGTGCTTTGTTGATAGATTATAAAAAACTGTTACCTTAATTCTAACATAAAATTAACACTTTAAAGCAGACAACCGCAAATCTTTTATAAAAAAGTATATAAATAATCGGATAGCCGATTCAGGTACGCCGCAATGTCTTCATTGATCAAATTTTCACATCCATAACGCCAGTATACACGTTCCAGACGGCGGGCAACCGTCCGTGTGAGATTGATTACACTCTTATTATAATCATTATAGGGATAGCTGAAAGTGTTAATACTGTGAAATTGCGCAGTCTTTTCATCAAGCTTGCGGATTAGCGTCGAATCAAAGCTGTCCTTATATCCGGCAGTGACGGCGGCAATGAGCGAGAGGTCGCTGATAACCGCTTGAAATGAGGTGTCGGCAGTGAGATTGTAACAGATCACCAGTTGGGCAATCGTTTCATCAAGCGTCCCCAACAGTTCGATTGTCGCTGCTGATTTCTGAACGGGCTGATGCTTAAGCATTGTCTGACCTAAATCACCTTTTTTGGTTGTGATGCCCATAAGCGACCTCCAATCTCTGATATAATTTTCTGAACAAGTTAGATACCGGCTGGAATAATATCAGTACGATAATATAATTACCTAACATGTGAATCAAGTCAAATACAATGCCTTTTATCCAATATGCATAACCGGCGGTAACGCCATACATAACGGCCCATTGTAGCGCAAAAAGCGAACCAAATGCCAAGCCCCAGAACCCGGCAAACAGTGCCCAGCCGTCCGTATTGTCCTTAAGCAGCGGTTTTAATGCGCGGACGGTGATGACCATTAGACTCCAAATCCAAAAATAGCCAAACACCCAGTCACCAAAACCCCAAATCAGTCCTTCCAAGACGGTGAAAGTACAGACAATCATTAAAGAACTGCCGCGATCCAGATTAAGGGCATAGATGATGAATAACAATGTGACAAGTTCAACATTTGGCAAAGATGACATGATGACTTGCGATGCCATCGTCAGAGCGGCTAACATACCGATGACGACAATACGGATTACCGGTTTCATTAATAGGTGTCAGTAAAGGTAAAGACAAAACTGTCCTGGTCGTAGATCGGGCAGCTGTCAATGCCTGAGCAATATCCGGCCGCTACACAATCCGGATTATTATCCGAGTTATACAACCACCACGGACCGTTTGTCCAATCTGTTGTTTCATAGCCGTCAATTGCTAAGAGTGTTCGGCCGTAAGGATCTGATTCGCTGCCGCTCAAAGTAACACTTAAAGTGTTGTTCGCATTTAGTTCCAGCAACAGATCAGCCAGGACTTCGGCATCGGTTTTCACCTTCTGATCAAAGATTGTTTTTAGACTGTCATCCTCTTGTTTAATAAGGATGGTGAGCTGAACTTCTTTGGTTCCGGTTTCTGTCTTCGCCGGATAGATGGCTTTATATCCGAAGTATAAACCGATGGTAATCAGTACAGCCAGTAAAATTCTAAATAGTGTTTTCTTTTTCATTTTGACCTCTTTTCCTAAAAAAACACATTCCGGAGAATGTGTGAAAAAGACGCAAAGGTCTTTTTCTCTTTCACCCAGAAGATAAAAAGGATAGCTCATAAATGGCAGGTCTACTGGCTCCTATTTCATCCTTCAAGAGGCCTTCCCGCTAAAGCAGTGGCTGATTCTCCTGTTGTCCATAGATACAGTTGCTGGGACAGCTTTGGTTATACAAATTCCCTGTTAGGCTTACGCACCAAGTTATGTAATCTAATTATAGAATAGGCAAATGTGAAAATACAATAAATATAATTCAGTTCTGTTTAATAATCAGCGAAATGTGCTAAAATGATAGAACTAAAGGAGATCATATGAATTATGCGGTTCTGATTGTTGCGGCTGGTAAGGGCAGCCGGATGAATTTAGGCTACAATAAAGTATTTTATGAACTGGAAGATGGTATTACCGTCTTACAGAAGACGCTGACAGCTTTTTTAGATGATGAACGCTGTAAACAGATTGTCGTAGTCTTGAACAGAGATGACATGAAACGTCCGTTTAAAAGGGAATGCGGACGCTTAGTAAGGGTTTTTGGCGGAGTAACGCGGCAGGACAGCGTCTACAACGGCTTGATGGCAGTCAAGGAAGAATATGTCTTGATTCATGATGGAGCCCGTCCTGGTATCAGCATGGAGTGTATCGATAATCTATTGGAAACCTTAAAATCGGAAGATGCCTGTATTTTAGCGGTTAAGAGTAAAGACACTTTAAAAAAAGTTGAGCAGGAATATGTTGTTGAGACGGTTGATCGTTCGAGTATTTATCAGGCCCAAACGCCGCAGGCCTTTAAAACGCAGCTGATCATTGATTGTCATAAAAAGGCCTTGGCATTGAATATTAAAGCGACGGATGACAGCCAGGTAGTCGAGTTAACTAGCGATACTAAGATCAAAGTGGTTTATGGCGATGAGAAGAATATCAAACTGACAACGCGTCAGGATTTGCTTAACTTAGGAAGATAAAAAGGCAACTGCCTCATGACAGTTGCCTTTTGATTTTCTGTGCTTATTGAATAGCATCAAAGCCGGATTGATAGTAACCGCTCAGCTCTTCAACTTGGGCGTCTGTCATCTTGGCGACATTCGGGTTATGAGAATCAACGGTTCCGACGTGGTCATACATGATTTCCCCATTCTTAAAGAAAAAGGCATGCGGGATATAAAAAACCGGTTCGCCGTCTTCTTCAGCGATGTAGTCTTTCAAGTAATTCAGCAAGACGGTAAAGTCTGTGTCATAGGTAGCTTCTTTAGCTGCGTCGGTAAAATTGATGTAATAGGATTCAGCAGTATTTTTTTCGGTTATATCCTTAAATACCGGAAGGGCTTCAATACACCAAGGGCAACTATCCTGTTCAAAGATAATCGCAAAAGTGTCATTATTATTAACTTTATCAAGGAATTCAGCCAGCGTTATCTGTGTGGCTTCATTAACTTCAACTTCTTCTTTAGGGCTGCATCCAACGGCCAGCAGCAGAATTAATAAGCTTATAAATATTTTTTTCATATAACCACCTTCTGGGTAATTACACTATAAATTGCCGGAAATGTCAACTAAAGTACTGCCTCGCACACAGATTTCATGTATAATAAATTAGAAAGATGGTGAGATCATGAAAATTGCGGTAATCACTGATAGCGGCAGTAATATTTATCAGGAAAAGGTGTCGATGCCTGGTCTGTATGTTTTGCCGCTGACAATTTCCAGTGATGTAAGGACTTACTTGGAAGGCGAAGAGATATCCATTGAGGATACCTATCAGTTAATGGCCAATGGTCAATTGCTTAAGACCTCTCAGCCGCCACTTGGACTTATCGAAGAGTTGTTTCTGAAACTGAAAGCGGAATATGACTTTTTATTTGCTGTCCCGATTACCAGCGGTTTGTCCGGCTGTATCAGTGCCATGCAGAGCACAGCCGTGCGGTATGAGATTCCTTTTGATTATATTGATTGTTATTCGACGGCTTCCAATCAGCTTTATCTGTCCATGGCGGCTCGCAGAATGTTTGATCAGGGGAAGACCGTTGCGGAGGTCAAGCCGCTGCTGGAAGCACAGGCGCTTCAGAGTGTTACCTTTGTGTTGCCTACGGACATGAATCATTTAGTCCGCGGCGGACGGCTGACCAAAAGGGCAGCTGCGCTAGCCGGGTTTTTCAAAATCATCCCGGTATTGATTGTTAATAAAGAATCTGGCGGTAAGAATGATGTTTATGATAAAGTCCGGACGCTGCGGAAAGCGGAAGAACGCGTTATCGAATACTTTCATGAGCACAAAGTCGGTAAAGGATATCGGATCTGTGTCGCTCATGTGGCAGATCAAACGGCTGGAGAATCTTTTTATCAGTTAATGAAACAGCACTTTCCGGAAGCGGATGTGTATCTGACCAATTTGATCTCAGCTGTCGGCGTGCATACCGGACTTGGCTGCGTAGCATGTCAGTATATTAAAATGTTTGAAGATTGAGACGGCTCAGCCGTCTTTTTTATCATTGATACTTGTCAATGCCAACTAAAAGTATTAGAATATCTTTAGCACTCTTATAGTATAAGTGCTAAAGGAGGAAATATGAAAAAACAATTTAAAGCTGAATCAAAACGTTTATTGGATTTGATGATCAATTCCATTTACACAAATAAGGAGATCTTCTTGCGGGAATTGATCTCAAATGCCAGTGATGCGATCGATAAACTGCATTTTATATCATTGACTGACCCTTCGGTACAGCTGAATGAAGAAAGCCTGTTTATTAATCTATCGCGCGATGAAGAAAAGCGGCAGCTGATAATCAGCGACAACGGAATCGGTATGGATAAAGAATCATTGGAAAACAATCTCGGTGTCATTGCGCGCAGCGGTTCGCTGGAATTTAAAACAATGTTTGAGAATGAGAAAGTAGACGATATCATCGGTCAGTTCGGCGTCGGCTTTTATTCGGCTTTTATGGTCAGCAAGAAAGTTTCTGTATTGACTAAAGCTTATAGCAGCGAACAAGCCTATCTCTGGGAAAGTACCGGAGAAGACGGATATACGATCAAAGAAAGCACTAAGGATACGGTTGGTACGGTTATTACACTTGATCTGAAAGATGACAGCGAGGATGAAACGTATCATGACTTTTTAAGTGAATATAAACTGAAGGAATTGGTTAAGAAGTATTCGGATTATATCCGTTATCCGATTCGAATGGAAGTAACCAAGAGCCGGCTTAAGGAAGGCAGTGAAGAAGATTATGAGAGTTACACGGAAATTGAAACGCTGAACTCGATGATTCCGTTATGGAAACGAAATAAGAACGAAATTACAACGGAAGAATACAACGATTTCTATAAAAGTAAGTTTAATGACTATGAAGATCCGCTGAAGATTATTCATTTCAATATCGAAGGCAATGTCTCGTTTAATGCTCTTTTGTTTATTCCTGCACGGATTCCATATAACTACTATACAAAGGAGTATGAAAAGGGTTTGCAGCTTTACAGCAAGAATGTCTTTATCATGGATAAAGCCGCGGAATTAGTTCCGGAGCATTTCCGTTTTGTTAAGGGTTTGGTGGATTCGCAGGATCTATCGCTGAATATTTCACGTGAGATGCTGCAGCATGATCGCCAGTTGAAGGTAATAGCCAGCCGAATCGAGAAGAAAATCAAGAGTGAGCTGTCCGCAATGTTGAGCGATGAACGAGAAACATACGAGAAATTTTGGAAGACTTTCGGTGTTCAGATTAAATATGGTGTTTACAATGAATTCGGTGCTAATAAAGAACTGCTGCAAGATTTACTGATGTTTGTCAGCAGTAAGGAAGAGAAGCTGGTTACATTAGATGAATATGTCAGCCGGATGCCGGAAGATCAGAAAGAAATCTATTATGCCAGCGGTGAGTCGGCAGCGAAGATTGCACAGCTTCCGCAGACGGAGAAAGTCAAAGACAAGGGTTATGAAATTTTATATCTGACCGATGAAGTTGATGAATTTGCTCTGCAGATTCTTATGACCTATAAAGAGAAGAAATTCAAATCAATCAGTCAGGGAGATCTGGATTTGGATACGGAAGCGGAAAAGGAAGAAAGATCGAAGAAACAAACGGAAAACAAAGATCTGTTAGCGGCTATTGCGCAGGACCTGTCCGGTAAAGTTAAAGATGTTCGGGTATCATCTCGATTAAAAAGTCATCCGGTATGCTTGGTTGCTGACGAGGGACTATCAATGGAAATGGAGAAGGTCCTTAATAATATGCCGGAGAATCCGGGAATGAAAGCGGAAAAGATTCTCGAAATCAACAGCGATCATCCGATCTTTGCGGCCTTAAAGAAAGTTTATGAACAAGACCCTTCCGAATTGAAGAACTACAGTGATCTTTTATATGATCAGGCGCTGCTGATTGAGGGATTCAATATTGAAGACCCGCTGGCATTTTCCGCCAAGCTTTGTGACTTGATGGTTAAAGTCAACAAATAATCTATCCTCACGGATAGATTTTTTATTAGCGTCTTGAGCTTTTGTAGTTTAAAATAAGCATAGAGGCTGCTGACAGTATGGAAAACAAAGCGTATCTTGAACAGCAAATCATAACTTATCTGGGCAATAAGCGGCAATTGCTGTTTTTGATCAGCGAAGGAATTGATTTTGTCCGAAGAGATTTGCATCAGGATAAGATTGCTTTCTTGGACCTGTTTTCCGGTTCTGGAATTGTTGCCCGTTTCGCTAAACAAAATGCCAGTCTTTTGATTGCTAATGATCTGGAGTATTATTCATATATAATCAACAGCTGCTATTTAACTAATCAATCCGCTGTTGATATGCCCAAATTGAAAGCTTACTATGAAATACTGAAACAACGCGAGAATGAAACCCATCCGGGATTTGTCAGTACGCTGTACGCGCCGCAGGACGATCATCAGATTCGGAAAGATGAAAGGGTTTTCTATACGCGTCAGAATGCGTTGTATCTTGATAATATGCTGTTTTTGATCAGCCGGGAAATACCGGCAGATTATCAAGCTTATTTTATTGCGCCGCTTTTAGCTGAAGCCTCTATTCATGTGAATACGGCCGGCGTTTTTAAAGGATTCTATAAAGATGAAAACGGAATAGGAGCCTTCGGAGCGAGCGGTAAACATGCGCTATCTCGCATTTTAAAGCCAATCAGTCTGCCTTTTCCGGTTTTCAGTGCCTATGAAACAACCAATATGATCTATCAGTGTGATGCTAATCAGTTGCTAGATCAATTGCCGTTAGTTGATATTTGTTACCTAGACCCGCCTTATAATCAGCATCCTTACGGATCGAATTATTTCATGCTTAATTGTCTGGCCAAGAATGAACAGCCAACGGACCTTTCTTTGGTCTCCGGCATTCCAACCGATTGGCAGCGTTCCAATTATAATAATCGCCAGCGGCTTAAGCAGGAACTAGAGGATGTTATAAATCGAGTCAGAGCCCGATATGTACTTCTGTCATTTAATAACGAAGGGTTTTTAAGCAAAGAAGACTTAATAAAAATGCTTGATAAATATGGAGAATTAAAGATTATTGAGACAAAATATAATGCTTACCGCGGTTCCCGCAATCTAAAAAACCGCAGTATTCATGTAAAAGAATTCCTTTTTTTATTAAAAAAATCCAGCACACAATAATCGAGTAACCAACGATAAATGATAATTAAAGTAAAACTTGTCTAATAATAAACCGATGGCAATTTTATATGAATTAATAAATCTGCAATGATATTCGTAACTTGCTTGCATGTAGTTATCAATTGTTTTATCATTGTCATTTTAACTTTTAATAAAATAATCTCTGATTTAACTCTGTTCGCTTAGAATATTGAATTATTCATATTGACCGGATGCCAATGCAATTTGAACATAATCATACAGGATCATTGTTGAAGAGCATACGGTCGAATTATCAGTGCTTGGTCAGTCCGAACAAATTATTTTAATTTTTTATATTTTTTTAGGATATTAATCGGCTGAATGGGAATTATATGGTAGGTGATAATTTGCAATGTCCAAGATGTCTGAATGAAGATCCGCATTACTTCTATTTTGGATCAACCGGTTATTATTGTCGGAAATGCGTGAATTTTAAACGGATCTTGCTTGATGATGTGCCTGAGGCATCATTTTATTATGACGGAAGAGCGTTGGATGGAGAATATCAGTTGGCATTCAATCTCACGCCGGCACAGTTGTCGATCAGTAATCAGCTAGCGGATATGATCGATAAAACAGATGTGCTGGTTCATGCAGCATGCGGTGCCGGTAAAACGGAAATAGTCATGCAGAGTATCAGGAAATATTTAGAGAAAGGAAAAAGCGTCGGTTTTACGACACCAAGAAGACAAGTTGTCATTGAGCTAGGCAAGCGATTATCACAGGCATTTTCGCATATTGAAGTTGTCTGGGTATGCGAAGGATATACGGTAAAAACCAGTGGGGATTTAATTGTGTGCACAACCCATCAGCTGTACCGTTATCCAAAAAAGTTTGATTTACTAATTCTAGATGAGCCGGATGCTTTTCCCTATAAAGGCAACGATGTCCTTAAAGGAATCGTCCGAAACAGCTGCCGCGGGCATATTATCTATTTGACAGCAACCCCGGATCAAGAGTTAAGCTGCTTGCCGACACTGAGTTTGTTCAGAAGGCCGCATGGGTATGATCTTACGGTTCCGCGAATAGTATATTGTTTGAACGGTCTCAGTTATTTAGTGCTGTTTCATTGGCTTAGAAAACACCGTCGCGCGTTGATTTTTGTGCCGACAATTAAAATGTCTTTAAGATTAGCTAAGCTTTTACATGTGCCGGCATTTAATTCAAAAACGCCGGATAAGGATCAGCTGATTGATCAATTCAGGCAAGGGAAGTGGCCGTTTTTAGTCTGTACGACGGTTCTCGAACGAGGAATTACAATCAGCAATATTGATGTCTGTATTTTCAACGGAGAACATGTCGTTTTTGATGTGGCTTCGCTGGTCCAAATCATGGGCCGTATCGGCCGGGATATCAATTATCCCACAGGAGAGGGTCTAATTATCTGTCATCATCGTGAAAGGAAAATAGATGAGTGTCTTCAAACCATCCGAATGATGAATGCTTGATATGTTTCAATAAGAAACATTATTATGCTCGATTAAGCGAATTCTTTATTCCTGCTGATCCGATCTGCAATAAGTGCCGGGAAGCTTTTATCAAGAGCCGAAAACTTATTGAAATCAGCGGGTTAACCGTTGAGTCGCTGTATGTCTATAATGAAGCGATCAGTCAGTTGTTTATTCAATATAAAGAACTATTTGATGAAGCACTGGCTCCGATCTTTTTACATCAGGATATCCGTTATCTGCGGAAAAAGTATCGTGGCTTTACACTAGTACCGGTACCAAGCCGGCTGGCAAAAGTAGAAGAAAGAGGATTTGATCATGTTTCATTAATGTTTAAGTCATTGCGTCTGCCGATTGTTGAGCTTTTTGCCAACAGTTCATTAACTGATCAGAAGAAACAGCGTTTCCAAGAGCGCCAGCATATCAGTGAGCATATCAGTTTTAAGGACAGCACATGCGCTGTTCCGCATAATATCTTATTGATTGATGATATTATGACAACCGGGGCCAGCTTACAGGCATGTTACAGCCTGCTAAAGCGATCCGACCGCCAGATAAAAGCTTTGACCGTTGCCGGTCAGCGTCAAATAAGCAAAGGAGAAAATAAATATGCAAGGAAAAGTAAAATGGTTTAATGCCGAAAAAGGCTTCGGCTTTATTTGTCAGGAGACAGGAAAAGACATCTTTGTCCATTATTCACATATCGTTCATGACGGATTTAAAACGTTAGCAGAAGGTGAATTAGTGAGTTTTGAGGTCGTCGAAGCCGATAAAGGACTGCAAGCGAGAAATGTTGTGAAATTATAATTTGATTTATTTTTGAAAACGGTTATAATAGAAGTGTAGTTGACTAAGGTTAGCTCGAGGAAAGGTATAGGTTTCAGATGACAGGCAAAGTTAAAAAGTTTAACAAAGAAAAGGGTTTTGGATTCATCAAATTAGATGATGACAGAGATGTCTTCTTCCACTACTCTCAATTAGTCATGGAAGGTTTCAAGACAATCGAAGAAGGCGCAGATGTCGAATTCGATTTAATTGAAGGCGACCGTGGCTTACAAGCACATAATATCGTTAGACTTTAAAAACAAAAAAAAGGTTGGAAACAACCTTTTTTCGTTTAGATAAATCTTCTTTGTAAATATGGATAAACAATAAAGTGTAAAAGATCAATTCAATTTGATCTTTTTTTACCTATATTCCCCTGTTATTTCAGATCGGTAACGGCAATGATTTTTCCGTAAGCCGAGTAATCCAGATCATTCAAAAGTTCATCCGTAATAATCACGGCTTCTTTTGGTCCGGCGAATTTAATATTGCTGATTTGGTTGAACTTATTGCTGTCTGCGAGAATATAAGGCGTTTCTGATTTGGCGATAATCAATTTTTTTAACATCGCTTCGATTTCATTGGTGGTGGAAAATCCAAAGATGGCATTTATTCCATTGCAGCCAAGGAAGGAAATATTAAAATTCATTTTAGCCATTTTCTCAATCGTATCATTATCGATGATTATATTGGTGGAGAATTTTATATAGCCGCCTAAGGTGTAGCATCGGATCTGTCTTTCATATAACTTATCCATTACCGACAGAGCTTGTGTAACTACTAAAATATTCTTTGCATAAATATAGTCAATCATCTCTTCTGTTGTCGTTCCGGCATCAATATAAACAACATCATTATCTTTGATTAGTGAAGCGGCGTATCTTGCAATGATAGTTTTCTTCTGCATATTAATAAGATGCTTGGCATGCATTGTCGGTTCATTCTCAAGATCTTTATTTAAAACTGCGCCGCCATAAAAACGGTTAACTAATTTCTTTTCTTCCATTTCTTGTAAATCACGTCTGATCGTTGCGGCCGATACCCCTAATGCCTTAGATAAATCGTCAACCATTACTCTGCTGGATTGTTGACAAAGCGAATAGATTGAAGCTATCCTGTTATTTTTCATTTTGTTGCCCTCACTTGTTTAATAGCACTAAAAAGGAAGCTATTTATAATTTGATTGATTACTGTCGATCATGCGTGATTATATTCAATCATTATTATGCTCGATAAACAAGGCAGAATAGTACAAATATATTGAGCAGCGAAAACTGAACACACAATTGTACATATTGAACATAAATAATGCGCATTTGCGCATTTGTTTAATGATCATTAATCAGATAATCAGATCAGTTAGATTATCTGCTTTCGGCTTGTTGTTCTCTAAATTCTCCTGTGCTATAACGATACCAGAAAGGGAGAAAAACTGTTAGATATGATATATACAGTAACTCTTAATCCATCAATTGATTATTTCGTGTTTTTGGAAGAAAAACTGATCGAGGGCAGTATAGCAAGAGCAAATATCACTGAAATGAGGGCTGGTGGGAAAGGAATTAATATTTCACTTGTTCTTTCTAGCATAGGAGTTCGATCAAAGGCTGTTTTGTTTTTAGGGGGGTGCATTGGCGCTTTAATAGAAAAGGAGGTGTCAGCTGCTGAAGGCATCGATGTTGTCAAAGTAAAAATCGATGAAGAAAATAGGATAAACATCAAGATTAATAACCAAACTGAAACGGCGATTAACGCTATTGGTCCTGCTGTTACAATGGATCAGCAAAATGACTTGCTTAGTAAGTTAGCAAATTTAGAAAGCAATGATTATGTACTGGTTTCAGGAAGTTTCTGCAAAGGCGTAGGAGTGGATTTGGTAGAGAAGATCGCAATTATTGTTTCCAAAGCGAAAGCAAAACTCATAACAGATATACCGAACTTAAAAGTTTCTGATTATAAAATAATAAAGCCCTATTTAGTAAAACCAAATTTAGAAGAATTAGCCGATATATTTGATGAAAAAGTAAATGAAATAAATTATCGAGAATATGCTGATAAACTGATCGATATCGGTATCGAAAATGTTCTGGTATCGATGGGTGAGGGCGGTTCATACTTCGCTAATGAATCTGGAAAAAGTAAGATTATCGGACCTGAAGTTGAGGTAGTTAATACAGTTGGATGCGGTGATTCGATGTTAGCGTATACAATCGCTGCGATCGCAAACAATTTGGACATTATTGAGTCAGTAAAATATGGCGAAGCAGCTGGCAGAGCAAAAGCTAAAACAAAGGAATTTCCAACATTATCAGATGTAAAAGAAATATATAACAAGGTCATTGTTGAAAAAATTAAATAAAGGAGGCGAGTATGGCTTTAGTTCATTTAAGTTTTAGAAGCTGGTGTTTGAATACAAACACAGATATAGAAGTTATTCTTCCATCAATTAAGCAAGATCAGAAGGCAAAAGTTTATTATAGCAGCGGCAAAAAGTATCCGGTATTGTGGCTTCTGCATGGAACATTAGGTAATTACACAGATTACTTGAGACGCACCAATATTGAATTGTATGCAACAGAAAATGATTTGATTGTCGTAATGCCATCCGCATTGAATTCAAATTATTCAAATTGGACGAAAGTTACTCCTGAGTTTAGAATGTTCGATTATTTAACAGAAGAACTAATGCCATTAATTTATGGATGGTTTCCTGCATCATCACAAAGAGAAGATAATTATATTTGTGGTTTATCAATGGGTGCAAGAGGAACAAGCAAATATGGATTTTACTGGCCAGAAAAATTTGCTGGAGTCGCATGCATGAGTGGAGTTCCATCAGATATAAGGAAAATAATGAGTGATGGGCCTGATAACAAATTTTATGCTAGGGAGATGATGACGGTAGAAATGGCAGGAGGCCCAGACGCATTTTTCAATAGTTATGAAAATACATGGGACTTGGTACCAAAAGTAGCTAAAATGAAAAATCCACCAAAATTCTATTTCTGTTGCGGAACTGTTGATGGTGTATATCCAAATTGGCTACATTTTAAAGAATATGCAGAATCAGTTGGTTTAGATGCTGTATTTCACGAGATGGAAGGTTATGCTCATGAATGGCGGTTTTGGGAAATCGAAATTCAAAACATTTTAAAATATTTTGGCTTTACAAAAGGATTTAAAGATAGTCTGCAAAGATTAGAAGCAAAGGACAGTACTCTAGTATAACTAGAGAGTAAATAGTCATTAGAAAGGAGAAAATATGATTGTCCAAATTAGAATCGACGACAGGTTAATTCATGGTCAAGTTGCAATGGTATGGTCAAAAGAGTTAAATACACCGCGTATCATTGTTGCAAATAATGATGCAGCAACAAATGAAACGGTTCAGATGACTTTAAAAATGGCAACTCCGGCAGGAATTAAAACAATTGTAAAAGATTTGGATGGCGCTGTTGAATTAATCAACAATCCTAAATCAAAAGATATGAGAATCTTTGGTTTAACAAAAACAGTGAGAGATGCTCTATATCTAGTCAAAGCTTGTAAAGATAATATTTGTGAAGTTAATCTGGCAAATACAGGAAGCTTTACGGGAGATACAGGACCAAAAGTTAAGTTGCCTGGTGGACGGGTTACATTATCTGAACCGGAAATGATTGCGGCAAAAGAATTGGCTGTGATTCTTGGCGACAAATTCTTCAGTTTATTGATTCCATCAAGTTCAAAAAGTAAAGTATCAGACTTAATTAATGCAGTAGAAAAAAAATAGATAAAAAGGGGGAAAATAATTTATGTCTAGTTTAACTGTTGCACTTCTAGCCTCGTTGGCATATTTTATCAGTTATTCATTTAACTGGTTATTTGGCCAATGCATGTTAGAAAGACCAATTATCGTTGCTACAATCACAGGCGCATTATTTGGTGACATTACCACTGGTATTATTTTAGGTGGTATATTAGAAGCTGTTTATATGGGGGTTGTTAATATTGGTGGAGCTACCGCAGCAGAACCAGTATCAGCCACAGTTATGGCTGTTACATTCGCTATTACTTCGGGATTAGATCAATCAGAGGCTATTGCACTTGCAATTCCAGTCGGATTGGTGTTTAACTCATTATTCCCATTCTTCTTGGTATTAGGAAGTTTCTTCCAACCTTGGTACATTAAAGTATGTGAAAATGCAGATACAAAAGGTATGACACCATTAATTATTGTAGGATGGTTCTTCCAATATTTTGTAAGAACATTAATTATCTTTGTTTTAGTATATTTAGGAGCAAATGTAGTTCAAACATTTATGACAGATCTTCCTACAGGTGTTATGAAAGGCTTAAGTACTATAGCTAATATGTTAGGCGCAGTCGGAATGGCTGTCTTAATGAATATGTTAGTTAATAAAGAAAATGTGGGATTCTTATTTATTGGATTTATTTTATCGAAATACTTCGGTTTACCAGCAATCGTTGTTGCAATAGTTGCTGTAGTTATTGCTTTAACAGTTGCATTCAATGAAAAACAAATTTTAGATTTAAAAAACCTTGTTAAAAAGGGTAAAGCAAATAATATTTCTGAAGAGGAGGATTTCTTAAATGTCTAGTATGTTCAAGAACGTATCCAAAGAAGATAAAAAAATGCTAAATAGCATTTTCTGGAGATCATTTATGGTATTTGCTTGTCCTATGCCGGCTTATAGACAAGCCCCTGGGTTCACTTTTTCAGTTTGCCCTGCACTAGAGCGTTATTATCCGGAAAAAGAAAAAAGAGCAGAAGCTATGCAACGACATATGACCCCATATAATATTACCCAAGCTGTTGGTACATTTGCGATGGGTTTAGCAGCCTCTATGGAAAAAGAAAATGCTGCAAATTATGGAAATTATGATTCAAGTGCAATTCCTGCAATTAAGACTTCATTAATGGGACCGTTGTCTGGTATCGGTGATGCATTGTTCTGGGGTATTATAAGAACAATTTCTGCATCTGTAGGTATTTCTTTAGCCGCTACAGGTTCTGTTATGGGACCTATCTTATTCTTTGTTTTATATAATGTGCCAAATGTATTATGCCGTTATCTAATGACATATTGGGGATATACATTGGGTGAAACATTCTTAAAAGATGCTTATGAGTCAGGATTTGTTTCAATTCTAACCAAGGCAGCAGGAATTGTAGGTATGACTATGGTTGGGTTTATGATTGTATCTACAGTAAAGGCATCTTTAGCATTTACCTTAACTATACCTGGTGGAGAACCAATCTTAGTTCAATCATATTTTGATCAAATCATGCAAGGGATTTTGCCTATTGGTATTACATTCTTCTGTTATGGTTTATTGAAAAAAGGTATGAAAATTAATACTTTAATCTTCGTAGTTATGGGGTTAGCATTTGTTTTAGGGTTCCTCGGTATTTTCTAATTAGTTTTTTAAATATACGATTGAAACAACTTATATAGTTGTTTCAATCGTATTTATAAGCTAAGAAGTGTAGATATGAAGAAAATGAAAAGTAAATAAACTTTGGATAAAAGTTTTATTACAATAATATGTATTAATGCAATCAATGGATCAGCTCTTTATATTTCAAATCCAATAATAGCAAAATATCTAGTTGCTAGCGGAGTAGAATTTAATATACAGGCATTACCGCCAGTTTATGAAGTTGGATCGCCATACGTTTCAGACCATTATCTGGAGCAATGAGTGATAAAATGAATAGAATCATTTATTAATAACATCACATATACTAACATCAATCTGTTTAATTAGTTATACCATGGTGCATTCTATTCCGGTAATTATTTTTGTTAGAGTAATTCACGGAATTTCATTTGCAGTAAGCGGTACGATTTCAATGTCTATTGCTACAGTTTTTATTACCAAAGAAAGAATGGCAGAAGGTATTAGTTATTTGGGATTGGCAACATTAGTTAGTAGTATGTTAGGGCCTCAAATAGGAACAACAATTTATTAAAAGATAGGGATTCAATACGTTTTCTACATGTCAGGATTTATGTGTTTTTGTTGCTTTATATTAATTAGTTTAATTAAGTATAAGTATGTAAAAACGATAATCAAAAAGAAATCAGTTTTATAATTGAAGATTTTTTTGCAAAAGAATTAATCATGTATGTAGTATTGATTGCAATATTAACATTAGGCAATGGAACCCCTGCGATACAAGCTGAATCAGTGCAGACAATTTCTGAAGAACGCCTTGGGGTTGTAATATCTGTATGTTTTATTGGACAAGATATAGGAAATGCGGTAGGCCCAATATTTGCCAGTTCAATGGTTGGGGTTGCTGGATATGAATCAATGTTTTTAATGTATGCAATGATACTAGTGGTGGGATTAGTCTTATATTTTATTAATAATCAATATAAATCAAGAAAGGTGATATAGTCTATGAAAGCAAATCAAGCACAGAATATGCATCTGTTAGGTTTTGATCCAGTTTATCCAAAGAATGAATCAGTAACAAAATACAATGAAGAATTAAATAAGGAAACGGGTTTATTTCAAAAATTAAAGCCAACTAAATATATGAGAATGATTCATTATGGAGGAGATAATATCCCATTTAATTTGGTTGATGGTGTTAACTATAATAAAGATAAAACGGTAACTTTAGAATATTTCGCACCAAATGCAAAACTTGTTCAAGTGAAATATCGCTTACACAATTATTTAAACTCTTCACCAGAATATAGAAAAGATCCTAAGTTTTATAGTAAGGATTATGTATTAGAAGATATGAGTTTGAACGAAGATGGATATTGGAGAAAAACAATAAATCCAGGACCTGGTTATCATTCGATCTTTTTTGTTGTCGATGGGCAATCATCAATAAATTTACAAAGCCCGTATGTTCATGATGATGATGGTATTCGAAATATTGTAGATATATCAGATGATGAAGATACACAACTACATAAGGTACCTCATGGTTCGCTTACAAGAGAAATATATTTTTCTGATACGACCAATAGATTTAGATGTTGTTGGATTTATACGCCTGCATCATATGCGACAAGTGATAAAACCTATCCTGTGCTGTACATTCAACATGGAGGTTCTCAAAATGAAACTAGCTGGTTTGCATCAGGGAAAATAGATATGATTTTAGATAACTTAATTGCCAGAGGAGAAGCAGAAGAAATGATTGTTGTAGCAAATAACGGCTATGTTTTCATCCCTAATGGAGAAACAACAGCCATTGAGGGAAAACTAGATGATGTCATCGTTAAAGAGTGTATTCCGTATATTGAATCAAAATATCGTGTTAAAAAAGATAGAAGATCTAGAGCAGCTGCTGGTTTATCAATGGGAGGAGGACATGCAAGAAGACTAGGGCTATTACACGCTGATGTATTTGCAAATTGTGGTATGTTTTCTTCAGGCGAATGTTTCCCAATAAAAACAGAAGATATGGATTTATCAGATTTATTTTCGGATGCCCAAAAGTTTAATAAATATATGGATGTAGTTACCGTTGCATGTGGAGATGCTGATCCAAGATATGATCTAACAAAAGAACAAGTATCAGATTATATAGAAAAAGGATTTAATATTGAATTCATTGGTTATAAAGGTCAGCATGAATGGAATGTTTGGAGATATTGTGCAAAGGATTTCGTAAAGAAAATATTTAAGGTTAAATGAAATGAGCTTTGAACATGGAAAACATACAATAGTTCAAACCGATAAAGGGCTATTAAGAGGATTTAAATCCAACGATATATATCATTTTTATGGAATTAAATACGCAAATGCTAATAGATTCATGCCACCTGAAGAGGTTGAACAATGGACCGGTGTTAAAGAAGCGACTAATTATGGTTATATTTGTCCAAATGTTCAATTTAATCGGATAGGAACAAACGTTAAAAACCCACATCGTTTCTGGCCTGAAAGTGAACATTGTCAATATCTTAATATATGGACAAAAAATATTAATAACAATGAAAAAAAGCCAGTTCTAGTTTGGTTTCATGGAGGAGGTTTTTTTGATGGTTCTTCTTTAGAACATGAAACTTATGATGGATATAGTTTATGTGATACAGGGAATGTCGTTGTTGTGACATTAAATCATAGACTCAGTATTTGGGGATACTTGGATTTAAGTGATTATGGTAATGAATTTAAAAGAAGTAAGAATGCTGGTAATTTAGATTTATTGGCGGCATTAAAGTGGATAAATAAAAACATTGAACATTTTGGTGGCGATAAAGATAATGTTACTTTATTTGGACAATCAGGTGGTGGAATTAAAATTATTTCAGTCATGAATATGCCTGAGAGCAAAGGATTGTTTAAACGTGGATTTGTAATGAGTGGCTTGGAGGGAACAAAGTCTTTTGCAGATCATACATCTGATTCACGATATTTAGTTAAAGCTACATTAGATAAATTAAGCATAAGTAAAGATAACATTGATGAATTAAAAAATATGGATGGCAGAAAAATTTTAGATGCATATATTTCTACTTATCAAGAATTAGGAGGAAGAGGCATACCTTTCTTTGCTCCGACAAAAAATGAAGACTATATAGGTAATCCAATTGAATACGGGTTTACTGATCATGCAAAAAAAGCACCTTTGATTGTTGGAACTAATTTTTCTGAGTTTTTGTCTTTGCCGACAAAATATGCAAGAAATTTTATGAGCGATGATGAGATGGAACATGCTGTTGAAGGTGAATTAGGTAAAGAAAATGCAGATAGATTGATACCTTTATTCACTAGTGCATTTCCAAATCATAAAATCATCGACATATTAACTTATGATTGTTGTTGTATAAGACCAGATGTATATCAATTTTGTGAAGCTAGAGTTGAAAGCGGATGCGCTGAAACGTACTCATATTTATTTACTCCGGTATTTAAGCTGAATGATGGTTTCACTGCTTCACATTCGACAGATATAGCTTTTATTTTCAATAATATTCATATGGTTCCATCAACATACTTAGATGGAAAAGAGCAAGATTTACAATATGAGATGGCAGGAAGATTATTAAACTTTGCAAGAAATGATGCTCCTCAACTCGAAGGCAGATCTATCTGGCATCCAGCAAATAATCATAGTTTACCAACAATGATATTTGATAGAAGTACAGAAGAAAAAACAGATTTTGATAAAGAACTAATGGAAGAATTAAGAAAAATCAAGACTTTTAAATTAATAGTAGGATAGGAGGATGTCTTATGAGTTTTGAACATGGAAAAAAGACGATAGCCAGAACTGAAAAAGGATTACTAAGAGGTTTTAAATACAATGATATCTATCATTTTTACGGCATTAAATATGCAGATGCTAAAAGATTTATGCCTCCTGAAGAGGTTGAACCATGGGAAGGTTTAAAAGAAGCAACAAGTTATGGATATATATGCCCTAGTTTACGCGAACAAACTATTGGAAACAATTTAAAAAATCCTCATCGTTTTTGGCCAACAAGTGAACATTGTCAATATTTAAATGTATGGACTAAAAACATAAATGATGACGTAAGAAGACCTGTTTTGGTTTGGTTTCATGGTGGAGGTTTCCATTATGGCTCAAGTTTGGAACATAAATCATACGATGGATATAATCTATGTGATACAGGAGATGTTGTAGTTGTAACGTTAAATCATAGATTAAATGCCCTAGGCTACTTAGACTTATCTGAGTATGGCGGAAAATACTCAAAAAGTAAAAATGTAGGGAATTTGGATTTATTAGCTGCATTAAAATGGATAAATAAAAACATTGAACACTTTGGCGGCGATAAAGATAATGTCACTTTATTTGGTCAATCAGGTGGTGGAGCAAAAGTTGTTTCTGTTATGAATATGCCAGCAAGTAAAGGATTGTTTAAACGCGGACTTATTATGAGTGGTATTTCCGGCCCTGCCATGTGGGATTTTGGCAGAGATATGAGGGAATGTGTTTCATTGACGCTAAAGAAATCAGGAATCAGCAACGATAACTTTGCCGACATTGAAACTATTGACCCAAGATTATTAGCAAAAAATTATGCTAAAGCTTACAAAGAGTTAGGAATGCAGGGAGTTGAATATTTCGGACCAAGTAAATCAGAAGATTATATTGGAGAACCATTTCACAATGGATATACCGAACATGCAAAACATGCTCCATTGATTATCGGAACAAATTTCTCTGAATTTAGCAATCTTCCACAATGTTATGATCGAAATACAATGACTAGAGAAGAAATGGTGTTGGCTATAGAAGAAAAATTCGGTAAAGAACATGCAGTAAAAATTGTAGAATTATTTGAAAAAACATTTCCGAATAACAGATTAATTGATGTTTTAGCATACGATGTTGAAATGATGAGAAAAACAACTTGTGATATGGTCAAATGCAGATGTGATAGTGGTTGTGCACCAACTTATAATTATTTTTTTAATCCAATTTTTAGAATCAATGATGGGTCGACAGCACTTCATTCTTCTGATATTGCATTCATGTTTAAAAACATTCAAATGGTCCCATCTACCTATATGGGTGAAGGAGTTGCTGAACACATTCAACATGAGATGGCAGATCGTTTATTGAGTTTTGCTAAAACAGGAGAGCCACAAATAGATAATGATATAGAATGGAAAGAAAGTTCTAGCAATTTAATAAAAACAATGATTTTTAGTGAAAAGTGCGAAGTAAGAGAAAATTTTGATAAAGAATTAATCGAATACTTATTAAGTATTAAACAATGTCCGAGTGAGAAATAATATGAAAGGTATAGTATTACTAAGCCATGGTCCAATGGCTAAAGGTATTTTTGAAACTACAAAATGGTTCATGGGAGTCGATATTCCGCAATATGGATATTTATGCCTAGAACCGGATGATATCATTGAAGATTATGATAAAAAGATTAGTTCTTTAATCGAGGATGTTGATACCGGTGAAGGAGTAGTGCTTTTCACTGATTTATTTGGAGGTACTCCGTGCAATAGATGTGTTCAGTTCATGTCAAACAATCTAGATATTATTGCCGGTATGAACTTATCAATTGTGCTTGAACAATTAGGGAATCGATTAAGTGATTCCTACGATTTTGAAGCACTAGTAGAAACTGGAAGGAGTGGTATCGTTCATCTAAATACTATGAATGTAGGTAAAGGAGATAACTTTTTAGATTAAATTGTTACTGCTATATTCAGACATATAAGGAGAAACATATGGATGTAAAGGAAACTTTGATCGTTGTTTTAGTTTTATTCGTTTGTTCAGTAGTTTTTGAAATTATTTTGTCTAGTATGAAGAAAAAAAGACAAAATGAATTAATGGGTTTGTTTTTAGCAGGTGAATTAGAACAATTTGATGAATTATTGAACAGGAAAAGCACAAAATTTTTTATTCCGATTTACAACTCCATAGTTTTAAATGTTAATAAAGCTATTTTGATAAAAGATGAGAAACTTTTAAATGAAATGTTAAACAAAGCAGAAAAGATTAAGATGAATGATGAGCAAAAAACTCACCTATATTCAAAAGCATTCTCATATTATGTTTCGACTGATAATAACCTCGGAAAAGAACAGACATATAAAAAAGTTCTTGAATGCAGGGATAGCCAATTAAAAAAATATGTAATGATGGTATACGACGTATTTGTAAAAAAAGGATTTGCATATTTAAATGAAGCTGAAGAAATGTTGAAAATAGCTGAAGGTGAAGATAAGAATAATCTTTTAACACTTATAGGAACAATGTATATAAATAAAAAAGACATAGAAAAGTCAGAATACTATTTTCGTAAAATAGGTAATTCAGAGGAGGGAAAACAGTGAAATACACTCATTTACAGAATGCAAACGTAGATGTTTCATGTTTAGCAAGTGGAACATGGGCGATTGGAGGACAGAATTATGGAGATGTAAATCGTGAAGAATCAATAAAAGCTATAAGAGCCATGATAGATAATGGTGTTAATCTAATTGATACTGCACCAGTATATGGAAATGGTTATGCTGAACAACTGGTAGGCGAGGCTTTGCAGAATGGTTATAGAGAAAAAGTATTAATATCAACTAAATTTGGTCTAGCGGGTAATTATCTAAAACCATATAAGAAAGATGCAAGTTTTGCAAACGCCATGCGCGAAGTATTATCTTCTTTAAGGAATTTAAAAACAGACTATATTGACTTTTACTTTGTACATTGGCCCGATGATAATACGCCAATTGAAGAAACAATGAATGCTTTAAACATTTTAAAGAAAAAAGGTGCAATAAGATATATAGGGCTATCAAATTTCAATAAAGAACAGGTAGAAGAAGCAATGAAGTATGCAAAAATCGATGTAATACAACCATTGTTTAGTATGGTGGATCAAAAGAATGTTGAATTAATGCAATGGTGTAATGAACAAGGAATCGATTCATTTACTTATGGTTCGATGGGAGCTGGAATTTTAACCGGAAAATATAGGTCAAAACCAGATTTTCCATCAAATGATTTACGTTGGCATTTTTATGATTATTATAACGAACCAGTTTTTTCAAAAATACAACTGTTGTTGAATGAAATGGATAAAATTGCTGAGAAAAGAGGAGTTCCATTATCACAGATTGCCTTAAACTGGTCTGCTAAACAAAACTATGTGGCAACGTGTCTTGTAGGTGCTTCAACTACTGCACATGCAATAGAAAATTGTGAATCATTTAATTGGGAACTAACAGATGAAGAAAAGGAAATGATTGACAAAAAATTGAGTGAATTAGAATTTGGAGGTAAATTATTATGTTGGTAACGATGAAAGAAATATTGGATAGAGCAAGTAAAGAGAATTATGCAGTGGCTGCACCAAATGTCGGTAACGAATTAAATGCCAGAGCGAGTATTGAAGCAGCCGAAGATATGAATGCACCGTTGATTCTTGATGTTGCCTTTCACGCTACATCTGATATTTTCTTTTTTGGGCATGAATTAAGGTTGCTAGCGGAACAATCAAGTGTTCCGATTGCGGTTAATTTAGATCATGGTACTACCTTGGAACAAGTTCAGAAGGCAATTAATGCAGGATTTACATCGGTAATGATTGATAGATCTTCATATCCGGATACGGAAAACATTAGAGATGTTAAGGAAGTTGTAAAAATTGCCCATGCGGCAGGTATTTCTGTTGAGGCTGAATTGGGACATGTCGGACATGCTGAAAACTACGCACACGATAGAGATGCGGCATTGACTGATCCAGAACTCGCTAAGAAATATATTGAAGAAACTGGTGTTGACTGTTTAGCAGTGGCTATAGGAACAGCTCACGGAGCATATCCTGCTGAATTTAAACCTTATCTTGATTTTGATCGATTAATTGAGATTAAAAAAGCGACGAATCATTTCCCATTGGTCTTGCATGGGTCATCAGGCACTGACAGCGAATCATTAAGAAAAGCGTGCCAGTTAGGTATTAACAAAGTAAATATCAATAACGATTTGTGTAAGGCAACAGTCGAGTCAATTAGGAATAAGAATTTTGATGGAAATAAAGCTTATGCTATTTTCAGAGTTGTTCAAGAGGGATTTAAAGAAAAATTAAAAGAGATGATTGCTGTTTATGGCTCTGCCGATAAAGCTTGGTTGCCGAAAGTATCAGGTTTACCAAGATCAAAAATGCCAAATAATCTGGAATAGTTTTAATATTTAAATAACCTGTTGAGAATAGTTGTTTACAGCAAAGATTAAATTATTAAGTTTTTATTATATTAAGTATTTTTTAAATGATCATATTAAGAATTATTTACTGTAGAGGACGGTTATAAATTGAAAAATGAACAAATGAAACTATGGACAATACCATTTATTTTAATATTTATTGTTAATGCACTAAATGGGATATCATCCTATATGGTAAATCCCTTAATGCCTGATTTCTTGGTTGCTAAAGGCGTAGCGTTTGAGGTTACAGGGGTTATTTCCAGTCTATTATCTTGGGTAGCGTTAGTTATTAGACCTTTTTCAGGAGCCATGAGTGATAAATTGAATAAAAAGAAATTGATGTTTTATTCATATTTAGCGATGGTGCTTTGTATGGTCGGTTATTCTTTAGTGAAAGATCTTCCAATGGTCATTTTAGTAAGGATTATTCATGGAATTGCTTTTGCAATAAGTGGAACCACAAGTATGGCTTTTGCTACATCGAGCATTCCAAAAAATAGGATTGCTGAAGGAATTAGTTATCTTGGAATTGCAATGCTAATTGGAACGATGATAGGACCACAATTTGGGGCATCAATCGCTACATTATATGGAATAGAACAGATATTTACGGTATCGGCTATACTATGCATTATTTGTTTAGCAATCATTTGGTTTTTACCCTATAAATATGTTTCTGTCAGTAAAATCAGCAAAAGGAATAGAATTAATTTTAGTGATTTTTTTGCTAAAGAACTGCTTATCTACGTTGTATTAATTGGACTCTTCTCATTTGGCAACGGAATTATATCATATTACTTAGTCAATTTCGGCAATGTGAGAGGAATTGAAAATATCGCTTTATTTTTTACAGTTAACTCGATTGCGATGTTGGTAATGAAACCTTTTGTAGGAAAGCTTCAGGATGCAAAAGGGATTAAAATCATTCTTTATCCTGCTTTTGCGATTTATGCTTTAGGAATGATAATTCTTGCCAATGCCCGTAGTTTATTTCTTGTTCTTATTTCGGCAGTATTTAAAGCTATGGGTCAAGGGAATGGTACACCAGCAATACAAGCTGAAGCAGTCAAAAAACTTGGGCTTGAAAGAAACGGTGTTGCTATATCTACCTGTTTAATTGGTCAAGATATTGGTAACGCGATAGGACCGATTTTTGCTAGCTATATTGTTGCATGTACCAACTACGAAACAATGTTTTTGCTTTATTCAGCAATGTTGGTTTTTGGAATAATTGGGTATTACTTCTATAATAAAAAAGCGTATTAAGAGTTCATAACAGGTAATTTTGTTTAAAATAAGGAAAAATAAATGATAGGAGTATCATTAATGAGTCACGGGGAAAATGGCGAAAGAAATATATGATTCATGAAAGTTGTTTTTCGGTGATGATATAAAGAAAATAAAACTTTATGTTTGCTTGAGAATGATATGATTGCGGAGCGGCTCGCGGCGCATCAAAAGAGTTTGTACGTAAAAGAATTGAGGCTATCATGTACCCTTACGGACGAAGCAACAATGATTTATGATAAAGGATCGGTTGTTAAGTATGATTTGATACCGAGCTGCAAGTAAAAATGAGTAGAATCAAAACTTATGATTTCAATATTCTGCAGTCCGAGAAAACATTGTCAGTCTTAATGAAATAAATGACGGGAGAAACCCCGTCATTTATTTCATGATTCTTCGATTAGCGAAATCAGCCAGTCAATTATGATATTTCCTCAATATAAAAGATACCGGGAGCACTTTCCAGAATCGCCAGAATATCGTTGTGATTTAAATGCCGGCTACCGCTGACGGCTAGGAATACACTGGTTAATTCATTGTTAACGGATTTGTTGACATTCATTTGAATTTCCGTGACATTAAGATTTTGATCACGGGCATATTTCAGAAAATCACTGAACGGCTTTCCGCCTTCTAATTCGATGTACAGATCTATAACTCGTGAATGGGTGTGGATGTATGTGTCCAGATTATGCATAGCCGCCATAATGAAAATAATAGCGACAGCACCAATCATAGCACCTTCATAGAAACCGATGCCGATGGCTAAGCCGCTGCAGGCGGCTGCCCATAATCCGGCGGCGGTTGTTATTCCTTTAACTTGATTGCGGCCGGTCACCAGAATGGCTCCGGCACCTAAAAAACCGATGCCGCTGACAACCTGAGCGCCCATTCGTACTAAATCGGATGTTTGATAGACCTGGTAAACATACTGGTTAGTCATCATGACCATTGCTGAGCCGACACAAACCAACATATAAGTCCTGAATCCGGCCGGACGTTTTTTGTGTCCGCGCTCAATACCGAGAATGCCGCCGATTAATAAAGCCAACACAAAACGAAAAACAATCGATGCCGTATTAATATCTCTTAAATTTTCCAACATTTACTGATCCTCAATTATCTCTGTTATTTAATTATACCGCGAAATGTAAGCGATTTCAATGATTCGTGAGCAGGATGAAGGTTCTTTAGTTGAAAATAAAAATATATGCTATACTGATTTAATCAGCGATAATTGTGATGGAAATTATTTGTTGATGGGATTATCATGATATAATAAATTGAACATAAGGGAGAGACTAAATGGCAAACTTCTTAAGTAATCTACTGAATTTTGATCAAAAGAGACTTAATGAAATAAAGAAAGTCGCAGAGAAAGTGGATTCATATGCCGGCGCTATGCAATCTAAAAGCGATGAAGAATTAAGACAGCAGACTTTTCTATTCCGTGAACGGTTGACAAACGGTGAAACTTTAGATGATTTATTACCGGAGGCGTTTGCCGTCGTCCGCGAAGCGGCTAAACGGGTCATCGGCGAATATCCGTACTTCGTTCAAATCATGGGTGGAATTGTCTTGCATAATGGCGATATTGCGGAAATGAAGACGGGTGAAGGCAAAACATTGACTTCAATCATGCCGGTTTATTTGAACGCGTTATCCGGGCAGGGAGTTCATGTTGTAACTGTCAATGAATATCTGGCTCAGCGTGACTCGGAATGGATGGGTAAGATTCATGAATTCTTGGGGTTAACCGTCGGACTGAATCTGCGTTCGTTGGTGCCGGCCAGTAAACGCAAAGCTTATGAATGCGATATTACTTATACAACGAATGCCGAAGTTGGTTTTGATTACTTACGGGATAACATGGTTACAGATGTTAAAGACCGTGTACTAAGGCCTTTGAATTATGCGCTTGTCGATGAAGTTGACTCCATCTTGATCGATGAGTCACGGACGCCTTTGATTATCAGCGGCGGAGCTAAACAGACCGCTAATTTATATATGCAGGCCGATCGCTTGGTTAAGCAGTTTAAAGAAGATGAAGATTATGAGATTGATGTCAAGACAAAAGCAGTTCAGATCAAAGAGCCTGGTGTTGAAAAGGCTGAAAGAGCCTTTCGGATTGACAACCTTTTTGATGTTCAGTATACGAACTTAGTTCATCATATCAACATGGCGCTGAAGGCTAATTACGGGATGGCTAATGATGTTGAATATGTTGTTAAGGATCGTAAGATTATCATTGTTGATCAGTTCACCGGCCGAATGATGGAGGGACGTCAGTATTCTGATGGTCTGCATCAGGCGATTGAAGCGAAAGAAGGCGTTCCGATCAAAGAAGAAACGGCAACTTTGGCAACGATTACCTATCAGAATTTCTTCCGTCTGTATAAGAAGCTTTGCGGTATGACCGGAACAGCTAAAACGGAAGAAGAAGAATTTCTGTCATTATATAATATGCGCGTATTAGAAATACCGACAAATAAGCCGATCGTTCGTGTTGATTATCCGGATGCGATTTTCGGCACTAAGAAAGCTAAGTTTCAAGCTTTAGCCGAAGAAATCATTGCCTGTCATGAAAAAGGTCAACCGGTACTGGTTGGTACGATTTCAGTTGAGACCAGTGAGTTTGTCAGTAAAATGCTGACCCAGCGGAAAGTCCGCCATGAAGTGCTGAATGCGAAGAACCATGCTCGTGAAGCGGAGATCATCGCTAAAGCCGGACAAAAAGGTTCGGTAACGATTGCTACCAACATGGCCGGACGCGGAACAGATATCAAATTAGGAGAAGGTGTACGCGAATTAGGCGGTTTAGCCGTTTTAGGCAGTGAAAGACATGAATCCCGCCGTATTGACAATCAGCTGCGCGGCCGCAGCGGAAGACAGGGTGATCCGGGATACTCGCGTTTCTATGTATCGGTTCAGGATGAACTGATGGTCCGTTTCGGCGGTGAACGCATGGAAGGCTTATTCAGTCAGCTTGGAGATGTCGCCGTTGAGTCAAAAGTTATCACTAGGTCAATCGGCAGTGCCCAGAAACGAGTCGAGGGATATAATTTTGATGTCCGTAAGTCCCTCTTGGAATATGATGATGTCCTGCGTCAGCAGCGCGAGATAATTTATGATCAGCGTAATTTTATTTTGGACAATGAAGATGTGCATTCGATTGTTCATGATATGTTTGACCGGGTTGTTGCTAAAATCGTTAAAGGACACAGCTCCAGTGATCGCAAGGGACAGAGCGATATTGAGGCCATTCTCAGCTCATTGAAAAAAATGGAATTGGCTGACGGGGTGGTTACCAGTGAAATGCTGGCTGGAAAAACGGTTGATGAAATTGTTTCCATCTGCCAGAATAAGGTTTGGGAGGCTTATGAAGGTAAAATAGCGCCGATCCGTGAACAAATCAAACCGCTGGAAAAAGTGATGGTTTTAAAAATCTTGGATCGAGCGTGGATTAATCATATTGATATCATGAGTAAATTAAGAGACGGAATTCATCTGCGTTCTTATGCCCAGAGCAATCCGCTTCAGGCTTATGTTGAAGAAGGTTATCAGATGTTTGAGGAAGTATTGGCACAGATATCTCAGGAAGTTGTTACTTTCTGCATCCGTCTGAAAATAAAAGTCGAGGAAAAAATGTAATGGAATTGTATGAAATCAGACAAGGGGTCGAAACGATCATAGAAAAGCTTCAACAGCTCGGAGATTCTCTTTGACCTGCCCGGTAAAAACAAGGTAATTGAAGATTTAACTGCAGAAATGGGTCGTGAAGGCTTTTGGAATGATCGAAAAGGATCGCAGAAAGTCATTAACGAACTGAATGGTTTAAAAGAAATCATTGCTGAGTATCAGCAGCTTAAGTCGCTGAGTCAGGAAGTTGCAGAGACAGCCGCCATGCTAAAAGAAAGCCCGGATCAGGAACTTTTAGAATTATGCACGGAGGAATATGATCAGCTAATTACATCCTATGAAGCTTTTGAAATTAAAATCCTTTTGAGCGGTGCTTACGATAAAAACAGTGCAATTATGGAACTTCATCCGGGTGCCGGAGGAACTGAAAGCCAGGATTGGGCAGAAATTCTCTACCGAATGTATACGCGCTGGGCTGATAAAAAAGGCTTTAAGGTATCGACGCTTGACTATCTGGCTGGAGAAGAAGCCGGAATTAAATCAGTCACATTACTGATTGAAGGCAATATGGCATACGGCTATCTGAAAAGCGAAAAGGGTGTTCACCGCTTGGTGCGTATCTCGCCTTTCGACTCTTCCGGCCGCCGTCATACATCTTTTGCGGCCGTAGATGTCATGCCTAAATTCGATGACGATATTGATATTGTTATAAATGAAAGTGATATTATTATGGAAACACATCGCTCCAGCGGTGCCGGCGGGCAGAATGTCAATAAAGTTGATTCTGCCGTCCGCTTAATTCATAAACCGACCGGTCTGATCGCCAATTGTCAATCAGAGCGTTCGCAATTAGTTAATAAACAGCAAGCAATGCTAATGCTGAAGTCAAAATTACTTCAACTGCGAATTGAGGAGCAGGAAGCGAAAGTGGCTCAGATTAAGGGTGAACAGAAATCCATCGAATGGGGAGCACAGATTCGTTCTTATGTCTTTATGCCCTACACGCTGGTTAAAGATGTTCGAACCGGTCATGAAGAGGGCAATATAGCCAGCGTCATGGATGGTAATATCGATGATTTTATCTACGCTTATTTAAAAAAACAAGTTAATTAAAAGAATCTCGACAGAGATTCTTTTAGTTGCGGGACGCTATGGTTAATCAAGGATCAAAACATAACCGTCCGGGCCGTTCTGGATATGATAAGTATATGTCTGTCCGAATTCAGCATCAATTGCGATGTTCACGTCCACCGGCCACTCTCTTTGATTGTCGTCGATGATAAATAAATAAACATAGAAAGCTGAGAGATCAACATCCGCGGCAAAGTCTTCACTGGTGAAATCCATCGCCAGAATATCCCCGGTCTGATAAGCAGTATTATCGAGTTTCTCAATATAGCCGCTGCCGCAGGCACGATCACCTAGGAAATATTCATAATGAACGCCGAAGACGGCTGTGGAACAATCATTAATAATCTCGATTTGAAAACTTGCCGATGGTTCAGAAACCGTTTTCTGACAACCATTTAAAGTAAATATAACAATGATTATTAATAAAATCGGCCGTCCCCTTCGCATCAGCAATCACTCCTCTGCTTATATTATGCCATGTTATGAACTTATTATTTTGAATATTGGATGAATAAAAAAGGTATCCTGCGATACCTTCGTTTTAGAGAGAGTATAAATTCTCTCTGGATTTTGACTTAACAATATTACTGTCTTTGAACTTTTGATAAAGCGGATGATTATACCAATGAACCGTATCCTCGGTTATTTTATAGGCCAATGTTTCAAAGACGGTCAGCTTATACAAGGATGAAATCAGCGGACACGTTTCTTCCTTAGTCCGGAAAGCGTACTTGTCTTCCACCTTCGGATCGTTAGTGATGATAAAGGCGCGATCTGTGATAATCCGCGTTCCAGTATAAATATCGACAATTCGCTTTGAGGATGCGCTGTTACTGCCGTTATCTATGAAGATAACAGTATAACTGGGATCAAACTGAATATTTGGACCATGGATAAATTCCTCTACTTCATAAGCCAAGCATGGCAGACATGCTGTTTCACTAATTTTCAGTGCGCCTTCAACGGCGGTGCCGAAATTAGGTCCGCTGGCTAAGATATGCAGTTTATCCATGGAAGTAAACACTTTATAATTCTGTTCATATTTTACTAAAGTTTCTTCGGTCAGCTGTTTATGAATCGCCATTGCTTTAATAATGTCGTTCTTTACATCCTGACATTTTTCCGGAGTGATCAGGTTTTTACGTAAAGCGGCTTCTAGAGCGAAAAGCATCCAAAAAGTTGCCAGTGTTACTACGCCCTTTGTTACAAATCCGACCGTTTCTTCTCCGACACCCCAGTTGATCAAGTGATCGCAGTAGGGGATAAAATCGCAGTCATCGCGTCCGGTAATGCCGATTGTCATTTCGCTGCTGGCTCTTAAAAGTTTTAAACAATCAATCGTATTGGTACTGCAGCCGCTTTGAGAAAGGCAGACGGTAAAGGCGTCCTCACGCAGATCATGTTCATGGTTGACAAATGTAAACGGGGTAACCATTTTAAACTCCGTTTTTAAGTATTTACGGACAAAATCGCGTGCGCATAGCGAACCGTTATAACTCGATCCGCTGGCTACGACACAGATCGAGGTGTAATCCTTCGCCATAAACAGATCGACAAGTTTTTTGGTCAGTTCAGCTGATCTTTCGACATTAGCGACTACCGTCGCCGGAGTTTCTAAAATGTAATCCATCATTGTTGGCTTTTTATCGGTCATTGTTTTTCTCCTTGATTTATATATACATATTATAACACTACTTTTTCTGTTCCGAGTAAAATGTTTAGCGGTGTCTGGTTAAATATCACAGTAAAATTTGATACAATGAAGCTGAGGTGGGAAAATGGATAAGCAGACGGTTCAGCTGATTAAGAATGTGATTCAGATTTTTTCAGGCTGTTTGATTCTAGCTTTTTCAGTGTCGGTTTTTGTTTTGCCATTTAATATTCTCTCTGGCGGTGTTGCTGGTTTAGCGGTAGCCTTCAGCGCTTTGCTGAAGGTTGATTCTGTCATTATTATCAATGTGTTAATGATCGGTCTTTATATCATCGGAAGTATCTTTTTAGGTCGTAAATTTGCGGTAAGTACGCTAGTTACGACCGTTTTGTATCCGATTATGATTTCGGTCATCAATCAATTCCATTTTGTTGTCAATATCGATCCATTGCTGGCCAGTCTCTATGCCGGTCTGTTGGGAGGTGCCGGAGTAGCTTTGGTTTTTCAAGCCGGGGCCAGCACCGGCGGCATGGATATTCCTCCGATGATAATTAATAAATATACTGGAATCAAGCTCTCTAAGCTGATTCTGATCACCGATGCACTCACCGTGCTCATCGGGCTGATATCGTATGGCATCGAAGCAGTGTTAGTTGGCTTTATTGCCGTCTGGAGCAGTTCCTTTGCGATTGACCGGATCCTGACTTTCGGTGCCGAGAAAGCAAAATCAATTTATATCATCAGCGATAAGATCCAGGAAATCAATACGGCAATCCATCAGCAACTTGATCGCGGAACAACGATTCTGGAAGGAAGAGGCGGCTATACGGATGAACACAAAGATGTCCTGCTGCTGGTAATTGATAATACGCAATATCCGAAACTGATCAAAATGGTTAATGAAATGGATAAAAATGCCTTTGTGATTGTTCAGGATGCCAATGAAGTTCATGGTAACGGTTTTTCTTTCGACTACAAGATTTAGCTTTTTTATCGATAAACTTAAAGTTAAAATCAGATGTGCTATAATTTAACAGAACGGATGTGACATCATGTTAGAATTCTGTGAAGTATGTAAAACATATAAAAACGGCTTTAATGCTCTTTACAATGTCAATTTGAAGGTCAATCAAGGCGAATTCGTTTATATAATCGGTCCGACCGGTTCCGGGAAGTCGACAATGATGAAGCTAATCAATGGTGAAGAGATACCAACGAAGGGCAAAGTAATCTTGGATGCGATTGATGTCGGAACTTTGAAACATAATCAGGTTCCGCGCTATCGTCAGACTTTGGGCGTTGTCTTTCAGGATTATCGGTTGTTACCGGCTAAGACGGTATTTGAGAATGTTCATTTTGCGTTGGAAGTAATCAGCGTTGAAAAAGTCAAGGCACGGCGCCGTGTGAGAGAAGTGCTGGATCTGGTAGGCTTATCAGATAAGGCAAATTCCTATCCTTCACAATTATCCGGCGGTCAGCAGCAGCGAGCCGCAATAGCCAGAGCGATTGCCAATCAGCCGAAACTGCTGATTGCCGATGAGCCGACCGGTAATCTGGATCCTTTGATGTCGAAGGAAATCATTCAGCTTTTGGGTAAAATCAATCGTGAAGAGAAAACGACTATTCTGATGGTAACTCATGATGAAAAAATCGTTGATTTTTATAAAAAGAGGACAATTATTTTAGAAGAGGGTCACATTGTCGCTGATCTTGTTGAGGGAGGTTATCACTCACATGATAGTTAAGATAATCCGTGTGTTTAAAGAGGGATTTCAAGGGGTTGGAAGACATCGGGCTATGTCTTTTTCCAGCGCCAGTGCGGTGACGATGACACTGATGATTGTGAGCGTCTTCATGATTCTGAGTGTCAATATCCGGCAGATTGTGGATAGTGTGGAAGACAGCGTCCAGATTCACGCTAAAATCAACCTTGGGACATCAACGGAGGACATTGATGCCTTAAAAGCTAAGATTGAAGCGTTGGATGGCGTCAAGTCGGTTACTTTTTCTGATAAGGATGCCGAACTGCAGGCTTTTATTGAAGCTTATGGCGAACAAGGGGAACTGTTTAAAATGTATGTGGGCGAAAAAAACCCGCTGCGCGATGCCTTTCTGATTGAGACCGATACCGGCGGAGATATTGAAAAAGTAGCTGATGAAGTCGGTGCAATGGAGAATATTGAAAAAGTTAATTACGGCGGAACCGGAACTCTGGTTTTAGTCGATTCGATGGAATCCATTAAAACGGGCAGTTATGTTGTCATGGGGGCTTTGGCTTTGCTGGCTGTTCTGCTGATTGCTAATACCATTGATACGACAATCAACGCCCGTTGGGAAGAAATATTTATCATGCGGACCGTCGGAGCCAGCAACGGCTTTATCCGCTGGCCGTACATTATTGAAGGAATGGTTATCGGCTTGTTGGGATCAATGATACCGATTATCATTTCTGTCGGAGGGTATTTATATGTCTATCAGTTGTTAGGCGGTTATCTTTTCACGCATTTATTCAGTTTAGTGCCGTCTTTTCCGTTTGTTTTAGTTTTATCAGCTGTTTTGCTGGGCAGCGGCATCGCAGTAGGAATGCTTGGCAGTTTTATTTCAGTTACCCGTAAATTGTGGTGGCGCCGATGAAAAAGGCTCTCCAATATCTGCTTGCGGTCACGGTCTTTCTATCAGTAAGCGTCATCAGTGTTAAAGCTGATGATTTTTCTGAAAATGAAGCATATTATGATAATCTTTGCAGCGGCAGTCTCAGCGATTCGGCCACAATTGAAACCTGCCGGCTTTACCAGCAGTATCTTAATAGTAAAGCTAATGACCGGTTAGATGACTTGACGGAAATCCAAGATCAATTGGACGATATAAAAGAGAATATCGCTGAGAATATAAAAAAAGTCAGCGGTTATGAAGATCAGATTGCGAAAATTGAAAGTGAAATCGCAGCTTTGGAAAGTTCGATCAAGACGACAGAGGAAAACATTGCTGCATTAGAAATAGAAATTACGAATCGGGAAGCGAAGATTAAAGAAATAGATGAGACGATACAGACCCGGATGGTCAGTATGCAATCCTTTATTCACTTGAATAACTACATTGAATTCTTAGTCGGTTCAACTAGTTTTGTTGATTTGATCCGCCGGGTGGAGGCTTTGGCGGACATTGAAGAATCGGATCATGATCTGATGGATAGTTTAGAAGCGGAAATTGAAGCTTTAAATACAAACAAAGAAGAACTGAGCCGTCAAAAAGAATCACTGGAATCAAATAAAGCTAATATCGAAGCTAACAAAAAATACATTGAAGGATTAAAAGCTTATATAGAGAAAGCCTTGATTGAATATTATAAAGTCGAGGCTGATTTGGAAGCACAGGCTAATCAGATTGCGTCTGATTATGCTGATTCCGTCAGTAAGCTGAAAGAAATCAGCGGAGCGTTAGGTGAAATACTTCCTTCACCCGGCTGGACCAAACCGGTTGTTGGTGCTATTGTGACGGCTTCTACCTGGTATTACCCCGCCTCATTCGGCGGCGGAGTCCATTTGGGTGTTGATCTTTCTACCAGTGTCGGGACAACAATTAAAGCAGTTGCTAATGGGGTTGTTCTATACAAAGCTAATGCTTGTTCAACTTATGGCTATTTGGGCAGTACCTGCGGTTATCCGGGCAGTACCGGCGGCGGCAATCAGGTTTATTTATTGGTTTCTGTCGGTTCTAAAACCTATGCGGTGAAGTATCTGCATCTTAAGAAGGATTCACCGATCGATATCGGGACGATTGTCAGTGCCGGCGATAAGATTGGCGAGATTGGTTCCAGCGGCAATTCTTCTGGTGCGCATGTACATATCGAAGTCTTTTATCTGGGAACAAAATCAATTTCATACTATGCGGATAACTGGGATGGCGATCTGTCATTTGGTGCGGGATGGGGCAGTTCAGCGCTCAGTAAAACTTGCGATAATACCGGCAGTTCAGCTCCTTGCCGGCTTCAGCCGAAGTCCATATTAGGCTATTAAGGTGTTTGCGATGAACTTCTTATAATTCTTGAACTTTCCTTTTTACTTGAAATAGTTTAAACTAATAATAGTAAAATAAGGAAGTGTGTTTATGAGCGACAATCAAGAACCTAAAAAAGTACAGATTAAATTAGAACGACATTTATGGCCTGATGAACAAGCGGCCTTGAAGCATAAAAGACAGAAACGATTCAAGATTTTCTTGCTGGTTTTTCTGCTTGTCTGTTCGGTCAGCGGCAGTTTGTTTTTGGGTATCTATATCGGAACCCAGAATACTAAACAAGCCTATGCGGAAGACAGTACTGCTTTCAGCCGTTTTAAAACGATTTATCAAACATTGCTGAATAACTGGTATTTTATCAACGAAATTGATGACCCGGAAAATACGCTGATTGAAAGAGCGATTGACGGAATGATCGGTACCGATTATGATCTGCATACCGATTATATGACGGCGGACGAAGTTGAAGCGTTCGCTGAAAGCATTGATATGGGATTCAGCGGTATCGGTATCCAGTATAATATTGTCGAAGATAAAGTCATGATTGAAAAAGTCTATCGCGATTCACCGGCTTTTAATGCCGGCTTACAGCCTGGTGATATGATCACAGAAGTTAATCATGTCAGTGTTGCCGGCTGGGACAGCGACAAGCTGGTAAGTGAAGTTAAAGGTGAAGAAGGTACGGTAGTTAACATTACATATCTGCGGCAGAATGAAGAGTACAATGTGGACATAACTCGCGGTATCGTTGAGAACTCCGTTTACGGTGAAATTCTGGAAGGAAATATCGGATATCTGCAAATTTCGCAGTTCAGTACAGCAGCTCCTTCGGAAGTTAAAAAGTATCTTGAATATTTTTCTGAAAGCAGTGTCACAAAATTGATTATTGATCTGCGGGACGACGGCGGCGGCTACCTGACCTCGCTGATTGGCGTAGCCAGCCTGTTTCTAGAGAAAGATGAACCGATTTTAATCCAGGAGTATGCGGATGGCACATCGGAAACATCATACGCCACCGGCGGCAACTTTACCGAATTTACAAAGATTGTAATCCTTGGCAATGAAAATTCGGCTAGTGCTTCCGAAGCCTTTATCGGTTGTATGCGCGATAACGGCAAGGCAACTTTTGTCGGCGTGACAACTTACGGAAAGAGTACAGTCCAAGTACCGGTCTACTTCTCTGACGGCAGCGCTTTGAAGTATTCAAAGGCACTGTGGCTGACTCCTAACCGAAATGTGATCAATAAAATCGGCTTAATACCGGATGTTGTTGTACAGCTCCATCCGGTGCTTAACATGTCAATGATTGTCTTGGACAATGATGAATACTATGAATATGATCAAGTGGATGATAACATTCTGATTGCGCAGAATTGTCTGGACTTCCTGGGCTATGATGTTGACCGGCTCGACGGTTATTTTGATCGGGCGACGGAAACGGCCATTCAAGCTTTCCAAAATGATTATGGCTTATCTGTCACTGGAAAACTTGATGCCGATACCGCTTCGCTTCTTGGTTCGGAAGTAGTCCGTGAGTGGAATTTGAATACAGATAAATATGACACACAGAAAGCGAAGGCTATCGAGTTATTGAATGAATGAATTTAAACTAATTTCCGGTTTTGCTCCGACCGGTGATCAGCCGAAAGCGATTCAAGCCTTGGTTGAAGGAGTAAGACAGGGCAAAAAACATCAAGTGCTGTTAGGAGCTACCGGAACCGGTAAGACTTTTACAATTGCCAACGTGATTCAGCAAGTTCAGAAACCAACATTGGTTTTCGTTCATAATAAAACACTAGCCGGACAGCTGTACAGTGAATTCAAAGAATTATTTCCGAACAACCGCGTTGAGTACTTTGTATCGAATTTCGATTACTATCAGCCGGAAGCTTATATGCCGAAAACCGATACTTACATTGAGAAAACGGCTATGATTAATGAAGAATTGGATATGCTGCGCATGGCCGCTTTAAATGCTGTTCTGGAAAGAAGAGATACGATTATTGTATCATCTGTAGCCAGTATCTATGCGTCCAGCGATCCTCAGCTTTACCGTGACATGTTCTTTACGATTCGGGTTGATGAACGTATCAAACGCCAGGAATTACTGAAGAAGCTTGTCGAACGGCAGTATCAGCGAAATGATATTGATCAGAAAAGAGGAACATTTCGTGTGCGCGGTGATGTTATCGAACTGACCTTCGGCTATACTGATCAGCATCATTTGCGCATTGAACTGTTTGATGATGTGGTAGAAAGAATTACTGAAGTTGAGGTTGTCAGCGGTAAAACACTTAACAATTACTCAGTCTATAATATTTTCCCGGCGAATGAATATGCGCGCGACAAAGAAACGATTATGCGGGCTTGTGATAAAATTGAGGCAGAACTGAAAGATCGGTTGGCATATTTTAATCAGGAGAATAAATTACTGGAAGCTCAGCGATTGGAACAAAGAACACTGTATGATCTTGAATCACTAAGGGAATTCGGCATATGTTCGGGAGTTGAGAACTATTCGCGGCAGTTTGACGGTCGTCAAGAGAACGAACGTCCTTTCAATCTGTATGATTATTTTCCTGATGATTTCTTGTTGGTTGTCGATGAATCACATGCAAGCGTTCCGCAAATCAAGGGGATGTATAACGGTGATCGTGCCCGCAAAGAAGTTCTGGTGAACTACGGGTTTCGGCTTCCCAGCGCATTAGATAATCGTCCGATGCGTTTTGAGGAGTGGGAAAAGGTTATTAATCAGGTAATCTATGTTTCCGCAACGCCGGGTGATTATGAGTTAAAACAAGCTGATAAAGCCGTTATTGAGCAGATTATCCGCCCGACAGGCTTACTGGATCCGATAATCACTGTTAAGCCGCGCAAGGAACAGATTGACGATATTATTGATCAGATCCGGCAACGCTCGAAAGTCCATGAAAGAGTAATGATTACGACATTGACGGTTAAAATGGCGGAAGATTTGACAAGCTATTTGAAAAAACTGGATTTCAAAGTTGTGTATTTACATCACGAGACGAAAACACTGGAACGTATTGATATTATCCGTGATTATCGTAAAGGCAAATACGATGTTTTAGTCGGTATCAACTTATTGCGGGAAGGCTTGGATATTCCGGAAGTCTCCCTGGTAGCTATTTTTGATGCTGATAAGGAAGGCTTTCTGCGTTCGACACGCTCACTGATTCAGACGATCGGTAGAGCTGCCCGCAATTCACATGGAGAAGTTTATCTTTATGCCGATCGGATTACGGACTCGATGCGGCAGGCGATTGATGAAACCAATCGCCGACGCGTTATCCAGGAAACTTATAATGTTGAACATCATATTACGCCAACCACAATCGTCAAAGAAATCCGCGAAGCAATTCACGGTAAAGAAACGAAAGATATGGCGGTTAAGTATATGAAGAAGAAGACAAATAAGAACGCGGCCGAACAAGAAAAACTTGTGAATAATTTGGAAAAAGAAATGCGGGAAGCAGCCAGGGTTCTTGACTTTGAAAGAGCTGCCGAATTGCGTGACATTATCCTTGAACTTAAGTCCTCGTAAAGATCTTTTAAGAATATATTAAGAGATTGTGATATCGTTGACAAACCCCCTGATGGTATAGTAGTGTACTATATGCAATATGACACTGAGGCATGTTATGCATGTTATTATGTATCTTATGACAGATATCTAGATTAAATAATTTTGCATGATAAAATGAAAGTGTCAATGAGGGGGTTTTTCTATGGCAGATAACAAAGATTTTCTTGATTCTTTAGCTAAAGAAGTTGATAAAAAACCAGCAAGTTTTCAAGAAGAAAGAGTTGAAAAGATGGTCCATAAATCTTTTTTCAGCTTAAAAAACATCATTATTTTAGTCGTATCGCTAGCGGTTATCGCTACGGCGGTTTATTTCGTTTTCTTAAGACCGAATATTTCCATGGAAAATTTTGTCGGGAAAAATCTTACTGAATTCTCCGCTTGGGCCAAACAAAACGATATCGACAGTACAGGCGTTTTAGTAAATGAAGAGTATAATTTTGACTATGACGCCGATATTATTATGAATCAAAGTATCGCTGAAGGCGAAATGATCAAGAAAGATGCGAAAATCACGCTGACGGTTTCCAAAGGAGCCGATCCTGACGAATTGATTGCTTTCCCGGATATCAAATCAATGACTTCCGAGGAGATAACGGCTTGGATTAAAGAAAACAAGCTGGCTAATACGAAAGTTACCAGTTCATATGACAGTACGGTAGCGGAAGGGCAAGTTATTTCGTATGAATTAAAAAGTATTGAAGAAAGTGCCTTCACACGCGGGTCCACGCTTTCTATCGTTGTTTCGAAAGGTGTTAAGCCAGCCGCAACGATTACGGTTTCAACCGATTATGTTGATCAGGCGTATACGACATTCAAGACTTGGGCCGATACCAACAAGCTGAACGTTACCATGACGGAATCCTACAGCAGTAAGATTGTTGCCGGCAATATTATCTCAATAAGTATTAAAAAGGATGATAAGATCAAAGAAGGAGACACTGTTACGGTCGTCGTATCTAAAGGATCGGCAGTTAAAATGATTGATCTTGGCGGTTATACAGAAGAAAGAATTACTGACTGGTGTACAGCAAACGACGTGACGGTACGCTTCAAAGAGGTATATCATGACAGTACGGCAAAGGGTTATGAAACATATCAGACAATCACGGCTGGAAAGACAGTTGAAAAAACAGATATTCTGACCGTTGGCATTTCTTTAGGCAAGCCGGTTTTGGAAAAAACAACCGATATCACGATTGATGATCTGAAATTAAATATCGCAAAGCTGAATGAAAATGGCGCAAACCTTTCAATCAATTCAACATATTCATATGAAATCAATGACGATGTCGCTGCCGGAAGTATTATTCGGATCAGCAACATAAGCAGTCTGACTGTCGGCACCCAATTGAATCTGGTAATATCCAGAGGCAGCAACATCCTGCTAAGCAGTGATTGGAACAAAGTACTGAGCGGTGAAACAGATCCAATAGCTACCGAATCGGAGATCTCGGAGTTATGCGAAGCAAACGATGTTAACTGTCATATCACTTATCAGCAAACAACGGATGCTGGTTTGATCGGTAAATTGGTTTCCGTAGTCAGAAGTGACACTAATGTTAAGCCGGTTGGCGGCCAGTATATTACTGAATTGGATAGTATTAATATTATTGTTTATGCAAATAATGCGAACTAATAGCAGGAAAGGAACAAAAAATGAATTTTTTCAATAGAGCTATCAAGAATATTACTAGATTAAAAACAAAGTCGGTACTCTTGATTGTAACATTCTTATTAATTGGGAATTTAGTTATTATTGGTTTGGGTGTCAGTTATGCCAGTGAGAATGCTAAGACGATGACCAGATTGAAGATGAAACCGGTTGTTACTTACGAAATCGATTACGAGGCCTTCAATACCTGGGTAAATTCGCTCCAGACACAAGAAGAAATTGATGATGCTTATAATCATTATCCGCAGCTTAAGAAGTCCGATTTCGATAAGATTGCCGCAAGTGATTATGTCGAAATCGTTAATGCCTTAGTATCTTATGAGGCCTATGCTGACAGTTTCACTCCCATTATCAAAGAAGATACTGAAAACAACGGAGGAGTGGTTGTTTATGATTCATCCGATTCCGATTATACATACGTGCAGACCGACATAAAATTAATCGGCAATGCTTATGACAATATGATCGAATTGAACGATGGTACCTATGTCATCAATGACGGGCGTTTCTATACTGCCGATGAAATCGCCAGCGGTGCTAAAGTAGCAGTTATTGAGCAGCGTTTAGCTGATGCTAATAACCTTAAAGTCGGTGATTCGATTTCAGTTAAATTAGTTCAAGATAATTCATATCAGTCCGAATATATCGGCGATATGGATACTACAGTTGAATATGAAATCATCGGTACTTATACAAACAATACGGTTATCGGAGATGATAATTCCTGGATGAACAGTTATCCGGCTTATGCTCCGGAAAACGCTATTTTAGTTCCTTCAACTTCAATTACCGGAATTCTTAATGATATTAATGTAGCAGCTTGGAATTATTATAAAGAATTATATCCTGATGAAACATATTACCAGAATTCGGATAATATGCCGACGGAAGACAGCTTCTACAATAGCTTTGTTGTATTGCTGAGTGATCCGCTGGATGTTGAGACATTCGTTGCTGAGAATTCCGTTAATTTACCGGAATTTGTCAGATTGAATGCTAATGATGATCTCTTCCAAACTTTTGCAAAACCGCTAGATACGATGTCCTTGTTTGCGAATATTATTGTCTGGATCGTCGTTATTAATGCTATTGTCATTATTTCCCTGGTTACAGCATTAACGATGAAGACACGTGAACATGAAATTGGCATTCTGCTTTCTATCGGTGTAAGCAAACTGAAAGTTGTTGCACAGTTGTTTACCGAATTGGCGATTGTGGCAATTATCGGCTTTACGATATCTGTTATTACCGGCAGTTTAATGGCCAAGAGTATCGGGCAGGCGGTTTTGAATTATCAGCTGACAAATACTGAAACAGAAGATACAAGCAATGATTATTATTATTATGATGATACTTATTTCACCGATATTACACAGGATGACATGCTCAATGAGTATGAAGTAACGATCAGTCCGCTGATTATTGCGGAAATCTATGTTTTGGGTATGGGTGTTGTTTTAGTAAGTATTTTAATTCCTTCTTACATGATCATGCGGTTCAATCCTAAACGGATTTTAACCAATACATATTAATGGGGGTAACTGACATGTTAAAACTAGAGAATATTTCATATAGTTATATTGATGGCGGAAACAAACGTACAATCTTGGAAAATGTCAATTACGAATTTGAAAAGGGACAGTTTTATACGATATTGGGACCGAGCGGTAGCGGAAAAACAACGTTGCTCTCAATCATTTCCGGGCTTGATCGTCCGGAAACCGGTAAAGTTTACTATGATGGCGAAGATGTAGAAAAGATCGGATTGACTAACTATCGCCGTAATAAAATCGGTATTGTTTTTCAGCAGTATAACCTGTTGACTTATCTGACAGCAGTGGAAAATATTGAACTGGCATTGACGGAAACGGACAATGTTGTTCCGAAGAACAAACGTGATATTGCATATGCATTACTGGAAAAATTCGGTATTGTAAAGTCAAAAGCGGATCGGATGATTAATAAATTATCCGGCGGTGAACAACAGCGGGTTGCGATTGCTCGCTCCATCGCCAGTAATGTTGATTTAATATTTGCCGATGAGCCGACAGGTAATCTTGATACAGAGACGGAACAGGAGATTATCCGGATTTTTAAAAATTTAACGGAAGAATATAAAAAGACGGTTATTGTTGTTACACATTCTCAAGCTGTAAGTCAGCTGAGTGATCATCGGGTTTATTTAAGTAACCGGACACTAAAGGATATTTAAAAGTTTCGTTGCCGACTTAATAAATAAAGAAGGATTCTACAGAATCCTTCTTTTGTATTACTTTTATGCTTGAGCAGAAAAGCATGGGCAAACGGACCAAAATTGATTTATTAATTAGCTACTTGAAAATAATTAATGTATAATATTGATATTACGGTGAGGGAAATATGGAAAAAGATTTTATTGTGATCCGAGGTGCACGTGAAAATAACCTCAAAAATATTGATGTCGATATACCGCGTAATAAATTAGTTATCATGACCGGTTTATCAGGTTCCGGGAAAACATCGCTGGCTTTTGATACCATCTATGCTGAAGGGCAAAGACGTTATGTTGAATCGCTGAGTACTTATGCTCGGCAGTTTTTGGATAATGTTGATAAACCTGATGTTGATTTGATTGAAGGGTTATCACCGGCAATTGCGATTGATCAGAAAACAACAAATAATAATCCGCGGTCGACGGTGGGCACGATAACGGAAATATATGATTTTTTACGTTTGATGTACGCCCGCGTAGGAACGCCGTACTGCCCAACGCACAATATTCCGATTGAATCGCAGACTATTAAACAAATGCTGGATCGAATTATGGAATATGAGGATGATTCTCGATTGATGGTCATGGCCCCGGTAATCAAACAGCAAAAGGGTACACATAAAGACTTTTTGGAGAAGCTGCAAAGTGAAGGTTTTATCCGGGTGCGTGTGGATAATGAAATTAAAGCGCTGGAGGATCAGATTGAGCTTGAGAAAAATAAAAAGCATGATATTTATGTCATTGTTGATCGAATAGTTAAAAAAGAAGAGAATCGTTCTAGAATACATGATTCGCTCGAGACTGCACTTAAATTAGCTGATGGACTGGTAATTGTTAATATCAAGAACGAAGATATTCTATTCTCACAGAATTACGCTTGTGATATCTGCGGTTTTTCGCTTCCGCTGCTTGAACCTCGTCTTTTTTCTTTTAATTCACCATTAGGGGCCTGCGAAGTTTGTAAAGGATTGGGTATCACTCAGCATGTTGATGTAGATTTGCTGATTCCGGACTTCAATAAAACTATTCGCAAAGGCGGGATTATTTATTATAAAAACATTGTCAACTCGGAGAATTTGGAATGGCAGCAGTTCAAAGTTCTGCTAAATCATTATCATCTGAGTATTGATAAACCGCTGAAGGATTTCACGCCGCAGGAGTTGAATTGGATTCTTAAGGGTTCAAGCGAACCGATTGAATACGAGATTACCTCCAGCAGCGGTAATTCCTATAAGAGATTTGATTATGTCGAAGGGGTAGCCAGCTTGATTGAAAGGCGTTTTTGGGAAACAACATCTAATATGTCGCGTGAGTGGTATGGTACTTTCATGGCTGAGCAGACGTGTCCGAAGTGTCACGGCAGCCGCTTGAATGAAATGGCTTTAAGCGTTCGGATCGGTGACAAGAATATTTATGAGTGGACCACAATGTCAATTAAACAGGCTCTAGTCTTTATGCATGCATTAAGTCTTCCGCCGATGAAAGCGGATATCGCGCGACTGGTTATTAAAGAAATAACAGAAAGACTGTCTTTCCTAAAGGATGTCGGTTTAGAATATCTGACGCTTGACCGTTTAGCCGGATCGCTGTCCGGCGGAGAAGCTCAGCGTATTCGGCTAGCTACTCAGATCGGTTCGCATTTAACCGGTGTTCTATATGTTTTGGATGAACCATCAATCGGCTTGCATCAAAGAGATAATGATAAACTGATTAACACGTTGAAAAATATGCGAGATCTTGGCAACACAGTTTTGGTTGTTGAACATGATGAGGAAACAATGATAGCCAGTGACTACATCATTGATGTCGGACCTGGAGCCGGGAAACACGGCGGCGAAATTGTGGCGGTTGGTACGCCAGCCGAGATCATGAATAATAAGGCTTCAATAACCGGTCAGTATCTTTCGCACCAGCTAACCATTCCTTATCCTCAGAAAAGGCGGAAGGGTAACGGTAAATTCCTACAAATTATCAAGGCGAGCGAGAACAACCTAAAGGACATCAGTGTCAAACTGCCTTTGGGAAGTTTTATCTGTGTCACCGGTGTGAGCGGCAGCGGAAAGTCTACTTTGGTGATGGAAGTCTTAGGAAAAGCTATCCAGCAGAAAATGGGTAAGGTTCGTGTCAAGGCTGGAAAATATCAGGAAATGAAAGGTTTTGAGAATATTGATAAAGCTATTATCATTGATCAGGATCCAATCGGAAGGACGCCGCGGAGTAATCCGGTTACCTATACCGGGGTGTTTGATAACATTCGTGACTTATTTGCCCAGACGGTTGAAGCGAAGATGCGTGGCTATACCAAGAGCCGTTTCTCCTTCAATGTCAGCGGCGGGCGCTGCGAGCGATGCCAGGGTGATGGTATTAAACGCATTTCAATGAATTTTCTGCCGGATGTCTATGTTCCTTGTGAAGAATGCGGCGGTAAACGCTATAATGATGAAACTTTGCAGGTAACATATAAAGGAAAGAACATTTATGATATATTAGAAATGACCATTGAAGAAGCCATTGTGTTTTTTAACGGTATTCACAAGATCAAACATGGGCTTCAGACTTTGATGGATGTCGGTTTGGATTACATCAAGCTCGGTCAGTCAGCGACTACGCTGAGCGGCGGAGAGGCACAGCGGATCAAACTGGCCAGCGAACTGCAGAAAAGGGCAACCGGTAAGACACTGTATATTCTTGACGAGCCGACGACCGGACTGCATAGTTATGATGTCGCTAAACTATTGGTGATTTTACAGCGGATAGTTGATAACGGCGATACGATCGTTATTATCGAACATAATCTTGATGTTATTAAGAACGCTGATTATATTATCGATTTAGGACCGGAAGGCGGCGATGAGGGCGGTTATATTATCGCAACCGGAACCCCGGAAATGATCAGTAAGAAAGAACAAAGCTACACCGGAGAATATTTGAAAAAAGTATTACACAAATAGGAGGTAGTTAATGGAAGTTAAGAACCAAGTATCAATCAAGGAGTTCAATGACTTTTTCGGGTTTAAGCAGTTAACCGGAAATGAAGATTCGCTGAAACGTGTTATCATGGTGCCGGACACAAATCGTCCTGGATTGGAACTGGCCGGGTTTAAAGAGAAAAGCGATTTTAATCGCGTTACCCTGCTTGGTCAGAAAGAAATCGCCTATATTAAAACGTTGAGTGAAAAGCTGCAAGCAAATCGCTTTGACTTCATCACTAATGACATTGTTCCTTGTATTATCATCACACATGACGAAGATCTTCCAAAAGTACTGCAAGAGATTGCGTCCGCCAAAAACTTTCCGGTCTTTGCGACGAGTTTGCCGACAAATCGGGTCATGGTGAACATTGTCAGCTACCTGGACGATAAACTTGCCGACTTCAGTAATATTCATGGCGTTCTGATGAGTATCTTTGGTAAAGGCGTCTTGATTACCGGTGAGAGCGGCGTTGGTAAAAGCGAACTTGCGCTGGATCTGATTAACCGCGGACATGTGCTGGTAGCTGATGATCGCGTTGACGCATATCATATGCATAATAAAATTGTCGGTAAGGCACCGGATTTACTGAAAGGCTATCTGGAAATCAGAGGGATTGGCATTATTGATGTGGTAAAGATGTTCGGCGCACGGGCAATCCTTGGCGATATCGGCATTGAGTTTATTATTCATCTTGAACATTTCGATAATCTGAAAACGTATGAAAGAATCGGAAATGAAGAAACATTTGAAAATATTATGACGATTGATATTCCTAAATTGACCCTTCCGGTCAAAGAAGGAAGAAACATGTCAGTATTGGTTGAATCGGCGGTAACTAACTTCACCCTTAAACAAATGGGGATTAATAGTTCTCAGGAATTTGAAAATCTGGTTTATCAGCATATTACCGAAGAGAATAAACGCAATGGGATTAAGTAATTAGGAAGAGAAGGTAAGAAAATGGAATTTTTCCCTGATTTAAGAACGATATTGAGTATTGGTAATTTTGAATTACGGTGGTATCCGGTACTGATCATTATCGGTGCGGTACTAATTTATTGGCTGACCGCAAGGAATTTTAAAAAGGCCGGTTATAGTGATGATATGGCAGATGATCTTTTCATCGGCTGTACGATTACCGCTGTCATCGGAGCGCGCTTATGGTTTTGTGTCTTTTATGATTTTAGTTACTATCTTAGCAATCCGCTGAAAATTCTCTACACTTGGGAGGGCGGTTTGGCTATTCAAGGCGCAATCGCCGGCGGCGTTATTTTTGCCCTGATTTATTGTCATCTCAAACATATCAGCTGGCTGCGTGTCTGCGATATGATATTTCCGAATATGCTGTTGGCACAGGCTATCGGCCGCTGGGGTAATTTTGTAAATCAGGAGGCTTACGGCCGGATCGTCAGAGAGTCATTTTATAACGGCTGGCCGGCTTTTATCAAAGAAACCATGTATATCAATGGTAATTTCCAAGAACCGACTTTTCTTTATGAGAGCGTCGGCAATATCATCGGGTTCATCTTGATCGTTTTTATCTACAAGAAGATATCAAAACCGAAAAGAGGTGATATGGTCTATGCTTATTTGATGTGGTACGGTGCAGTCCGGCTGATTGTTGAACAGTTCCGTTCGGACAGTCTCATGTTTATGGGCTTCAAAATGGCGCAGATCACATCCGTTGTCTTCTTCATTATCGGTATGTCGGGCATGCTGGGTTTATTCCGCAAACTCTTCGTGAAAAAGCCGATCATTCTTTTTGATTTTGACGGGACATTGGCCGATACGGAACAGGTCATTATGGCAACTTTTCAAAAAATGTTTGCGAAATATCTGCCGGACTATCAAATGACAGAAGAGGATCGCATTGCTGTTTTAGGTCCGACATTAAAGGAAACATTCGAAAAATATCATTTCCCGGGTAATTTTGAAGATTTTGTTAAAGAATACCGTGAGATAAACTTCGCTATGCATGAAGAGTATGTCAAACCGATGGCGCATGCCGAAGAACTGCTATCTGCTTTAAAAAAGGAAAATTACCGGATTGGGATCGTTTCCAATAAATTCGCCGATGCAATCCGTCTGGGATTGAAAGTCACTAAACTGGAAAGCTATATTGATCTGATCATCGGCTTGGAGGAAGTCAGTGATCCGAAACCGGATCCTGAAGGGATCCGGAAGGCTTGTATTCGGCTTAAAGGCAGTTACGACAATTGTATTTATGTCGGTGATAATTTTAATGATATTCAGGCTGGTATCAATGCCGGTGTCTATACGATTGGCTTTAATGAGGATGAAACGCGCAAAGCTAATATGATGAAAGCTCATCCTAATACAGTTGTAGCAGAACTGACTGATATCTTAACTGTTTTAAAGGAAGACCATTCATGGACCAAAGATATGAATTAGTGATTATCGGCGGCGGTCCGGCGGGGATGACAGCTGCTGTTTATGCCAGCCGTGCCGGCTTGAAAACCTTAGTGTTAGAGGCATCGGCTCCGGGCGGAAAGCTCGTTAAAACTGCCGAAATCGCCAACTGGCCGGGAATTACCGGTATTAATGGTGCTGATTTAGCGATGAAGATGTATGAACATTCGATATCTTTCGGTGCCGATATGGATTTCAAAGATGTTATTCAGGTTCAGCCGGATGGCAGTGATATTTCGGTGGTCTGTCATGATGCCTCTACTTATCATACCAAGGCGGTTATTTTAGCAACCGGTACAAAGGAACGTTTGCTTAACATCCCAAACGAGGCGAAACTCACAGGGAAGGGTGTATCCTACTGTGCCGTTTGTGACGGAGCTTTCTTTAAGGACAAGACAGTAACAGTCATCGGAGGCGGTAACTCAGCTCTCGAAGAATCACTCTATCTCAGCAACTTTGCGCAGAAAATCTACATTGTTATCCGCCGAGATCAGTTCCGAGCGGATAAAATAGCTCAGGAACAGGTCTTAGCTAATGCTAAAATAGATATAATTTATAAACATGTACCGGTAAACATCATTGAAAAAGATGGACGTGTCGGGGCGATTGAATTGGAAGATGTTGAATCTAAGGTACATCGCATACTGAGTACCGACGGAATATTTCCGTACATCGGAGCAGACCCGAATACCATGATGGTTAAGGACTTAGGAATTACCGATCATGAAGGCTATTTAGTGGTCGATGATCACATGATGACCAAAACCACCGGAATCTTCGGCGCGGGCGATGTCAATGCGAAATACTTGCGGCAAGTGGTGACGGCTACTTCTGACGGAGCAATCGCTGCGCAAGCTGCCTTTCATTACATTAGGAAGTAGAAATACTTCTTTTTTGCATAGTATTTGTGAAACACCCGGCAGCGTGGTAAAATATCTACGAGGTAATTATGGAAAAGAAAAATGTTGTTGTCATCGGCGGCGGTACCGGGCAGTCTGTAATTCTAAGAGGTCTGAAGCAACTAGATGATATCCGTTTAACGACAATTGTTACCGTGGCGGATGATGGCGGCAGTACCGGCCGTTTACGTAAATCTTATCAGATACCGGCGATGGGAGACATAAGAAATGTTTTAATTGCTTTAAGTGAATCTGAACCCTTGCTTACTACACTTATGGATTATCGATTTGTCGGTGAAAGCAATGAAATTGCCGGTCATAATCTTGGCAATCTGATGCTGACGGCACTGACTCAAACCTCCGGCGGTTTTATCCAAGCCATTGCGGATATCAGTAAAGTTCTGAAAATCAAAGGGGAGATCATACCGGCATCATCGCAGATCATTACACTGTGTGCATTAATGGATGACGGCAGAGTTGTTAAGGGAGAATCGAATATCCCTAAGTATGGTAGAAGAATCTGCGAAGTATTTTATCAGGAAAGAGTGGAGGCTACTAGTTCAGCCGTTGAAGCGATTTTGAATGCGGATATGATTATTTTCGGTATCGGAAGTCTTTATACCAGTATTATTCCTAATATTGTTATTGAAGACTTACGTCAGGCTTTGCTGATAAGCAAAGCGACAAAGGTTTATTTATGCAATGCCATGACACAGCGTGGCGAAACGGATGATTACCGGCTTGAAGATCATGTTGAAGCAATTGAGAAGCATTTGCAGGGCAGTCTGGACCTGGTTATTTTTGCCAATGATGAATTACCGGATTATATTCTGCAGCGTTATGTGCTGGAACAGGCTTATCCGGTGCATCGTGCTTTGCAGAATCATCCTTACCTGATCGAAGAAAAACAATTATTGAGTTTCAACAATAACCTGATTCGTCATGATTCAAATCGGATTCGGGATATTTTCGGCGAGCTGCTGACTCGCTTTGGCAGGAAATAATGTCATTTACCACGGAAGTAAAAAGCGAAATCGGTCAGAACGAACTGAAAGATTGTTGTACGAGGGCTCAATTAGCTGCCTTGATTCAACTATGCAGTACCGTCGTTTTCAACAGCCGCGGGATGTCATTGACAGTTCGCATTGAAAACGCAACGACAGCTAAGCGTATTTGGAAACTGATTAAGGATACTTATAATGCTGAAATGGAACTATCGGTATTAAAGAAAATGAATCTTAAGAAGAATAATATTTATCTAATCAAAGTCATTACAAGAGCTGATGAAATTTTACATGACATGGATCTAATGGTGGATGGTAAAATTAAGAACCATCCAGGATATCAGGTTGTGCGAAAAGATTGCTGTGCACGTGCCTATTTGGCAGGAGCCTTCATGGCGAGCGGAAGCGTCAATTCACCGACGAAAAGCAATTATCATCTTGAAATCGCAACTTTGGATCAGGATCATGCCTTTTTCATCCAGAAACTGATGCTGCGTTTTGATTTGCCGGCAAAACATATCATTCGGCGGAATCAGCATGTCGTTTATCTGAAAGCCAGTGAACGGATCTCAGATTTTTTACGTTGTGTCGGTGCCTATGATTCGGTAATGAATTTTGAGGATTTACGCATACAACGCGATTTCCGCAATAGTCTGACCCGATTAGACAACTGCGAAGTCGCTAATGAGATGAAAACAATGAAAGCTGGACGAAAACAGTCAGAAGACATTGAAATATTAGAAAAGTATGGTAAAATGCAGTATCTTGATAAGCGATTGCAGGAAGTAGCTGAACTGCGTAAAGCTTATCCGGAAGCCAGTCTGAATGATCTGTGTGAAACATACGAACAAAATACCGGGTTGTCAATCAGCAAGTCCGGGATGAAACATCGGTTAGCCAAACTCTCCGAGCTGGCGCAGAAGCTTATTGAGAAGTAGATATCGCATTTTAACAATAAAAAAGTTATAATAACAGAGGTGATAAATAGTGCGTGGATTCTCCGGCTTATTAATGTTTATTTTAATTATGATAGTCTTACAGGCTGCCTGGCCTTTGATTGTGGTGGCAATAATCTATATGGTGATTCGTTTCATTATTTTCAGTGTTGCCAGAAACCAGCATTCCAATCCTTATCAGCACATGGATCAGTATCAGGATTCTGATGATCAGCAGCAAGTCAATGAAGACTGGATAAACAGAAGCAATCAACAAGCAGATTCAAATAAAGATGTCATAGATGCTGAGTATACAGAAAGGGATGCCGATAAATAAGTATGGATGTTGATTGTCTAAAACCGGTCGTGCTTAGTGATTTTGAATTGATTAATAAATATCTTAAGAAGACGGATTATGAAGAGAGTAATCATAATATTATTAACATGCTGATCTGGATGGATTTTTTTAAATTATATCAATGGCATGATGCCGACATGATGATTTTGATCTGCGAGTTTAAAGATGTAACTTTTGCTTACATGCCGCTTTGCCAGCGCAGCGATTTTATTAAAGCGGTTGATAAAATCCGGCAGATTTTTCACGAACTGCATAAACCGGTTATTCTAAATTGTTACACCAAAGATTATGTCCGGATGCTGCAGGAACATGATTCGCTGTATCGCTTCGCAGCTTACACGGATATTGATGATTATGTCTATGAAACGGAAAAACTAAGGACTTTCAGCGGAAAAAAACTTCAAAAGAAGCGGAATAATCTGAATGCATTTTATAATGAATATGGTGAGCGGTTTACCTATGAAATAATTGATCAAAGTAATATTGAAGATTGCCGGGACTATCTTGATGATTGGCGCGAAGATTACTATGATGAGTACCTGGTTCATGAAAGTGCCGGGATTGAACGGCTGTTTGATAACTGGAATCAACTGCCGGTTTACGGCGGATTGATCCGGATCGACGGATGTGTCAGGTCGTTTATTATCGGCAGTAAACTATCATCGCGTATGGGACAGATTAATGTTGAAAAGGCTGATGAGAAGATAAGAGGGCTTTATCAAGCAATTTTAAAAGAATTTCTTCTGCGTAATTTTATGGACCTTCCCTATCTCAATCGCGAGGATGATATGGGTAAGGACAACTTGCGTCAAGCGAAAATGGCTTATAATCCCGTCTTTATGATTGAGAAGTTCATCATGAAAGGATAGGTTATGATCAAGAAGGCACAGGAAAATGATATCAGAGGTCTGCAGGAATTATATGCGAAAACATACAGTCCGCAATTCGTGGCTCATTATTTTACTAGTGTCTTCAAGCCTTTTAATACCTATGTAATAAAAGATAATACGGCGATAGTATCTACGCTTGCCGTTCACCGGCATCCGGTATGGCTGAATGGGAAAAAGATCAATGTCAGTTATCTGAATTTTTTGTTTACAGCTTACGAATATCGTTCACTGAATTATACTGAAACGATGATCAGCGAAGTAATGGAAGAAATGATTTATAATGACCTGCTAACATTTATCAGCTGTGCTGATGCTCAGCCTTTTATAAGTTGGGATTTTCATAATATTTACCAGCGAAAGAGTTATCTTTTATCACGAAATCAGCTGCCGGTCTATTCGCAGTTCGGAATCACGGCGGATGTGCCGATCGGCGAACTGACGAATCTATACCAGCATTTTATGTGTTACTTTGATGGTTACCGCCATCGTGACAAGGACTATTATCAAAATAAGCTCCAAGAAATCAGTGCAACCGGAAGAAAACTGATTGGCTGTTTTAATCGGCAGAATGATTTAGAAGGTTATCTGATTTATGATCCAAAAACGGATCCGCTGGAGATCAAAGAAATAATTTATTTGAATTCCGGAGCTTTGCTGAAACTGCTGAGTTATGTCTTGAATCAAGCGCGGGTTATAAAATTTACCTTATCAGCCGGTGAGAACTTGGCCAGGATTATTCCAACGGCAATTTACAACACCAATGATCAATTAATGGTTAGGATGAATGATCTTGAACTGTTCAACAGATTATATGGCAGTGATATCAAATCCGTCTCTGAAGCCTTTAGAATGAGCGGTAAACCGGTGAACTTCAATGAAGAATACTAGTATGGTTGTTGCTTTAGATCTCTCAGACAGCTTTTTAGCTGAAGAAGTGCTGATTATTCAAAAAGCGGCTTATCAGGTAGAAGCTGAACTGATCGATTATCCGGGAATTCCGGCACTGTTCGAGACTAAAGAAGCGCTGATGAGTTCCAAAGAGTCCTTTATCGGCTATTATGATGGTGATCAGCTGAACGGTGTTTTAGCTTATGAGCTGATCAATGACTGTCTAATCATCAACCGGCTGATTGTTAATCCTTTAAGTTTTAGACAAGGCATCGGGACACAGCTGTTAACTTATCTTGATCGTCATAACCCGAATCATCATGCGTTCAGGGTCAGCACCGGCAAGTTGAATGAACCGGCACTGCGGCTATATCAGAAATGCGGTTTTGTTATTATAAAGGATTTCTTGATCAATGATGTTTTGTGGATGACGATGCTCGAAAAAAAAGGGTGCGATGACAATCGGATATGATTATTAACAGGATTGGTATCCGATAAATTCGACGACCGTAAAGTGTCAATTGCGTGAATGTGATAATTAATTCACAATTGACTTTTTAGTGTAACTTCCTTATAATGAATATGTCAATAGGAGGATTTTTTATGACAGTAAAAGTTGCTATTAATGGTTTTGGACGTATCGGCCGTTTAGCGTTCAGACAGATGTTTGTTGCAGACGGTTACGAAGTTGTTGCAATCAATGACTTAACAGCTCCAGATATGCTTGCACACTTGTTGAAATATGACTCAGCTCAAGGAAGATTCGGTCATGAAGTTGTCGCAACAGAGGATTCTATCGTTGTTGATGGAAAAGAAATCAAGATTTACAAGGAAGCTGATGCTAATAAATTGCCGTGGGGTAGTTTAGATGTTGATGTTGTATTGGAATGCACTGGTTTCTATACTTCAAAAGACAAGGCAATGGCTCATATCAATGCCGGTGCCAAGAAGGTTGTTATTTCCGCTCCGGCCGGCAATGATCTTCCGACCGTTGTTTACAATGTTAACCACAAGATTTTAAAACCGGAAGATAAAATTGTATCAGCTGCCAGCTGTACGACAAACTGCTTAGCTCCGATGGCTAAAGCGCTTAATGACTACGCTCCGATTCAGACCGGTATCATGACGACTGTTCATGCTTACACCGGTGATCAGATGACTCAGGATGGCCCGCATCGTAAAGGCGACTTCCGTCGTGCTCGTGCTGCTGCGGCGAATATCGTTCCGAACTCAACCGGCGCTGCAAAAGCTATTGGTTTAGTAATCCCGGAATTAAATGGCAAATTGATTGGTTCTGCTCAGCGCGTTCCGACGATTACCGGTTCTACAACGATCTTAATTGCCGTTGTTAAGGGTAAAGATGTTACTAAAGCGGCAATCAATGCTGCGATGAAAGCTGCTGAAACGGAATCCTTCGGCTATACGGAAGAAGAATTAGTATCCAGTGATATCATTGGAACAACTGTCGGTTCAATGTTTGATGCCACTCAGACAATGGTGGCTAAGATTGATGATGATACATATCAGGTTCAAGTTGTTGCTTGGTATGACAACGAAAACGGTTATACCAGCCAGATGGTTCGTACCATCAGATACTTAGCTGAAAAAGTTAAGTAAATCTATTTTATTCTAGTCAAGAGAGCATCAGCTGATGCTCTCTTTTTTTATTCTGCTCTTGCGATAGCCGGTAAGTTAGGTTAGAATATTAGTACACGTGCCCGTGGCGCAACGGATAGCGTATTTGATTCCGATTCAAAGGGTTGCAGGTTCGATTCCTGTCGGGCACGCCAATTATGAACGATAGCGGAGCGAAGATCTCTGCTTAGATAAGTTATTCAATGTTTAAAAGATAAGGCTGATTTGTAGTGACTGGCAACCATTTTTAGTCCGCTGATTTTATCATCAAGGTAACATGGCTGACTGGCTGATTCTAACCAAGATTGAAGATGTAAGTGTTGGCTCCGGTATCCCATATAATTATGAGCAAACAAAATTCAAGTAATCGAATTACCAGGCCGATTGATGATCAATTGGTTTTTATTTCTTCAATCAGTTATCGCTGTTGAGATTACTGTATTGCTAAATACGAAAGGGATTGGCTGCTTTATTGCTTATCTGATCACTGCTGGCTATTAGTAATGAAGAAATGATAGTTCGTTGAATAAAGCACGGTGTATTTGATTTGATTTCGAAAGAATAGCGTCAACGGAACACCAGCTCTTCTTCATAATGTTCAATAACAAACCTCCTTCAGACAACTATACAGGCACTGTGTTAATCGTGAAGATCGTCATAAATAAATAGTAATATTTCTGAAGCTTGTTCTGTCGAACGCAATAGATATGAATAAATATAATATGTTATATAAGAATGGTAAATATGAGTTGAAATTTAGTGTTTGAAGTCAGGGCTTTTATTAAAAAAATGTATATCAGCCAGGAAAAAGGCTTGAGCCGAATTGTTTTTCAGCTCACAAATTAAGCCTGTGTGGATCTAGCGTAGTTTGTACTAAAGGCGCGTTGATTATTTTATATGTTTAGAATTATTGGACTGCGAACGAGAATTAAGGTATGCAGACAACAGCCATTAACGATATAAATATTAGGTTGCTTCAAGAGTATAATGCTGAGCATGCCACAATATAGCTACGTAATACACCGTATCTTCAAAATTGAGACCAGTTATTCGCTGGCTTGCGGACGGGGTGAAGAAATAAATACTATTCAAAGCGCTTAACTCAAACAATGTCAAAGCGAAGATTGAGCTTTGAATGAAATGTATTGAAATTTAAAAACTAAGTGCTAAGATATAGCTGGTCATTTACCCTTAGTGATATGACCTGCAGAAGAGGCATTATATGTCAGAAAAAAAAGAATTCAGTTTTAAAATCGAAGATATTTATAAATTAGATCAGAAGATGGTTTATGAAGCTTTGAACTCGCAACCGGGGGGATTGTCCGATTCACAAGTAGAAACCATCCAAGCAGCGATTGGCAAGAATGTTATCAGTGAGAAGAGGGGAAAACCGATTATTTTGATTTTTCTGTCGAATTTTACCAGTCTGATGGCTATTTTGCTGTGGATTGGCGGCATTGTTGCGATTATTGCGGAAATGCCGGAATTAGGCATCGCTGTTTGGTTAGTTAACGTTATTAATGGTGTCTTTAGCTTTTGGCAGGAATTCCGTGCCAGTAAAGCGACAGAAGCGTTAAAGAATATGTTGCCTTCATATACCCGTGTTATTCGTAATAACCAGGAACAGCAGTTACATGCGGAAGAGTTAGTTCCCGGGGATATTATTCTGCTGCAGGAAGGTGACAAGATATCAGCTGATGCCCGGTTATTGGATAGCAGTGATTTTCAGGTTAATCAGTCTACCTTAACCGGAGAATCGAATCCGGTCCGAAAGACGCATGAAGCGGTTCTGACGGAAGGATTGAGCCGTCCGGAAACTCCCAATCTGATTTTTACCGGCACCAGTGTGTCCAGCGGTACTGCCAAAGCGATTGTAACTTCAATCGGCATGAATACGGAATTCGGCAAAATAGCATCGCTGACTCAGAATATGGAAGAAGAACAGAGCCCGCTCCAAAAAGAGCTCGATATTTTAACACGACAGGTATCGTTCATTGCAATTGGTTTTGGAATCTTCTTTTTGTTAGCTGCTGTTTTTTTCGTCAAGGAACCGCTCGGCAAATCTTTTATCTTTGCCCTAGGGATGGTTGTTGCTTTTATTCCGGAAGGATTACTGCCAACCGTGACTTTGTCATTAGCAATGGCTGTACAGCGAATGGCGAAAGAACATGCTTTAGTCAAAAGACTTTCGGCTGTCGAAACACTGGGTTGCACTTCCGTTATTTGTTCAGATAAGACCGGGACTTTGACACAGAATGAAATGACGGTCAGTGATTTATGGTTAAGCGGACAGAATTTAAAGGTAACAGGGCTCGGTTATGAACCGAAAGGTCAGATCTTATGGGATAATCAACCACTCAATGCCAGTAATCATGAAGATTTGCGGGCCTTGCTGACCGCAGCCAGTCTGTGCAGCAATGCGCGGTTGTTGCCGCCGACTGCTGATAATAACCGTTATACCGTACTAGGTGATCCGACTGAAGCCTGTCTTGGCGTAGCAGCGAAGAAAGCAGGCATCGATCCTGACCAGCAAGCGGCGGTTACACCGCGCTTAAGAGAATTGCCGTTTGATTCCCGCCGTAAGCGGATGACAACGATTCATCAGCTTGATAAGCCGGTTGATGACAGTCAGATGATTGCCTATGTTAAGGGAGCACCGAAAGAAGTTTTGGAATTATGTAGCAGTCAGCTTAAGAATGGTCAAATCACTCCACTGAGTGAAACACAGCGTGATGCGATTATTGAAGCTAATGACCAATATGCCCGTAAAGGTTTGCGAGTACTGGCTATCGCACAACGGCTGATCAATCGGAATAGTAATCTGCCTAAGAGCTTAAGTCAATATACTCCGGAATTAGTTGAAAGCAATCTGACTTTCATTGGTTTGATTGCCATGGCTGATCCGCCGAGACCGGAAGTAGCTGACGCTGTGGCACTATGTCATGCTGCCAAGATTCGGATTATTATGATTACCGGCGACTATGGCCTGACAGCGGAAAGTATAGCGAAGCGTATCGGCATCGTTAAAAGCGAACACCCACGCGTTGTTTCCGGCAGTGAATTAGAAAAAATGAGTGATCAGGAGCTGAAAACAGCATTAAAAGATGAGATTATTTTTGCTCGTGTCGCTCCTGAACAAAAATACCGTGTTGTTTGTAATCTGCAGGAGATGAACGAAATTGTTGCGGTCACCGGTGACGGTGTCAATGATTCGCCGGCTTTAAAGAAAGCCGATATCGGTATTGCGATGGGAATCTCCGGAACAGATGTAGCCAAAGAAGCTGCGGATATGATTTTAACTGATGATAATTTTGCCTCAATCGTTACGGCGATTGAAGAAGGCCGTGCCGTTTACAGTAACATCCGTAAGTTCATTTTGTATATTCTGAACAGTAATATGCCGGAAGCGGCTCCTTCAGCGGCTTTTCTATTTTCTCGCGGCGGCATACCGCTGCCTTTAACCGTTATGCAGATTTTAGCAGTTGACTTGGGAACGGACATGATGCCGGCTCTTGGTTTAGGCACTGAATTGCCGGAAACAGGGATAATGAATCAGCCTCCGCGTTCAACCAACGATAAACTGCTGAACAAAGATTTAGTTATCAAAGCCTTCTTGTGGTATGGTTTGATTGAATCAGCAGTTTGTATGGCCGCTTACTTCTATGTCAATTATGTGAATGGCTGGCCGCTTGTTCCGCTGGCCAGTTCCGGTGTAACTTATCGGATGGCAACAACGATGACTTTGGCGTCAATTGTTTTCTGCCAGATTGGGATGGTAATGAATTGCCGGACAGTCAACTACTCTGTAATTAAAGCTGGCTTATTCAAAAATAAACGTGTTGTTTTTGGCATTGTGTTTGAGATTGTGCTTCTGTCAGCAATTATCTACACTCCGATTTTGCAGGAGATTTTTAATACTGCTCCTCTGGGAATGAAAGAATGGTTATTCCTGATCTGTTTACCGGTTCCGATTGTTTTGGTTGAAGAACTGCGCAAGGCAGTGACTCGCCATTTAAATAAGAAAGCGAAGGTAAGTTAATATGAAAGTTATAATTGTTGGTTGCGGGATGTTGGGATCCGGACTTGCCAACAGTCTTGCAAAGAAGGGTAATCAAGTAACAGTCATCGACAAGGATGAAGATGCCTTGCTTCATCTCAGCTCTGATTTCAGCGGTGATAAGGTTATTGGTATTGGATTTGATAAAGAAATTCTGGAAAAAGCGAAAATCAGCTATGTTGATGCGATCGTTGCCTGCACGACAAGTGACGAAGTGAATGCTTTGATCGCACGGATCGCAAAAGACATCTATAAGGTGCCGCGTGTCATCTCGCGGTTATACGATCCGCGTAAAGCGGAAATCTATCGAACTTTCGGTATCCAGACAATTTCGACTACTTCATGGGGAGTGGCTCGCGCTTTGGAACTGCTCAGTTACAGCCAGCTGGATACGGTCTTGAGCATCGGTGACAGCAGCGTAGAAATGGTGCGAATTGAAGTCCCTTCACTATTAATCGGTAAAACGGTTAATGATGTATTGGCAATCGGTGAGTTTCAAGTCACAGCCATCAGCCGCGATAATAAATCATTTCTGCCGACGTTGGGAACGGTGTTGCAGAAACAGGATATCATTTATATTTCCGTAATGACCTCGTCAATCAAGCGACTTAAGTCATTATTGGGATTAGATTAAGGAGAGCGACAAATATGAAAGTAATAATTATCGGCGGCGGACAAGTCGGAGCTTATATTGCAGATCTGCTTTTAAAGAATCATTGTGCTGTAAAAATTGTCGATAATCGCGAAAATATCATTGAGAAACTCAAGAGTGATTTACCGAAAGACACAGTTGTATATGGCAATGGCACTGATCCGGCTGTTTTGGAAGCCTGCGGTATCTCGCAGACCGACGTTGTCGTTGCCGTCAGCGGAGCTGATGAAGTAAACCTGGTTGTTTCGACAATCGCCAAGTTTGAGTTTGCGGTGCCACGCGTTATAGCGCGTGTCAATAATCCGAAAAACAGTTGGCTGTTTACCAAGAGCCAAGGAGTTGATGTTGCTCTTAACCAAGCTGATTTAGTTGCTCATATCGTTGTTGAAGAACTCGATTTGAAGAATATGCTGACCCTGATGAAGATCAGCAGCAGTGATTTTTCAATTGTACAGTTTAATGTTACCAATGAGTCCCAAGCTTTGAATAAAAAGATTAAGGATTTGGATATCCCGTTGACAGCTGTCCTGATCTCCATCAGCCGCGGTAAAGAAATCATAATTCCGCATGGTGAGACGGCGATAATGAAAAATGATTTGATTCTAGCGTTTGCGGATAATAAAGCACAATATCAGTTGAATTTATTATTTGGTAAATAATTTATAGTCCTTGGTTAGGATTTAACCAAGGATTTTATTTCGATTTACGGCGGATAATCCTTTGAATATTCGATAGCACGGCTAAATATCGGTTAGTTCAAAGTTAAAACTGGCGGATTGAAATTAAAACGCTAGAAAGTATCAGATAATTCAATGTTTATAACTGTAATCGCAAGCGGTTAGCTTGTATTAACATGCCAAATATATTATATTTAAGTTAGTTTTAATCAGGGGACATTTATGAAATACATCATGGAGTATGAAATCAGTGCATTGATATTCCTTTCGGTTGTAGTATATCGGTTTTTCAGCAAACGTCGTTTTCCAAACAAGCAAAACAAATTGTTTTCAATTATACTTATTTCAGCAATTGTCGATATCACTTTAGATATTGTCGGATCAATCGCCATTGAAAATGCACTAGCGCTGCCGGCTTGGGTTAATTACGCAATCAACACGGTTTTTTATTCAATCCAGCTGACCTTTCCTGTCTACATGTTTCTGTACATTTTGGTGATCGTTAAGGATTTGAAGGTTAACCGGGCCGCGGTGCTTACATTATTGATTCCCTACTGTATTTTTCAGCTTTTTGTTTTTACGAACTATTTCCATCATTTGATTTTCTATGTTGATCCGGAGTTAGGTTATGTTCATAATATCGGTTTTTACTATCTGTATGTCAATGCCTTTTTTTATATGGCTGTTTCATTTGCGCTGATTCTTAAGTATCACCGGCAAATCCGCCGGATTCAATACAATGTTGTTATAAGTTTCATTTTCATCATTTCGGTGACAATGATTATTCAATCGCTGCTGCCTAGTTATTTATTAACCGGCGTGGCCATCGCTTTAGCGATAGCCATGGTCTATTTTACGCTTCAAAATCCGGCTGATTTGCTGGACAGTTTTACGAAGGCATTTAACAGCGAAGCTTTCCAGATATTTTTAGAAAATCGAATTACAGAAAAAAACCGATTTCAGCTGATTGTTCTGAACGTAGACGGTATGCGGCGGATTAATAACCTTTTCGGTGCTTTAGCCGGCAACGAAGTACTGCAGGAAGTCAGTTTCTATCTGCAGGCGATTGCTGGTAAACCATGGGTTTTTAAACTGCAGGGAACCCGTTTTGCGATTGTGACATTTGATCGGGAACATTATCAGCAAACACTGAACGATATTGTCACACGTTTTAACCGCAGCTGGAATATCAATAATATGCATCTTGTACTTTCGGCTTATATCCGGCACTTTGATCATTCATCTTTTTTTAAGAAATCAGATGATGTGTTGAATTTGATTGATTTGGCTTTTACCAGAGAGAAGTATAATCATGAAAATGTCATGGTCAAAGAAATCGAAAAAGATCTTTTGTTAAAGGTTCAGCGTCAGATGGCCGTTGAAAAAGCCTTACGGGAAGGGTTGGACAAGAATGAAGGTTTTGAACTTTATTTTCAGCCGATCTATGCAGTTAAGACGAAAACTTTCAACTCGATGGAAGTCTTGCTGCGCTTTCAATGTCCGGAATTCGGTTTTGTTTCTCCCGGAGAGTTTATTCCGATAGCTGAGCGTACCGGCTTAATCTTAAGAATTGATGAATTAGTCATGCGTCGTTCATTTGAGTTCTTAAACCGGCACAATGTGCGCGAAGATCTTGGTATTTCCACAATTGAGGTCAATTTGTCAGCGGCAGAATTTATTAATCAAGGCTTTTATGACCGTTTCATTCAGATTTATGAGCATTACCGTGTTGATCCGGACTTAGTAATCTTTGAGATTACTGAGACAGCCGCAACAATTTCCTGTGAAGTAATGATCGAATATATGGAAATACTGAATAAGTTCGGTATTAAATTTGCGTTGGACGATTTCGGTAAAGGTTATGCGAATTTGACTCAGGTTGTTAATCTCCCATTCAGTATCGTAAAACTAGATCGCAGTTTATTAGTTGGTAAATATGAAGGTGAGAAGAATGGAATTGTCTTTGAAGATATTATGAATATGTTTAAGCGCTTAGGAATGGCAATCGTTGTCGAAGGGGTAGAATCGCTTGAAGATGTAAATCAAGTAATTGATTTAAACCCGAATTATATTCAAGGTTTCTATTACGCCAAACCGATGCCGGAAAATGAACTGATTCCCTTTTTAAAGAAAGCTAATAATAAATTTTATTGTTGAAGTAAATACAATTACGCCCATGGCTTTTTGCTAGATACAGCTGCTGATCGGCCTCGCAGAACATCTCACTGACTAATTCATTGTCGACAGCCATACCCGGCGCCAACTTCTTCTGGCAAAGCCCGCTGCTGATTGATAAATAAGGAGATTCCGGTTCATCATTCATCTTGATTCGCAGATCATAGACAGCATTGCGGATTTTTGAAGCAAGAGCGATTAGTTGTGTTTCGTCAAGATTGTCTGCTAAAATCAGAAATTCCTCTCCGCCATGACGGGAAATGATATCGGTGATGTTAATCACCGCTTTTTTGATACTCTCGGCCACCTGCTGCAGGCAATGATCGCCGGCTTGATGAAAATAGGTATCATTGTATAATTTAAAAAGATCGATATCAATCAGTATCATGCTGTAGTACCCAAAATGGTGTTCTTCATTATTCTGCAAGTGTTCTTCCAAGCCGCGGCGATTTAACAAATTGGTAAGCTGATCGGTATTTGCGATGACATTTAGTTGATCATTCATCGCCAGCAGTTTCTGCTGACTGATGAATGTCTGAAGCAGCGACCTATGCTGCAGCGCGGCGGCATAGCAGGTCAATCCTGCCAGAATTGTCATCTCCTGGTAGATAAATGGCGGCACATCCATTTGACATACCAAAATAAGATGGACACCGAAATAGATGGTGGTATAGAATAAGATTTCTTTAAGGTTAAAAAGCGGAATAAATGCTAAAGCTAAGATCACCACCGTATAGTTTGTTAAAGCATGACGCTGTGCAAGCTCGATATATGTAAATGGTAAAGAACCAATCATCACTAAAAACCAAAATAGGTAAAGCAAGATCTTCAACTGATCGCGCCCTTTTCGGATGAATTTATCAGTGATGATATAAAGCAGTAAGTAACTGATAGCAATAACGATCATCCATGTCTTACCGCAGTCCAGCAGTAATACATAAATCAACGCATCATCAGTTGTACAGCTTATGATTAGATTTATAATCTGAAGAATCAAAATGATGACCGCCACAAAAAAACTGCGGCTGAGGCCTTTATTGAGAAGGTCGATACTAAATTTCTGTTGGTCAGATAACGGAAGATTATCTGTGCCTGACCAAAGATCTTTGAGGTTAAATAACACCTTGCGAAACAAATTAATCATTAAAATACCCTCGGATTGTCATTCCTTTATATCATATTACAAAAATGGACAGTTGCAAGTTAATGAAGATAATAAGTTATCATTTTCGTCGGATATCAATAATTAATCAGTATTTTATTAATGAAAATATCAACAATATGACCGTCAAGCTGTGTTTGCTTGAGAAGTAGAAGCTCTTCAATAGCCTCAGCCTCTGTTTTAGCTTTTTTCGGTGGGAGAGTGTTGACCATCGCATCATAAACATTAGCTACAGCAACAATCCGTGCTAATATCGGTATATCATCCCCGTAAAGACCATTAGGCAACCCCTTGCCATCCGGCTGTTCGTGATGCATCAGGACATAACCGGCAAAATCACGGTAACGTTCAAAGAAATGCAAAATTTTGTAACCGGCTTCACAGTGCTGAGTTACTGCTTTTTTACTGGGATGAGCAGTATTACGGTTCAATAACTGGAAATTCAAGGTGATTTTGCCGATATCATGCAGATAACCGACTAATTCCAGAATATTAAGATCATCTTCTCGCAGCTTCATGGCCATGCCGATCGCTTTGGCATAGTGGCTGGTATTTTCAGCATGCAGACGTTCGGCAGGCTTCTGATAAAAATAGTTTGAAAGACTGTTAATAAGTTTCTCTTCAAAATCAAGCCGATTAATCATTTTATTGTGATACATCAAACTATCGGCATGGGCGACAATCTGTTCAAGCGATTCATCATTCTGCCATTTAGTAGCAATACCCAAAGAAACGGAAAGTGTCAATTTCTCCTGATGATTCCTGATGACGTTCTCTTCGATCTGCCGAATAAGTTCAAGACCTTCCTTTTCGTTTGTTTTCGGCAATAAAATGCCGAATTCATCACCGCCGATCCGTGCAATAATACTGTTTTTCGGCAGGACATGTTCAAGAATCCGGGCAAATTGAATAATCAGCCGGTCTCCTTCTTGATGGCCGAAGACATCATTAGTGAATTTTAAACCATTAACATCGGCAATGATTACGGAAACCGGCAGATTCTCGGTTGCACCTAATGAAGTACATGCTTCTTGAAAATATCGCCGGTTATAAAGTTCTGTCAACGTGTCCCGATAGCTGAGCTGCCGGCTCTTCTGTTCTTCATCCACAAGTTTGGATACATTGATCGAAAAACATGAACAGCCGATAATCGTTCGATTCTGATCATAAATCGGAGCATAGTAATTTTGCCAATGGGACCGTTTTAGCTTTATATTGCCATAATCCTCAATCAATTTCATACTCTGTCCCTGAAAAGCTTGATCAAAAGCTTTTTTAGCTTTAATTCGATCTTCCTCAACATCGATGACACTGAGAATATTCATGCCGGCGGCAATCTGTTTACCCCAGTGTTCCTGCATGACAAGCTGATGGCGCTGATTAAAGTAGGTATAGCGATATGTATGATCGAGCGAGAACATCATGATCTCATTAGAACTGTCCATTATCGATGACAAAAAACTGTTGATCTCCAGTAATTTACGATGATTGCTGATCAAGCGGTTAACCAGGATGTAAGATAAAACGACTAGAATAAAGATAAATATCAGATCGATAGTGATTTGCAGATAGCGATTGAAGGGTATCCAATACAGCGACTTAATCATCACGACATCCGAGATAATGATCCAGAAAACGATAAGCGCTAGTATCATCACGATGAAAATAACGCTGATACGTGTATGATGTTCATTCAACCCCAGAAGATTATTAAAATCCTGCCAGTTATTCTTTTTTTTCATTGCCTACCCCTCTATTGAAGAAAAATTATCAAGCTGAAAGTGGTTGAAATCACGATAAACATAATCGTGCAGGGATGATCTGACTAGATATTTATATTACATGAAAATGGTTGTAGTACAATTACGATTATATGGTAAGCTTCGCAACTATTCAATAAAAAAACCTCGGCTTTCGAGGTTTATATAAGTGTTTTTATATCTTTAGCTATTTTTTGCGGTGTAATTGCTGACCCGTATCGTTTCACGACATTGCCTTGACGGTCAATTAGAAACTTAGTGAAGTTCCATTTGATATCATCACCGGCCAATCCGTTTTTTTCTTTCTTTAGGAAAGTATAAAGCGGGGCTTCATCAGGTCCGTTGACATCGATTTTCGCAAATCTCCTAAAGGTTGTATGGAAGTTAAGCGAACAAAATTCATTGATTTCGGCACTGGTGCCCGGTGCTTGGCTGCCGAATTGATTACAGGGGAAATCCAGGATTTCCAGCCCCTGATCTTTGAATTCATCATACAGCTCCTGCAGTCCTTCGTACTGCGGTGTAAAACCGCACTTGGTCGCGGTGTTGACAATCAGCAAAACTTTATCTTTAAATGTAGCCATGGAAACAACCTGATCATTTTGATCTAAGACAGAAATTTCATAAAAGCTCATTATAATTCACATCCTTTTCTAATATAATAATAGATTAAATAGTTTCATTTGTCTAACTAAACGCTCAGATAACAAATTAATTGAATAAAATAAATAAATAAGTCATAATAAAAATGTATCAGAACGTATAATATTCAAACCTGAGGGTTATAATCGGAAATGAAAACTGTCATCGGAAAAAGGTTCAGCTTAAATAACAAGTACCGTGAAATGATCTTTTGGTTCGGTTTTGTTTTTTTGTTTATCGTCGGTTCGATCTATACGGTGTTTATCTGGAATGAACGGGTGAGGGAAACGGAAGCATCGGCTATCAGACTTGCCGAGGCGGCTAACTCATTGATGCCCACGGAAATGCTCAAACAATTATCGGGAAATATCAATGATTTGCAGAAGCGCTAATACACCATCTTGAAGGGAAATCTAATTAAGCTCGTTACAAACATTGATGGTATCGATTCGGCATATCTGCTCTATCAAAAAGACGATGGGATTTACTACTATATGGATTCCACGCAGAATACTGACGGTAACATCACTGATCCCGGTACTGCTTATACTAACCCGCCAGCGGATGTTTATCGGCCGTTTTCCAGTTCTGAAACAATTCTGACATCTATCTATACCAATAAAGAAGGCCGTTATGTCAGTATACTAGTGCCAATCATCGATGCCAATCAACAAACCGTTATCGCCGTGCTTGGGATTGATATGCCGGCCTATGCTTGGTACCATAATGCAATCACCGGAACACTCCAGATTATTGTGATTATTTCCTGCCTATTGGCGATTTACATTGGTTTCTATATTATCGTGAAAAAAAACCAACAGCTGCAGAATGATCATGACCGTTTGCTGGAATCAGAAAACAGGATGCGCGTCAATGAACAGTTATTGCGAACGATTTTCGAACAATCACCGATTGGCATTGCGGTTATAAACGGTGATCAGTACATTACATCAATTAATGCCGACATTCCGAGTACTAATTCAAGTTTTATCCGGATTACTGGGCGGACTAGCGAAGAATTGACTAGAACTCCCTGGGAATCGGTTACGCATCCGGATGATATTAAGAAAGATCAGCTTCTGTTTAATCGGTTTAAAGCCGGGCTGATCAGTAACTATGATCTGGAAAAACGCTACCTGTTACCCGACGGACATTATGTTTGGGTTCATTTAAGTGTGGCACAGCTTTACAATGAGCAAAACAAAAGAAGTCCATATCATATTTGTCTGATTGAAGACATTGATAAACGAAAGAGAATTGAAAGCGAATTATATGACAGCGAACGCAGTAAAGCTGTCTTTCTGGATAATCTGCCGGGAATGGCTTACCGCTGTAAATATGACCGTGATTGGACAATGGAATTCGTTTCAAAAGGCTGTTACAATCTGACTGGATATCAAGCTGACAGCGTTATTAATAATAAAGAGTTGTCGTACAACAGCATTATTGATTCTAAATATCAAAGTTATATATGGGATCGCTGGGGGACGGCTATCGCTACTCATGACCAGTTTGTCGAGGAATATGAAATCATAACCGCGGATAAAGGGAAAAAATGGGTACTTGAACAAGGGCAAGCCGTTTACAATGACCAAGGCAATGTTATAGCGCTTGAAGGCATCATACTTGATATTACGAGCCGTAAAGTTCAGGAAATGAAACTGAAATATATCAATACCCATGATGAATTGACCGGGCTTTACAATTTAAACTATTTCAGTGAAATTTTGCGTCAGGAAAAGAATAATACAAAAAATCGGAAACGAGCTGTCTGTCTCTTGAATCTGAGAAAATTCAGTGTGATTAACCTCAGTTACGGTTTTTCGTTTGGAGATCGTCTGATACGTAATTTAACCAGTGAAATGATGAAGATCTGTACGGATAATATTTTGCTTTTCCGTTTATCGACGGATCGATATTTATTCTATGTCAATCAATATATTGCGAAATATGATTTGGAAAAACTGTGCAATGAGGTGATTGAGATCTTGAATCGGATTATATCTTTCAATTATATTATGGGCAGCATCGGGATTGTTGAGCTGGAAAAAGATAATTTTGATGCGGATTATATAATTAAATTAGCTTCTATCGCAGCCGAAAATACTCCGAATGATATGATTCACGGTTATTTCTTCTTCGATAAAAAAATGGAAGAAAAAGTTGAAAGAACTAACCATATCCGTAACGAACTAAGCGAAGCGATTATAAACAATGAAGGTATTTATATGGTCTATCAGCCAATTTATAATGTTAAGGCGAATGGTATTGAGGGCTTTGAAGCATTGGCGCGTTTTGAAAGCCGCGTCTTAGGTTCTATATCGCCGAATGAATTTATTCCCATTGCTGAATCTACGCAGTTAATTGTACCGTTAGGGCGGATTCTCATGCGAACAGTCTTTGAACTATCGACAAGGTTGGAGAAACTTAATTATCCGGGTGTCGTCATTTCCTTCAATATGTCAATGATTCATCTTTTAAGATCCGATTTCTGTGTTGAGTTGGAATCTTTGCTTCGCGAAACGGAAGTCAAACCATCCAATTTAGTCATGGAGATTACAGAATCCGTTTTCATGGATAATTATCAGGAAATCAATGAAAAACTTTGTGATATTCAGAAACTGGGTATTAAAATAGCGATTGACGATTTTGGGACCGGTTATTCTTCATTATCCAGAGAGAAAGACATGAGTATTAATTATTTAAAAATTGATAAACATTTCGCTGATAAACTGATGGATGACAATCCGGACCAGGTTATCATGTCGGATATTATTTCTATGGGCCATAAGTTAGGACATTTTGTGGTTGCCGAAGGCATTGAGTATGAAAAACAGAAGGATTATCTGATAAAAAACGGTTGTGATTACATTCAAGGCTACTTGATCAGCAAGCCGATATCGGAGAATGAGTTGCTAATGATGCTGAAGAAGGTAAAACATAAAAAGGTCGGATGAGATTACACAAATTTGTATTCATATATTAAAACAGGCATCACTAGTGATGCCTGTTTATTCTAATCAATAAATGTTTTATTCGTATCTTAAAGCGTCAATCGGATTCATTTTAGCGGCTTTATTTGCCGGATAATAACCGAAGAAGACACCGACGCCGATGCTAAACACAGTAGCGATAATACATGCAGGAATTGAAGGACTGGTGGCATAGCCCATCATATTGGTGGCGATAGCTCCGATAATGATGCCGACGATTATGCCAATGATTCCTCCAATCAAACATAAGATAACCGCTTCTACAATGAATTGTTCGCGGATGACTCGGTTTGGGGCTCCAAGCGCTTTGCGGATACCAATCTCGCGTGTTCTTTCCGTAATGCTTACAAGCATAATGTTCATGACGCCAATACCACCAACCAGTAAACTGATTGCGGCAATTGCTGAGATGGCAAGCTGCACGGTCCCCAGCATTTCTGTAACCGTCGAGACCATAGATTCTAAACTGGTGGCTTCAACGGTATACGAATCATTGCGGGTATAATAGCTTGCGAAGAAATTCTCAGTAATCGTCATGAATGTTGAAGTGTTTTCGGTACTGCTTGTAACGACTGTGAAACTTTGATAGCCGGCGGCACTGCCGGTAATCAGTTTCGCTGTTGATAACGGAATGTAAATATTCGTGGTGGTTGTCGTCGTGTCACTGGTAGATGAATCGGTTGATGTCGCAGATGTTTCATCGCTGTCATCAAAAACACCAACGATATAGAAATGGTAGATATTCGTCCCGACGATAATCTGTAATTCTTTACCGATCGGTTCCACATTACGGCCGAAGACATCTTCAACAAAGGTTGATGAGACAACACAGACATCTTTCGTATTATCTATATCATAAGCCTTGATAAAACGTCCTGATGTAATGTCCAAGGCTTCACCAAGCGCATAATCGGAATTAACGCCGGTTACGTTTACGGTTGAGGAGGTATCATTATAGTCGGCTGTGGCTGAACCGACACTCTCGGTTAATTCAATGGCGACGATATTATCGGCATAAGCGGCTTTATATTCCGCAATCATCGCATCGGTCATCAGATCGCTGTCGCTGTAGGTGGACGACGCGAACATCCGGACACTGACATTGCTGTCGGTTGATTCATCATCTGTTTCTTTCTGAGTCAGAGCGACCGTTATATTGTTTACTCCCATGCTCTGCATCGTATCATTGATAGAGGTAGTCAGTGAGTTACCGACTGTAACGATGGCAATAACAGAACCGATGCCGATAATAATACCTAACATTGTCAGGAATGAACGCATTTTACTTGTTCTTAGATTATTAAGCGAAAGTAAGATGTTATCCCAAATGTTCATTAATCAATTTCCCCTTTCGCTCTTTGATGATCTTTCCGTCGTAAATTTCCAGGATCCGGTCACACTCTTCCGCTAAGGAATTATTGTGTGTGATTAAAACGATTGTCATTCCTTCTTCATGATTCAGCCGATGGAAAATATCCATAACTGTTCGGCTGGTTTGTGAATCCAGAGCTCCGGTTGGTTCATCAGCTAACAAGATGTCCGGATTATTCGCCATGGCTCGGGCAATCGCTATTCTTTGTTTCTGACCGCCGGACAACTCGTTAGGAAGATGCTTAATCCGATCATTCATTCCGACTTTATCTAGTAAGACTTTAGCACGTTCGAAGCTTTCTTTACGGCTAGTACCCGCATACAGCATCGGCAGTTCAACATTTTTAATCGCATTGATTTTCCCGATCAAGTCGAAATTCTGAAAGACAAAACCGATGCGCCGATTACGGATAACGGATAACTCCTTATCACTGGCTTTTCCAACGTTGACAGAATTCAAATAGTATTCGCCGGCGGACGGACGATCTAAGGCACCGATCAGATTCATCAGCGTTGATTTTCCGGAACCACTTTCCCCGACAATCGCCACGAACTGACCGGGATAGATATCGATATCAATTCCATGAAGAATCTCCAATTCGTTTTCCTTGCCTTCAAAGTAACGTTTGATGATGCCATTCATTCTGATAAGCGGTTCTTGATTTAATATATTTGACATTATTCCGGTCTGCCTTCGGTTCCGCCACTTCCGGACGGTGCAGTTCCGCCGCCAGACGGCATCGTTCCGCTGCTTGGCTGTGTTTCTGTACTGCTTCCGCCGCCAAACAGATCAGAAAGACTGAAACTGCTGGCTTGGACTTCCGTTACTGCTTCCGATTCTACGGCACTAGCTCTGATGACCATGCCTTCATAGACATTCTCGCCGGAAATTTCAATATAATAATTCGTCTGTGTACCAATCGTTACCTGCACTTTTTCAAAGACGGCATCGGTCCCGGATCCGGAAACCTGTTCATAAACATATGAATTGCCATCGTCATCAGTCTCCACTGCATCATACGGAACGCTGTAGACATCCGCTACTGTCGAAATGATAATATCAACGGTAGCGTTCATGCCGATTAAGAGGCCGTTATTGCCATTTAGAACCTGGACCTCGGCTGAAAAAGTACTGGCCGTGCTTCCCATGCCGGTCGTACTGGCAACCGGGGAGACCTGTGTGAGTTCGCCGGCGATGTCACCGGTTGTACCGTCACTAGTGATAATACAATCCATGCCGACTGCTACACTCTGAACATCCGCTTCTTCGATAGCGATGGAAATAGCCAGATCATCGGTATCCTGAATTGTCGCTAATGTTCCGTTCGGGGTATTTCCGATGGTAGCGTTTAATGCCGTAACTTTACCGCTGCTTTGAGCTGTAAGCGAGCATTCGTCAAGACTTTCCTGCAGATCACTAAGTTCAGAGTATAATGATTCTAACTGATTAGTTGAACCTTCTTCCAGCTCTTCTAAAGCAGTCGCGAGTTTTGTCTCAGCGCTTTTATAAGTCTGATAGGCTGCGGTATAATTGTTTGAGGCCTGTGTGTAAGCTGTTGATGCTGAATTGTAGTTGTTTTCTATCGTTGCATAGCCATAAGAGGTCTTAGCCGCACTTAAGTTCGCGTTAGCTTTCGCTTCAGCGAGGTAAGCATTGACATAAGCTAACTGATAAGTACCGATTCCGGCATCTGTGCTGAGCAGCGTATAGTTGTTTTTGTCCGCTGTAGCGATTGTAGTGCCGGTAGCTGTAGCATAGAAAGTAATATTACTGCCGACGGAAACGGATAAAACTTCTTCCGTCGATGAGGATAAATTCTGACCGGCGGCAGTCAGAGCTGAACTGGCAGTATCTTCTGCGCTAATATAAGATGCTAAATCACTCTTAGCCTGATTCAGTGCTGTCGTCGCAGTTGCGAGATTGGTTTTAGCTGTCTGTAGTTTCTCAGAAGTTCCGCCGGTGCCAAAACAGGCTGTCCAGGCATCATTTTTAGCTTCCAAGGCATCATCGTAAGCATCTTGGGCAGCTTCTTTGGCATCGGTGATATTTTCTTCAACTTCAGCGATCTGTTTCTCAATATCTGTTGAATCCAAAGTGATGATAACATCTCCGGCACTCACATAATCGCCAACGGACACATTGATCGTTTTAATTTTGGCATTTAATGAACTGGTGACTGTTGATACATTGGCGCTGACAACCGTGCCGGTCAGACTGACCGTATCATTCAGGGTTGTTTTAGTAAGGGTGACCGTCCGTACATAAGTAGCGGCTGTTTGATTAGCGGTGTTTCTTAATTTAAGATAGCGATATCCGAAAAATGATCCGACACCCAGAACAATGACCATAAAAACGGATATAATCTTATGTTTAATAAAGGAATGACCGAATTGCTTAAAAAACTTTCCGATTGCTGATAATATCTTTTTCATAAAACCTCTTTCATTAACATTGCGACAATCACTGCAATATAGGTAATATTTAAATCCTGCGTCTGAATAATAGGTGAAGTTAGTTTGATGAAGGACTGAATTCACAGTAAAAGCTAACAGAAAAAGGAATTTGTGCTATATTAAAAGCGGTGATAAATATGATCTATCTGGATTACTCGGCGACTACGCCGCTGAATAGAAAAGTTCTGGATGTTTATGAAGCGGTTTCCATCCGATATTTTGCGAATCCGAATTCCCATCATCAGCTGGGCCGCCAAGCTAAAGCATTAATCGATCAGGCAACCAACGAGATTGCCGGAATATTGAAGATCAAACCGGAAGAAATCATCTATACCAGCGGAGCCAGCGAAGCTAATAATACGGCTTTGATCAGCCTGGCAGAACGGCAAAACCGTTATGGCCGGCAGATTATAACGACCGAGTTGGAACACTCTTCTATATATGGACCCCTGAGTAATCTGACTGATCATGGCTATCAGGTTGATTTTGTTGGTTTAGATGAAAATGGTTTAGTAGACTTAGCTGAACTAGAAAGCCGGCTATCGAGTGAAACGATCATGGTGATCGTCAGTCTGATCAACAGCGAAACAGGTATTAAGCAAGATATCAAGGCAATCCGGCAGCTACTTCTGAACTATCCAAATTGTCTTTTACATGTTGACATCACGCAGGCCGTAGGTAAAATCCCGGTGGATCTGTCCCTGATCGATACTGCCGCATTGTCAGCCCATAAATTTTACGGACCGAAGGGGATCGGTCTGCTTTATAAAAAAGAGCGGCTGACCTTTCGTCCGCTGATTGCCGGTGGCAAGAGCACGACCGTTTATCGCAGCGGTACTCCGGCTACCCCCTTAATCATCGCTATGAAAGAGGCTTTGGAAATAGCTGATCGGAATCTGGCTGAAAACTATCGCTATGTGCAGGAATTAAACACTTATCTGCGGACCGAGCTGCAGTTTTTGCCGGATGTCAGAATCAACAGTAATGCTTTCTCGATTCCGCACATCTTGAATATCAGCGTTTTAGGCGTAATTCCAGATGATTTTATTTATGAACTTGAAAAACAGGAAGTTTATATATCTTCCCAGAGTGCTTGCGCTTTGGGTGATGTTTCGAAGGCAGTGCTGGCTTTAACTCATGATCACGAAAGAGCGGTCAGCAGTTTGCGCATCAGTTTGTCAGCTTGTACAACTGCTGCGGAAATCAAACAGTTTTTACTCATTTTCCGGCAAGTCTATGATAAAATCAAGGATCTGCCGACAAAGGTGTCTATGTGACACTTTTTTATTAAATCAAATTGTTTGCAGTTAGGAGTTGGTTATGATACATTTTATTTAGATAAGAAAGAACATAATCAAGAATGACAACAATTGTGCAAAAAGCTATGATCAATGGCGAGGCAGTCTATGCATGGTTTTTTCTGGGCTTTCAGGAACTGCAAGCTAATCGTCAGCATCTTAATGCAATCAACGTCTTTCCGGTAGCGGATGGCGATACCGGATCGAACTTAACAACAACCATCCGCTCGATGATTGAGAGTACGCAGCGATCATCCGACTTTGACCAGATGATCCGAAACATCTCAATCTCCGGTCTTTCTCATGCTCGAGGCAACTCCGGAATTCTTTTTGCTTCGTATATTAACGGAATGGCTCTGGCAAGCTCTTCCCAGTCAAATATAACAATTGATCAATTCGCCGATATTGCCTATCAAGCCGTCGACTATCTTTATCAAGCTGTTGAAAATCCGGTTGAAGGAACGATGATCAGCGTTATCCGCGACTGGGCGGAGTTTATTCATCAGAATTATAGCCGCTATGATAATTTTCAGCAGCTTTTTATGGATGCTTACCAAGCTGCGAATATTTCGTTGCAGAATACGACGAAAAAACTTGATGTTTTAAAGAAAGGCAACCTTGTCGATGCCGGAGCGCAGGGGTTCGTGAATTTCCTGCATGGCATCAATCGGTTTTATACCGGCGAGGCTGTCACGGAACATCTGAATACTAAAGAGAAACCGATATTGACCGGCAGTGAAGATTCCTATCAGTTTCGTTACTGCACGGAGGTTTATCTGCAGTTGGCTCAGAACTATCAGAAAATTCCGGCAACGGAGTTGAAAGCAGCGGTCAAACACAAACTTAAAGATATTGGCGATTCACTGATGGTAGCTGTCAATGAAGATCGTATGCGTATTCATGTGCATATCAATGATCCGAGTCAGCTGACAGACCTGACCAGTGAATACGGAACATTTCTGGAACAGAAAGCGGATGATATGTTCTTACAGTTAGCAATTCGCCGCGAGCGCTTAAGCACAATCGGATTGGTGACGGACTCGATTGCTGATCTGCCTGATCAGTATAAACTGGAACATCAGATTGTAACAATACCATTGGGAATTCAATTAGGGGATTCTGTCTATTTGGATAAACTGACAATCAAACCGGAAAAAGTCTTTAGTGCTATCCATCATGGCAAACAAGCCTCTAGTTCACAGCCGGAACCGTTGAGAATTCGTAATCTGCTGGAGAATTTATTGGATCATTATGATTCATTGATCATTATTGCTGTTTCAGCTAAACTGAGCGGCACTTATCTATCAATCAAACAAGAAGCGGATCGATTGATTCAGCAGGGCAAGCAGATTATCCTGATTGACAGTCGGCTAAACTCCGGCGCTCAAGGTTTATTGGTCAAAAAGGCGGCCGAATACATCCAGCAAGGATATCGGTATGATGAAATCACAGAAAAAATACTTGATCTGCGTTCACGGATCAGTATTTATGTCTGCCTTAATACTTTAGAGTATGCCGTTCATAGCGGCCGCGTACCGAATACGATTGGAAAGTTAGGCATGAAAATGCGCTTAAGACCAATCATGAGTTTGGATAAAGAAGGAAAAGGAACAGCGTTTGGCGTCGGCTTGACGCAAAAAGGAATCACCCGGCAGATTTATCGGCTAATCGATTCGAAACTGCGCCGCAACGGTATTTCCGCTTACAGCATCGTTCATTGCGGCAATCCGGAATTAGCTGCGGAGTATCAGCTGGCATTGACCGAAATGATCGGCAGAAAACCGGAATATGTTTATGATATTTCAGCAATCATCGCTATGCATTCCGGTCCAGGCTGTGTTGCGGTTTCATTTATTGAAGGAAAGGAAGATTGATCATGACCTTAATGATTGCAGCGCTTGTTATTTTTATTTATTTCACGCTTTTCTTTATCATCGGAACGATGATTAAGAATAATTCAATCGTTGATATCGGCTGGGGCATCGGTTTTGTGATTGTTGCATGGATCCTGCTAATCACGGCAGAGCGGATTTCGGCAGTACAGTGGGTACTGACCGTGCTGATAAGCTTATGGGGCGGGCGGTTATTCTATCATATTCTGAAACGCAATGCTGGTAAACCGGAAGATTTCCGTTACCAGGAATTCCGCCGTAATTGGGGTAAATATGTGATTCCCCGAGCTTTTTTTCAAGTGTACATGTTACAAGGATTCCTAATGCTGATCATTATCTATCCGGTCATTCTGGTTACTGACGCCGTACAGCCGGCAAAGCTGCTGTTATTGCTCTGCGGTTTGTCTATTTGGATAATCGGTTATTTGTTTGAAGTAGTCGGTGATCGGCAGTTAAGAAATTTCGCGCGTGATCCCAAACATAAAGGTCAATTGCTGACGACTGGATTATGGCGCTACACGCGTCATCCGAATTACTTTGGCGAAGCGGTAATGTGGTGGGGCATTTTTTTCATTGCCTTAGCTGTTCAGGTACCATGGTATGCGGTGATTAGCCCGCTTACGATTACCTTGTTATTATTATTTGTTTCCGGTGTGCCGCTGCTTGAGAAATCAATGCAGAAACGACCGGGATTTGCGGAATATGCGCAGAAGACTAGTGTTTTTATTCCGTGGTTTCCAAAGAAATAAGTGAAAGGAGAACTATATGGATTTCACCAGTATTCGCAACTATTTTCTGAGCTTAGGGGTTTTTCTGCTTATTGATATGGTTTGGCTGCTTTTTATATCTAAGAATCTATACAGCCGTTATCTTGGTTATCTGATGACATCGAAAGTTAATTTCGGTGCGGCTTTCCTCTTCTATTTATTGTTTGTCGTTGGCTTGATGGTCTTTGTCATTCAACCGGCTTTAGTCAGCAATAATCCGAATTCTGCTTTATTGTTCGGTTTGTTATTTGGTTTGGTTACCTATGCGACTTACGATCTGACCAATCTGGCGACTGTCAAAGACTGGCCGCTTCTGATTACAGTCATTGACTTGGCTTGGGGTTCTTTTGTCAGCGGCAGTACTGCGTGGATCAGCTACCAGCTGATTAAATTACTCTTTAAGTAGGAGGAATTAACAATGTTATTTATCTGTTATCCGCAGTGCTCAACCTGTCAGAAGGCGCGCAAATGGCTTGATGATTATCAAATTGCTTATGAATTCCGTGATATTAAAACAGAACATCCAACTGCGGCGGAATTGAAGGAATGGCAGAAAAAAAGCCGCTTACCGCTTAAACGTTTCTTTAATACCAGCGGACAGCTGTATCGTGATTTAAAGCTTAAAGATCGCTTATCCGCCCTATCGCAGGAAGAACAGCTGATAATGCTGGCTTCAGACGGCATGTTAGTTAAAAGACCGCTGCTGATCACGGAAAAGCATGTTCTCGTTGGGTTTGATCCGATTGAATGGGAAGACAAGTTAATCGGCGGGTGTTAGACAAGCATTTTTCCTCTTAAGCGGTTATAATAACTACACAAGAGGTGATGCAAATGAAAGGTATGATGTTTGTCAGTAATGAGCATGAAGCCGAAATCGTCCGCGGGATTGTTACAAAGCGGAAACTTGATCTGGTCTGCCGAGTTGGGACGCTTGATCAGTTATCCGTCAAAGAAATGGATGATTTTGATGCCGTTATCGGGTATTATCCGAAAATTGATCGCGCGATGCTGAAAGCTTTTGCTGAACATGGGATTAAATATTATATAACCAGATCAACCGGATATAATCATGTTGATCTTCAAGCGGCGTCCGAATATGGAATTCATGTTGCGAATGTCCGCGCTTATTCGCCCAATGCGATTGCCGAATTGGCTTTGGCGCTTGTTATGGCACTGAATCGAAATCTTGCCGGGTTCTCCTTGGAGATTCAAAACCAGCGGTTTATCCGTCCTGTAAAGTTGTTTAAAGAGATCAGAGACTGTACAGTAGGCATCCTGGGAACCGGAAGTATCGGGGTTGTATCAGCCGGCTATTATGCTGCCTTAGGAGCCAGGGTTATCGGCTATGATAAATTTCCGAATCCGGCTTTGGATGGAATACTGCAGTATCGGACCTTATCGGAGGTAATTGAAGCCAGTGATATTTTATTGATTCATATGCCTTATATTCAAAATGAGACGCACCATATCATCAACCGTGAAGCTTTAGAACAGGCTAAACCGCAGTTGATTATTGTTAATACCGCTCGTGGTGAACTGGTAAACCTAGCGGATATCAATATGATGATTGAGGAAGAAAGACTAGGCGGTTACGGTGCTGATGTATTCGAACATGAAGAAGACTATATCGGTAAAGATCCTAAAGAAGTGACTGATCCTGCTATAAAAAAAGCGTTAGCTTTATATCCGCGGATTATATTAACTCCTCATGTCGGAGCATCAACGGAAAGAGCCTTGGTTTCAATGATTGAGATTGCGATTGAGGACTTTGCGGAATATGCCGCGACGCAGACTTGCCGCAACGAAGTTATCGGATAAAGAAAAGCTTCTGACAATGATCAGAAGCTTTTTTACTGCGGGAAAGTAAAGATAAATTCCGTGCCGGTTCCCGCTTTGCTTTGGACTTGAATCGTTATCTGATGCCGGATGGCAATCTGCTTGGCGATAGCCAAGCCTAAGCCGGAGCCATGCTGATTGTCAGCTTGATTGTTTTTGAAGAAACGATCGAAGATGTAGGGAATTTCTTGCGGGTCAATACCGATTCCGTTGTCTTTAACGGATAGTTTTAATAAAGGATCCTGGGTAAGACTAATGTCGATTCGGCCGTTGATTCCGGTGAATTTGATCGCATTATCCATAATAATCATGATCATCTGTCTGATTCGTCCATAATCAGCTAAAATCGTCGGATTGTGTGCGGATTCCTGATAACTGATTGTTATGGACTTCGGCTGTGCCAATCGGCTGGCGCTGCGCTTAATATCATTAATAACATCAATTAAACTGATATTGGTCATTTCCAGCCGGAAGTCATTGTTTTGCAGTTTTGAAAGATCCAGCAGGTCATTAACCAATCTTTGGAGCTGTTCGCTTTCATTCAGCATTTGTTGATAATAAAGCTTAATCTGGTCATCAGATATTATGATACCATCATTTAATGCTTCTAATGATCCGCGGATGATTGTAATCGGTGTTTTTAGTTCGTGAGAGATACTGGTAACAAAATCCTGTCGCATTTGTTCCATTCTCATGCTTTCATCCTCTGCTGTTTTCAGTCGATCAGCCAGGATGTCCACATTCTTGGCAAGCATGCCGATTTCATCCTTCTGATTAATCTGCGAGCGTATTTGATAATTGCCGGCTGTAAGCTCGACTGTCACTTGATTGATCCGGCGTAATGGGTGAGTAAAACCATATGAAAGAGCAATGGCCAGAATCATGACGAGCATCAGAGCACAACTGGCACTGATCAGCAGAATGATAACACTGCTTTTTAAAGCATTGTCAATTCCATCAACCGGAGAGTGTAAAAGCACTGCGCCGACAACAGTTCCGCTGCTATCTAGAATCGGTACGCCAATCGTCAGTGTTGAAGCTTCAAAGAGACTGCTGAAATCTTCACTGATTTCCGTCTGTCCGAGAAATACCTGACTGACAATCGCTTCTGCATTAGCCGGCAGCTCGCTGGCTGTACTGACCATATGCTGGCTGTTGCCGTATGTGATGATTGACAGATCGCTGTCAACAATCCAAACATCCGTCATCGCGATATCATTGATCATTTCAATATACATTCCATAACCGCTGCTAGATGATTTTCTCATTGATGATCCGGGCATGGTCGCTAACGCTTCAGCGATATGTGTTGCTCTTTCGACCAACTCCGTCTGATAGATGTCCATCGTGCTGTTTCTGATTAATAAGAAAAAGACGGTACTGATAACGATTGTAAAAATCAGCAGCGCACTTAAGAAATATCCGCTTAGCCGGATGGCTATTTTACTTTTCATGTGAAAGACCTTCGAATTGGTAACCGACACCCCAAATAGTACGAATATCCCAATTGGGATGTGTGTAGACATCCAGTTTAGCACGCAGTCGTTTGATATGGGTATCGACAGTGCGAGTATCACCGTAATAGTCATAGCCCCACAAACTATTTAATAAATTATCACGGGTAAAGACTTTGTTGTGATTAGTAGCTAACGTCCACAGCAATTCGGTTTCTTTCTTGGTCAAAGAAACAACCTCAGCATTGATCGTCACGCGGTAATTTTCGATGCTGATTGCTAGACTGTCATAACTAAACTCCGTATTATTTTGCGTATCTTCTTTTGATAAGCGACGGAGTACGGCACGGACACGAGCCATGACTTCAGCCGGGGCGAATGGCTTGACAATATAATCATCAGCGCCGATGTCCAATCCCATAATCCGTTCAAAATCCTCACCGCGAGCTGTTATCATAATGATCGGAACATTTGATTTCTGTCTGATCATCCGGCAGACCTCAAAGCCATCGACTTTCGGCATCATGACATCGAGCAAAATAATATCAATGCTGTTGTCGGCGAACAGCTGCAAGGCTTGTTCGCCGTCAGAAGCAATGAAGGTTGTAAAATTCTCTTTTTTAGCATACTCTGAAAGAATTGCGGATATTGGCTGATGATCGTCAGCTATCAACATATTAGGCATGTTATTTACCTCCATCTTGTCTATCATAATAGATACTTGTGGCATAAATATGTCATTTATATCATAACACAACCATCATTCTACATTTCTATGTTAGGCATTCGTTACATTAAAGTCATTTTTTTGCCACAACTTTTCGCTAGAATGGCATTGTAAGCAGAAGAGCTTACCCTAAAAAAGGAGATCATTAAAATGTTTAATCTAAAAAAAGGCGTTTTCATCACTACAACCGTTCTGTTACTGTCCGCAGCGACAGTCGGGACCTATGCCTATTACGGTAATGCCGACCAGAATGGGGGTTATTGTACCGGCAATCAGACAGCAGTCAGTCTGATGACCCAAACACGTTTACAGCAGAAACAGCAGCTGCAGGATGACGATGAGACAAAGAACAGTTTACAAACATGTCTGAACAGACAGTTGATTGGCAACGGAAACAAGCGCGGGCTTGGTAATTGCGTAAATCAATAAAGAATTGTCAATATGAAGATTATGCGTAAGCTGATCATGCTGGCACTGCTGGGATTCAGTTTAACGGCTTGTGCTAATGAAACAGCTGCGGACGATTTTGCGGCAGCCGCAAGAACCTTTACCCCGGTTATTATCGAGTCAGCTCTAAGTTCGGCTGATCGACAGCTGTCACTAAGCGGATATGGTTCAACCGGAGCATTAAATGATGAGCAGCTGACAATCATTGATATGCTAAATTATGCCGTCCAGGATGAATATGCAGCGTACGCGGAATATGCCGGGATTATCCGTAACTATGATGTAAAAGCTCCATACGATAATATCATTTCGGCGGAAGCGGCACATTTGGATGCATTAAGGGTTTTAACTTTAACATATGGTATTACTTTCCCTGAGGATCCATCCGCTGATCATGTGGTCATTCCGGAGTCACTCTTAATGGCGGCGCAAACCGGCATTACTGCTGAAATCAATAATATTGCGATGTATGATCGTTTCTTGAATTATGAGCTTCCGGAAGATATCCAAAGGGTATTTGAAGCTTTACGAGACGCTTCTGTTAATCATTTAGCCGCTTTTGAAAGACAGGTTGCTAAATTAACCCAGACTGAAAGGCGCCTTAGTAGTATTCTTCACGAATTGTCTGCATGATGGCTGCCTTGGTGCAGCCTTTTTTTCGTAGGTAGCAATAGCGTTTAAAGGGCTTATCAATGTGTGCGAAGAAATACTGCAGTCCGGTGCATAAATAATTAACCGATGAAGAGTGATCCGGCAGGCGGTCTTTCAGACAGCCGCCGCGGCAGTAGGAAAGCCAGCGGCAGTTTAGACATTTTTCAGATAAAGACAGCTGTTTAGCCAAACCGAAATCCTTTTGAATTGACATCCGGCTTAATAAAGCTAAACTGGTGTCATTGATATTACCCAGGCGATGTGTCTGGTCAACAAAATGATCACAGCTATAAACATCACCGTTGTGTTCAAGAACTAGAACTTGGCCGCATTGGGCTGCCAGCCAGCAGACATTGGGTGCTTTATGACAGCTGATCAGATACATTTCCGCAAATAACTGAATATCTGTCGTGTTCAAATCATATTGAATCCACTGATCAAAAATTACAGATAAAAACTGGCCATAAGCCAAGCTGTCGACAGTTTCAGCTGTTAATTGTTTCTGCGGATTGATTTCAATAATTGGTATAAATTGCATCCAGCCGGTATTAAGTTCTTTCAATGCCTGATATACCGCCAGCGGATAAGCAACATTCTGACTGTTGACTGTACATAATAAGTCTGGTTGAAGGCCGTGTTTCTGTAACAAACGAATTGCGTTGGTCACGCGCTCATAGGTTCCATTACCGAGCTGATCCAGCCGGTTTTGATCATGTAATGTTTGACTTCCATCAATGCTGATACCAACATCAAAATGATGCGCTGCCAGAAATTCGGCCCACTCATCATTAATAATTAAACCATTGGTTTGAATATTGTTCCAGCACTTCCATCCTTCTGGTAAAAAACGTTTTTGCCAGCCAATGACTTGACGGTAGAAAGGCAAGCCGATCAGCGTCGGTTCACCGCCATGCCAAAAAAAAGAAATGACCGGTCCGGGATTAGCACTGATATATTGCCGGATAAAGTTCATGAGTAATTCATCGGACATTTTTTCAAACGGAGCCGGATAAAGCTGTTTTGTCTTCAAGTAGTAACAGTAGCGGCAGTTCATGTTACAGTTTGAACCGACAGGTTTGGCCATGACGACAAACGAATTAGGTGTTGTTTCGGAGCTGCTCATGAAAGAAAGTCAGGACCTTTTCCCAAGAATCCATGGCTTGTTGGGGCCGATACAGATCCGTATGATAATACCAGAATCCATGTCCGGCATTGTCATAGCGGTAGAATTGATATGATTTATGATATTTTTTCAAGGTTGCTTCAAGCTGATCAACTTGTTTGGCCGACGGCGAATGATCGTCATTACCGAAAATGCCCAACAGCGGGCAGTTCAGCTGTTCCGTATAATCGATCGGAGCCTTCGGCTGTGCGGCGGTAAGCTCATCCGGTTCGGCCGTTACGCGGCCGCCCCAGCAATCCACAGCCGCATCGATTCCTTCCAGCGTGCAAGCGGCCAAATAAGCATGCCGTCCGCCGGAACATGTTCCGATGATTCCGATTTTCTGATTGGTATTATTGAGGTTTTTAAGAAATTTAATCGATTGGCGGCAGTCGTTCATGACACTTTGATCACTAACGCCTCCGGCTTGTTTGGCCAGATTTGCGACCTCGGTCGGCGTACCATAACCAAAACGGCTGTAAATATCCGGACAGACAGCGATGAAACCATGCTGAGCAAAACGTCTCGCTGTTTCACGGTAAAACTCATCCCAGCCAGGCATATGCGGAATCAGAACTACGGCAGGATAGGGTCCTTGACCTAATGGTTTAGCCAGATAAGCATGGATCGAATCGTTTTGTTCGGCCGCCAGCGTAATTACTTCCGCTGTCATTCCGTCATAGACGTCAGTACGAAAACTGTTCCACATGATAACACTTCCTTTAATCCTATTATAGCACTAAGATCTCGGCTTTATTTGGTGAAAATAACAGTATTGGCTAATTTCCTCGGTTCATAATTTCGGTAATCTGATATACTATTCATCGTGGTGTAAATTCAGCAGGATGAATTATGACCGATAAGGGATAGAAGCTACTATATGAAAAGAAAAATTTATTTATTGCTAGGTGCCTTTGCGATGTGTACATATGGGTTGATGTATAACTGGACGGTGTTTTCAGCTTATGTGCAAGCAAGTGTTAATTGTACGGTTGCCAGTGCGAGCATGGTTTTTTCCTTTTCTCAGATCTGTTTTTGTACAGGCGGTGTAATCAGCGGTTTCATGTATAAGAAATTACCGTTCAATCTTTCCATGATCATCGCTTCGATGATGATCAGTCTGGGCCTTACATTAACGAGTCTGAGTTATGATGTTAAAACCATGTATCTTACTTACAGTTTAATTTTCAATCTTGGCGCGGGATTTGCCTATAAATCGTTATTAACCGCAATCATTGGCTGGTATCCCGAGAAAGCCGGGTTTGCCAGCGGTATTTTACTGATGGGTACCGGTCTGACGGCTTTTATGTTCAACCTGCCGACCACCTATGCCATCCAGGCGATGGGCTGGCGTCCGGCGATGCGCTTGGTAGCTGTCATAGCCGGAAGCGTATCATTATTGGCTTCGACGATCATCCGCCAAAACCGGCTGAATAATTCGAAGGCCGAACCGGCGGATACGGCTGAAGATGTTAATACCAAAGCGATGATACATTCAAATAAATTTTATATCTATTTTGCCTGGAGTATCCTGTTGCTAGCTGGCTGTACTTCTATTTCGGGCAATGCGGTTTTTATTGCGAAGAGTGTCGGGATCTCCGTGTCAGTAGCGGCGGTGCTTTCTATGGCTATTTCTCTGTGCAATTCATTAAGCCGTGTTGTATATGGTGTAATTTATGATAAAAAGGGCCGGAAGATGGCAATGACAATCTCTACAGCACTGTTTGTCATGGCTGTTTTATCATTATTCGGTGTATTCATCAGCCGGCAGGTGCTTTTTATCTATCTGTCTTATATCTTTATCGGTTTGAGTTTTGGTGGTGTTCCAAGCATCTCATCCACCTATATTCTGAAAACCTTTGGCAAGAAATACTATCCCAGTAATTTCAGTATTCAAGGAACGTATTCTTTATTTAGTTCTCTGCTGGGCACGACCTTATTTGGGATCATTTATGCCGGCACCAATACAATGAGTCTGGCTTTCAGTTATTTGCTGGTCTATGCCTTGTTGGCTGTCATTCTTTTGAAAGTCATTAATCATTTATTTATGAAACAAAAAAGCGTTGCTGAATGAAATAAATGAAAAAGATATTGACATGTTTAGTTATTTAACATAAAATCTAACCATTAGCAGAAGGGAGAAGCATGATGAAAAGTTCAGTTACGAATAAAAACGATGTTATGGATATGTGCAGCATGGCTATGTGCATGATGAACTGTACCTTTTTTGATATGCTTTTTGTCCATAACCGCCATCACCTTTAGATAATGTGATGAAGATACTGCGAATATCAGTAAGGTTAAGCAACAGAAAGAATATCGTTCTGTTGTTTTATTTTGGTTTGCGAAGGGGGAAAAATGATCAATCTGATAAATGTCTCGAAAGAATTTGCGACGAGTAACGGACCGCTGGAAGTTTTGAAAAATATCAATTTGACGATTGAGGAGGGGGAAATCTTCGGTATTATCGGTCTTAGCGGAGCCGGCAAAAGCACTTTGATCCGTTGCATTAATTATTTAGAGAAACCAAAGCAAGGGGAGGTCATCTTTGATGGAGTTGCTCTTGGATCCTGTACATCAGCGGATTTAAGGATTATCCGGCAGTCAATGGGAATGATCTTTCAGAACTTTAACTTATTATCCCAGCGCAATGCTCTGAACAATGTGTGCTTTCCATTGGAAGTTGCCGGTGTCCCGCGAGCGGAAGCGCAAACGCGAGCTATTGCTTTACTAAAACTGGTCGGTTTAGAAGATAAATTGAAAGCTTATCCTTCGCAGTTATCCGGCGGTCAGAAACAACGGGTGGCGATTGCTCGCGCTTTAGCAACCAATCCGAAAGTACTGCTGTGCGATGAAGTAACCAGTGCACTGGACCCGGAAACGACGCGTTCCATCCTGGAACTCCTGCAGGATATTAATCAAAAATTGAAAGTAACGATTATCATGGTGACACATGAAATGCAGGTGGTAAAAAAAATCTGCCAACGTATTGCTGTTATCAATGAAACTCAGATTGTTGAGATCGGTGAGGTTACGGAAATATTCCGCAAACCAAAATCCGCTATCGCACGGAAACTGATTCTGTCAAAGCCGACGGAAATCGCTTTATTACCTGGACAGCGATGTATTCGTCTGATCTTTGACGGCAATTCGGCATTTGAACCGCTTATAACACAAATGGCGATCGAAAGCGGTGTTCCAGTCAGTATTTTATATGCGAATACCAATACGATTGACAGTAAGGTCTACGGGGAAATGCTTCTACAGCTGCCGGAAAAGGAATCAGACGCAGCTAAGGTTTATTGGTATCTTGATGCTAAGCATATCGATTATAAAAAGGAGGAATTTGATGCTGTCGCTGCAGATGTTTGATCTAATCGGAAAAGGAATACTGGAAACCTTGTATATGGTTATCGTTTCCACGGTGATTGCTTATGGATTAGGAATCCCGTTTGGAATTTTATTATGTGTGACGGATGAGAATTGGGTTTTCCGAATGCCCGTTGTTCATAAAGTTTTAGGGTTCATTATTAATTTCATCCGCTCTGTTCCTTTTATCATCTTGTTAGTGGCAATCATGCCGTTCACAAGAGCCGTACTAGGAACAACCATCGGATCGACGGCGACAATCGTACCGTTAGTCGTTTCGGCAACGCCTTTTGTTGCTCGAATGGTAGAATCATCGCTGAAAGAGGTTGACAGCGGCGTTATCGAAGCTGCTCAATCCATGGGGTGTCGTCCAATCCAGATTATCTACAAAGTATTACTACCGGAAGCCCGTCCTTCCTTGCTGATCGGAGCAGCAATAACGATTACGGCAATTTTAGGATATTCAGCTATGGCTGGTTTTGTCGGAGGCGGAGGATTAGGAGCTATTGCTATCAACTACGGATATTATCGTTATCAGGAAGGTGTTATGTTCATTACTGTCATCCTGCTGGTAATCATCGTACAGCTGTTTCAGGAAATTGGTATGAAAGTCGCTAAAGTCAGCGATAAACGAATAAAATAAGGAGAAAGAAATTTATGAAAAAAACAATTAAAATTATTCTAGCAACACTCATCATACTGGCCGGTCTAGCCGGATGCAGTACAAAGGAGTCGGATGAAACAGCCGAAACGGCTGATCCGATTGTTATCAAAGTTGGAGCGAGCGTGACACCTCATGCGGAAATTCTGAATGTCGCCAAGGAAATTTTGGCAGATGAAGGTTATGATTTACAGATTATTGAATACAATGACTATGTCTTGCCGAATACAGCTACGGAGAGCGGTGAATTGTTAGCGAATTACTTTCAGCATGTACCGTATCTGACCAATTTCAATGCAGAAAACGGTACGCATCTGGTTGCGGTCGCAGCCATTCATTATGAGCCTTATGGAATCTATGCCGGCAAAACGACATCGCTTGATGCTTTAGCTGATGGGGCCACGATTGCGGTTCCGAATGATTCTACGAACGAAGCAAGGGCCTTGCAGCTGCTGGCAGCTCAAGGATTGATTACTTTAAAGGAAGGCGTCGGCCTCGAGGCTACTGTCCTGGATATAGTCGATAATCCGAAGAACTTACAGATTCAAGAATTGGAAGCGGCTCAGCTGACAAGAGTGCTTCCGGATGTTGACCTGGCGGTAATCAATGGTAATTATGCGATAGAAGCCGGTTTAAAGGTTAGCGAAGCTTTGGCTGTTGAAGATAAAGACTCTGAAGCGGCACAAACCTATGCCAATGTTCTGGTTGTCAAGGAAGGAAATGAAGATAATGAAGCTGTCAAGGCGCTGATCAAAGCACTTCAGAGTGATAAAGTCCGTGATTTCATCAACGACACTTATGACGGAGCGGTAATTCCCTTATTCTGATTAACAGCAGCCGATGATTTGCGTCATCGGCTTTTTTATCACAAACAGGACAAAACATAGCAGGCAAAGCAACAATCATGATCCATTTTATAAAACGGAACATGAACCGCACGTCGTAACTTCGCTGTACTTATGAGAAACAATAAAAATCAGCGGCCGCCGGCAACTTTGGGTAAACAGCTATGATGCGCAGGATTACTTAGCTTAAATGCTAATCCAAAAGGTGAAGATGATATAATGAGTAATCTCAGACTCTTGTGATCGGGAAACATTTGGCATTTGTTCATGAATATTTAAACGGTACCGTATTCGGTACCGTTTAATTCTAAATATCAATATTATCTTTCGCAAAGACCATTTTGACAGCTTTGATAAAACTGATTTTATTCCCGTAACTTAATGATCCAAGCCGGTAGATTTTGATCGAAAGATAAGCCAGAAAAACAGTTGTAAGGATCATCAAAGTAATTGATATCAATAACTCAATGATCGGTACAGAAGTCAGAAAATAGCGGATTGGCATTGCCAGAATGGCTACAAACGGAATGTATGAACCAATCTTAACGATAATACTGGTCGGCATATTCATACCGATTGAGGCACATATGTAAGCTAACATAAATAACATAGTTATTGGCGTGACTGCCGAACCGACATCTTCAACTTTCGAAACCAACGATCCCAAGGATGCGTAAAGAAACAGATACAGCAAGTATCCGACACTGGTGAATAACAGAAAGATCATGACTGCGTCTAGTGATAACCCGGAAAACAACATCTGCATGATGTAGTCCGGATAACTAGCCTGATTCAACAAATAGCCGGCCAGACCAGCACAGATGATTAAGAAGAATTGCCCAAAGCCACCGATCGCGTTTGCGAAAACCTTACCGATAATCAAAGCACTCGGGTTGGTTGATGTAATCAGAATTTCCATTGTCCGGTTATCTTTCTCCCGGGCAACGGATGTTGAAACAAAGGAACCATACATGATTACCAACATATAAACACCAAACATTAAAATATAGGATATCAGAAAACTGGAAGAAGCATCTTTGCCAAGGATTTCGGCATTAAGATTGACTGCCGAATAAGAAACGGCATCAACCGCTTCCGGATCAATACCCATTTGCGTCAGCGCTTTGTCCCGATTGATTGTCTGCATCAGCGAAATGATAATCTGATCCGTAGAACTATACATGTCTCGATTCTGGACGATACTGGTCAGATTCGCCTGGTCTTGAATGATGTAGCCATTACTGAGCGTGCCGGATTGGACATCTTTGCGCAATGCGTTTTCATCAGTATAGACTATTATTTGCGAACCGACGTAAGCGGTGAATTCTGCTGCTGTGATATCCGGGCTGTTAAACATAAATCCGATGGTGCTGACATCCAGACCGGTATCGGTCATCACTGAGGAGCTGTCATCGGAAGAAGTGAAAGCACTTATGATTGTGGGAAGGCTGGTCGCAATTAGAACTGCGATGCACATGATTACTGTTGACACTTTAATTGATTTCTTGTTAATAATGCTAGTTAACTCAAATTTAAAGACTTTAAAGACATTATGCATGGTCGTCACCAACTTTCGTCACAAAGATATCATTGAGGCTCGGCTCGTAATTCGTGAACAAGTCAATATCCAGTTTAAGCTGAATTAGCTCTTCCAAGAAGCACTGCTTACTTTTATGTTCATCCAGCTGAATGATCAGAGAATGCTGGTCTTGGTTGATTGTGATATTTGAAATATGGCTGTTCAGGATTTTTTTCAGCTCGTCCAAAGTCTGATCATGAACACTTAATCGCAGACGTTGTCTGCCCATTTCAGCTTTTATTGTCTTCAAATTTCCGCTGAGAATGATGTGCCCTTGATCAATCAATGAAATCTCATCACAGAATTCTTCAACATAATTCATCTGATGGCTGGAGAAAATAACCAGCTTGCCTTTGCCGATCTGTTCGGAAATGACATCTTTAAGTACTTGTGAATTCACCGGATCAAGGCCGCTGAAGGGTTCATCCAAAATAATAATATCCGGGTCATTTAACAAGGATTGGGCAATCTGAACTTTCTGTTGATTGCCTTTGGAAAGTGTTTCAAGCTTATGCTGATTTGCATAAGTTAATTCAAACCGATTCAACCAGTACTCAGCGCTCTTGCGAGCTTCAGCTGTACTGGCACCTCGCAGTGTTCCGAAGTAGATTAACTGATCCAGAATTTTCTCTTTGCCGTATAAACCGCGTTCTTCAGGTAAATAGCCGACACGATGCTGGGATGCGATAAAGGGTTTGCCATCTAGCAAAAAATCACCGCTGTCTGCTTTGAAAACATTCATCAGCGTTCGAATCGTCGTTGTTTTTCCTGCACCGTTACGGCCTAAAAAGCCCATCGCTTTTCCAGCGGTTACGGTAAAAGAAACATCAAATAAAATCTGTTTCCCAGAGAAACTTTTATTTATATTTCTTACATCTAATATCATGAAAACACCTCCGTTAGAGTTTAATCCTAAATGTTTTTGATTTAATTGTCAATATCTGGCATTCCCTTCCGCTGCTTATTGACGAAATATCAATCGAATCAGCAGCATGTAGATCAGTGTACCACCGCCAATACTCAGTAACACGTTATTTTTCCACTTGTGCAGCAGGACGATGACCGTGATTGCCAGCAGTTCCGGCAAGCCATACGGATAAGTCACTAAACTAATATTCTTCAGACAATAAGCGACAAGCAATCCCATCATCGCAGCCGGGAGGACCTTACCAAGGTAAAGAACTATTTTTGGCGGTTCTTGCGATTCCGGGAAAAGAAAAAACGGAATAAAACGCGTTAGAACGGTACCGCCGGCAATAGCGAGAATGATCAACAAGGTTTGAAACGGGGTTAGGAACATTGTGTGCCTCCTTTGATCATCAAGCTTAACAAGATTAGGATCAGTGCCGGAATGATGAAACTTGCTGATCCGAAAAGATATAAACAACAAACTGAGGCACTAATCCCAATTAAACCAAAGACCCGATTTTCTTTCTTTTTCATCTGTTCCATAAACAAGACGACAAACAATGCGGTCAGAACGAAATCTAAGCCTTCGGTATTAAAGGTGATAAATGGCCCGAGTAAACTGCCCAGGAAAGTACCCAAGACCCAGTATAGATAATCTAGTAATGAAGTCAGAAAATAGAATGTTTTGGCATCCATCGTTTCTGGTATCTTAACGCTTGAGACAATGGAAAAGGTCTCATCACAAAGGGTGTAGATCAGAAAGTATTTCAACTTACCCAATCCTTGATATTTTTTCAGCATCGCAATGCCGTAGAAAAGATGTCGGGTGTTAACCATAAAGCTTAAAAGAAAAGCTTGAAGTGGATCAAATGCAGTGGTCAAAAGAGTCATAGCCACAAACTGCATACTGCCGCAAAAAGCTACAGCACTCATTAGAACAGCCCAAAGAACACCATATCCCTTAGTCTGCATCAGCAAGCCGTATGTAATACCCAATATAAAAAATCCGGTTAAAACCGGAAGGGTATAAGGAAAAACAAGTTTTAATGAATACTTCAGCTGTTTAATGGTCATGAAATTAATTCCGCTTGACACGATTTGTTCAAATGCAATAGTACACAGACCTTGTCCGTTTGTCAACGGAGGAATCGTCAGTTATCGTAAAGCCCTTTTCCCTGCAGGATCATGGGAACAGCATTTTTGATTCGTTTAGTTCGTGTTATGGTTTGTTTCGGAGCATTGAAATAAAGTAAATACGCTCTCTGTCTTCCTGGTGTTAGTTTATAAAATGCGGATTTAAGATCGGCGATTGTATCAAATTCTTCCTGTAATTCGGTTGGAATACTATAGTTCTTCGTTGTTTTGAAGTCAATATTCAATCCTTTTTGCTCAATCACAATTGCCTGTGTGATGAACTCCCGAATCATGGATTCTTGTTCAATAATCTCCTGGGTATTCTTAAACCGGAGCTGTCGGCCGGCCTGCACATTTGCTGTCTGTTGAATCAGACAATGTGTTTCATCATAGAGTAGAGCGCCTTTGATAAAAAGAATAGCGCAGTAGGCTTTAAAACCATGTATCAACAAGACATTTTTATCGTTATAAGTATAACAAGGCACTCCCCATTTTAGATCTTCGTCAAGATCAAAAGACTGAATGATCTGTCGCAGCTTTTGAAATTCGACCTGCCATTGCGTTGTATTCCGAATGAAATCATCAACTTTTAGATTATTTCTTGGATTCAACATCAAATAAAGACTCCTTTCATAATGTATTGAAGATGGATAATTATCAATAGGGTAAGAGTTTAACTGAGATCTTTACAATTATTATAGCCTAAATAATCTGAAAGCGGAAACAACATGCCTGACAATATAATTAAAGTGACTTCATATAATTAAATCTTGGCTGTCCTTGTATAGAACTGCTGTATGGCGGATCCTTGGTGTCTTAATTTAACTTATCCCGGATTTATTGATGCTGATATCAAAGAGTTTTGCGGTTTGAACTGAATTCATGACAATATTTCGTATTCTGTTTATCCAAGTCACTAGATGCCATATATGACTTCAATCACGGTTAATGATTGTTATAATATTGATAAATATCATTGCTCGTTCTAAGCAGCCGATTGTGCCGATATTGTAGAAAGATTTATTTAAATAGCTGTAAAATTTCGCAATGCGCAGACTATGATGCAATAGATAATGCCTAAAGAACAAAAGCATTCTCAATCAAACTAGAACAAAATAAAACCGCTCGATCCGAGCGGTTTATTACTTTATGGTGGAGGTGAGGAGATACGCTTAAAACGTATTTTTTAAGTTTATTAAGTTACAAAAGCCTTATAAATAGGGACTTTAGCAACATTTATAATTTATCAATTCATATTTGTTAATATAAATCTTCTCAAAATCTTCTCAATGGTATTGATTTGATGTCAGTAAAAATGATGAAAGGAATGTGGTATTTGATGATTAAAGTTACCTCAATATTGATATTGGAAAGAATATCCTATGGCATTCTGACTTTATGTCAGAATAGCATAGGAATTCTTGTAACAAGTGGACTAAAGCGTAGTATTACCTTTAGGACACTTCTGTGTCGTGTGTCAGAACTAAACTATATGACAAGAGGCTATTATGCCAGCTTATAGAGATAAAAACAAATCAACATGGTATATCAAGTTCAATAACACTACTAAACGAGGTTTTCATTCTAAAAAAGAAGCTCTCCTCTATGAAGCAAAGTTAAAGCTCACTGATGAACCTAAAGTTACCAATAAAACCTTTAGAGAAGTCGCCTATGACTTTCTAGCTTATAAGAAAATCAAAGTTTGTTATGGCACTTATGATAAATGTAGAAATTCGATAGAAAAACATATCTTGCCTAACTTCAAAAGTGATAAACAGATAGCAAAGATTAGCGATTTAGATTGTAGAGAATATTATGAGATACTAGGTCAACTTAATTATTCCACTGTCTATAAGAATTCTGTACTTCAGACTTTTAAAGCAATCTTCAAACATGCTGAAAAGTTCTTTAACTTGAAATCAGATCCAACACACTTCATAGAAAGATATAAATTAAACTTCGAAGATAGTATGAAGAAGAAAAATAAAGAAACTAATGTGTGGTCTGATGAAGAGTTTAAGAAGTTCATTAATGAAGTTACTATCCCAGTATATAAAGAATTATTTATCATGTTGTATTTTACTGGTGCAAGACTTGGCGAGGCTCTAGCACTAACTTGGAACGATTTTCATGATGATAGTATATCAATAACTAAGTCAATCACTAGAAAGACGCTAAAAGCCTCCTATGAGGTTAAGCAGCCTAAGAATGTGTCTAGTTATCGAACAATTGGTCTTGGTAGTAACTTAACGCAACACTTCAATAACTACAAAATGGAAGAAATGAAGAAACCCGGTTTTAATAATGAATGGTTCATGTTTGGAAGAGTTAAGCCTTTAGTACTTGCCTCCATAGATAGAGCAAAAGAAATCGCAATCAAGAAAGCTGGAGTTAAGCGTATTAGGATACATGACTTTAGACACTCTCACGCTTCCAATTTGATAGCTTCTGGTGTTAATATAGTAGCAGTAAGCAAAAGACTTGGACATTCAGATGTTAATATGACATTAAAAGTTTATACACATCTTATCAAAGAAACAGAGTCAAAATTGATTAATTACGTTGATTCATCAGTAATTTTTTAATAAAATAAAGAAATAAAATTAATCTATGGTTTGGAGGGAACAATAATGATTAGCTGGCTGCGTATGAATATTGATATTATTGAAATAACAGGAGTTTGGGTTGGTTCTATTGGAACAGTAGCAGCTATTTGTTTTGCATTTTGGCAATTGAAAACAGACAGAGATAGACAACATGGAATTGAAGAGAAAAAACAAGCAAATTTGATTGCAGCATGGGAAGATGAAGAAGAAAAAGAGGTACCCCAATCACACACGAGTATACAATCGCCAATGGGTAGAAATAAAATTGTAACTAGAGATTTGCCAATCGAAAAGTTATTCATCAAAAAAACAGGTATATATATAATTAACCAATCAGAATTACCAATATATGATGTTATTCTATGTGTATCCATACAGTACGAAAGTCCATCATTGGAAGAAATGCTTAAATATATTGATGAGATTCATACTCCTACTAATTTAGCTGAATATTATGAATATTTTGAATATATCATACCAGGAAAACACAACAAGACATTTAAAGATTATGAACCAATTTGCAGTATGAACACTAAAGCTCATATATATATTTTTTTTACTGATATTAATGGAAATGAATGGTGTAGAAGTTCTCGAGGTAAATTGTATTCAGCACCTAATTATTTAAGTAATGTAATAATGCCTAGGTAATAATTTAAATTAAAGATAATTTATCTTCTCAAATTCTTCTCACCAAATAAAAAAACCGCCACTTAGAGCAGTTAATTAATCTTTGGTGGAGGTGAGGAGAGTCGAACTCCTGTCCAAGAAAAGTTCCACATTCAAGCGTCTACAGTTTAGTCTGTTATCGTACCGCAAACTAAGTAACAGACAACAACGTTTACGGGTCTTCTGTTAAGTTTTCGACGCATCAGTACAGAAGATTTGATACGCTTATCCATTGTTTCTGACGCTAATTTGACAGCCAATGGCCAACCGTCAGGTAGCGCGCTGAAGTCTAAATTTGACTAATTAAGCAGCGAAAGCTAAATTTCTGTTTCCAGTTAATTTTGTTTGATTATTAGGTAATCACTCCACTGCAGCTTGAATCAAACATGATCCTGTCGAGACCATGACACCCCCATGTAAGAGTGATATCAATATAGACTATTTGGCTTGACATGTCAAATGAATGGCTCTTTGCGAACAGCTATCCTAGAGTTTAAAACGGTCGATAAGTTCGCAGGGTGCATTATTTTCCTTTAGTGCCGAACGCAGAAGCCGATCAAATACTGTACAATCATTTTTACTGAGCAAATCATTCTGTTGTTCATAATCATTTTGAATATCAAAAAGCAGACTTTTTTGTAGATAGCGGAAATCACTGATCAAGGCGTTATTGGCGGCGGGGACTCGGTATACAGGATACGGCACATGCGGTAGAAAATGACCCAATTGAATCTGATCCGCTTGATTTTTCCCTAACCAGCCGCGAATTGTGGTCAAGGCCGTCGTGTATTCAAAGAGCGGCTTGGTATAGTCCGGTGCTTTAAAATAAGTGTATTGTCCGTTAAAAAAATTAAGTGCTGCTCCGAAAGTACCATATAATGCGTATGGACGTCCACGATCATTCTCAAAAACGGATCGTAAGGAGCGGCCGGTGCATGCTTCCGGTTGGTTGATGCCGGCATAATCCAAAATAGTCGGCATGATATCGATGTTCTGTGTTATAGCCCGGCGACGTTCGCCATGAAAAGCGTGTTTCGGCAGATGAATCATTAACGGGATATTTGCAATCTCATTGTAACTATGCATGAATGATTTACCAAGCAGCTGCCGCTCGCCAAGGAAAAATCCATGATCAGTCGTTACAATAATCATGGTATCATCGTACATATGGTTTTTCTTTAATTCATCAATGAAAGATCCAAAGTGTTTATCAGTCATCGTCACTAAACCTTTGTAGCGCTTGACGAGGTGGTTTATCGCTTCAGGTGTTTCTTCACTAATCTGATGATATTTTGGTAAATCAAAACGCGGTCCGGTGTAGTTGTCTTGATACAGATCCAAATATTTCTGCGGAAGATCAAAAGGTTCATGAGGATCAAAGGTTTCTATGGTTAATAAGAAGTCCTGAGCATTTTTGTTTTCTTGAATCCATCTTTTTGCGGCCGCAAAGCACTTTACACTGGGATAGTCTTTTTCTTCTTTAAATCTGATACGATTACATTCGTATTGCCGCTTAACTAACCCGAAATAATCCGTTGGCATCGCTGGGTCATCAATCAGTGATACCCATTGGTCCGATTCCTGTCCGCGGAAAAATTCGAAAGTATTATATGCTTGACAATAATTCTCGCCGCCTAATCGAAAATAGTGGGCATGATCTGTGATAATGTGTGAACGAATGCCGGACTTAAAAAGCAATTCCGGTAAAGTCTGATCATATATTTCAATTGGTCCCCATGAACGTTCAAGAAAATTCAAGCGTCCGGTCATGAGGTCGCGACGAGCCGGCATACAGGGCATCGAACCAACGAAATGGTTATCAAAAGTAACGGAATCATGAGAAAAAGCTGTTAAATTCGGCGCAATAACATCAGAATTCGGATTATAAGGCGTCAAGTAATTGCGCTTCATCGTGTCATTAAAAATAATAATAGTTCTCATTATCTGCCTGCCTTTTCTAAATGAAGTAGTGTTAAATTCGCATTTCAGCTTTTACTTCGCCAAAACATTTAAGTGCATAATCGAGATCAGAGCGGGAATGCCCTGCTGAAACCTGAGTCCGGATACGAGCCTTGCCATCGGGGACGACCGGATAACTGAATCCGACGACGTAGACGCCTTTATCTAGCATCCGGCTGGCGAATTCACTGGCGATATGAGCATCAAAAAGCATGATTGGAACAATCGGGTGCGTACCATCCAAGATGGCTAAACCGATTTTTTTCAGTTCGGTTCGGAAATATAAGGTGTTCTCCGCTAATTTATCTCTTAATGCTGTCGAGGTTTTGAGTATTTCCAGTGCTTTCAGCGATGCGGCACAGATTGCCGGAGCCAGTGTATTGGAAAAAAGGTAGGGGCGCGAACGCTGACGCAGCAGATCGATAATAATCTGATGGGATGAAGTATAACCGCCGGAAGCTCCGCCAAGTGCCTTACCAAGTGTGCCGGTAAGAATATCAATACGCTCCATGACTTGACAATGTTCCGGGGTGCCGCGTCCGGTTTTTCCCATAAAACCGACTGCGTGACTGTCGTCAACCATTACCAAGGCATCATATTCATCTGCCAGATCACAAATTCCTCGTAAGTTGGCAATATAGCCATCCATGGAAAAAACGCCATCGGTGACAATCATTTTAATTCGGGCTGTCTTGGCAGTCTCTAACTGCCGGCGCAGATCTTCCATATCATTATTTTTATAACGCAGGCGTCTGGCTTTGCTTAAGCGAATGCCGTCAATGATACTGGCATGATTAAGTTCATCGGAAATAACAGCGTCCTCATTGTTTAAAAGTGTTTCAAACAATCCGCCGTTGGCATCAAAACATGAAGAATAAAGGATGGTGTCATCCATCTTTAGAAAGTCGGAAAGACTGGCTTCCAACTGTTTATGGATGGCTTGCGTGCCACAGATAAAACGTACGGATGATAATCCATAACCCCAGGTTTCATAACTGGCCGCAGCTGCTTGGATGATGCGCGGATCATTAGCTAATCCTAAGTAATTATTAGCACACATATTCAGAACTTGTTTTCTGGCATCAGTATCGATCATAGCCATCTGGGGGGTCATGATGATGCGTTCGGACTTGTATGTTCCGGTCGTTCTAATATCATCAAGTGTATGCTGGTAGTAGCTTAGTGCTGTTTTCATGTTGCTCCTATTTCGTCCAGTCAAGGACAACCTTACCGGAATTGCCGCTTTTCATTGCCGCAAATCCTTTTTCATAATCCGTATAATGATAACGATGCGTGATAATTGGGGATAAATCCAATCCGCCTTCAATCATTGCGGACATTTTATACCATGTTTCAAACATTTTACGTCCGTAGATGCCTTGTACGGTTAATCCTTTAAATATGACCGCATTAAGATCAATCAGAGCATTTGGCTCCTGTATTCCCAATAAAGCGATCTTTCCGCCGTTGCGCATATGACTGATCATGGAATTCAAGGCGCTGCCGGACCCGCTCATTTCCAGTCCGACATCGAAGCCTTCAATAATATGTCTTTCGCCGTAAATATCCTCAATCCGCTGTCTTGTTATATTTACGGTTGCGGTTGCGTTGAGTTTTTTGCAGATCTCAAGCCGATAGTCATTAACATCCGTCACAACAACGCTGCGTGCACCGTTTTTCAAACAGATCGCACAAGCCATCATACCAATCGGGCCAGCTCCGGTGATTAGGACGTCCTCACCGACAACATCGAACATTAAAGCGGTATGAGTGGCATTGCCGTAAGCATCAAAGAAGGAGATGATGTCTTCCGGAATGTTCGGATTCACCGCTACGACATTGCTGGCCGGTATACATATGTACTCTGCAAAAGCTCCGTCACGATTTACACCGACGCCTTTCGTGTCTTTACACCATTGACCGTTACCAGCCCGGCAGTTTCGGCAGTGACCGCAGACGATATGGCCTTCGCCGGATACTAATTCTCCGATTGCGAACCCTCTGACGCCGGTTCCTAATTCCACGATTTCGCCGACATATTCGTGGCCGATAATCAGCGGTAAAACAATATTCTGCCGGCTCCATTGATCCCAATTATAAATATGCACATCAGTTCCGCAAATGGCTGTCTTGTGAATCTTTATCAGGACCTCGCCCATTTTAGGTTCAGGCTTAGGCATTTTCTTCATTATCAAACCAGGTTCAGCTTCCGTCTTAACTAAGGCATCCATCATTTCTGACATATTGAGCTCCTTCATTATTTTTATGATCAAGTTACTTATATTATAATACATCGGAGTAAAAAATGATTATATTCATCATATTTCACTAATGAAGATTAATTTGTGCAATGGTGAATTAATGGTATAATAAGCACATAAGGAGGATTTTATATGGAATGGTTATTAGCTATTTTAGCAGTCGTTATCTTAGTAGCATTCTGGGTGTTCTCAACATACAACAGTTTTATCGGTTTGAAAAATAAATGTGATGAGGCTTTTTCAACAATGGATGTCTATCTGACTAAACGTTATGATCTGATTCCTAATTTGGTTGAAACGGTCAAGGGTTATGCCACACATGAAAAAGAAACCTTAGAACAAGTTATCAGTGCTCGCAACCGGGCGGTTAATGCTAATACGGTTGCCGAGAAAATGGAAGCCGAACAGTCATTAAGCGGTACACTGGGACGCCTTTTTGCCTTAAGCGAGAGCTATCCTGATCTGAAGGCTAACACGAACTTTTTGGATCTTCAGTCACAGTTGCAGAAGATGGAAGCGGAAATTGCTAACGCGCGTAAATACTACAACGGTGTTATTAAAATGTTTAACACCAAAGTTGAACAAATCCCAAGTAATATTATTGCCGGAATTTTTGGCTTTACAACTAAACCGATGTTTGAAGTTACTGATGCCAGTCATCGTGACAATGTAAAAGTACAGTTTTAACTTGAAGGATATCGTCTCGCGGCGATATCCGTTTCATAGTGAGGGTCATATGCGAAAACTTAAATACTTAGCTGTTCTGCTCGGATGTCTGCTGCTGTTAAATCCAATGGTTATTAAAGCTGATGAGGCTTATGATATAACCAACTATAAAGTTGTCATGGATGTTGATGAGACCGGCCGTTATTATATAACGGAAGAGATATCAACGTATTTTAATTATCAGCGCCATGGTATTTATCGGAATATTCCAACGCAATATCAAATGAATTGGAATGTTAATGGCGAGTATCAGGAAATTGAATATAATTGGCCGGTTGAGAATATTCAAGTTACCGGTGATGATTATGAAGTAGAATATTATGATGAAGGGGTAACGATTCAGATTGGCGATGCCGATCGTTATGTCAGCGGAGCTAAGACGTATACTATTTCTTATGAAATTCAAACTCATGATTTGGGGCTGGCCGACAAAACACAGATGATTTACTATAATCTCATCGGTTCACAGTGGGATACAACAATTGCCAATATTGATCTGACGGTAAATCTGCCTAAGTCGGTAGATGGCAGTCAGATGGTGGTCACCAGCGGTTATTACGGCAGTGAAGCTAGTGAAAAAGTCAGCTGTGCTTACACAGCCGGCACGAATCAGATTCATTGCACAAACAGCGCCGCTTTGGATAATTATGAAAGCGTTACTTTATATGTTCCGTTGACTTCAGATTATTTTACTTTTCCGACCTATGATCAATACATCTATTTAGCTATTGGTTTCTCTTCGATTATGACGGTGCTTTTCGGGCTGCTGTTCTTCCGCTGGGGGAAGGATGAACCCATTGTCACAACAGTGGAGTTCAGTGCCCCTGAAGGCTTGAACAGTGCTGCCGTCGGTTATGTTATCGATGATACAATCAATAATCGGGACATCACTTCTTTGATTCTGGAGTGGGGTAAGGACAACTATTTGGAAATTGAAGACCGAAAAGACGATCTGGTGTTGAAGAAACTAAAAGAAATTGATTCGGACAAACCGGAATTTGAACGGAAACTATTTAATAGTTTATTTAAAGATTATGATGAAGTTTCGACTGATGATCTTGATGAGAGTTTCTATCAGAGTATTAATATCTGCAAAGAAGGAATCTATAAATACTTCCATACAAAAGAACGGAAACTGTTTACGGGTAAATCTGTCGCTCTGCAAATTATCAACTGTATTGCGGTTGGACTTCCCATGGGTTTGATTATCGGAGCCGCTCGCTTTGCGGTTACATATCGAATTTCGTCGGTGATGGCCGTTCTGATACCGGCTCTTCTTATCGGTGTTATCGTCAGTGCCTGCTACATTACATTGTATAATCAGTGGCATAATCTGGCGGCAGCTAGCCGTATGGCCGTGTTTGTACTCATCAGCGTGATATTCGGATTAGCTATATTGGTCATTATCTTCCTGAACATTACTGATGTGTCGATCATGTATCTTGTAATTGGCGTCGTTGAAACGCTGGCTTTATTGATGTTTGCGGTACCGATGTCCAAGCGGACCGAATACGGGACCAGAATTTTCGGTAAAGTTCTCGGTTTAAGAGAATTCATTGAAACAGCGGAAGAAGATCGTCTAAAGATGCTGGCTGAAGAGAATCCGTATATTTTCTATGATATTCTGCCATATGCGTATGCTTTCGGGCTGACTAAAGTTTGGCAGAATCACTTCGCGAATATCGAAATACCTCAGGCTACCTTCTATCATGGCAACGATATGGTTTCAAATTATCTGATGATAAATTATCTGACACGTTCGCTTAATTCAATTCAGACTTCGATGGTCTCAGTACCTAACCCGAAGGGCGGCAGCGGCGGCGGAAGTTTTGGCGGCGGTTTTGGCGGCGGAGGCTTCTCCGGCGGCGGTTTCGGCGGCGGCGGTGGCGGAAGCTGGTAGAATAAATAAAAGGTGCTTGTTCAGCAAGCACCTTTTTCTGTTAGCAACGCTTATCAATCAGCACATAGTCAGTTCATTTAAATTCTCATCAAAGAATAACCCGACCTGTCCGAGACCGCTCTTCTTGGCTTTCAGAAGTGTCGAATCCACTTTATTAAACCAATGTTCAAAACATTCGTTTGCGGTATATTCCGCAATTCCATAACAATATGTTACATCATGTTTCTTTAGCCAGTAATCGCCGTCGACAGCGGACCTGATATCATCAGTCAGTTGTAAAACGGAGATAATACTCTGCCCGGCAATCAGCAGGATGAACTCATCGCGGGCGTAATGTGCAAGGATGATATCGCCGTTAAGCTGTTCCGCGATGATGGCAGCTGTACTTCGTAAAATCTGATCACCGACCAGGTGACCGTACTGATCATTGATCCTTTTCAGATTGTCAATGTCTATCATTAATAGAAAAAGCTGCTGATTGTGAATGGCATTAGTTTTGATTTTAGCTTTTGTCTTCTGATAAAATGTCTCGAAATTGTATAGATTGGTTAATTGATCGTAGGTATTCAGATATATCAGACGGAGTTGTGCATCAAGCAAATCTCTCATTTTTTCAACCAAAGAAAAGACTGCCGGTGAAAATTGATTCATTTTATCATCCAAGATACAGATGGTTCCGAAAATGCCGCCGTTCGGCAGGTGAATCGGGAAGCCTAGATAACAAATCATATTATTTGCGATATCCGGATTGTTTTTCCATGTTTCGGTTTTCCGGGCATCCGGAACAAATAACATTTGGTTTTCACCGATGACGCGTTCACAGTACAAACCGGAATTAAACAAAACCTCCCTGGTTCCGACGCGATAAGGATTGCCGGCGGTTTGGCTGACGGCGATCGGTGCTATTTCGTTCTGCTGCAGGCGCATAATCAAACCGGCTCGCGCTCCTCCGATTGTCGCAATCAGATCAACAACGGATTGCCATGATTTAAGCTGCTCAGGCGGTATTTCAAGATTAGTTTCATTTTTTAATCTAAATTTTTCGGTTTCTTCAAAATCATACTTTTTCATTTTCCAAGTGCTCTCATGTCATCATGATTGACCTGTTTATTATAACACCCGGAGATTTAATTCAGGTGAACCATGCCTTTTCCTATACACTCTCCGCACTGTCCTGTTCGTTCGAGATGTCCGGATCAAGGAGTTTTAACTGGAAATCTCTTCGGGGTTTGGTATGAGAATTAAGAGCTTTCGATATAACCGGCAAAGCGCCTAAAGCCGCGAAGAAATATAACTTCGCCAGATCACCGAGGTAATATGACAAACTGATGTACTCATCCTGAATAAGATAGCTGATTGAACGGAAAGCTGAAAATAAATCCGTCTCATAGTAATCAGCTACGGAAAATGCCCAATCCAAACGATTAGTGAAGTGAATTATAAAAATCATTATTAAACAGCAGAACAGAATCGTCTTCTTGTTGATGACGCCGCTGAAAAGTTCATAGCCCTTAACCGTTAAAAAAGCCATAGCCAGACCGAAGACCGAATAATAGAAGTAACCTAAATAACTGAATAAGAGAATCAGTGCGGCACCGAGTACAGCACCGGCGAATGCTCCAAGATACCCTGACAGCTGATTATCTTTCTGCGGTGCACGAAGTTTTTTGTTGGAGATAAGATATGAACTTACCGCATTGAAACATGTGGGACATAAACTTGTATTACTATCGGTAATAAAACTGCTGTAAGTTTCTGAACTCCCGCAGCTTTGGCAGCAGTTCCGATACCCGAGTTCTTTCAGCTTAACCGTCAATTCTTCAATAAAGTCTTTTACCGCCAGATGAAGCTTACGATGACCAGATAATTTGTATTTTGTTTTTAAAAGGAAAGTCAATCGAAAACGATGGCTGTCACAGCGTTTAACGAACTGATTGTATTGAATGATATTTCGGATATCGTCCAGAATGGGTACATCATCATCCTTCTTAACAGCTATATTTACAGTAAACGGTTTAAAGATGCCCAAATTGTTTATTGTTACCAAGTATCCGTTATGATAACCAAAGACTGTTTTGAAGTCCTCGTTATATTTAAATCCTAATTCACGTGCCAATTCTATAATAATATCGCTATTTCTACTCATATAGCCTCCTGGATGATAACAATTCAAAGATGAGTCTTTAATATTGTTCAAGTTTATCATTTGCATATTAATTCTAGCATACATTCGCAACCGAAGACTCCAAATAAATACTGAGATACAGAAAAGGCATGAAGCCTTTACAATTTACCCGAAAATTTAAAATCAACTTAATAATAATTCTTTAGACTCTTCGCAATTTCTCGCTGAGCATCTTTAGATTTCAATGACTGGCGTTTATCATAAAGATCCTTGCCTTTTGCCAGCGCAATCTCCAGCTTAGCCATACCTTTATCCAGATATAAATCCAATGGGACTATCGTATAGCCTTTGAGTTTGACTTTCTGGGCCAGTAAACGGATCTCATGCTTGTGCATCAAAAGCTTGCGCGGGCGTCTTTCTTCATGATTAAAACGGTTACCCTGTTCGTAGTGACCGATATACATCTCTTCAATGAAGGCTTCCCCGTTCTCAATGTTTACATAGGCATCTTTGATCTGAGCCGATCCTTTACGGATGGCTTTTATTTCTGTGCCGAATAAAACGATACCGGCATCAAAATGATCTTCGAGGAAGTAGTCATGTTTAGCTTTTCGGTTGTAAGAAATCGATTTACGCATGAATTCACCTCTGGTTTTTAATTATAACACATTATTTTTACTGATGGCTGAGATAATCAAGATAATCATCATATGTCATAGCGGGTTTAAAATGAGCTTTGATTTGCTTAATATGATCGGTGTTGCTCAATAGATCGTAGACAGACATTGCGACGATCTTCGCTTGTTCCACATAAACTTCAATCGGATTATTCACTAGCAGATTTTTTCCGTGCATTGTTCCGGTAAAACCGGTATAACCGTATTGAATAATTGGTTTAAAGGCACTTATATCTCCGACATCTCCGGCCGCAATGCTTACCTCATGATTACGGATCTGATCGGCGGAAGTAAAATTCAGAATATTTTGATTGATAACATCACTGAGCAGTTCATCCTGAATCAATGGAAGATATCCGGCAGTATCTTTTACTTCGCAGTCTGCATCGATGGCTTGAGCACAATGCCGGGCACATTCGGTTAATCGCTGATTCAGGCTTATGAGCGTCTGTGAATTTACTGATCGGATATATGCTTCATAGACAATTCGATCCGGGATGGTGTTTACTGTGTCGCCGCCATGCGTGATAATGCCATGGAAACGCACCATGTCTTCTTCTTTATAGGTTTCTCGAAGCATCGCAGCTGCGCTTTGGAAAAGAGCATAGGCATTTAAGGCGTTAATTCCTTCGTGCGGCAGAACAGCCGCATGAGCTGCTCGTCCTTTGAAGGTAAAGGTTTTGTAAATAAATCCGGCTAGCGTTGAATTAATGCTGTAATGATAACCATGGTATTCACCGCTGGCGTGCAGATGCAGCAGAACATCGACATCATCAAAACACTTAGCAGCCAGCATGTTTTCTTTACCGGACAGATAACGGATTTTTCCTTGACGGATTAACTCACGCCGATAAGCAATATCGGTGAATTCTTCTGCCGGAGTAAAAAACAGGGTTATTTTACCCGGGAAATAATCGGTAATCCGGATTTTTTTCAAAGTTGCCATGACGGCGGCCATGATTGTGCATTGCGTGCTATGGGCACAACTGTGTGCCGCATTGGATGAAGGATCGCTATTTGGGTGTCCCGGGGTAGGTATTGCATCCAGTTCAGCAATTAGGCCGATATGCGGATGACCGCAACCGATACTAACTTCAAAACCAGTCTCAAAGTATTCTTTTGTGACTTGTAAATCATGCCGACTGAAAAACTCCATAAGCCTGGCTTTCGTACGGAATTCTTTAAAACCAAGTTCAGGAGTGTTAAACAGCGCTTCTCCTAGGCTGATGATTTCGGCTTGATTCAGATCAATAAGTTTCTGTATTTGGTTTTTCATCTTTCACCTCTTTACTTATTATATTATATTGCTTAAGGATATTATACCTGTATCTCATCGTTCGGCTTGTACAAATTGCTGATCCTTATTATAATTAAATTGCTGATCATGATCGGCATTATGTCCCCGTAGCTCAGCTGGATAGAGCACACGCCTCCTAAGTGTGGGGTCGGAAGTTCAAATCTTCTCGGGGACGCCAATAGAGGCATGCCCTTGTGATTACTGAGGCATGCCTTTATTGACTCAATCAGCTGATTGATGGATCGCAACTCCAAGTTGACAATAAACCATGTCTGACTGGTGGGATAGCAACAGCCTTTACGGTTATTATTAAGCCATCAAAGAAAAGGGGTATTGATATGAATATTGCTGATCGTATACAGAGTTTACGAAAGATTAAAGGAATTTCACAGGAAGAATTAGCTGATAAAATCGGTGTATCCCGCCAAGCTGTTTCAAAGTGGGAAAGTGAACAAAGTGTACCGGACATTGATAAAGTGCTTATCATGAGTGAGTATTTTGATGTTACAACAGATTACATTTTAAAAGGGATTGAAGATAAAAGAGATGATTTTCATCAACTGCCGGATGCCCATCTCTTCGTAATCGTTTCCACGGTGCTCAATTTTATCGGTTTGATCTTGGCTTGTACGGTATGGTATCAGGAACAGGTTGCGATGGCTTTGGTTATCGGTCTGGTTTTCATGGCTTTGGGATGCATGGTATACGGCGTCGGTTCGCTTTCCTCGGCTCCGGCATCCCGTTCTAAAGCCAAGTATAATTTCTGGTTGATCAATATCTGGCTGCTTAGTTTTATTCCGATGTCTTTTATCTACAATATGTTTTTTACAGGCCTTTCTGCTCCCTATCCGATGATTGGTAATTATCTGATGGCTTATCCGTTATTTTGGCTGGCCTATCTGTCCGGCTGTTCAGCAGTTGTTTATTATGTGACCCGCCATTTAAAAACAATTTAGCTGGATCCTGATTTCATTTTCGATTTAGTAAGCTGCACACAGACTAGGTGTTGCAGCTTTTATTTATTAGCCAGAATATAAATACGATAAATACAGCCGGTACACTTACATTTATTTCTAATCATGTATATAATAAATGTAATGAATACGAATAGTTGTCGTACAATATTGAATAAAACCGTTTTTTAATATATTCATAGTTTCAAATCCAAAAGAAATGAGGACCGGCAGATGGGTGAAAACGGAAAAAATAGTGAAGGACGAACAAGCACTTTATTCAATCGTCTATTTAAGAGCTCCGATTTGCAAAGTTTCTTGGATAATAATGCGGAAGAGATTAATTTACCATCTTTCAGTACCTATATTACACAATTATGCAAGGATAAACAGGAGGTGCCGGAACGGATTATCAAGCGGGCTGATCTGGAAAGATCATATGGCCATCAGTTATTCCGCGGAACTAGAAATCCTTCCCGTGATACAGTGATTCAATTGGCGTTCGGCTTTGAGTCTGATGTTGAGCAAGCTCAGCAGTTATTGAAACATGCGCGGATGAGTTCGCTTTATCCGCGGGTTAAGCGGGATGCAGCCATAATTTATTGCCTGCATAACGGTTATAAACTTGTAGATGTTCAGATGATCCTGAATGATCTGGAGTTACCGCTGATAGGCGGGGTGAGCAAGTGAGAGATCGAAAGGCAGCTTTACTGGATTTAGCTGCTCAGACACAGCAAACAGATTATCCGGAAGCCTTTCTACGGGATTATATCCAGCTGGAATGCTTGGCGAACAGTCATGGCACAGAAACATTTCTGGTAAAGCGCAGAAGTGATGAACGGCTGCTGGTAGCCAAATGTTATGATAAAAAAGCCTTCAATGCTGTTCATGAAAGCGAGATTCTGCGGAAGCTCTGCAATGCCGGAATACCGGCTTTCGCTGCGGAAATTCAGAATGAACAGATGGTTTGTATCATTCGGGATTACATTGAAGGCGAACCGCTGAATAAATATCTAGAAATGAATCATCCGGATAAACCGACACTGATCGGTCTGGGAATTCAGCTATGTGAGATTCTGATCTATCTTCATGGTCAGGATACACCGGTCATTCACCGTGACATCAAACCGCAAAATATTATTATCAAGGATGATGGCACACTGGTACTTATTGACTTTGATATCTCCCGGTTATTTAATCAACAAGCTGAAACTGATACGCAGTTTTTCGGCACGAAGGAATACGCCCCGCCGGAACAATACGGCTTCGCTCAGACGGATGCCCGAACGGATATTTATTCTTTTGGTGTGCTGTTAGGTTATATGCTGACCGGAAGCGAAAAAGTCATGCTAAAGGCTATTGATGATAAAGCATTAAGAGAAATTGTCCGTAAATGCACGGCATTTGCTCCGAAAGATCGTTTTGCGAATGCATCAGCACTGAAGAAAGCACTATTAAAGGCTAATCCCCATGATCAGTTTATGCGTCGTTTCAAGATCGGCTGTTGTGCTGTCCTGTTGTTTTGCCTGGCTGTTTTCGGTATCTATCGCTGGTATGAGTACGTGACTTTTGACCCATTTGCCGATGGGCATATTCCCGCTGTACTGACGGATGAGGAAAGGCAATCCGATGCGGTGGCCTACCTGCAGAACAAGTATGATACGGATTTATTCAATGCAGTCGACAGCTATGCCACTTTTGGATTTGTGAAACAAGTATTGATTGATGTTTATGGTTATGAACGCAGTTATATTGAAGCGTTGCCGGAAACTGACGGAGTGCCGCAGGAAAGTCCGAACAATTTTTTCCCTTGGGCTCTGGGCGACGAGCAGAATTTGCCGCGAGACATTCTGGCGTATACGGCAGTCAAGCATTACTGGTTGGATAAGATCAGCGATTATTCCGGTTTGAAGGATGACAACGGCTACTATCCAGGTGTTCGCGTTGCTGTCGCCTATTGCGAGGATTATGGTATTTTTACCGGAGTTGGCAATCCGGAAGATCTGACGGTAGGGGAAACGGCAATTATCTTAGCTAATGCTGACCGAATCTATGAGGCAACGAAGGCCGAATAATTACAAGTGAGCTGGCAGTTCACCTATTCATCTTTGAAAATTATTAAAATGAGTCTATACATTTTTACTAGAAAGGTCGAAAAATGAAAATCTTTTCCAAATGGATTAAATCAGGTGATAAAGCTAAAACTCCTTCGACTGTTGATGTTGGAATGTCTGAAACACAGGACCAGTTGCTTAAAAGAGCTGCCGGAATGATTCCGAAAGAAAGATTGCTTTACTTATTAGCAATACAGGAAAAACAGTTTCCTAACTGGTCCAGTCAAGAAAAAGCATTATGTTATGAAATGATGGCTGAAGCTGCCGGCATGCTTTTTCCAACCGGAACGGTTAGATTGGCCTTTCTGGCTGCGCAGCTGTTTTACGATCCGGATCCGGATAGCACAGCCTGGAAGGAGTTTATAGATGACGGTTATAAGCCGTCAGAAACCCATGCCGAACTGCTGCATAGGACCTATCCTCTGCCAATATCGGCTAAAGAGATTGCGCTTTATCAGCAAATACGAGTCAAAGCACTGCCTAAAGAAGGTACTTTCGAAGGCAAGAAAATTCGTCATATCGTCTGTCTTTGCTATGATATGCCAGAGATTAATAATTATAAAAAACAGATGCAAGAGTTTATTATTAATGCTGAGAATCAGCGCGGTAATGAGTTGACGTTTACCTCAAGAATTACTTTTGACAGTTTCTATGACAATAGTTCGCTGACAAAACCGGAGATGATCAGACAGAAGCTTCAGCAAATCTACGCGACAGTCTACCAACAGGAACGGATGTATGAATTAGCCGACAAGACTGTCACCAGAGAAACGCAATATCAGAACGGCCATATTCTGGTAATTTATCTGGTTCTCTATGAATAGAGGCGCTTATGACAAGAAATACCGGACATGCTGAATGCGGCGGATAATCGTAATCAGTTATTCTTTCTTCTTTCAGTATTCTGTTGGTAAAGGAGTTATTTAAGGTCGGATCAGTTATGATCCGACCTTTTAACATCGGATGATATTTGCATATGTATACTAAATTTGTTAGTATTATAAAACGAAATATGTTCTTGGGGTGCTAAATGGATAAAATAATCGAGATAAAAAACCTAGTCAAATCCTATCGTGATGTACCGGCGGTAAGAGGCATTGATTTCTATGTCGAGAAGGGCAAGATGTTTGCTTTTCTGGGACCGAATGGTGCCGGTAAATCAACAACGATTGATATTATCTGTACTTTCTTAAAGCCGGATCAGGGAACTGTTACAATCGATGGTCTGATCCTTGGGAAAGATGATAACGAAATTCGTCAGATTATCGGGGCGGTGTTTCAAGATGGTTTGCTGGATGATCTGCTGACGGTCGAGGAAAACCTGAAAGCACGCGGCAGCTTATATGGAATGAAAGGTTCAGTACTGAAAGAGGCAATTCAACGGACAGCTGAGAAGACGGGAATTACGGAGTTGATGAAACGCCCGTATGGCAAATTGTCAGGCGGACAGCGCCGCCGCTGTGATATCGCGCGGGCTTTAATCAACACGCCGAAAATTTTGTTCTTGGATGAGCCGACGACCGGCCTTGATCCGCAAACCAGAAAGAGTGTCTGGGAAACAATCGCAGCGATTCAGCGGCAAAATCAGACAACGATTTTTCTGACAACACATTATATGGAAGAGGCGGCTGATGCGGACTACGTTATGGTTATTGATCACGGGCAGATTGTCGCTAAGGGAACGCCGTATGAACTTAAGGATCAGTATTCGCATGATCGGCTGATCATTGAGCCGGCAGATCAACAGGCTCTATGCCGCTATCTTGACCAAAATGCGATCAAATATCAGCTGAATAACAAACAGCTGGAAATTCAATTGGTTAAAACGAAGGATGCCATCCGGCTGATTAATGATTGTAAGGATTATATTACAGCGTTCGAAGTACTCAGAGGAACCATGGATGACGCTTTCATTGCGATCACCGGGAGGGAAATCAGAGAATGATCGGATTTACCATACGTAATTTAAAAGTCTTCTTTAAAGATAAAACTTCTGTCTTCTTTTCGCTGTTAGCGGTCTTCGTCATTATCGGTTTGTATGCGTTGTTTCTTGGCGATGTTTTTACTAGTTCATTTGCTTCTTTCCCACAGGCGCGTTATTTAATGGATTCATGGATCATGGCTGGTGTCTTAGCCGTTACATCATTCACGACAACAATGGGAGCCTTCGGTATAATGATTGAGGACAGAACAAAAAAGATCAACAAAGACTTTATTGCCTCACCGATTGCCACAGGCCAATTAGTTGCCGGATATATTATCAGTTCAGTGCTTATCGGGATTGTCATGAGTTTAATTACACTGGTTTTAGCTGAAGTCTATATTGTTGCCAACGGGGGTAATATCCTTTCAATGTCTGCCTCAATCAAAGTTATCGGAATGATTATCCTTGGTACTTTCACAAATTGTGCGATAGTGCTGTTCATCGTTTCTTTCTTTAACAGTGTTAATGCTTTTTCAACAGCCAGTACGATTATCGGTACGCTGATTGGTTTTGTCACGGGAATTTATTTACCGATTGGCAATCTGCCGTCTGCTGTTCAGTGAATTATCCGTCTGTTTCCGGTATCGCATTCGGCCGCGCTTTTCCGTCAGATTATGATGGAAGAGGCCATGAGCATATCGTTCAACGGTGCACCGCTCGCTTATCTAAATGAATTTAAGGAATTTATGGGTGTTACTCTCAGTTATAGCGGATACTTGCTAAATACTTTTACAAGTGTTATCATACTTATCGCTACGGGGATTGTTTTCTATTTGTTATCGGTATTTAATTTATCGAAGAAAAGCCGTTAGCAGCAAAGATTGTGATTGCCTAGCCTTGAATGGACATAAAATTATATTGGGGATATAATTAAAACGTGCATGAAAAAACTGAGACATATCCGAGAGGTTATTAAGCCTACTCAAATACTTGCTATAGGATTCTTTACCGTTATTCTCACCGGAGCATTATTGCTGATGCTGCCGATTTCGACGAATAGCGGTCATTTGTCTTTCTTAGATGCATTCTTTACCGCAACTTCGGCAACCTGTGTGACCGGCCTGGTCGTTGTAGATACCGGAACCTATTTCACTTTCTTCGGGCAGGTAATCATTATCCTGCTGATTCAGCTGGGTGGTTTGGGATTTATGACGGTTGCGACTTTCTTATTCATTGCTTCCGGAAAAAGGATTTCTCTTAAGGAAAGAATGACAATGGCTGAATCGCTTGGCGAATCACAGCTGCAAGGGGTGTTGAAATTAGCGTTAAATATCTTGAAAGTTACCTTCTTGGTTGAGTTTTTGGGAGCCTTGCTGCTAGCAATTCGTTTCATTCCGACATACGGAACGGCAACCGGAATCTGGTATTCAGTCTTCCATAGTATATCGGCTTTCTGTAATGCCGGGTTTGATTTAATCGGCCGGTATATGTCATTTACCGGTTATGTCAGTGATCCGTTGCTTTCACTGACAATCATGGCTTTGATAATCATCGGCGGTTTGGGTTTCGGTGTTGTCATGGAGCTCTTCCGTAAGAAGAACCTGCGTAATTTACGCGTCCACAGTAAAATCATCCTCACGATGACAGTAGTGCTGATTCTGGGCGGAACGGTTTTATTTCTTTTATTCGAATACAGCAATCCGCTGACATTAGGTAAGCTGCCCTTTTGGGATAAGGTCTTAGCCGCATCATTTCAATCGGTCACGACCAGGACGGCCGGATTTAATTCGATCGATCAGTTGGCCATGCATGATTCCAGTAAATTACTATCCGTGATGCTGATGTTCATCGGCGGTTCGCCGGCTGGTACGGCTGGCGGTATCAAAACCAGCACGATTGCCGTTTTGTTTCTGATTACGAAAGCCTTGATCAAAAACCGCAGTGATGTTGAGGCGTACGGGAAACGATTAGGCAACAGTATCCTGCGCAAAGCATTAGCTATTTTCCTGATTGGATTAACGGCTTTGATCGTTGCCGTTATCATCATTTCGATTAATGAACAGAATACGTTAGTCGGACAGTCCGGTTTTCTGAATCAATTATTTGAAGCTGTCTCAGCCATCGGTACTGTTGGCCTGTCAACCGGGATAACCGGCAATGCATCTGATTTGACTTTAATTGTTCTATGTATCTTAATGTTCATGGGACGTGTCGGACTTCTGACTATCGCTTTCGCTTTCGGCAGTAAATCAGAAGAATCATATCTAAAATATCCGGAAGAAGATATTCTGGTTGGGTAATGGAGGAAAATATGGCAAAAAGTATTGCAGTCATCGGCATCGGCCGGTTTGGATTCAGTGTCGCCAAAACGCTGAGTCAATTAGGTCATCAGGTTTTGGCCGTAGATGTTAATGAAGAACAGATTAAATTAGCCAGCGGCTATGTCACGCATGCCGTTCAGGCTGATACGACCGACGAACGCGCTCTGATCCAATTAGGCATTCGTAATTTTGACTTTGTGGTAATCAGTATGGGAGATGATATTCGTGCCTCTATCCTGACGACGGTTATCTGCAAAGAGCAGGGAGCTAAATATATTATTGCGAAAGCAGCTGATGATCTGCATGCACGTTTGCTATATAAAACCGGTGCTGATAAGGTTGTTCAGCCGGAAACAGAAGCCGGAATCCGTCTGGCTAAATCATTGGTGTCGGAGAATATCATTGACTATCTGGAATTATCTGATGAATACAGCGTTCATGAAATCCGTATTCCTAAGATTTGGGTTGGCAAATCGCTGGCTTCTCTGGATATTCGCGTAAAGTACGATGTAACTGTCATCGGAATCCGGCGCAGTGAAACCATCTTGGTTACGCTTGACCCTAACGAGCCGCTTTTAGCCGGTGATATCATTATCATGATCGGATCTAACAAGGGCTTTGAACAGATTTGTTCACTTAAGTCATAGTTTTATCTTCGTTAAAAAACGTCATCACTTGCGGATGACGTTTTTCTTTTGTTAATAGTATACGGCTGAATTGTGATTGTCGAGTGTCAGCGTGACATCGAGGTTGCCATTACGCTGTCTGATTTGATCAATAAACATCTTTGTATTGGTATTGTCTTTCATAGTGATCTGATAGGTCAATGTAAAGAGGGAACCAAGATCACTGGTTTTAACTTTATTAAGCGTATAGCTTGCTGTATATGTATCAAAGATATCATCAAAAGCTTTTTGAAAATTCATGTTTTCCGGAATAACAATTCGCAGCAGCATAACTTCATGTTTTGCTTTGCCGTAATCGATGCGATCCAATAAATACATAGCTAAGCACATGATGATTGTAAAGATGATTCCATAGCCGAGATAACCCATGCCAACGGCTAAACCGATACTGACGGTAAAGAAGATATATGTTATATCCTTAGTGTTGCCCATGGCACTGCGGAAACGGATTAGCGAGAAAGCTCCGGCTAAACTGAAAGCTCTGGCAACGCTGGTGCCGACCAGCATGATAATGATAGAAATGATTGCCGGTAAGATTACCAGGGTAATGGTAAAGGAGGCATCATAGCTTTCTTTTTTATGAGTAAGCATATAGATGGAACTGATCACTACTCCTAAGAATAAAGCAGTAATGATTACGATAACAATTCCGCTGATTGTCAGCGTATCAGTGATGGATGTCGAAAACAGCGTTTCTAGTTCAGACATATTGCCACGATCCTTTCATTGCGGATTTGAAGCTGCCATTGATATTGAAAGTTAAGTCATATGAATAAGCAGGCAGCGATTGCGCGTAAATTTTGCCATATTTGGAAAAGCTTATCTGGTATATCTGTAAAGCAGATAGTGTATTGACAAGCCAAATCGGCAAGCTTGTTGATGTTTTAATCTCTAAGAGATAAGTATTATCCGAAAGGAGATTTTTACTGACATCTTTTTCATAGTGATAGTAAATATCCTTGTCGAAAGTAATTCGTAAATCCGGCTGATTGATACCCGACAAAGCAATACGCTGGTAATTCATATATAGATGTTTTTTGATTTCATTCGTATGTACAAAGTAAGCAATTTCTTCAATAATCTGCTGATCTTGATAGTCTTCACGGATCGGTTTGATGTTCTTTTCTACCAAGTTTAGTGCTTCTTGATAGCTCATTCCAACACGACGTTTATAAACCACACCTTGGTATTTCTTCTTCAATTCCAGAAAAACCGCATCTTCCGGTTGACTGAAAAGCTGATAGCCACGTAATCTAAGTTTTTCCTTATATTCCGGTTTAGCCAGAGACTGCCGGATAATAGAGTTATATTGCGTATCAAAATAGATATTATTAATAAAGTAAGACTGGTTATCAGCACAATAATCGTCCAATTTGGTATGTTCAAGCAGCAGCGGTAAGATAAAGTCATATTGTTCCTGGCTGATTAAATATTTGTTCTCGTATCTTTTAAATATAGTTCTTTCCATGTCATCACCTTGTAAATAGGTTATTAAGAATATGTGAAGTGTGCGTGACGGCTAACTTTATTTATCGTGAATTGTGAAAAATACTTGCGAATTATGATATTTATCATATAATTAAAGATGTCAGTTGGGGGCGTAGCTCACCTGGGAGAGCGTTTGACTGGCAGTCAAAAGGTAGCCGGTTCGAGCCCGGTCGTCTCCACCAACAAACTAAGAAGAAAAGTCCGATTCTTGATGAAGCGGACTTTTCATTTTGTGTGATATCAAAGCTATTCAGTATGATTGATTCCAGTTGATCTCCGGTAAATGTTTAACCGAACATTGATTGGTTTGTATTTTACGCCAACTAACATAGACTGCAGCGGCGAGCAAGGCAAGCAAGGTGGCACCGCCAGTAACTTTAAGTGCTACGGTGCTTTCCAGCATAGAAAGCAGCCAGAAGATTACAATAGAAGTCAGAGCCGTAAAGAATGGTACAATGATAATCATTGCATAAAGTGACTTACAGCCCCATGATTGGTGTTTGTGACAGCGCGGGCAAACATCACTGAAGGGATAGCGATGCTGCTCAGCGGCTCGTTTAGCGTTTTCTATTTTGGCTTGCAGTCCAGCCTGCGCTTTTTGATTCAGCTGCTGATTCATTTCCGGTGATAGCTTAGCGTTCCAGCCGCTGAGGTTCATCACTTCTTCATGTTGAAACTGGTATTCTTTCCACTGACTGGCATATCCGCATTGTTCGCAGATAAAACGATAACTGATCGAATAGTTGGCTACGGCTTTAAAATCGGTTACTTTCTGTCCCATGATAACTCCTTCATCGTAGTTTTACAAATTGTTTTCTATATTATATAAAGAGTATGTTCGAAAATGGTGAGCTGTCTGCTCACTACTTAAGACATTTTGTTGTAATTGCGTCGGTTTGGATCGGTTGCCTGTATTTTTCTGCAAATTGTGAAAACGATTTTTACGGATATGGTATAATTTAAACGCAGTAGTGCCTTATCGAGGCATGTGGAGGTATCATGTTTAAAAAAGTATCCGTATTTACCGCAATTGCATGGATCATCGGCTGGTTGATTGCTTACTATTTTATCTTGCCGCCGATCAACCCCAGTAGTTTCGCCTTTTGGAGTTTCTTTACTCCGGCGCTGGTAATACCAATTGTCCTGATTACACAGACTTACAGTCTGAAAGATGGATTTAATAAAGGCAAAGCATTTTACCCGATGGTTATTGTCATTATCACAATTATTGTTTTCTTTGTCGGGATATTGATTGCCAGTCCGATATTCAGCGCTTCGGCATATACCAATCGGATCAGTGTTGTGACGTCATCGTTTGAAGACGATATCCAAGAAGTCGATTTTTCAAATCTGCCGCTGCTTGACAAGGCGTCCACTCAGAAGGTCGGCGACCGTGTTGTCGGACAAATTCCGGATTTAGTCAGCCAGTTCAGTGTTTCGGATGAATACACGCTGATAAATTATCAGAGCAAGATTGTTCGGGTAACACCTTTGGAACATAACGGTTTGTTTAAATATTTAGGGAATACCGGAGGTACAGCCGGATATGTCATGGTTGATTCCACTACAGGCGAAGCAACTTTAGTACAGCTTGACGAAGGATTGAAGTATCTCCCATCGGCTTATTTTTTCCAGAATTTACGTCGTCATGTTCAAGTTAATAATCCGTTTGATATCTTAGGCGAATTCTCCTTTGAGCTGGATGAAGAAGGCAATCCCTACTGGATCATTCAAACCTTGAAGTATTCTTGGGTAGGAATGAAAAAAGCGGTGAGCGGGATCATCGTCGTAAATGCGGTTACCGGAGAAATGGTTAAATATAAAGTTGGTGTTGATATCCCGAAATGGATTGATAATGTTTATGATGCGGATTTGGTTACGGAAGAACTGGATTCCTGGGGACTTTACCAGGGCGGTTATCTTAACAGTTTATTCAGTCAGAAAAATGTGACGCAGACGACAGCCGGGTATACTTATATTACGATGGATGATGATGTATATATGTATACAGGTTTGACATCAGTGACGAATGATGAATCGAATATTGGGTTCATCATGGTGAATTTAAGAACGCATGATGCGAAGTTCTATGCGGTACCGGGAGCGGAAGAATACAGTGCGATGGATTCTGCTGTCGGAGCAGTTCAGGAAAAAAGCTATACCAGTACTTTCCCGCTGCTGATCAATCTGAATAATCGGGCAACTTATCTGCTGTCGCTGAAAGACGATGCCGGTCTAGTTAAAATGTATGCCTTTGTTGATGTTCAGGATTATCAGAAAGTCATGGTAACGGATGCTTCTTTAGGAATCGAAGCGGCAGCTAATGCCTATTTACAGATGATGGGGACGGCTGATTATGATGAAACACAAGTAATGACCGGCACTTTCGTGATCGGTTCAATTAATTCAGTCATCATTGACGGCAATACATATTACTATCTGCAGAGTGTTAACGGTGAAAAATACAGTGTTGTCGCCAGTTTGAATTTGGCTGTTACACCTTATCTATTGCCGGGTGATACAATAAGCTGCAGTTATTATCTGAATGAAACAGGAATTAATACGATTGTCAAGATTGAAAAGATGGCTGAGGAAGTTCCGGCGGAAACAGCTGTTACCGAGGGAGAGGGGGCATAATGATGCTGATTTCGGAGCCGAATGCGGTTTTCTCCCTGACCGCCGGAATCACCGGTTGTTCGGCGGATAAATCAATCAAAACTTATGGCGAGGCACAGAACTTTTTCGCCGCTGTTGATTTGAAGCTCGATCTATCAACGATTATGTATGAAGTTTATCGGACAATCAATACTGAGAGTGGCAGTAAACCGGATCTGATGTGGGGACTTACGGTCCTCTACCCGATTACGGTGAATAATGAATTCAATATGACACGCGGGCATTTTCATCAGGATGATACAAAAAGTGAAGTATATTATGGCGTTGAAGGTGAAGGATTGCTGCTGCTGATGGATAAAAAAGGAACAACTTGGGCTGAAAAGGTATTCCCCGGTTCTGTGCATCTGATTGACGGACAGCATGGTCACCGGCTGGTTAATACTTCAGGCAATCAAGCCTTAAAGGTTATTGCTTGCTGGTCGAAACATGCCGGTTACGATTATCAGTATGTGGAAGAACATCCGTTTGGTTTTCGGATCTTTGCCGGGATTGACGGTTTAGATATCCGCAGAAATGTAGTTCTTTAGTATTTCATCAGGAAATGAGGGATGAATAATGATATCGACCAAGGGCCGGTATGCGCTGAGAATCATGCTTGATTTGGCGCTGAATGACAATGGTGAATTTATAACGCTGAAGGATATTTCGCAGCGGCAGGAAATCACCGTCAAGTATCTTGAACAAATTGTCTCACTGCTGACGCGTGCCGGATTTTTACGCAGTATGCGCGGTGTCGGTGGCGGTTATCAGCTAACACGCCGGCCGGAGCAGTACACAGCCGGCGACATCCTGCGCGCGGCTGAAAAAGGTTTAGCACCGATTGCTTGTTTGAATGATCACCCTAACAAATGCCGCCGCAGTCCGGATTGTCAGGTATTATCCTTCTGGGAGAATTATGATAAAGTCATTAATGATTATATTGACAGCGTTACACTAGCTGACTTAGCTGAAAATGCTAAGCGGAACAGTGATATTGATTATTCAATTTGAAAAGGAATACTTTATGTGTTCCTTTTTTTATATTTATGATTATTCTGGTTGACATCCATAATGAATAGGAATAAAATCATACTATAACCATAGGAATAATATGGTATAGTCAGAATTACTTATGTGTAGTCACTAAATGTGATAAGGAGAATAAATTATGAAAATTTATCAATCAATCGTTGAACTTGTCGGGCATACCCCCTTGCTTGAATTGACTAAATATGAAAAACTCAATCAGCTTGAGGCTAAAATAATCGCTAAATTGGAAAGCTTCAACCCCGCCGGTTCGGTTAAAGATCGTATCGCAAAAGAAATGATCGAGCAAGCCGAGGCAGACGGTACTTTAAAACCCGGGGCGACTTTGATCGAACCGACTTCAGGTAATACCGGTATCGGACTGGCTGCGATTGCTGCCGCAAAGGGATATAAGATTATCATTACTATGCCGGAAACCATGTCTGTGGAAAGACGTAATTTAATGAAAGCGTATGGTGCCGAACTGGTTCTGACTGACGGTGCCAAGGGAATGAAAGGCGCTATAGCAAAGGCTAATGAATTAGCGGCAACCGTTCCTGATGCTTTCATCCCCGGACAGTTTGAAAATCCGGCTAATCCGGCTGCTCATAAAAAAACAACCGGTCCGGAGATCTGGGATGACACTGATGGAACGGTTGATATCTTTGTTTCCGGTGTTGGAACCGGCGGAACAATTTCCGGGGTCGGTGAATACCTGAAAGCCAAGAACCCGGCTATCAAGGTTATTGCGGTTGAACCGGCTGGTTCACCGGTCTTGTCCAAGGGAACCCCGGGGACGCATAAAATTCAAGGTATCGGGGCTGGCTTTGTGCCTAATACGCTTAATACCGGGATTTATGATGAAGTTATCACTGTCGAGAATGAAGATGCTTTCGCTACCGGCAAGGCATTAGCAAAGTCGGATGGTATCCTGGTCGGTATTTCTTCCGGAGCAGCTCTATGGGCAGCGACACAGTTGGCCAAACGTCCGGAAAACAAAAACAAGCAAATCGTAGTGATTTTACCGGATACCGGTGACCGCTATCTATCGACACCGCTGTTCGGCGACTAAAACGGCGGCTTAGACCTTCTTATATCATTATCAGGAGTACAAGGGCTGTTACCCTTGGCTGATTAGCGAAGCGATAAAATTCTGATGATTAATTCATACTGCTTAATACAGTCTATACGATCGGACTATGTTCTTCAGTTTCCCGTGCTGCGGTCAGATTTCTGCTGATCATCCGCAGCTCGATTTTCTTATCGGCCGCAATACGATGTGAATCACAGATCTTTTGGATGGTTTTCTGGATAATTTCGGGGCTTAGCTGACATGATTGCAGATAGCTGATGGTTGGCTGCGGGAAGTTGATGTAATAAACGGACAATGCCCAAGCAATTGCCATTTTTACATAGTAGTCGGTCTGTTTTATCTGATCGATTTCAGCAAACACGCGCTGACAGTAATCGATTTTCATATAGTGTGAAATGGCCATAACCAAAGCAAAGCGGACGGCGAAAGGCTGATCGGCTTGAAAATAAGGTTTGATAAAAATCCAAGTCGGTTCGGGATAACGATCGGCAAGCTTCAGGCAGGCACAGAAACTGTCACAGACCGACCAATTGCTGATATAGGGAATAAACTGCCTGATCAGTGGAAAAACCTGTTCGTAGGGTGTTTTTTTCAAACCAATTAGATAGCCGTGCAGCAGCTTTTCTTCCAAACAAGTAAAATGATAGGACTGATCAGTAAACTGATAGTTTTCCTTGTGCAATTTTTTTGCTAGCTTCCGGATGTCAGGCAAACGGACGCCTAAGATTATTTCATCTTCTTTGATGAGTTTTTTGGAGAATTGCCGATAAGCAAGATCCGTTTTTAAAGCTAACTGCTCAATGATATATTCTTCCATCATTAACCTCGTGCTTTTTCCATTATTATACAACGAAAATTATAATTAAGCACAGCAGAGATTAGTAAACATTATTAAGCATAAGACTAGAAAACAGGTTAGTTAAATAATATAATAACAAAGACTGTTTTATAAATATCATTTCCAATATTATATATTATTGGCAGTTCGATTTAAGGAGATATAAATGAGAAAACGTACAAGATTAGGCTTAGCTAACTTACTAACAATTTTCCTATTATTGGTAAATATAATGTCACCGTTAAATCCAATTTATGCGGAGGATCTGACCGGTACCGATAAAACATCCGTTCTGACGGATTTTTCGGCGGTCATTAAACAGAATGGTGCCGTAATCAATGAAGGTGATACTTTTATCAGTACCGATCCTATTTCCATTGAAATATCATTCAGCGTGCCGGTCAGCGGAGATTATCCTACGCCGGCTAATCCGGTAAATAAAGGAGATACAGCAAGCTTTCAATTGAGCGATGCGTTTAATCTGATCTCCGGCAGTACAATTGCTTTGAATATGGGATCAATTAATGTGGCACATGTAACTTTCGCAACCGATCCGATTACTAAAATGGTAACGGCTAATGTTGTATTTGATGGTGCGGATGAAGTGTTTGACGGGACCTCTGATACGGTAACTTGTCAATTCAGTGCTAATTTTGAATATGATGCCACTGCAGCCCCGGTCACCGGCGGCGATTATTTGGTAACAATTCTAGAGAAGACTTTTACAGTCACCGTTCCGCCGCAGGAAATAATTTATGATGTTACAAAAAACGGAACGGTTGATTTGGCCAATCAGCAAATTGAGTGGACAGTCAATCTCGGAGCAACGCAGGGAGAAGACAGTATTGATCTGGGCGGATATATTTTCAGCGATGATCTGACTAATGTCGGAAATTATGTTGCCGATAGCTTTAAGTTAAATAATGTGACAGCAATTCCTGATTACGCGGATAACAAGCTGACTTATACTTTACCTGCAGATACAGACAGTCCGGCGGTGCTAACGTTTCGGACGGCAATCGCCGATGCGGCTTATTATGCATCCAGCCAGCAATCAATCACGAATACCGGTGCCTTGCTTGACAGCAGTTTAGAAGTGATGGATGAAGGTTCGGTAACGGTGAGTTTCACTCCGAAATGGATTGAAAAAAGCGGTGTTGCCAGTGATATGTCAACGGGTGATTATGATCCGACGAATCGGACGATTACTTGGACAATCATTGTCAACCAGTCAGCGGCTAGCCTTAACGATGTTGTCATAACGGATGTTTTACCGACGGGTTTAACATTTTCGTCCGCCAGTTGGCAGCTTTGGAACGGAACCGACTGGGAAGCAGCATCAGCAATAACGCCCAATAGTTCCGGTCAATATGACTTAGGTGACATAAATAACAAAGCACGCCTGGTAATTATCTCGAATGTTCCGGATGAAACCTATACCGCTGAAAAAACAAATTATGTAAATAACGCTTCTGTCAGTTGGGAAGGAATTCCGGTAGCCGCTCCGGCCAGCGGAAATGTAACCGTTCCGATTGGTTATACCGCAATCACGAAGAACGGGACGGCTGATCCGTTGAACCAGCAAATTCATTGGACGGTATCGGTTGATGCTCGCGGTCAAACCATCCCGGATCTGCGGGTTTATGACCTATTGGTCTACGGATCAAACTCCAGTGGTTTTAGTCTGTCAGCGGTCACCGGTCTGCCATCGGGATTAAGCACCAGCGGTCTTAGCGTACGTTATGACCAACGTTATGAAGAAGGAAGCTTTTCCGGGGCCGGCCTGACAATTGTTGTCTATCCGCTTTACCAGGATGGCGTACGTGTGGCGGATCTCTTAGAGATTACCGGTTTTACGAACACCGAAGTAAATTCCTTTACTTTTGATACGGTCATTACAAACCCAAATATCTTTGTCGGGAATGGTACTTCCAACGTTTATAATACCGCAGCTTTATATACCGGGACAGTCAAACTGGTTGAAGCAACAAAGAATGTCAGTTATACAAACCGTTTGCTGTCAAAGGAATTACTAAAACGGACGGCAATGACTGATCCGGCAGCCGGAGTAAACAGCGCTCAGACGAAATCTTTGACGGAAGCATTTGATTATGTTGAAAAAGCGGTTATCTATCGTTTAAGCGTCAATGCCAACGGTCTGGATATTACCAATCTGACCAATGCTTCTGGTACGGCACTTGGGACGGTGACGGTCACCGACACTTTGCCGGAAGGCTGGGAATTCACGGAAATCATCTCCGGTTCGGATTATTTAATTTTCGAAGGCAATGTTTCAACGAGTAATCCGGTTGTTACGGCAGTTGATACAATGCCGGATGCTGTGGCGGGACTTACAGCTGAATTCAACGGCAGAATTGCTACTTTTACCTTTACCGGTTTAGATAAGCCCTATGTCATTCTTGTTAAAGCAAAACCATCCAGTTCCACAGCCGCATCCTACTTTGACAGTAATGAAACAAATACCGTCCGCAATACATTGGCGTTGAAGACAGCTGCTTGGACACCGGGCGTCAGTACTTATCAGGATGTGACGATTAACAGTAATATTTTGGATAAATCATATGCCGTTTTAGAAACCGGTATTCTACGATGGACAGTTGATTATAAGCCATACAATCTATCACAGGTGGGCAATCGGCTGGAAGATACCTTACCGGTTGGTCTGGATGTCCGTACCGATGCCAGCGGCCAGTTGCTGATAACGGGCGGCAATATCACGGCCAATGAGTTGCTATTGAATGCGGATGGGACATATGCGTTAGGAAGCGAGGTTGATTTAATTTTAGGATCTAACGTTTTCTATAATAATCAGACGCGTGTCCTCAGCTTTGTCTTGGCGGATAGCGCCAAAGGTTATCGTTTCCGCTATATCACGGATGTGACCGGAGTTCCGGGGACCGTATCTAATCAAGTTTCGTTATATGGCACCAGTGCCGATCAGGAAGAAACATCCGAACCATATATCATCACTGCTTCAGATGGTACTGCCAGTCTGCAGCGTAACGGCTGGTTAAGCATTACGAAGGTCAATGAAGATGATGAACCGCTCAGCGGCGTCAATTTCACGCTGTATGCGTCTGATGGCACTACAGTAATACGGACCGGGACGACTGACAGTGAAGGAATTCTTAAACTTAAAGTTTTACCGGACGGCGAATACTATCTCAAGGAAACGGAAACTATCCCTGGATATACACTTGATACGCGCACTCATCATGTCACTGTTGTTACATTAGGTTTGACGGTTGTAACATCGATTGATGATAAAACCGGTGCCGATTCAAATCTGATTACAATTAAAAACTATCCGGAAAATACGGTTGGCAATCTGGAAATTACAAAGACGGTAGAAGGCAATGCGGCCGATCAGAGTAAAATGTTTGATTTCACGGTAGTCTTTGATGCGCCGGGAAGCTATGTCTATAGTGGTAACGGTATTACTGATGGTATTATTGCCAGCGGGGATCATATCAGTTTAGCTCATGGGCAAAGTATTACGATTATCGGTCTGCCGAAAGATATCAGCTATACGGTCACTGAAGATGATTATTCCATAGACGGATACAGTGCCTATGCTTTAGACGCCAGCGGAACGATTGCCGCGGATGAAACCAAAACGGCTGCTTTTGTTAACACTCGTAATATCACCCCTGCGGCATCGCCGAAAACGAACGATGATAATACTTTAACACAAGCAAAAACCGGTATAGAAATTTTTGGAACCGGATTAGTGTTACTATTCGGATTAAATTTCTGGCTGCGGCGCCGGCATCAAAAAAATAAAATTAAACTATGAAACAAAAATATCATGCCCCTATTTGGTTAAAGATGGCATCGCTCATCTGTCTGCTGGGGTTTGGATACTTCGCATATCAATTCGTCATGGAAAGCCAGCGTTATCACTCAGGTGATGTCCTTTACCAGCAACTGCGAAGTGAAGAGATAGTCACAGACGATGACACTGTAATGTTCGATTTTGATGAGCTTTATCAAATCAATAGTTCTGTAATTGCCTGGATTAAAATTGATGATTCGGTGATTGACTATCCGGTCGTGCAAGGGTCAGACAATGAATACTATTTAAATCATTTATTTGATAAGACGGTTAATAAGATGGGCAGTATCTTTATGGATTACCGCAGCAATGATGATTTCAGCGATCGCAATACAATCATCTACGGACATAACATGAAAAACGGATCAATGTTTGCGGCATTAACAGCATATCAGCAACAAGATTTTTATAACACTCACCAGACAATCAGTCTATATACGGTTACGAATAATTATGAGGTATTGATTTTCGCCGGCTTTTTAACTGAATCAACAGCTGACTATCTTCAACTGACATTTGTTGATGACCAGGATTTTCTGAATTATGTCGCTGCCTTGCGTTCAGCATCAGATTTTGAAAGCACTGTATCTGTTGATGCTGATGATCGCCTTATAACACTGAGTACCTGTGCATATGACTTTGCGGACGCCCGTTATGCTTTATACGGCATTATTAAAAATTAGATTAACAAAAAGTGTCTTTTAATCAGACACTTTTTGCTCTTAAACTGATCCTTATAAATAGAAATACAAGGAACTTAACAGATATGTTACTTGATATTCTTTAGCAAGCTTAAAAAGATAATTTCGGATACTGGTAATTTTCAGACGGCCATTCTGATACTCATTAATGAGTTTATTGAAATGTTGTTTTTCTTTACTGGTGGCAATATCTTTAAAATAGCCCCAAATATGCTGAGCAGCATTAACTTGCTGGCCGCTATCCGGCGGGAGCTGCTGAGCTTTTAGAATCAGGTGGTAAAACTGCCTAGCTGTATCGGTATCCACTTGTTTTAACATTTCGCGTATCTCCAGATAAATTGATTGTGAACATGCTAAAACTTGGTACTTATACCGGCTCCATTCCAGTTGAAGCGCAGTGCTGTCAGGTCGAGTTTTCAAACAGTTCTGACATTTCAAAGCCGAAAGGTTTTTATCCTTAACCTCCAGCATGATATCCACATCAAGCGTTTTGATTGTTTGATAAAAAACGAAAAAGGTCTGAAGGTCGATGCTGGCAGAGTGCGCACCGCTTTTTTTAAGTCCGTTTGCGGCTTGAGCATAATGAATTTTCGGTTTTCCATCTTTTAAGCTCCACGTCTGCTGGCAGGCAGTAATCCAATAATGATCATCCTTCGCAGTATCTGCCGGGTTAAGCGTATTGTGTAAGTTGTCATAAACAACCGGGATATGCAAGTCGGAACTGATTTGCAGGACATCGCGGATGTTATATGATCGATCATCATTTTCAATAACCAAGCGGTTTCTGATACTATCCGAAAGTCTTTGATAATTCTCGTTGAAACGCTGGACAGCTGTTTTTTTATCACCATAGACACCGCCGATATGCAGAACAATCTTGTTGCTGACAGCAGTACCCAGACAATCCAGTAGTCGTGCATGATACTGCAGATCTTCCATGGCCTGGCAGACAACTGCTTCATTAGGAGAGTTTAAAACAGTATATTGGCCGGGGTGCATGGAAACACGAATTTGATTGCGGCGGATTTTATCAGCGATTCGCTGAAAGTCCGTCGCAAACAGTTCCCACCAAGGCAGCTGATTATACTGACTCATACCGAAAGGAATCACATCGGAGCTGATTCGAAAAAGCTTCAGCTCATTCGTGATATTATAATCGATCAACCGTTCAAGGGCATGAAGGTTATGCCTGATCGTGATGGTGAGGGTATTTTCATCGAGATTTCTTAATAAGCATTTATGCATTTCTGTTTCACGGACGCCGACAGCCAGGCAGGCATAACCAATGTTCATGATGATCCTTCTCTCTGTTTTTATCATACCACTGATCAGCGGATGGTGACAGTGTATGACTGCGAAGATTGACAACCTCTTGGAATAAGCTAAAATGAAGACAGGTGATTAAAATGAAAGTGCTGTTTGTTTTTAACCCGTTATCCGGTGTTGTACAGATACGCAACCAACTGTTAAATATTATCAACTGCTTTTCTAAAGCCGGTTATGATCTAACGGTTTATGCCACTCAGGCGCAAAATGATGCGTTTAGACTAATTAGTCAAAAGGCAGCTGAATATGAACTGATTGTCTGCAGCGGCGGCGATGGGACACTTAATGAAGTCGTCAACGGGCTGCTTGTCAGTCAAGCGCATGTGTTGCTTGGTTATATTCCGTCCGGTTCCACTAATGACTATGCGGCAAGCCTGAAGCTGCCGAAGAATATGTTCAAAGCTGCTGAGTTGATAACTGAAGGAAGACCGGCAGTTTACGACATGGGTTTATTCAACGAACGATATTTTGTTTACGTGGCTGCCTTCGGTGCCTTTACCAGCGTTTCTTATAATACACCGCAGGAAACGAAGAATCTGATTGGTCATTTAGCTTATGTCTTCGAAGGGATTAAAAGTGTCGGCAGTATCAAAGAATACATGATGGAAGTCATCACCGAAGGTGCGACTTACTATGAACCTTTTATCTACGGGATGGTTACTAACTCTTTATCCGTCGGCGGTTTGTATAATATGAGCCGCAGCAATGTCGAATTGGATGATGGTCTGTTTGAAGTAATGCTGATCAAATCACCGAAAACGGCTTTTGATCTGACATCAATAACTTCTTATCTGCTTGGGATTGATGCCAGTTCCCCTTTTGTGGAAGTTTTTAAAACCCGTTCGATTCGGTTTATCACAGATGAGGCGATTCCATGGACAATTGATGGTGAATACGGCGGTACACTGAAAACGGCCGAAATCACTGTTTTGAATAAAGCAGTTCAAATTATCAGCAAAGAAAAAGTAAACTGATATCAGTTTACTTTTGTTTGATGGGTTTAATGACTGGCCGGCGATTTGCCGGCTGTTTGCTTTTCGGATCAGCGAGAATGATTGACCAGATGATACCCTGACGGGAATTCTTCAGGTCAATGACAGGTTTTTCACTTTTTTTCATCGTTCATCGTTGTCTCTTTAACTCCGGCGATGGATTGACGCATACTGGTATCGGCAGTCAAATTCTGAAGGTTATAATAATCCATGACTCCGAGTTTTCCGCTGCGCAGTGCTTCGGCAATCGCTTTCGGTACTTCTGATTCAGCTTCAACGACTTTAGCACGCATTTCCTGAACCTTGGCGATCATTTCCTGTTCACGGGCGACAGCCATGGCGCGCCGCTCTTCGGCTTTTGCTTGAGCTATCCGCTTGTCAGCTTCGGCTTGATCAGTCTGCAGCTGGGCTCCGATATTCCGACCGACATCGATATCAGCAATATCGATTGACAGAATTTCGAATGCTGTTCCGGCTTCTAGCCCTTTACTTAAAACGGTTTTGGATATCTTGTCCGGGTTTTCCAGGACATCTTTGTGACTGTTGGCCGAACCGATGGTAGTTACGACGCCTTCTCCAACCCGAGCGATAATCGTCTGTTCGCCGGCTCCGCCGACCAATCGGTCAATATTTGCCCGGACGGTAACTTTGGCTTTAGCTTTCAGTTCAATGCCGTCTTTAGCAATAGCGGCAACAATGGGTGTTTCGATAACTTTCGGATTGACGCTCATCTGAACGGCTTCTAAAACATCGCGTCCGGCTAAGTCAATAGCGGCAGCCCGTTCAAATTCCAGGGGAATGTTCGCTCTTTGCGCCGCAATGATTGAGTTAACGACCTTCTCAACATTACCGCCGGCCAGGTAGTGGGCTTCAAGTTTATTGATTGAGATATCAACTCCGGCTTTGGTAGCCATAATCAAGGGAATGATAATTCGGCTGGGGACAACTCTTCTTAACCGCATTCCGATCAGTGTAAAGATGCCGACGCGGACATTCGCTGCTAAAGCACTGATCCACAGCGTAATTGGTACGAAACTGAAGAATACTGATAAAAGAAAAATAACTAGAACAACAAGCAGGATTACACTGCCTGCCCCTAAAACTTGCGATAATTCATTCATCTTAAACCTCCTTTATTTCTTTGACGACAATTCGGTTTCCTTCAACATTAATCACAACGATATTCTTATGGCGTTCAATAAACTCACCATGGCTGACAACGTCATAGCGCTGATGATCGAAAACGGCAATACCGGCCGGACGCAGATCAGTGGCCGTAACGCCAATCTGATTCAGCAGTTCTTTTTTATCCTTTGAACTGTTGAAACCATTCTGCTTGTTTGCTTCATCATGCAGCACTAACTTTTTAGGTAATTTACCATGTGCGGCTAAATACAGGAAGATGAAAAATAAACAGATAATAACCAGAAAAAGAGCAATTGCCAACCAGATACCCTGCTCAAGCGTTTTAGCCGACAGCAAGATGTCAACAATCAGCAAGATAATTCCGCTGATGCCGGCAATTCCAAAACCAGGAGTAAACATCTCGATAATCAAGAGAATGATTCCTAACAGAAAGAAGATAATCGAGATTGTCGATAAATCGGTAAAATGAATCCAAGGTATCATGACTGACCCTCCATTCGTTTACGACCAAAATGATTAATTTTATTATAACTTAATTAATGGTTATTGCAAGGATAGTGCCGTTAACTGGTTTTCTTGAGAAGGTCGCGGATTTCCGTCAGCAGTACGACTGTCGGATCAGCCTTCGGCTCTTCAACCGGTTTGGCGGCTTCTTTTTTCTGGAATCTGGCCATGAGTTTGATAACGATGAAAATACTGAAGGCAATCAAAAGAAAATCAATAATGTTCTGCAGAAAATTACCATATGTCAAGGCCAATTCCGTTTTTGTTTCTGTCGCCGGGACAAGAATTAATTTCAGGTTGGTAAAATCCGTACTGCTGGTCAGCAGACTGATCACCGGCATGATGATGTCCGAGACCAGTGATGAAACGATTTTACCGAAAGCTCCGCCGATAACAACACCGACGGCCAGATCAATTACATTGCCTCTGGAAACAAATGCTTTAAATTCATCAATAAATTTCATAGAATTCCTCCATATTTATTATACTGATATTAGAAGCTTTTGAATACTATTACGCCATCGGATAGCGTATAATATAAATATCATAACTTATAAGGAGCAATCATGGAAAACAAAATAAAAATTCTGGCTTTTGCCGGGAGCTTAAGAGAACATTCATATAATAAACTATTATTACAGGGAGTTAAGGCTGTTTTACCGGAAGATTTTACAATGGAAATTTTTGATTTATCGGTTATTCCTATGTATAATCAAGATGATGAAGATCATATGCCCGATACTGTTTTGGAATTTAAGGAAAAAATTGAAGCGTCAGACATCATTCTGATTGCTTCTCCGGAATATAATTTTTCAATTTCCGGAGCTTTGAAAAACGCTTTGGACTGGGCATCAAGACCTTATAATCAAAATTCTTTCGATGATAAACCAGTGGGAATCATGGGAGCGTCTTTCGGCATGATGGGTACGAGCCGGGCGCAGTACCAATTACGGCAGATAGGTGTAGCTTTGAATATGCGGATCATCAATCGGCCGGAAATCATGTTAGGCATGGCATCAAGCAAATTTTCCGAAAGCGGCGAGTTAACGGATATCAAAACGAAAGAACTAATTCTCAGTATGCTTACCGGATTAAGAGCAATGATTAAATAAGGAGGCTGACATTGAGTTATTCAGCTAAAAGGAGGCAGACGATGACGAGTTTAGAATTCGCAATCAACATGGTGTTGGAAGGTGAGATGTACTATAAAGAACTAGCCCTTTTGAATAAAGGGAATGTTCTGGAGGTGATCTTTAATTTGTTAGCGCAGGATGAAGCCCATCACGCCCAGGTCTTAAGACATAAATTTAACAAACAGGAATATCATCTGCAGAGTAATTCCGCCATCAAAGAAACCGATAATATTTTTTCCGGCTTAAAGGACTTCCTGGTCAAACTGTCGGATGAAAGTAAAAAACAGCTGGCTGTTTATGACGAGGCACTGAAACGTGAAAAGGAAAGCATTGAATTATATCGCAAATTCTTAGCTGAGGCGACAAATAAAGAAGACAGTGAGCTTTTTGAACAGCTAATCGTCCAGGAAAAAGAACACTATGATATTTTCGATAATATCTTAACCTTGCTGAATCGGCCGCATGACTGGGTAGAATCAGCAGAATTCGGTATTCGCGAAGAGTATTAAACACCGGTTATGGCTAGAAAAAACCTTGTTCAGTTTTTGAACAAGGTTTTTATAGTTTGTCGGATAGAATTTCAGCTCTTTCGATAATCTGTTCGAAACGATGATAATCTAACTTCAGGATGTTAAGATATAAAATATCGATCAGCAGGAGCTGTGAACAGCGCATGGTTGTTACATTCAAACTGGTTTTTGCAGTAAATGAAACGGTTTTTAACAGATAATCGGCATATGAGCTGAGAGTGTTACGGACATTGCGTGTCATGACAATAATCGGTATCTGATTGTTTTTGGCAATTTCCGCCGCTTTGATGGCATCATAAGTTTCACCGGATTCTGATAATAGGAATAAGACTGTTTCCTGCGGATCGGCTTGATCGATGATGGAGAAGATACTGTGCGGGTATTGGCTGGTGAAGCAAGTCAGACCGATGGTAATCAGCTGATTGGCCAGGTATTCACAAAACAGATTGGAACTAGCGACACCAAAGATAATAATCTTTTTTTTCTTGATTAGCAGGGCGCAAACCTGATCGATAGTCTGCTCGTTATTCGTATTCAGGGTAATATCAATGATATCTTTATATTGTGCCCCGATTTTGCGGCTCGTTTCACCTGTGGTTTCTTCAACTGTAATTTCATCGTGTTTTGCCTGATCTTCCGGCTTGATCATGGAGATGTCGGCGAGAAACTCACGGAAGGAATTATATCCTAATTTCTGTGAAAAACGAATGATTGTTGATTGACCGGTGTTTGTCAAAACAGCGAGTTGATGCGATGTTATCGTTTTGATCTCGTCGAGATGTTCAAGAATATAATCAGCAATCATGCGCTCTGACTGAGTTAAATTCTGGTAGGATGTCTGTAATTTAGCTTTAAACATAGTAATCTCTCATTTCCTGTCTTCATTATACTCATGAAACGGCCAAACCACAAATAATAAATTAGCCTTGCCTTGACTTCTAAAGGGTTAATAGGCTACTATATGAATAAACGATACGCTATTTAAATCACATTGCGAATAAAATAGCCGGAGGGGAAAATGGAAAATAAAGTCTATGGAGTAGTCGAAGAATTGATCCGTAAGGTCAAAGATACGCAGGGAGAGAATGTTGAAAAGGCGGCCCGATTATTTGCGGATACATTGAAGAACAAAGGGTTGCTGCAGGCGTTTGGTTCTGGTCATTCCCAAGCAGGAGCTAGTGAATTATGTCATCGGGCCGGTGGATTCATTCCGACAAAACAAATCAAAGAACCGGCTGGCGGAGCTTACGAAAGCATTGAAGGCGTCGGGACATCATTCATGAAGAAAGTCGATGTCCGCTCCAATGATGTTGTTGTCATTATTTCGAATTCCGGGCGTAATCCGCTGCCAATTGAAATAGCCATCCGTTCTAAAGAGCGCGGTGCGAAAGTCGTTGTTGTCACTTCGCTGGAAGCCTCAAAGAAACTAACCTCAAAACATTCCAGCGGTAAAAACCTATGGCAGGTTGCTGATGTTGTCTTGGACAACTGTGTTCCGGACGGCGATGCGGCTATCGAGCTGGAAGGATTAGATTCCAAAATCTGCGGCATGTCTTCGATTACGACAGCTGTCTTAATTCAGGCAAGCGTTTACCGTGCCGCTGAGATCCTGTTGAGCGAGGGTATTGTTCCGCCAGTCTTTAAATCACAGAATGTCGATGGCGGTCCGGAATATAATGATCGGCTTATGACAGAATATTTTGATCGTTTATATCATATGTAATTATTTTATATTATCAGTTAAAGAAAGAGTTTCTTTTCCGTATAAGAAACTCTTTTCTTTTTAGAGAATTATCAATTGTTTATCATCAATTCAAGAAAAACATCAACGATCCTTGGATCGAATTGCTGACCGGAGCGTTCTTTAATCGTTAACAAGGCTTGTTCATGACGCTTAGCGAGCGGATGATCGTGTTTATTCATTAAGCGATCATAGGTCTCAGCGACGGCAATGATTCTTGATAACAGCGGGATTTCATTACCGGTCAGATGCCTTGGATAGCCATTGCCGTCCCAGCGTTCATGGTGACTGTAAACTATTTCAGCTAAATCTAATGTATCATCGAATAGATTCAAGATGCGATAACCGATTACCGGATGCTGATTCATAATCGGCTGTTCATCGATGCTTAAATGTTCCTTATGCAACAGTTTATCATCGATAATAATCTTGCCGATGTCATGCAGGTAGCTGGCACGATAGAGTTTGTTTAATTCCGTGGCCGGCAGTTGTAAAGCCTGTCCGATGTTTCCGGCTAGTTTTTGAACCTGCAGCGAATGTGCTTTTTCCTGCGGACTGCGGATATGCAGAGACTCAATAATCGTATTGATCATATCGCGGTTGATTAAATTACGATTCATGATTTTTTCGCGATACATCGCATTCTCGGCATTTGCCATAATCTCTTCAAACGATTGACTGGCAATCAGTTTAGTGTCACAGCCAACGGAAAGACTGCATTTGATTGCCTTGACTTTTGTATCAGTACAGGATGCTTGTATTTGGCTAATGATCTCAATGGCCGCACTTTTGTTTGTGTTTGGCAGTAATATAACGAATTCATCGCCTCCGATGCGGGCAATACTATCCTGGATGCGGCAAGCACTTTGTAATATCGCCGCAATTCTGATAATCAGCTGATCACCGGTTTGATGGCCAAAGATATCATTAGCCATTTTTAAACCGTTAATATCCGCAAAAATGATTGATAACGGGAGATTATCCGCTGTGTCAAGCCGACGCCGATGTTCATCAAAACAGCGGCGATTGAAGAGACCGGTTAAAGGATCATGGCAAGACAAATATTGAATTTCGTCTTCATGTTTTTTTCTTTCCGTGATATCTGTAAATGTAATAACTTCGCCGACAATCTGATCGTTTTTTATTTGCGGATATGCGCGGTATTCAACAAAGAATGAGGTTCCGTCGGCTCGCCAAAAAACCTCGTCGTTAGCGTGCTTACCGACGCCTTCAATCATAACTTTATGTATCTTGCAGTCTTTGAGTAAAAAAGGTGTTTTATCCGGATGGCTGTGATGAATTAGCTGATGAATGTTTTTACCTAAAAGATCCTCCGGCGTTTGATATCCCAGAATAGCCAGACATCCGCTGTTACAGAAAGTGCAGTTGCCGTCAAGATCAACCCCATAAATCGCTTCGGCCGTGGAATCGAGAATCAGTCTTAATTGCTCCTGTTTTTCTGCCAGCTTCTCGTTGGCAAGATATAATTCGTTGGTTCGACTGCTTACCGCTGTTTCCAAATCATTGACCATATATTCCATTTTATCGGCTACTTGATTCAGACTGTTGGCCAGAACACCAAATTCATCATGACGGATTATGGGTATTCTCCGCGTTAAATCTCCGGTTGATAAGCCTTCGCTAAATTTCATAACATCAGCGATCGGGGCTAGAAAAATCTTAGCGAAAATGTTAAAAATCAAAATCGAAACGAGAATGGTCAATATCATCAGCGTTAAAGTGATCTGGATATTACTGTTGACCGGCGTTAAAAGCAGACTTTCAGGAATAGCGGAAATAATCAGCCAATCTATTCCGTTCATGGTTAATTCCTGGACGTAGACATCATAGTTGCCATTTATAGTTGTCATATTGAAACTGTCCTGCGGGGCAGCCTGATAAGCCTTATTGATTGATTGCAAGGTTGCGTTATCCAACTGATCAATTGAATAACGATTCAATGTACTATCGCTGCTGATGACGAAATTATCGATTTCCAGAGAATTGCCGATTAATAGACCGGTATCTTTTTCGACAATCACAGCCATTCCTTGATAATTGCTGACAGTCTCTTGCAGGTAATCATTTATACCGGATAAAAGTATATGGGTTCCAAGAACTCCGATCAATTCATTATCTTGATAGATTGGATAAGCTGTTGAAATTGCTAAATCATTCATGAAGAAGTGTTGATAAATCGGTGAAAAAATCGGCTTTCCGGTTGTGGCTGCAGCCTGATACCAAGCTCGGAGTCTTGGATCAAAGTCTCCGGCATCTTTGATCAGCTCGCCGGCAGTCATTTGTTCATTAACGGAATAATACCAAGAATTACCGCCGGTCTGCTGGTCATTGATCATGATTTCTATTTCATTGTTTTCGTTTCTTCGCGCTCCATAGTAGGCGCCGTCGGCTGAGCCGTAGCTTAAACTATAAATCTCCTCTGGCATGGAACTTAAGACACTTACAAAAAACTTTTCGCGCTCTTCGCTGTTTGTTAAATCGACAATGCCGTTCATAATGAGCCTGTAATTCGTGTCGTTGATTTGTGTGGCTGATTGCATAAAGTTAGTGATTCGGTCATAAATAACATTATTAATTTCATAAGCAATATTTTCTGTTGTTTCATTGGCTGATGCAATCCAATTATTGAAAATTAAGTGTCCGATCAGACTGAATGAACCGGTCAGTACCAAAATGAAAAAAACCAATATAATTGTGCGGATGGAAATTTTGATTTTATTCTTTTTTCTGGTCATATTGTTACCCTTGATAAATCTGACATCCGGCAGTTAGTTGAATAAATGATTGATGGCGGAGCGAAAGCGTTAACATAACTGATAACTTTATCGTGCTGTTTTTTTAATGATTTGTCAACTAAGTTATGTGTAAATTGGATGATAGAAGATACTTTAGCACAAATTGGGTTAAATATGTTAATACGGGATTGTTCTATCGTAAATATAAAGAAAACCGCTGTTAAGCGGTTTTATAGACAATGGTGGACGATAGGGGGCTCGAACCCATGACCCCCTGCACGTCAAGCAGGTGCTCTCCCAACTGAGCTAACCGTCCATGCCATATTATCTTAACATAACCAATTAAATTGGACAACCAGGCAAATAAATAAAATCTCAAATTCAAGCGAATATTGATTTTACATCTAAAGCGGAATTCTTAGAAAGTATGGCAATCAGCAACTCTTCCCCGGCTGAATAACTGATTAAAACCATCAACAAGCTAGTATTCAGGGTCAAGGGATAAAGAAGCCAGATCAGCGGAAAAATAAACAAGGCAAGTCCGCTGATTTTATTGGCAATCGTATGCGGCCAGCCCAGGACTTTAAATCGCTGCCAGCGGATCAGCAAACTGCTGATTCGCAGACCGAATAAGCTGATGATCCAGATGCTCTGTTGCCAGGATAAGGTTAATTGCGGAAAAATCAGATAAGCAGCACAGATGAAGAAAATGAGATCAGCAGCACTGTCCAATCGGGAGCCGGCAGCTGTGGCTAGACGGAATCGCCGGGCGAGCAGACCATCCAACACGTCCGAGAGACCACAGTATAGATAGATGCTGATTCCGTAGATGGTAAAACGATAATAGAGCAGTAAAAAGGCGCCGAGGATGCGGGACAAGGTTAAGATATTAGGGATTAAACAAAGCAATGACTTCTTATTTGTCATACTTCGAATAAAGTAAAAAAACTGTTTCACCGGGATTGTAGGTCCGGATTTTCTGCCTGATTCGTTTATGATGATAGCGAGTACGGACCATCGTCTGCAGGATATTTCCGCTCCGATAGCCATGGATGACGGTAACTTCCGTAACCTGCGGTTCCAAACCGTCAATGGCGTTATTTAAAAAGACGACAGCCTCCGGCTCAATCATCCCATGAATATCGATGGCAATTCCTTCATAATCCATTTTTAACATTTTAATTCACCGTCTGTATTATAGCATAGGCTTGGTTAACTGTTTCATTTAATCATGGTTATGTTATAATAAGCTAACGGAGGAAAGTTCATGTCCTATCGGTTTGCGAATAACTTAACAGTGGAAGAATATGATCGTTTTGCGTCAAGTCATCCGCTGTATAATATCTATCAGAGCAGTGCATGGGCAGTGGTTAAGAAGGAGTGGAATCATCGTTTTGTCGGCATTTATGATCAGAATCAGCTCGTCTTGGCCAGTTTGGTGCTTTATCGTAAATTACCCCTGAAATATACTTTATTCTATCTTCCCAAAGGACCGTTAGCTGACTTCAGCGATCATGCCTTACTCGATTTCTTTGTTAAGGAACTACGTTCCTTTGCGAAAACCTGTAAAGCAATTCAGGTCAAGATCAGTCCGAATATCATGCTGAGCAGCATCCCGTACAAAGAAGTGAAAAAGCATCCTGCGATAAGACAATCACCGGTGATTGAGGAGTTTAAACGTTTAGGTTTTCAGCATCATGGATTTACTTTAGATATGTATGAAACAGCCCAGCCGCGTTATTGCGCGACTTATTACTATCCGGATAATTGGCCGGCTGATTATAATAATAAAGCTACAAAAAACGTTGCGAAAGCATTAAAAAAAGGTGTAATGCTTGAAGTTCTTGATCTTCATCAATTGGACATCTTTGCCGATATTATGAGTTATACCGAAAAAAGAAAGAACATCTCTTTACGGAACAAAGAATACTATCAGCGGATCTTGCAGGCTTATGGCCAAGATGCTTATATGGTTGTCACAAAAGTTGACCTCGCTCGGCAGTTGAAATTGGATCGGCAGAATCTGCAGGCTTTCCAACAGCAGCTGGATCAGGGAGTTGAAGCAGAGAGCAAGATTAAAAAACTTCAGGATCAAATCGCGAGTCTGACTAGGGAAATTGCGTTTATAAACGAACGATTGGTTACAGACGGGGAAGTCGTTTATGTCAGTTGTTTATTAGCGGTCAAGGTAGGAAAGACAACCGAAATGCTGTATGCCGGAATGAATGAGAACTATCGTAAATTCTATGCGACTTATCTTTCTTATCTGGAAGGAATCAAGTGGGGGCATGAACAAGGATGTACACGCTGTGATTTTGGCGGCGTACAGGGCACGCTCGATGACGGATTGACCGAATTCAAGAGTTTCTTTGACCCGCATATCGAAGAATATATCGGCGAATTTGATCTTGTCATCAATCGTCCGATAAATTATCTGTTCCTAAAGGCAGTACCGGTTTATAAGAAAGTCCGTCGTTTTCTGCGAGGGAAAAAAGCATGAGACAGTTTATATCGGCGGTTGATTGTGCGGAATTTGACAGCTTCGCGCTGAAAGCCAAGACGAATCATTATACCAAGACTTCTGCTTTTGGACAATTTAAAGCAGCCGACGGGTACGATTATTTTCTGACCGGGGTCAAAGATGATGGCAAGCTAGTTGCCACCGCATTAGTATTGCGCAAGAAAATCCCGTATCTTGGAAGTTATTACTGTTATGTTACTTACGGGTATAATATGGCATATGAAGATCGTGAACTGTTACGGTTTTTCAATAAACAGCTGACTGATTTTGTCAAAAAAGAATTGCGGGCTTGTTTCCTGAGAATTGACCCCAATGTCTGTCGCCGTGAGCATCTTAAAGACGGCAAGCTGAAGGAAGACGGTTTCAATAATGAATGGCTGACTGTAGCACTGGAAGAAGATGGATTCCGGCATTTAGGATATAATTATGGGTACAGCGGCAATTGGATGTCCCGCTTCACTTATTTATTGGATATCAGCGATGATCTGGAAACAATCAAGAAAAGGATTAAAAACTTTAAGAATCATACGCGCAAGAATGAAATGCGCTGCTTAACGGTTCATGAAGGACAGCGTTCCGATCTAATGGTGTTGTATGAAGCCCAGCTGGAATTAGCCCGCAAAGATCGTTTTGTTCCGAAACCGCTGAGTTATTTTGAAAGTCTTTTTGACTCATTCGGCTCCGGGGCTCACCTGTATCTGGCAAAGACGAATTTGCAGCAGGCTTATCAGAATGTTAAAGCCGAAAAAAAGAATCTTGAGAAGCAGCTGCTGTCTGCGCTAAATGAGCATAAAAAGAATGAGCTTGAATCATCTATCGAGGCACTCTCCCGGGAAATCAGCAGTATGGAAGAATTGGGATATGATCAGCAAGGTGAAAAATATCTAGGCGCTAAACTGATCTTACAGCTTAATGATAAAGTATTTAATGTCAATATGTACACCACCAAAATCTTGCCCAATTTCCGAACAGCATTGGCTCTGCACACGAAAGCTTTGGAAGACAGCAAAATACGCGAAGCAAAAACCTATGACTTTGAAGGGGTTTCCGGCAGTTTGGATCCGCATGACGCCTACTATGGAATTTATGACTTCAAGCGCAGTTTCGGCGGCGACTTTTTGGAGTTTATCGGAGAATTTGACTATGTTTTTGATCAGCAGAAATATCAGGCTTTCCGTAAATACGATCGTTTATATCGGCGTTTCCGCCGGAAGGTCTATCTGACCGTCAAAGGGTGGTAAGTATGGAGTTTATCCTCAATCTATCGGCTGATGAACTTGATCATTTCGTAGCTGAACATCCGAACGGCCACTACATGAAAACAAGTTTCTGGGCTGATTACTTAGCTAATAAAGAAGGCTATCATTATACCTTGACCGGTATTAAAGATGACGATCGATTGGTAGGCACTGCTGTTTTGCTGGTGAAGAAAACCTGGTTTATGACAAAGCCTTACATTTATCTTCCTACCGGGATGTGTCTTGATTATCAAAACCGTGACTATCTCGAATTTTTCATTGTCTCTCTGATTGATTATGCCAAAAGTCAGCAAGCTGTTTTCCTGCGGATTGATCCGAATGTTCTGCGCTGCCATCGTGATATTCTCGGCAAGCGGATTGATGACGGTTACAGCAATGAATGGCTGACGCAATATTTGATTGAATGCGGATTCAAACATAAAGGTTATGGGTATGCTTATAATGGCAGCTGGATCAACCGTTATACGCTGATGATCGATCTTGAACCGTCAATGGAACAGATAATCGCCAAATTCACAAAATCCAAACAGAATGTGCTGAAACGGCAGAAACAGATGGGAATCAGTACCCGATACGGCACGGAAGAAGATCTGCCTTATCTGGTCGCCTTTGAATGGGAACTGACAAAGACGCAAGGCTTTAAACCGCATAAGGTCGCATTCTTCAAGGATCTGTTAACCGGGTTGAAAGAATATATTCATTTATATGTGACGGAAGTCAATCTTAGTGTTTATATTACTAATCTGCAGGAAGAGATTGACAGTAATAAATATAGGAAAGATCCGGAAGCCTTAACCAGTAAAAAACAGGAGATCATTAATGCCCGGCAACTCAAGGCGCAATATGGCGAGCAGGTGGTTATTGCGGTCGGTATGTTTGTTCGGTATGCTCATAAGTCCTGGGATTTGTATACTTACAATCGTAAAGATTTTAATAATTTCAAAGCGACCGATTACCTGCATGCCTTTGTGATTGATGATATGAAACGCCATGGTGTAAGGCTTTATGATATGGTCGGTTTTTCCGGTGTAACCGAAAAGCGTGATCCTTATTATGGTTTGTATGATTATAAGCGAAGCTTTGGATCGGATTTCTATGAACATATCGGTCAGTTTGATTATGTGATCGATGAAAAGCAATATACCTGGTTTAATCAAACACAATATCAAATTAAGCGTTTCCGACGGAAATTATTCAGGATACTGTATAAAAAAGATAAGGACTGATCCTTATCTTTTATTGTTCATTCTCAATATCGGCAATCATTTTGATGCGAGCTTCATGGCGTCCGCCTTCGAATTCCGCATCCAGCCACTCTTCAAGAATCATTTTTGCCAGTTCAGTGCCGACGACGCGGCTGCCCATCGCTAAGATGTTGCTGTCATTATGCTCACGCGACAATTTGGCACTGTAAGGTTCAGAACAGACAACAGCTCGAATACCCTTGACCTTGTTGGCGGAAATGGAAATTCCAACACCGGTTCCGCAAAGGACGATGCCCTTATCAACTTCACCTTTGGCGACTAACTGTGCCACTTTTTTCCCATAAATCGGATAATCAGTCCGCTGATCATTAAATGCTCCGACATCGACAACTTCGATTCCGCGTTTATTTAGAACTTCCAGAACTGCAGCCTTCAGATAGTAACCAACGTGATCATTACCAACAGCTATTTTCATAGAATCACCTCATGTTTTTATTCTAGCATATTTTCATATAAAATAGCGGTAAATACACTTTGATTATGCTAAGATAAAACATATTAATAAGGAGTCAACTATGGAGTTTCGAAAGGCTGTCAGTTCGGATCTGACATCAATCATGCTAATCATTCAGCAGGCACAATCCTTTCTGCGGCAACAGGGAATTGATCAATGGCAGAATGGCTACCCTAACCGGGAGATTATAGATGCAGATATCAGCCAGGAACAGGCCTATGTTATCAGCGATGGAACAGCAATAGCAGCGTATGGCGTCGTTTCCTTTGAGCCGGAGCCGACTTATGCGATCATCTATAATGGCGAATGGCTGAATAACGAACGTTATGCGGTTATTCATCGATTGGCGGTGAATACCCTTTATCGCAATCAGCAGTTGGCCGGCCGTTATCTCCAGGAAGCTCAAAAGCTGTGTATTAAGCACCAAGTCTACAATATCCGTATTGATACACACGAGTTAAACCAGATCATGCAGCATGTGCTGGCCAAGCAAGGTTACCGGTGCTGCGGAGAAATTTTCTTGACAATCGGAGCTAAAAGGATTGCTTTTCATAAAACATTATCTGTACAAGATTAATGATCAAAACCGGTACAAATGTAGTAAAATGGTTTAGAGGTGAATCATATGAAGGAACATGCGTTTCGTCTAATTCGTGGTGATGATCTCAAAGATAGTATTATTGCCTATTGCGATCAGCACCATATAAAATCCGGAGTGGTGTTATGCGGAGTCGGTTCGGTTAATGAAGTATGTATTCGCAAAGCAAAAGCTGAGACCATCTTCCGCGACAGAAAAGACTATGAAATTGTCGCTTTAAACGGCACGATTGCGCGTGGCAAAGCTCATCTGCATATTGCTGTCGCTGATGAGAAGATGAAAACCATTGGCGGACATTTAATGACCGATACGATTATTAATACGACTGCTGAGATTATTTTGATGGAAATGGAAACCTATGATTTCGACCGTGAGTTCGATGAAGCAACAGGCTATGATGAGCTTGTCGTTATTAATAAGCATAAGTAATTGACTTTAAGCGTTTTTTTCACTAATATATTAATTGTCTGTATTATTTAGCTTCACCAGCCGGTTTAACTCAGATGGTAGAGTAGCTCATTCGTAATGAGCAAGTCGTAGGTTCGAGTCCTATAACCGGCACCATGTATTAAAAATGCACCTGATTTTCCAGGTGCTTTATTTTTTTTATAAAAATGGGTTTCTATTGGCTTGACTTTATGTCATTCAATAAGGATAGAGAATCTCTATTGATAAACCGGTTTATTAGGTGAGATGAACAATTCTAGAATATCATACGAATTAGGTCGAGCACCGCTTACTATGAACGATTACCGAGAATGAAAGCAAATTGCGAATAATCATCGCAACTGTTATTATCTTTGCTTAATTAATCGTGCTCTATAAATAAAAATGCGTTATAATATTATCAATAATAACAGAAAGATAAACGGTTAATAGAATGATCATTTTCGGTTGGCGTACAAAAAACGATATTATGGGTGATGGCTCAGTTAATGAATGCAGTCATTGTCACAACACTGCTGTGTTCCATATCTTAAGGAAAACTTCCTGGTTCACACTTTTCTTTATTCCGATTATTCCGTATCACAGGGAGTATTACTATACTTGTCCGGTCTGCGAATATGGTCGAAAGATTGATAAAGTGGAAGCGGAAGGATTATTGGACGGGGTCCGGATTGTTTAGAAGCCGATGTCTTTTCTGCTGATCAGCAGGAAAGATAAGCTGATTAATATACCGGAAATGATTACCGGCAGATAGAATAGAGCATTATGCCGGATGACGGTATTCAGACTGACTTCAAAGAGCCATCCGGATATAAAACCGCCGCCGATCAAGGCGATGATCAGGGAAAGCGAATGATTGAAGGTCAATACGGTTAAAAAACCGGTTAAAGCTGTTACGGCCAGGATCATGATTAGATCAGCAAGAATCACTTGTTTGACTATTGTCGACAGGATGGCAATACAATGATAGCCGCTATCGAATAGGATCGGATAGTTTGCTAAAGTGACCCCGCTGTGCGGATATAGCCAAAGCCAGCCGATGCCAAGCCATAAAATATAAATTCCGAGAGATGTTAAAAACGCTGCGAAATATTTAGCAAGATAAATACGGCTTCTCTGGTAAGGATAGCTGTAGGTGCTTTTTAAGGTTGCGGAATGCTCATTTTCCAAGAAGACAAACACGCTGATAATTACTGTGGCCAATAAGAGAATAAAACTCCAGCTTTGGAGATGAAATGCGCGGATTAACGGGTAAAATGCCAAGTTGTTATCAATTATAACCGGATTTTGGTGTTTAGCCAGCAGTATTTCATTACGTGCAAGATCTATGTTGATTGTGTCACTGCTTTTACCGAAAATATCGATGCCTGCTTCCAACCCTTGTAAACGCAATTGATCGAGATTAATCAGAATCGGTAAGATTTCCGTTTCCTCATTTTGAATGTAATAAAGGGCGAGCTGTTGGCTATATTCAGTTAAGAATGCTGTCTGCCGGCGGTCAAGCGTTGATTGATCCAGGTATGCTAACTGCAATTCAATTTCGATTTGATAGCTTTCCTGCTTGATAATCTGATACTGCTGCTGATAGTAATCCTGATCTGTTTGGGCTTGAATACCGTAAAAAAGTCCGCTGACAATTATAAGTAACACGATGGCAAGCACCGGAATATGTGACTGCCATATTTTATACAGTTCAGTTTTTAACAGGATCATATAAAGTTATCCTTTCGTTTGATAAGGAAGGCACCGGCTGCCGTTAATCCAACGCTGCTGATCAAGAGAATCAGTAGACCGTAATGATAACTGACATCCCGGTAAGTGTAATAGATAGCTTGGTAATCGTTGGTCTGATAATACAAGACATCATGGAACAGATAGAATAGCGGTGTTTGGCTAAATATGGCCGGAAGACTTTTTTGAACGAATCCAATTCTGACTGTTAACAGTGTGATTAGCAATACCGAGAAATTTAAAGTGCTTGAGCGGACAAACAAACAGCAAAAACCGCACAAGGCAATAATGAAGCAACAATTCAAGATGCCATGAAGCAGATTTAACGTAAAAAAACGTAAAAACGGCATGACATCAACAGTGGAAAAAACGGCTTGAAATCCGCTTAAGGTTAAGGGCGAGTATAATACCGGTATGTGAAAGAGGGCGAGTGAATGATTAAAAGCTAAAATTCCGATGGTAGTGATCAGCGTACTCAAGATTATGATTACAGCCGCTATAATCCGAATTGATATTTTAGCAACAAAGATATGACTGCGTTTATATGGCTGTGTGAATGTCGTTTTCAGACTTCCGGTACGGCGTTCATCGTTGATGAGATCAAAGCCGCATAGCAAGCCGATAACCGAAAACACCAGCCATATTTTTTCGTAGACAAGATAATTCAGGTAACCGGCAATCGTACCGGTTGATATCGTACTCAGCAGGACTGTCGGAAGATTATTGTCAATTAGATACTGCCGGATTAGTTCATTTGCAGTGTCGTTATTATTGTTGCGGCTCTCGATTTGCTGCAGGATCTGATTGGCTTTTAACCACTTTTGGCTGGCTAATGCCCGTTCGAGTGACAGATATTCAAGATAGATCGCTTTATTATTCTCGGCGCTTGTCCGATATAAGGATAGTTGGGCAGTTTCGCTTTCGCTGAGCGTCTCTTTATTTTCGAATTCCTGGATCAGGTTAATTTGATTTTCATAGATCATTTGGGTATTGATCCGCATTTGACGATAGAGCTCAATATTTGTCGGATTAACATTCGGATATAGCTTAAAATAACCATCAGCCCAATAAAGCATGACGATGATCAGAATGACGGTCAGAAAGCGCCAGAATCGCCGGCAGCGAAATTTGTGCCATTCAGCAATTAAGAGCTTAATCATAAAAACAACTCCGCATACTGTGCTTCGATATGGTCTGTCACGGAAGTCAGATCCTGAATTATAATATCATTTTGGCTGATAATATCGATCAGCTGCTTAATTGTCAGCCCTTGATCAAGCCGAATGCGAACACGGCTTTCTCCAATAGCAGCAGCTGTTTCGGAAATACTGTTTAGCAGCTGAACTAAGCGTTCGGCTTGCGGTGTTTGAATAAGGTAAACTGTGACCGGCTGATTCACTGTTTCCTTAATAATCCGGCCATCCTTGATAAAAATATAGCGATCGCACATCTGCTGCAGATCATGCAGCAGATGCGAACTAATCAGCACAGCGGTTTGATTTTCTTGCGCGTAACGCATAATCGTCTGACGGAATTCCAGAGAACCGGTCGGATCAAGGCCGTTTGTCGGCTCGTCCAGCAAAAGCAACCGCGGTTTCGGTAAAAGGCACATTCCCAGCATTAAACGCTGTTTCATCCCCAAAGAATAAGTCTTTACCGATCGATCGATGGCTGAACCGATTGCAATCAGACTTATTATTTCATCGATTCTTTCTTTCTTGATGTTTCTTAACCCGGCGGCCAGCCGCAGATTCGCTAAGCCGCTCATATTGGTATACAGTGCCGGACTTTCAATAATGGAACCCATACATTCCAGGGCCGATTCTCTTTTGGTTGAAAGATCGTGACCGCATACTGTAATGGTTCCTTGATCGGCGAATAACAAATTCGTGATGATTTTAAAGGTTGTTGTTTTACCGGCCCCATTCGGACCGACAAAACCGACGATCTCTTTTTCATTGATCGTAAAACTTACATCATCAAGAATTAGTTTTGCGCCAATCCTTTTGGTAATCCGGTCGACATTCAGTACTTGATTCATATTATCCCTTTCTTGGTTAGCTGTTAGTTTATTAATAACATAATATGTGTAGAATATCAACCTACGGGAAGTGCAGGCTTTGATCAAAACAATGAAGTTGTTTTATTAAAATATTTCAGTCTTCGCTTAGGTAAATAGAACTTCGCTGCGTAATAATGAAGTACAGAAAGGAGTCTGAAATGACGAAAAAGAAACTGTTGATTACAATCTTGGCCAGCTGTATATTACTGCCTTTTCTGCGCTTTACTGTTAAGGCTCAGGAATTACCGGCTGCAAATACTCAGTTGGAGAATTCGGCAGTTGTTTTGCCATTAAGAATTAAAGCACAGCAAGTACTAGCCAGTCATGATGATTTGTATTACAGCGGCGGCTGGGAAAAACGTGAAAATGAAGTCTATACGGTTATTTATTTTAATACCCGTTTTTCAGTATCTGGGTATACTTACCAGGATGTTACCAGTGCTGCCGACCGTAATGCCGGAATGATGCGGATCCGAACTTATTACCACTATATAATTAATTAACCATTGGCTTTAAATATCCTCAATTCTGTCAAAAAGAATTTGCGCAGCTAGTAATGCCGCAGAAAACGGTTAAGTCAGCTTGAATTATGCAAAAACATTAGTGATCCCGTTAGGGTAATAAAAACCCGCGGTTGGTAAAATAACGGTTGAGATCATTGAAGTTTGTTTAAACGGATTAACCGTTCAGCGGTTTCAAATAACCTCAAGTGGTTAATGCCGGAGTTACAAAGAACTAATGAAAAAGCTAAGACATATTGCGAAGCCGCTGGATATTGATCATGCAGCAGTAAAGGTACAGATGCGGATAATCTGTATCTTTTTACAGGGAAGCTTTCATGATTAATGTGTTGCTTACTAATCAGGATAATGGTCAATGTTTGACATATAAATTGTTTAATATTTGTTTTTGCTTTCTCTTGGCTTACTGCCTATAATAAAGATAGATAAAGAGGGGTCGAATATGAAAATTAGTGAAATAATCGCAAGGATTAAATCATACCATAAGGGCGTTGATCGCAATGGCGTCCCAATTGATGAAGAGACGACAAGGGATAAAGTTTTATACGGTAATGCTGATCAAGTTTGTACCGGAATTGTAACGACCTGTTATGCCTCGGCCGAGGTTATCCGGAAGGCGGCGGCACGCGGAGCCAACCTGATCATCGTCCATGAAGCGCTGTTCTGGAATCATGGCGATCATACGGACTGGCTGGCTGACAATAAAGTATTTCAAGCCAAGAAAAAACTGCTTGATGATACGGGGATTGTAGTTTGGCGTGATCATGATTATATTCATTCGGGAATTCCATTGGAAGATGGTTCATATACTGATGGAATCTTTTATGGCTTTATGCAGGAATTAGGCTGGCAGAAATATCTGATCGATGAAATTGCCCGGCCGATGACATACCGCTTCCCTAAGCGTCAAGTAAGCGATATTGCCAAAGAACTGATAACAAAGAATCATCTCAACGGCATGCGTATTACCGGCGATCCGAATGCGCAGGTTGAAACGGTCAGGATTATCACGCACATCATCGGCCCGGCCGATAATGATACAACGCAGCGATTAGAGATGGATGGGATTGATGCTGTTATTACGCTTGAAATCACCGACTTCACAGTTAGTGAATATATCCGTGATTCAGCAATGCTGAATAAACCAAGAGCCGCAATTAATATGGGTCACTTCAATACTGAAGAACCAGGTATGAAATATATGGTTGAGTACTTACCAAAGGTTGTTGGTGATATTCCAGTTCATTTTGTTCAATCTGGCGATGCGTTTAGCTTTATTACAAAATAAACATCTATATTAATAAATAATAGCTGACGTATTTATTAAATTAGAATAAGGTGGTATTACTGAAAGTGATACCACTTTTTATTGATAAAGTGACAAATATAACGGATCAAACAGATAAATATTTATGATAAGGTGATTTAGGTTTAACAGTATTACTACTTATAATCAGTAGCAAGGATTAATTATTGAAAATATCAAATATAATTATTATGAATTTCTTAATATTGTGTAATTACAGCAAAATGGTATTGAATTACATAATATTATAAATTATATTACTCGTATATAATAAATCATTTCTTTCTTCAATGGAAGCAATGTTTAAAATAGTCTAATCTTTAATGTTTGAAATCGATGGTTATTAGGAATGTCCATCGTTTTATTTCAAACAGATAGAAAGCGAGGCAAATGAAATGAAATAAAATACATGATTGCTTAAATTGAGAAAGAAAATCAGTTTATCAACAAAAGAAAGGGCAATTATGAATAAAAAAATATTTACAATATTATTTCCTTTTTTATTTATTTTTACTTTAATTCTTCCCATTAGTGCTGACAGTACGGAGATATATTCAACTAAAATACCAGATAAAATGTTACCATACTCCGAAATAACATTTATTGATTCAACTCATTATGTTATTGATGAAGGTGGATTAGCAAATGATTTGACTACCAGTGATACAAGTGATAGCAAAACTCCGGGGATTCCCGATCCGGTAGCTGGTGTAACAGTCACCTATGCCAGTGATGGCTGTTTACAAGATATCACGTTTCCTGATGGCGTAACTAATCCTTTGCTTCATTCTCAGCCATTAAGTTCTGCTTCTAGTTTAATTACAACCAGAGTTATTATACCTGATGGTTATTCAGTAGTAGCGCAATGGGGAAGTCATAATAATACTCTTTATGAGAATGCAGTTGAAAAGTATAGAATAGGCGTAGGACGAGGAACAACATTTAGTGATGTTACTAGTCAAGGTAATTTGACAAATGTTAAAGGTTCCGTAGCTACCAAGTTAGCATATGATAATATTGATTTAAATACTACCGTTCGTGTTTCAACGATTAATGGCAGTGGGGTTATTTATTATAAAAATATGACAAAGACCGATGCTGGTGGAATGCCTGATGCGATAATCGATATTTGGAAGACAGGAGTTGAGTACTGGGGATATACTTGGAATTCATCATTTAGTATGCCTTATACAGTAACCATTGGACACACTTATTAATAAAAAAGCAATTATTCCTTCTTTAATTATCTTTATCGTCATAACACTATTGTCAGGGTGTCAAAAGACTGAAGATGAAGGGATCTATATTTCATTTACCAGGACTTCAAAAGCTTTGGAAACAACTATATTTGAATTCAATCTCAGTGATGAAGAAGTAAATGCGGTGGGATTCTTTACTTATAATGCTCAGTATCCTTTAGGAGTCTATAGTAGAGAAAATAATAAAATGTATTATTCAGCCAAGGCTGAAGATGGTCATGGTGATCAGTTGTGGGAGTATGATATTGAAACTGAAGAGCGGACGCAACTTACTGATGGTATTTATGGAATGAACTTTATCGTTCCGGTTGATGACAGCATTTATCTGGTTGCTTGGTGTTTTGATAATGATTATAATGCATTAAACTTATATTGTTATGATATTGAAAGTAGATCGTTAGAATTACTACAAGATGATCCAGCGTTTAATATTGGCGTCTTATCATATAGTCCAGAAAACAAGGAGTTTATGTTTGCCGGTGAAGATGCTGTTGAAATGTGGCATAGGTTTGATATACAGTGTAATGAATATCCTTTTTATCCACCAACTAATAATGTATATTCAATGAAAGACAACGTGATTAAACTAGTATTTTCAACTGAAGACAATGAGGATATTGTTGCATTAGCGATGAATGATCAATACATTCTTTATCGGACAATTTCCGAATCATGGACCTTGCACGAAGATGGGTCATTTACAGGAGATACAAAAGAGCACGTTTATTTGATGAATCGTGAAACAAATGATAAAACAGAAATAACTGATGAAGTGTTTTCGCACGTTGGCAAATTTATTTACTTAGCTAATAGCGGTGATTTTTATTGTCTATATTATGGTGATGGTTATAATCAAATAGTCACGATTAACCTAGATGACCTAAGCTATGTTCATAAAATTCATCTGGCGCCTTCGAATGCTTTCGCGATCAATAATGGTATCGCTTTAAATTGATATATTTTGATATCTGAATAATTATTGTATTTGTAAGGGAATTGAGACAATTCCCTTACATTGATATAAAAAGCTGTGATTGGATAATGTATACCAAAAGAGGTATTTATAAATAAGAAAATACTAAAAACATTAAAACTTGTGATTGTTGGATTGATATTGATCGAACTTTTTTCTTGTGGAAAGACAGAGACTGAGTACTTATCGTTTATTGTCACAAAAGGCAGTATCATCCATACCTTCAAATACGATCCGAAATCCGGAGAAGTAAAAGATAGGGTGAAAACCATTGTGATCAATTATGGATGTATGACGTAATAAATAATAATTATCAGCGATTGTCTGATGATATCTATGCGATCAGTTATATTATCCCTCGTGGGGATAGTCTATATTTGGTTGCGGTTCCACGAGGTGGTTATTGTGTGTTGAATTTATTTATCTATGATAAAGTTAATGGGGCCTTGGAAAATATCAGCTCAGATCCGAACTTTACTATTCAAAAGGCTTATTATGATCCTAGAACAGATCAATTACTTGTTTCTGGTTATGACTTTATTGAAGATTCTAAACGGCGAGATGAACAATCAGAAGAAAATCATACCCCCTGTAAAAATGATATCTATTTAGTTGAAGATGGCAAATTTACTTATTTGTTTTCAACCAGTGAACATGAAATGGGCAAGATAGTGATGCACAATGATGAGGTTATTTACTCAATCAATGAAATTGAAAATCCTTATCAAACAGATTTAACTAACTATGCTGGTTTCTCATATAATCTATTCAATAAAACGCATTCGCTAGCAAAGTTACCAAGCTTTGCTAGTGACCTATCAATGAGAAAGATTGTCTATCATTCTGGTGATAACTTTTATTACATTGGTTCAAATGAAAGATGTGTCGCTAAGTTGGTCTATGTTAGTCTTAAGACGAATAAAGAAAAAGTTATCTATGAAATTGGTCTTGGTCTTCAATCGACGATCAGTAGTGTACATATGGTTAGTTATGATCATCAATGATAATAATAAATTAAATTGATTTAATGAAAACATTTTCATAAATATGTAAAAATGTAAAACAATTGGACAAATGATAAATAAAAGTGTAATATGAGTATGCACTTAAGATTGATTGATTTCGTCTGTCTTCAGATCAAGTCACAAATAAAATGGTGCCAATAAAGATTTAATGATTAATCTCTGTTTGGTGCCATTTATTAAGTGATAGAAGCTCATAGCGCTTAGTGTTATGAACTTGGCTGCCGTAAAGACAAAATGATAAGTTGAGCAGTGCGACCAAAGGAATATTCAAACATACTAATTTGGGAGTAATCATGAAAAACAGCTACAGTAATCCGTTGACAGAAAGATATCCCAGTAAACAAATGTTATATTTGTTCTCTTCGGATAACAAATTTAAAACCTGGCGGAAATTATGGGTAGCCTTAGCGGAAGCTGAACAGGAATTAGGCTTAGCCATCAGTGATGAACAGATTGCGGAACTGCGGGCTAATATTGACAATATAAATTATGAGGTTGCCGAAAAGCGCGAAAGAGAAGTACGGCATGATGTCATGAGTCATGTTTTTGCTTATGGCGAACAGTGCCCGAATGCAAAGAAGATAATTCATCTGGGAGCGACCAGCTGCTATGTCGGGGATAATACGGATTTGATTGTGATGTATGATGCTTTAAAACTGCTTCGGACGAAGGTGCTGAATATTATTAATGTTCTGAGTGCTTTTGCTGATCGTTATAAAGCTTTGCCGACCTTGGCGTATACACATTTTCAAGCAGCGCAGCCGACAACGGTCGGTAAGCGAGCGACGCTTTGGATCAATGACCTGGTAGCCGATCTGCAGGATATTGACTATCTGCTCCATGATTACCGTTTACTTGGATGTAAAGGCACAACCGGGACGCAAGCCAGTTTTTTAGAGTTGTTTGATGGTGATCATGCTAAATGCCGGATGCTTGACCAATTAATCGCTGCGAAAATGGGTTTCAGCGAATGTTTTGCGGTTTCCGGTCAGACTTACTCCCGAAAGGTTGACAGCCGGATCTTAAATGTGTTATCCGGTATTGCACAAAGCGTACATAAATTCTCTAATGATTTACGGCTGTTGCAGCATCTCAAAGAGGTTGAAGAACCTTTTGAGAGTCAGCAGATCGGTTCATCAGCGATGGCTTATAAACGCAACCCGATGCGTTGTGAAAGGATGGCCGGTTTGGCCAACTACTTGATAACGACGGCTCTTAATCCTGCGCTGACTGCTTCAACACAGTGGTTTGAAAGAACATTGGATGATTCAGCTAATCGGCGAATTACTTTAGCTGAGGCTTTTCTGACGGCAGACAGCATATTGGATTTATACTTGAATGTTGCTGATGGCCTCGTTGTTTATCCAAAAATGATCCAAAAACATTTAGATGAAGAACTGCCGTTTATGGCAACTGAGAATATTCTCATGCAGGCGGTTAAGCATGGTAAAGACCGTCAGGATCTGCATGAGCGGATTAGAGTACATGCGCAGGCTGCCGGCCGGGTTGTCAAAGAAGAAGGATTGCCAAATGATCTCTTGCAGCGCATTGCCGAAGATCCGGCTTTCCAGCTTAATTTAACCCAGCTGAACGAACTTTTGGATGTCCGTAAATTTATCGGTCGGTCCAGTGAGCAGACAACAGAATATATTAATGAGGTCATCAAGCCAATCCTAAGCGCTGAGCAAGGCGTACTGGGTCTGGTTAGTGATATAAAAATCTAGGAGGTAGACATAGTGGTCAAAGCGATAGTAGGCGCCAATTGGGGCGATGAGGGAAAAGGCAAGATTACTGATTTCCTCGCAAAGGAAGCCGATATTATCATCCGGTTTCAAGGGGGCAGCAATGCCGGACATACGATAGTCAACAATTACGGGAAATTTGCCCTGCATATGCTGCCTTCGGGGGTTTTCTATAACCATACAATCAATATCTTAGGGAATGGTGTAGCTCTTAATATACCATTTTTTATTGATGAGGTTAATAAACTGATTGATAAGGGTGTTCCGAAACCGCAGCTGTTAGTATCTGACCGCGCGCATGTTGTCATGCCTTATCATATGCTGTTCGACGCTTATGAAGAAGAACGGTTGGGCGGTAAGTCTTTTGGTTCGACTAAATCCGGGATTGCCCCTTTATATGCGGATAAGTATGCGAAGATCGGTCTGCAGGTCTGCGAGTTATTTGATGATGAGCATCTGAAAGAAAAAATAGCGAATATCTGTGTCCTGAAAAATGTTATGTTAGAACATCTCTATCATAAACCGCTGCTCGATGCGGATGAATTATATGATGTTTGCTTGAGCTATCGTGAAATGATCCGGCCTTACAGCTGTCATCTGTCCGCATATCTTAACCAGGCTTTACAGGATAATAAGAAAATCCTGCTGGAAGGACAACTTGGTTCGCTGAAAGATACAGATCATGGTATCTATCCAATGGTTACCAGTTCATCAACGCTGGCGGCTTTCGGTGCGATCGGAGCCGGACTTCCGCCTTATCTGATTACTGAAATCATCACTGTTGTCAAAGCTTATTCCAGTGCAGTCGGGGCAGGGCCTTTTGTTTCTGAATTGTTTGGCGATGAAGCAGTTTTATTACGGGAAAACGGCGGTGATGGCGGCGAATACGGAGCGACAACCGGACGCCCGCGCCGTGTTGGCTGGTTTGATGCAGTTGCGACTAAATACGGCTGCATGGTTCAAGGAACCACCGAAGTGGCATTGACAGTTCTGGATGCACTTGGTTATCTGGATGAAATCCCCATGTGCATAGCCTACCAGTCACAAGAAATCAACAGCGATATCTTTCCGAATACGGTTGAATGTTATAAAGCCAAACCGGTTCTAAAAATCATGAAAGGCTGGAAATCAAATATTCGCGGTATCCGTACTTTTACAGAACTACCGCTTGAAGCGCAGGAATATGTCGATGAAATTGAAAGACAGATCGGATATCCGATAACGATTATTTCTAATGGCCCGAATCGGGAAGATATCATTCACCGTCTGCCAAAGATCGGCGGGCGTGTGCAGTAAGATCTGGTGTGCTATAATAAACACCGAGATAGGGGTTTTTATGAGCAACGGCAACAACAAGCGTTCATCAGCTAAAGAAAAGCTGATCAGGTCGGGTATTAAGGTTATTGAACATAACGGAATTCAAGGCTTTTCACTGCGGAAAGCTGCCGAAGAATGCGGCATTTCCTGTGCAGCTCCCTACAAGCACTTTAAGAATAAAGATGAATTTTTAACGAAAATTATTCAATACATCAATGAGGAATGGCTGATCAGACAAGAAAAAATAGTTCGGAAATATACGGGAGATATTCGCGAACAACTGATCAATATCTGTCTGGCTTATATTGATTTCCTTGTTGAAAATCCGCAGTATCGTTCAATCATTATGATTAAGGATGAGTCACTCAGTCCGGAAAATAATCAAATTCGTTATAAAATAAGTGATAAATCCCGTGAACTGATCAATATCTACTGTCAGTCAGAACGAATTCTGCTGAAAACTGAAGCGGAGAAGATTTTTATTATCCGCTCGCTGATTTATGGAGCATCACTAATGTTTGACAACGGAGAATTAGCCTATAACGAGGAAAACCGCCTGATGATCTATCAAGCAATCGATCATCAGTTTGAGCTTACATCGGTTGACAAAAGTTCGAATTAAAGCTAAAATAGCGAAAGTTAACATATGTTAACCTAAAATTGAATAAAATCAAACGAGGTAAGAAATGAGCTATAAAATAATCAGTGACAGTTGTTGTGACTATACATCTTACGCCCAGGGCTTGAATTGGGTGCAGCGTGTTCCGTTAACAATCACGCTGGACGATCATGATTACATTGATGATGAGACTCTGGATTGTCAAGCTTTACTGGCTAAAATGGCCGGATCCTCCAATGCGCCAAAATCAGCGTGTCCTTCGCCTGGACAATTCATAAAGGCTTATCAGGGCAATGAAACCGATATCTATGTCGTAACCCTGTCCGACAAGGTCAGCGGAACTTACGGCAGTGCGTTAATGGCAAAAACGATGATGGACGAATCCGGAGTCAAGAATATTCATGTCTTCAATTCGCGATCAGCCGCAGCTGCTGAAGTCGCAATCTGTGTCAAAATAAAAGAATTAGCGGATCAAGGCATATCCTTTGCCCAGGTAGTGGAACAAACTGAGGCTTTTATCAGCGGAATGCATACGATTTTTACGTTGGAAACCTTGGAAGTTCTCCGGAAGAACGGCCGCTTAACGCGTCTGCAGTCTGTTATCACAGAAGCTTTACAGCTGAAAATGGTCATGGGAGCTAATCGGGAAGGGGATATTGAAGCAATCGCCAAAGCTTTGACAATCAATGCGGCAATCAAGAAAATGATTGAACAGATCCGCCTAAGCGGTGAAACAGATGATCACAGTCAGCGTGTTCTTTACATTACCCAGTGTGCTTGCCCGGAGCGGGCGGCAATGATTAAGAAGAAAATCAGTGAAGTCTGTTCTTTCAAAGACATTGTAATCTGTGAAGCACGCGGCATCAGCACCGTCTATGCGAATGCCGGCGGAGTCATAATCGCTTATTAGTTATTAAAGGCAGCAACGCTGCCTTTAATATTAAATATAAATTATCGTAGTACAATAATAATTTATTGACATAATTAAATAAAGCAGTTAAACTATGATTAGATTAACTGTTGAAAGAGGTGTGTTATGAACCAAAATGATTTAGCTAAATGGATTAAGGGAATCTTGATTGGTCTGGCTGCTTGCGGAGCTCTGGTATATTTGTGGATTATTCCGGAGTTAGGACGCAGTCTTATTGCACAAGCCCCGGAGTTTTCTTATTGTTATTGGCCCTGGCAGCTTTTTATCTGGCTGACGGCCGTACCTTGTTACATTGCAGTTGTCTTGGTCTGGAAGATTGCGGCGGAAGTTGAAGCTGATAATTCCTTTTCAATGATTAACGCCGGATATTTAAAAGGAATCATGATTGCAGCACTCGCAGATACGCTTTTCTTCTTTACCGGCAATGTACTTTTCTTTTTCATGAATATGAACCACCCCGGTGTCTTCATCTTAGCACTGCTGATCTGTTTTGCCGGTATTGTCGTCGCTGTCGCCGCGGCGGTCTTATCGCATTTAGTGGAAAAAGCTGCTAAGCTCAAAGAAGAAAATGAAACTTTCATCTGAGAAGAATCTATGATAATTATTAATCTCGATGTGATGATGGCGAAAAGAAAGATTTCCTTAAAAGAATTATCCGAGCGGGTTGGGATTACGAATGTTAATCTGTCAATACTGAAGACGGGTAAAGCCCGCGGGTTGAAACTGTCAACTTTGAATGAAATCTGCAAAGTATTGAATTGCCAGCCCGGCGATATCCTGGAATATCGTTCGGAAGACTAACTGAAAAGTGACGCTGTTTATCGCAGCGTCACTTTTTTATTGCCGAAAAAGCGGAAATCAGCGCTGGGAAACCTTCGGGCGCAAACCAATCTCTTTACCCTTAATAATGTTGATGATGTTAGTCCGATGTTTATATATAATAATGATTGCCAAACCGGTTAGCAGGATGACCATATCCGGACGCAAATGCGCAAACCAAAAATGTACCGGATAAGCAATGACGGTAAACATGGTCGCTAAGGCAATGTAATTTGTTACTAAAGTAATTACGATTCCGACAAAAATCATAATCAAGGCGATTTTCCAATTGAGAGCCAGCATCATTCCCGTGTAGGAGGCGTAGCCTTTACCGCCCTGAAATCTCAAGTAGAAAGGAAACATGTGACCGCAGACAGAGGCAACGCCTCCAACCATACCGGCGAAAGCTAAACTTGCGAAAAGCTGCTGGCACAATAAAACGGCAAAACTGGCTTTAGCGATGTCAAAGACGGCTGTCAGGATTCCGTATTTCCAGCCGAGTGTGATCTTGACATTACTGGCACCGGGGTTATGCGTGCCCTTTTCTCTTATGTCAAAGCCGTTAAATTTACCAATTAGATAGGCAGGATTAAATGCGCCTAATAAATATCCGATTAATATACAGAAGATATAATTCATAAGACCACCCTCATAGTTATTAAAATCTAATATTATTATACAATTAATTTTAAATCACAGGTAATTATTATATTGCATGATCTATTTTATTAAATTACCAGATTGATATAGATTATAGAATTTTCATGTAATGATCATTAGATACGTAGCTGATTAAGCTGCAATATAAGAAAGATGATTTTTGTTTATTTATCTAATTGTATGATTCTATTATATTGTAAATATAATAATATATGTGTATATACAATAATAGGAGAGTATGCTAGTATAAAATCATAGAAATGAGGATGAAAATGAGGAAAGAAAAATCTGAAGCGAAATCGGCTCACTTAAATATAACGACGGAACAGCAGAATAAAACCACTAATTCGGCAACAGCAGAGATTAATACTAAATCGATATTCAACATCAAACCGATTCCACAGGAGCGTATATGGGGTACTGATCGAATGGCTTCATTTTTCCATATGCAAAAGTCTGGGCAAAAGTATGGTGAAGTTATTCTGGCTTCAGCTATGGATACATTTAAAGTAGGAGATACGCCAATTGATAACGGATCATTTCATGACTTCTATCAGAAACATCGCGAAGAGTTCTTTAAAATCGACTGTGAAGCATTTCCGTTAAGAATAAATTTAATCGATACAGCACAACCGCTATCAATTCAAGTTCACCCTGATCAACGAACAACAAGCCAATACGGATTAACGCAAGGAATCAATGAGTTTTGGTTTGTGATTGAAGCAAAAGCTGGGGCAACTATTGAGATTGGACACAAAGCACATGATCTTGATCATTTTATTCAAGCAAATAATGAAGGATGTTTAAATGAGCTGTTGAATTATGTTACGGTGCATGCCGGCGATTATTTTTTTCTGCCAGCCGGTACTTTACATGCGATCGGCACAGGGATTTTAATCTACGAACTTACCTATAATATCGATTTGACATATCGAATTTATGATTATGAGCGGATAAATGCGTTAACCGGTAAAAAACGTGAACTCCATTGGGATAAAGCTATGGATGTACTATCTTTTCCACAAACATTTAAGCATTCAAAACTTTCATTACTTGATGAACATAACGCTTTAACGAAAGAAGTATTAATTGATCAATCAGAAGTGTTTACTGTACAGTATTGGCAAATAGCAAAGGAAGCGATAATCGCTATTGATAATTTTTATCTTTGTACGATAATTGATGGCGAAGGAATGATCGAAGGAATGCAAGTGACCCCATTCGAAACTTGGTTTGTTCCTATCAATAAGAAAGAATTGAAGATTGTTGGAGATATGAAAATTCTTGCGGCAACCTTTAAGCAACGGTAAGTAATCGGTTTGAATGATATATAAATGACCAAGCATTTGTGAAACACAAACTCCTTGGTCATTTTAAGGTTATTGATGATCTTAGTAAGCTTTAAATACCGATTTACTTTGCAGCGACAATGCGTTGTGTTCGCTAATTTGGCAGATGTTTATCTTGCATCGTTTGCCTGATCATTTCGTATTTTTGTCTTTTTTAACATTATTGATATGATTATCAATCATAAGCATTGCCGAATTGTATGAGTTTGTCACTTCCTATTTTAAGAATATAAATCTTTCAGGATTTGTAATAAAATGAGCATAAAGCGGAATTTTTGCTAATGGATTTGACCAAGGAAGCGTGTCAGCATTAAGATGTGCGATATTTATAGAGTATTCAGCATAAGCTTCATTAAATAAGAAAGAGATATTATTTTCATCGTCCTTCATAACAAAGAAAGGCGCTCCATTTTTATCTTTTAATGGTCCATAGTCACTGGTGGCATCATCTTTGATCAAATCGCCAAAAATAAAGGGAATATTACTGGTATTGATGGAGAGATGAAAGTAATCAGGAGGTATTATTAGAAAATCACCTTGTTTAACTTTGATCATGATAACCTGAAGCTCATTCTCAACATAAGTGAATAATTCAAAATAACCTTCACCAAGCAATATTTCATAGGCTTCAATATGTCTGGTATGGCGGATAGGATTAAATCCGTGGATATGTCCATGTGCTTTGAGACATTCCCCATTAATAATAGTAGGCATCAACACGGTATACTCATACTTAATATGTTGATCTTTGAAGAAACTAGCATGTTTTTTACGATAAACACCATTATACATATAGTAAAGTTCAGTTTCGTCGCTAAATCCACTAGGGTTGTGAAAGAGATTTTTCATATCTTTCAATTTTCTAACAAGCGTTTCATCGATGATGGTATCATCACTTACCAATAAAGTGTGCTTTTCATCATCGAAAGCTGAATAAATAGAAGCTGCATCCGAAAAGTTATAAATCATGTTTTTCACCTCAGGAACATTCTATCATTTCATTATATTATTGTCTATCACTAATCTGAAATATATATAATTTACAATTTGTGTATAGACAATAAATATTTTGAGTGCTACAATCATTTTAGTATTATTGGAAAGGCAGAAATTATGAAACCAAATTTTGTATTAAGACCAAGTACGGTTGTAAAGGGATTTGATGATGCGATTTATCATGGTTATTCTGAGATTGTCGATGAGATTAAAAAGCATATTATAAAAGAAAAAACGATTATCACTGTTGATTGTTCGGATGGGGTAGATACTCAAGAGATCATTGATGGCTTTGATGGGATCAGACCACAGCTTATCATAGAAAGTCAGGATATTTTCTATGAGACTGCGGTTATGAATTCAATGATGCAACGTTATTTGACGGATGATCGGGTATTTGGCATTGCCTATACTGGCAAATGGTTAGATTTTGTTGATCCGATAAAGTTAAATTCGGCAAAGCAAATGGTTGAAAAAGCTACTGGGATTGTTCTGCTTGTTGGCGTTGGGGCTGGATACATTAATCCAGGAGACATTAAGGTTATGGCAGATATGACTATTTGGGAACTCCAAATGAGATATCGCAAAGATGGCATTGCCAATTTTAATGCCAAAAACTTTGATGATGAAAGCAGCAAGAAATTTAAGCGAGGATATTTCATGGATTGGCGTCTTTCAACTCAACGCAAAGGCGAATTATTGAAATCATTTGACTTCTATTTGGATACAGTGAACAAAAATGATCCTCGCATGATCACAAGAATAGCATTCGAAGAGGGCTTGAAGCAATTATTGCAACAACCGTTTCGCACTGTACCTTTTTTTGACGAAGGCTTGTGGGGCGGACATTGGATGGAAAAAACACTTGGTGTTGATGATCCAACGTTGAAAAATACAGCTTGGGATTATAATTGTCTGTTTCCGGAGAATGAAGTTAACCTCACTTATGGCAAGACGACGATCAATGTGCCAGGATATACACTATGTCAAGAATTTCCAAAACAACTTATTGGTGAAAAGGGATATGCACGCTTTGGAGCTGATTATCCGATTCGCTTTGATTTTTTGGATACAATGGGCGGAGGTTCTCTTTCACTTCAAGTTCATCCAGATACTAAGTATTTTCAAGAGCACTTTGCAATGCCTTTTACACAGGATGAAAGTTATTATTTCTTAGATTGCGCTCCAGAAAATACGTTTATGTATTTAGGTTTGACGGATGAGTGCAATCGTGAAGAAATGGAACGTGACTTGAAACTTGCTGAACAAGGTGAAATCATTTTTCCAGCGGAGAAATATTCAAATAAAATTCCCGTTAAAAAACATGAACACTATCATATTCCGGCTGGGACTGTTCATTGTTCAGGCGAAAATACAATGGTTTTAGAAATCAGCTCAGCACCTTGCATATTTACCTTTAAACTGTGGGATTGGGGCAGGACGGGGATGGATGGGCAACCTCGACCGATCAATATTGATCGTGGTATGGAAGTAATTCAATGGGATAAGAAGAAAGAATGGATGGAAAAAGAATGTGCGTTTAAACCGATATTGCTTGCTCAAGGCGAAGGCTGGCGAGAAGAAAGAACTGGTTTACAACAGTATGAATTTATTGAAACGCGTCGTTATTGGCAAAGCGTAAAGACCACTCATCGTACAAATAACGAAACACAAGTATTGAATTTAATTGATGGAAGAGAGGCATTATTAGAAAGCCCAACAGGTCAATTTGAACCTTATATTATGCATTTTGCCGAAACAGTAGTAATACCGGCTCTGATTTCTGAATATACGATCACACCTCATGGCGAGAGTGAAGGTCAAGAAATAGCCGTTATGAAGGCTTACATCCGCTTCTAAAGTCTATTATTAGCCAGACTTGATATTGAATACGATCATCTTCGATATGTTTATAAAAAAAGAATACTGCATAGATCTGTTAAAGAATTAATAAATTGTTGTACTGTTTCAAGTAGCCAAAAAGTGATAAAGAATTAAAGACCAAATCTGATCAACTAGAATGGTGTTTTAATTATGGCTATTCCTGAAGAAAACATATTCCAAATTAATGGATAATGATTAATCGATAGGAAACACTATAAAGAAAGGAGAAAAATATGAAAATCAGAGTTTTGGATAACTATGAACAGATGAGTAGAGAAGCCGCTGAATTGGTGATCAATGAAGTACGGATTAAAAACAATGCTATTATCTGTTTCCCAACTGGAAGTTCACCTTTGCGCATGTACGAAATACTTTGCGAGGAATGTCAAAAAGGTAATGTTGATTTCTCAAAGGTTCGCGTACGGAGTGTTGATGATTATGTTGGATTAGCACCGGATAATAATCAAAGTTATTATTATTATCTGCAAAGCTTATTCTTTTCAAAATGTAATTTTCAACCAGCTAATATTTGTTTGATTGATAGTTGTGCTTCCAATATGGAAGAAGAATGTCGAAGATACAATGATCTTTTGAAAAAAGAGGGTGGCATTGATTTAATTCTTGATGGCATCGGGGAAAACGGGCACATCGGCTTTAATGAACCTGCGGAGTTTTTACATGATGATATACATGTCGAAGATGTTTCTGAATGGACTGCAAAGGTTAATGCTCGGTTTTTTAGTTCAGTAAATGAAGTTCCGAAACAAGCTGTCACGGTTGGAATTCTAGATATGCTCGAAGCCAAAAAACTAATTGTTTTATCAAGTGGTATTAAGAAAGCACCTGTTTGGAAAAAAATATTCGCAGATAGAACAATTTCAACCCAATTTCCAGCTTCCTTTTTAAAACTAGCTAATAATGCCTATGTTTTGATGGATCAAGCATCAGCGAGTCTTTTAGACAAACATTTATACACAACATTTTAATAAAAGAAAGAAGAAAAATCATGGCATTTACTTTTACAAGAGTTGATGGTAGAGCAATTCATGGCCAAACCGTTACACTTTGGAGCAAGATCTATTCTAATAATGGGATTTTACTTATTGATGATGAAATAGCTTTAGATCCGATGATGCGTCAGATCTATAAAAATGCAGCGGTTGGCATGAGTGTCTTTATTTATAATCAGCAAGATGCATTGATTAAGGCTAAACAGGCATCTGAAAGTCTAAAGAATTATCTATTGATTGTTCGTTCTCCGCTTGTGTTGGAATTCCTTGAAAAAAACGGTATTGACGTTGGTAAAAAAATAACGCTAGGACCTGTTGCGCAAAACGAAAAGAGAAGACCAATATCTCAGTTTACAGCGCTTAGTATCGAAGAAATCGCAAGTTGTGATTATTTAGCTAGCTTAGGTAAAGAAGTCATCTTTCAATCTATTCCATCGACAGCCGTTGTTAGATGGGAATCCATAAAAAAATGAAAACCATAGCACTATTTAAATAGAGAAAGGAGTTGTTTATGGGATTAGTACAAGCAGTTTTAATCGCATTGATGGGGTATCTAGCTGCAGAATGTGTACCGTGGTTAATGGGAGATTTCGGAGGATACTATGTTTTAAGTAAACCTTTGGCATCTGGCTTAATCGTCGGACTCATATTAGGTGATGTGAAAACCGGGATCATGGTTGGAGCTGCCGTCCAAACAGTTTATCTTGCAAGTATGTCCGTTGGAGGAGCTATTCAAACGGATATCGCGATCGTTGCTTATCCGGCAGTGGCACTTGGTATCGTCGCCGGTGGTGATCCAAATGTTGCGATCGCTTTAGCTACAACGTTAGGGATTTTAGGGATTTTGGTTTGGAATGTCATGGAGTTCTTAAACGTATTTTGGGGTGATTTGGCCAATAAAGCAGCTGAAAAGGCTGATTATAAAGGCGTCATACTTTACCATGTTGGGGGAACACAAGTCACTACTTTCTTATTACGATTTGTACCGTCATTTATCGTTCTTTATTTCGGAGCATCATATGTTGCCCAAATACAAGTTTATGCTCCAGATTGGCTAATGAATGCATTAGGGGTGATTGGTGGAATCTTGCCTGCTGTTGGTATCTCAATGTTGACATCGCTTTTGATCAAAGATGGTACATACTGGGTTTATTTCATGATAGGGTTTATCGCAGTTGTCTATTTCAACCTTTCATTAATCGCGATCGCGGTAATTGCCATTATCATAGCGATCATTGCTTATAAAAGCCTAGGGAATACAAAAAATAATAAAGGTGATGATGGAAAAGACAATGATATGGAGGCACAATTCTAATGGAAAAAAAGAAACTGAAAAAGTCGACACTCTTTAAATGCTATCTTAACTGGTCATTCTTTCATTTAGCATCACTTGGGTTTGAAAGAATGGAAGCCTTTGGTTTTCTTCATAGTATGATGCCGGTTATTAAAGAATTATATTCAAATGATAAAGAAGAAGAAATAAAGGCGTTTAAACGTCATGCTGTATTCTATAATGTTGAACCAATCATTGGAACAGTGGTTCCAGGTATCGTTGCCGCACTTGAAGAAAATCGTGCCAATGGAGCTGAAATAGATGATGCAATGATTAATGGTGTAAAAGCAGGGCTGATGGGACCTCTATCAGGGATTGGTGATAGTTTCTTCCAAGGTTTAGTATGTCCGATTCTCTTAAGTATCGGTATCAGTTTAGCAGTTGATGGAAGTTTGGTCGGTCCCTTGTTTTACATAATTGCTATGTTTAGTTTTATCGTTCTATTCTCATATTTCGTTTTCTTCAGAGGATATAAATTAGGAATTGAATCAGTTGGCTTGTTCCTTGGAGAGAATTCAAAACGTGTTCAAGAAGCCTTTACGATTCTTGGTCTTATTGTGACTGGTGCTATTGGAGCTAAATTCGTTAGTTTAGCTTTGAATATCAATATTCTGTCAGATGGATCAGTTACAGTCCAAACATTTTTAGATAACTTATTTCCGAGTCTTTTACCTTTAATCCTGATGTTTGTAACTTGGTTTTTAATCGTCAAAAAGAGAATCAAACCAACTACGCTCATTATAGCTTATGTGATTCTGGCATTTATCGGATCACTTGCAGGAATTTTATAAAAGCGATTAGCCGGTAAAGTCTGCCGGCTAATTTTTTTGTTCAAGAGTATACCTGATATGTTATAATATATACAATAGTGCATTGTGCACATAATCAGGGGGTGTTGATAGCGAAAAAGTCAGCCAAATATCTGCGCATTGCGGATGCTATTAGTAAAGACATCTCAAGTGGAAAGTATAAAGCCGGTGTCAAATTTGCAACTGAAAAAGAGTTGCAGGAAAGATTCGGTGTGAGTCGTATGACGGTACGTCATGCAATAAGCGAATTAGAGAAACGTAAAGAATTACGGATTGATCACGGCCGTGGAGCTAGTGTTGTTGATTTGGATATGCGTAGAAGTCAGGAAATTTTAGGCGTAAAAGAATTATTTGCTCGTCGTGGCATTGAATGTACCAGCAAAGTTACAAGACTGGAAAGAGGCCTTCCGAGTGAGGAAATAAAAAAAGCACTCGAACTTAAAGATGGTGAAGAAATCTATTATCTTTACCGGGTGCGTTATGCTCAAGAAGAGGTTGTTGTTATCGAATATGCACATATCGCTGCCAAACATTGTCCGGGACTTGAAATGTTTAACCTAGAAAAATATTCATTATATGATATTTTCTTTGAGCATTATCATGTCGATATGGCATGGGCAAAAGATGAGATCAGGGCCGATATGATCCGCGGTGATGATGCTCAAACATTATTGAATGCCAAATCTGGTCCAGCATTGATCGTTAATAATATTTCTTACGATAGTGCTAATGTCCCTATTGAATATACGATTCAGATTTATAATTATAAGATATTTACGTATACAGTCGTTAGTAACGAGATCTCTTCCAAGTATGCGAAAAGATCGGGATAGTTTATCTTAAGTCGATTTAAAATGCTGTAAGTTCAGATTTCTCAATAAGCTTGCTAGGATATTTTAATAGTGCTTCGAAAGCCATTTTTATGTTGAAAAAGTAACTATGAAAATTATAAAGATAAGGAAATATCATGAAAAAACAAATAGTACATGTTGAGCCTTTATTCAAAGAAAGAATTTGGGGTGGAACGCAAATAAAGTCACGTTTTTATGGGGTAACCGCTATTGATCGTGTAGGAGAGATGTGGTGCATCGCGGCGCTTAAAGGCAATGGTGACAATCGTCTTAGCGAGATAAATATGACGCTTAGTGAAACTTATGAAAAAATACCTGAATGGTTTAACTGCCAGAGTGAATATTTCCCGATTCGCTGCACGTTAATGGATCCGATTGATAATCTTTCAGTTCAAGTCCATCCGACGGAAGAATATGCTAATCGAGAATTGAATTCATATGGAAAACCCGAGGCTTGGTATATTATCGAAAGTAAAGAAAACCATTCGATTCAGTTTGGTCATAAAGCACAAACAAAAAAAGAATTTCTAGAGCTTGTCACGAATAAGCGCTGGCAGGAATTATTAAATTATGTTGATGTAAAAACTGGTGACTTTTTGGATGTTCCAGCCGGAACCATCCATGCGATTGGTAAAAATATCCTTAGTTTCGAAATTTCACGGAACGCCGATATTACTTACCGTATCTATGATTATGATCGCTTAGATATAAAAACAGGGTTACCGCGAGATTTACACCTGGCTTCAGCCATGAAAGTATTGACGATCCCACATACTGAAAAAGGACCAATTCATCCTGAACCGGTTAATGTCAATGGCTGTATGATCAGTAAATTGATTGATGAAGCTGGGAAATTTACTTTAACTAAGATTGAGACAACTGATGATGGAGAATATGATAATCCATATTTTTATTTCATTACGATCATTCATGGGAATGGCAGTGTGAATGGGATCTCTGTAAGACCAGGGACGACATTACTGATACCGGCTAATTTTGGCAAGATCAAATTTAAAGATCAATTCACTGCCCTTTTGAGTTCGTATCACGATTGAATATTCGTCACTTAATAATTTATCTTTATCTGCTTGATTAACAAAATCCTAGTATTTCAAACTGATATTAGCTAGCTAATCTTATTCTCTGCTCGTTTATGGTCTAAATATGCGATCATTTTATATCTATTTATCGTATTGAAAGACATTTGAATTATCGTGATATCAAAAAGCTTAACAATTGTCATCTCGACTTTACTAGGTTATAATACTAAATCAAGGAGACCTTGCTATGAAAAAGATAATATTGTCTTTGATACTGATTTCGCTTGTTTGTCTTGGGTGTACGGTTAAACAAAATGAAGAAGAGACTGTGCAAACGGATGCTCTTAAATTCAAAGAAGAATATGAAGCCTATAACGATAAAATAAATGAAGAAAACGGTAAAAACTACAAAAATCTGGATATTGCTGAAGATAATCCAATGATATATGCGACTTTTGATCAAATCATGAGCATTCTGGACACCAGCGGAATAATCTATTTCGGGTTCGAGACTTGTCCTTGGTGCCGGACAGCTGTCCCGGTCATTCTGGAGGCGGCGGCAGCGGAGAATATCGGTCAGATATATTATTTTAACGCTTTGTCTTTAAGAGACGTAAAGAAGCTGGATGAAAACGGCAACATTGTTACGGAACAAGAAGGCGATCCGCAGTATTATGAATTGCTGGATAAAATCGGCGATATCGCCGAAGTCTATGACGGTTTAAATGATGACACGATCAAGCGTTTGTATTTTCCGACGGTGGTAGTTGTCAAGGACGGCGAGATTATTTTTTACCACACTTCGACGGTAGACAGTCAGACGGATCCATACGAAGCTTTGACGACAGAACAGCACGATGAATTGTATCAGCTTTATGCCGAAGCTTTTGCTCAGGTAGTAAATGCTTGCCAGATCAGCAAGTGTTAGGAGATAAAGATGAATAAACAAAAAAGAGTGGTTGCAATCCACGATATTTCATGTTTCGGCAAGTGTTCGCTGACCGTGGCTTCACCGATTATTTCAGCGGCGGGCATTGAAGTCAGTATGATCCCGACAGCGGTCTTATCGACGCATACCGGTGGTTTTACCGGCTTTACTTTCCGTGATCTGACTGACGACATCATTCCGATTGTTGACCACTGGAGTAACTATAATCTGGAATTTGACGGGATTTATACCGGTTATCTTGGTTCATTCGAACAGATTGAACTGATGAAACAAACTTTTGACCGGCTTAAGAAGGATGATACGCTAATCTTTGTTGATCCGGTTATGGCAGATAACGGAAAGCTTTACCCGTTGTTTCCGAGTGACTTTCCGAAAGGCATGCGCAGTCTATGCGCTAAAGCTGATATGATTATACCGAACATCACCGAGGCTTGTTTTATGCTTGGGGAAGCTTACCTTGAGGGGCCTTATACGAAAGAGTACATCGAATCATTGCTGCGGCGTCTGAGTCGAGAAATCGGTCCCAAGAAGGTGGTTATCACCGGAGTTTATTTTGATGACGTTCATCTTGGGGCGGCGGTTTACAATGCCGATACCGACCAGGTTGATTATGCCTTCTCGCACCGTATTGACGGATATTATCATGGAACCGGCGATGTTTTTGCCAGTGCCGTCTTAGCCGCCGTCTTATCCGGATCCGGTTTGAAAGAAGCAATCGAAATTGCGGTTAACTTTACCGTTGGTAGTATAAAGCGGACTAAAGAAGCTCAGACTGATATCCGTTTCGGTGTCAATTTTGAAGCCGGTTTAAAAGACTTGGCTAACATACTCAATAAATAAATAAGAACCGATGATAATTTCATCGGTTCTTTCTGTTTTGTGTGATACGGATTATTCGATATTAATGAGTCGTTTCGGCTCTTCTTTTTTAACTTCCTTCGGGATTGACAGTGTCAAGATACCATCTTGATAAGCGGCCTTGATATCATTTTCTTTAATTCCATCGCCGACATAAAAGCTTCTCGAGCATTTACCGCAATACCGCTCTTGATGAATGATATTGCCCTTTTTATCTTTTTCTTCATTGTTGGTGTTCTTTTCAGCTGTAATCGTCAGATATCCTTTATCCAATTCTACTTTGATATCCTCTTTTGCAAAGCCCGGCAGATCCATAGCCAATGAATAATTATCGTCGAATTCTTTGATATCGGTCTTCATGATATCATGGTTGCTCAACGGTTTAAAAACCGGGAAGTCAAACAAGTCATCAAATAAGTCCAATCCGTATCCACTGTTATTTCTAGGAACTAGTTTCATCTAATTGCCTCCTTTACATTAATTATTATAGCACGGAAATTAGCACTGTCAATAGGAGAGTGCTAAAAAGTTTAAATTGGTCTTTGGTTGGCAATCGGCGGTAAATTTGTTATAATCAAATAAACTGATAATGAAGAAGAAGTATAAGCGTTGGCAATGACAGAGACAGTTGATGGGTGAAAAACTGATTGCGATTCTTAGAAATGCCTCTTCTAGGGTTTGTCCGACAAGTAGGACAAGACGTAATCCGGCGTTAAGGAAATGAGTGGAACTTCGTTCAAACAGAGTGGAACCGCGCTTATGGCGTCTTTGTATGAACGTTTTTTTATTCTTCAGACTCATTTTTCCGGTATATTACTGAGCTTAAAAGTCATACAAATTAAAAGGAGAATGAACCAATGAAACTTTATAACAGTCTGTCTAATAAAATTGAGGAATTTGTACCGATTGTCCCCAATGAAGTCAGCATGTATGTCTGCGGTCCGACAGTCTATAATCATGTACATATCGGCAATACCCGACCGATGATCGTTTTTGACACCTTAAGAAGATTGTTTGAGGCACAGGGCTATCAGGTGCACTTTGTTTCAAACTATACGGATGTTGATGATAAGATTATCAACAAAGCTCGTGAGGAGCAGCAGGAAGAAACGGTAATCGCCAACCGATACATTGAAGCGTATCAGGCAATCCGCGACAGCCTGAATATCGAAAAACTTAGTGCCACGCCGCGTGTGACACAGACAATGCCGGAGATTATCGCCTTTATCGGTGAACTGATCGATTCCGGTTATGCTTATTTAGTGGACGGCGATGTTTACTTTCGAGTTAGTAAAGTAGCCAATTATGGGGAACTTTCCGGGCAAAACATTGATGACCTGCAAGTCGGAGCGCGGATTGAAGAAAATAGCAAAAAAGAAAATCCGCTGGATTTTGCGTTGTGGAAAGTTACAGATATGGGCATCAAATGGTCAACACCCTGGGGAGAAGGCCGCCCCGGATGGCATACCGAATGCGTCGTAATGATTAATAAAGAGTTTAATAAACACACGATTGATATTCATGGCGGCGGCATGGATTTAAAATTTCCGCATCATGAAAATGAAATTGCACAGTCTGAAGCGCTATATCATACATCGATTGCCAATTACTGGCTGCACAACGGCATGTTGAATCAGGATGGCGAAAAAATGAGCAAATCGTTGGGTAATGTGGTTTGGGCGAAAGATTTTATTGCCAGACTTGGCTCGAATGTTGTCCGGTGGCTGATGCTGTCAGCTCAATATCGTTCGCCATTGAACATTTCTGATGATACCATTGAAACTGCCAAGACGGAATTGAATCGCGTCTTTACAGTTCTAAAACAGGTTGATGTCAAAGCACAGCGTGAACAGATCAGCGGGCAGGAGTCCTTTGATCAGGAAGCCTTTGATCATTTTATCAAAGCGATGAATGAAGACATCAATACACCGAATGGTTTTATGGAAATCTTTGAAACAATGAAGGTTTTAAACCGCGAATTAAGACAGCAACCAAATGATTGGAATAGAATTACCGGACTCCGTAATGCGATTATTAAGATGTTGACCGTTTTGGGTATTGTCTATGTTAAACCGATCTTGACGGCGGAGGACACTGAACAGTTCAATGCCTGGGAAGCAGCCCGCTTAGCTAAGGATTATCAGAAAGCAGACGAGTTCCGTCAGGCACTTAGTGCTAAAGGTTTAATCTGATGCTTGCCGAAGAAATGTCCGGCGGTGTTCTAGCCTTTATCGGTGACGCCGTCATGACTTTAATGGTCCGCGAGTATCTTGTTTCATTGGGCTATACAAAAGCTAAACAGCTTCAAGAGCTCAGTATTACTTATGTCAGTGCGAAAGCACAGGCGGAGTTTATGAAAGCACTCAGCCCGCTGCTGTCTGAAGAAGAAAAAATAATCTTTCGCCGCGGACGTAATTATAAGAGTCATAGCGCTCCGCGCAATACTGATACAGCGGATTACCATGCGGCTACGGGTTTGGAAGCTTTGTGGGGGTATTGGCATCTAAAGCATCAAGATGCGAGAATCGATGAAGTATTTCAGCTAATGATAAAAGAAAAAGCATTTCAGTTTTGAAATGCTTTTATAATTGGCAAAGATTTTTAATTGCCTGTATGTAGATTTCTACTTGCAGCAGCAGCTGTTCAAGCTTAACGAATTCGTTAGCATCATGAATGTGGTTGTCTTCACCCTGGAATTCGCAGCCAAAGGCAATGCAGTTATTTACGCCTTTAGCATAGGTTCCGCCACCCATTGATACCGGTACTGATACATGATCATTGGTGACTTTGCGGTACGCAGATAAAAGGCTGTTAACCAGCGGACTTTCAACCGGATAGAACAGCGATGCACCAGCCCGGCGAATTTGCAGTGCCTGCGGATAATCCGCAAACGCCTTCTGCATCGAGACAGCCACCGTCTGACTGTCAATAGTCAGCGGTACGCGGATATCGACGGTTACTGTTACTTTATCTTGATCCTTTTTTATCATTCCGATATTTAATGTTAAGGCTCCGTATTCGTCCTGAAGTCCGATGCCGCAGAGTGATCCATCAGTCTTTAGACCGATCAGAGCATTGTACATTGTAACGAATTCATCTTGGAAACCGGCTTTTTCCAATGCTTCCATCGTATGGGATATGGCATTAACGCCTAGATCAGGGGTGCTGGCATGTGCCGCAGTGCCTTTAACATCCAGTGTTAGGACATCGCCTTCTTCACTGATGAGGTATTCAACATTCTTTTCAATTAACGACATTTCAAAAGCTTTAACATCAAACTGATCATTTTTTACTTTTGTAACGCAGCGGCTGCAGACGACATTCGGGGCAACGCCGCCGGTAATATCGATAATCTTTGAAGAATAACTGATGGTAGCACCGACTGAACCTTTTTCCCCGAAGACACCCGGGAAAACGGCATCCGGCGTGAAACCATACTGGAAATGGCCTTCTTTGGCCACATAATGTTCCAAACAGCGCGAACCGGTTTCTTCATTGCAACCCATGATTAAGCGAACGCGCTTATTAAATTTGAAATTTTCATCTTGCAGGATTTTTAAAGCAAATAGCGAAGCGATTACTGCTCCTTTGTCATCGCTGGTGCCGCGGCCGTATAACTTATCTTCTTTCTGTGTCAGCGTAAAAGGATCGCTTTCCCAGCCTTCCCCAGCCGGCACGACATCCAGGTGACCGAGAATCCCGATGACTTCTGTTCCGGTGCCAATCTCGCCATAACCGATATAATTATCCAAATTATGCGGCGTAAGTCCGTATTTCTGACATAATGCTAAGGCAGCATTCAGGCATTCCTTGTTTTTTGGCCCGAAGGGAGCGTCGCCTTCAGCTGCGGCATTAACCGAGTTGTATGAAACTAACTCTGCTAAAGCAGTGATAATTTCACTTTCGTATTTTTTGATTCTTTCTTTTGTTGACATATTCTTACCTCAATATTGTCTCTATTTTAGCACTGATCATGATCAATAACAATTGTAATCATATGATCATTTACTCGTAATGCATGTTTGATCTATGATACAATTCTGCTGAATACTCCACATCTAGGCTCAAGATTGGAACGTAATCGGAACACGTAAGGAGTGACTTTATGGCACAATATGTATATGGCAAAAATGTCGTTGCTCAGATTTTAAGAGATAACAAGAAAATTTATCAGTTGCTGGTCATGGAAAACAGCAAGAATGATGATATTGTCAAATTAGCGAAACAACAGGGCGTCAGTCTGACACTTTTGCCTAAGAAGGAAATGGACAAACTGGTAACCGAACGTCATCAGGGGGTCATCGCCAAGATTGATGATTATAAAATATATGATCTGAATGATCTTCTGCGAGGGATTCCGGATGATAGAATTCCGTTGCTGGTAATGCTTGACGGATTGGAAGATCCGCATAATCTTGGGGCAATCCTGAGAACTTGTGATGGAGTCGGAGTAGATGGCGTGATCATAATGAAGAATCGATCGGTTACGTTGACACCAACGGTGGCGAAAGTTTCCTGCGGAGCAATCGATACGATAAAAGTGGCTCAGATCACTAATTTGACAGCGACAATCAAAGAACTGAAAAAACGAGGCTTTTGGATTTGCGGAGCTGATAATAATGATGCACAGGATTATCGCCGCCCGGATTATCAAATGCCGCTAGTCCTGGTTATCGGTTCGGAAGGCAGCGGCATATCTCGGCTGGTTCGGGACAATTTGGACTTCAGTGTCAAATTACCGATGCTCGGACAGCTTTCTTCGCTTAATGCCTCGGTAGCGGCCGGCATCATGCTTTATCAGATCTATGATCGGCGCCATCCTCTTAAATAAAAGGAGGGTAAGAGTTGGCTGAAGTAAATCAGGAACATGAACTAATCAAAAAATATCATGAACATGATGAAGCAGCACAAAAGGAATTAATTAATAAGTACAGCCGTTTGATTTGGAAGATTGTTTATCAGGAATACCATCATTACCGTTTGGGGGGGATCGATACGGAAGATCTCTATCAGGAAGGCTTGATTGCTTTACACGATGCGATAATGAGTTATGATCTGACGATGAATATTCCATTGTATTGTTTGGCCAAGATCTGTATCAGCAGGAAAATCAAGTCATATATCAGACGCTTTTCCCGCAGTATTTATCAAGGCTCTTTTTTATGTGTCTCCCTAGATGGACAGCTAAATGACGATGAAGGTTTCTGCCTGCATGAGGTTATCGAAAGTAAGGATCAATACCAAGGTAACTGCGCTTGGAAAATTGATGATTATCTTTCCATCTTGAACCCGCTTGAATCGGCGGTGATTTTAATGCGCATACAGGGTTTTAAGTATGCCGAAATCGGTTATAAACTCTTGATCAGCAGAAAAGATGTTGATAACACCGTTCAGCGCGCGCGAAAGAAAATCAGGAAAGCCATCGCACAAATTGATGAATATTGAGCGGGGAAGTGCTATAATCTTAATGATTAATTATGGTGGTGCCCGTGGATAAAAAAGAGTTGACGAAAGTTATTACTAAATCGCTGTTTGCCTTGTATGTCTTGATCCATTTCGGATGGTTTCATATTTTAGCTTTTATTTTTGCTTGGCCGGTTTTAATCAGTACAGCTATTGATATAATCCAGTATTTAAAAAAAGCTCATCGCGGTCAGCGGCCGGTGAAAATGTCCGCTACGGAATTAGGGCTTCAGAAAGAAATTGAAAAATACCTGCAGACGCATGAATCGATTACGGTTAATGAAAACATTTCTTTGAAAATGACGAAAGACAGCCGGGATTTTTATGACAGGCTGGGTGTTTTCTTCTTCGGTGAATATGTCTGTCAGCTGCCCGATTTCCGTTCCTACGATATGGAAACATATAATACAATCCTCGCTGATTTGAAACTGGAGGAGGCACCGCAGCCGGAAGCCAAAGCCGAAGAGCTGACAGCCGAAACTTTCATCGAAAAAATCAATGAGTATAATACGGAAATTCAACATGAAGAAATTTCCAATTATTTATATATGACATCATCTTTGTTAACAAATATTTCAACGCTGGAAACTAAGGGTATGAGCGATTCGAAGAAAACGCGGAAACTCTATATGTACTATCTTCCGATCTTGATGGACATCCTGGATAATTACTGTAAGATGAAAGATAATATGTATGTGGCCGAAGATATCAAAGCAATGGAAGAGAAGCTGATTAAGACAATCATTTTGTGCAATGAAGCCTTAAAAACCTTGCTGGCTTCACTAAATGAAGTTGATATCCTTAATATGTCAGTTAACATGAATACCCTAGAAAATATTCTCAAGAAGGACGGTCTGATTAAAGGAGCCGGTATGGAAAAAGTTAAGGAGTCTGTCAAATGAGCAAAAGAAATGATGATGATTTCTTTGATCAGCTTTTTACCAGGTTGCAGGACGGTGATTTTATCAACAAAACGGTGAATGATTTCGGTAAAGAGATTAAAAACACGGTTAACCGATCAATTAAGAATCAGGGTTATGACAACTTTTCCGATATGGTAAACAGTACAATCAGAGCACAGCCGGCTGAAAAGCCTTCGGCGGGGGAACCGCTGAAGCAGCACGTTGATTATCAGAACCGTTATGAGTTCCTGGTCGATTCGCTGCAATTTGTTAAGTATGATCCCCGATATCGCGGTTATTATCGCGATGGTCATCAGGAAGCCATCCAGAAATGCGTCAGCTGGCTTAGTGACAGCAACAATGACTTTGATGGAACGGAAGATTATATAGAAAAGGAAATTCAGACTTTTCTTCGTCGCCAACGGCGGAATCGAGATAAGTTTATCGAAGGCTATCTGGATGGGTTGCACCTATTTAAAGATGAATTGAATAAGTCAAAAGTTTTTATGATGAGCAAGGTCAAGAAAATGCTTGTAAATAAATAATGGGAATGTTATACTGTGGGCGAACGCAGGAGGGTGTTTTTTTTTATGGTAAACAAAAAAAATAACAAAGTCATCCTGACTTGTAGCGTCTGTTTATCAAGAAACTACAGCACAACTCGTAATAAAGTAAATCAGAATGAAAGATTAGAATTAATGAAGTTTTGTAAGAAATGCAACGAACACACTTTGCATAAGGAAACCAAGTAGGAGGCTGCCGGTATGAAATGGTTCTCGTTTAGTGGAATATTTGAAGAAATTAGAAAAATTCGCTGGCCGAAGAAAGAAGATATGTGGAAAGATTCACAGACAGTTATTATCTTTATTGTCGGCTTCGGTCTGTATTTTGTCATATGTGAGTTTGTGGTGGCGAAATTCCTCAGCGTGTTAGGAATCGGTTCTTAAAATGGAAGAAAACAGAAAAGAATGGTACGTGGTCAACACTTATGCCGGCCATGAGAATCGTGTTAAGGAAAATTTATTTCGCCGCGTCGAAACAATGGGAATTGAAGAAAATCTTTTTCGAATCCTTGTAGCTGAAGAAGAAGAAATTGAATTTAAAAACGGTAAGAAGATTGTCAAGATGAAAAATCTCTATCCGGGTTATTTGTTTGTTGAGATGATCATGACGGATGAGGCCTGGTATATCGTGCGGAATACGCCGGGGGTCACCGGTTTCATCGGATCAAGCGGCGGCGGTGCCAAGCCGTTCCCCGTCTCTCCGGAGGAAATTGAGTCTATACTGCAGCGGATGGGAATGAGCGATCGTAAAGTGGTTGTTGACTTTAAGGTCGGAGACCGTGTCAAGATTCTTAATGGTCCGTTCTCAGGCATTGAAGGGACGGTTGACTCATTAAATGATGATTCCCAGAGTGCAATGGTGCTGACAATTCTGTTTGGTCGTGAAACGCCGACAGAAATTGCTTATATTGACCTAGCGAAAGCGGATTAAGAATTATTTAACCAGTAAATATTATTTTTACTGGTTTTTTTATTTCAACAATCTTTTAATTTTATCTTCAAAGCGTTATACTATAAATAACAGAAAGAAAAGGTGTGTTATGTACAAATATGCTTATATGAATAAAGTTCAGGAGTTGATGGATGCTATCTATGCAACTCAGCAGCCGGTGATTGATGACTTGGCCAAGCGTTTTGCGGATAATATTAAAAATAATCGGATTATCCATGTTTTCGGTACCGGACATTCGCATATGATCGGAATTGAATTGTTTTGCCGGGCCGGCGGTTTGGGTAATGTCAATGCTCTTCTTGATCAGGATGTGCTGACGAGCAACGGTGCACGCCGCAGCGGAGCAATGGAAAAGGTTTCTGGCGTTTCGGATGTTATTTATGATCAGTATAATATTCAAAAAGGTGATATCATGATCATCACTTCCAATTCCGGACGGAATGCGATGCCCATTGAAATGGCAATCAGGGCCAAAAAAGAGGGTGTCTACACGATTGCGATGACTAACTTAAAACAGTCCGAGAAGACCAGCAGCCGGCATCCGAGCGGCAAACGTCTGTTTGAGTGTGTTGACTGTATAATTGACAGCTGTGTTCCGGAAGGCGACAGTATGATGACGGTCGGCAATGTCAAGACGGCTCCGGGCAGTACAGTCAGCGGAGTAATCATTTTGAATACGATTGTAAATGAAGCACTGCAGATACTAGCAGCCGAAGGCTGCGAATTGCCGGTTTTCCAATCGCAGAATGTTGATGGCTTCAACAATGATGCAATCTATGCTAAATATGAAGATAGAGTGAAACACTTCTAAAAGAGCTTGCTTAAGCTCTTTTTTATGTTACAAAAGCTATAGAAGAATTAAATTTTGGATATTCACATAATTGTCACATAATTTTGTTGACATAATGTAAGCGTTTAAACTATAATCAAGAGGAAGGAGGTTCAATTAATATGAACACATTTCTATTAGCCACATTATTAGGCTTATGGTCAGGTGCCGCAATGGTTTTTAACCTTATGGGACTTGGTCTTAGAACAGCACTAATAAATGGTATTATCGCTGGCTTACTGGTTGGTAACGTTAGCCTGGGTTTCGAAATTGGTGCTACATGTACATTAATGGGTATCGGTTTCTATACATACGGCGGAGCTACAATTCCGGATTATGTAACTGGTGCTATCTTTGGTGTAGTTGCTGCTGCTAAAACAGGTGACAGCGCTATCGGTTTAACCGTTGCCATCACATTATCATTGTTGATGACTCAGATGGATATCTTAGGCAGAGCTACAACTACAATCTTCCAGCATGCTGCTGATAAAGCTTTAGCGAGCAACAGTATCGGTGCTTTCGAAGGTTGGACGCTTGCTGGTATGATCCCTTGGATCCTGTCACGTGCCGTTCCGGTCTTTGTCGGTGTATTACTGTCAGATAATCTGTCTGCTTTAGCTGATTTCTCAAATAATATTAAATGGTTTACAACAGGTTTGCAGGTTGTTGGTAAAGCATTACCGGCTGTTGGGTTTGCGCTGTTACTGTCCTACATGGATATTAACAAATTCTGGCCGTTCATGGTTATCGGTTATGTCCTGTATGCTTACATGGCAGTTCCGACGATCGGCTTAGCATTAGTCGGTGTTGTTGCTGGTTATCTTTATACGATGAAAAAGGGAGGAGCTCAATAATGGCAAGAACTAATAAAAAGTTGACAAAGAGTGCTATTGCTAAGGCTTGTTCACGTCATAACTTCTTCTTACAGATTTGCTGGAACTATGAAAGAATGCAGGCTGCCGGCTATGCATACGCAATGGTACCGGTTAT
>JAYFOF010000001.1:0-627586 GCA_034932905.1 Erysipelotrichaceae bacterium | reverse complement strand
CGAAATGGTCACACCTGTTCCCATCCCGAACACAGAAGTTAAGCATTTCAGCGGCGACGATAGCTATACTAGCTATAGTGAAATTAGCACATTGCCAGGTGAAAAACTCCGTAAGGAGTTTTTTTTGTGGCTTTACTCTTTTAATCGGTTTGACTGCTTTTTAATTATGAAGCACCTTGAATTACGGATATTCTGTTGAAGACACAAGGTAATATCTTGTGGGATAAAACTGAAAAGGTTATAATGTCAATACAATGTACATATCTGCCTGCTTCGGTATATCAGAAGGCATGTATGTACCGTTGCAATTTCTGTTTTTCCAAAGGAGATGCTTTATGATAAAGATAACGACATATTCAGCATCGGAAACGAAGCTGTTAGGTATCCGCTTGGCGGAACTGTTATCACCAGGGAAATTATTGATTTTGACCGGTGATCTTGGGGCCGGGAAGACCACCTTTACACAAGGTCTTGCGCAAGGCATCGGCATCACGAAAACCGTTACCAGTCCGACCTTTACGATTATGAAAGTTTATAAAGGACCGCTGCCTTTGTATCATATTGATGCTTATCGTTTAGAAGGTCTTTCACAGGATCTCGGTCTTGAAGAGATGATGGAGGATGATGGCATCTGTGTCATTGAGTGGCCCAAGTATATCAGTGCGGGTCTGCCAGAAAGGTATTTAAACATTGATATTAAACGAGTCAGCGAAGATGTACGCTTATTGACATTTATTGCGCATGGAGCAGAATATGAAACAATTCTAAAGGAGTTACAATGAATACACTTTGTCTTGATACCTCACATAAATATTTGGTTGTGGGCCTTTTAAGGAATGATCAGGTTATTGACGGCATGATGGAATTATGTTGGAAAAAACAATCTGAACTGGTCTTGCCGGTTATTGACCGGCTACTTAACAAACATCAGATGATTCCTAGCGATATCAAGGAGATTGTAATTTCCAAGGGGCCGGGCAGCTTTACCGGTGTAAGAATCGCAATGACGATTGCTAAAGTATTAGGTTGTACGACGGATATGAAAGTGTATACGATTTCAACATTGGCTCTTTATGCCGGTGAGGCTGATGCACTCGTTTTACTTGATGCAAGAGGTGGAAGATGCTATGTCGGCGACTATAACAATTTTATTGGTGAAGAAACAATTCAGCATATTGATCAGCTGAATATCAATCAGCGGCTTAATAAACAAATAATCGGAGATGGTTCCTTACTCGGCTTTAAAGATGATTATCCGGATATCGTCAGAAATTTCGCGCTTACCCGACCGTATTGGAGGCTTGTTGATAATATTCACACCCTGAAGCCGAGTTATCTAAAAGAATCAAGTGAGTATCAGTCACATATATGATTAGACCAATGCTTGTGACGGATATCAATGAAGTGGTACGCATCGAGGAAATTGTTTTTAATGATAATTGGAAAACGGAAGCTTTTACGTACGAACTCTGTGATAATCCTTTCAGCCATTATTGGGTTATTAAGGATGCCAATCGGATTATCGGTTATGCCGGAATGTGGGTTACATTTGAAACTGCTCAAATTACAAATATAGCAATTCTGCCTGATTATCAGCACCGGGGATACGGACAGCAGCTCATGGACCAAATCCTGGCTACGGCTCAAGCTAATCACTGCGAAGTGCTAACTCTGGAGGTAAGGGTTTCTAATTTGAAGGCAATTGCCTTCTATCAGAAAAATGGCTTTATATATATCAATACCAAAAAGGGTTACTATAAAAATAATTATGAAGATGCCTGGTATATGCTTAAAACATTAGAAAGTGAGTTAATATGATTATTTTAGCAATAGAAAGCAGCTGTGATGAAACGGCGGTTGCCATTGTTCGAGACGGCAAGGAAGTATTATCGTCAATCGTCAGTTCGCAAATTGATGTTCATAGCCAATACGGCGGTGTTGTTCCGGAAATCGCTTCGCGGATGCATATTGAAAACATTACGCTGGTTTTAACTGAGGCATTACAAAAAGCCGGTAAATCGATGTCGGAAATTGATGCGATTGCGGTAACCCAAGGGCCAGGGCTGATTGGTTGTTTGCATGTCGGTGTTCAGGCGGCCAAGACTTTAGCATGGTATTTTCATAAACCGTTAATTCCGGTACATCATTTAGCCGGGCATATTTATGCGAATGCATTAGTAGATGAAATCCATTATCCGCTGCTAGCTTTGGTGGTGTCAGGGGGACATACTGAATTGGTATATTTAAAGGAAGAGTATCATTTTCAAATTTTGGGATCAACACAAGATGATGCGGTTGGCGAGGCTTATGATAAAGCCGCACGAGTTATCGGGCTGCCCTATCCCGGCGGTGTTGCGATTGACCGGTTAGCAAAAACCGGCAATATTCACTATCGTTTACCGAATGTTCGGACCGAGCATCCTCTCGATTTTTCATTCAGCGGAATCAAGAGCGCCGTTTTACAGCTGAAGGACCGCGAAGCGAAAGCTGGCAATGAATTAGCTGTCGCAGATGTTGCTTATGCATTCCAGCACAATGTTGTTGACCAGCTGATTTCTAAAGTGAAAGCAGCGGTTGAAATCTATCATCCGGCGCACGTCGTGCTAGCCGGCGGCGTGGCAGCGAATTCATATCTGCGTCAGCGCATGGCTGATGAATTCGGTAATCAGAAAAACATCAGACTGACCATTCCGCCGATGTACTGCTGCACAGATAATGCGACAATGATTGCCGTTGCCGGTTTTATTGCCTATCGTCACGGACACTTGGCCGATTTAACATTGGGAGCAGATCCCGGATTAGAGATTTCCTAGACAAAATAATTAATTCACAAACAATTAAGATGGTGATATACTAGAAATGGTGATAATAAATGACAGAAAAGATAGTGCCAAAGGCAACTTTGCAGCGATATCCGATTTATCTTAAAGCATTGAGAAAACTTAAGAGTCAGAATATAACAAAAATATTATCCAGCGAATTAAGTGATTATGTCGCAATTGAGTCGACCACAATCCGCCGTGATTTCTCTTTCTTAGGTAATTTAGGCAAACAGGGTTACGGTTACGATATCGATAATCTGATTAATATTTTTGAGAGCGAGTTAGGCGTGAATTTTGATGAAAAGATTATTTTGGTCGGTGTCGGCAACCTCGGGAAAGCCTTGCTGCACTATAACCGTTGGAATCATGTCGTAGGGGAAATCGTTTGCGGCTTTGATATTGATCCGGTAGTAATTTCCGGCTCCTGTGAAGTTCCGGTTTATCATCTGGATGAACTGAAAGAACGGATCCCGAAGAACTGTCATATTGCTATTCTGACTGTCAGTCAGAATATCCAGGAAACGGTTGACAAGTTAGTTGAATGTGGTATTATAGGCTTGGTAGATTTCAGTAATGAACATATCCGTGTACCGAAGAATGTCACGGTTAAACCGATTGATGTTGTATCGGCCATTCAGGAACTGGTGTTCGCTACCAATTTTCGTAAATAGTGTTGAACAAGGAACATTGTATTAGTTGAATTCAGCGAGTTGGTGACAGTGTAAGGCCAGCAGAGACTGATACGGATGGAACGCCTTGGGAGCTTGATTGGAGAATTTAAGTAGACAATCACGTAATAAGGCGTTAACTTAATGAGAGCACATTGATGTGAAGAAGGATGGCACCGCGCTTTAAACGTTCCTATGGAACGTTTTTTATTTATCCGGGAGGAAACTAACTATGATTTCATTTATGACAATCCGCGAGCTTTATGAGATTACCGCCGAAGGCAACACGATTGAGCAGGACCAACTGGAGGATATTCAGCTGCAGGGATGGGTTCGGACTAATCGTTCTAACGGAAGTGTCGGCTTTATCGAATTTAATGATGGAACCTATTTCCGAAACTGTCAGTTGGTTTATAACAAAGATTTAAAGGATTATTTAGCAGTTGAGAAATATCTGACCGGTACGGCACTGACAATTACCGGTAAATATGTCTTGACGCCAGATAATAAACAGCCGTTTGAGCTCCATCTGACAGAAGTTATTCTTGAGGGAGAATGCGACAGCACTTATCCGCTTCAAAAGAAACGCCATTCATTTGAGTATCTCCGGGAAATCGGACACCTGCGTCCGCGGACGAATACATTCAGTGCCCTTTTCCGTGTGCGTTCGGTATTATCGATGGCTATTCATGAATTTTTTCAAGGTCAGGGGTTTGTCTATGTCCACACGCCGATTATTACCGGCAATGATGCAGAAGGAGCGGGAGAAGTTTTTACGGTAACGACCCGTGAAGATAATAAATATTCGGAAGACTTCTTTGGCAGACATGCCTGCCTGACGGTATCTGGTCAGTTGCAAGCAGAAGCTTTTGCCTTAGCGTTTCGTGATGTATATACCTTCGGACCGACTTTTCGCGCTGAAAACTCGAATACCGCTCGTCATGCCAGTGAATTTTGGATGATTGAACCGGAGATTGCATTTGCGGATCTGGAAGATGACATGGATTTAATTGAAGATATGGTGAAATCCTGCATTGATTATGTATTAGAGAATTGTCCGGAAGAAATGAAATTCTTTAACGAAATGATTGACAAATCACTGATGGAGCGATTGGAACATGTCCGTAATTCTGATTTTGTCCGTATGACTTATACGCAGGCTATCGAATATCTGCAGAAAGCCGATGTAAAATTCGATTATCCGGTGTTCTGGGGTTGTGATCTGCAGTCTGAACATGAAAGGTATATCTGTGAGAGAATCGTAAACGGACCTGTCTTTTTAATAGATTATCCAAAGGAAATCAAATCTTTCTATATGCGTAATAATGATGATCAGAAAACCGTTGCCGCTTGTGATTTATTGGTTCCCGGTGTTGGTGAATTGGTCGGCGGTTCACAAAGAGAAGAGCGGCTCGATTTATTAATTAAACGGATGCAGGAACTCCATATCAAACAGGAAACACTGGAGTGGTATTTGGATCTGCGGCGTTATGGCGGCGTTAAGCATGCCGGTTTCGGCTTGGGTTTTGAACGTTTCTTAATGTACATTACCGGAATAACGAATATCCGTGATGTGATTCCTTTTGCGCGGACACCAAAGAACTTATTATTCTAAAAAAGCGTCATGCGCTTTTTTAGTTTGATTATCTATGTTAGAATAATGGTTGTTGATAGATTCGGATGTGATTAAATGCCCAGTTACTATCGTAACGAAAGAAAAGATAAGCTGACTATCTCGATCATCATGATTGTGACTTTTATTGTGCTTTTCTTAGGCGGCAGTTCGGTCATCAATTATATTAAAGATACAAAAGCGAAAGCAGCGGAAGGCATCTTCGAAATCTGTTCATATGATTACAAGACGACTTTGAGCACTGTCAAGGCGGATGATTATGCCAATGCTTTTGAGATAAAGGATTATTTATATTATGGCGAAACATTAAATTTATTTCAGGATACCTATGATATCAATCAAAAGGATGGAATTGTCGGTCGGACCTTGATTTTAACTAATCTATGTACCGGGTCTGAGATGGTTTATCTGATTGATGGGAAGATAGACGGCCAGATTCCGGTTGAGAGTCTGGAAGATGGTTTTTACAGTGTAAAAATTGTTTATGATCTGACGCAGCGTCGGGCATATAGTACGGAGAAAATTTATGACGTATTTTATACGGTAAGAAGGAACGGTTACAGTAAGGAAGTTACGTTAATTGCGGATAAAAATTTATTCAGTAATGATGATAACCAGGAAGTAATGGATCAGAATTATCTGTTTATTCAGGTTAAAACCGTAGATGATGTTCCGGATGATGTTTATGATGTCGTTATTGATCCGGGGCACAGCAGTTATGACACGAGCACCTATGCCGAATATGGCGGAAAAGCGAATGGTTTGACGGAGGCGGCAGAAACATATAAAGTCGCTTTGGCAATCAAAGAAAAACTTGAAAGCTATGGCTTGAAAGTCTTAATAACCCGTAATGACAGCAGCGAAGTGGTTAACACTTATGGTGAAAATGGTCGCTTAGCACGGGCTTATGCCTCAAATGCTAAATATTATCTCGATTTACAGATGGGGGTTGCTTCCAGTACCAGCATTTCCGGCACGCAGATTATTTATTCATCTTTCACGTCATCAAAGATGGCTTCAGCGATTTTAACTTATCTGCTGGACAATACCGATTTGGTTTCAACTGCCAATAAGGGCAGCGGCAAACTGGCCGGTGTTCTGGCAAGCGGTGTGATCAATAATTACGACGGAAGAATGGTTATCCGTGAGAGCGGCGGAAGAATCTTGGCAGCTGGAACTTTCAGTGATAAAGCGCGGGAAGAAAATGCTTCGTTTGCGTTAAATGAGCGCAACGGAATGCAGACTTTTACAATCGAATATATATATATCACCAATCCGGAAGAGGCGGAGAAGTGGGTGAAGAACTATCAGGAATATGGAGAGAAAACTGCTGAAGCGCTTGCTTCGTATTTAAAAATAGAATAATTAAAACAAGGAGATTTTATGTTATATCAAATCAATAAGGGAACAAAGTTTTTTGGTGCCAATTTGATTTTCAAAGATATTCAGTTTGAAGTTCGCAGTACAGAGAAAATTGCCGTAGTCGGCAGAAACGGATCCGGTAAAACGACATTGCTTAAGGTAATGACCGGACATGAAGAACTTGATGAAGGACAAATTCATCAAATCAGCGATCTAACGATTGGGTATCTGGCACAAACAACTTTTTCCGATTTAAATAAGTCGGTTATCGACGAATTACTAACGGTTTTTACGAAACTGATTGCGATGCAATCCAGGCTGGAAGTATTAACCGAACAAATGAAGACAGATTTTTCTGATAAAACATTGGAGTGCTTTGCGGATTTACAAACACAGTTTGAACAATTGAATGGCTATAATTACCGGACGGAAATCAACACGGTTTTTACGAAATTTGGTTTTAGCGAGGAAGACTTAAGCCGAGCGATCGGCACTTTTTCCGGCGGGCAGAAAACAAAGATTGCCTTCGTTAAGTTGCTGCTCAGTAAGCCGGATATCCTTTTGCTTGATGAACCGACTAATCATTTGGATCTAAAAACGATCGAATGGTTGGAAGGTTATCTTAAATCCTATCCGCGGGCAGTGGTTTTGGTTTCGCATGACCGCGTTTTTCTTGATGAAATCAGTGATGTTGTATATGAAATGGAATTTAATCAGCTGACACGTTATACCGGAAATTATACGAATTATGTTAATGTTAAAAAACTGCAAATGGAAAAGCAGAGTCAAGCTTATAAATTACAGCAGAAGGATATTGAACGGCTGGAAACTTTAATTGAAAAGTTTCGATATAAGAAGAATAAAGCCGCATTTGCCCAATCAAAGATCAAATACCTAGAACGTATGGAACGTATCGAAGATCCGAAAAGCGACGCTAAGAATTTCCGTGCGCATTTTCAACCGCGACTTAAAGGCGGCAAGAAAGTTCTGATTCTTAACGAGTATACTGTTGGCTATGATCAACCGCTGTGTAAGGTTAATCTGACAGTCCTGGCGGAAAACCGCATTGCGATTATCGGGCCGAACGGTCAAGGAAAATCTACTTTAGTTAAATCGATTGTTGGTAAGGTGCCTTCCTTAAGCGGTCAGGCCTTGCTTGGACATCAGATTGAAATTGGTTATTTTGATCAGGAATTAGCCCAGATTGACAGTAATAAAACGGTTATTGAAGAAATATGGGATGAATATCCGGAACTGGACAAGACGGCAATTCGAACAGTACTTGGCAATTTTATGTTTTCTAATGATGATGTTTTTAAGATGGTTCATGTTCTATCCGGTGGCGAGAAGGTTCGTTTATGTTTAGCAAAGCTTATGCTTAAAAAAGCTAACTTTCTCATCTTGGATGAACCGACAAATCATCTGGATATTCTGGGTAAGGAAGCCTTGGAGAACGCATTGATCGATTACACCGGAACTATTTTATTTGTATCGCATGATCGTTATTTTATTAAAAAATTGGCGACGTCAATTCTGGAGATTGATAATCATGAAGCAACTTTCTACCCGCTGACATATGATGAATTCCACCAAAAAGATGAAAATGTTCCGATAAAGAACGAAACAGTGACAAAACCGGAAAAAATTGACATTGACAAGCCGGAGAAAAAAGGAAACAAGGAGAAAGAAATCGCTAAATTAGAGAAATCGATTGCTCAGCAAGAGGCGATGCTTGAGGAACTGCGAAACCGGCGTTTTGATCCGGATTATTATCATGATTATCAGAAAATGAAAGATCTTGATGAACAGATCGATGAAGTTCATAACAGCATCGAATCCTTGATGGCTAAATGGGAAGAATACTATGCTTAAAATGATAAAAGTCGTATAATCATTATGGAGGGAAATATGGTTAAAATTGACAATCTGCAGACTGAAAAAAGAAATATCAAGACAATGGAGCTTGATACGTTATCCGTGAAAGAATTTCTACAGATTATGAATGAGGAGGATCAGAAAGTAGCCTTTGCTGTTAAAGAAGCCTTGCCGCAGATTGAGCAGGCAGTAAAAGTAATTATCAAAGCTTTGAAAAGCGGGGGCCGCTTAATTTTTATGGGAGCCGGAACATCAGGACGTTTAGGCGTTATCGATGCGGCAGAGTGCATGCCGACTTTTGGCACAACGGATGAAGTCATCGGCTTGATTGCCGGAGGACCAAAAGCCTTTCTGCAAGCTCAGGAAGGCGCTGAAGATTCTTTGACTCTAGGAGTTGAGGATCTTAAGAACATCAGCGTAACGAAGCTTGATGTTGTTGTAGGCGTAGCTGCCAGCGGACGGACCCCTTATGTGATCGGGGCAATGGATTATATGCACGAGATTGGCGGCACAACGGTTTCGGTTTCATGTAATAAAAATGCCGAGATGAGCAAACATGCCGATATAGCGATTGAAGTTGATAACGGACCGGAAGTTTTAACCGGATCGACCAGACTTAAATCAGGTACCAGTCAGAAGTTAATCCTGAATATGCTGACAACGGCCAGTATGGTCGGAATTGGCAAGGTATATGGCAATCTGATGGTTGATGTCAAGGCTACAAACCTAAAACTTGTTGAGCGCAGTAAACGAATTATCATGATGGCCACTGAATGCGATTATGCAACGGCAGAGAAATATTATGAACTGAGCGGTAATTATCCGAAGGTAGCGATTGTTATGATTTTGACCGGCTGTTCAGCGGCGGAAGCTGCCGAACGCTTGAAAAACAATGATGGTTTTATCCGACAGGCAGTCAAGTAGTGTTTCAATTAAATTGTAATTATTGTATAATACATATCGAGAATTAAAGGAGAACTTATATGGCTAATTGTATAGTTGCGCAGTCTGGCGGACCAACATCGGTAATCAATGCAACCGTTGCCGGCGTCGTCAAAGCAAATCAAATGAATCCCATTTATGGGAAAGTTTATGGCGGTCTTCATGGCATTGAAGGAATTCTTCAGGAAAAACTGGTTGATCTGACCGCCATGAGCGAAGATGAAAATCGAATTCTTCGTCAGACACCTTCCAGTGCTTTAGGAAGCTGCCGTTACAAATTAAAACGGGAAAATGAAGCTGATTTCATCCGTTTGTTTGAAATAATGGAAAAGTATGATGTTGAAACACTGTTTTACACCGGCGGAAATGATTCGATGGACACCGTTTATGCCCTAAGTGAATATGCTGAAAAAAAAGGTATCAAAGGACGTCGTTTTGTCGGATGTCCAAAAACTGTTGATAATGATTTAATGGTAACCGATCATTGTCCGGGTTTTGCCAGCGCTGCTAAATTCATCGCAACAACGGCTCTACAGACTTGGCTGGATGTCAATGTTTATACCCGTGAAGAAGTCTTCATTTTGGAAACCATGGGCCGAGATGCCGGATGGCTGGCTTCCAGCGCCTGTTTAAGCGGAGTCGTTGATTTGGTTATCCTGCCGGAACAGCCATTTGAAAAAGAAGCTTTTCTTGCGGAAGTTAAGCGCTGTGTTTCAGAGAAAAACAAATGTTACATTGTTGTCAGTGAAGGTGCACGCTACGCGGATGGTACTTATCTGGCTGCCGGCGAAGCGAAGAATGATGGCTTTGGTCATGCTATTCTTGGCGGAGCGGCTAATTCATTAAAAGATTTAATTCTGAATTCACAAACAGCAAAACGCTGTAAAGTTCAGGATTTAAGTACCGCACAACGCTGTCATGCCTCTGAACAGTCGCTTGTCGATGTTGAAGAGTCATTCCGTTTAGGCATGTCGGCGCATATGCACAGTATGGATAAAAACTTCACCGGACAGATGGTTGGCGTTAAACGCAAACCAGGTGAAAAGTACGATGTTGAATTCTTTACGACGGCGGCCAGCAATGTTGCCAATCATGTAAAGAATTTCCCCGCTGAATGGATTTTACCGCATTACCGCGGTATTGCTAAGGAAGCTTATGATTATCTGAGACCGCTTATTGAAGGAACACCGGTAATCATCTACAAAGATGGTATTCCGGCATATGTAAAACCCTATTACATGCGTTAATCAGTATTCACGATAAGCAAGCATGTTTATGCTTGCTTTTTCTTGATTTGTACCGGATTAGCCTAAAATGAAAGATGGAGGATCAGTAATGAAATGGTCAATTGCGATCTATCCGACCGATGAAGCTGTTCTGTGTCAAGCCGATGCTTATCTCAGGGAAGCCAAACAAAGCGGATTTACCGAGGTTTTCAGTTCGCTTCATCTGACGGAATGCAATCTGGATTCACAACTGGATATATTGCAGCGATTAGCTGTGAATGTTCATCAGTATCAACTAAAACTGAGTGTCGATATCGGCGGTGCGATGATTGATAGACTGCTGAATGATGAAACGAAAATGGAAATTCTACGGGAAATGCACGTTGATGTTTTAAGATTGGATTATGATTTTAATCTTAATCAGGTTAATATGCTTCATCAAAAAAGCGGAATAAACGGTTTCAGTATTAATGCATCAACTACCAACCAACAGCGTTTGATGGAGTTGATTGAGCAAACCGATCCTAATATTGTCTGGGAAGCCTGTCATAATTTCTATCCGCGCCCGCAGTCTGGATTGACAATGGCTTTCTTAAAACAGCAGCGGGAGCTTTTTCAAGTCTATCAGCTTCCGGTCACCGCTTGCGTTCCGGCTTATCATCATCCGCGTTTACCGTTATTCTGCGGACTGCCGACGGTTGAGAAACATCGAAAATGCGGGTTACAGCAGGCCTGTCTGGAATTGATCAACGAACAAGTGTGCGATGGGATTATGCTGGCGGATCCCTTTGCCGGTTCTGATGAACTTAAGACGATCAGAGATCTGATAACTAATGAACCGCTAATCGTTCGCTACCATCCCGCCGCATCAGCAACGCTGCAGGAATTGAATCTGCTTGAAGGTAAAACTCATTACTGTCGCTATGATAACAGCGAGTACGGCCTGCGGTTGCTCACCTCACGTCAAATGGCGGAGTACGGGCAATTGATCCCGCCAAGAAGAACGGAACAGCGCCATTACGGAGCAATCACGATTGATAATATCGGTTATCAGCGATACAGCGGTGAAATCCAATTGATTATTAAAGATGCCGGTTACGATGAAAATGTCAATGTCGCCGGATATATTACGGATGAAGATTTATGGATGCTGCCGTATCTTGCCAAAGGCTATCATTTCAGGCTAATAAAAGGAGAAAACTAATGCATAATTTATTAACGGAAATTCAAAATAAGATTGATGCTTATGTGTCGGATAATAAGCTTCCATCAATCACGGTGGGAATTGTCGACAAACAGCAGTATTATCAGTGTCAATCCGGATATCAACAAGTAGTCCCGACCAAACTTGGTTTGCAGCAGAATGCGATTTATGATTTGGCAAGCTTAAGCAAAGTAACTGCAACATTACTTATGATTCTGAAACTTCTTGAAGACGGAAATATCACGCTTGATGATCGTGTTTGTAAGTATTTGCCGGAATTTCGATATTCTGATGTGACAATCTTAAATTTGCTGGTACATACTTCCGGTCTGGCGGCTGATGATAAAAATTATCGTTTATGTCATGATAAAAATGAAATGACAGCCTTTTTATATCAATTGACGCAGCTCCATCCGACCGGATCGAAAGTAGTCTATTCATGTTTTAATTATATTTTGCTGGGGTTCATAATTGAACAGCTGAAGTCGGATATGGAAAGCTACAGTAAACAGGTTATCTTTGATCCGCTGAATATGAAATACACTGGTTATAATCCCAATAAAAAAGGCTGGAAGGAACGCTGTGTCGCAACCGAAGTCACGGCGGAGCGCGGTGTCATCAAAGGTGAAGTTCACGACGGTAAAGCTTATCTGCTAGGCGGTGTCGCCGGGAATGCCGGGGTATTCTCGACAGCTGATGATTTATCACATTTAGCGATGATGCTTTTAAACGGAGGTTTATATCATGGCAAGACGGTATTTAAACCGTCCACGATTGCGCTGTTAAGAAACTGTTATACAGAAGGATTAAATGAACGGCGGTCACTTGGCTGGTTTTTCAGTGATCCATACTGTCAGTTTGCTCGTGAAGAAGTGAAAGAATGTCTCTATCATACCGGATTTACCGGGACATCAATGTATATCGATTATGATCATGATTGCTCAATAATCATTCTCACGAACCGCATCCATCCGACGCGAGAAAATGCTTATATTATGGACATTCGTAAAGAACTGCACGGTATGATTATTAATTCTTTTATAAAATAGCACAATTTTAGGATATTCTGCTGCTGAATTGGTATATTAGGGCAGAGGACCTGACAATGACCTATAAAGAGCAAGAAAAATTGATTAAATACCTAATGGACAGATATGTTTATTTAAAAATGAGTACCAATCTTTTATATTGCTGCATGGAGAGTGATCTTGTCATGATGATTGATTTTACCATAAATCGTCTTGATGAAGAAAGCCGCAGAATTATCAATTATGATTTTATAAATAAAAAACACAAATACTGGTGGAATGAGTACTATTCAAGAACAACTTACTACCGGCTGAAGAATAAGGCAATGTCTCAATTTATTAATTGCCTGCATAATGGAAAAATGATATGATAATGACGAGGTATAAAAATGGACACTTTTGAAATGCTTAAAGATTTATTGTCGAAAAAGACAAGTGAAACGATTGAAGCATCGGCGACCATGGAGGATCTTAGAGTTGATTCTTTAGATTTGGTTGAGGTGCTTTTGACTGTTGAAGAACAGCTTGGTATCGTTTTTGAAGATGATGAGTTATTAAAACTGAAGACTGTCCAGGATGTTGTGGATCTAGTCAACAGTAAAATCTAATTGGAGGAAAATCATGTTGAAAGGTATTGCCGCTAGTAGCGGAATCGTTGTTTCGAAGGTTTATAAGTTAGAACATCCATCTTTCGAGATCAAGAAAATCAGCGCTGATCCGAGCATCGAAGTAAAGAAGTTCGAATCGGCTTTAGAAAGAACCCGTGAAGATATCACGCGGATCAAAGAAGCTGCCGTCGGGCGTTTATCCGATGAGGAATTAGCTATTTTTGATGCACATCTGATGGTCGCGTCCGACCCGGAACTGCTTGGGCAGGTAACGAGCATCATCAATGAAGAAAAAGTTAATGCCGAATTTGCGGTTGAACAAGTTGCCAGTGCTTTCATTGCGATGATGGAAGCAATGGATGATGACTATTTCCGGGAGAGAGCTGCTGATATTAAGGATGTTACTTACCGGATAAAATGTCATATTTTGAATGTTGTGATTCCGGATTTATCGTTGATCAAAGAAGAGAGTATTATTGTTGCCCATGATCTGACTCCGAGCGACACTGCTCAGTTAAACAAGAAGTATGCTAAGGGTTTTGCCACCGAAATGGGCGGCCGGACCAGTCACAGTGCTATTATGGCTCGCAGTTTGGAAATACCGGCCGTTGTCGGCTGTGCCGGAATTATGAGTGCCTGCAAGCACGGTGATGTTATCGCGATGGATGCAATTGCCGGAACAATTATCGTCAATCCGACTGCACAGGAAATTGAAGATCACAATCTACGCTGCAATGTCTTCATCAAAGCCAAAGAGGGCTTAAAAGTCATGAAAGATGTTCCGAGTATCACGCTAGATAGTCATAAAGTTTTATTAGTCGGTAATATTGGTACGCCTGCTGATGCGCAGGGCGTTATTGAAAACGGCGGTGAGGGAGTCGGTTTATACCGTACAGAGTTCCTATATATGGGAGCTACGGAACTGCCAAGTGAAGAAGACCAGTTTGTTGCTTATAAAACCGTATTAGAATCAATGAAGGATAAGCCGGTTGTTGTCCGTACGCTTGATATCGGCGGCGATAAGAAACTTCCTTATCTGCCGATTCCGGAAGAAATGAACCCATTCCTTGGCTATCGAGCTATTCGTCTTTGCTTGGACCGCACTGATATTTTCCGTACACAGATCCGTGCTTTACTGCGGGCGAGCGTATACGGTCATCTATGTATCATGTTCCCAATGATTGCGACGATCGGCGAGTTTACCAAAGCGAAAGAAATCGTTATGGATGAAAAGGCTAACCTGCTCAAGGAAGGCCAAAAAGTCAGTGATGATTTTGAGATTGGAATGATGGTGGAAATCCCTGCGGCAGCGGTCTTGGCTGATCAATTTGCGAAAATCGCCGACTTCTTCAGTATCGGTACAAATGATCTGATCCAGTACTCCATGGCGGCTGATCGGATGTCCGAGTCGGTATCCTACCTCTATCAGCCTTTGAATCCTTCAATCCTGCGTTTAATTAAGATGACGATTGACGGAGCGCATAAAGAAGGTAAATGGTGCGGGATGTGCGGTGAAATGGCCGGTGATGAATTGGCTGTGCCGTTATTGATTGGTTTGGGTCTTGATGAGTTCTCCATGAGTGCGACTAGCATTCTGGCGGCTCGTAAGATGGTTAGAAATCTGAAGAAATCCGAAATGGAAATTCTAGCAGCCAAGGCTATTCAGCTTAATACGGCAGAAGAAGTTGAGGAGCTAGTTAAAAAGGCTATTAAGAATTAAGCAATATAAGAGAGCCGATGCTCTCTTATATTTTGTGAGGTCATCATGAAAGTTTTATTTATTGCCAGTACCGGAGGACATTTATCCGAATTAATGCAGTTGAAGCCGCTCTTTAATGAGTATGATTTTCATCTTGTCACGGAAAAAACAAAAGCTAACTTGGCTTTGAAAGATCAGTATCGCGATCGAATTGATTATCTGGTGTTTGGGACAAAAGATCATTTATTCAGCTATATATTCAAGTTTCTTTATAATTGTTTCCGATCGCTTTATCTGTTTATCCGAATCAAACCGCGAGTTATCGTTACAACCGGAACACATACGGCAGTGCCAATGTGTTATATTGGCAAATTATGCGGTTCAAAAATTGTTTATATTGAGACCTTTGCCAACATTGAGTCGCCGACCATGACTGGAAAAATGATTTATCCGATAGCGGATCTATTTATTGTACAGTGGGAGTCAATGCTGCGTTTTTACCCGAAGGCGCTGTATAAAGGATGGATATACTGATGATTTTAGTAACGCTTGGAACTCAGGATAAGAGTTTCGTACGGCTGCTGGATGCCGTTGAATCCGTTATCAAGAATGGAAATGTTAGGGAAAAGGTTGTTGTACAGGCCGGCTTGACAAAGTATCAGTCTGATCATATGGAAATTTTCGATTTTCTTTCTGATGAACAGTTTAGAGAATTGCTCAATCAAGCGGATACCGTCATCACTCATGGCGGAGTCGGAACAATCACAGCTGCGATTAAACTTAACAAACCGGTTATTGCCGCTCCGCGTCTTAAACAGTATGGTGAACATACCAATGATCATCAAGTAGAAATTATAAGAGTTTTAAGCCGGGATGGTTGTTTACTGCCGCTCTGGGAGATGGATGATCTTCCGAAGTTACTTGAAGCGGCACATAGTTTTACACCAAAACCGTTTGTCAGTAACACGAAAAATATCATTGCGGAGATTCGACAATTCATTGATAATCTTGACCGCGATAATTAAGAATATAATTATTAAATCGTAAGAATAAATTAAGAAACATCGTTCATACTATAAGACGATGTTTCTTTTTATTTATGCTGATATCAAGGAGGAATTTAAATGATATTGCTCGATGTAAAGAATTTGAAAAAGGTATATACGACACGGTTCAAAGCATCGCAAGTAGTGGCTTTGAATGACATAACATTTTCAGTTGAGTCCGGCGATTATGTTGCGATCATGGGAGAATCGGGCAGTGGAAAAACAACGTTGCTGAACATTCTGGCGACACTTGATCATCCCACATCGGGATCGATCCTCTTGTCCGGAAACAACCTTGAAAAGATTAAGGATCGTGACTTAACAACATTCCGTCGTGAAAACTTAGGCTTTGTTTTTCAGGATTTCAATCTTTTGGATACTTTCTCAATTCGGGATAATATTCTGTTGCCATTGGTTTTAGCTAATAAGCCGCTTCAGGAAATGAATGACCGTCTTGTGCCTATTGTTGAAAAACTTGGAATAAAACAGCTGCTTGATAAATTCCCATATGAAGTTTCCGGTGGAGAAAAACAGCGTACCGCTGTAGCCAGAGCTCTAATCAACAAACCGCAGCTACTGTTAGCTGATGAGCCGACCGGAGCACTTGATTCCAAGGCTACCGATCAGTTACTGGATTTATTCACAGCAATCAATAATGAAGGACAGACCGTATTGATGGTTACTCATAGTACCTCGGCAGCCAGTCATGCTAAAAGAGTACTTTTCATTAAAGACGGCGTGATTTTTCATCAGCTCTATCGTGATGAGCAAAGCAATCAGGAAATGTACCAGAGGATATCTGAAACATTAACTTTGCTTGCTCAGGAGGTTAGATAAGTGTTGAATCCGTTTTATTTTAAGCTGGCACTATCTAATATCCGCCGAAATAAAGAGTTGTTTCTGCCGTATATCCTGACCTGGATTGTGACAATCATGATGTATTATATCTTAATGACGATTACTATTAGTCCGGAACTCAGTATGGTTGGCGGCGGTGATGATATGCGCATCATCTTGAATTTCGGTTGTATTATTGTGGCTTTCTTTGCGATCATTTTTCTATTTTATACAAACAGCTTTATTACCAAACGCCGGCGTAAGGAAATTAGCCTTTATAATATTCTGGGGTTGGGGAAAAGACACATTGGATTTGTTTTATTTGCTGAAACAATCATTGTCGCTTTTGGATCATTATTAGTCGGTATTTTCAGCGGTTTTGTGATTGGCAAACTGACTTTCTTGCTGTTATTAAAACTGTTACATACTTCGATTCCGCTGACACTCGGTTTTTCTCTGACTGCAGCGATGATCACCAGTGTTTTATTCTTTGTGATCTTTATCATTGTTTTATTTTTTAATCTATTCCAAATATTTACGAACAATCCCATTTCTTTGATGAAAGAAGGAAAAGCCGGAGAGAGGGAGCCGAAGACAAAAATCATTATGACCATCATCGGTTTCTTAACACTGGGCGCCGGTTACTACATCGCTCAGGCTATTGATAATCCTTTAGAAGCAATCGGTGTATTCTTTATTGCCGTCATCCTGGTTATGATCGGAACTTATGCTTTGTTTACTTCCGGAAGTATTGCTGTCTTGAAAAGCTTGAAAGCAAATAAAAAGTATTATTATCAAAGCCGGCATTTTTCGGTCATATCCGGAATGCTTTACCGTATGAAACAGAATGCTGTCGGTTTAGCAAATATCTGTATCCTAAGTACAATGGTTTTAGTCACAATCTCGACAACGGTAAGTCTATATGTTGGTCAAGAGCAAGTGATAAATGCGCAGTATCCTTACGATATCACATTAACGACCACTAACCAATCTGCAGAATATAACACAGAGCTATTGACCGAAGTAAAGATATTAGCCGCAGAAAATAACATAACCATCGATCCGTTTATTGTTTATAATTATAAGCAATTTTCCGGCGTTATGAAAGATAGTAAATTCTATCTATATGATCAGATAACCGATTTTGACAATTACTATATGCTTACATTTATACCGCTAGATCAGTATAACGCGCAAAATGGACAAAGCGAATCTTTGACTGATAATGAAGTTCTGGTTTACAGCGCCGACCAGAGTTTCACTGCGAATCAGTTTGTCTTTAATGGCAAAACATTCGTTATTAAGTCGATGATTGCTGAGATGAACTTAAAAAACAACGGTACCGCTCTGATCAGTTCCTTTAAGGAATTCTATGTTGTTGTTAAAGATCAAGCTCAAATAGCATATATCTATCAACAAGCGCGGGGAGATGATACCGTCTCTAATACGGATTATTTAATTATGTTTAATTTCAGCGGTCAAGCCGCAGATGTCCAGCACTTCAATGAACTGATTGGCGGAGTCGGGGACAGTAATACATTTTTAAAAACCAAGGATACAGCTCGGACTTCATTCTATTCGCTTTATGGCGGCTTACTATTTATCGGTGTTTTCTTAGGTTCGCTGTTCCTGCTGGCAACGGCCTTGATCATCTACTATAAACAGATCTCAGAAGGTTATGATGATAAAGAACGTTATAAAATCTTAAAAAATGTCGGAATGAGTGACGAAGAAGTACATAGATCGGTTAATTCTCAGATCAAGATGGTCTTCTTCATGCCGTTGTTAATCGCCGTTATTCATATTGTATTCGCTTTTAAGATTATTACAGAGATGCTGAGTCTTTTTGGTTTAATGAATATCAGTCTTTTTATTGGTTGTACGATCGCAACGGTCGCCATCTTTATGCTTGTTTATCTGCTGATCTATCGTTTGACAGCAAGGACATATTATCGCATTATTGGTTAAGCAGGGCGTTGAGTATTTTAAAAAGCTTTTCATTATCCAAAACATAACTGGAGTGATTCTCGTTAGGTATAATTAATAGTTTGCTATGATTAATATTGTGGTGGAGATAGCGTGTATGGGCGGAGCGGATAATGTCTTTTTCCCCGGCAATGATCATTGTCGGGGTTTTGATTTGTCGCAACATTTTCTTTGTGATATGCGGTTCGCGGATCATGAGACTGATTAACGGCGTTGAATTAAACCAATACTGAAAAAGATAGTTAGAATGCCATCGCCATTTTAGTCCCCAAGGGTTAGCATTTGCACCGCTGATGATGATCTTGGCTAACAATTCCGGTTCTTTAACAGCAATTAACAACGCGATAATACCGCCGTCACTGAACCCATAAATAATAGGCTTGGATATCTGCTGATCGTGGATGAAGTTAATCACGTCTTCAGCCATATCATGATAATGAAATTCCGTTACCGGCGTACTATTTCCGTGACCGCGGCTGTCAAGAGCGAAAACCTCATATTTCTGACTCAATTGCTTAATTAATTCGTGGAATATTGTATGATCTTCACCGTTTCCATGCAGTAAAATCAAGGGGGTTCCGCTGCCTTGTTGCTGATAATTCAGGTGAATTCTATGATTTTCTTTAGTCATAAAATAGCTCCAATTGTTCAAAAGACGGCTGTTTCATTTTGCTTTTTATCAGGCGGTTATAGTTCGTTGACAGTTGATACTTTTCTAATAAAGGATTCAACCGGCGATAAAGCTCATTCTTATATTCTTGAGATGCGCCTTGCCCCTGATACAGCAGTTGTAAATGATCCGTCAGATTGTTGAAATCATGCTTGATGACATTGAAAAAGGTTTGACGTGTTAGTCCTCGCAGATAGAGCACGCCGGGCAGAAGATAGTCGACGTTTACTGAGGCAGCCAAAGAACAGATTTGTTCCAGATTAGCCTGACTGTCCGTCAGATAGGGGATAATCGGCATCATATGCAAACCCAAAGAGACATTTGTCTTACGAAATTCCGCCAGCATTTTAAAACGGTCAATTGAAGGTGCACAACCCGGCTCGATTTTAGATCGCACTGTTTCATCCATACAGGTGATTGTAGCGGCGATATTGACATAAGTTTTCTCAGCCAATTGTGCGATTAAATCGAGATCCCTGATAATCAGCGTGCTTTTGGTTGATATGATGATGGGATTTTGATACTTTAGGCATAATCGCAGGATTTCCGGCATCAGCCGATATTTAGCTTCCGCCGGCTGATAGCTGTCTGATACTGAACCGATATTGATTATAGAATGATTCCAATGCGGATCGCTTAATTGTTTATCCAGTTGTTCAACAATATTGGTCTTGATATAAATATCATGATAGAAATCTGTATCGGGTAAAAACTGATGGGTATAAAGAGCAAAACAATATGAACAGGCATGCTGGCATCCGCGGTAAAGATTCAAATCCCATTGATAAGGCATTTTTCGCTTTAATTTGTTTGCGGCAACGCAGCATGTGATTTCATGATATCTCATTTTCGTACGGTTTTAAAACAGCCAGAAAAGCGGCTTCTCTACGATCTTCATTCCCAGTTTCCGCTGCAGGGCTTTAGATTGTTCGTTATCCGTTTTTACCTGGGCGTAGGGAAGCAGGTTTTTGGCAAGCTGATGATTAATCATAAATGATTCCAGCTCACTGGCAAAACCGCGCTGCCGGAATTCCGAAAGAACAAAAAGAATGCCAATGCTGCCTTCCAGGTGCGTGCCGATAAACCCGACAAGATGCCCGTCATAATAGCCGCCGTAGATATCTTGCTGCCGCAGATGAATCATTAAATCTTCATCAGAGAGATTATTATAATATGTTTTAACAATTTCAAAGTCTTCAACCCGCATTGTTTTAATCATCAGTCGGTTGGACTCAGGCAATCTATCTTTAGAAGGATAGACAACTTGATGACATTTCATACATTCCGAAAAGTGAAAATGATTCATCAGCGGCTTAACAAGCTGCTCATCAGTCAACCTGATTGCTTGAAAGGGCGGTTGGGCTAAAAGTAAAGCCAATGCCTTATCCGGCTTGTCAAAGGCAGCCATAATGGCGCTGCTGCGTTTTTCCACTAACAAAACGCCATCCGCTGCGGCATAAATAAACTTTGCTTGGTTCATTCTAATGGGCTCAATCATGTCAACATTGATCCAATAATCTTTTTTTAAATATTCTAGGGCATTGCCTGCTAAATCTATCATGATGACAATTATAACATATTCATGAGAATATGATGATTCTATTTGGTACTTTATTAATACTTGTGATGATAATAAATCTTGAATGAGCCTTTGACAATCAGAACAAAAAGCAAGATCAACATATTGGTAAAGAAGATCGTTTGATTGATAAAAACAGTAAATACAACACTAATAATCAAACTTCCGATAATCAAATCAAGGGCATGACGGCTGATTTCATTCATGATGTATTGCTCTCTCTCATCATTTTCCTTGATATATAACTGACGTAATTTCTGTTCGTCATCAAGTGCTCGGCGATAATTCCACATAAAATAGATAACGATAAATTCCAGTCCGATCATGGCTCCCGTAATAAAACCAACAGCGAAATCAGGTAAGGTCAGTCTGTTTCCCAATTGATGTTCAATGATTAGGATAAGCAGTAAAATCGAATTGTAGATACTTGCGATAATAAGTCTTCTTTTAATTATTTCACGGAATTTTTCCATGATCAATCCTCCGAATCGTCAAAGACGAATAAATCTTCAATTGTCGTATTAAAATACTTAGCAATTCTGTAAGCCAATGTTAATGATGCCATATACTTCTCACCTTCCAGGGACGTTATGGTTTGTCTGGTAACGCCCACGGCTAAGGCTAACTCTTCTTGCGAAATGCGTTTTGCCTTTCGATATGCCTGAATTCTGGATTTCATTTTCACACCTCTCTGCAATGCATGCTTTGCATAAATAGTATAGTTTACTATACAATAAATGTCAAGCTTACTATACATAAATTTAATCATGCTTTATTAACAGCAGCTGAATTTACAGTGCTTAGTCAGATCGATAGGAGGCAAGAATTATTATATATCCGCGCTTTTCGAATTCTGACAGCCATTACGGATAATCTTTTCGATCAGCACCGAACCGGATACCGGAACGAAATAGTCAGTCTCTGATGACTGGAATCATCAATCGCCAAGGTCGAACTGTTTTCTTCTCGTTAATTGCGTCAGACTTTTACTGCCGAATACAGTCGCTGTAAAGATGTTATCGGTCAAAATCATCGTTATAATAGTACAAAAATGAATGAATACTAGAGGGATAAACATCAGCTTGATTAATTGTGATTAGTCCGACTGGCAGAATATTTGAAAAAGGTTTGATAGCTAAGATGAAAAATAAGTAAAGGAATGAATAATAATTCTATGTTGTCATTTGTTTACTTGTCTCCTTCCGATTACTTGCGGCGATATCTGGTAGTTAACTAGTATCAGGTAATTTAGATGATCAGAATTATCCGGACACATCATTGAACTGAAAAGGAGCATTAGTTTAGAAGTAATAACCAAATTGATCGGTCTAGCATGGGTAAGCGGAGCGCTATTGAAGCCTGAAATCAATTATGAGATCGTTTTGTGGAGTCAACAATCAACTGATTCTGTTTTGATATAACGGTACGCATTCTAAACAATTTTTCCGCCGGGACTTCATGATTTGGATTATTTAATTTCACCGGAATGGCAAGTTCGATTTAAAATATTGCTGTCTTGTGATGTTATAAACAATTAAAATTGATATGTGAGTGCTTAAATAAAAAAACATGTGCCGGCATCAAACTGGCACATGGATTTTTAATGGTCGGAATGACAGGATTTGAACCTGCGACCCCTTCCTCCCTAAGGAAGTGCACTACCAAGCTGTGCTACATCCCGATACTTAATAATTGTAACAGATAACGGCTTGAAATCAAGTATAAAACGGTTCCTTGGAAGTAATTTGGGATTTATGATGTTTTTATTAGCAAAATTCGAGTGTATGTGTTACAATCTAACATGGCTTGTAAATTATAATCATTTACTGACTTACTTGATCCGGATCATCGTTGCCTGGATTCGGTTATTGGAATGGGCAGCGATAGAAGAGAGGATTATGAGTATTAATTATTTTAAAGATTTTGCACTATCTGCGAATATTCAAAAAGGCATTGATGATGTTGGTTATACCGAAGCAACAGCGATTCAAGCCGAAAGTATCCCACTAATCTTAGAAGGATACGATGTTATCGGACAGAGTCAGACCGGAAGCGGAAAAACGGCTGCATTTGGTTTACCGGCGATCAATATGATAGATGATAGCCTCGATAAGAAGATTACCCAAGTACTGATTTTATCACCTACGCGGGAATTGGCTTTACAGTCAGCTGAAGAACTGACTAAATTTTCAAAATATGAAGAGAAACTGAATGTAGTGGCGATATATGGCGGCGAAGGGATTGACAGACAGTTTATTAGAATGCGTAAAGGCTGTCAGATCGTCGTTGGAACACCGGGACGCGTTATGGATCATATGGCGCGCAAGACGTTGAATCTCAGCCAGGTCAAGATGGTTGTTTTGGATGAGGCTGATGAAATGCTGAATATGGGTTTTGTCGATGATATCAAGTCGATCTTAACCAGTACTCCGGCTGATCGTCAGACAATTCTGTTCTCCGCAACAATGCCACCGGAAATTTTGGAAATTACACGTACTTTTCAAAAGGATCCGAAAATGGTTAAGATTGATTATCGTCAATTGACGGTAGATACAACCGAACAGTATTATTTTGACGTGCCGAAAGGCCGCAAATTGGATGCCGTTTATAGCTTGCTGGAATTCTATCAACCCAAGGCATCCATTGTTTTCTGTAATACAAAGAAAATGGTTGATGAATTAGTTACCGATCTTGGTGTTCGCGGATATCAGGCCCAGGGACTGCACGGTGACATGAAACAGGCACAGCGGACCCAGGTCATGAACAGTTTCAAAGAGGGTAAGTTTAAAACTCTGGTTGCGACCGATGTCGCGGCACGCGGAATCGATGTCAGCGACATTGAGATTGTTTTCAACTTTGATCTGCCGCAGGAAGATGATTATTACATTCATCGGATTGGCCGGACCGGCCGGGCTGGTAAAAGCGGCATGTCGTTTACTTTAATTCAGGGCAGCCGTCAGCTATCTCAGCTTAAATATCTAATGCGTTATACTAAATGTCAGATTGATCGTAAAGAACTGCCGACACCGGAGCAGTTAATGGAATTGCGCGTCAACCAGCTGACAGCAAAGATTACAGCATATATGGCGAAACATAAAAGCGATCAATATTATAAGATTGTTGAACATATGACCGGAACCGATTATTCAATTATGGATATTGCATCGGCGATGTTTGCGATGTCGCTTAACCAGAATCCAAAAGTCAAGGGTTTTCAGGTTGTTGAGGAAAAAGAAAACTTCAGCCGGAAAAACCGTGATGTCAAGGGCAGAGATCGTAAAGTTCGTCATGATGACAGCAATATGGTTTCGATTAAAATCGGTCTGGGAAAAAATGACCGTGTTACACCTAACCAGATTGTCGGGGCAATCGCCGGCGAAAGCGGCGTACCCGGACGTTTCTTGGGCGCTATTAAAATTGGTGCTAAAGAAACGACGATTGACGTTCCTAAAGACCACAAAAGCAAGATTGTAGCCTGCTTGAAGAAAACCAAGATCAACGGACGCTCGGTCGACGTTATAAACTAGTTTGCATTTTAATTGAGTTATGATAGTATATTATTTAAGAAAAGGTACTATCATGAAAAAGAACAATAATTTATGGAAGTTAATCGTAACCGTCGTTGTTTTAGTGGCGGTTTTCGTTTTGAATTTTGTCGGTTCGATAAAAAGCACTTTAACAGATGATGCGTTAGTTGTCGATGGTGTTTTTGCCCAAACAAGCGTGGAATATAAAGATATAACCGCAGTGAAACTAGTTGATGATATCAGTTACGGCAGCCGCGTCGGCGTATCAACCTTTAAGTTGAATAGCGGCACTTATACCAACACCGAATACGGAACATATACATTATATGCCTACAAAAACATCGGTAAACATATTGTTGTCTACTATGGCGAATCAGCTATTATGGTTTTTAACTGTGCAACAGCACAGGAAACAACAGATTTCTATCAATTGCTGCTGGCGAAACTAAACTAGTATTCTTCTTTAATTCGGGAACGATATAAGTAGGTGCCAAGGAAGCCGCCGATAAAATTCAATAAAACATAAGCAATGATAAATGGCATGATGCTGTCATTATAGAAAATCAGCATGGTCGGAATGTAACAAACGCCGACTAAGACCGGCAAGTAAACACACATATCATTTATTGCGCTAACGGCAATGCCTAAAACAAAGACATAGATTGGTACAATAATCCATATATCAAGCAGAAAGCTGTAGTAAGCTACTGACTCAGGAAAGATGATTGCTAAAACCGGGATGAAGTTGAAGACCAAAAGGGATATGATTGCATAGATAAGCATTCTGGGTAATTCTTTACGCATTGATGACCTCCGGGATTTCTTTATTATTGTATCATGTTTATATAAATCTTTAATATTTATTGTTGATTTAAGGAGTTATTTTGGTATAATGAATATGCATGTCGGGATGTAGCACAGTTTGGTAGTGCGCTTGGTTCGGGACCAAGAGGTCGCAGGTTCAATTCCTGTCATTCCGACCATTATACTGAAATAGTCGAGTCATCGGCTTTTTTATTTAGTCGAACTGCGAAAGGGGACATTTAGTGGAAATACGCTACTTAACCATGCCGGAGATAAAAGAGGCAACGAAAATGATCTGGGATGTTTTTACGGAATTTGTCGGGGTATCTTACAGTACCCTCGGTAATGATACCTTTGCACAGTTTCTGCATAATGATGAAGCTTTAGCTAAACTTGTTTTTATCGGTGCGGTTATTGATGAAAAAATCATTGGTATAATTGCTTTAGATCGAAATCGCAATCATATCAGTTTATTCTTTGTCACTAAATCTTTTCAGCATCAGGGAATTGGAAGAAAGCTCTTTGCCTTTATGTTAAGCCAGGAACAGTTAAGCAGGGTTACTGTCAATGCGGCGCTGAATGCCTGCAGAATCTATCAGCAGCTTGGATTCACGGCTACTGATGCTGAACAGCTGAAGGATGGTATTCGATATCAGCCGATGGTGTACACCGGCTTAGAAAATCCATATTGAAAAGCTGGATATGAATCAGCTTTTTTGGTATAATCATCTGAAATAAACGCAGTGAGGTGGATTATGGATCAAGTGAGTATTCGATTTGCACAGGAAACCGATTTAGCGGTATTGCTGGAAATCTATCAGCCGTATGTAGAAGAAACGGCAATCAGTTTTGAATTCGCAGTGCCGACGCTAAGTGAATTCAAGAAAAGATATGTATCAGTAAGTGCGGTTTTTCCTTATCTGGTAGCGGAATATAATGGCAAGCTTGTTGGCTATGCCTATGCCTCAGCTTTCAAACAGCGGCAGGCATATAGCTGGGATGCTGAGAGCAGTATCTATGTTGATCGTAACTATCAACATTCCGGAATCGGATCCAAACTCTACGATCGTTTAGAAAGCATCCTGACTAAACAGGGAATCGTTAATTTATTTGCTTGCGTATCCTGCCAGGCCCTAAATTTAACAGTGAATGCCAGTATTCGATTCCATCAGCAAAGAGGTTATCAACTTGTCGGACTTTTCCGGCAATGCGGTTATAAATTTGAACAATGGCATGATATAGCGTATTTAGTTAAATGTTTGAATCAACCGATTCAGAATCAGCCATCAGTTCTACCAGTCACTTGCTTTCGAAAGGAAACTGATTAGTTATCTGATCAGTCTTTTTCTTGGCCTACTTGTTGTCAGATGTATGAACTGGATATCATCCTATGCATATCAAACCTAAATTAATTGTTTATCATCAAGATGAGTTAAATACCAATCACCGGCTGTCAATAATCGATTAACCATGATAATCAACGCTATGTCTAAATTAACATAAAGAGAAAGTACAGACGCAGAATGATGAGTCATTTGAAAGTCTGAAATTATTAAGCAATCAAACAACATTGCGGTTTTGTTCTGGGCGGGACTGATTATTATCGACCCTTCATCCGTTATAAAGATGTAATATACCTTGTTTTAAATTATCACATAGGTCTGCGTTGCTGGTTCTTAACAAATCTACCAGTGGTTTGACCCCGCTTCCTATGCATCTAATCGGAGTAGAAAACAACAGCGCATTGCTCGATCTGTTTTTTTGTACATGTTCTATTTAATTCTGCTTTTTTATTATTCCTATCATGATATTACCCATGTTGGTAAACCTTTAGCGTTGCTAGTCTCACTGTTTGATTTATTTTATGGTGATGAGAACATTGATACATGTTCTTCCATTATTTCGGGAAAAACAGGAATCAATCATAATCAGTATGTTTATCCTTATTAATTGATTGTTCTGATCATTGATTCGGTGGTAAACTAACGAAAATGTACAATTGCTGAAACATTTCTAGCGGCTTGGGTAAATAACTTCTGATTTCTTGTATATGCAGTCAGATGTTGTTAAAATGAATAGAGGAGGACTTACTATGAGTGTCGGAGTATATTATATTGCCAGTAAAAATGTCAGCGGTGCTAGTATAAATATCAAGAACCGTCAGATAATTGACGAATTGGCAAAAATCAGCGGTTTAGCTTTACCTTTTGTTGAATTATCGCAGGTTAATGATTTTGATCTATCAGTCGTCTTCATTGGCGGCGGCGGAACCGAAGGATTGTTCCTCAAGGCTTTTCCGCAACTGCGTAAGCCGGTTTTTTTACTGACGACAGGAGAGAATAACTCGCTTGCTGCCTCGATGGAAATCCTGTCATTTCTGCATCAGCGCAGCATTCCCGGGGAGATTATTCACGGCGACTTGAGTAAAATGGCCGATCGGCTTAAGATGCTGGAGCGTGTTTTCCGGCTTAAAGTAAAATTACAGAATTATCGGATTGCCCGCGTCGGACACCCCAGTGATTGGTTAATCTCATCGGATGTAGATGCTCAAACCTGTCAACGGACAACCGGTATTCAGGTTATTGATATCGATATGGATGAATTTTTTGCAGAAATTGCTAAAGCGCAGTACGAGGAAAACCAATACACCCTGCTTTTAAAAGCGCAGAATTATCAAAAGCAGGAAATGGAAAAAGCTTTGCAGATTTATGGAGCATTAAAACGGCTCTGTCAGAAATATCAGCTTAACGGCGTTACTGTCCGCTGTTTTGATTTGTTGGCTCCCCTGAAAAGTACCGGCTGTACAGCTTTGGCAATCTTGAATGCTGAAGGAACTTATGCCGGCTGCGAAGGCGATGTTCCGGCGCTGATTGCCATGTGTCTGCTTGGCGAACTATCCGGACAGCCGATTTTTATGGCTAATCCATCTAGAATTGTGTCCAGCCGAAATGAAATTGTATTCGCTCATTGTACGCTGCCAATCAATATGCCGACCGCTTTTCGCTGTATGACCCATTTTGAATCGGGCCTTGGAGTAGCGTTTGCCGGAGAGCTGCCGCTGGGCGAACTGACGGTTTTTAAATGCTCCGGTTTACTGGACCGTTACTTTGTCGGAAAGGGTGAACTTATTGAGAATCTACACGAGACTAATTTGTGCCGCACTCAGCTGAAAATTCACATGAATAATGAAGATCTTAATTATTTTTTAACCAAATCTATTGGCAATCATCATCTGATTTGTATCGGTGATTATAGTGAGATCGTAAGGGAGTTTTTTAAATGGATATCATGAATCGGGATTTTAGGAGCGAATTATGCCAAGCCTTACACTGAAACCAACGGAAATGACCAAGCAGGTCATGGAAGATCTGGAAAGACGGAATTTGATCATACGTTTAGCACCGCATCGACACGATCTGAAGCCAAAGACGGGAGATACTTCAGATGAAGCTATTTATATCGGCAAACCTTCGACCGGTCCGCACAAACTGATTACAGTAACGGTCAACCGCGAGAATTTCGCAAAGTTCGGATATCACCAAGACAATGAAGAGTTTCTGCTGGTCGGGGATCCGAACACAAAGCCTATGTACTTAGCTATTTCTTATCTTCCGCAAACAGAATTGGAACAGAAACTGAAGAATCAGACTATTTCCAGCGCCGATTTTATTTTACTGAAATGCCGATTTAATGATCCGGAGGTTAGCTTCTTTGTAATGAAAGAAGGAGTATGTCATGGTGAAGCAATTGGGTCAAGTCTTCTGCCGTGTCCTTCATTCTATGTTACTGAGGGACGTGATATGCAGACCTTTTTGCCGGATTGGCATGGTTACCAGTTGGCAGTCGGATCATAAACATGAACAGCAAGAAAACGGACCGGCGATTAATAACTTTGACGCTGATTGTACTGACGTCCATAATGATCGGTTTGGGAAGCGGTATCTTCATCGGTAAGCTTGTCTTCGGTCTAGATGAAAATGATTATGTGGCAAAGAGTCTTTTGAAAGAGCTGGCGATTAAGTATAATGTCAATACAGCTTTTCTGCGTAAAATATTCCCTGATGACATTATCTATCTTGATAATGGTCAGGTTACTTTTACGACATATGATGCCGCGCTGATCGGCAACAGTTATGATTGGAACAACCTGATAGTTACGGATGATCTTTATGACTATCAGATCAACGGACAATCCGTGATCTGGCAAGGTATTGATGTCAGCCGTTTTCAAGGAGATATCGATTGGGAAGCGGTCGCTGCCGATGGGATTGATTTTGCGATTCTGCGCGTTGGCTACCGCGGTTATACAGAAGGTTTGATCAATCAAGATGATTATTTTCCGCAGAATGCGTCGGAGGCTACGGCAAACGGACTTGACATCGGCGTTTACTTTTTTTCGCAGGCAACAACCGTTGATGAAGCAGTTGAAGAAGCGGAATTTGTTCTAAAGACAATTGAAGACTATGATATTACCTATCCGATTATTTTTGATATGGAAGATATTTCCGGAGCTGATACACGCATCGATAGTTTATCTAGTGCGGATGTTACAGCGATTACCATTGCTTTTTGTGAAAAAATCGCTGTTGCCGGTTACACGCCGATGATCTACGGCAACAGTCACTGGTTCTTTGCTAAGCTGGAACTTGATCAGGTTCTGGAATATGACAAATGGTATGCCCAATACAGTACCTGGCCATATTATCCATACGAATTCTCAATCTGGCAGTACAGCAATACCGGAACGGTAGCCGGTATCGAAGGCAATGTTGACCGAAATATCAGTTTTGTTGATTACGGAGCGCATTAATCTCATTCTGATCTAATGATTGCGTCTCTCACTTGAATTCCTTCGATGAATTTGATAATATATCATCGTAAATGCGATGATGAGCAGTAGTAGTAAGCTTGACCTTCAGCGAGTTGTTGTCCGGTGCAAAACAACAGGTATCAAGTTAATGAACTCGGCTTTGAGCTGATTATTCAAGTTAATCCGGTCACTCCGTTATCGTGTCAAGAGCATACTGTGAAGTATGAATTAAGGTGGTACCGCGCTAAGTCGTCCTTGAGGGACGGCTTTTTATATGGAGGAAACATTTATGAATTATGATCACCAGCAGATTGAAAAAAAATGGCAGCAATATTGGCTTACGCATAAAACTTTCAAAACCGATGTATGGGATAATACGAAACCGAAGTTTTACTGCCTGGATATGTTTCCCTACCCCAGCGGAGCCGGTCTGCATGTCGGCCATCCCGAGGGTTATACCGCTACTGATATCATCAGTCGAATGAAACGCATGCAAGGCTTCAATGTCCTGCATCCGATGGGATGGGATGCCTTCGGACTTCCGGCTGAGCAGTATGCCTTAAACACCGGCAATCAGCCGGCTGAGTTTACGCATCACAATATCGATAACTTCCGCCGACAGATACAGGCGCTTGGCTTGTCGTATGACTGGGATCGGGAATTTGCGACGACGGATCCGGACTATTACCGTTGGACCCAATGGATATTTTTAAAACTTTATGAGCGCGGATTGGCTTATGTTGATGAAATACCGGTTAACTGGTGTCCGGAGTTAGGAACTGTTTTAGCAAACGAGGAAGTAATCGATGGAAAAAGCGAACGCGGCGGATTTCCGGTCATCAGACAGCCGATGCGTCAATGGGTTTTAAGAATCACCGAATACGCCGAGCGGCTTTTGGCTGATCTGGATCTGTGTGATTGGCCGCAGTCAACGAAAGAAATGCAGATAAATTGGATTGGCAAATCAGTCGGAGCTCATGTAATCTTTAAAGTTGCAGAACACGATTTATCATTTACCGTTTTTACAACCAGATGTGATACGCTTTTTGGCGCAACCTACTGCGTATTGGCTCCGGAACATCCGTTTGTCGAGCAAATCACGACGGCTGAACATCTGGAAACAGTTAGAAATTATGTCCGGCAGGTTGCTTCCAAGTCCGACTTGGAAAGAACAGAACTAAACAAAGAGAAGACTGGTGTCTTTACCGGAGCTTATGCGATTAACCCGGTTAATAATCAATTGATTCCGATCTGGATAGCGGATTATGTTTTAGCCGCTTACGGTACCGGTGCGATCATGGCTGTTCCGGCTCATGATGAACGCGACTTTGATTTTGCGAAACAATACAATATTGATATCATTCCGGTCTTAGCGGGCGGTGATATCGAGAAGGCAGCTTATACAGAAGACGGCACGCACATCAATAGCGGTTTCTTAAATGGCATGAACAAGGAAGAGGCTTTAGCAGCAATGAATGATTGGCTAGTTGCACATCATTGCGGAGAACCGAAGACAACCTATAAGTTACGCGATTGGCTGTTCTCCCGTCAGCGTTATTGGGGTGAACCGATTCCGATTATCAACATGGATGACAAGACACAAAGAGCGGTAGCTTATGAAGATCTGCCTTTGGAATTACCGGTTGTGGATAATTATCGGCCGAATCACAACGGCGAGTCACCGCTTTCGCATGCCGGTAATTGGCTGGAAGTTGAAGTTGATGGTAAAAAAGGACGCCGTGAAACCAATACGATGCCGCAATGGGCAGGTTCATGTTGGTATTATCTGCGTTTTATTGATCCGCATAATGATAAGGAATTATGTGATCCCAAGTTATTGAAACATTGGCTGCCAGTTGATCTTTATGTCGGCGGGGCCGAGCATGCGGTCTTGCATCTGCTTTATGCTCGTTTCTGGCACAAAGTTTTATATGACTGCGGTATTGTTCCAACCAAAGAACCATTTAAAAAACTGTTTCATCAAGGGATGATTCTAGGCGAGAACGGTGAAAAAATGAGTAAATCGCGCGGTAATGTCATTAACCCCGATGACCTAGTGGCTAGTCATGGTGCCGATGCGCTCCGTATCTATGAAATGTTTATGGGGCCGCTTGAAGCTTCGCTTCCCTGGAGTACCACTGGTATGGACGGCGCTCGTAAATGGGTTGACCGTGTCTGGCGTTTATTTACAAAAACGAATGTGATTACTAATGAAAATGACCATCGCTTAGATCGAATCTATCATCAGACCGTGAAAAAAGTCACTAACGACATTACAACCTTGAACTTTAATACAGCAATTAGTCAAATGATGATCTTTATTAATGAATGTTACAAGGGTGAACAGATTTATCAGCCGTATGCGGAGGGTTTTATCAAGATGTTTGCATGCTTTGCACCGCATATCGGTGAAGAGCTTTGGTCGGTGTTAGGATATCAAAATACAATTGCGTATCAGCCTTGGCCGCGGCATGATGAGAAAATGCTGGAACTGAATGAAATTGAGATGGCTGTTCAGGTAAACGGCAAGATGCGCGGAATCATTACGGTGCCGGTCACGGCAGATGAGGACTCAATCAAGAAATCAGCCTGTGAGTTGCCAACTGTTATTCCTTATATCAAGGACAAGGCAATCTTGAAAGTAATTGTTGTTAAGCGGAAAGTAGTTAATATTGTTATTTAACCGTACGCTGTACGGTTTATTAATAATTATGATTTACTTCATCAAATATTCACATCGAACTATTATTGTGTAATTGTTCATTAAGGAGGAAACTATATGAGTGAAATCAATGAGCATAATGACACAGAAAAAGAACCAGAAAAGGTCGAATATAAAGAGCCTGTTCATTCTATCGAAATAAAAAATGAACCTGGTTTTATCAGGAAAAACTACAAGAAGGGGATAACCGGCTTTCTGGTGGCATCCTTAGCCTTCGGCGGCGGGTATGGCGGGACAATGCTGGCACTCAGTATGAACCAGAGTGACGGTACGACGGTTCTCTATCAGACGGTTAACCGCACGGTCGATAACTTGTCGACAACCGATGAGGGCGATGAGCTTTCGATTAAAGAAGTAGCGGCACTGACGGCGGACAGCGTTGTAGAAATATCAACCGAAGCAGCCGCCTACAGCTACTATATGCAGCAATATGTAACATCCGGTTCCGGAAGCGGCGTTATTCTCAGCGCGGATGGGTATATCATTACATGTTATCATGTCATTGAGGGAGCGACCAAAGTGACGGTTCGGCTGAATGACGGTACGGAGTATGATGCTACAATTATCGGCAGCGATACAGAAAATGATATCTCTATTTTGAAAATTGATGCGACGGACTTGCAGCCGGCGGTGCTTGGCGATTCGGATACGATGTCCGTTGGTGACACCGTTGTGGCAATCGGCAATCCGCTCGGTGAGTTGGGCGGTACTGTTACAAGCGGTATTCTGAGTGCTTTGGATCGAGAGATAACGATTGACTCGACGACAATGAATCTTCTGCAAACAAATGCGGCGGTCAACCCCGGTAACTCAGGTGGAGCTTTGTTTAATGCATATGGCGAACTGATAGGAATTGTCAATGCCAAATCATCCGGTGATGATGTTGAAGGATTAGGTTTCGCAATACCGATTAATTCAATTAAAGATTCCATCGAGGAACTGATATCACAGGGCTATGTCAGTGGTAAACGAGCATTAGGCATCTCTATTGTCGATGTTACAGACAGCCAGACGGCTCAACAGTATAATGTTACCGATTACGGAGTGTATATTACGGCAATTCAAGATAATTCACTTGCCGAATCACTGGGCTTTGAAGTCGGTGACCGGATTGTATCCATCAATAACATTCAAGTCGATTCCGTCAGTGAATTACAGCAGTTATACAGTAACTGCATAGCTGGCGAAACGGTAACATTTAAAATCATGCGCAGCAATACTGAACAGACAATATCCTTCACAAGGGACTAAACGGACAGCGGTCCGTTTTTTTTGTGATTGAAACACAAGCCACAGAATGTATAATATAAATAAAGACGATATAAAACAAGACTAATATCGAGGTGATTTGGATGAATGAACAGCCGGACCGCAACCAATCCGTTACCAACGCCGTTTTAGGTCATAAAAAAATACTGTATTCCAGTATCGCGATGATTGTTGTTGCGCTTGGCAGTATTCCTTTGCTGTGTTATATCATTCCGAATCTGAACCCGCACAGTATTGCCAGAGGCACTGTTAAAACCATTATGCTTTATGGCAGTTTGGCAGCTCTGCCTTTTCAACTGCTCGTAGTTGTCGCGGCTGTTTCCGGAATCATTCTGTATGATACGCCGGGAAAATACCGCATTTTAATAGTTTTCGGAATCATCTCACTTATTTTCGCTGTCGGGATTGCTGGCTCGATGCTTATGTACGGTTTACTATTGATACCGACGATGATTTTACTGATCATTTATCTGTACGGTGCTTGGCAGAATAAAAAAATCGCTGCTCAAGACTTCTTGAATAAGTAGACGACAATCTCCGGATCACAGAACAAACGGGCATCATATTGCGTTGTACCCAAACCATTCGTGACATCCAAAATCATTTTACTAATTGTATATTGACCATGATTATATTTTTCCGCGTAGTCAAAGTGCTTAAGCGCACCAATTAAGGGCAGATAAAGCTGTCCGCCTAAACTGTGACCGCTGACCATCAAATCAACGTAAGCCGAAGGCACTTGATCGGCGATATCCGGTGTATGACAAGCCACGATAGTGTAGGTGTCCTGATTGATATTATTAAATGCCGTGTCGATGTCTACAGATCCGCTAAGCGGATTATCAAGACCGACCAGGTTGATATAGGCTGTGCTTTTGTTGCTGATTCGAAAGGTCTGATTATCTAAAACTTCAAAGTTGCTGTTGAACATAATATCATCATACAGCTGTTTTATTGTTGCTGATTCCTCATCCTGTTCGCCATAGACGGCAAACTTCCCAAGCGGGGCCTGCAGTGCTTTAAGCAGCTCGGTCAATTGTTCCTGAACCTCGGCTGTCGGCGGATTAGTGGTAGGATTATCAAAGAGATCGCCTAAAAAGATGATGATATCCGGATTTAGGTCATTAACCAGCTGAACAATCGCTGTCAGTCTCTCATTGTCCATAAACTGGTTATAATAGATATCGGAAAGAAAAACAATCTGCAGACCGTCCAGTTCCGCAGGTACCTCTGAACTGTTAACTGTTTCATAACGTACCTGAAACCGTGTCGGGGCGTTGTTTGTGGAATCATAATAGGCATAGGCTCCGATGCCGCCGATGACTATGATTATGACTAAAAGAGTTATAATAATTTTCTTCATTTGCGATTCCACCTTGTTAGCTCATCATATCATAATTTTCTGTCCGCAAGCAATGTCAAAAGAAAAAGGCATTAAGCCTTTTCATTGCGGTTTGCGGCCATTTGAGCCATCGCGTCTTTATGATTTAGAATAACCGGTATAACGATCGGATTACGATGCGTCTTCTGATAAAGGAAAGGTTCCAGTGATCCCCGAATACAGTTCTTCAACTCGCCGAAGGTTGTTTTTTGAGCCATTCTTTTCTTTAAAGCATCATAGACAACTGTTTCAGCTTCTTTCAACAGTGACTGACTGTCCTTTATAAACACAAAGCCGCGGCTGACGATGCTTGGCCGGCAGATGATCTTATTAAATCGAGAATCGATTGCCACGATGACAGCGACTAAACCATTGTCCGCTAAAATCTTGCGATCTCTCAAGACGGCCGTTGAAAGACCGCTGGCATCATTGCCATCAACATAAATATCATCAGTTTGAATACGCGTATTCGAAAGGAAAGCTTCGTTATTGCGCAATACAACGACATCGCCATTGGCACAAATAAAGACATTTTCCGGATTGACACCCGTCTCAACTGCTGTTTCGCCATGAATTTTCAACATGCGGTATTCGCCATGAATCGGCATGAAGTATTTTGGCTTTGTTAACTGAAGCATTAGTTTTTCTTCTTCACTGCTGGCATGACCGGTAGTGTGCGTACTATTAAGCGTGGAATTCGTCAGAACTTTGGCTCCGGCACGGGTTAGACTGTTGACAACCTTGGAAATACTGACAGAATTTCCCGGGATCGGGCTGCTGGAAAAGACGACGGTATCTCCCGGTAAAATCTTGATAAAGCGGTGCGAACCGTTAGCAATGCGGGAAAGTGCTGCCAGAGGCTCGCCTTGGCTGCCGGTGCAGATAATGACCATTTTACTAGCCGGGATCGTATTAAGTTCATCTTGAGCGACAAAATAACGATCAGGAATATTGATATGTTTAAGCTTTCGCCCGATTTCAACAACATTTTCCATCGATCGCCCGAAAATAGCCACCCGCCGGTCACAAGCTACGACAGCCTCAAGTATTTGCTGGACCCGGTGAACATTGCTGGAGAAGGTCGATATGATAATCCGTCCGCGTGCTTTTCTTACGATATCCATAATCGACTGCGCAACTTTTTTCTCGCTGATGGAAAAATCCGGAACTTCAGCATTTGTTGAGTCACTCATTAACAAAGTGACGCCGATTTGTCCCATATAGGCCAGTTTCTGATAATCGGTATTAGTGCCAATCGGTGTCAGATCAAACTTAAAGTCACCGGTTTCGACAATGCGTCCGTTCGGTGTATTGATTAAGACACCAAGTGAATCCGGGATGGAATGAACCGTATTAAAGAATCCGACAACCAACGGTCCGCATTCAATGCGCGAGCTCTCGTCAATTTCTTCGACGACAACTTTTTTCGTCATTCTTTTTTCTTCTAATTTTTTCATGATCAGGCTACGCGCAAAACGCGGAGCATATATCTTGGGAATTTTCACGCTTTGCAACAGAAAAGGAATCCCTCCGATATGATCCTCATGACCATGAGTGATAATCAATGCTTTAATTTTCTTCTCATTACGGATAATGTGCGAATAATCCGGAATGACGTAATCTACTCCCAAAAGATTTTCTTCAGGAAAGCGGACACCGGCATCAATTATGATAATATTATCTTCGTGTTCGATACAATACATGTTCTTGCCGACTTCGCCAAGACCGCCTAAGGCATAAACAAAGGTATCATCATACTTTAGAGTATTATCTAATTGATTCTGGATGCTGATTTCTGATTGAATCTTTGGTGCTGTTTGTTTTCTCTTCATTTTTACTCCTTTGCACCAATATACAGATAGCTTGTGCTATAACTTACTCAATAACGATAGCATCTGGGATCTCATAATATGGATTATCCTTATTAATTCGATCATAAAATAAAATGCCTGACAGATGATCTATCTCGTGTTGCAGTACAACAGCTAAATAGCCTTTGGCGCGAATTGTTATTTCTTGTTCGGTAAACAAATCAAATGCTTTCACCGTTATCCGGGCATGTCTAGGTACGTAACCCTCATGGGGTTCTTTAACGGAAAGACAACCTTCGCCCGCTTTTAAATAAGACAGTTGTTCCGAATGACTGATAATTTTCGGATTGGCTAAAGCCAGTTTAGTCTCAACCGTCACATCATTGACTTCGTCCTCGACAAAAACCGTAATTAAACACTTATTGACACCAATCTGCGGCGCAGCTAAACCGCTAGCAGGCAATAACTGGTATTTTTCTTTTAGTTTATCATCATGCGAATCACTAATGTATTTAAGCATGTTCTTTAGAATCTGACTGTCTTTTTTGGTTAATGGAAGGGAAACCGGATCGGCTTTCTTGCGTAAAGCCGGATTTCTATCATCTAATATCGTTACATACTTATTTGACATTTTAAAATAACCTCATTAATATTTAATGCTAAATCGCGATAAATTAAAGTAATTAGTTTACTGCTCTAGGTTCATATTATAAATTATTATTTTTCGGTAAGCAAGTGTTTTGATTACGATTTCCAAATGTAAGCATTATCAATTTTCTACTTAAATTATAATATTGCTTATCAGATATATCAATAGTATATTGGTAATATAAAGGATTCAGCATGAAAAGAACTTCATTATTTCGCTTAATAAGGTTACCAAAAGAGGCAGATCACCTGTTACATTATACGGTGATCATTTTAGGTATCTTTGGTGTAGTTATGCAGGTTAGCGCCAGTATGAGTTCTTCAACAGTGTCTTTAAGACCTTTATTGCTGATTAGTTTTAAGCAAATTGCCTTCTTTGTTATCAGCTATTTAGCGATGATGTTTTTCGCCAATGTCTTTTCCTTTGAATTTGTCCGCAAATATATCGATAAAGTCGTTATCATTACCGGATTATTATTGATCATTGCTTTAGCATTTCCGACGGTCGGCGGTTCCAATGCCTGGATTAAAGTCGGTATGTTCGGCGTCGAAGTGTCTTTGCAGCCTAGTGAATTCACAAAACTGACGATGATTGTACTGATGGCAATTTATCTGGGAGATGTTAAAAGGCAAGAGCTCCCTTTAAAAAAACTTGTTATAAAACCGCTGGTCATCTTCCTGGCTTATATCTTTATCATTGCTGTTCTGCAGCGCGATGTCGGCTCGGCACTGATTCTGGTCTTGATCACCTTAGTGACATTCTTAGTTCCCAGTAATAAATCATTAAGAAGAATGCAGTTGCTTTGCGTCTTGCTAGCAGCTTTATTTGTTTTTATGATGATGTGGTTTATGACCGATTCCGGGATCGCTTTTTTAGAGAAAATTTCTATATTCAAATATCAGCTTGTACGCTTTAAAGCCGCGATAAATCCCTTTACCGAGAGATATGAAGCCGGATACTATGATCTAGTCAATAGTCTGATCGGTTTTAACACCGGTGGCTGGACCGGTGTTGGATTAGGAAAGTCCTTGCGTAAATATGGTTATTTATCGGCTGCTTCAACAGATTTTATCATGGCTGTCATCGTTGAGGAATTGGGGATCGGTGGATTCTTTCTCGTCTTTATCGGTTATGCCGTGATTATTGCGATACTTGTTAAGTATGCCTTAAAAGCCTTTGATGAGAAGTCAAAAATTGTGATTATCGGAGTTGCCATGTACTTTTTCTTTCATTTTGTGTTTAATATCGGCGGTGTAACTTGTCTGATTCCGCTGACAGGGATTCCATTACTGCTGATATCATCAGGCGGATCCAGCAGTATGGCTTGTTTGTCAGCCATCGGCATCGTTCAGGCATTAATAGCCCACACAAGAAAACTTCAAAAAGAGAAGGAGTTAGTAAATGAGAATAATCGCGGGTAGTTTAAAATCACGAACGGTAAAAAGTGTTCCAGGGGAAACCACCCGTCCGACAACAGACAAAGTCAAGGAAGCCCTTTATAATACAATCGGCCCTTATTTCGACGGCGGAATGATGTTAGATGTTTTTGCTGGCAGCGGCAGCGTCGCCTTTGAAGCATTATCACGCGGAATGGCACAGGCCGTCTGTATTGATCGGGCCTACCAGGCAATCAGAACTATCAGAGAGAATGCTGTCAGTCTGCAGGTCATGGAACAGATTGAACTGATTAAAGGAAACTATCCGACTGCACTTAAACAAATAAGCGGTAAATACCAATTCGATCTGGTATTCATTGATCCTCCTTATCGGCTGGACATTATCGAAGAAATGACCGATTTACTGAACGCATATCAACTGCTGAAGGAACATGCCTGGCTGATTTTCGAAGTAGCTAAAGAAACCGCTTCAGCGGAACGCTATAATGGTATAATAAAGGTGAAAGAAGCATCTTATGGTATCAGTAAGCTGCTTTATTACCAAAAGGAGGATTTATGATGAGAGTTGCTGTGTATCCCGGTTCTTTTGATCCGGTAACGAATGGCCATCTGGATATCATAGACCGTGCAAGCCGTTTATTTGATCAGCTTTATGTCGTTATTATGCAGAATCCGAATAAGCACAATGTGTTTTCGGTAGACGAAAGAGTCGATATGCTTAAATCAGTCACGGGAAAATACGCTAATGTCGGTGTAATGGCCCAGACCGGACTAACGGTCAATGTCGCGAAACAATTACAGGCAACCTTCCTGATCCGCGGTATCAGAGCGACGATGGATTTTGAAATGGAACTGCAGCAGGCAACTGCTAATATGGCTTTAGCTCCGGAATTGGAAACCGTCTTTTTTGTGACGAAACCGGAAAATTCATTTATATCAAGCAGCACAGTCCGTGAAATAGCCAGCAATGGCGGAGATTTCAGCCGGTTCGTGCCACAGGCTATCGTTGATAAGATCAATGCCAAGTATCAATAAACCATATGTACGGTATTAAAGATAATCATCTGGTTCTAGTGGATCAGAATCGCTATCAAGACAGCAAAGATATTAGCATCTATTTAATTGATTCCGATACGAAAGATTTGGATGTCGATTATTTTGATGATTACTTTCAGGATAACCATGAAAGGGTTAAATTCTGTAAAGCAGAAGAGCACTTCCGTTATTTGTCCGGAACAATCGTAATTCCAATTAAAAATCAATTTCCTGATCAGCACAAATTTGCTTTTTGTATTAAAGAAAATCTGCTGTTACTGATAGATGATGATCATCTGCTGGCAGAAATTCTCGAACGGCTTAGTCAGATTAAGTTCTATAATGCAGTAACTCCCGGTCGCTTTCTGGCTGATATAATCGAAATAATCATCGAAAAGGATCTAGATTATCTGGAACTGCTGGAATCGAAAATTACGATGATTGAAGATGAAGTTTTAGATAATAAGATTACCGATTTCAATCTGAAGATGACTGTATTGAAAAGGGAAACATTAGTTTATTTTAATTTTTATAATCAATTAGTCGACATGCTGGAAACCTTAAGGGAAGATCTTAATGATCGTTTTAATATCAAGGACCGCAAGTATTTTAATTCAATCATGCAGCGCTGTTCGCGTCTGCAGGCGAATACACAGTTAATCCGTGATTATTCCAAGCAAGTAACAGAAGAATATCAGATGACGATAGATCTGCATCTCAACAGCGTCATGAAGATTCTGACCGTTGTTACTTCTGTCTTGATGCCGCTGACCTTGATTACGGGTTGGTATGGAATGAATTTTAAGAGTATGCCGGAATTGGAATGGAAATACGGTTATCTGATGGTTTTTGTCATTAGTGCTGTCGTTCTGGTTGCTTGTCTGTGGTGGAGCAAGAAAAAGAAGTTTATCTAGTAAAATGAACAGTAACATGAAGATTGCCCCGGCAATCTTTTTATCTGGAAAAATTGGCACGATAATATTGACAGTGCTAAGTGATTGTCGTATACTGTTAGCAGACGTTAGGTAAGAGTGCTAACTAAGGAGGTGGAAAATGTTAAGTGGAAGAATGATTGAAATATTCAAGGCTATCGTTGAAGAATTTATCTCAACGGCCGAACCGGTTGGCAGTAAAACTTTGGTAGAGAAATACCACTTGCCATATTCCACAGCTACGATCCGCAATGAAATGATGGAGTTGGAAAATCAAGGATTGATTGAAAAGACTCATACAAGCAGCGGTCGGATTCCTTCCACAGAAGGTTATCGCTTTTATGTTGAAAACCTGATGGAATGTCATCTTGATGAAAAGATGGCCATGGTTGTCCAGTCGGCTTTCGCCGATAAATCTTTGAATATAACCGAGCTGATCAAGAAAAGCTGTGATGTCTTATCGCAGATGACTAATCTGACAAGTATCGTGCTTGGGCCGGATGCACAGAAACAGCGCCTGGAACATATTAAATTATTTCCAATCGATGATAAGAATGCTGTCGCCGTTTTCATAACCGATACCGGACATACGGAAAACCGGATGTTTCAGTTTGATGAAGTTGTCAGCGTCCACGATATTCAAGTGTGCTGTGATATCCTTAACGACCGGTTGAAGGGGACCTTGATCACAGAAGTTGTCGCAAAGATGAAACAGATCGAACCGATCCTGAAAGTATCCATCGAACGTCATGAAGTATTGTTTAAAGCCTTTGTCAGTGCTTTCTTGAAATTTGCGAACGAGAATTTTTATTACAGCGGGCAGAACAAGATGCTTTACCAGCCGGAATTCGCAGATATTGAACGTTTAAAAGAACTGATGAGTATGTTAGAAAACAGCCAGTTATGGCGAGATATCGGTGACGGTAAAGGCAATTTATTCCTAAAAACATCCGATAATTCCCAATTGGTTTGGCTAGACGACATGGCTGTAGTCAGCAGTAAGTTTAAAGTCAATAGTGAAGAAGAGGCACAGCTCATGCTTGTTGGGCCTTCGCGTATGGATTATGATCACATCGTTTCACTCATTGAGTATCTAGCTGAGAATATTGAAAAAATGCTAAATCAAGGAGGTAAAAATGGCGGAAACTAATACAGATGAAAAAGTAGTAAAGACCGATCAGCAAAAGGAAGTTAAAGATGATGTTGTCAATGAATGCTGTGATGACATCAATAAGAAGCATTCAGCATCAAAAAAGAAAGAAGACAAAGAACATCTTAAAATAAAGGAATTGGAACATGAAATTGACGAGCTGAACAGTAAGTTGGCTGGTGTCAAAAATGAATACTACCGTGCTTATGCCGATGCTGAAAACACGAAGAAACGCCTGCAGCAGGACTTTGAAATGAGAAGTAAATATCTGATTCAGAGTTTCGCAACCGAAATTCTGCCGGCTATCGATAATCTGGAGCGGGCATTAGAAAATGCGGACAAGGATTCCCCGCTGTATGTCGGTGTCGATATGGTTAATCAGCAACTTATTAACGCTTTAAAAAAAGAAGGCGTTGAAGAGATTCCGGCTTTGGGGACGGCGTTCGATCCGAATTACCATCATGCGATTCTAACGGAGAAACGTGAAGGTGTCGAACCCAATGTCGTTATAGAAGTTTTACAAAAAGGCTATAAATTAAAAGATCGTATTTTACGAGCAACACTTGTTAAAGTAAGTGAGTAGGAGGAAAAATTATGAGCAATAAAATCATCGGTATCGACTTAGGTACTACAAATTCATGCGTCGCTGTCATGGAAGGCGGCGAACCAAAGGTTATCACTAATCCGGAAGGAAACCGGACAACGCCATCAGTAGTCGCTTTTAAAAACGGCGAGAGAATTGTCGGTGACGCGGCGAAACGTCAGGTTGTCACGAATAAGGATTCGGTTATTTCCGTTAAACGTCTGATGGGCAGCAATAAGAAGATTGTACTGGAAGGCAAGGAATATACACCGCAGGAAATCTCGGCTATGATTCTGCAGTATATTAAGGGATACGCTGAAGATTATCTGGGCGAGAAAGTCACTAAGGCGGTAATAACCGTTCCGGCTTATTTTAATGATGCTCAGCGTCAGGCAACGAAAGATGCCGGAAAAATTGCCGGTCTTGATGTTGAAAGAATTATTAATGAACCGACAGCGGCGGCATTAGCCTTTGGTATCGATAAAACCGATAAGGAACAGAAAGTCTTGGTTTATGATTTAGGCGGCGGAACTTTCGATGTCAGCATTCTGGAATTGGCTGACGGTACTTTCGAAGTCCTTGCGACCGCTGGCGATAACATGCTGGGCGGTGATGACTTTGATAATCTGATCGTTGACTGGATGGCAGATATCTTTAAAAAAGAAAACAACATTGATCTTAAACAAGATCGGATGGCTTTACAAAGAATGAAGGAAACAGCAGAAAAAGCCAAGAAAGATCTGTCCAGTATGCTGCAGACGCAGATCAGCTTGCCGTTTATCTCTGCCGGTCCGAACGGACCGCTGCACTTAGATGTAACCTTAACCAGAGCTAAATTTGATGATATGACGAAGTTCCTGGTAGAAAAGACTGTCGGTCCGGTCAGACAGGCTCTTAAGGATGCCGGCTTAACGAAAAATGATATTCATCAGGTATTGTTGGTTGGTGGTTCAACGCGTATTCCGGCTGTTCAGGAAGTTGTTAAGCGCGAATTGGGCAAAGAACCGAATCATTCTGTCAATCCGGATGAAGTCGTCGCGATTGGTGCCAGTATTCAAGGTGCCGTTATCTCTGGTGATGTAAAGGATGTTCTGCTGCTGGATGTTACACCGCTATCTTTAGGTATTGAAACATTAGGCGGTGTTATGACGGCTTTGATTCCGCGTAATACAACGATCCCGACGAGCAAGTCGCAGGTATTCTCAACCGCTGCGGATAATCAGCCTGCTGTAGATATTCATGTCTTACAAGGCGAAAGACCGATGGCTGCGGATAACAAGACACTAGGTTTATTCAAGCTCGATGGAATTGCTCCGGCTCGCCGCGGAATTCCGCAGATTGAAGTTACTTTCGATATTGATGTTAACGGAATTGTTCATGTATCCGCTTTGGATAAGGGAACGAATCGGAAACAATCGATTGTTATTCAGAATTCTTCAGGATTATCTAAAGATGAAATCGAACGGATGGTCAAAGAAGCAGAAGAACATAAATCAGATGATGAGAAACGTAAAGAAGAAATTGAACTTAAGAATAAAGCTGAACAGTTTATCAATCAGATAGATGATACATTGAAGAATGATTCGGCAAAAGTACCAGAAAACCAGAAGGCTGAAGTTCAGAAACTTCGTGATGAACTTAAGAAAGCTATTGATGAAAATGATATGGATACACTCAGAGCGAAGATTGATGCTTTAGAGAAAGCTGCTCAAGAGATGGGAGCTGCGATGTATCAGCAGCAGGATGGTGCGGCTTCGGAAGGCAGCGCCGCTGAAAATAAAGATGATGATGATGTCGTCGACGCTGAGTTTAAAGAAAAATCTTAATATATACACGATCCTAGTCTAGTACTAGGATTTGTGTAGTAAGTATGTAAGAACGGTACGGGAAGGAGAATTATGAGTTCCAAAAGAGACTATTATGAAATACTGGGAATAACAAAAACAGCCAGTGAAGCAGAAATAAAAAAAGCTTATCGGACATTGGCTAAAAAATACCACCCCGATGTCAATAAAGAAGCTGGTGCTGAAGAGAAATTCAAAGAAATAAACGAGGCTTATGAGGTTCTTGGAGATGCACAGAAAAAAGCAAATTATGACCAATTCGGTCATGCTGGAATGGACGGAGCCGGCTTCAATGGTTTTAGCGGCTCAACTGCCGGTTTTGATGATCTAAGCGATATCTTCGGGTCATTCTTTGGCGGCGGCGGCGGTTTTGGCGGAACTTCTTCCCGGCGGACAAATACTACCGGACCGCGTAAGGGTCAGGATCTTTATATGAAGATGAAAGTTGATTTTATGGACGCAATCTTCGGGAAGACGGAGACAATTACGCTGGATGTTGATGAACAGTGTTCAGAGTGTATGGGAACCGGAGCGCGCAGCAAAAGTGATGTTCATGTCTGCGGACGCTGTCATGGACAAGGAACAATTATTACCCAGCAAAGGACTGCTTTCGGGGTCTTTCAATCGCAAAATGTCTGTCCGGACTGCAACGGTACCGGTAAGATAATTGCTAATAAGTGCCGTAAATGCAACGGCAGCGGCTATGAACATAAACGCATCAATGTTGATGTAAAGGTTCCGGAAGGCATTCAAACCGGACAGCAGCTGCGTGTTTCCGGCAAAGGCGAACGTGGGGCCAACGGTGGCCCGAATGGCGACCTTTATATCGAAATCGTGGTAAACAAACATAAATATTTTGAACGTGATGGCAAGAACATCTACATAAGCATTCCGATCAGTGCCATTGATGCGACACTCGGCTGTACTGTTGATGTACCAACGGTCTACGGCGATGTCGAATTAACGATACCGGCCGGTACTCAGAACGGCACTAAATTCCGTTTAAAGGGTAAAGGCGTCAAAGATACGCGCTCCAGCGGGGCCGGTGATCAGTTTGTTGAAGTGCGGATGGAAGTCCCTACGCGCTTGACAAAAGAAGAGAGAGATTTGTATGAAAAAATTCGCAGTACCGAAGGAAAAGAGTCGGTCTTTGAGCGTTTTAAAAAAGCTTTTAAATAAGGATTTTTTGCGCAGTAAAGGAGGTTGTTTTTATGAATATTGATCAAATGAGCGAGAAATTGCAGAATATAATCCAGGAAGCCGTTCAGCTAGCTACAAAAGAACGTCATCCGGAAATCACAACAGCACATATGCTGAAAGCGATTTTGGATGATGATATTAGTGATGGTTTATGGCAGGAGCTGCAAGTTGATAAGCAAACACTTTTGGATATCGTAAACCAACATCTGGAAAAGATTGCCATCGTATCCAATTACCAACAGCCGACATTAAGTCATGATGTTAACAAGAGCTTTGTCGAGGCTCAGGTATGGTCGCAGCAGCAAGGTGATTCCTATTTATCGGTCACGGCTGTTTTAATTGCCTTGTTATTTAATAATTCAGGAGTCTCCAAAGCTATTATCGATTATACAGGGATAACAAAGAAACAGCTGATTGATGCTGAATTGAAAAGACGCGGCGGCCGGAAGATGGATCAGGCCACAACGGAAAACACGTTGAATGCTTTGGATAAATATGGCCGCGATTTGGTTAAAGATGTCAAGGACGGCCGGATTGATCCGGTTATCGGACGTGATGAAGAAATTAGAAGAGTTATTCAGATTCTTTCACGGAAAACAAAAAATAACCCGATTTTGATCGGTGAGCCTGGCGTCGGTAAAACAGCGATTGTTGAAGGCATTGCCTGGCGAATCATGAAGGGTGATGTTCCGATCAGTCTGAAAGAAAAGAAACTGATTGAACTGGATATGGGATCACTGATAGCCGGTGCGAAATATCGCGGTGAATATGAGGAAAGGCTGAAGGCGGTGCTTAATGAAGTTAGGGAAGCCAACGGCAATATCATCCTTTTCATTGATGAAATTCATAACTTGGTCGGTGCCGGCAAGACTGAAGGATCAATGGATGCTGCTAATCTGTTAAAACCGATGCTGGCCCGCGGTGAGCTTCGCTGCATCGGTGCTACGACCTTTGATGAATATCGTAAGTATATCGAAAAAGATAAAGCTTTAGAAAGAAGATTTCAGAAAATCATCGTTGATGAACCTTCGGTTGAAGATACCATCTCCATTCTGCGCGGACTGAAAGATCGCTTTGAAACGCATCATGGCGTTCAGATTCTCGATGAAGCGATTATAGCGGCCGCCACCTTGTCGCATCGTTATATCACTGATCGGTTTTTGCCGGACAAAGCAATTGACCTTATTGATGAGGCTTGCGCTTCTATTCGGGTTGAGATGGATTCTCTCCCGGATGAATTAGATGAATTGAATCGCAAGATTATGCAGCTTGAAATTGAAGAAACAGCATTAAAAAAAGAAACGGATCAAAAAACCTTAGATCGTCTTCAGCAAATTCGTAATGATCTGGTTAATATTCGTGAACAGCGCTCGATCATTTTCTCGCGTTGGGACCAGGAAAAAAAGGAGTTGGCTGATAGTAAGAATAACAAAGAATTATTAGAAAAAGCGCGTTTAGATTTGGAACAGGCACAGAATGAAGCTCGTTATGAAGAAGCGGCTAAACTTCAATATGATACGATTCCAACCTTAGAAAAGAAAATCAAAGCCCAGCAAGCCCGTAAGACCGAGGATGCTTTGATACCGGAAACCGTTGATGCGGAAATGATTGCTAAAATTGTAGCAAAATGGACGCATATTGAAGTCAGCAAACTGCTAGATACGCAAAGACAAAAACTGCTCAATCTAGAAGAAACACTAAAGAAACGCGTAATGGGTCAGGATCAGGCTTTAGAATTGGTAACCAATGCGATAATGCGGTCAAAAGCTAATATTCAAGATGAAAATCGTCCGATTGGATCATTCTTATTCTTGGGGCCAACCGGTGTGGGCAAGACAGAAGTTGCCAAAGCATTAGCCGAACAGTTATTTGACAGCGAAAGCAAAATTATCCGGATCGATATGAGTGAATACATGGAGAAATTCAGCACTTCGCGACTAATTGGTGCTCCTCCCGGATATGTTGGCTATGAAGAAGGCGGTCAGCTGACCGAAGCCGTGCGCCGTAAACCTTATTCGATCGTATTACTGGATGAGGTGGAGAAAGCGCACCCGGATGTTTTTAATATCTTACTGCAAATTCTTGATGATGGAAGAATTACGGACAGTAAAGGCGTCGTCGTTGATTTTAAGAATACATTAATTATCATGACGAGTAATCTCGGTTCGCAATACGCGTTTATTGATGATGCGGCTCAACGCGAAAAAGGTTATTATGAGGAAGTTAAGAAATTCTTTAAACCGGAGTTTGTCAATCGAATTGACGAAATTATTGTTTTTAACCGGCTAACGGAAGCGGTTATGGTTCAGATTGCCGATAAATTCCTAGCGGAGTTAATCAGGCGCCTGAAGGAACGTAATATTAACCTGACAGTTACCGAAAACGCTAAAAAATTAATTGTCCAAGAAGGTGTCGATCCGATTTACGGCGCTCGTCCAATGAAAAGGTTCATCCAGCGTAATGTCGAAACACTGATTGCTAAAAAACTGATTGCTGAGAGTATTGAAGAGGATGCAACGCTAATCATTGATGTGCGGGACGGTAATTTTATTATTCTTCAGCAGCCGGCTGAGAAAATAGAATAGTTTATTTCAGCATCTCCCCCGGAGATGCTTTTTTAATATTCGATAATACCACTGCACTAAGATCCTAATAACTATTATAACAATCGGCAAAATCAACAGATGAAACCAATTTGAAGGTATTTAAATGCAGCTTGAAATACTTGAGTTTAAATATTAAATTTATGTAAATTAGCAAGTAATCGCTTGTTAATCAACCACTGTCAAACTATAATAAAGGGTATAGCGTTTTATGAGTAGCTGGTATTTCGCTGTAAGGAGATAAAGCCGTGAATCTTGATATTCGATTAGTAATTTGTGACATTGACAGTACACTGGTAACGACTGATCGGCGCTTAACGCCCAGGACCAAAGATGTGATCGACCGGCTTCATCGTCATCAGGTTTATTTTGGCATTGCTTCTGGCCGCTCTGTTGATCAACAGCTGGCAAAATCGGCACAGCAATGGGGTTTTAATTACAATTTTGAAGTCTTAATCGGGATGAATGGCTCCGAACTATGGGATGACGTTAATCAGAAACGTTATGATTTTTATAAATTGAAAAAAGAATGGATCAAAGAAATTGTTGAAATGATGGAGCCTTTCGATTTAAACCCGTTCCTTTATTATCACGATAAAATGTTATGCAAACGTAATGATGATCTGACCATGCGTTCATCAAAAAAGAACCGAACGGATCTGATTATCGCTAAAGATCTTTCGGAATTATATACTGAGGATAATGCAAAGATTATGTTTCGAATTCCAGAGGATCGTATTGATGAAATCGAGGCATATGTTGAAGCGCACCCATCACCGTTTTATAAAGCTTTTAAAACACAGACAACAATGCTGGAATTCAGTGACCGGCGGGTTTCCAAGGCGGTTGCTTTAGAACAATTCTGTTTGATTAACCAGTTACCGCTATCAAAAGTAGTAGCTTTTGGGGACATGAGCAATGATAATGAAATGCTGGAATGCAGCGGCTGGGGGGTCTGCATGATCAATGGCAGTGATGATACTAAAGCCATAGCTCAGGATATTACTGAATTCAGTAATGATGAGGACGGATTCGCTCATTATATGGAGAAACATTATCTGATTCCGCTTGGCTGGTAGTCGCTTGATCCGGCCGTAAACAACTGAAAAACTTTGAACTTGGATTATTGGCAGTAAAGGCTTTTTTTATCGATGAAAAAAGGTATAATGAGAACAGGGTGATAAAATGCGTTTTACCAAGAAAAACATGGATGACACACCATTAATTGATAATGTTTTTACAATATCACAGCTGGCACAGAAAGCTGCCGATCGCTATGGACCGGATCAAGTGGTTAATGCTACAATCGGATCGCTGTATACCGAAGCGGAAATCATTGCCGCTTTTGACAGTGTTTATAGTGTTTATGATCAGATTTCAAATGAGACAAAAGCTCAGTACGCGCAGTCTATTTCGGGTAATGAGACTTATATAAAATCGGTTTATGATTGGGTAAGAGCAGGAGTGAGTTGGAATTTGCATCATGATGTCATTGCGACACCCGGAGGAACCGGTGCGATTGCGCTGACCATGATGGATCTTTTGGATGAAGGAATGAGTGTATTACTTCCTAACCTTGCCTGGTCATCCTATCGACAGATGGCTAAGACTAATAATCTGCAGATCGTTACTTATGAAATGTTTGATAAGGATCATTTTAATTGCCAGTCGCTTATCGACCAAGCCAGACGAATTATGGAGAAACAAGGGAAAGTGATGGTCATCATTAATGATCCATGTCATAATCCAAGCGGCTATTCCATGACGGTGGCGGAGTGGAAAACGATTATTGATGCACTGAATCAATTGGCTCAAAAAGGTCCTTGTATCTTAGTCAACGATATCGCATACATTGACTATAGTCTTGATGTGGAACACTCCCGAGATTATTTCAAGCTTTTTAATACCATCGCTCCGGGATTGGCGGTTATTGTCGCACACAGCTGCTCTAAAACGCTGACATCTTATGGCATGAGACTGGGAGCGGCAATTATCTTGGCACAGGAGCAGTCGGTTGTGACAGGTATTAAAGATGCTTTTATTAACAGTGCTCGTTCAATTTGGAGTAATGTAAATAACAGTTGGATGGATAATTTCAGTCAGGTTGTAACTGCTAATAAAGATGCTTTTATTAAGGAAAAACAACAATATATCCAGCTTCTTCAAGCGCGTTCGGAAGTCTTCATCAGAGAAGCTCAAAGCGTCGGCTTAGCAATTTATCCATACAAGGAAGGCTTCTTTATAACGGTGAAAGTACCTGACATAGCCAAATTAACAGCCTATCATCAAGCACTGATGGACAATAATATTTTTACAGTTAAATTAATGGATAGTATTCGACTGGCAATCTGCAGCGTTCCGGTAAGCAAGATGACTGGATTAGCAATCAGAATGAAAAAGATCCTTGACCAATTAGACTGAAATAAAAGGAGCAGTGATTCTCATAAATCTTGCTCCTTTTCTTTTACTGACTGATTTTTCTTAATTCTTTAATTATTGTGCCATAGGACTGGCCTTTATTAAATAGAGCCGCGGTACCGAGCACAAAGCCATCGGCTCCGACTTTTGATAGTCTTGCTATTACATCCGGGGAACAGGCTCCATCAATTATCAGCTGGTAATGATAAGCGGATTTCCACTGAATCAGCTTGGTTATTTTCGGGTCAACCCAATCCAGATAGGTCTGCCCGGCAAATCCTGGATGGACGGTCATAATCAAAACATAATCACAAAGCGGAAGCAATTCTGTCCATTGTTCGGCTGGTTCATGTGGATTATAGACAATTCCGGCTTTTTTTCCTGCTTCCTTAATACTTAGTAATAGTTTGCTGGGGAAAGCGGAAGTTGCCGGATGAATGTAGATGATATCTACATCTGTCTGTAAAAAAAGCGAACAGACGGTTTCCGGTTTGCTGACCATTAAATGCACATCAACCAGAAGTGAGGTGTTCCGGCAGACGGTTTTCACATCTTCTAGACCAAGAGCGATATTTGCCACATAACTGCCATCCATGACATCACAGTGCATAATGTCACAGCCGGCTGTTTCTAGATCAGTAACCGATACACTGAGACGGTCAAAATCGCAGCACATGATACTTGGACACAATAGTAATTGTTTTTTCATATCAAACCTCATTTTAATAATTTTACCATAAGACGATATCTATGTTAAGATAATAACGTTGAATTAACCGGATGAAACCCATCGGTCAAGGTAAGGAAGCCGAAATGGAAAACTTAACAGTGCCTCAGGACTACTATTCATTATTATCAATTTATGATACACAGAATGCGATTAAGTTAGTTAAAGATACCTTTGAGCAGCAATTAGCCGCAAATTTACACTTATATCGTGTAACTGCTCCGTTATTCGTCAGTAAGAACAGCGGACTGAATGATAACTTGAATGGCGTAGAACGTCCGGTCTGTTTTGATGTTCGCGATTTCGATGAGCAATTTGAAATCGTTCACTCTTTAGCAAAGTGGAAAAGAATGGCTTTAAAACAGTATGATTTTTATATCGGTAAAGGACTTTATACCGATATGAATGCGATTCGCCGGGATGAAACGCTCGATAATCTTCATTCAGTTTATGTTGATCAATGGGATTGGGAAAAAGTTATCACGCGCCAAGAACGAACTATTGCTTATCTGCAAAATACCGTTCGCTTAATCATGCATGTTTTACTTGAGACGGAAATCATGCTTGAGAATAAATTCCCGCTTTTAAAACCCTTTATCAACGAAAATATCTTCTTTATCACAACGCAGGAACTATTGAACCGGTACCCGCATTTGAATGCTAAAGAGCGCGAGTATCAGATTGTTAAAGAATACAGATCGGTATTTCTAATGCAGATCGGAGATTATTTAAGTAACGGAGAGAAACATGACGGCAGAGCACCGGACTATGATGACTGGCAGCTAAATGGTGATATTCTGATTTATAACGAATTATTAGATTGTACTTTTGAATTATCATCCATGGGAATTCGGGTTGATGCGGTATCATTAAGGGAACAGCTAAGAAAATCCAAAAATGAAGATCGGCTTAACTTCCCATTCCATCATCAGCTGCTCAGCGATGAACTTCCATTAACAATCGGCGGGGGCATCGGTCAGTCACGGCTGTGCATGCTGTTGCTTAGGAAAGCGCATATCGGCGAGGTACAGGTCTCATGCTGGAGTGATGAATTGAAAGAACAATGTGCAGCTTCCGGTATATTCTTGTTATAATATGTTAAATAAAAAATCAAACAGGAGGAAACATCATGGAATTAGTCGATTTCAATTATCACGCCAAAGAGAATTTAGCACTGATCTATCCCAAAGGAGCGTTTTTAACCGCCGGTCATGGTGAATTCGCCAATACGATGACAATCGGATGGGGTAATATTGGCATAAACTGGAGTAAGAAAGTATTTATTGCGATGGTTACGCATTCGCGTTATACCCACCAGTTATTGGAAGAATATCAAGAATTCACCGTTACTTTTCCTTATGAAGATATGAAACGCGAACTAATGTTGGTCGGAACGAAAAGCGGACGTGATGTTAATAAGTATGATCTAGCCAACCTGAAGCTTAGTGACGGACAAGCAATCGCTACACCGCATATCAGCTGTGAGGGAATGACATATGAATGCCAGATTATCTTTCAGAGCGAAGTTACACAAGAAAAACTCAATCCGCTTATTTATGAAAAACGATATGCTACAGATCAGGATTTCCATACAATCTATTTCGGCGAAATTGTTGCCACATATCTGACCGCAAAAGGCGAATAATAAAAGCTCATTGTCTAGATGAGCTTTTTATTTGTTTAACCGATTAATTGTTGAATGTAAGCTAAGCAGTTGGCAAGTGGAATTTTCACTGTTTCCGCTGACTGACGTTCCTTAATTTCAACCTGCTGATCGGCTAGCGCTTTGCCGATTGTGATACGGATCGGAATTCCAATCAAATCCATATCGTTGAACTTGACGCCGGCTCTTTCATCCCGATCATCCAAAATAGTTTCGATTCCCATTTTATTAAGGCTGTCATATAAACTGTTGCCTGTTTTCAACTGTAACTCATCATTGATATTGATTACAACAATACAGACTTTAAACGGTGCGATATCAAGCGGCCAGATCAAACCTTTTTCATCATAACTTTGTTCAGCCAAAGCTGCCATACAGCGTCCCGGACCAATTCCGTAAGATCCCATCCATACATCCTGCAGCTGATTGTTCTGATCTAAATAAGCTAGATTCATAGCTTTGGAATACTTGGTTCCCAATTTAAAAGTATTGCCGATTTCGATGCCTTTCTCGAAATGAATCGGATGTCCGCATTCGGAACAAACATCATTTTCTTGAATCAAACGGATATCCGCAATCTTTGTCGGAGTGAAGTCATGTAAATTTGTGTTGATAAAATGATAATCTGTTTTATTAGCACCGACGATAAAGTTGCGCATTCCTCTAATCTCATTATCCATAATTACCGGTATCGTGATTCCAACCGGTCCGGCAAATCCGACTTTGGCATTGGTGACTTTTTCGACGGTAGCTAAGTCAGCCAGTTCGATCTTTGTCGCTTTGAACAGTTTCTGTAATTTAACCTCATTGACATCGCGATTGCCTCTTACCAGACAGGCGACAGGCTGGTCATCAATCATATAAATAAGTGTTTTAACGAATTGATCGTGCGGAAGCTGCAAGTAGTCGGCTACATCAGCAATTGTTCCGACATGCGGTGTATGGATGGCTTGTATCTGTTGATAAGCTTCATTCTGAGTTTCGCCTTTTTCCGGGCATTTAGCAATCTCGAGATTACAGGAGTAATGACAATTATCGCAAATAACCAATGTATCTTCGCCAATCGGACTTAAGGCTTGAAATTCTTCAGATAAGAGACCGCCCATAATCCCGGTATCGGCTTTGACGATGGTATATTTAATATGCATCCGATCAAAAGATGCCTTATAAGCATTGAACATTTTCATGTAGGACTCATGCAGACCCTGTTCATCGGCATCAAAGCTATAAGCATCCTTCATGATAAACTCACGGACACGGATCAGTCCGAAACGCGGGCGCGGTTCATCGCGGAATTTATTCTGAAACTGATAAATATTAAACGGAAGATCTTTGTATGATCGGATTTTCATTCCGGCGGCCACCGCAAACAGCTCTTCATGTGTCGGACCTAAAACAAAGGGTTTGTTGAAACGATCGCGCAGAGAAAACATACTGTTGCCGAAGCCTTTGCGACGTCCGCTGGCTTCATATACCTCTTCGGGAATTAATGATGGCATTAATACTTCCTGTGCATCAGTGCGATTCATTTCCTCCCGGATGATGTTCTGAATATTCTGCAGAATCTTTAAACCCAGCGGCATATACATATATACGCCGCTGGAACTTTTCTTGACCATTCCGGCTCTGACTAAGAGATTGCCGCTGTTACTGTCTTCGTCCTTGACATTTTCGCGGATTGTATAAAAATAACTGTTTTTAAGCTTCATGATATCGTCCTCATTATCCTGCTCATTATAACATACGGTTTTAAGATAAAAAAGTAACACCTTGCATAATGCAGCTGATTATCGACTAAAACCATCTGAAGGTCTTTGTCTTGCTTATTATCAGAATATAGCGTATAGTTGTCAGGTGATATTGTTTACTTCAGCCTGACGATTGACAGCTCAATTACAAAGCCGCTGGTCTTCCTCTTAAGGATTATCAGTAAAGTAGCCGGTATCGCGCTTATCACACTATGATCATGATTTATTGATAAGCCGTCAAACGACGAAAGAGCATTGAACAGAACTGATACAAAATAATCATAGTATTGACATGAAGCAGCGCTTCAGCGATTTTCATGTTGCATATAAATTTTCACTTCTGTTTACTGATGTTTATGCATGATTGTGCAAGGAAAACTTGCCAGAAGGAGAAAATCATTGTTATTCAAAGAATTAAATATTATTACTGCTATTCAAAAAGCGCTTGAGGATGAAGGATATCAGCAGCCAACACCGATCCAAGCACAGGCTATTGAGCCATTATTAGCTGGAAGCGACTTGATTGGCTGTGCTCAAACAGGGACCGGTAAAACCGCGGCTTATGCGATTCCGATCTTACAGGGAATTAATAATACCCAAGCCTATGATCATACGATCAAAGCTTTAGTTTTAGCTCCGACCAGAGAATTAGCAATTCAGATCAACGAGAGCTTTAAATCATACGGTAAATACTTAACCGTAAAATCGATAGTCATCTACGGCGGCGTTTCGCAAGGAAGCCAGACACGGGCCTTGGCTAAAAGAGTTGATGTTTTGGTTGCGACACCAGGACGTTTGTTGGATTTAATCAATCAAAAATTCGTCGATCTGAGTCATATTCGCTATTTTGTTTTGGATGAAGCTGATCAGATGCTGGACATGGGGATGATTCAAGATGTCAAAAAGATTATCGGTTATATTCCGCAAGTTCGTCAGACCATGCTGTTTTCGGCTACAATGCCATCGGCGATCGAAAAACTGTCGGAAACTATCTTAAATAAACCAATTAAAGTTGCTGTAACCCCAGTATCCTCAACGGTGGATACGATCAAGCAGGAGTTATATTATGTTAATCAGAACAAGAAAATAAATTTATTAGCTGATTTACTGAAAAATCCGCTATTAGCTTCCGTATTAGTCTTTTCCAGAACTAAACATGGTGCAGATAAGATTGTTAAGGCATTGAAGGCTGAGGGATATCCGTCTGTCGCAATTCATGGGAACAAGTCTCAGAATGCCCGACAAGCCGCTCTTAATGATTTTAAAAATAAGCGAATCAGAATTCTTGTAGCTACGGATATTGCGGCACGCGGCTTGGACATTGATGAATTGTCGCATGTAATTCTCTATGATTTACCGGAAGTTCCGGAAATCTATGTGCATCGGATCGGGCGGACCGGAAGAGCTGGGTTAAGCGGTACGGCCATCTCTTTCTGTGATCAGGATGAAAAGGGTCTTCTAAAGGAGATCCAACGGCTAATCAAACAAAATATTAATGTTATCGAAAATCATCCTTATCCGATTACTGATGCACCATCGCCAGCCAAGAGTAAAAGAGGCGGACCGCAGCGGCCAAGAGAATTTACCAATACACCTAAACCGAAAGCCAAATCAAACCATGGCAGTTACGATCAAACTCGATCAGCCAGACCAAAGGCGAAGCCGGTCAGCATTGAAAATGATAATTGGACGGGCAATACCTTCGCCGGCAGTAAAGTAATCGGCGGAGACTATCAGCATAGTGATCGCCGTTTCGACAAACCGAAAGCCGATAACGAAAAGAATCAACACTGGAAGAAAGACAGCGGCAGTAAACGCAGCAGCAGTCAGTATCGCTGAGCTGACATGATTTTACGTTTGACAGAAGGGTATAATAATGTTATTATACATAAGCGATAAATAGTAGAAAGCAGAAGCACTCTTCTCACCCGATGACCAATGGACATGGGTAAAGGCTATAACATGTAATGGTGTTATTCAAGCGAGTGTTATGCACTCGCTTTTCTTATCGAACGGAGGTGGAGAATATTAGTATCAAAAGAAACGTAACAGATGATTTAGTCAACGAGAATATCCGTTTTAAAGAAGTTTTGGTTATCGGACCAGAGGGTGAACAATTAGGCATCCTAATGCGTCGTGAGGCTCTGGAAAAGGCTTATGAATATGATTTAGATCTTTTCTGTGTCGCTCCGGCTGCGACCCCACCGGTTTGCAAAATCCTTGACTATGGTCGTTATCGTTTTGAACAGCAGAAAAAGACAAAGGAAGCTAAACGTAACCAACATGTTACGGAGGTTAAGCCTTTGCGTTTATCACCGGTTATCGATCTTCATGACTTTGAAACAAAATTAAAACAGGTTAGAGGATGGTTGGAATCGGGTATGAAGGTAAAGATTGATATGCGTTTCCGCGGTCGGTTAATAACCCGGCTGGAAGTTGGGCGTAAAGTTATGGATAGCTTTATTGAGCAACTGAGCGATATATCAATTGTGGAAAAACAGCCCAAATTGGAAGGTAATACAATGTCCGTTGTAATATCTCCAAAAAAGAAATAACACTCAGGAGGAAAAATTATGCCAAAGATGAAAACTAAAAGAGCAATGGCTAAGCGTGTCAAGGTTACCGGCAGTGGTAAACTGAAAAGAAGTCATGCTTATACTTCTCACCGTGCTCCCTACAAGACCCACAAGCAAAAACGTAATTTAAGAAAGTCAGCCTTAATCAGTACGAGCGATTTCAAGCGGATTAAACTGCTGATTCAACGATAGAAAGGGAAGCTAATGCCAAGAACAACAAATAGTGCCGCTTCGCGTGCCAGAAGAAAAAAAGTCTTAAAATTAGCCAAAGGTTACTTTGGAAGTAAACATACGATCTATCGGACAGCTAATGAACAAGTTATGCGTTCATTACGTTATTCCTATGTTGATCGTAAAAAATTAAAACGAGAAATGCGTAAATTATGGATTGCCCGGATTAATGCGGCTTCCAGAATGAATGATTTAAGTTATTCGCAGCTGATGCATGGACTTAAACTTTCCGGTATTGAGATGAATCGTAAGATGTTATCGGAAATTGCTATTCATGACCCTAAGGGTTTTACATCAATTTGCACAAAAGCCAAAAAAGCCTTGGAAAAAGCACATTAAGTGCTTTTTTTCTATTGGCGTTAATTGCTGTCGAGTGTGGTAAAATAAACATATGCAAGTTCTCTTAACTACCCTAAATACAAAGTATATCCATAAAAATCTGGCTTTGCGCTGGCTCTATGTCGCGGCTCCGGATGATGTCTATGTTGAAATTCAAGAATATACAATCAATGAAGCGCTTGACGCAATTCTGTTGAGAATGCGACTGGAAAAATTTGATGTGATTGGAATCAGCGTTTATATATGGAATGCCGAACTGATTAAAACATGGATTACCCTGATTAAGAAAATTAATCCGCTGATACGGATCATTTTAGGCGGGCCTGAAGTTTCTTATGAAAATGATGAATGGTTTCAGTTTCCGATTGACGCAGTCATACAAGGCGAAGGTGAACAAGTCTTTTGGGATTATTTGGCTGATAAGCATCCGTTGGCAGTTAAAACTGGCTGCGGTAAAAATCCCTACCAGGCTAAGACAGATTTAAAGTGGCTTGAAACCTTGACTAATCCTTACTTCTTGCCGTTTGACCTACCGGATATTAATCAGCGCTATCTTTATATAGAAGGCAGCCGCGGCTGTCCGCATCATTGTCAGTACTGTCTAAGCAGTACGGATAATCATGTGCGCTTTTTTTCACTAGATTACCTATTCAGGATCTTTGACCTTCTGAGCCAGTATCAGATTCGTCAGGTAAAATTCCTGGATCGGACATTTAATGTCAATAATGCCAGAGCCTTGCTTTTAATCACCTATCTCAATAAAATGTCAACTAAATCGAATTTTCATTTGGAACTTGTTGCTGAAACCCTTAGCGATGAACTGCTTGCTTACCTCGAGAATGAACTGGCATCAGATCGTTTTCGTTTTGAGATTGGCGTACAATCGTTCAATCAAACAACTTTGCAGGCGGTTGGACGATATACGGATACAAAACGTTTGGCGGAAGTTATCGGCAAGCTGCGCCGGCATGATAATCTGCTGCATACGGATTTAATTGCCGGATTGCCGTTTGAAGATTTCAGAAGTTTCGCTACATCTTACAACACCCTGTATCGGCTTGCGCCGCACGAAATACAGGTCGGAATTCTTAAACTGCTCAAAGGGACAGCACTAAGGAATCAGGCTGAACAATTGCGGATTGATTATAATGTGACGGCTCCCTATGAAATAATTGCGAATCCATGGTTATCAGCCGCGGATCTTAACCAAATTAAGCTGGTACATCGCGCGACAGAAAAATGTTACAATAATCAAAAGTTACAGCACACCCTTCATGAATTGGTCAGTTACCAGCGTCTGGCGCCGTTTGATTTGATGCTTCGGCTTGGTCAAGCTATCGAAAGACTGCCCCATCCGTATCAGGAACGGGAATTCTATCAAAGCCTTATTCAGGAATTAGTGCCGGTTGTTCCTTATGATCTGCTGTCAGGCCTGTTAGCGGTTGATTATTATCGCGGAACGAAACAGAAACCGTCACCGCTGTTTGAACTGATAGATTATCATTCCTACCTTGATGTTCTGTCACTGAATAGCATGGCAGATCAGCAGATGCTAGACAACTATTGTCTAATGACAGCGGTTGTTTACAAGAACCGGCGATTAGTACAGCTGATTGTTTATAACACTAAACAAATGCCGGCATTAAGGTATATAATTGACAGAGAAAACAGTCAGATCAAGGAGTTATTATGAAAGAAATACTGATCGCCACAAGCAACCAACATAAAATTGCCGAATACCAGGCGATGTTAGAAGGTTATGGTTATGAGATAAAAAGCCTAAATGATTATCCGCCGATGACCATCGAAGAAACCGGCACTAGTTTTGCAGAGAATGCGCTGATTAAAGCACGGGCTTTATTCAAATTGACGCACATGCGGGTCATTGCGGATGATTCCGGTTTAGAAATAGGTGCTTTAAACAATGAACCGGGAATTTATTCAGCACGTTATCTTGGTGAAAAAACGCCATATGATCAAAAGAATCGGATTATTCTGGAACGAATGAAAGATCAGACTGATCGAAGAGCGCGTTTTATCTGTGCGATTGCCTTGGTGGATGGTGATGGAGAAAACACTTTTATCGGGGAATTTAATGGCACTGTTGCGTTAAAACCCAGCGGTTCGAATGGTTTTGGCTACGACCCGATTTTTTTTCTGGAAGAATATCAAATGACAGCGGCGGAAATGCCTCCTGAACAGAAAAATCAGATTAGCCATCGGGGAAAAGCTTTAAAGCTTGTCTTGCCGTATTTACTTAATAAGGATGGTTACTATGAATAAAACACTATCAATCGTCATCAGTATAGCTTTTATATTAGCGGTATTACTGACCAGTATTGATCTTTGTTGTTTCAATCGTGCATTTTATCAGTCTGAGTATCAAAAACTCGGGGTAGCTTCCAATATCGGTATCACTGATACTGATCTGCTGGATGTTACGGATGTCCTTTTGGATTACACACAAGGTAAGCGCAGTGACATGCTTGTCAGTAAATCAGTAAACGGTACTGAGCGCGCGATTTTTAATACAAAAGAAACCGCGCATATGGCTGACGTTCAGAGCCTTTATCTCGCCGCGATGTTCGGGCGGAATATCTGCTTAGTTGTTTTAGCGGCGGCTTTGGTGGCTCTATATCGGCGAAAGAGAGAGTCCGTTATTTCAGTAATAGCTTTTTATTATAATCGCGTTTCTGTCGTTTTTTTACTGTTTATCAGCTTTATCGTAATTGCTGCGCTGGTTGACTTTAATAGTTTCTGGACTGCCTTTCATCATATCTTCTTTGCCGGTAATGATCTTTGGCTGCTGAATCCGCAGACCGATATTCTGATCATGATGGTTCCGGAACAATTTTTCTTTGATCTTGTGAGCCGAATTATCATTTTATTTACTTCGGTATTCGGTTTAAGTAATCTTTTGGCTTTTCTTATTCAGAAAAAAGCTCGTAAGGAGGCCGGTCAATGATTCATGTTGTTTTATTTGAGCCGGAAATTCCGCAGAATACCGGTAATATCATGCGGACCTGCGCGGCTGCTGGCACGATGCTGCATTTGATAAAGCCATATGGCTTCTACTTGGATGAAAAACATTTAAAACGCAGCGGTATGGATTATCGCAAATATGTAGCGGTATATGAGCACGACAATTGGGAGGCATTTACTGAAGCGTTTCCGGCTCGTTATTTTTTCATTACTCGTTATGGTCAGCAAACCTACAGCGATGCCGTATTAAAATGCGATGAGGATTTATATCTGGTTTTTGGCAAAGAGAGTACCGGCATTCCGAAATCAATCCTGCAAACCGATCTGCAGCACTGTCTGCGTATTCCCATGATTGCGGAGGCTCGCAGTTTAAATTTGGCTAATTGCGTCGCTTTGGTTTTATATGAAGCCTTGCGGCAGAATGATTTTCTCAACCTAAGTAAACAGGAAGTTATCAAAGGAAAGGATTTTATTTTAAAATGAATTTTCTTGATCGCTTTTTTAACACTTATCAGAAACGGATGATGATGTTACTGGCGATAACCAGCATTTTATTAATTTATACCAGTATCAATAATTATCAGTTGGGAACATTTTTAATTTCTCTGAAGAAAGTCGATGATGTTTTCAGGCTGCTCGATTATCCGGTTATCTATCAGACATTGCTTGGTCAGTTCATTGTTTATTACCTGGATCATGATCATTTGTTATGGATAAGTATCTTATCAGCCTGCGGGCTTTGGCGGGTTATTCTGCTAAGCTTGTCACTGTTATTCGTTGCCGGCAAGCAAAAATCTTCGGTTCTGAAGTTACTAAAAATTTTAACGGTAACAGTATTGATAGTTGTAGCTGCTGAGTATACGCTGATTGGTTACTATGGGCTAGGCGCATTGAATACGACGGATACGCTTGCCGGTGTTGCTTTGCTGACGGCAACCGGATCGGTGCTTAAGTATTCAGCTTTGCTGCTGATGATCATTCTCATCACCGGATGGATTATCGTAATTTATCTTTACTTTGGAGTAATAAGAAAAGAAACCTCAGGTTGCTGAGGTTTCTTCATTTGTTTCTTCATCACTATCATCCAGATCGAGTATCTTTGTCGGATCGGCATTGAGCTTGTCAACATTTTTCAGCTTTCGCTGAATGGCTCTGGTCCGGACTCCAACGAGTTTATCCAGTTCTTTGTTGGCCTGTTCGATTTTTAACTGTGTGCTGGACAGAATGTCGCCGAACTTATCAAACTCAGATTTAACTGCACCCAAAATCTGCCATACCTCACTGCTGCGTTTTTCAATCGCCAAGGTTCTAAAACCCATCTGCAGACTATTGAGCAAGGCGGCCATGGTACTGGGACCAGCAATATTAACATGGTATTCACGCTGCAGAATCTCAACTAAACCGCGGTTGACAACTTCGGCATATAATCCCTCAAAAGGCAGAAACATAATACCAAAGTCGGTCGTATAAGGCGGTTCGATATATTTATCATGGATATCTTTAGCCTCCTGACGGATACGGACGGATAGGGCATTGAAGGCGGTTTGCACCAGTTCGACATTCCCGGATTCATAGGCGTCCTGCAGATGCATATAGGCATCTGCCGGGAATTTGGAATCAATCGGTAAATAGACCGGATTCTCATCATTACCCGGCAATTTAATCGCATACTCTACGACATTCTTGCTTCCTGGTATTGTCGCTATATTAGTCGAATACTGTTCAGACGTTAAAATTTCTTCCAGAATCGCGCCCAATTGTATTTCACCAACGATTCCTCTGGCCTTGACATTAGAAAGAACCTTCTTCAGATCACCGACACCGACAGCTAAAGTCTGCATTTCCCCTAAGCCTTTATATACCGCCTCCAGCCGTTCGTTAACTAATTGGAATGATTGTGTCATTTTATCATCAAGCGTTTTCTGCAGTTTCTCATCGACAACTTCACGCATGGCATCTAATTTCTTATTATTATCCTGTTGAATGTAGGATAGCCGCTGCTCAATGGTCTGCCGCATGTTTTCCAGCTTTTGTTCATTGGAGCTTTCAAAGGTTTTAAATCGATTCTCAAATTGGGCCAGCTGATCATAAATCTGTTTACTTTGAACAGTCTGCTTATCTGTGAGATTCTGATTGATCTCATTAAATTTCTGCGTTTGGAGAATACTTGTATCACGCTGATTGCCAGTAATGATGTCATTGAGAAATTTAAATGAATTCTGCGTCGTATTACCGAGTTCTTCCCGCAGCAGCTTTTGCTGTTCCATTGAACTCTGCTGTAATTGACTCATCTTTTCCAGCATTTCTTTACCGTTATTATGAGACGCGATGGACATCAGCTTTAATAACATTAACAGAATGATTATGACAACGATGGTCAGAACAATTAAAAGATAAATTACAATTTGATCCATTATACTCACCTCATTAGTTCTATTATAAGCGAATTGCTTATTCATTACACCACATTCAGAAATATTATTTATTGATTTGATTAAATCAAGCTTGGTGATTTATAGTATAATACCATTATGAAAATATTGGTTGGCTTATCCGGCGGCGTGGACAGCGCTGTCGCTGCATATTTATTACAACAACAGGGACATGAGGTGGCTTGTGCTTTCATGCGTAATTGGGATGCATCATTGAATAATGATATCCTTGGCAATCCAACCCTGCAAAATGCAATCTGTCCGCAGGAAGAAGATTATAACGATGCGAAGGCTGTGGCCGATCGCTTGGGGCTGCCCTTGTATCGCATTGATTTCATCAAAGAATATTGGGATGAAGTATTTACAACATTTTTAACTGAGTATCAGCTTGGCCGAACACCAAATCCGGATATTCTATGCAATAAGTATATAAAATTCAGCAGTTTTATGAAATATGCCGAGGAACTCGGCTATCCTTATATCGCTACCGGACATTATGCGAAGATAGCACGGATTAACAATATCTGTCAGCTGTTGAAAGCGGATGATCGTAACAAGGATCAGAGTTATTTCTTATGTCAGATACCTAAAGAAGCATTAGAAAAGATAGTTTTTCCTTTGGCAGAGCTGGACAAGCATGAAGTACGCAGGATTGCTTCCGAATTAAATCTTTCCATCGCCGCTAAGAAGGATTCAACGGGGATCTGTTTTATCGGGGAAAGGAATTTCCGCGAGTTTTTAATGAATTATCTACCGGCAAAAGAAGGATTTATCGTGAATATTGATAATAATAAAATAATCGGACGCCATACCGGCGTATTGTATTATACCATCGGACAACGCAAAGGGCTGAGTATCGGAGGACCGGGAGGACCTTGGTTTGTCATTGGCAAGGATGTTAAGCAGAATATTCTGTATGTAGCGGAGAAAGAAACGAATTCTTGGTTAAAATCCGAAAGCTGTTTAGTAACAGGCTTTAACTGGCTGACCGCCGAGCGGCCGTCGGAATGTACGGCGAAATTTCGCTATCGGCAGCAGGATCATCCGGTACAAATCCGTTATCAGGATGAACAGACGCTGATTGTTGAATATCCTCAGCAGATCTCCGGGGTTACTCCCGGACAGGAGGCTGTTCTGTATCGGCAGGATATCTGTCTGGGCGGAGGAGTAATCATGGATGTCTATCATCAACGTTTATCATTAAATGAACGAATCAAAGGAGCTACCAATGTATCAATTCAACCAAACTAAATCACCGCTTAGTATAAAGAGAAGCTTATTGATTTTAACGAATTACTTTTTTGGCTATTTATATTTATATCCGCTGATAATGGTATGGTTCAGCGAACATATTCTTCATTCATATGAGTATCTGATGGTTCTGCAGCTTATTGTCTATATCGGTGTTTTCATTGTGACGCTTATCTTAGCCCGTCCGCTGTTTGACGAGTCCGGATACAACGGTGTCAATAATCGCCGCGACAACTTTGCTTATGCGGTGAAGTCCATCTTCATGATGTACGGCTGCATGATTGTTATGAATATTATTCTCAACCTAGTAACCAATCAGCTTGGCAGTCAGAATCAACTTGATGTTATCAGTATGACTGACAGTTTTCCGCTGATAACTTTTATCATGGCTGTGCTTTTGGCTCCGCTGATTGAAGAAGTTGTTTTCCGGGGGGTCATTTTTCGTAAGTTACGCGATATCAATTATCCGATTGCGCAAATTGTCAGTTCGCTGGCTTTCGGGTTCGTACATGTCAGCAGTTCTTTTTTCAGCGGTAATTATATCGATTCACTTTACATTTTTGTTTATGCGATGCTGGGTTATTTCTTGGGTTTGAACTATGAACGTTCCGGTACTATCTATATCTCGATCGGCCTTCATACGGTGATCAATCTTGTTTCGATGATAATGCTGCTGCTGACGAAGCTTGCCGGTTATTAGTATGGATGATCTGGTGACGATCAAAGGAAAGTTTTTCCATATCATTTATCATCAGGAGAACAATCTTTTTACTGTCGCGCGATTCAAACTTTATGATATGGACGAAAAGGATATTATCGTAACCGGTTATCTGCCGAAAGTCGCTTTGGATACACTTTATATTTTAACGGGTCATTATCAGGAACATCCAAAGTACGGCATGCAGTTTGCTGTAACCGGATTTGATAAACAATTGCCGACAGATCTGGATAGTATTATCAGCTACCTATCATCGCCTATGTTTCCGGGAATTGGCAGGCGTTATGCCGAATTGATTGTTGAGACACTGGGATCCGAAGCATTACTTAAAATCCGTCAGGAACCGGGATTAATTGATACGCTGCCAAAAATCAATGAGAAAAAGAAGAAAAGCTTAATCGGAGGTATTTGCGAGCAAGATGATCTGAAGGAAGCGGTGCAGTTTTTTTCGACTCACGGGCTTGGGATTCGCAATATTATGAGACTGGACCGTATCTACGGCAAAGATGCCTTGAAACTGGTAAAGGAAAATCCTTATCGATTGGTCGAAGAAGTTGATGGAATCGGCTTTAAAACAGCAGATAAGCTGGCTTTATCAATGGGCTTTGAATATGACGATCAGCGAAGGATAGAAGCGGCTGTTCTTGCCGTCTTACTGGAAAAGTGTGTCGCCAGTGGGGATAGTTATCTTTTAATGACTGATTACCTTGAAGAAGTTCAACGCTATCTAAAAGAAGTCAGTTTTGATTTTGGATCTATCATGGACAGTCTGCAGAAACGCCGGCAGCTTATCGTTGAGAAGAATCGCGTTTATCATTATACCCAGTACGATGCTGAAACGTTTATCGCTGATTTTCTGAGTTTAAAGCAAAATGGCGTTTATGAATATCCGGAAATGTCGGATGTTGACCGGCACATTGCGGAGTTTCAACAAGAGATTGGCATTGTCTATGATGATAAACAGATTGAAGCAATAAAATTATTCTTCAAAGAGGATGCGATGATTTTAACCGGCGGACCGGGAACCGGGAAAACGACAGTTGTCCGTGCGATGGTTGAATTGTTCAAACGGATTTATCCTTATATGTCAATTGCGGTCTGTGCACCGACTGGCAGAGCCGCTAAACGGCTCAGCGAGCTGACGAATGTACCGGCAACTACAATTCACCGCCTGCTGCAATGGGATCTGGAAACTAATACGTTCGGCAGTAATGAGAATAATCCTTTAACCAAGGATTTACTGATTGTAGATGAGTTTTCCATGGTGGATCAATGGCTGTTTTATAATTTATTGAAAGCCGGAAAGAATTTTAAAAAAATCCTGATTATCGGCGATGAAGATCAGCTACCGTCAGTCGGTATCGGTTGTGTTTTGAAAGATATCATAGCTAGTGAACATTTTCCGTTAATCCGTCTTGAAAGAATTTTCCGTCAAGCAGAAGGCAGTGATGTTATTAAGTTGGCTCATCAAGTTAAAAAGGGTGAATGCGGAATACTGGAAAACGGTCATGATGTTCTTTTTCGCCGTGCTGATCAGTATGAAGCCAAGCAATTGATCCTGGCGCTTGTTGATGAAGCGTATAATCGCGGTTATGGTGAAAACGATGTTCAGGTTTTAGCTCCAAAATACAGTGGTGTCTGCGGTATCGATGCCTTGAATATGGCTTTGCAGAAAAGTTTCAATCCTCCGCAGCCGTCTCACCGCGAATTAAAAGTCGGTTTTCGCATTTACCGGGAGAACGATAAGATTTTGCAGCTGAAAAATCAACCCGATGATGATGTCTATAATGGTGATATCGGTATCTTGCGGGAGATTGTCTTTGCCGGTGAAGGGGATGCCCGATACAATACGCTGATAGTTGATTTTGACGGGATCATTGTCGAATATACGCCGGAAAACTTTATTAATATCACCCACGCTTATTGCGTAAGTATTCATAAAGCCCAAGGCAGCGAGTACCCGATTGTTATTATTCCGGTTTTAAAACAGGATATACGGATGCTCAGCCGCCGGTTGCTATATACCGGCATTACCCGTGCCAGCCGCTCGTTGGTGCTAGTCGGCAGTATTGAAGTATTTTTAGCCGGAATCAACACCAAAGAACGCTACGAACGCCATACAACCCTTACGGACCGAATTCTTCAAAAACAGTCTGATAACAATGGACTTGGAAAATAATAATAGTTATGATATAATCTCATGTGTAAAGCGATGATAAAGACTAGTAGACAGTGACTGTGACTCAGCGATAAAGTGGATGGTGCAAACTTTACATAAAACTGTCGAAGCTCCTTTGGAGCGGAATTAAAAATTCCCGTTAACTGCGTTAAAGTACTGAGTTGCACTGTAGAGGTGAACTAGGATGGTACCGCGTTTAAACGTTCCTATGGAACGTTTTTTATTTTTCAGGAGGTTAAGATGAAAAAACTAAGCAGTGATCAAATCCGACAATTATTTCTCGATTATTTTAAGAAAAATGGTCATATGATTGAGCCGAGTGCCTCACTTGTGCCGATTAATGATCCGACTTTGCTTTGGATCAATGCTGGCGTTGCCGCACTTAAAAAATACTTTGACGGAACAATCAAACCGGAATGTCCGCGAATCGCAAATGCTCAGAAATCAATTCGCACCAATGACATCGAAAATGTTGGTAAAACAGCCAGACATCATACATTTTTTGAGATGCTCGGTAATTTTTCCATTGGTGATTATTTTAAATCCGAAGCGATTCACTTTGCATGGGAGTTTTTAACAAGTGAAGAGTATATCGGATTTGACAAGAATCGGCTTTATGTGACCGTTCATCCCAGTGATACGGAAGCGTATCGGATTTGGACGGAAGAAACCGACCTGAATCCGCAGCATATTCTAAAAACCGAGGGAAATTTCTGGGAGATTGGCGAAGGACCAAGCGGTCCGGATACTGAGATATTCTACGATCGGGGAGAAGCCTATGATCCTGATCACCTTGGTGAACGTGCCTTCTTTGAGGAATTGGAAAATGATCGTTTTATTGAAATTTGGAATGTTGTCTTTTCCCAGTACGATGCTAAGGAGGGCGTTGAACGTTCAGCATATAAAGAATTACCCCAGAAAAATATCGATACGGGAATGGGCTTAGAACGTTTAGTTTGTGTGATTCAGCAAGGCGAAACGAATTATGACACGGATCTTTTTATGCCAATCATCAGAGCAACGGAGCAATTGGCTAAGCATCCTTACAGCGGCGAGTATAAGATGGCATATCGCGTTGTCGCCGATCATATCCGTACAGTTACCTTTGCCTTAAGCGATGGCGCTTTATTTGCGAATGAAGGGCGCGGATATGTCTTAAGGAGAGTGTTGCGCCGAGCTGTTCGCTATGGAATTAAACTTGGTATCGAAGGTTCGTTCATGTACAAATTGGTAAGTGTCGTTGCCGAGAACATGAAGTCGTTCTATCCTTATCTGTCAACTAAAGTAGACTATGTCAGTAAATTAGTCAAAGCTGAAGAGGAGCGATTCCATCAAACACTGACCGCCGGAGAGAAATTGTTGATGGAGGTAATTAATACAAATCGGGGAAAGGTTTTATCCGGAGAAGTTGTTTTCAAATTATATGATACCTTTGGATTTCCATATGAATTAACTAAAGAAATAGCTATTGAGAATGGATTGAATGTTGATGAAACAGGCTTTAGACAAGCCATGGAACAGCAGCGCGAAAGAGCTCGAAATGCCCGCGAAGAATCTGAGTCAATGGCATCGCAGTCCGTCGATTTGATGAATTTCGATTTGCCAAGCCAATTTACCGGCTATGAAACGCTTGAAGGGAAAGCGAAGGTAATCGGCTTATTTAAAGATGGACAAACAATCAGTGAGATTGTCAATGAGGGCGAAGCTGTCTTTGATTTGACTCCTTTCTATGCTGAAAGCGGCGGACAGATTGCGGACATCGGAAACATCAGCGGTTCATTGGTTAAAGGCAGAATCATTGATGTCCGCAAGGCTCCGCATAAACAGTTTTTACATCATATTGTCGTTGAAGAGGGCTCAATCAGTGTCGGTGATGATGTCTTTCTGCAAGTTGATCAGGCTCGAAGAAAGAAAATCAGAGCTAATCACTCGGCTGCGCACTTATTGCAGGCTGCCTTAAAACAAGTGCTGGGAAGTCATATCGCACAGGCCGGATCATATGTCAGCGATAGTTATCTGCGGTTTGATTTTACCCATTTCGAAAAAGTCACCGCCGAACAGCTTCGAGCGATTGAAACTTTGGTTAATAATTATATCTATCGTTCGCTTCCGGTCTTTACAACAATCATGAATTTAGATGATGCGAAGCAAAGCGGAGCAACAGCGTTGTTTGATGAGAAGTATGAGAGTAAAGTACGCGTTGTCACTATGGGAGATGTTTCTAAAGAACTTTGCGGAGGCACGCACGTGACCAATACCAGCGATGTCGGCATCTTTAAAATAGTCAGTGAAGAAAGTATCGGAAGCGGAATCCGCAGGATCACATCGCTTAGCGGATATGGTGCTTACCAGGAATTTCTGGCGCAAGAAGATAAGCTGATCGCTATCAGTAAACTGCTAAAAACCGGCAGTTTAAGCAATGTGACGGAAAAAACGGAGCAATTGATTCAAGAAAATCATGATTTACAGGAAACAATCAGCGGAATGACAAACCGTTTAATGAATCTGAAGGCTGAAGAACTGCTTAGTCAGATTGTTGTTAAAAATGATTTGAATATCATAATTAGCGAAATTAAGGATGCGGACAGCAGTAACCTTAAGACAATCATTGATAATTTGAAAAACAAAATTAATAATTCTGTGTTATTCTTGTATAATATTAGTAATGATAAAGTCGTATACACAGTCTATTGCTCGCCTGAGGCAATCAGGAAAGGTTTAAAAGCAGGGGAATTAGCTAAGGAAGCGGCAATCCTGAGCGGCGGCGGCGGCGGCGGAAGACCGGATCTGGCTCAATCTGGAGGTAAGGATATCACCAAAATCGAACAGGTTCTGCAAGTGCTCGCGAATAAACTTGGCTTAACTATTTAAATCTGAAAATTATTAGGCTACAATAAGACTAGGAGGAAAGAAAATGGCAAAAAAAGTTACTGAAACAATGTCTTTTAGATCAGATGAATTACGTCGCGATACAATTAAAAAAGTTCTAGCTTTAACTAAAGAGGCATTAGAAGAAAAAGGCTATAATGCCGTCAATCAGTTGTCTGGCTATTTGATTTCCAATGATCCGGCATATATCTCCAGTCATAAAAATGCCCGAAGCGTTATCCAATCAGTGGAACGTTATGAAATCATTGAAGAGTTAGTTCGTTCCTATTTGGAAAATAAAGAATGAAGGCTCTGGGACTTGATTTAGGCAGCAAAACCGTCGGCATCGCAATCAGCGATGCTTTAGGTATGTTAGCTCGACCGGTTAAAACGATTCGATTTCGTGAGGATGATTACGAAGAAGCACTGGAATTAGTCATAATGGAGATTAATGATGATGTATCTGCAATTGTTTTAGGTTTGCCTAAACACATGAATGGTGATATCGGCATTCGTGGTGAAATATCGCTGATGTTTAAAGATATGTTAACAAAGCGAATCAAGCAGCCGGTCGTTCTCTGGGATGAGCGGTTATCAACAAAATCTGCTGAACGCCTGTTAATCAGCTCGAATATGCGCCGCGATAAACGCAAACAGGTGATCGATCAAGCAGCGGCGGTGACGATTCTTCAAAGTTATTTGGATAGCCGTTAAGAACAGTGGGGACAGAACATGGATACAAATAAAATGTTTATCGTTGATAAAGATGGAAAAGAAATAGAAGTTGATATACTGTTTACCTTCGAAAATGAACAGTATGGCAAACAATATGTTTTATATCAGGATCCTAATGGAAATGATGAGGAAGTTTATGTTTCCTCCTATGATGATGAAGGTAATCTGATTGCGGTTGAAGATGAGTCTGAGTTAGCGATGATCAACGAAGTTTTAGGAGCGTTCAACAATGAAGAAGAAACCGAAGAAGAGGATTAGTATTGTTATATATATTGTTTTTTTTGTTTTATTAATTGCCGGATCCGGTTTTGTCTTCTGTTACAATGCCTTAACGCCGGTTCAGTCTACTTCCGAAGAATTTGTACTGGTTGTTGAAACCGGCGACACGGCAAAATCAGTATCCGCGTATCTGGCCGATAACGGTGTTATAAAAAATGCGACCATTGCTTATTTCTATGTTAAGGAATCGGGATTATCCGCAATCAAAGCCGGAACTTATCGACTCGATAAGAGCTGGAGTGTCAAAGAAATATTCACGTTGCTGACTGATGCTAACGGTGCCGAGAACACCGATGTGAAGGTTACAATTCCGGAGGGACTTTGGGCTAAAGAAATCGCTGCCCGCATCGCTGCGGTGACGAATGTAACGGCCGATGAATTACTGGCTCTCTGGAATGATGAAACCTATCTGCGGAGTCTGATGGATAAATACCCGTTTATAACGGAGGACATGTTTAATGATCAGCTGAAAGTCAAGTTGGAAGGCTACCTGTTCCCTGAGACATATTACTTTTATCAAAACGCTACTGCTCAAGGAATTACGGAGAAGATTCTTGATCAGACAAATATAATTTATAATAAGTATCTGGATGCGATAAATGCTTCTGATTATTCAGTACATGAGATTTTTACGTTGGCCTCGATGACGCAATTCGAAGCCGGAAATGATACCGATAATAAAATAGTCTCCGGAATTTGGTTTAATCGTTTAGAAGCCGGAATGCCGCTACAGTCATCAGTTACGGTTTGTTATGCGCTCTATGATTATGAACATTGGCATTCGTGTGAAGTAAACACGGATCTAGATTCACCGTATAATACATATAAATACAGCGGAATTCCTATCGGACCGATTGATAATCCGGGTGAATCGGCAATCGCTTCGGTTTTATATCCGACGAAAACGGATTATTACTTTTTCATCGCTGATGTTTATGGTGACGGAACAATCTATTATGCGAAAACATATGCCGAACATCAGGCAAATATCAATAAGTATCTGAAATAACGAGGAAACTATGAGAAAATCAGTTATTATCGGCATTGCCGGAGGCAGTGCCAGCGGTAAAACAACAGTAGCACAGCGTTTGAAAAAAACATTCGAGACCAGTAATTCCGTTGTTATCATACGCCAGGATGATTACTATAAGGATCAAAGCCATTTGTCGATGGATGAGCGTATTCTAACTAACTATGATCATCCGTTAGCCTTCGATAATGACTTGCTAGTCAAACAGCTTGATCAGCTAGCTTCGGGAATACCTATTGAAAAACCGATGTATGATTTCGTGAATCATACGCGAAGTGCTGATAAAGAGATTATCGAACCGGCTGATGTCATAGTACTGGAAGGCTTATTTGTTCTTGAAAGTGAATTTATCCGCAATCGTTTGGATATTAAGCTGTTTGTTGATACTGAAGCGGATATTCGCTTTATCAGGCGTCTATTGAGAGATGTTAACGAAAGAGGAAGGACGCTGGAACATGTTATCAGTCAATATACGACAACTGTTAAGACTATGCACTCGCTGTTCATTGAACCATCAAAACGGTATGCTGATCTGATTATCCCCGAAGGCGGTAAGAATGAGGTTGCGATCGATTTGCTGACAACGAAAATAAGTAGTATAATTGACCATAATATGCTATAGTACATTAAGGTTAGGAGTGGAAATATGGCTAAAGAAAAAATACTGGTAACCCAAGAAGGGTTAAATGAATTAATTAAAGAGCGTGATCACCTGATTCATGTTGTCCGCCCGGAAGTTAAAGAAGATCTTGTTGCGGCTAGAGCACAGGGTGATTTATCCGAAAACGCCGATTATGATGCTGCGCGTGAAAAACAGGGTAAGATTGAAGCGCGAATTATTGAGCTGGACAGTATGCTCAGTAATTATGAGTTAATTGATGAGAACAAAGGCAGTAAGCATTTCGTTAAACTTGGCTCGACGGTTAAAATACTGGACATGGGCGATAAAACGGAAGAGACATATACAATTGTCGGTTCGGTTGAAGCCGATCCGCTTAATGGCAAACTATCCAATGTTACACAATTAGCGGCCGCAATCATGGATCATAAAGAAGGCGATGTTGTAACCGTGGATGTCAGTGAATCATACAAAGTCAAAATTCTGCAAATCAGCTAAAAGCTGATTTTTTTTAGGCTTTTTATCTCACCGGAACTAATACTGTATTAGGTGATGATATGTTGAAATTCGTAGCAGTGCTCGGTGTTGTTTTGCTTATGGTGATAAACAGCCTGCCAAAAAAGGTCACCGATTTATCCGAACTTAAGAATGAAAACATTCAGATCATTGTTCAAGGAGCTGTCCAAAACCCAGGTCTTTATGAGGTGACGGCATTTAGTACAATTGCTGAATTGCTTGAGCAGCTGGAACTCGATCCGCAGGCTTGTCTGGACACGATTAATCCGCTAATCGTACTTAAAAACAATGATATCCTAAATATTCCCTATCAGACTGAAGATTATTTAATTTCGATTAATACTGCCAGTCGTGAGGAACTGATGACTTTAGTGGGTGTTAAGGCTAAGACAGCGGATGCCATTATTGCTTATCGATCAAATATTGGTTTATTCCAAACACTTGAGGAATTGATGGAAGTGAAAGGGATCGGTATCAAAAAGTTTGAGAAACTGAAACCGCTGATTAAACTTTGAAACAACGCTGGATTTATCTTGGTTTGTTCTGTGTCATACTGTGTTTAGTAGAAGGTTTACACTGGCGGTTGCTTGTCGGTTTTATTTTAATGCTCTATTGGTGGCTGCGATTTCGTGACCGTTCGGTTTCTTATTTACTGATTGCTTTTTTACTTCTCCTTCTACCGAGACATGTTTATCGCGTGGCTTTAGAAACGAGCGGTCAGATCATCGCTGTTCGAGCCTCCTACTGTGTTCTAAAAACAAACACAGGCAAATACTTGTTTTCCTGTACAGATGATCTTGGGTATGATGATATGATTAGCTTCAGCGGTCAAGTAAGTGACTTTATCGATACCCCGTTAGCTTATGGTTTCAGCCGTTCAAAATGGGCTTATAGTCAAGGATACAGCGGAGAATTGACCGTTGGATCATATCAGGTAATTAAAAAGGGAACGACTTGGCGAAGGCAACTGTTTAATCGCGCAATGATGATTTCTGATGAATCAACCCGATCCTTTATTCTAAAGACCTTGTTTCACTATCAGGACAGTGATCAGTTCACTGACGATATTTACAGTATCTTTAATAGTACCGGACTTTTTATTGCTGCCAGCATTCAAGGTATTAACAATATACTTGGCTTATTTTTCTATCCTGTCCAGGTTTTTTTTATCACCTGGGGAATCTTAATCTTTATCGGCAGTCTCAACGGATTCACGTTAATTATTCAGAGACTTATCATTCAAAAGACTCTGCGCTTTCTTAATGACCGCCATGATCAATTAGGGTTGACGATGTTTATACTCCTTTTAATCAATCCCTATTATGTTTATCATCTGGGATTTCAATTCAGCATGCTGTTTCAGTTTTTAAATTTATTCAAACAATCCGGTCATAAATATGATTATTTATTAACAGCTGTGCCGCTGCAGTTGTATCACTTCATGCGTTTGAACTTATTTACAATGATAATTTCAGCTTATTTTCGCCTTTTCTTCTATACAGGGTTTATTTTAGCTTTTATTTCGTTGATCTTTAATACAGCCGTGTTTTTACCTTTTTATCTTAAAATCCTCGAAATATTTTCACGGGAGATTATTCTGACCGGAAAACCTAACGTTATTTGGCTGCTATGTTGGTTATGGACAGTGGTTGACTTCGGTAAAAAACGTAAACAGGCAAAAGTTTACAGTTTGATTTTTCTATTGTTGATCAATCAATATCAAATGATTTTTAATCCATTTGGTGAGATCACTTTTCTGAATATCGGGCAAGGAGATTGTATCTATATCCGTAATTCATTTTCCAATAGTGTGATTATTATTGATACCGGATCATCATATAATTATCAGCGACTGACGAATTATCTCAATGCTCAGGGAATAAGACAGATTGCAATACTTGCGATTACCCATCAGGACAGTGATCATAGCGGTAACATGGATGCTCTGCAATCAGATTATGATGTCAAATCAGTCATAACCGGCAAACAGGCCGAAATTACTAAAGGACAGCTTGTTATACACGGTTTATTAACTGAAACTTACAGTAATAATGAAAATGACAACTCCCAAATTTGGTATCTTGAATGGCATGGCTTGCGTTATCTGCTGTTAGGTGACATCAGTTCGGAAATGGAGCGTGAGTTAGTCAGAAAGTATCCGAAACTACAAGCTGATATTGTCAAGCTTGCCCATCACGGCAGTTCAACATCCAGCTCCGATTATCTTCTGAGAAACATTCAACCGCAGCTGGCAGTAATTAGTTCTGGGTATCAGAACCGTTACCATCACCCTAGTCCGGAGGTAATTCAAAGGCTGCAGGATTATCGGATCAACTATTTTAATACAGCGGAAGTCGGTGATATTCAAATAATATTCGGTTATTTTTTTAATTTGCTACATACGAGTAAGGACGAATTTGTTATAATTAGATCGGTGATCACATGAATTATTTCTTATATGGCAGTGAGCAGTTTCTGTTGAAACAAGAGCTGGAGAAAATTTTAAAGAAAGGCCAACATGATAACATTGGAACCGTCTATTATGATGGACAGGCTAGTGATTTTAGTGTCGATCAAGTGCTTGAGGACGCTAATACGATATCAATGTTCAGTGATCGCAAAGTAATCATTATCAATAATCCGGCATTTCTTTATAACTCTTTGCTGATCACTGACGAGCAGATTACAGCCATGACAGTTTATTTACGCAATTCGTCCGAATTCACAACACTTATTTTTTATCTGGAATTAGACGAACAAGGCGTTTTTGACCAGCGGAAAAAGGCGTTTAAACTGCTGCTGAAAGAGTGCCGCGTCATAACTGTTCCGGTTTTATCGAACGAAGAATTTCGCCGTTTGGTCAGTAATGATCTAAAAACAGCCGGCATTGCGATTGAACCTGCAGCAGTTAATGAGCTGATCAGTCGTCTTCCGGTCAATATAGCTAACTGGAAAATTGAACTGATGAAACTGAGCCTGTACGGAGGTAAAATTGATGAACAGGATGTTAAACATCTGATCAGCCGATCAATGGATGATAATGTTTTTATTATGGTCAATGCGGTGATTCAGAAGAATTTGAAACGTGCCATAGATACTTGGCATGACTTGGCAGTTATGAAACACGATCCAATTGAGCTTGTAGCAATCTTGGCGGCGCAGTTTCGTTTTATGTATCAATGTTCGGTTCTGACAAAGCAATATTCTCCTGCTCGAATAGCAGAGCTGTTGAATGCTAAACCGGCCAGGGTCAGCATTACATTGAATAACAGCCGTGGAATTTCCGGCAGAAGAATGCTTTCGCTGCTTGATCAGCTGGCAAGTCTTGATCAAAAGATCAAGAATGGAATCATTGACAAACAACTTGGTTTTGAACTGTTTTTGATTGAGGCGACAAGATAATGGAATCGCTGCAAGAACTATATCGAATCGGACCCGGGCCCAGCAGCAGTCATACTCTAGCGCCGCAAAGAGCTTGTCAGCTGTACATGGAACATTATCCCAATGCGATTTATTTTGATGTAATGCTTTTCGGTTCATTAGCCTTAACCGGAGTTGGTCATGCGACAGATGAGATAATAAGAAAGACCTTTGCTCCACGCATGTGTACAATTTGTTTTAAAGAGAAACATAAGGCTGCTTTTCCAAACGGCTTGCGTATTCGCGGTTATAATATTGATGGCAGCCTTGAGAGTGAGTGGACCGTCTTTTCGCTTGGCGGCGGGAGTATTGAGGTGGCTGAGGAAGATCTGCATTTACATGATGAAATCTATCCTCATGATCATATGAATCAGATACTGGATTATTGTCAGGAATATAAAATAAGTTTGGCGGATTATCCGATGCGTTATGAACCGGAAATCGTAAAGCACTTGGGATCTGTTTTAAATCAAATGCTGAAAACCGTCAGCAGCGGACTGGCTGCTTCGGGGGTGCTTCCCGGATCCTTAAAATTACCACGTGTCGCAAAAGGATTGTTCTTACAAGCGAATTTGATAGAAGAAGGCGCTGATCGCACAAAAATATTACTATCATCTTATGCTTATGCGGCATGCGAAGAAAATGCAGATGGGAAAAGCTGTGTCGCGGCACCGACGATGGGAGCCAGCGGGATTATGGCTGCTTTAGTATATCATTATTATCATGATGTCGGACTTTCAAGAGCTAAACTGATCAAAGGATTGGCTTTGGCTGGTCTATTCGGAAATGTGGTAAAGAAGAATGCGACAATTTCGGGTGCAGTCGGCGGTTGTCAGGCTGAAGTAGGTACAGCCTGTGCCATGGGCAGTGCAATGATCGCTTATTTTAATGGATTGAATAATCGACTGATTGCTTATGCTGCTGAAATCGGTATGGAGCATCACTTGGGCTTGACTTGCGATCCAGTCGGCGGTTATGTCATGATTCCATGCATCGAACGGAACGCAGTCGCAACACTGCGGGCAATCGATAGCGCTTTATTGGCTCAGCATGTCGGAGCGTTGAAGAACAATCGTGTCAGTTTTGACGATGTCGTCAGAACTATGCGGTATACCGGCATGAAATTGCCGTTGGAACTCCGCGAGACATCTCTGGGCGGCTTGGCTACGGAAATTGCCTTAACACAGCAAACGGAACTCGTTGATGAACCGGAAACACATAACCTGGATGATTATATGACCAGCGCCGAGTTATTTAAAAATCTGGATTTTGATCAGACCGAAGCTGATGAAATAGATAATAAACTTAATATTAAGTTTTGAGGGATAAAATGGAAGAAATGTCAAAAGCCTTGCGTAAGCATTATGAATGGAAGGGTAAGATTGCGATTAAATCTTTGGTTGCTATTGATAACCAGCAGGATTTAGCCGTGGCATACACGCCTGGAGTTGCTGATGCCTGTTTAGCTATTCGAGATGATGTTGCTAAATCATTTGAATTAACAAGAAGATGGAATACGGTTGCAGTAATCACAGACGGTACGGCAGTTTTAGGATTGGGCGATATTGGGCCTGAAGCCGGAATGCCAGTCATGGAAGGGAAATGTCTTCTATTTAAGGAATTCGCGGATATTGATGCGTTCCCGCTTTGTATTAAAAGTAAAAATACGGAGGATATAATCCGAACCGTTCAATTACTTTCCGGCAGTTTCGGCGGCATCAATCTTGAGGATATCTCAGCTCCGCGTTGCTTTGAAATTGAAAGGCAACTAAGAGAAATCTGCCCGATTCCGGTTATGCATGATGATCAGCACGGAACAGCTATTGTTGTTTGCGCCGCTTTGAAAAATGCTTTGAAACTTGTTAAAAAGTCAATTCAAAAAGTCAGAATTGTGATCAATGGTCCGGGGGCTGCCGGTCTAGCCATCGGGAAACTATTGATCAGCTATGGTGCGGAAAACATCATTTTCGTTGATAAAAAAGGAATTCTTGACACCAATGATCCGTATATCAATTCGGAGCAGCAGTCAATGGCGGTCATCACAAATCCTGACCGACGCCAAGGGACGCTTCAAGATGCTTTAGTTGATTGTGATGTGTTTATCGGTGTCAGTGCCGGTAAAGTTCTTAATGCGGAGATGGTGCATTCCATGAACCGTCAGCCGATTATCTTTGCGATGGCCAATCCGATTCCGGAAATCTTCCCAAATGACGCGTTAGCCGCCGGTGCTTACATTGTCGGTACCGGCCGCAGCGATTATCCTAATCAAATCAACAATGTTCTGGCGTTTCCCGGAATCTTTCGGGGAGCTTTAGATTGCCGAGCTAAAACCATCAATGAAGCCATGAAGATGGCGGCTGTCGATGCCTTGGCCGATCTTATCGATGAACAGGAATTATCAGTAACCAATATCATTCCGTCACTATTTGATCAGCGGGTGGTTAAAGCCGTAAGCACCGCTGTGATCAAAGCTGCGATTGAAACTAAAGTTTCTCAACTGTAAACAAAAAGGTCTTCCGACCTTTTTTTACTGCATGCTATTTACTGCTTTACTCAAACGAGCTTTCTGACGGCTTACATAATTCTTGTGATGAATATTGCTTGTAACTGATTTATCCAGTTTACTCGAAACTTCATTGTAAGCGACAACAGCCACATCTTTATCGTTCAATTCAACAGCTTTCAAAACGTTTTTAATCAAAGTCTTTAATTCAGACTTCTGCGCCTTAATGGCTGCGCCACGTTTAATATTGGTAATGGAACGTTTCTTTTGCGATTTGATATTAGGCATCCTTAACCTCCTGCATTTGTTACCTATGAATTATAACAAACACATACGTAAAAAGCAATAAAACTATCTTATTTTATCTGGTAACTGTTCTTTTACTGACCCCGATCGGTGTATCCGGATTGTATCCTCGAGCTAAAGACAGCTGACAGGCAAGCATCTGTGAAAAAACAGCGCAAACAAAGACAGCTGACAGCCCGTCATATTCAACCGGCAGTTTTATCGCTATGTCGGCATCGGTAATGGATGCCGGCAGGTTGCTGATCGCTATACTGAATATACTGTACTCTTTCTTCATTCTTTCGTGCAGTGTAAGAACACATTCATTAGTCTGCTGATCCGCAATGAAGAAGATGACTGGTACAAAACGCTGACAGGTTGCGATCGGTCCGTGCCGATAATCGCTTGAGGCATAAGCGCGGGCATCAAGGTAACAGGTTTCTTGAATTTTCAGCTCTGTTTCCAATGATAAACCGTATAAAAGTCCGCGGCCGATAATCATAATGCTGTCTGTATTGCGCAGACAGGTTACTAAATGCTTTACTTGAGGTTCAAGCAATAAGGCCTTCTGAATTATTTTCGGAAGATTATCAAGCAGATCAATGATTCCCTGATCTTGGCTAATGTATCCGGCAATTGCCACTAAGAGCGTAAGCTGTGTCAGATAAGACTTCGCCGCTGTAATACTTTTTTCTTCGCCACATTCAAGATTCATTCGGAAATCACCGACACCGGCCATAATACTATCGCGGACATTGGTAATGGAAACACATAAGCCATGCTGTTTGATTGTTTCATTCATGACCTCATAAATATCTTGTGCAGCGCCGGATTGAGAAACACCGATTGTCAGCACATTAGCCAGATCAATGTTTCCATCATAATGCGTTATGACTGACGGTGCAGCAATCGAAGCGACCATTCGGCATTTCGTCTCAAAAAGGTACCGGGCTACCTGACAGGCATGTTCACTGGAACCGCGTCCGGCAAGGATGATCGTTTTAATTTGTCTTTCATGAACCGCTTTGGCGATATTCATAATAAGCGGTCGGTTGATTTCCAGGGTTCTGAAGACTGCCTCCGGTTGTTGAAAAATCTCTTTCCACATGATAGATTCATTATTTTGCATATTTTCTTCTCCTTGGTTTTATTATAACATGCTTTATGGCGGATTAAGCTTGTCAAACAGACATAATCAAGCTGCTAAATAGGTTATTTATGATATAATACTACCATGAAAAGTGTCACTAACAGAACTATCCTATTCATGGGAACACCTTATTTTGCTCAGGTGGTATTACGAAGCCTTATCAATGAAGGTTACAAGATTATCGCGGTTGTTACACAGCCGGATAAGCCGGTTGGCCGCAAACATCAGTTAGAGCAATCACCGGTAAAAGAATTAGCCAGGCAAAGTCAGCTTCCGGTTTTTCAGCCGCTGAAGATCCGCGAAGACTATCAGTTTATTATTGATATCAATCCTGACTTGATCATAACATGTGCTTATGGACAGATTATTCCCTCGGTTATTATTAGTAACTATTTGTGTATAAACATTCATGCTTCACTATTGCCGGAACTGCGTGGCGGAGCACCAATGCATCGTGCAATCATGAATGGTCGGCAACAGACGGGAATCACCTTGATGAAAATGGCGAAAAAAATGGATGACGGTGATATCATTATTCAGGAATCAGTCGATATTACGCTTGAAGACACCGTAAGTTCGCTGCAGGAAAAACTAATTGATTGTGCCTGCCGGATGCTTGAAAAGAATCTGCCGCTGATTGTTGAGGATCGAATTCCTTCTCATCCGCAAGATCATAGTCTGGCAACATTCGGTTATAATATCAGCAAGGACGATGAGTTTATCAGCTTTCAGCGTCCGTATATGACGGTTTATAACCATATCCGTGCGCTTATTTCCTGGCCGATCGGTTATGGAATCATCAAGGATCAGAAAATCAAGCTACATGGCGTGTGTTACAGTGATTTACCGACCGATGAACCAGACGGAACATTAATCGGTCTGGTTGATAATCAGATTCAGATTGCGGTTGAACATCGGATTATAGGTATTACGCAGCTTCAGGTTGAAGGTCGCAATATCGTAAGTGCTACGGATTTTATGAATGGTCTGGGCAAACAATTGATCAATCAGCGTTTTAAGTAAGTTGTTTGATTAAATACGCAACTTATCAAGGTTGTGTTGTAATATTGTTCCATTTACATATGATGTAAGTGGATAACCGGAGGTTATCTATGTTTAAGATTAAATTCCCCTTACGGGAAAGAGAAATCATTAAACAAACACTGGGAATCAGTGAATCACTCGTTTATGAGATTGTTCTGTGTTCGAATATCGCTGATTGGGAAGCAGACAAAATCAATATTGTTTTTGATTTGGATAAAATTGATGATATTAAGGATAAAATACAGTTTTTTACCAAAGTGAATTCGATGCAGCTTTACGGAAGGACACCCCGCGGTGAAGTTAAAACAGAAGTTTCTGATATCTATTATATCGAGTCTTTTGGTAATGAGGTGATTGCATATACTCAACAGCGCGAAATATCTTTGATGTCGAGGCTGTATGCTATTATTGATCAACTTGAACCGTTTGGCTTCGTTCGAATCGGGAAAAGCATTATTGTCAATATTACAAAGATTGATGCGGTTGACTCATCATTTAATGGCAAGCTTTCGCTAACGCTGACCAACGGCAAGGTGCTGGAAGTCAATCGCAGTTATACGAAGGCATTCAAAGAATACCTGAAAGGGAGATAAGCTATGGTTATGGGATATCTACTTATTGCACTATCGTTCTCAGCATTGCTTGTTGTCTTTTTCATGTTTTATAAGAATCGGAAATGGGAACGGCTGATTGAAATCAAACAGCGCGAATTTATACAGGAAAAGAAGCTTAAGAACAAGAAATCACTGCTCTATCAGCGGGGAGTCGGTGTCTTCACCGTCTGTCTGGCTGCTTCTTTGATCAATGCCAACTCTATGGGCTTATTTGCTAATCCCAAAGCGGCGAAGGAAACAACATTTTATCAGTCATATGGCTTAGTTCAGGATGAAAATACATTTGATGAGCGGACTGCGTCAGATTCAGCCTGTATGACTTTAGCCGATTCGTGGCTTGCGAATCAGGAAACCAATGTTAATTATTATCTGCGAAGTTATCTGATCGGCGAACCGGTCAGTATAACTGATACGGATCAACTGATTGATGAGTTGCAATTGGATTATTGCGGTACGATGCTGAATGTTCAGATTTATCAGACTCAAAAGGGATGTCTGGCATACTTCCCGGATCTTGGTCAGTCATATAACTTAATTATAAAATAAAAGCTCCCAGGAGCTTTATTTTTTGGCTAGTGTATAAATCAAACGGCCGCGGATCTTGATTTGACTGTTTTGATAATTCAGAGGCGGATAATGATTGTTGCCGGACAAGAGCGTCACTGACATACTTTCTTTATCGATGAAGTATTTTCGGCAGAATTTAGCCTGATCAGTGGTTTGGATATAACCGATCTGACCGTTTTTTAATTTATTCGTTTCTTCAAAGATAACAAGATCTCCGGTGTGAATAGCTTCATCTGCTAAACTTTCATCAGCCATATAGTGATAAAAATAGTTGCGTTTCGAGTCAAAAAACTGTTCTGGCAAGATAATGTTCGGAGCATTTTCGTTTACGCTGTACGCTGTTTCTGCCAGTGTCAGCGGACTGATGGCAATTAACGATGGAGTGGCTGAATATTCATCCGTCTCTTGCCAATCCATTAGGTAGGCAGGGGTTGTCCGCAGGGCTTCCGCAAATTCGGCGACTTTTGACTGCGTAATATCATTATAGCCTAATTCGATTTTATTAATTGATGATCGTGACCGATAATTCAATTTTCGTGCCAATTGGGCTTGCGACATTTTCAGTTCAAGTCTCCGGTTTTTTATTTTCTGACCGATTTTCATGACCTCACCGCCTTTTTTTAATTCTATCATTAATTACGGTGTTATTAAAAGACGAAAGCAACAATATCGGAAATTAGTGTTTACTATAATTCAACATTAAGCTAAAATTAATGTAGAATAATAAACAACATTATAGAGAGGAGACAATCTTTTGACCGATTCAAAACGGCTTTTGTTCTATATGCGAATATCCAATACTGCAGCATGGCAGCTGGCCGAAAAATTAAATATCACCACAAAAGAATTGGATGAAAAGCTCAATAACCAGATGGATTTTACCGTTTCGGAGATTCGAATTACTTGTGAGGTTCTAAATATTCCCATTAATGAAAGAAGTAAGGTGTTTTTCTATGAATGTTAATGATTTTCTGGCCTTCTATATAAAATATCACCGGCGGCGAAGCTTTAGACAAAAACAGCAGTTTCTGCGAAATTTCAGCTCTGATCTTCGAAAGAGCGGTCTGTCGGTTGAGAGAAAAGACAGGACAATGATTATTGGAAATAAAAAAGCTAAGATTGCGATTCTGGCTGATTATCATTCATTCGGAGAATTGATTGTTTCAGCGGTTTACCATCCATTAAAACCCCTGGAATGGCTCCGGCATCATCGTAATGACAAATTGTTGAGGATCATCATTATTACGATTTTCTCATTAATTATCTATCGATCGTTAGCGCACTTTGTTTTACCATTGATATTAATTACTTCGGTTGTCAATATTCTTTTCTTATACGGTAAGGATAATTTAAAGAACTTCAGCAATACCGCCCCATTATACATCATTCGACACATCGCGAAATATCATCCTGATGAGATTGTCTGTATTCTATATGATCGAAAAATAAGGAAGTATGAAAGCGCTTGGCTTGATACGGATTTAATTATTTCTCTAGACCGCTTGGCTTATGGAAACAAAATACTGCTTAGCAGCCAAGTTGATATTCCGGTGCCTTATGAAAAGAACTATTTCATACATCACAAGGTACCGGCGGAAACAATGATATCATCAGCGGATCTTCAGCCGAGTATAAAACTGGCAACCGGTTTCTATGAAGATCTTCAATTCAATTGTTATGACATTGACACTAGGAACGATGCCAGTTTAGATTTGAAACTTCTCAAAGAAATTAATAATTTCTTAAATCAGCTTATCAAACACTATGCGAAATGATTTATTATGCTATGATATTTTTATGAAAGAAGGGATTAATGTGATTATTACAACAACGCCTTCGATTGAGGGAAAAGAGATTATTGAATATAAAGAAGTGGTTTTTGGCGAAGTTATTGCCGGGGTTAATATTGTGAAGGATTTTGTGGCGGGCTTAAGCAATGTTTTCGGCGGACGTTCAACAACATACGAAGAAGAACTGATTCAAGCACGTACAAGTGCCATGCGTGAAATGGAACAGCGCGCCCTGAGACTGAATGCCAACGCAATTGTCGGAGTCGATGTCGATTATGAAGTCTTGGGTGCAGATAATGGAATGCTAATGGTTATTGTTTCCGGCACCGCTGTTGTCTGCCGCTAATTCAGGAATTGCTATGAAGATTGGTCAATTCAGCGATTCCTTTTTACCGATTGTTGACGGTGTCGGACGTGTAGTTTACAGCTATTGTGACACCTTAAGCCGCCGGGGTCATCAGTGTTATGCCGTCGTTCCGTTGACCGATATGGGCTATCGCGGTGATTATCCGTTTGAAGTGCTTGATTTCTATAGCCGAGCGGTACCGACAATGTCGCATTATCGTGCCGGTCTGCCCCTGATTGATTCGCATTATCATGCTCGTTTGGAGATGACCGATTTTGATATTGTTCATCTACACAGTCCTTTTATTGCGGGTATGGAGGCAGTCCACTATGCTAAAAAACATAAAATCCCGCTTGTTGGGACTTTCCATTCGAAGTTTTACGATGATTTCCTGCAGATAACCGGTCAGGAGTTTTTAGCGGAGATTGGTGTAAAGGGTGTAATCGGCGTTTTTAATAATTGTGATGAAGTTTGGGCAGTTAGTGATTCTTCAGCAGCGACATTGCGAAGTTACGGCTACAAGAAAGAAATTTACGTTATTCAAAATGGAATGAACAAGCGCCTGATCAGAGCTGATGCGATTGAACTGGCAAAGGCAAAGTATGAATTAAATGATCAACCGATTCTGCTGTATGTCGGCCAGATGAATTGGAAAAAGAACATCGGCCGTATCTTAGAGGCCTGTGCTTTATTACATCAAGATGGAGTTAAATTTCAACTGTTACTGGCTGGTCAGGGTCCGCATAGTTCGGAAATAAAAACAAGAATTAAAGAACTAGGTCTGCAGGACAATGCGAAAGCACTTGGACATATAACCGACGTGGATTTACTGGATGGTTTATATGCCAGTGCCGCGCTTTTTGTTTTTCCATCCATCTATGATAATGCGCCGATGGTTGTGCGCGAGGCCGCAAATGCCGGGACTCCTTCGATTGTTGTCCGAGGCAGCAATGCGGCAGAGGTTATAACCGATCAAGTTAATGGGTTACTGTGTCAAGATGATTCGCAAGATTTATTTCGGATAATAAAAAAAGTGCTTAATGATCATGTATTACTGCAGAATTTGGGTAAGCGGGCGCAGGAAACCATCCCGGTGGCGTGGGATGATGTCATCGATGAAGTGATTAATCGTTACCAGAATTTGGTGGATCGATATAAAAATGATCATCAGTGATCAGACCGTCAGTGCTTTTTTACGACTGCTTAATACCGAACAAATCAGCTATGGAGTTGGCGGTTCGCTGTTGTTGCGTTATAATAATCTAGCCGTTGAGGTACATGATTTAGATATTGTTGTCTGTCCGGGCGATGTCGCTAAGGCAGCTCAGCTGCTTGAATGTTATCGATGCCTTGGTCGGGATAAGGCTAATCCGAATTATCGATCAGCATTCTTTGCCGAATATCGCTATATGGATTTGGATGTCGATGTGATGTCCGGAATGAAAATCAGGTATAATGATTTATGGTATGAACTGATGGTTGATGAATCCTATCCGTTTGTCCGGAAAAACGGTTTGAGTCTAATGAAGCTTGAAGATTGGTATGTTTTGTACTATCTGATGGGCAGATCGGATAAAGTATCATTGCTTCAAGATCATCTGATCAGCAGTGACAGTCTGGACCGATCAAGGATTGTTTATTTGATCAATCAGCACTGGCCGATTGATTTACATCGGCAGCTAAACTTTATCCTACAGTCAAATAAAGCCGGAATTGTTGATAATCGGTTATAATCAAGAAAAAGGAGAATTTAGATGAAATTTAAAAAGATGCCATATCAGCGTCTCGATTTTAGTGAGATGAAACGAAACGGTCAGCTGATTATTGAGGACCTAAGGGCCGCTACCGGGTATGATCAGGCGCGTAAAGCTTTAATAAACTGGCAGGGATTGCTGGGAAAGATCAGTACGCAGAATACATTAGCTTCGGTCCGGCACGAAATTGATACGCAAGATGTTTTTTATGATCAGGAACAACAGTATTGGGACCGGACTATGCCGGAACTGGAGGAGACCTTTCAAACCTTTACACAGGACTTACTGCACAGTCCATTTCGTGCGGAGTTTGAAAAGGAATTCGGTAATCTGCTCTTTAGAAATGCTGAAATTCAATTAAAAACATTCAGTCCCGTTATTGTTCCTGAACTACAGGAAGAGAATCGGCTGACGACCGAATATAACAAGCTGATGGCTTCGGCGCAGATTATGTTTGATAAAGAATTGCGCACACTGTCTCAAATGACACCATATAAACAAGCTGTTCAAGATCAGGTTCGCAAGGATGCTTGGATAGCAGAAGGCCGTTTCTATGCGGAACATCAGGACGAACTTGATGCGATTTATGATAAGCTGGTAAAAGTCAGAACGGCAATGGCTCAGAAACTTGGCTATCATGACTATGTGGAACTCGGTTACTATCGGATGATGCGGAATAGTTATGACCAAAGCGACATCTCGCGTTTCCGTACGGCGGTTATCAAGTATTTGGTTCCTCTGGCTGAGGAATTGAAGAAGGAACAGGCGCGGCGAATCGGTTCGGTTTATCCGATGAGTTTTGATAATGATGCTCTGGCCTACCGCAGCGGTAATGCTAAACCTTTTGGCACACCTGAACAGATCCTAGCGCATGGTAAGAAAATGTATCATGAAATGGCACCGGAAACGGCGGAATTTATTGATTTCATGTATGAAAATGAACTGTTGGATGTTCTTAGTAAAAAGGGCAAGGCCGGCGGTGGTTTCTGTACAGCAATCGAAGATTACAAATCACCGTTTATTTTTGCGAACTTCAACGGTACTCAGCATGATGTAGAAGTGATGACTCACGAAGCCGGTCATGCCTTTGCTGCCTATATGGCACGTGATATCCAATTGCTGGATTACCGGAATCCGACCCTTGAGTCCTGTGAAATTCATTCGATGTCCATGGAATTTTTTGCCTGGCCATGGGCTGAGGGTTTCTTCGGCAATGACACTAAAAAGTTCTATTACAGTCATCTTGAAGGTGCTTTAACCTTTATCCCTTATGGGACGATGGTAGATCACTTTCAACATATTGTTTATCAGCAGCCGGAGCTAACACCCGATCAGCGGCATGCGGAATGGAAAAAACTGGAACGTCTCTACCGGCCTTGGATGAAGATAGCGGATTTACCTTTCTATGGTGACGGCAAGGGATGGCAACGGCAGCAGCATATTTATAATTCTCCGTTTTATTACATCGACTATTGTCTGGCCCAAGCGGTTGCTTTACAGTTCTGGTCCGGAATGCAGCTTGACCGTCAAAAAACCTGGATGAATTATCTGGCTTTAGTTAAAAAAGCCGGTACCATGACTTTCACACAGTTAGTCGAAACCGCAGGGCTTGAATCGCCTTTCGGTGATAGCGGTTTAGCCAGAGTTGCCGAGGTGGCGAATAATTTCCTTAGTGCATTCGACAAGAGTCAAATTAAATAGTTTCCTCGCCCTTTCTTTAAACAAAAGAAAGGGTTTTTTATTCTTTATTTTACAGATCCAATCACATACATCAGAAGTAGACAAATAAAGGAAAAACGATGAATAATAATCGGCAATTTAAGGATATTTATTCGTTTGCCGGATTAATGTACATTCGATATTAGAGAATAGTGGAAATATTACACATTTCATCAATGACTGTAAGCGGTTAAAATGGGGGTGTACCAATTATTACGCGTAAGAGGGTAAAGGGAAGGAGATATTTATTCTGGAAGAATACACAATGGAAAGCGGCATCATTGATGTCCGTGTTGACGATCGAATGATTCACGGTATTGTCGCGACACAGTGGATACCTGAGAAGAAAGCCACTCGAGGCATGGTTGTCAATGAAGGTGTTGCCAATAACAATCTTATTAAGCAGACGCTGAAAATGTCCGTCCCGACAGGTGTCAGTCTATCAGTTTTGGCACCGCAAAAAGCCGCAGAGAATTTTAAGAATGGGAATTATGTTGGCCAACGGGTATTTGTTGTTGGTAAAGATATTGAAGATATCTACGAATTGTTTAAACTTGGTATCAAATTTAAACGGATCAATCTTGGAAATGTGACACAGAACACAGGAGATACAATCGTCTTGGATAAAACTGTTCGCGTCAATTTCAAGGAAAAACAGATGCTTAAGGAAATGCGGGATAACGGAATAACCGTTACTTGTCAATTTCGTCCGAGTGATCCGCTTATTATCTGTTCCAGTATTCTAGACTAATGAAAGGGGGAGAGTAAATGTTTACTCCATTACAGATTATTCTGACTTGTGCTTTCATGTTCTTCATGACTTTCATCGGCATGAGTGTGCAAATTTTCGTTTATGGGATTACCGTACTGTATGGATTCGTTGTTGGTTTGATTATGGGTGACGTCACAACTGGCTTGACTGTTGGCGGAACTATGTGTTTGATGGGTTTAGGTGTCGGTGGTTATGGTGGATCGTCGGTTCCTGACTATGCTCTAGGTACGGTTGTTGGGACCTTGTTTGCGATTGTGACTGGCGGAGGTATCGAATCCGGTCTGGCTGTCGGTATTCCGGTCGCTACTTTAGGCGTACAATTGGATATTATGGCTAAAATGTCCGGTTCTTTCTTCTTCCATCGTGCACAGGATGCATCAGAGAAGATGAATTGGAAGGCAATGGGCAATTGGATCTGGGGCTGGAACTGGTTCCGTTCTATTTTATATACGCTGCCGGTGTTGATCGTTATGACAATTGGTTCATCACTGATCACAACGATTTTGGAATCGATTCCGACATGGCTAATGAACGGCTTAACTGTTGCGGCAGGTATGTTGCCGGCTTTAGGTTTTGCAATCTTGATGCGTTATCTGCCAATTAAAAAATACGGCGTATTTATGATTTTCGGCTTTGTAATGTCCGCATATTTCAGCTTATCAATGTTAGGAATCGCTTTACTGGCTTTTGTCGCAGCTTATATGATTTATCAAGGTTTGCAAAATAAAGAAACCGCAGCGGTGAGTGGAGGAAGTTACGATGAGTAATGAAGTATTAACCAAAAAGGATTTACGTAACTGTATCGTTCGTTACGTCCTAACCAGACAGATGTGTTTCAACTATGAAACAATGCAATCGGCCGGTTGGGTTTATTCACTGCATCCATGCATGAAGAAAATCTATGGTGATGATGAAATTTTACGTGAAAAGTATCGTGATCACTTCAAATTTTATAATACACATCCTTGGATGGGGAATATCATCCTTGGTGCTTGTTTAGCTATTGAATCTACTAAAGATCAAGATGCGACCAGAACTGCTGTTGAATTACGAACAGGGTTAATGGGTCCTTTAGCTGGCCTAGGCGATTCTATAATTTGGATTCTGCCGATGACTATCTTAGGTGCGATTGCCGCGTACCAAGCTTTAGCCGGCAGTATTATGGGTTATGTAATTGCGGAAGTTATCCAGCTGGTCATTTGGTTTACCTTTAATCGCTTATTCTTTGTAGCTTATGAACAAGGCGTGACTTTTGTAACGAATAAGAGCGAGCAACTGAAGAACTTCACAGAAGCAGCTTCGGTTATCGGACTGGCTGTCGTAGGTGCACTAATCGCCTCAACCGTTAAGGTAAACTTTGCTGTAATGCTGAACTATGGTGAAGTTTCACAGTCATTGAATGATTTACTGAACACAATTGTTCCGCGGTTTGGCAACATTGTAACTGTTTTGGCTATTTATTGGGGTCTTGGCAAAAAAGGCATGACTTCCGGAAAAATGGTTCTAATTCTTGTTATCGCAGGTATCTTATTAGCTGCTGCCGGCATTCTTGGTTAAGCACAGCGAAACATAATTTAAAACTAAGCAGTAATCGATAAAGGCAATTGTTAACGCAATTGCCTTAATTTTAATGAAATGGGAGATAACTAATGAAAATTGCCTTTAGCAGTGCGGATATCACTCCGCTTGAACCGCAATATGTCTGCGGTCATGCGATGCGCAGCGGGAAATCCGCCGGAGTGCATGATCCATTGGAACTGAATGTTTTATGGTTGGATATTGATGGTGTCAAGTGTTGCTTTATCAATGCTGATTTAATAATGATGTCCAAACGCTTCTGTGATGAAATGCGATCAATAATAGCTGAGAAGTATGCTGTAGCCGAAAGTTTAATTGTCCTAAGTGTTACACACACCCATTCAGCTCCGAATTTTAATGACAGCGACTCGCCGATGATGGCTGGAGACCAGCAGTATATTGATGAAGTGAAGAATAAACTATTAGCGGCTGTAGAACAGGCTAATCAGCAATATCAGGATTTTAATCATGTAATTTGTCATCGCGGCTGGATAGAAGGTTATTACGGCAATCGCAATGACCTGCAGAAACAAGGAGATAAATGGGCTTATTATTTGGAGTTTAAAATGAATGAGCAAGTCGTGGCTACGATGGCCAATTTATCTTGCCATTCAACAATTAACAGTCCGCTCGAACTCAATCTTAGCGCGGATCTTTTAGGCAATATTCGCCGCGAACTCTTTCGGTTGAAAGGGATTGAACCGTTAATGTCAAATGGTGCGGCCGGTGATATGAGCAATCGCCAATATCGCCAGAATAACGACTGGAATGAATTAAATAGGGTCAGCCAAGGCATTGCTCGGCAAATGGCTGACTTGGCAGAAACAATTGACTTGAATATTAAACCGGTTCGGTATCAAACAGTCGAATATCAGGTCAGTTATCAACGCGATAAAAAAGCACTGCAGGGTATTCTGGAAACATTACAAGCAAATCTTGAAAAGGAAACAAGCTTTGACGGTAAAAAGTGGCTGTATTCAGAGATTGCCGGTTATGAATATAAACTGCAGAATTTAGCAATCGACGTCTGTTTGAATACCGAAGTTATCAGGCTGGGAGATCTTGAATTAATCATTGTTCCCTGTGAACTAGCCAGCAATCTCGGATTGCAGCTTAAACGCAGCAGTAATGCGAAAGTCTGCATTGTCTGGGGATATGCTAACGGTAGTGCCGGTTATATCGTTGAAGCCAGTGAGTTTAATGGCGGACATGATGGAATTCTGACAGATCTCAAGCGCGGACAAGCGGAAGAATACATTGGCAAAGTAATTCAAAAAATGTTTTAATATAATTGACTCGGATGCGGGGTGGTATTGTTGATCCAAGAACTTAGCAGTAATCATATACAAGCCTTAAAACTTTTACGATCTCATCGCGAACCGCTTAATGCGAAGTTCTTTGCGAATAATTTCAGCATTTCCAGTAAATCGGTACACAATGAGCTCAATGAGCTGAATCTGATCATTGCGAATTACGGAGCCGGTATAATTTCAAAAGCCGGGGTCGGTTATACATTGTCAATTGATGATGATGAGCGTTTTCGGACATTTTGCGATCTCTATCTGGATGATTATCTAAAAAAAGAGCATATGTCCATAAATTGCGAGCGAGCGCACTATATTGTCCGCTATTTGCTAAGTCATACTGAATATGTGCGTATTGAGGATCTGGAGGAGCAGTTGTTTGTCAATCGAACGACAGTTATTTCGCGTTTGAATATTGCCAAAACAATCCTCCATGAATTTGATCTGAAAGTAGTGAATAAAAGCAAGCATGGTTTAAGAATTGAAGGACATGAACACAATATCCGCGCTTGCATAATTTACGAGTTCTTTTTTCTGAATGCGATGACGCTGCACATCAAAGATCCGGAGAATTTCCAGAAGAACTATCAGTTAGATGATCAGCTTTTTACACAGATTAAAGCACTGATCATCCGTTATCAGAATGCATATACGAAGAACAACCTACCGGAATATGTCGTCGATAACATTGTTAGAGCAATCTATCTGGCATATTGTCGAAATCAGAAGGGACAGACCCTTCATTTTTCGATCCAAGCCAGACAGCGTTTTTCCGGACGGAATTCATATTATGTTGCGAAAATACTGCTGGATAATTGCGGTGAATTACTTAACTGTCAATTTAACATCGATGATATTATTGAAATTACGATTTATATTATCGGATATCGGGTTCTAACTGATTTTAACGGCGTTTCCTACAGCGATGACTATTTAAAATCACGTGATCTGGCCTTGGACCTCATCGGCTATTTGGAAAAGGTCAATACATTCCAATATATCGGTAAAGATGTTCGTTTAGCTGATGAGTTCAGTTTACAGTTAACCCAGATTTTACTGCGCTGCGAATTTAAACTGAAGATGAGTTTATTCGACGGTCAGCATAAAACATCGCTGATGGCTGATAAATTAGCGGTGCAAACAGCTGTTTATCTGAAAGAACGAACAGGCTTTCGACTCGATAAAGATGAAATCTTCCGTTTGTCTTTGCTGATATATCCTATCTTCGGCCGTTATCCGTTTCAATTTACGAAAGTAAAAGCCGTACTGGTTCCGAAAATCAGCAAAAGTGTCGGCTTGGGTATCGCTGAGCGGTTAATGCGTAACTATTCTTCAATTCTTGATTCCGTTGAAGTATTTGAATACTATGAGTTGACACAGCTTGATCTTAGCGCCTATCAGGTTCTGTTTACCTCAATTCGTGATGAAAAGCTTAAAGCTGTCAGTAACCAAATAAAAACAATTTACTTAGATATCTTTTTTGATGAAAATGATAAGATTGAAATTCGTCAGCAGTTATTTGCGATTGTTATAAAGAATGTATTTGATTATCATCAGTTCTTCAGTACTAAGAATGTTATTTATAATTTAAATTGGCGGACTAAAGATCAATGCCTTAAGCAGCTGTCCTTATATATTGAACAGACAACAGATACGGAAAAGGGTTTGTTAGCTGATCTTTTGAGATATGAATCGTTTTATTCCAGTCGGGAAAGAGACAACGTCGTATTTGTTTCACCGATTTTATCGCATACTAAAACCGCTTGTTTGTTTGTCTTTGTTCTTAGAAAACCGATTACATGGAGTTTTAAGAAAGTTCAAATTATTGTTTATTGGGACCGCGGTCTTTTGAAGGAACAAGCAATCAGCTTCGAGAACGAAAGTGTAACCCATGTCATAGAAATCGTCTTTCGGGATAAAAATGTCATTAATCTGCTGAGGAATAATGATGATCCGAAGAAGATTACCCAGTTTTATCAGACGGTGAATGATATGGTTTTATCCAATGCTCGCAGCTTTAAATAGTGAAAATGTTTCATATGGAATGAAAATTTACATTTTATGCTTGACATATGATCATTATTACATTAGAATAACACCATAAATCACTGATTAAGAGAGTAAATATCCCCGATTAACAGCGAATCGAGACAGAGTGGAAGCTCGATGGATCAAAGATATTGAAACGCACTTAGGAGATGTTTACTGGAACGACAGTATAGTAAATCGCTAGTCCAGCGTTATGGATCGAGTGGTCTGATATAATCAGACAATTAGAGTGGTACCGCGGTAATTAACGTCTCTTGGATATATTCCAGAGACGTTTTTATTTGTAATATCGGAGGTTAAAATGCAACGACGAAGAAGTTATCTCTAGGCTGGATGTCAATAATGAAAGAGGAAACAAATGAAAAAAATTATCAAACTATTAACCGTTATGGTTATTCTCACAGCGCTGTTTGGCTGTTCCGCAAAAAGTACTGAAGAAGAGTCGCTGCTCGATAAAATTAAAGCTGCCGGCGTTTTGAAAGTAGCCGTGAGCCCTGATTTCGCTCCTATGGAGTTCATCGACGCCAGTCAGGCCGATCAAGCACAGTATGTTGGCTTTGATATTGCGTTAGCCCAGTATATTGCTGATGAATTAGGTGTGGAGCTTTATATTGATGCTATGGATTTCAGCTCATGTCAGGCCGCCGTCTCTACCGGTACCGTTGATATTTCTATTTCAGGTTATGCTTACACCGATGAACGGGCTGAGAATTATACCCTTTCTGATCCCTATTATGCTGATGACAGTGATGAACAGGGAATCCTGATTCTGGCAGCCAATGCCGATAGTTTAAAAACAGCAGAGGACTTTGCCGGCAAGTCTATTTCGGCTCAGAATGCATCTCTGCAATGGAATCTTTTAACTGAACAGCTTCCTGATGCTGAAGCGAACCCGATTGTTGATCTGAATACGGCCGTTCTGGAATTAATCAACGGTAAAGTTGATGGTCTATGTGTTGCCGTTACAAACGGCGAATCCTTTATCCAGAATTATCCGCAATTGGCTCTGAGTGATTATAAATTTGATGTAGAATCCGATGGCAATGTTATTTTGATGCCGAAGGGTGAAGATGAATTGGCCGCTGAAATTAATACGATCTTGGCGAAAGCACAAGCAGCTGGCAACTATGAAACGTGGTATACCGATGCTGTTGAATTAGCAAAATCACTTGGACAGATTTCAGAGTAAAGGTTCTAAAACCAGCTTGCACAAAGCTGGTTTTAAACGGATGGAGGACAGCGATGTTAACGATTATAAATAATAGTATAAAAATGATTGCGAAATTTTGGGATGTCTTTTTAATCAAGGGACTGTATTATACATTATCATTGTCCTTGATTGCTGTTTTTTTCGGCGCGATCATCGGTTCTCTGCTGGCCATGATCCGGATATCAAAGCTGAAAATTGCTAAGGCATTTGTTTCGGCTTATGTTGAGATTATCCGCGGAACGCCGATTCTCTTGCAATTATATTTCTTTTATTTAGTTTTACCGAATCTGATATCTTTCATGAATCCTTCTAAATTCACTTGCATTGCTATTTCTCTGATTATTAATAGTTCGGCATATGTTTCGGAGGTTGTTCGATCTGGAATTCAAGCCGTTGATAAGGGGCAGATGGAAGCTTCAAGAAGCTTGGGTCTTAATCAATCACAGACTATGCGTCGTATTATCCTGCCGCAAGCCATCCGCAACATTTTGCCGGCATTAGGCAATGAATTCATCATGATTATTAAGGAAACATCATTAGCTTCAACCTTCTTTATCGGAGATCTGATGTCAGCTTACCGGACAGTTTCGGGAGCGACTTATCTGGTAATTGAACCTTTGCTTTTTGTCGGCGTTATCTATTTCGTGCTCACTTTTACATTAAGCAAGGTCGTGAGCCGCTTCGAAAGGAGACTGCATTCCAGTGATTAAAACAGTAAATTTAAATAAGTCTTATGGTGATCTTCATGTTTTAAAGGGTATCAGCGAACATATTGCAAGAGGTGAAGTAGTAACGATCATCGGACCAAGCGGCGGCGGAAAGAGTACTTTTCTGCGTTGCCTGAATCTTCTGGAGACTCCGGAAAAGGGGGAAGTTTATTTTGAAGGTGTGAACATTACCGACAAAAAGGTCGATATAAATACCGTCCGGCAGAAAATCGGAATGGTCTTTCAACAATTCAATGTTTTTCCGCACCTTACGGTTAAAGATAATATTACTTTAGCGCCGATCATGCTGAAAAAAATGAAGAAGCATGATGCCGATACTTTGGCAGTCAGCTTACTCGAAAAAGTTGGTTTGCTGGATAAACTGAATGAACACCCGAACCGTTTGTCCGGCGGTCAAAAACAGCGTTTGGCTATTGTTCGGGCCTTGGCAATGGAACCGGATGTCATGCTTTTTGATGAACCGACTTCGGCTTTAGATCCTGAAATGGTTAAAGAAGTGTTAGTGGTTATCAAAGATTTGGTAACCTCCGGCATGACTTCGGTAATCGTAACCCATGAAATGGGTTTTGCGAGAGACATTTCGGATCGGATTATTTTTATTGATAATGGAATGGTTATAGAAAGCGGAACGCCGGACCAGATCTTTAACCATCCCCAGACAGAAAGGACAAAAGAATTTTTGAGCAAGGTGCTATACTAATGACAAAAAATAAAATCTATGATTATCTGGATCAACGGTTCACAGATTTCAGCAGCATCAGTGATGCGGTCTGGGATTTTGCGGAATTATCGCTAAAAGAATCGAAATCAGCAGAACTCTATTGTCAGGCTTTGGCAAAAGAAGGTTTTGAAGTCGTCCGCAATATCTCCAAGATGCCGACAGCTTTCATGGCCTCTTATGGAAGCGGTCGTCCGATTATCGGAATTCTCGCGGAATATGATGCCTTGGGATCCTTATCGCAGGAAGCCAATGCTTGTTTTCGGATTAAGGATCAGCGAATGGAGAGCGGTCACGGATGCGGTCATAACCTTTTGGGTGCCGGTAGTTTCGCGGCCGCGGTCGGCCTTAAAGCTTATCTGAGTGAAAAAAGGAATGGAACAGTGATTCTTTATGGCTGTCCTGGGGAAGAAGGCGGGGCCGGAAAAGCTTTTATGGCCAGGGATGGATTGTTTTATGATCTGGACGCGGCTTTGACATGGCATCCCGGAGATACCTTTGAGGTTGTCAGCGGTACGAATAATTCCAGTATTCAAATCGAATACGTTTTTACCGGCGTTGCTGCTCATGCTGCCAGCGATCCGCAACTGGGACGCAGCGGCCTGGATGCCGTTGAACTGATGAATGTCGGGGTTCAATTTTTACGGGAACATATGCCTTCCTATGCGCGTCTGCATTATGCGATAACGGATGCCGGTGGAGTGTCTCCGAACGTTGTTCCTTATCAGGCTAAGGTATTATATATGGTGCGTTCAGGGCGTACAAAAGAAACTTTGGAATTACTTAAGCGTGTTGATAAAATTGCTGAAGGTGCTGCCATGATGACGGAAACTAAACTGACGCGACGTTTCATCGACGGAACTTCCGATGTTGTTTCAAATGAGGGGTTAGAGAAATTAATCTATGCTAATTTAACCCAATTAAACTTGCCTGAATATGTCAAAAATGAAATGGATTATGCTAAAGCCATTCAATCGACTTTTGTGCAAAAACCAGCGGAGTGTCTCGTCCGCAACGATTTAGCAATTGATGGATATATTAAAGAAAAACTGCTTTCCAGCAAGGTAATTGCTGATTTTGTGATTCCTTATGTCCATAGTGAAAAAATGTCGATGGGCTCGACTGATGTCGGAGATGTCAGCTATCAGACCCCAACGGCGCAGCTGACGGCAGCAACCTATCCGATTGGCAGTCCCGGACATAGCTGGCAGAATGTGGCATTGGGAAAATCATCTATCGCTCATAAAGGAATGCTCACAGCTGCGAAGGTGTTAGCTGGTACAGCAATTGATTTATACGAAGATCCGAAGCTTCTTGTCGAAATAAAGAATGAATTCAAAGAAAAAACAAAAGATGGCTATTTCTGTCCGATTGAGAAAGATGCAGAACCGATTGCTGTATAAATTGAATTGTTTATTCATTTGCGTTAAAATATACTGGAATATGATTCCGGTATATTTTTATATCTAGAAAGACACTACCATGAATGCTATTGAGATTAAAAATCTGACCAAGGATTATGGAGACCACCGCGGAGTTTTTAACCTGTCTTTGAATGTTGCTGCAAATCAGGTTTTTGGTTTTCTCGGCCCAAACGGTGCCGGCAAGACTACAACTATCCGTAACCTGCTCGGCTTCATCAAACCGGACCAGGGTCAATGTCTGATCAATGGACTTGATTGTTGGAGTCAAACATCAGCAATCCACAATCAATTAAGCTATCTGCCGGGAGAGATTACCTTTATCGATGATATGAAAGGCTTGGAATTCATTCGTTTCATTGCTGAAATCAATCAGATTCCGAGCATGGACAAGGCTTACGAACTATTGAAATACTTCGAACTGGATCCTAAAGGCAGTATTAAAAAAATGTCGAAAGGTATGAAACAGAAGGTTGCGTTAGTGTGTGCTTTCATGCAGGATCGCCAAGTAATTATTCTTGATGAGCCAAGCAGCGGACTTGACCCTCTAATGCAGCAGAAATTTATCGAACTGGTTTTAGCTGAAAAACAGAGAGGCAAGACCATCTTTATGTCGTCGCATATTTTCGAGGAAGTTGAGAAGTGCTGTGATCATACGGCGATAATAAAAGACGGCTGTTTGGTTGCGGTGGAGGAAATCGCCGCTTTGAAGAATTCACGACGGAAGATCTATGATATTGAGATGGCATCAGCCGCCCAGGCTCTGGCTTTCAGCAAAGATTACCCGGATATTGAAAAAATAGCCGATAAGCTGGTTTCTGTCGTCATCGTCGGCAGTACCGCTCCTTTGATCAAAGCTCTTGGTCGTTATGAAGTCACTGCTTTGGACGTCAGAACACAAAGCTTGGAAGAGTTATTCATGCATTTTTACGGAGGTAAAGATTAATGATCAACTGGACATTATTAAAAAAGGAATGGAAAACCAATTATCGTTTGTTCTTGAGTTTTATCGCTATCATGACGATGTATATCGTGATTATTGTCATGATGTTTGACCCGGATTTGGGATCGGCTTTGAAACAGTTGGAGTTAGCTATGCCGGGATTAATGGCGGCTTTTGGTATGGTAAATTCCGGTGATACGCTGGTTGGATTTATGGCGTCGTATCTTTATGGGTTCATAATGCCGGTTTTACCGTTAATTTTCATCATCGTTTTGGGGAATAAAATGGTCACGCATTATGTTGATAATGGTTCAATGGCTTATTTACTAGCGAGTCCGCATTCCCGGTTAAAGATTATCGGCACCCAGGTATTCAATATGCTTTCCGCAGTCGCGCTGTTATATCTGACCTCGGCGGTCATCGGTTATTTTAGCGCACAGATGTTCTTTCCCGGGCAGCTCAATCTGGAACGTTTTTTAGTTTTAAATCTTAATGTAATGATTTTCATGCTGACTTTTTCAGGCATCTGTTTTGGATTGGCTTGCTGGCTGAATGAAAGCCGTCAATATGTTTTTGCGGCTTCCGGGTTCTGTCTGACAATGTATTTAATACAAATGCTGGTTTCGATGAACGAAAAGTTAGCGGTCCTGAAATATTTCACGCTTTATAGCTTATTTCCTTATATGGATTTAGCCTCCGGTAAAATAAACGGTATCTGGCAAATGATGATATTGTTAGCTTTTGGGCTGATATGCTATACTTGCGGTGTTGTTTATTTCATGAAAAAAGATTTATCAATCTGATAGGAGAAATTATGAAAAAATATTCACTCAAAGAATTCGCTAAGTTTATTGATCATACTTATCTTAAAGCTTACGCAACGGAAACTGAATTAAAAAAACTATGTGATGAATGTCGTGAGAATGGTTTTGCGATGACCGCTATCAATTCTTTTCCCGTTAAATATTGTCATGAACAATTGAAAGATACCGGTATACATGTCGGTGCTGCTATCAGTTTCCCGCTCGGACAGACGACGATTGCCGTCAAAGTTTATGAAACGCTTCAGGCAATTGCTGACGGTGCCGATGAAATTGATTATGTTTTAAATATCGGCAAGGTCAAAGAAGGCAATTACGCTTATATCAAGGAGGAGATGATCAGAATCAAAGAGGTCTGCGATGATCACAGAGTGATTTTGAAGGTCATCTTTGAGACTTGTTATCTGACAAAAGATGAAATTAAGGAAGTTGCGCTGATTGCGAAAGAAGTACGTCCGGATTTTATAAAGACCTCCACCGGGTTCGGTCCAAAAGGGGCTGATGTTGAAGATGTTAAACTGATGAAAGAAACAGTAGGTGATACTGTAAAGGTTAAAGCTTCTGGTGGAATTCGCGATTTAAAAACGATGATCGCCATGATTGAAGCCGGAGCAGAAAGAATCGGCACCAGTAACAGCTTAAGTATTATGGCTGAGTATAGGGAATATATTAAATAATATGGGATTACTCTTAAGTAACGCGGATTTATATCTGGATGGCCGCCTGAAAATTGAACATGGTTCAATCTACTGTGAAGACGGAATCATCGTGGAAATCGCTGATCATGATATACGGGAGAAATATCCGCAGGCCCAGCAGCTTGATCTGACAGGTCAGGTTGTGCTTCCGGGCTTTATTGATACGCATATCCATGGTGCGGAGAATCATGATGCCATTGATGGCCGACAGGAAACCATTGACGCCATCAGTCATAATGTTGTTAAGGACGGATGCACGGCTTTTTTAGCTTCGCTGACAGTCATTTCGCATACGGAAATGCTTAAGGTACTGCGACATTATAAAATGGTCAGGCAGCCGCAGAACGGTGCGCTCTTTTTGGGAATACATGAAGAGGGACCATATCTAAGCGTTGAGTATAAAGCTTTGATGGATGAACGATATCTGCGAGATCCATCAAGCAGTGAACTTGATGAGATGCTTGAAGCCTGCGGTCATCGCATCATTACGATGACGGTTGCTCCGGAACGGCATGGAATGGATCAATTCATTCCTTATCTCAAGAAAAGAAATATCTCGGTTATGATCGGACATAGCGCCGCCACCAGCGGCGATGTACAGCGAGCCTTGAATAATCAAGCGGACGGTTTTACGCATCTCTACAATGCCTGCTCACAGCATTTGCATCGCGATCCCGGTGTTGTAACCGGAGCATTTCTTGATGACCGCAGTTATTGCGAATTGATCTGTGACGGTTTTCATGTTCATGAAGATATCATAAAAATGAGTTACAAATATTTAACGAGCAGACGCATCGTTTTAATAACGGATGCCATGCTTGGCAAAGGCATGCCGGATGGTGAATTTATCTTCAGCAATCTTTTATGTCAAAAGGAAGGAACGCATGTCTGGGTTAAAGCGACCGGACGGCGTGCGGGCAGTGCTTTCGGAATGATTGATGCGGTTCGCTTCATGCTTAAAACGGTTAATTGTACTTTGAATGATATTGTACAGATGGCTTGTGTTAATCCAGCTGTTTTAGCTAAGGTCGCGGATAAGAAGGGCCGACTGGCAGTCGGTATGGATGCTGATATCTGTGTAATGGATCAGAAACAGCAAATCCTGCATACCATCATCGGTTCCAGGATCGTTTATTCGAGAGATTAGTTTCATTATTGAAATGATTCGAATTGCTTGGATTCGAATCATTTTCATATGATAAACACCTTAAGTATGATATACTTTCAATGTTTCGGAGGAATGCATGGCAAATTACTATGAACAGCTGATCAGCCGAATTTACGAGGCAATTCAAGCCCAAAATTTCCAGATGGCAGCAAATCTGATTGATGAAGAATTGAGGATGCCTTATATTCCGCAGGCTGTGGAGAAACAGTTGAACGACATCAAAGATAACTTGCCTAAACCGGAGAAAATTTTGAAGGTTATCAGTGATCCTGATGATTTAGCAGCCTTGCTGAATGGAACCAGTGAACAGCAGGTCTTGGCAGTTGACTATCTTGGCAGTTTGAATCTGCGCAGTTACATGGACTTGGTTCAGTCCTACTTATTAACCGAGCATCCGATGATTATCAAGTGTTTTTTGATTTCCACCCTAATCAAACAGCAGATTGCCAATGAGTTAGAGATCATTAAAGATGGCATTGCTTATCGTTTTATCCCGGCGATGTTGGAAGAACCGACCGCGACCGAGGGTTATCAGAAGGCTGAAGCCATACTGACCGCTTGGCTTGGTAATGATGATCCGACTTTATTAAATATGTGCTTGGATGTTTTATATCAGACAGCTTTTTTAAAATTGCCGGAAGCATATGAATACGATGAAGGCGATACACTAGCAAATTCGGTGATATGGTATGTTTTAAGGGCGATGCAGGATGAAAGCCGATGGCAACAATTCGCTGCACAGCACGAAATCAGAGAGAATTATTTAATGGATATCAATCTTTAGCACTCAGTTATTGACAGTGCTAAATATCATGATATAATAGTAATGCAGTCTATAGGAGGACTATATGGAAACGACGTGGACACTACAAGAAAAAGCACAGGGAGAATTGAAAGTCGTAATCAACGGTCAACAATGGCTAGATGCTCAAGACAGAGCCTTTAATAAATTAGCTAAACAAGTTGAATTACCGGGCTTTCGTAAAGGACAGGCTCCGAAAGCTTTAGTCAGAAAACAAATTAAGGATCAGAATATTATGATGGAGGCTGTTGACGAAATAGCGACCGATGCCTTGATCAAAGGCATTGATGAACATCAATTACATATTATTACCCGACCGGAGCTAGGTCTTGATGCTATGACTGCAGAAGAAGTAACATTAACTTTCAAATTAACATTAGAACCTGAGGTGAAGCTCGGTGCTTACACTGATGTCCAGGTTAAGAAAGCCGAAGCTTTAGTAACTGACGATGATGTCAACGAAAAGCTGAAACAATTACAGGAAAGATTCGCGGAACTTGTTGTCAAAGAAGGCGTGGTCAGCAACGGCGATACTGCCGTTATCGATTTTGAAGGATTTCAGGACGGCGTAGCTTTCGAAGGCGGCAAGGGTGAGAACCATCCGCTGCAGATTGGATCAAACAGTTTCATTCCGGGCTTTGAAGAACAGATTATCGGAATGAGCGTTAATGAAGAAAAAGAAGTTAATGTAACTTTCCCGGAAGAATATCAGTCCGAAGATTTAGCCGGTAAACCGGCGACGTTTAAGGTCAAGGTTAATGAAATCAAGGTTCGTGTTTTACCGGAACTTAATGATGAATTTGCCAAGGAAGTTGATCGCAAGGATGTAGAAAATTTAGAACAGCTGAAAGCCAGTCTATTGGATGAACTGCAGCTGAATAAACAAAAGGAAGTTGATGAAGCCGCAGAGAATGAGCTGCTGACGAAGGTTGTTGAAGCTTGCGAGGTCGATATCCCGGATGTTATGGTCAACGAAGAGTTGGAACGTACATACGATGATTTCAAGAATCGTTTAGCTCAGCAAGGACTGAATATGGATTTGTACAAGCAATTCACCGGTCAGGATGAAGCGGCTCTGAAAGAGCAGATGCGTCCGGATGCCTACAATAAAGTAAAGGTCCGGCTCGTCTTAGGAGCTATCGCCAAGGCTGAAAAACTGGAAGCTTCCAGTGAAGAAGTTGAAGAGGAATACAAAACAATGGCGAACTTATATCAGATGGAAATAGATAAGGTCAAGGAAGCGATATCCACCAGTGCTCTGCAATATGATCTAGTCATTCGCAAAGCCTACGATTTTATCAAAAAAGCCATAAATTAAAGACGCTATGCGTCTTTTTTGGACAAGGAGGATTTTTAATGGATGAAAATTTACTGGAATTAAGTGTGCCGGTTATCTGCACACGCGGCGTAGTCCTTTTTCCGGGACAAGATATTGTTATTGAAGTCGGACGTGACAAAAGTATAAATGCTTTGGAGGAAGCCCAAAAGTCCTTCGATGGACATGTTTGGGTGGTATGTCAAAAAGATATTTTAGTAGAGAATCCGACAATAAAAGATATTTATCAAGTTGGTACGCTGTGTATGATCAAGGATATTAAACAGCGAAATGGTTTTAAACGCGTTACTTTCAGCGGAATCAAGCGCGCAGAGATAATTAAAATCAACGAAGATGAGAAGATGTTCTTTGCAACAGTCCGGATGATTGAAGAGATCAAAGGCGATTCCATGGAGGAAATGGCATTGATTCGCCGGATTGCTAAAGAAATTGAAACAATTGCTGCTGATAATAACCGGTTGCCGAAAGAAATCGTTATGCAGCTGGCCAAAGGAGTCAGCGCCCAACAGTTGGCTGATCAGTTTGCACAATATTATCCGCTGCCGATTGAAAAGAAACAAGAGTTACTAGAAACATATAACATCAATGATCGATTAATGAAAGTTATTCAAGAGATGGAATATGAGAAGGAACTGGCGGTCATTGAAACGGGTATTAACGATAAAGTTAAAGAAAAGATTGATGAGGGTCAAAAGGAATACTATCTTCGCGAACGTTTAAAAGCCATCAAAGAGGAGCTCGGCGATGTCAGCTCATCGGAAGATGATTCGGATATGCTCAGGGATAAGATTATGAATAATCCGTACCCGGAACATGTCAAGACTAAGGCGTTGGATGAATTGAAACGTTATGAGACACTGCCTGCCAGTACCGGCGAATCAGGCGTTATCCGTAATTACCTTGACTGGTTGCTGGACACTCCGTGGTATCAACAGAGCACTGATAATAAAGATCTAAATTTAGCTAATCAAATATTGGATGAGGATCATTATGGGCTGCAAAAGGTCAAAGAACGGATAATGGAGTATTTAGCTGTTAAAAATATGACGAATTCTTTGAATGCGCCGATCTTGTGTTTAGTCGGTCCTCCGGGTACCGGAAAAACATCTTTAGGTAAATCCATAGCGCGCGCACTAAACCGGAAGTTTGTTAAAGCTAGTTTAGGCGGTGTACGTGATGAAGCGGAAATTCGCGGACATCGGCGTACTTACCTTGGCAGTATGCCCGGCCGAATTATCCAGGGAATGAAGCGGGCCGGCGTCATGAATCCGGTTTTCCTGATTGATGAAATTGATAAGATGGGAAGTGATTATAAGGGTGATCCAAGCAGTGCCATGCTTGAAGTTTTAGATCCGGAACAGAACAGTCTGTTCAGTGATCATTATCTGGAAGAGCCGTATGATCTGTCAAAAGTAATGTTCATCGCGACAGCTAACTACTTGGAGAATATTCCGGATGCGTTGCGTGATCGTTTGGAAATCATTAATCTTTCATCATACACCGAAGAAGAGAAGGTTCATATTGCAATCGATCATTTGATTCCTAAACAGATTGCGACAAACGGTCTGAAAGAAAGTCAGATTAAAATCGGCGAGGAGGAACTGCTCCATTTAGTCCGCCATTATACCAGAGAAGCCGGAGTCAGACAGCTGGAGCGGGTAATTTCAACATTATGCCGTAAAACTGTCTTGGAAATCTTGAAGAATAATAAAAAGAGTATCAGGATCACAAAAAAACAGATCACTGAATGGCTCGGTAAAGAAATATTTGAATTCGGTACCCGTGAAAAAGAAAATCAGATCGGGGTCGCTACCGGATTGGCCTATACTTCTTTTGGCGGCGACGTGCTGCCGGTTGAAGTTACAACCTTTGAAGGCAAAGGCAATTTGATCATAACCGGACAGTTAGGCGACGTTATGAAGGAAAGCGTTGAGATTGCTTTGGGATATGTCAAATCTAATGCGGCTAAGTATCATATTGATCCGTTATTTTTTGAAAAGCACGATATTCATCTGCATGTTCCGGAAGGTGCCGTACCGAAGGACGGGCCGAGTGCCGGTATTACTTTGACAACGGCCATCATTTCGGCACTTACGCATCGCGCTGTATATTCTAATCTAGCGATGACCGGGGAAGTGACATTAAGAGGTAATGTCTTGCCAATTGGCGGATTAAAAGAAAAAACCATGGCGGCGCATCGCTGCGGAATTGAAACTGTCCTTATTCCGAAACAGAATATGAAGGATATGGATGAAATTCCTGACAGCGTCAAGAATAGTCTAAAGATTCTGCCGGTCGAAAGCATGGATCAGGTTTTAAAGAAAGCTTTAGTGTAATGGACTTTAAGAAGCCATATTTGGTTATCTCGGCCGCCAGTCAACAGCAATGGCCGATAACTGATCTGCCGGAAGTCTTATTGTGCGGCAGAAGCAATGTCGGAAAATCTTCGTTTATCAATACGATGGTGCGGCGTAAGCGTTTAGCTTATGTCGCTCAGACACCGGGAAAGACGCGTTTATTGAATTTCTATAACTTGGATGATAAACTGATGTTCGTTGATGCTCCTGGTTATGGCTTTCAAAAAGAACAGAAAAGTGATTATCAGACATTTGGTAAACTGATGGATGATTATATTCAACAACGTCAGAACTTGCGATTATGTATCCTGTTACTGGATATCCGAAGAATTCCCAACGCTGATGATCTGATGATGATGGATTATTTTAATCATCATCAGATGCCGTATCTTTTGATACTGACGAAGGCTGATAAATTATCCTACTCTCAGCAGCTGAAACAGCAAAACATGCTGGCATCCGTTCTAAAGACAGCAGCGCATGATTTGATTATGTTCAATCATATTCAACCGGAAGTTCGCGAAAAGGTGTGGATGAAAATCAGTGATTGCCTTGGGCTTTCTCAATCAGAGTTATAATAAAAGTGCTGGGCTGCAAATTGCAGCGCCAGCACTTTTTTTTGTTGATGGTTGGCTCAAACACTTCGCTTTTTTATTAATTCAAGCGTTATTTCTTCGGCTCTTTCTTTGTTGGCTTCATATCCGGATTTAATTATTGAAAAAAATCCAAGTTCCTCCATTTTTCTGATGGCCGCATCTGTTGTGCCTTTCCGAGATGTGATTTTAGCACGTAAAGCTGATGGCGTTACATCGGCTGATTCCAGCATTTTTGCCAAACCTAGGAAGGTCTGCCGCACAAGCAGCTCAGCATTCATCGAATCCATCCCGTTTTTTTCAGCAGCGTCTTGCATAGCTTCCAGAAGATAACAGATGTAGGCAGCACCGCTGCCCGATAGAGCGGTTATATCATTGATCTGTTCTTCAGGGACGCGGACAGCAATGCCGGATACAGAAAAGATGGACTGGACTTTCTCTGCATCGCTTTCAGTTGCGAATCGGCCAAGTGCATAGCCTGAGGCCCCCAGATTGACCGCTAACGCAATATTAGGCATGACGCGGATAACCCGGTTGTACTCAAATGCTTTCTCAATCATTTGCAGCGGAATACCGGCCATAATGGAGATTAGAAGAGCTTCCTGATTGATAAGCGGTTGATATGAACTGACAACCTCCATAAAACTTTGCGGCTTAACAGCGATGATGATAATCTGTACAGCACTTAAAGCCTGCGGTACGGCGGGAATTACATGATATGTATCTTGCAGCGCCGCTACACTTTGCGGATTATGTGGATTGATAACAAGAATATTTCGCGTATCATAGCCATTCTGCACAAGCCCTTTAATAATCGCCTGGGCCATCGTACCGGAGCCGATTAAGGCAATTTTATCGTTGGATAACATCATAATTTTACTTCCTTACTTGACCGTTTCCGGTTACGAGGTATTTATAACTGGTTATTTCTTTTAAACCCATAGGACCGCGCGCATGCAGCTTCTGTGTACTGATTCCTAATTCCGCACCGAAGCCAAACATGAAACCATCGGTAAAGCGAGTTGAGGCATTAACATTCACAACGGCAGCATCGACTTGTTTCTGGAAGTAAAGTGCATTAGCCTGATCAGCTGTTATAATGCATTCCGTATGTTTAGTGCCATAACGTTGAATATGTGACACGGCGGCAGTGACATCAGGAACGATTTTAACGGCTAAGGCTAAGCGCAGGTATTCATCTGTCCAATCAGCTTCCTGAGCCGGAATGAAAGTACTGCAGTAAGCACCTGAAGCTTGATCAGCATGCAGTTCAACCTGATGTGCAATTAAGACAGCAAGAAGCGACCGCAGGTTTTTAACAGCCCATTGCTCATTAACGAGCAATGTTTCCAACGCATTGCAAACGCCGGTACGCTGTGTCTTCGCATTAATTACGATTGATTCGGCCATCTGATAGTCAGCTGTTTCATCGATATAGACATGACAATTGCCAATTCCGGTTTCAAGAATGGGTACGGTCGCATTTTGGATGGCATGGCTGATTAAAGAGGCCCCGCCCCGCGGAATGATGAGATCGATACCATCCCGAAGCTTTAACATTTGATCAACAGTATCATGCGAAGGATCCTCGACAAAGCAAATAGCATCCGCTGTAATTCCGCAAGCTGCTAAAGCCGAACGCATGGTGTTTACCAGTGCCATATTCGAGTTGTATGCAGAAGAGCTGCCGCGCAGCAAGATTGAATTTCCGGCTTTGAATGCTAAGGCAGCAGCGTCAACCGTGACATTCGGACGCGCCTCATAAATAATTCCAATCACACCGAGCGGGACACGGATTTTTTTAATATTCAGTTCGTCGGCTGTTGTCCATTCTTCGATTATTTCATCAATCGGATCGGATAATGCGGCAATCTGCCGAACACCGACGGCCATTTCCTCAATTCGCGTTTGATTAAGCATCAGTCGATCAATTAAGGAAGGGGACATGCCGGCAGCCTGGGCTGTAAGCAGATCAAGCTGATTAGAAGCGATAATATCGGCAGCATTGCTTATTAGCGAATCAGCGATGGCATGCAGTGCCAGGTTTTTCCTTGCTGTCGGCAGAACAGCGGTTATCCGGCTGGCATCTTTAGCGGCGGCGGCTGATTCAATTAGTTTCTTCATAGTTATTTTTCCTCTTTACCGGAAGCTACCCAGTCATTATGATGGATGACTTCTATTTTTTGAATGGCGGGATGCTGATCAGCAATCGCGGCAGTTGATAGACCGAGAACCGCCGATAAGTCCGCAATATTATAATTTACAATGCCACGTCCTAAACGAATTTCTCCATCAGTGAGAAATACTTCGACAATATCGCCGGCTGAGAATTGTCCGCTGACGGCTTTTACTCCAGCTGGCAGAAGGCTTTTTCCATGACGGCATAAAGCATCGGCAGCCCCTTGATCAATATAAATATTACCGCTGGCAGAAGCATAGAAAGCCATCCATTGTTTTTTGGTTTTCATGCCTTTCTGCGGCGGGAAATATGTTCCGATAGCTGTACCTGCAATAATCTTCAGCAAGATATCCTTAGTTTGCGCATGACAGATAAACACCGGAACACCAGCTTTTGTGGCTAACTTAGCCGCACTGATTTTCGTTGACATTCCTCCGGTTCCGTTTGGTGTTTTTGATCCTTGAGCCATTTTTTCAATCTCTAAAGTAATATTATCAACAAGCGGGATCAAGCTGGCTGAGGTATCAAAACGAGGGTCAGCAGTATATAAGCCATTGGTGTCGGTAGCCAGTACTAACAAGTCGGCGTGAACCATGGCTGCCACTTGAGCAGATAGTCGATCATTATCACCGAATTTCAATTCCGCAATTGACACCGTATCATTTTCATTTATAATCGGTACTGTTCCGCGGTTGAGCAGCACTTCGAGAGCGGCCCAGGCATTTTTATAGCGACGCTGGTCTTTAAAATCATCTCTTGTCAGCAGCAGCTGCGCTGTGACAATGTTTCGGCCTGCAAAGGTTCTGGTATATTCCTCCATCAGCAATCCCTGGCCAACAGCCGCTGAAGCTTGCTTAGCCGCAATGGATGCCGGCCTTTCATGAAATCCCAGCTGTGAATATCCTGCCGCGATTGCCCCGGATGTTACAATAATGACGGAATGTCCTGAATCTTTCAGATCTGCAACCTGAGCCGCAATATTATGTAATTTGTCCGGAGCCAGCGTTCCTGCTTTGCTTGTCAGCGAGTTAGTGCCGATCTTAACGACGATAAGTTTGTTACTGCCCATAAGGTTCCTCCGGAAATTCTAATCTTACGCTATTATACTATAAGGCATATAAATATCCAAGCAGGAGCCAATAATGCTACAATTAGGCATGTTCGTGATTTATCAGCATAAATCTGATATCTTATGTGATTATGTTACGGATCGATTGACCATGTTAGCTTATAATCAGAAAGAGGTGAATTAAATGATAAGCGTTTTAATTATCGGAAAAGGTCCGGCCGGCATTTCAGCAGCGATATATGCTAAAAGAACCGGTCTTGATGTTACGATAATCGGTAAAGATTACGGTGCTTTGCAAAAAGCAGACTTAGTAGAGAATTATTATGGATTCATTCAGCCGATCAAAGGTACTGATTTGATTGAAAATGGGATCAGACAGGCTGAACGGCTCGGCATCACTGTAATGAACGAAGAAGTAGTGTCAATTACATACAATGAGGATTATATTGTAAAGACTGATCGAAATGAATACACGGCTAAAAGTGTAATTTTTGCGACAGGTTCGCCTAGGCAGGTTCCAAACATAAAAGGAATCAGGGAATTTGAAGGAAAGGGAATCAGTTACTGTGCGGTCTGCGATTCCTTCTTTTACCGTCAAAAAAATGTAGCTGTTTTAGGCTGCTGCGACTATGCGATGAATGAAGCTAGAGAACTCTTGAATGTTGCCGCTTCAGTGACAATACTGACAAATGGGATGGAACCACAGGGCACTATACCGTCAGATGCACAAATTATCCGGCAAAAAGTCGCAGCGATTTCCGGTAATGACCATGTCGAGAAAGTTCTGTTCGAGGATGGAACGTCTCTAGATACCAATGGTTTGTTTGTTGCTTACGGTGTCGCCGGCAGTTCGGATTTTGCTCGCAAATTGGGGATTGCCATGCAGAATAATAAAATCATCGTTGACCAAGCTATGGCGACGAATCTACCGGGACTTTTTGCGGCTGGTGACTGCGTAGGCGGTATCTATCAGATCGCCAAAGCTGTCAATGACGGATCAGTTGCCGGGATGTCTGCCAGCCGTTATGTCCGCAAATTAAGTGTAATAAAATAGTTCGCCTTAGCGAACTGTTTTTTTTATGCTAAAATAAAAGCGAGGTGCGTTATGATTGATAAGGATCTATCATATTATTTAAAAAACAGTATTCTTGTATGGAATAAACTCAGCATAGACGAACAAGGCGAATTAGTACAAAGTTCAGCTCTGAACTGTTACCAGAAAGGTGAAAACTTGCATGGACGTGAAAGCGGCTGTATCGGAACGATGTTTGTCATTACCGGACAATTAAGAGTCTATATCCTTTCGGACGAAGGTAAAGAAATTACGCTTTATCGTCTGTATGCGAATGATTCCTGTGTTTTATCAGCATCCTGTGTACTGGCCAATATCAATTTTGATGTTATTATTGATGCCGAAGTTAATTCGGAGGTGCTGATGATTAATTCCGCTGTGGTGTCGCAAGTGATGAAAAGAAATATCTATTTTGAATGTTATATCTACAAACTGACAACTGAGCGCTTCAGCGATGTCATGTGGGCTATGCAGCAAATTCTTTTCCGCAGTATTGATGAACGGCTTGCGGCCTGCTTGTGGGATGCCAGCCTTCATAATGCCGATTCTGTAATTACGGTCACTCACGAAACGCTGGCAAAGGATATCGGCAGTGCGCGCGAGGTCGTCAGCCGAATGCTGAAATATTTTGAAAATGAAGGAATTGTCAAACTGTCAAGAAAAGGCATCACGATAACAGACAAGCGTAAACTTCGAATGCTCATCAAATAAAAAAGGGAACGCTGTCCCTTTAAATCATATTCAGAATTGCTTCTTTGGACTTGTAGCCGAGAGAAGTATTGGCAATCTTGCCGTTTTTTATAACAACTAACGTCGGTATTGACATAATACCGAATTGTCTGGCCAGTTCTGTCTCGGCATCTACATCAATCTTGACAACTTTTAGATCATCTTTTTCTTTGGCAATTTCCTCAACGATAGGGGACAACATCTTACATGGTCCGCACCAAGTCGCAAAGAAATCAATGAGGACGGGTTTCTCCGATTCCATAACTTCTTGTTTGAAATTAGCTTTTGTTATTTGTTTTACTGTCATATCTATCACTCCTTTGACATTCATATCATATGATAGTAATATTGCTTTTTCAGTGATAAAATCACATAGATGTAAATATTAAAGGAGAACTTATGCGCAAATCGAATTTAAAAAATATCTCATGTCCACATTGCCAGCAGTCAATGACGATCGATTCCTTGATCTTCATAAACGGAGGCATCGAATCTGATCTGCGGACGAAACTCCTTAACAGTACACTTTTCTTGCATAAATGCCCGCATTGCCAGCATGAATTTGTTTATGAAAATCCTTTTTTGTATAGTGACTGTAAGCACAAATTTGTGATTTATCTTCGTCCCGGGGAAATTGACGCAGCAGCTGACATTGCTGATGAGATTTCCGCTGTTATGCGTCAGCATTCTTTGATAACGCATGAGGATTATCATTATCGGATTGTTTCCGATCATTTACAGCTTTCGGAAAAACTTCAGCTATTTGAACATGGCCATGATGATCGGATTATGGAAATCTGCAAGTTTATCTATCAAGGTAAAATCATCAAAGATCATCCGGATACCATAATAACAAACGCATTTTATCTGAATGATCATGATCATGAATTGTTTCTCTTTATATCTCAGCAAGAAACTTTTCAGGTTGCTTTTGATCAGACGCTTTATGATGAGATATTTGAAGATTTCAAAGGACAGATCAAACAAGGTTCGCATTTCCTACAGATTGATCAGCAGTGGGTATTTAACTTAATAAAGACGGAATTCGAGCGTCGTAACCGGCAATAACCTCTTTACATTAATTGATTGATTCAGTATAATGTAATAAATCCGATGAACGGAAGAGTAGTTATGATCAGTCACATTCAGCGAGTCTTTGGGTGGTGAAAAAAGACATGGGCATTGTAACGAAGGTCATCTGTGAGGAGCTTTGATGAAATCAGTAGTCAAAGACGTGTCCGACGTTAACGGTATGAGGCATGTACTTCGCCGTACATGCAAATTTAGGTGGTATCACGTAAAGCGTCCTTTAACAGGATGCTTTTTTTGTAAAGAGGGGTTCTTAAATGTTAAATTTAAATTTACCGGAGACTGAAACAGCGAGACTGATTATACGTCCTATTCAATTGGAGGATGCGTCTGATCTGTATGAAATTGCCAGCGATCAACGTGTTAATCGCTATTTACTTTACCCACGGCATCAATCAGTGGATCAAAGCCGGGAGATTATCAGTAGAATATTCTTGAATCGGACAGCCAACGGGTTGCCCTCCGCCTATGTTCTGGTGGATAAACTCAGCGGTAAAATGATCGGAACTTGCGATTATGTCAAAGTGGAATATCAGACCAGCGCCGAAATTGGCTATTCGCTGAATTACAATTATTGGAACCGAGGCTTGATGAGCGAAGCTGTAAAAAAAGTTATTGAAGTCGGATTTGACTATATCGGCTTAAGCAGAATATCGATTGTTCACAGTGTTCTGAATATCGGATCGCAGCGGGTCATCGAAAAGTGCGGTTTTGTTTATGAGGGTACTTATCGTAAGTATTTGCCGGATAAGGAAACCGGTTCATATGTCGATGCTAAACATTACAGTATTCTGAAAGAAGAATGGAGAAACGAACTATGAAAACACTAGCCCCAAAATATGATCATCAGTCAGTAGAAGATGGAAAATATCAGGAATGGATAAATAACGGTTATTATACAGCCGGAGATCTGGCAAAGAAGCCGTACTGTATTGTAATTCCACCGCCGAATGTTACCGGTAAGCTGCATTTAGGACATGCTTGGGATACTACCTTACAGGATATTATCGCACGCTATAAAAGAATGCAGGGCTACGATATGCTGTGGCTGCCGGGTATGGATCATGCCGGGATAGCAACACAGGCAAAGGTCGATGCTAAACTGAAGGAACAGGGTATCTCACGTTATGATATCGGGCGCGAAGCTTTTTTAGAGCATGCTTGGAAGTGGAAAGAAGACTATGCGGCAACCATCCGCCAACAGTGGGCTAAATTAGGTTTGTCACTTGATTATTCCCGGGAGCGCTTCACTTTGGATGACGGCTTAAGCAAAGCGGTTCGCAAGGTCTTTGTAGATTTATATCGCGCCGGATTAATCTATCAAGGAGAAAGAATAATTAATTGGGATCCGCAGGCTAAAACGGCTTTAAGCAATATCGAAGTCATTCATAAAGAAATTGAAGGCAAATTCTATACTTTCCGTTATTTAGTCGTTGAGACTGACGAGTACATCCAAGTAGCGACAACCCGGCCGGAAACAATGTTCGCCGATGTCTGTGTTGTTGTTCATCCTGATGATCCGCGTTATCAGCAGGTGATAGGCAAACACGTTGTTAATCCGGCTAATCATGAAATTCTACCGATCATTGCCGATGATTATATTGATGTCGAATTCGGTACCGGCGCCATGAAATGTACCCCGGCTCATGATCCAAATGACTTTGCGATCGCCGAAAAATATCAATTAGCTAAGCCGATTTGTCTGAATGAAGATGGTTCAATGAACGTTTTGGCCGGAGAATTTGCCGGTTTGGATCGGTTTGCCTGCCGCGCCGCCTTGGTCAAACGAATTGAAAACGAAGGCAATTTAATCAGTGTTGAGAAACATATTCATCAAGTCGGACATTCCGAGCGAACAGATGTAATCGTTGAACCATATCTGTCTAAACAATGGTTTGTTAAGATGAAACCGCTCGCTGATGAAGTTTTAAAATATCAGGATACGGATGATAAAATTAATTTTTATCCGAAACGTTTCGAGAAAACCTTCAATCAGTGGCTAGAGAATATTGAAGATTGGTGTATTTCGCGGCAATTGTGGTGGGGACACCGGATTCCTGCATATTACCATAATACAACCGGTGAGATTTATGTCGGTATTGATGAGCCTAAGGATATGGAAAACTGGCATCAGGATCAAGATGTTCTGGATACTTGGTTTTCCAGTGCATTGTGGCCTTTCAGTACACTTGGATGGCCGGATTTAACCGCTGATTTTAATCGCTATTATCCGAATGATACGCTTGTTACCGGCTATGATATCATTTTCTTCTGGGTTGCCAGAATGGCGTTTCAGGCACGTTATTTTACGCAAAGCCGGCCATTTAAAGATTGTCTGATCCACGGATTGATTCGGGATGCTCAAGGACGCAAAATGAGTAAGTCTTTAGGCAACGGGATAGATCCGATGGATTTGATTGAAAAATACGGAGTTGATTCACTGCGCTTTTTCCTGACAACCAATTCGACGCCGGGACAAGATATCCGCTATAGTGATGAAAAGATTGAAGCTTCCTGGAACTTTATTAATAAGCTGTGGAACGCATCTCGATTCGTGCTGATAAACCTGCCGGCTGATTTTACTTTAAATAAGATTGATGTCAGTCAAGCAAGCGTGATTGACCGCTGGATTATCAGTCATTTCAATCAGACTCTCAGCAGTGTTACGGCCAATATGGACAAGTACGAGTTCGCGTTGGTCGGCAATGAACTGTATAACTTTATTTGGGATGATTTCTGCAACTGGTACATTGAACTGGCTAAAGCCGGACTATCCAGTGATGATGAAAACGTTAAGACGGCAACGCAATCGACACTATTGGCTGTATTGACGGGTATAATCAAGCTTTTGCATCCTTTTATGCCCTTTGTAACGGAAGAAATTTATACCTGTCTTCCACATCATCAGACAGCCCTTTGTATCGATGACTGGCCAGCGGCGATTGCCGCCGATAATTTGGACGATACTCAGCCCTGTGACCGATTGATTGATATTATCAAGGGCATTCGTGAGATTAAACTGGAATGCAAGCTGAAGCCGAATAAAGAATTGGCTGTCTTATTAAAGGATGAGACTGGTGAGATCGTTGAAGTCGACGGATTAATGGCACCGATTTTGAAGAAAATGACGCATGCGAGTTGGGTAAATGAACTGCGCGGCGAGTTAATGATGAAACCGATAAAAAATGGTGTGATCTATGTTCTGCAAAGTGAAGTAACCGACAGAGAAGAAGAACTGAAACAGTTGAAAACAGAATGCGAAAGGCTTCGCGGCGAGATAGCGCGCTGTCAGAATATCCTGGCCAATCCGAATTTTATAAATAAAGCACCGGTTGACAAGGTAAATACCGAAAAGGCTAAACTGGATGAATATGAAAGACAATATGAACTGGTTAACCGCCGCTTAACTAAACTGGAGAAGGCAGAATGAACGATCGGATAAATAGACTGCAGCAGATGATGCTCAGAGAAGGTTATGATCATTTCATCATCAGTGATTATTATAATATATTTTATTTAACCGGATTAAAAATTCATGCCGGCGAAAGACTGCTAGTTCTTTTGCTAAGTTCTAAAAAACAGCCAATATTAATTGTCAACCGGCTATTTCCAATCAGTGAAAGTCCGGAATACGTTTTAAGTTATTATGATGACACAGACAAACCTTTAAACTTACTGACTGATTATCTTGACGGCGCAAAGATTGCTGTAGACAAAACATGGCGCAGCGGTTTTCTCATAGGACTGATGCAGCTTTATCCTGCTTTGTATGATAATGGTTCCATAATGATTGATGAGCTCCGGGCGATCAAGGATCCATATGAACAGGAATTATTGATCAAATCATCAATGAACAACGATTTGATTATGCAGCGGATTGTTCCCTTTTTACAAACGGGTGTCAGCGAGGCAGAAGTGGCCGGGCAGCTAAAACAGTACTATCGGGAGATCAACGGAAATGACGAAAGTTTTGAAGCGATCGTTGCTTTTGGTGAAAATGGGGCCAATCCTCATGCAAAGCCATCAGACCGGCAATTGCGAGCCGGCGATTCAATCGTGATCGATATGGGCGGTCCTTATCATGGGTATTACAGTGACATGACACGCACCTTTTTCTGTCAGCGTAATGAGATGGAAGAGGTTTATGAAACAGTTTTAAAAGCTAACTTAGCTGCTATTGAAATTATCAAACCTGGCGTGACTTTTGCCCGAATCGATCAAGCAGCGCGAACAATTATCGATGAAGCCGGTTACGGATCGTATTTCACGCATCGGACCGGACATGGCATCGGAATGGAAGTACATGAACCATACGATGTTTCAGCCGTAAACCAGCGCTGTGTCGAAGCGGGAATGTGTTTTTCAATTGAACCTGGCATCTACTTACCGGGCAAGGGCGGTGTGCGGATTGAAGATTTAGTATTAGTTAGCGCAGAGGGAGTCAAGGTGCTGAATCAGTATCCCAAGAAGGTATATATCACCAAGTAAATTTAACCGAAACTATTATTGAAGTTTCGGTTTTTTCATGACTTGACTATTTGAACTAGGCGGTTTACCGTATAATCATCTGGGTTAACGGAGGATATTTAATGACGGAGGTATTTGATGATAAAAGAAAAACTGTACCAAACAATAATTGATGAGCTTGAAGAAGGCGTCTATTACGTGGATCTTGAAAGAAGAATCCTTTACTGGAACAAGGCGGCGGAACAGATCACAGGATATAAGGCAGAGGAAATCGTCGGTAAACAATGCCAGAGCAATATTCTAAATCATATTGATAAAGACGGCCGGCAGTTATGTCAATATGGATGTCCGCTATATGCGACCATCATAGACGGTCATCCGCGTTCTGACGAAGTTTTTCTCCGACACAAATCCGGTCAGCGGCTGCCTGTCCGTGTAAAGATATTTCCGATTGCGAAAAACAAGAAAACCATAGGTGCTGTTGAAATATTCGCATTGAACTCCCCCGTTGTTTACGATGACGATCTGGTTGAATCACTGACGAACAGTGCTATGAACGATCAATTGACCGGATTACCGAACCGCCGAAAGATTGAGAGTTATTTGGAATACAAACTACAAGAGCTAAAGCGTTTTAAAAATCGATTTGCGATTATTTTTATTGATTTGGATGACTTCAGCATCGTTAATAATCACTTTGGACATAATGTCGGGGATAATGTTCTAAAGATTCTCTCGCAATCCATTCAGCATAACTTAAGGAACACTGATCTCTTCGGACGCTGGGGCGGGGAAGAATTCATTGTTGTATATCGAATCATTCAGAACTATGATGCGGTGATTATGGCTGAAAAAATCCGCATGATTATTGAAAAAACGGAGTTTCCGATTAAACAAGAAATGATTGCTGTTACGGCATCTCTTGGCGTAACAATTGCTAAATCAAATGATACGATTGACGGTTTGATCAATCGGGCTGATGATTTGATGTATCTGAGTAAGCATAAAGGTAAGAATTGTGTTTCTTCCGATGACAACGGAAAAGAGCACTGAATTTCTTGCTTGTCTTTTCATCCGGTCGCAGGATAGTGTATAATAACAAATAAATACTTTACCAGTATTTGATAAAGGATATAACATGCTCAAAAAAGTTATCGTATTGCTTATCAGTATAACACTTTGCGCTTTTAGTGTTAGTATTGTTTTAAGATGTGCCATTGGCGTCGGCGCCTGGGACGCTTTTAGTCAGAGCGCTTCCGGATTATTGTCAATCAAAGTCGGGACTTTTTCGATGCTGATGAATATTGCTTGTGTAATCGGTCAAATTCTGATGCGCAGGGCGATAAAACTGGTTTTGTTGCTTCAGATTGCTTTAGCTGTCTTGCTAGGCACGATGGTGAATTATTTTTATTATGAAGTATTTCAAAACTGGCAGCTTAATTCATATATCGTAACGGTGATTTTATTCTTAATCGGGAATGTTCTATGTGCTTTTGCGGTCGGAACGGTCATAGCGCAGGGAATTTTGAGCTTCCCGCTGGAGGGAATCTGTATGGAAATAGCCTTGAAAGTTCAAAAACCATTCGGTCGGATCCGCCAGCTGGCCGATGTGATTACGATTATCGCAGTCTTAATTCTTGTTACCGTTTTCAACGGAATGATGACTATCCGTGAAGGTACAATCGTCGGAATGATTATTTTCGGACCATTACTGGATTTGTATATGGCACATATCAAACCATGGATGATCAGAAGAAGGATATTCACAGCCACATAAATCAATTTAATGATCGTTATTAAATCCCATTTGCTGGTAGTAAAGTCAATAATTATTTAGTATAATGATAAAACGAGATATGGAGGAAAATATGAGTAAGAAATTTGTATATCTTTTTTCTGAAGGCAATGGAAAAATGCGTGAACTCCTTGGCGGAAAAGGAGCTAATTTAGCTGAAATGTCCAACTTGGGACTGCCGGTGCCGTTTGGTTTTACCGTCACGACGGAAGCCTGTACCCAGTATTATCTGGATTCGCAGACGATTAATGAAGCTATCTACCAGGAAATTTTCGATTATTTAGGTAAATTGGAAAGCCTTAGCGGTAAAAAATTTGGGGATAAACACAATCCTTTGCTGGTTTCGGTTCGCTCAGGAGCTCGTGCCAGCATGCCGGGAATGATGGATACGATTTTAAATCTGGGAATCAACGATGAAGTCGTGGAGGGCGTTGCGGCTCTGACCGGAAACCCGCGTTTCGCTTATGATTCTTATCGCCGTTTCATTCAGATGTTTTCGGATGTCGTCATGGAATTACCGAAACATAATTTTGAGGTAATCATCGATGAAATGAAGGAAGAAAAAGGAATTAAACTTGATACGGAGTTCGATGCCGACGATCTGAAAAAGATGGTCAGAAAGTTTAAAGCTTATTATACTAAAGAAAAGGGTACGGATTTTCCGACGGATCCGAAAATTCAGCTGATTGAGGCAATCAAGGCTGTTTTCCGTTCATGGGATAATCCGCGAGCCATTTACTATCGCCGAATGAATGATATTCCAAGCGATTGGGGAACGGCTGTTAATGTGCAGATGATGGTCTTTGGCAATATGGGAAATGATTGCGGGACCGGTGTGGCTTTTACGCGCAATCCGGCAACGGGTGAAAAGAAATTATACGGTGAGTTTTTAATGAATGCACAAGGCGAAGATGTTGTTGCCGGTGTACGCACTCCAAAGACGATTGATGAATTAAAAGAAATTGCACCATTGGCTTACGATGAATTCGTTCGGATTTGTAGTACCTTGGAAAAACACTATCGCGATATGCAAGATATGGAATTTACTATTGAAAAGGGTAAGCTTTTCATGCTCCAGACACGCAATGGCAAGCGGACAGCGGCAGCTGCGCTGAAGATTGCTGTTGATTTGGTTGCTGAGAAAATGATCAGTAAACAGGAAGCTGTCATGCAGGTTGAACCTAAATCGTTAGATTCATTATTGCATCCGCAATTTGATGCTCAGGCGTTAAAAACCGGCAAAGTAGTTGCTACAGCACTTCCGGCTTCACCGGGTGCGGCTTGCGGTAAAGTAGTTTTCACGGCAGATGACGCTGTAAAAGCGAAGGAGCGCGGTGAAAAGGTTGTATTAGTCAGGTTGGAAACTTCACCGGAGGACATTGAAGGCATGCATGTTTCCGAGGGTATCTTAACTGCACGCGGCGGAATGACTTCGCATGCGGCGGTTGTTGCCCGAGGCATGGGAACCTGCTGCGTATCCGGATGCGGCGATATTAAGTTTAACGGCAAATCATTTATCCTTGGCGGGGTTACGTTTAATGAGGGAGATTTTATTTCGCTCGATGGATCAACCGGCAATATATATGCCGGAGCAATCAAAACAGTTCCGGCCAGTATCAGCGGCGATTTCGAAACCATCATGAATTGGGCGGATGAATTCCGCGTCTTGAAAATCAGAACAAATGCTGATACGCCGAAAGATGCCGCTCAGGCAGTTGTCTTCGGTGCAGAAGGAATCGGACTGACCAGAACCGAACATATGTTCTTCGATCCTGATCGAATTCAGGCTATGCGGGAGATGATTGTCAGCAATACCGAGGAGCAAAGACGACAAGCTTTGGCTAAATTGCTGCCGATGCAACGCAGCGATTTCGAAGGTTTATATGAAGCCATGCAGGGCCGGCCGGTTACCATCCGTTACCTGGATCCTCCGCTGCATGAATTCTTGCCGACTGAAGAAAATGATATTATCGCATTGGCTAAAGATATGAAGATTTCTGTCAGTGAACTGAAGTATGTCATCAGCGAACTGCATGAATTTAATCCGATGATGGGTCATCGTGGCTGCCGATTAGCCGTGACATATCCGGAAATTGCGGAAATGCAGACACAGGCTGTCATCGAAGCCGCCTTAAATGTTAAAGAAAGACATCCGGATTGGAAAATTGTTCCGGAAATCATGATTCCGTTAGTCGGAGAGCTTAAAGAACTAAAATATGTCAAGGACATCGTTGTCCGGATTGCTGACCGCATTATTTCTGAGCATCATTCTGATCTGAAATATATGGTTGGCACGATGATTGAAATTCCCCGAGCGGCAATTTTAGCTGATGAAATTGCAACAGAAGCCGAATTTTTCTCTTTCGGTACGAATGATCTTACACAGATGACATTCGGTTTTTCGCGCGATGATGCCGGTTCTTTCCTGAACAGTTATTACGAAAAGAAAATATTTGAGCAAGATCCGTTTGCGCGTCTTGATCAGCATGGCGTTGGTAAATTAGTCGATATGGCCTGCAAATTAGGACGTCAGACCAGACCGAATATTAAATTGGGCATTTGTGGTGAGCATGGCGGTGACCCGAGTTCCATCGAATTTTGCCATAAGGTTGGCTTAACGTATGTTTCTTGTTCGCCGTATCGGGTTCCGATTGCTCGTTTAGCAGCGGCACATGCAGCAATTAAGAATAAATAATTCGTCAAAGGCAGCTTGATCAACAGGCTGCCTTTTTTTGACCGGTATATTTTCTAGAATACAGCTTTGATTAATGCTATACTAATCGGTGAGGTAGAGCCATTATGATTCATATAAGTGATGTAAATAATTACTTGCAGTGTAAACATTTATACCTAAAAACATTATCTAGCGATAAGCCGAAGTTTCAACAGTTTATTCATAAGGACGAGACTTTAAGTCTGATCGGCACGCGTAAACTCGGAATTAAAGAGGCCTTTTTCGGACAGCGTGGTGATCCTAACGAAGCGGCTTTTGCAGCGATGAAAGAATTCGAATGGCTCATAAAAGCGCGGTTTGAATATATGGAATTACGTGTGAAAATTCCGTTTATGCATCACAACGGCAAGGCTTGGGATATCTATTTTATCCGTAACGAATTGTTTCCGAAAGAAGATAATTTGATGTACATGACGGATACGCTATGGGTGCTAAGGCAACTTGGAATAACCTTGGGGGCAATTTATATTCTGCATTTTAACAGTACTTACCAGCGACAAGGTGATCTCGACTATGATCAATTGCTTACAATCAGCGAATATCTCTATAATCAGAATAATCATCCATCGGTTCACCTTACTGATGCAGTAACTGCCCGGACACGCGATCTGACTAAAATCATTGAGCATATGAGAACGCTTAATCGGGAATCTTTGCCGCCTGTTAAGCGTGAAAAGAAATGCTCGGGAAGGTTTCAATGCCGCTTTTATACGGAATGTTTTCCGGAAGAGCAGAATGTTCCTGATAATTCCATTTTACATTTACTTGGCTGTGAGTATAAACATCAAATGTTTAATGATGGAAAGCTGTATTTAAGAGACAGTGATCTTGATTTAATTGAAGGGACACGGCAGCAGTACGCACAGATTATGGCTGATCGCAACAATGGCCTGTTCGTTGATAAAATGAATCTTAAGCTATGGTTAAATGATCATTTGACATTTCCTTTATCTTTTCTTGATTTTGAATGGGACCGATACGGAATACCGCCATATGATCAAATGAAGCCGTTTGATGTACTGCTGTTTCAGTATTCATTACATGTTTATGATCATGAGCTGAGACACCGTGAATTTATTGGGTTAGAGGACTGCCGACGCGAATTGTTGGAGTCATTACTGAATGACTTGCCGCCAAGCGGTTCGGTGATCGTTTTTAATGCCAGCGGCGGTGAAGAAATTCGTTTGAGGGAATTGCAGGTAATATATCCGGAGTATTCAGCGCAGATTGATGATATCATTTCCCGAATGGTCGATTTCAGCATACCATTCAATCTTGGAATGGTTTATCATCTTAAAATGCGCGGCAGCTATTCACTTAAAAGAATTGTAGAAGTGATTGATGATAAACTTTCTTATCATAATCTTGATATACCGCAGGCGCTGGATGCCGTTGATGGCTGGCGTAAACTGAGTAAATCGATTTCCGATGAAGAAGAAAAAAAGTTGATTGCTGATTTATTGGCTTACTGTGCGATGGATACCTATAGTTTGTATTTAATCTATCGCTGGTTTATGGAACTTTGTCAGATGGAGGTAAATTGATGCCAAGTATAATTACACATACGCTGATGGCGGAGAAAACTTTACAGGAGCTGCCAACCGGTCCTTTAAAAGAAGCGATTAATGCGAACAAAGAGGCTTTTTTGCTTGGTGCGAACGGCCCGGATTATTTATATTTTTATAATGCTTTGCCTTGGACAGATCAGAAGATCCGCAATGATTTTACTTGCTTAGCTAATGAAGTGCACAGCAGTCATATTAACGATTTCTATCATTTGGCATTAAAATTAATCAGTAATCAGAATGATCACGAAATCCGTTTAGCGATGTTAGCCTATCTCGCCGGTCATTTGTGTCATTGGGCATTGGATTGTACCGCACATCCTTTTATCTTCTATCGTACCGATGGGACAACACCGGAAACTAAATATTGGCATTATCGCTATGAAGCAATGATTGATACTTATATGCTTGATTATTATAAAAAGGAAGAGTTAATCAATCTACCGCCGGCGAGTTTAATTACGTATTCCGATTTTACGATTCAAGCTATCGCTGATCTTTACGGTCCGATTGTCAGTGAAATTTGGAATTTCGATCTCGATGAACATCAGGTAACGAAAGCATTTAAAGATTTTCACAGCATTTTGATGCTGACATATGACCCGGTCGGAATCTGGTTCAGCATTATTCAGCTGTTTGAAACGATAAAAAAAGATAAGTGGTCATTCACCGGACATTTTATAACTCTTAACAAAGATGATGCTAAGGATATCCTAAACTTAACAAGGCAGAAATGGGCTAATCCCTGTGACTGCAGCCGGGTTCATCATGACAGTTTCATCGAACTTTTTCGTGAATCTTTGTATTTAGGAAATAAAACGCTTCAGACCCTTGAGAATTGCTTAGAAACCGGACGGTCAGCCAAATTGCTGACATTGATTGATAATCGCAGTTATGATACCGGATACAGTGAACTAAGATCAATGAAATACTTTGATCCGATCTACTAAAGGAGAAAATATGCGAATTTATGATTTACATGCGGATATCGGTACAGATATTCTCGACAAACATCGTTTGGGAAGAACAGACATTCTCAAAACAGACCATCTGTCCAAATTAAAAAGCGGCGAAGTGCGCGGGGTTGCGACAGCCTGTTTCTTCAGCGGAAAAGAAAATTGGAAAACCATGCAAAAAATGGTTTTGACAACTGGCCGGGAAATTTCCGATAATCAAGCGGCAGTTCATTGGGTGAAAGACCCGGATGACTTGATCATTGATGAGAAACTGCTTGCTATCATCAGTGTTGAAGGAATGTGCGGAATCAAGACAGATGTCGAGAAAAAAATTGATTGGCTTTATGATCACGGTGTTCGCATCGGCTCATTATGCTGGAATGAAAGCAATAAATTAGCTGAAGGCTGGCCGAATGATCCTCTGAAAGGTTTGACGAAGCTTGGCGAACGGGTAGTTAAACGGATGAATAAACGCGGGATGATCATTGATGTTTCGCACACGAATGAAAAGACTTTTTGGGACATTATCTCATTAAGCAGGATGCCGATTATTGCGACCCATTCCAATGCCAGAAGTTTATGCAATCATCAGCGTAATTTGACGGATCAGCAAATTAAGGCAATCGCTCAAAAGGGCGGCTTAATGGGTTTGAATGCCGCTAAAGGATTTATCGATCTAGTGCCGGCCGAGCAGACCTGTCTGAATTTAGCTAAGCATGGTAAGTATATGGCTGATTTAGTCGGCTATGAACATGTTGCCATCGGATTTGATTTTATGGATTTCTTTGAAGATCGTTACGAGAGTTCGATGGCTAACGATATGCCGGACGCCAGCCAAAGCCAGAATCTTATTATAGCTCTGCACCAAGTCGGTTTTTCGCAACAGCAGGTTGAAGCGATTGCTTATAAAAATGTTGAGAACTTTCTTAAAAACTATTTGTAAAAGATTTCAGTTATTTTTCTAAATTCATCGTTAAATAAAAGTTATAATATGTTTAGGAGGTATAACAATGAAATTTTATATCTATGGACAAAATGTTACTGTAACTGAAGCGATGCAAGCCCGGATTGAAAAAAAGCTATCTTTTCTGGAAAAGTACTTTATCATCGACGATGAGACAGTCGCTAATGTCGTTGTAAAGATTTATCCTTTGTATCAGAAAATTGAGGTAACTATACCTACTAAGATCGGCATATTAAGAGCTGAAGTGGCTCATGATGATTTATATGCGGCAATCGATTTAGCCGTTGATAAGCTTGAAGATCAGATTCGCCGTCAAAAAACACGGTTATCAAGAAAACATCGGGAAAAATTAGCGTTGGCATTCTTGCAGGAAGACGAAAGTGTTCCTCCGGTTGATGACGGTGATGAATTGGTTCGGACGAAGAGTGTCAAACTCGAGCGGATGGACTTAGATGAAGCAATTCTGCGAATGGAAATGCTCGGGCATACTTTCTTTCTCTATAAGGATGCAGAAACGAATGATGCTGCTGTTGTTTACAAGCGAGATGACGGCGGTTATGGTTTGATCGAGGCGGAGTGATGTAGGACCTGAATAATCAGGTCCTTTTATTATCGCAATTGTTTAGCGATTTTAACTGTGACATGCTATAATTCATCTGTATGGAGGATGTAATATGAAATTAATGAATAAAGTCAAAGATTTGATTGCTCCGGAAGTTGAAGAAGAGTATGTTGAACTGAATGACGAAGAGACTAAAGCCATCAGCGAATATGAATCGCCTAAAAATAAGGGCGTATCTAAAATCAGCGGTGATATTAAAATGGTACTGTTTGAGCCGCGTTCGTTTGACGAAGCTGAAGACATAGCGGTGCATCTAAAACAAAGACAGGCCGCTGTTATCAATTTGCATAGACTGCCGAGGGATTATTCGCAGCGGACGATCGATTTTCTGACCGGTGTCGTTTTTGCGCTTGACGGTACAATTCAAAAAATCGGAACCAACGTTATCCTTTGTGCTCCCAAGAGTATTCCGGTCGACGGAACGATTAATATTGAGGATGTTGACTAACGACAAATCAAGCCGTAGTGGCCATCTTCCGCAAAATGGTCAGTTGCTGAAAAGAGTTGACGACCTGATCAAACAATGGGAAAAGTATCAGCAGCCTCGATACTCTTTCTTTTTAAAACCAAATGAAATTTTATCAATTCAGCAGTATCTCGGTACAAAGTATCCTTATCATTTTGACGGCGGATATTCTGAAGCTCAGCTGAAAAGGCTGATTGTCGGAGAAACGGCCGATAACCGCATAAGTTGTCTGACATATCAAAGCGACTCAAAATATATTGTATTAACGCACCGCGATGTCCTAGGTGCTTTAATGAATTTAGGAATTGAACGCGAGCAGTTCGGCGATATGTGGATTGAAGATGGCCGAATTGTTCTCTATGCAATCAGTGATATCGCCGATTATATTATAGATAATCTGATTCAAATAAATAAACTGAAGGTTAAGCTGACAATTGCCGATGCTGTTTTTGAACATCAAGAAAAGATTAGAGTATTTCAGAAGACGATAACCGGCTTCCGGCTGGACAATATTGTTCAGACGATAACCGGATCTTCGCGGACAAAAGCACAGCAGATGATCAGACAGCAGGTGGTGGCGGTAAATTATGAAGTACTTGAAGAAAACGACCATCTGTGCAATAATGGTGATACGATTTCTGTGAGAGGGTTTGGGCGCTATGTCATTATGGAAGTCGTTAAGATTACGAAAAAAGAGCGCCTTTTGCTTAAATTTGGCAAATATGAGTAAAGGAGGGTTGGTCAATGGAAGATACGGCTAAGTTCTCGACAATGAAGAACGGTTATAACCGTTATGAAGTTGACGAAGAAGTTAAACACCTTACCGAGGCTCTTAAGGAAGCCAACATGCAAATGGAACGTTATCGCCGTTTGGCGGAACAGGCAAATGAACAGCTGGTTACGATTAAGGATCGTTATCATGTTCTGATTACGGAGTTGTCCGTCCGTGAGAAAGCTGCTGATGATATCTCGCGAATCGCCCTTAAAGAGGCTAATCAAATTATCAGTACGGCTCAGAATAATGCTGATTCGATTGTCCAGGAAGCTCTGGCGACGGCTCGTTTGTTATTGATTGAAATATCCCGGATTGCCAATGAAGCCCACGATGTTAAATCCGATATGCAGGATCGGTTGAATGCTCTGCAGAAGACCTTAGACGAGTTTGCCATCATCGAACCGATTGATGCGCGATTCTTAGTCAGGTAATGACGATAAACAAGACAAAACCCCGAAAATAAGTCATAGAGATCCTGGCTGACGGTGAAAACAGGAACGTAAAATTCGGCAGTTATCACTTGTTTGTTACCGGAGTGAAAACAGTAATTCCGGTCGTAAGGCTGCGTTAAAGTTACAAGTTGCATATCACATGCGGATATGAACTAAGGTGGTACCGCGCCATAGCGTCCTTAGAACGGACGTTTTTTTTATGAAGGAGAACGAGTTATGGACTATAAAGACACATTATTAATGCCAAAAACCGATTTTGAAATGCGTGGCAATCTAGCAAAAAAAGAACCGTTGATTCAGGAAAAATGGGACAGCATGAATCTTTATGCTCAGCTTTTAAGTCGGCACGAGGGACAGCAAAGTTTTATTCTGCATGACGGACCGCCATATGCCAATGGGAATTTACATGCCGGAACAGCCATGAATCGTATTATCAAGGATTTCATTGTAAAAAGTCATGCAATGAATCAAATGTATACACCCTTTATTCCAGGGTGGGATACCCATGGTTTGCCGATTGAAAACGCTATTCAGAAATTGGGTGTTAACCGTAAGGAAATGTCACCGGCGGATTTTCGTTTAAAGTGTGACGCTTATGCCCATGAGCAAATCAAGAAACAAATGAGTACGATGAAGAGATTAGGGACATTAGCGGATTTTGAGCATCCTTACATTACCCTGCAAAAAAGTTTTGAAGCCGACCAGATTCGTTCATTTGCGAAAATGGCGCTTGACGGGCTTATATATCAGGGATTAAAACCAATCTATTGGTCGCCGGCCCGCGAGAGTGCACTTGCTGAAGCCGAAATTGTCTATTTTGATAAAAAGGATCCGACGATTTATGTCGCTTTTGAAGTCTTGGATGGCAAAGGTATTTTGCATGATGAAAAATTTGTGATTTGGACTACGACTCCGTGGACCATTCCGGCCAATTTAGCGATCTGTTTGAATGCTGATTATCAATATGCGGTTGTTAAAACGGAAAAAGGCAAATTGATCATGCTGGCGGAAAAGGTTAATGAGTTATTAGATAAATTCAACTTGACCGGTGAAATCATTCGGACATATCAGGGAAAAGATTTGGAGTTTATCACGGTTAAGCATCCGTTCTATCCAAATCGTCCATCTTTGATCATCCTTGGTTCGCATGTCACAAAAGAAGACGGAACCGGATGTGTTCATACTGCTCCCGGTCATGGCGCCGATGATTTTTATGTCGGACAGAAATATGGCTTACCGGCTTATTGTCCGGTTGATGAAAAGGGTTGTATGATGCCTGAAGCCGGTGATTTTCTGGCTGGTCAGTTTGTTGATGATGCGAACAAGACCGTCACAAAGAAGCTGGACGAACTCGGAGCGCTGTTGAAATTAGAGTGGATTACCCATAGTTATCCGCATGATGAAAGAATGAAGAAACCGGTTATTTTCCGGGCTACGGTTCAATGGTTTGCTTCAATTGAAAAAGTCCGTGATCAGATTCTCGAACAGATCAGGAAAGTTAAGTGGGAGAATGAATGGGGTGAGATCCGGCTCTATAATATGATCAAGGATCGCGGAGACTGGTGCATTTCCCGTCAGCGTTTATGGGGTGTGCCGATTCCGATTCTTTACACGGAAAATAATACGCCGATCATGGAGAAAGCGGTGTTTGATCATATCGCTGAGCTTTTCAGCGAGTTCGGTAGTAATGTGTGGTTTGATCGCGAACCGCAGGATCTGCTGCCGGATGGTTATAAAAATCCCTTGAGCCCGAACGGCTTGTTTCGTAAGGAAACGGATATCATGGATGTCTGGTTTGATTCCGGAAGTTCTTTCAATGTATTGAAAGACCGCGGATTAGTCTATCCGGCTGATTTGTATTTCGAAGGCAGCGATCAATATCGCGGTTGGTTTAATTCATCGCTGATCGTTGCGACTGCGACGGATCATCAGGCTCCATACAAGAGTGTCTTATCTCATGGTTATGTCTGCGACGATAAAGGTGAGAAGATGAGTAAGTCAATCGGCAATGTCATTGATCCCCTCGATGTAATTAAAGTATATGGGGCCGATATCTTGCGTTTATGGGCCAGTACGATTGATTTCAAACAGGATATCCGGATCGGTGATGATATTCTGAAACAGGTAAGCGATCAATACCGAAAGATCAGGAATACATTCCGTTTTATGTTAGGCAATATTGCTGTTGAAGATTTTGATCCAAAACGTGATTATGTAGTATATGATCAACGCGAGCCGATTGATAAGTATTTGACAGTTTTACTGAATGATGTAAATAAAAAATGCGTTGATGCCTACATGAATTATAACTTTCTGGAGGTCTCCGGAACCTTAACAAATTTCATGACTAATGAACTGAGTGCTTTCTACTTAGATTATATTAAAGATATCGTGTACATTGAAAGTGCTGCATCACCGCGACGTCGGCAGGCTCAATCCGTGCTTTATGATCTGGTCAATACGCTTGTCCGCTTATGGGCTCCTATCTTATCATTTACCTGTGAGGAAGTTTGGCAATATTATAAACATGAAGATATTGCCTCTGTACATCTGTTGAGTTTTTCAGCGGTTACGGAATTAAACGGTGCTGATGACCTAAAAGCTAAATTTGCACGTTTGTTGGCAATTCGTGACGATGTCAATAAGGCAATGGAATTATCTCGTGAAAAGAAGGTTATCGGTAAATCTTTAGAGGCGGAGGTAACCATAGATGTCACCGAGGAGGATGTTCATCTGTTTAACGAACTGCTGCATGGAAATCTTAAGCAGTTCCTAATTGTCAGCGAGGTTCATGTTGAACATCATACATCCTATCCGCAGTATGAAGTTTCGCGGATTAATATCACACCGGCTGAGGGGACGACATGTCCGCGCTGTTGGAATGTCAGTAAGCAAGGCGATACCGACGGTTTGTGTCCAAGGTGTCAGGAAATAATCAACAAATTAAAATAAGGAAGTCTTATGACTTCTTTATTTTCGGATTTGCATTATAATAACAGCGAGGTGACTTATGCAGATAACATCATTACAGAATCAATATGTTAAACAATTAGTCAAATTACATCAAAAAAAATATCGCGATCAGGATACATCCTTCATAGTTGAAGGTGCTCACTTGGTTGAGGAAGCTTTTCAAGCGGGTTTGATCAAGCAGCTGATTGTCCGCATCGGCTGTTTGCCAGCCTGGCCGATTGAGGATATCGTATATGTCAGCGATGAAGTAATGAAGAAACTGACGGCAACAGTATCTTTAGCGGATGTTGCAGCGGTTTGTCAATATCGCCGAACTGATAAACAATTAAGCAAACGGATTGTCATGCTGGATAATGTTCAGGATCCCGGCAATGTCGGAACAATTATCAGAACAGCGCTTTCTTTTGATTTTCATGATGTTATTCTTTCACCGGACAGTGCTGATATTTATAATGAAAAAGTTATCCGGTCCTCCCAAGGCGCAATATTTAAAATGAATGTTTTTCATGAGAATCTTCTAACACTGCTTGTTTCATTAAAATCCTCACAGTATCAGATTTACGGAACAGCGTTAAAAAATGCCGTTAACTTGTCGCAGACGGTGTCTGCCGAGAAACTCGTATTAATTTTCGGCAATGAGGGACAAGGTATCAATCCGGAAATTCTGAGATTGACGGATACAAATTTGTTTATCGAAATGCAGAATTTTGAGTCGCTCAACGTTGCTGTCGCTGCTGGTATTTGTTTATATCATTTCCGTCAACGGTAAGATGGTTATCCTTGAAACCTTTTTATACTGTGTTATAATTGGTATTGATATACGATGAACAAGCATAGTAGACGGTTGAAAGATTTCCAGCGAAAAGTGATAATGGTGCAATTCACTTTAAATCAATGCCGTCGAATTCACTTGCGAGTGGGACCAATCCTCCCCGTTGACAGCGTTAATGTTATAAAGATGTGCTTTACAGCAAATCAGGATGGTACCGCGCTTGTTCGTTCCTGGACAGCGCTTTTTTTATTTTCAAGGAGAAAAACATGATCAATTGGGAAGAATTAGGGAAAGAAGGATATGAAAAGATTAGCCAGGCAGCAACAATAGCGGAAATGGAACAAGTCCGCATTGATCTGCTTGGGAAAAAGGGACTGGTCCAAGGGATGATGAGCCGGATGAAGGATTTATCGAACGAAGAGCGTCCTGCTTTCGGTAAGGGCATCAATGATTTAAAAACCTATTTTGAAAGGGAAATCGGTTCAAAGATTCAGAAACTGCAGGAAAGTGCGATGCTTGATAAACTGGAACAGTCAAAGCTTGATATAACTTTGGACGGCGATTTGGTCAAGGTTGGTCAGGTTCATCCGCTGACAATTGTGCAGCGGGAGATTGAGAAGATCTTTATCAGCATGGGTTATGAGGTTGTAGAAGGACCGGAAGTAGAGTATGACCTCTATAATTTTGAACGTGCTAACATACCGCAGAACCATCCGGCGCGGGATATGCAGGATACCTTTTATATTGACGTTGAACGTCTATTAAGAACGCATACAACGGCCATTCAGACCAGAACGCTGGAGGCTCGAGCTAATCAACTGCCAATTAAAGTTATCTGTCCCGGAAAAACTTACCGCCGTGATGATGATGATGCGACGCATAGTCATCAGTTTACGCAGATAGAGGGTTTGGTAGTCGGTGAGAATATCACTTTAGGGGATTTGAAGGGGACATTGGAATTAATGGCTAAGAAAATGTTCGGTGTTAGCCGGACAATTCGGTTAAGACCAAGTTATTTTCAATTCACTGAACCTTCGGTGGAAGTTGATGTATCATGTTTCAACTGTAATGGTAAAGGCTGTCATATCTGTAAGAAAACAGGCTGGATTGAGATCTTGGGATCCGGGATGGTTCATCCGAGGGTTTTGGAAATGGCGGGAATCGACAGTAAACGATATACCGGCTTTGCTTTTGGCATGGGTATTGAACGGGTTGCCATGCTTAAGTATGGTATTGATGATATTCGCACATTTTACCTTGATGATCTGCGCTTTTTAAGCAATTTCAACCGTTTCGAGTAGGAGAAAAAACATGAAACTAAGTTATAAATGGATTAACAAATATATTGATCTGTCGGGAATTACCCCGGAAGTACTGGCTGATAAACTGACAGCGGCCGGTTTTGAGGTCGAAGGGATTGAAAGAATGGCCAGCGGCACGAATTTAATCGTTGGAGAGGTTCTCAGCTGTGAGCGACATCCGGACAGTGATCATCTGCACGTCTGCAAGGTTGACATCGGCCATAATCAGCTGCAGATTGTCTGCGGTGCGCCGAATGTCGCAGCCGGTCAGAAGGTTATCGTTGCACAGGTCGGTGCTGTTTTACCAGATATTACAATTAAAGCCGGAATGATCCGCGGAATTGAATCACAAGGAATGATCTGTGCCTTATTTGAACTTGGCGTTGACAAGAAATTGTTGAGCGCTGATCAGCTGGCAGGTATTACAATTCTGCCGGAAACAGCGAATGTCGGCGATGAACAGCCGTTAGCTTATGTCGGCATGGATGATGTTATATTAGATGTCAGTCTGACGCCTAATCGCGTAGATTGTTTATCGATGTGGGCAATGGCTTATGAAATCGCCGCGATTACCGGACGGGAAGTAACACTTCCTGATGTTAAATCGGCTGTTAATTGCACACCCGCTAAACTGCAGATTTATTCAAAGACAGATAAATGTCAGCGTTTCATCGGAAAAATTATTAATAAACTAACTTTAAAGGATTCGCCGAAATGGATGAAAGAAGCATTAAACAGCGTCGGTATCAAATCAATCAACAATATTGTTGATATCAGTAATTATGTTATGGTTGAAACCGGTCAGCCGCTGCATTTTTATGATTTGGCAAAAATACCGGCGAAGGAAATTACGGTTCGTGCTGATTTAGAGTTGGATTATACGGCATTGGATGGTATCGTCTATGCGATTAAACCCGGCGATATTATGATCACAACCGCTGAGCAAGCCATCGGCATTGCCGGCATTATGGGCGGGGATGATAGTAAGATCAGCCCGGAAACAAGTGGGATCATTATTGAGGCAGCTATTTTCGATCTGGCGAGTATTCGGATGACTAGCCGGCGTTTGAATCTGGCAACGGAAGCAAGCATCCGTTTTCAAAAGGGAGTTGAACCGTTAGCTCCGAAAAAAGCCGTTGACCGTGCTGTTGAACTGCTTATTGAATTGGCTGATGCCGAACAGATTGAAGAATCAGTGGTCATCGGCGATTTTGATGATCAAGGTTATTCTATCAGCTTAACTGTTGGATATATTAATCGTTTTTTGGCAACGAATTTCACTTCAGCGACAATCATGAAGGTGTTCAGATCTTTGAATTTAAACCCGGTAATCAGTGATGAGGAGATAACGGTCAGGATTCCTTCCTACCGCACGGATTTACGTCTACCGGTTGATCTGACAGAGGAAGTGATTCGCTTATTAGGCTATGATCACGTACCGGCAACGATTCCGCCGATTAATGAGTGCTACGGAAGTTTGGCGGCTAATGAAGATAAACGCTATGTAATCAAGGATCTTTTGAAAGATTTAGGCGGTGCGGAAATCGTTACTTATTCGTTGGTTGCTCAGCGTTATATCGAACCCCGTATAATGCCGTTTGGCACGGCAGTTGCTTTGGCCAATCCAATCAGCGAGGATAAAAAATACTTCCGGACAGCGCTGCTGCCGAGCATGCTGGAGACAATTGCATATAATCAAGCCCGCTATGTGACAGAATTTTCATTATTTGAGATTGCCAATGTCTACAGTAATGAAGGACAGCTTCAGGAACGATTATCTTTAGCCATGAGTACCGAATTGACTTCCAGTAAATGGAAACATCAGCAGGAAAAACGTGATTTCTATACCTTGAAAGGACAGCTGACGGCGGTTTTGGAGAGTTTAGGCTATGAAAAGAAACGATTGATGTTTAAAGAGCTTCCTGCCGAATATGATTTCTTTAATCCGTATCAGAGCGCACAGATTTTTATTGAACATACATTGGTTGGCGTTTTGGGTGTCCTTCATCCGTTAAGGCAGAAGGAGTGGAATGTTGGTGAATGCCTGCTTGCTGAATTGAATCTTTCAGCTATCTATGAAATTAAGGCAGCAAAAGTAAAGTTCAAGCCAATTCCAAGGTTTCCCAGTGTTAATTATGATCTAGCTTTGATCGTCGATCAGACGGTTAATGCCGGGGAGATGAGCGCAGCTATCAAAAAGTGCGGTGGTAAATTAATCACTGATGTGGAAATCTTTGACGTCTATCAGGGGGAAAACTTACCCGATGGCACTAAATCAGTTGCCTTCAGCATTACTTACCAGTCTATGGATCGGACTTTAACCGATCAGGATATCCAGCCGATTCAGAAAGACATCATCAGCACCCTTCGGAAACAATTCCAAGCCAGCTGGCGAGAAAATTAATCAGAGATTTATTCTCTGATTTTTTATAGTTGCATTGGCTCTTTTGAATATTAGCAGCTAATTAGCCGAAGCTGGTTTCGCAGGAAATGATATTGAAATGCGGCATAGCACCGGTGCATCCAAGATAGCGGATTGTCTCACTGAAGCAAAAAAATGAAGTAGATTTTAAGCATAAAAATGCAGGCAGTTCTGTCGGATCGGTTATAGAAATTTGTTAACAGAAAAGGCAATAACAAAAGATGATCGTTCTGTTGTTTTTGGACCTTGTTTTTTAGGTAGCTAGGTTGTTATAATAATAGATGTTTGAAAAGGTGGGATAAACATGGGACGTGCTCATGAAGTGAGAAAGGCAGCTATGGAGAAGACGGCTGCTGCAAAAGCAAAAGTATATTCAAGATATGGCAAAGAAATCTATATTGCCGCAAAAAGCGGTGTTCCTGATCCGGATATGAATGTCAGTCTTAAACGCATGATTGAGAAAGCGCGAGCTAATCAAGTGCCTACTGAAGTAATTAAGAGAGCTATTGAAAAAGCCAAAGGCGGTTCGAATGAATCATACGATTCAATGCGCTATGAAGGTTTCGGACCGAATGGTTCAACTTTTATCGTTGAATGCTTAACCGATAATGTCAACCGAACCTATACGGAAGTCCGAAATTGTTTTAATAAAGCTAAGTTTAATATTGGTGTCAAAGGGTCGGTAGCGCATTTATACGATCATCTGGGAATTTTATCCGTTGCCTACGACAATGAAGAAACAATGCTGGAAACGCTGATAAACGCCGATGTTAATGTCAACGATTTGGAATCCGAGGACGGAATGATTACGGTTTATGTCGAACCGACCGAACTATATAAAGCGAAAGATGCGATTGATTCCTTGATCCCGGATGCGAAATTTGAGGTTCTGGAAATTTCAATGCTGCCGCAATCTTATGTCGACTTAGATGACGAGGACTATCAGATGTTTGAACGGTTCACAAATCTGATTGATCAGATCGATGATGTTCAGCAGCTCTACCATAATGTAAATTCCAAATAAAACTCATCAAATGATGAGTTTTTATTTCATAATAAGCGGACCGCGAATTTCATTGAGTAGATTTTGATCAAAGCTTCCTTCTAGACTGTGATAAACGACCGATGATCGATACTCCATCTTTCGATAGGGTTTCGGGATTTGATTAAAGCGATTAGCGATATGAACATCTTGCGATTTTAATTCTTTTAAATACATTCGCCCGATATTATTAAAACCAAGAATGCGCAGGGTATCCAGCGGAGGAAGATCAATCACTTCTTTTTTATGAACCTGACAGATCAAGGAAATCAACGTTCGCTGAATCCGAGCTCGGCTGTAGCGTCTGGTGATACAATTAGTCATGAAGGTGCCAAAATCATTAGCGGCGGCGGCTTGCTTGATCAAATGATTCTCAATGCCTTCATTAAAATGAAACAGGCTTTGGAGATAACCGCTGTCCAATGTCAATAATAAAGTGCGAATATAGGGATAATAAGCGGATAGATAATGTGCATGGGTTCGGTCAATCTCCATTGGCGAATACTCTTCAATGTTCTTTTCTTGGGCGATGGCTTCTCTTAAGGCGCCGGCGCTGGCAATACCGCCCTTCATGGTCAGATCATGATAATGGTTGGTGCGTTGAATCGTATGCGGGATGATAGCTGTTTTCTGCATGGCTTTCAGATATGCAATTCCAAGAATATCATTAGGGTAATACTCTCCGGCCATTAAACCGTAAGCTTTCGGATAGCCGATACCCGTTTTCAATGTTTCACGCAGATTGTTGACATTGATGCTCATGCCGGCAATTTCCTGCAGTTCAGCAAGATTATTAGATTCACTGCCGAAAACCAAATGCTGAACTTTAGCTATATTAAGCAGCGTCACGGCTCCTTGCGCAAATTGCTGTGCGGACTGATTACAATAAATAAAGGGCAGTTCAATAATCAGATCGACGCCATTCTGCAACGCTGTGGCTGTTCTTTGCCATTTGTCAACGATTGCCGGTTCGCCGCGCTGCACAAAATTACCGCTCATGACTGCAACCAATACATCACATGATGTCAGTTCCCGTGTTTTAGCGATATGATATCGGTGTCCGTTATGAAAAGGATTATACTCGACGACAATTCCGGCTGCTAACATTTAATCACCCTTGTTAATATAGCATAGTTTGTTGTATTTTTTGCTAAATTTGCTATAGTTTAAATATAATAAGAAAGTTGGCAATGACAATGAAAGAAATAATTAAGATTAATTCTACTTACGATCAGCAGCCTCTTTACGCATCGCTTTTTTATGATGATCAAGCTAAAAAAGGTATCATTCAGGTTTTTCATGGAATGGCTGAACATCGTCACCGCTACGATTGGTTTGCGAGTCAATTGCTCCAAGCCGGATATGTCGTGCTGACATGTGATAACCGCGGGCATGGCGACAGTGCGGTAACACTCGGCTATTTCGCTGATCAGAACGGTTGGCAAGTCAATCTAAACGATCTTTATCAGCTTACAATGCTGGTAAAAAAGCGTTTTGATCTTCCGCTGATTATCTTTGGACATAGTATGGGTACGCTGATTGCTCGAAGTTTTTTGAAACAGCATGAAGATATTGTCGAAGGAATGATCCTCAGTGGTTCACCTAGCGAGAATAATGCTTTAGTTGCCGCAACACTGATTGCGAAAACCATTAAAACCTTTAGGGGGGCTAAGCATCAAAGCGCGCTGTTGAATAATCTCAGTTTTGGTTCATTTAATAAACATATTTCGAATCCGCGGACGGAGTTTGATTGGCTAAGCTGCAATGAAGAAAATGTTGATAGCTATATTAATGATAAGTGGTGCGGTTATCCATTCACCGTTCAGGGTTATCTGGACTTGTTTGATGGTTTAAAGGATGTTTATCAGGCGCGTGACTGGCATGTCCGCAAACCGGATTTGCCGATAAAGTTTTTCAGCGGTGAAAATGATCCGTGCATGGGATCGGTCGAAGGTTTGAAAGCAGCCGTGCAGAAACTGCAGGCGGTCGGTTACCAAAAAGTTGAATATGAAATTCTTCCGGGATTAAGGCATGAAATCCTCAACGAGAAGGAAAGAATGCAAGTTTTACATAAGATTATCGGTTTCATAGAAGAAAAATAAGTTGTTTTCTTTATTTAGCTGATTGATAAATGGTAAAATAACTTCGACGGAGGGTTAATATGGAAACAATCAATCAGAAGGTGCTTGAGACAATACTGAAAATGCAGAAAAACGAGATAACCGAACATATGGTATATCTAAGCATTGCCAAGCGCGTTAAGGATGAAAAGAATAAACAGGTTTTGCTGAAAATTGCAGAAGAAGAAATGAAACATTATGAGATATGGGCTAAGTATACCCAACAGCAAATTGAACCTGATTACCGTAAGGTGCGTTTTTTGGCATTTCTCGCTCGTATCTTCGGGTTTACTTTTATAATAAAGAAAATGGAAAATGGTGAAGAATTGGCACAGGGCGCTTATGATAAACTGATTTTGGAATTTCCGGAAGCGGCACGCATCAAACAAGAAGAAGAGTATCATGAAAATGCGCTTATGGAAATGATGGATGAGGAGAGACTGCAGTATGTCGGCTCGATGGTTTTAGGATTGAATGACGCTCTGGTGGAACTTACCGGGACACTGGCCGGTTTAACACTGGCTTTGCAGAATACTAAGCTGGTGGCTCTGTCCGGTTTGATCACCGGAATATCGGCTACCTTATCAATGGCCAGCAGCGAATATCTTTCGGCACGCAGCGAAGGTAGGGAAGATGCATTGAAGTCAAGTATATATACGGGTATCGCTTATCTGTTTACTGTTGCCGCGATGGTTACTCCGTACTTGCTGTTCAGTAATGATCAGTACTTATTCGCTTTGCTGAGCCTTGTGCTGATCGTCATTCTGATCATTGTAGTCTTTAATTATTATATTGCTGTCTGCAAAGGTTTGAATTTCAAGAAAAGGGTCACCGAAATGCTCGCGATCAGTTTGGGTGTCGCTCTTTTGTCATTCATTATCGGCTTAGCGGTAAAACGTTTCTTGGGCATCGATATTTAAATGGTTAAATTCTGATATTCATTTGACTTATTCGGATATATTTCATATAATATGATACGTTAACGAAAAGGGTGAGTTTCTTGAAATGGTCACGGGGCTATCTGGCAAATCTCAGCGATAAATCTTTCACTTTCCGTGAAGATGTCGTCTTTGATAAAGAGACTTTTAAGCTTAATGATCGATTAAGAGATCTTCGAGATGTTGAAGTAAATGGCAAATGCCATTATGACAACGAATTAGAGCGCCTGTACGTTGATTTGTCTATCAATGGTGTTATGACATTGCCTTGTTCGATTACGTCTGAGGACGTCGACAGAGACTTCCATATCACTGATAGTGAAACATTCGCCTTCCATAAAGAACCTGATGAAGATGTTTATGAAGTAAAGGGCGAATATATCGAATTATTACCGCTGGTCTATCAGTTGATTATGATGGACATTCCTTGGAAGATTCATAAACCGGGTCTGAAGGAATATCCGAAAGGCGATGGCTGGGCAGTGATAAAAGAAGAAGAGCTGACTGATCAGAAAAAAGATCTTGATCCGCGTCTAGCAAAGATTTTAGAATATCAACCAAAGGATGATTAGGAGGTATAGCAATGGCCGTACAACAAAGAAGAAATTCCAAGACGAGAAAAGCCAAACGTAGAACACACTATAAATTAGCGGCACCGACACTTGTCAAATGTCCGGCATGCGGTGAATTCAAGCTGGCTCATCGCATGTGCGCTTGTGGTTTCTATAGCGGTAAACAAAACTAGAATCTCTACAGATTCTTTTTTTTATGATATATTTAATATCAGATAGGAAGTAATCATGAAACCATACTATATCATTCATCGTGATGATGCAGAATCGAAGGAGATTGCGAAGATTATAACGGAACGTCTGGGTGCGGACAGCTTAAATGAGTATCAGCCGGAAGTCGTTTTTGTTGTCGGAGGCGACGGCACATTTTTAACGGCTGTTCATCGTTATCTTGATATTCTGGATAAGGTCGGCTTCGTGGCCATTCATACCGGAACACTTGGCTTTTTTACTGATTATCAGGCTGAAGAAGTAGCGGAATGCCTGCATGATTATCAGCATCGGCAGCCATTGATCAGAGAAGCCAAATTATTGAAGATCACTGTCAGCGATCAAGTATACTATGCGGTCAATGAGCTGCGGATTGAGAATGTGCATCGAACGCAGATGATTGACGTTTTTATTGATGATACATATTTTGAAACTTTTCGCGGTACCGGAATCTGTGTTGCCACTCAGTTGGGTTCTACGGCTTATAACCGTTCATTGGGCGGCTCGATTATCGTGGATGGATTAGAATTGCTGCAGCTGTCAGAGATTGCCGGCATCCACCATAAAGCATTCCATTCACTGGGTTCTTCTTTGATTCTGAAGGAAACAAGCAAGATAACGCTAAAGGGTTATGATTATGAACAAGCTGTCATGTGCTACGATCATAAAACAATGAACCTCCATGATCAGCTGACGATCGAATGCAGTTTGACAGCCAAGGCTATTCGATTCTTTCATTATCGCGATGTATCCTATCTTAAACGTCTAAACAGTCTGTTTTGAACTAGCAATATCAATAATCAGGTCGCAAGACCTTTTTTTTATGCCAAAAATAAAAAAAATACTATACAAATTCATTTTCAATGTCTATAATGGTGGTAGAAAGTGTTAGATTGTGGTACATAGTGGGGGAAAACTAAAATGTTCATGGGTCAATATTACCATAACATTGATCTCAAGGGTCGCATTATCATTCCCGCCAAGTTCCGTGATGAACTGGGCAGTATCATTGTGGTCACCAGAGGATTGGATGGCTGTTTAAGCGTATATACGCCTAAACAATGGCAGGCTATCTATGAACAACTGGTTCAGCTTCCTAGCACTAAAAAAGAATCGCGCATGTATGTTCGGACCTTTATGGCCAATGCGGCCGAATGCGAACTGGATGGTCAGGGAAGAATCCTGCTGCCGCCGGCATTGATCCAATCAGCTTCTATTGTCAAAGAATGCGTTGTAATCGGAGCAGGTGATCATGTCGAAATATGGTCGGGCGATCAATGGAAAGCTTTTGCGGCGAATGCGGATGAATCATTAGAAACAATTGCAGAAAGTCTGACTGAGTTCATCAAGTAATATGGAACATCAAAGCGTCCTTCTGAGGGAAAGCATTAATAATCTTCAAATTAAAAACAATGGAATATATGTCGACGGTACCTTGGGGAGAGCCGGACACAGCAGTCTGATTCTCCGTCAGCTGACAAGCGGCCATCTTTATTGTTTTGATAAAGATGTGCAAGCCTTACAGGAATCGGAAAAGAAACTTGCGGCAATCGGACGGAACTTTACGCTGATCAACGGAGACTTCAGCAACTTAAAGTCAGAACTGGCGCAATATCAGGTTACGGGAATTGATGGATTGCTGCTCGATATTGGCGTTTCCTCGCCGCAATTCGATGATCCAGAGCGCGGCTTTAGCTATCGATATGATGCACGGCTGGATATGCGGATGGATCAATCTCAGCGTTTATCAGCCTGGGAGGTTGTTAACACATACCCGGAAAAAAAATTGACGGATATCTTATATCGTTTCGGCGAAGAAAAGTATGCTCGTAATATTGTCCGTAAAATTCTTGAGCAGCGCGCGCTAAAGCCAATTAATACGACATTGGAATTAGTTGATGTCATTCGTACAGCTTTACCGAATAAAATACTCAATCAAAAGGGTCATCCGGCCAAACAGACCTTTCAGGCCTTAAGAATTGAGGTAAACAACGAACTGGATGCTTTAAAAAAAGGTTTAGAAGAAGGTTTGCAGCTGTTAAATCCGGATGGCAGGATCTGTGTTATTACCTTTCATTCATTGGAGGACCGAATCGTCAAGCAGCTGTTTAGAGAATATGTCGAAGTTGATCGGATAAATAAAAAAATCCCGATTGATCCGCAAACGATTAAAGAGAGTCCATTTGAATTGATTACCAAGAAACCGATTGTCGCTGCCGAAGAAGAATTAAGCAGCAATAATCGCTCTCATTCAGCAAAATTACGCGTTATCAGAAAAAGATAGGAGAACATTATGGCAGTACGCAAAAGAAAAATCAAGAAGCTAAAACCGACAGCATTTGCGTTGTTTCTTTTCATTATTTCTTTCGGTGCTTATTTGATCACTGCTATTTTTGTCCGCTCATATAATGTTTCGCTTGATCAGCAGACGCAGCAGTGTAATCAAGAGATTGCGGCTGTCAAAAACCAGAATGCCGCATTGGCATTGGAAATTCAAGAGCTGAGCGCATACGATCGTGTTGTCGCCATCGCGAATGCGGATGATATGTCCTTGAATCAAGACAATATCATTGCGGTTGGCAACTGACAATGCGCAGAGGGAAGACAAATCTAAAAATAATCACGATCAGTATGCTGATACTGATTATTTTTGTAATGGTCTTTACCAATGTGTATGCTGTAACGATTTTGGGAATTCAATTCCGCAGCGGGAAAGATATTACTGTTTACAGCACAGGCGCTAATACGAAAAAAGAGATCAAACAAGCTGAACGCGGAAAAATTTATGATTGTAACGGAAATATTATCGCACAGGATATTGAAACATATACGGTTACTGCAATTCTGAGTCAAGATCGGCCCAATTCCGGTACCGATCCGGCTTATGTTGTTGATCCGGCATATACGGCACAGGTTTTAGCTCCGATTCTGAATGTTACGGAAGACTATCTGCTTGACATTCTGACAAAAGATAAATATCAGGTTGAATTCGGCACTGCCGGGCGGAATCTGAGTTTAGCGACTAAAGAACAGATTGAAAGCTATCAGCTGCCGGGCATTGAGTTCACATCAACGGTAAGCCGGACTTATCCGTTAGGTATCTTTGCCTCTCATTTAATTGGTTTTGCTCAATATGACAGTGAATCAGCTTCCCTAGTCGGAAAAATGGGAATTGAAAGTATCTTTAATGAGCAGCTCACTGGTGAAAACGGTTATAAGAAATACCAGGTTTATGGTGATGGTTATTCGCTGCCCGGCAGTTTAGTAGAGGAAGCCGATGTTGTTAATGGTGAAGATGTGTATCTGACATTAGACCGTAGTGTGCAAGAAACCCTTGAGATGTCATTATCGGAAACAATGAGCAATCAAAATGCTGAGAAAGCCTTTGGCGCCGTGATGGAAGTAGAAACCGGTAAAGTTTTAGCCTGGGGCGGCTATCCGACCTTTGATCCCAGCGTTTTAGATATTGAGGACTATACGAATTTAGGTACGCAATATGCTTATGAACCAGGATCGACAATGAAGACCTTTACTTATGCTGCGGCGATTGACAGCGGTGTTTATGACGGTGATGCCACCTTTGATTCTTCCACTTTCTATATGGGGCTGAAAAACGGCAGTGCTATTCGGATTTATAACAGTGCAAACGCGATTGAGAAAATCACAAATGCTCGTAATAAGAGCTGGGGACTGATCAGCTATGATACCGGCTATCGTTATTCTAGCAATGTCGGCATCGCATCTTTACTGACGGAATATCTAGATCCGGCTGTCTTTGAAGAATATTTGGATAAATTCGGTTTCTTCAAAAAGGTTGACTTTGACGGCTTTAATGAAACAACCGGAGTTAAGAATTTTACTTATCCTATTGAAAAGATAGCACTTGGTTACGGACAGGGTTCATCAGTCACGATGGTGCAGATGCTGCAGGCATATTCTGCCATCTTCAATGACGGAATAATGGTCAAACCTTATGTTGTTCAGCAGATTAAAAACGCCGATACGAATGAAACAACATATTTAGCCACGACGACCGTTACCGGCAATCCGATCACGGCCGAAACGGCAAAAAAAGTTCAGGCTTTAATGTACAGCGTGGTAAATGCCAGCGACGGTTCAGGCAAACATTATCAGGTTAGTGATGTCAGTGTTATTGGCAAGACCGGTACGGCGCAGGTTTTTGTCGATGGTTCATATAGCTCGACAAAGGTTTTAACTTCAGTAGTTTTGGCTTTTCCGGCTGATGATCCGAAAATTATGGTTTACTATGCATTTGTTAGCGATTATAATGAAAATCTTCATGTCAATACTGAACCGGTAACGAACCTGGTAAAGAAAATTGCCGTAAACTACGGATTGACCGTTACTAAAGAAAACGATAACCTGATTGACAGCGATTACACCGACATCGAGACATATACAATGCCTGATCTGCTCAATCATTCCATGGAGTATGCTTTACTGAAACTTAAAGATATGAGTTTAAAAATAATTTATTTAGGCAACGGTGATCAGATAATCAATCAGTATCCGCTGGCGGATTCGACCATAATTACGAACCAGGTAGTATTTCTGATGACTGATGATGACCAAATTCTGATGCCGAATCTCATTGGATTATCGCGTAAAGAAGTTGCGGCATTTTGGGACATGACAAAGATTGCGATTACAATCGACGGTTATGGCTTGGTTGTCAGTCAAAGCGTCAATGAAGGGACTTTGCTCTATCCCAATACCGAACTAACGGTAACTCTAGAAGAGCGGACGGAATGAGACAATCTGCTCAGCAATTAATTTTTTTTGTTCTGTTCCTAACGCTTGGCAGTAATTAATGAAAATAGTCTGCCAAGCATATTCCGGTTGATCAATCGCGGTTATGAGGTTATCAAAATTGTTAACCGCTGTAAACGCAAAAGCTTCCGGAAAGCAGGTTAGCAACAGACAGCTGACAGCAATTGGATCCAAAGCGGCAAAGTATGCCGAAAGTATTTCATGATCAATGTTCAGCTCATTCAGCAGATCAAAAAGGTCGTTTGGATGGAGCTTTAGAGAAACAAGATAAGCATGTTTCTTTTCATTATTTTCACAGCATTCAAATTGCTTGATTATGTACATGAACTGTTCGTTTGTAAGCAGCGGATGGTAGACTAACTGCTTTGTTGTCTCGGGTTGTTCATTGTGCATAATTATCAGATTAGTCAAATGATGTTCCTGCAGCGCATATTGTAAACGAATGCGAAATGTACTTTGATACTTAAGTAAATACTGATGGAGTTCTGTACTCACCTGTTCGGCAAGCTGACAGAATAGTCTTTGCGTGCTCAGTAGACTGTCGTTGATAGAATCAAGTTGTTTAATAATAAAGCTGACTTCTTCCCGTGAAATGCTTAGCTTTTTTTGTTTAGTCACCAATGCGAACAGAAATTGCTGTAAACATATTTCACAGAGGTTTACGCCTAGAAATTTAAGAGAAATATTTTGTTGTTGCTCATAGTCTCGAAGGAACTCTTGAAGATCGTTACGGCTGAAAAGTCTGATAAAGTCTTGTTCATACGCTAATCGCTGCAGATATTCTGTAACCAGATCAATGCCTTGTAAGTGATACATCTGATGTTCCAAGGGCATGCCGTCAAGTAACGGATAATCAAAATCATAAATAAAATCATGAGCATGATACTCAAAATCATAGCGAATAAAAAAGCCGGGTATCTGATGTTCGATTACATCGCGATACTTGATATTATCAAAGAATAGATCCGGAATTATTAAGGATCGGTACATTGTATTAAGCTTGATTAGCTGCTGTTCAATTATTGCTTGACCGCTCTTGAAAATCATCTCAATCTCTTCGTCTGTTTGCTGTTCAATTATTTTTGGTTGATGCTGCAGAACGAAAAGCGTACTTCGCATCATATTAGCAAGTATATTGATAGGAATAGCGGTGCTGCGGTTTCGGTTGAAATGATAAACCAGCTGCCGGACAATACTTTCTAACAGCCGCTGGCTATTATGAGCTGATGCTTGTGATTTTACGTTCAGTTGGTTAAACATAACAGTCCTTCCTAAAGTACTGCGTGATTGATTTGATCAGATCGTTTACTTTACCTTCTTGATTAAGCTGAAAGGTCCGAACAATGCTTTCTAAAAGTTGTTCGTCAGATATCCGGGCAGTCAGCTGACGGCGGCATCCGTAGTAGACGTTTATTAGTTGAACACAATTTGTCAATGTTAATTCCTTTTGATCATTTGTTCGCTCCGTCAGCATTAACAAAAGATCATAAATTACCTGATCGGAGAAATCATATATTCGATATTTGCGGAAAGCTTGCTGCTGCACGCTTTTGAGAAACAACAGATCTTCCGTTGAAAAGCTTAAAAAAGGTTTTAAACACGATTTTTTACCAGCAGTCAAAGAAAAAGCCTGATCACGATTTGTAGACATGAAGATTCCTCCTACAGATACTTAATACTGCTGATCGTCTCTCATTACAAGACTTGAAAAAAAGCTGAAAATCTGCTACTATAAGCATGTGAAAAGGGCAGAAAATATAACTGGATTGTTATATTTACTGGCTTTTTTTTATTTTCGGTAGCTGCTGTTTAGCTGTAATATTATCCTAATTATGATTCGGAAGAACCGTTATTTACATAATTTTCTATGACACCTTTTATTAAATAATGCTATAATATTAAAGCTATTGACATATGTTGTTTTAGGGGGTATTTATGTTATTTAAAGCAATCGTGATCTTCTTTGGATGCCTTCTGACAACCTTGCTGGTCTATCCGGTTTTGATCCCGTTTTTACAGCGGATAAAATATGGCCAATCGGTCAGTGAATACTCTTTGGATGATTACAAACAGAAAGAGGGAACTCCGACAATGGGCGGTTTAGCTTTTCTGTTGATCCCGGTGCTTTTTCTTTTAATCATTGATCCGGAGTTCAGCCGCGATACATCATTAATCTTAATCGTCATGGCTTATCTCGGTTACGGACTGATTGGATTTGTGGATGATTATATTATTGTCATCCGTCATAATAATGCCGGCCTGCCAGCCTGGATCAAGTTCGCGCTGCAAGCTTTTTTATCGATAATTTTCTATCTTATATATCAAAACAACAGTTTTTCAACGATTAGTTTGCCTTTTACGGATCTGGTTGTTAATCTGGGATGGTTGTATATAATTCTGGTTTTTATCATGTTTACCGGCAGCAGCAATGCCGTCAATATTACGGATGGCATGGATGGTCTGGCCGCCGGCACCTGTTTTTTCGCTTTAATTCCATTTATCTTATTCGCTTGGCAAAATGAATTGCCTTATATTGCTTTATTTATTCTTGGCGTTCTTGGTTCACTGCTTGGCTATCTGAAATACAATCTTCATCCGGCCAGAATATTTATGGGTGATACCGGTTCGCTTGCATTAGGAGGTCTGTTGGCTGCTTTAGCTTTTGTGCTGAAACAGGAGATTGCTTTAATTTTTATCGGCGGCGTATTTGTTTATGAGACATTGTGCGTCATTCTGCAGATCGGATCGGTGAAAATTCGCAAAAAAAAGATTTTCAAATACACGCCGATTCATTATAGTTTTGTCATTAACGGAATGAATGAAGTTAATGTTGTGAAGATGTTCTGGATGATGGGTTTTTGCTGTATGGTAATCGGTTTAATGATTGGGGTGTTAGGATGAAAAAAGTATTAGTTATCGGATGTGCACGCAGCGGTTATTGGGTTAGTCGGCTTCTGAATGAACATGGTTATGATGTTACGGTGACGGATCAAAAAGCAATCCCGGAAAAAGCTGAGCTTGAAAAGATGGGAATTACAGTTATAGAGCACGGACATCCGGACTATTTACTTGCGATTGATTGGGACTTTGCTGTTAAAAATCCCGGTATTTCCTATAAGGTACCGTTTGTGGCTGCTTTAGTTGAGAAGAACATCAGAATTTATACGGAAATTGAAATTGCTCTGCCTTATGCCGAACACTTTCGTTATGGCGCGGTTACCGGCACAAACGGCAAAACAACGACGACAACTTTATTAGCTCTGATTCTGGAAGCCGAACGGACAGCTTATGCCAGCGGCAATATCGGTACCCCGTTGAGTGAGACCGTTTATCATCACGGACAGGAAACCGCTGATATCGCTATAGAAATTTCTGCTTTTCAATTGGTCGGAGCACCTTCTTTCCATCCGCTGGTTTCAGCAATCGTTAACTTGACTCCTGATCATCTTGATTATTTCGCAAGTCTAGATGATTATTATCAGGCTAAAACGTTAGTTTATCGCAATCAGCGTGATGATGATTGGTTTCTGCGGAATACCGATGACCTTAATGTTCTGAAATATTGCCGTGACATTCCCTGTAAAATCATTGACTTCAGTTTAGATCATGATGCTGACCTGATGCTTAAAAAAGGTTGGGTAACGCTTTTTGATACGGAACTTTTTGCAGTCAGTGATTTGAAGATTGTCGGCCGGCATAATATCCAGAATGCGATGATTGCGGCCGCAATGGCTTATCGTCTGGGAATCAATCCGTCAACAATCCGCCGGGTAATCAGCGAATTCAGAGGAATTGAACATCGGATAGAATTTGTGCAAGAAATTGGTTCGGTTAAATACTTCAATGACTCTAAGGGAACAAATGTCGATTCTACCGTGACCGCACTGAAGGCTTTTGATCAGCCGGTGATACTGATTGCCGGCGGGTATGATAAGCATACCGGTTTCAAGGATATGGAAAACTATCGCGATAAAATAAAAAAACTATTGGTTTACGGCGCGACTAAAAAAGAATTAGCTCAGTTGAAAGCTGATGCAATTATCTGTGAAGACCTGCAAGAAGCGACACAGAAAGCATACGAATTAGCATTACCGAATGATATTGTTTTATTTTCGCCGGCTTGCGCCAGCTATGATCAGTTTAATAATTATGAAGAAAGAGGCAGATTATTTAAGGACATCGTCCGCCATCTTGGTTTATAATATATGCATAAAGAACAGGATGTATCAATGGAACCATTTAATATCAAACAGTTGCAGTTAACCATTTATTTACGTCTTGGTCAACTGAAAAGGGAAGAATTAGCAACACTATCATACCAGAATATTATTGATACGCTTTTTGACAGTGTTTGGAAAGATAAGTATCCGACTTCTTTAAGTGATGCGGTCAATGATATTATGACGCTCTCGGCTGATCGCATTGTCGCTTACCTCAGCCGGCAGGCCATTGTTGATAGTAAAAATCACACCATAGATGAATATGCTGATTTATTAAAAGGTGAACTATGACTTATATTATTGATGACAAAGACTATCACTTCTATATGGATAAATATCAGGTTGCTCCGATTTTAGCCAAAGCTTTGGCTTTTTTTGATTATGATGAAACGACGGTTTCGCAGTTGCTTTACGGCTATCAGCCAAAATCGCTAAAGCATAATCCCGCTTTAGAAAAAATCAGCAAGCGCTTGAACAAGGCCATGCAAAATCAAGAAAGTGTATTTGTGTTTGGTGATTATGATGCCGACGGCGTCTGTGCTACCACAATGATGATTGCTTTATTAAAACGGATGAATATTCGATGCGGATATTATATTCCTAACCGGCTGCGTGAAGGGTACGGTTTGAATAAACAAACGGTTCTTAACGCACACGAAAAAGGCTACGCACTGATTATGACGGTTGACAACGGCGTCAGTGCTTTTTCGGCCCTGGATACGGCTCGTGAATGCGGAATGGATGTGATAATCTGTGATCATCATATTATCCCCGAAGAAATGGATGCTCCTTTTTTGCTCCATCCGTCAACTTTACCGGAAGGTTATGATAACCTTTGCGGTGCCGGCGTTGTGCTGCAATTAGCACTATTTCTAGGTTATGATGATTCATTATTTTGGATCTTGGCGATGGCTGCGACTATTGGCGATATGGTAGAAATGCTGCGAGTGAACCGACTGATTGTTCAAGAAGGATTAAAACGTCTAAATCAAGAAGGCTGTCTTGCAATTACTGCTTTACTGAAAACAACGGCAAATATTGATGAAGACACGATTGCTTATCAGCTGATTCCGGCGCTGAATACACTTGGAAGATTAGCTGATGAAGCTAATCCGAACGTTTTAGTTGAGTATTTACAGCTGAATGATCCAAAGACAATCAATAATACGGCAGCACAGATTTCAGCACTGAACAGCAAACGTAAAAATATGGTGCGCGACGCTGCTAACATCAGCCGTTCCTTCTATGAATTGCCGAATTATAATGTTTACCTGAGTGACGATTATCACGAAGGAATTATTGGATTATTAGCCAATCATCATATGCTTCAAGAACATAAGCCGGTTCTGGTTGGCACAAGTAATCTGGAAACGCTGAAATTCAGCGGACGCAGTATTAAGGGTTTTGATATTCATGCCCAGCTGATGGCCTATCAGCACTATTTCAGTGCCTTCGGCGGGCACAAACAAGCCTGCGGATTTACGATTAAAACAGAAAATTTCCCCGCATTTATTGATGATCTGCAGAAAGAAAACGGTATTCTTGATCAGCCTTTTCCCTCTTCGGTGATTGCTGTCGAACTAAATGATCTGACTATCGAGAATATTGAAGAACTTGATCGTTTAAAACCATTCGGAACGGGGTTAAAGCGTCCATTATTTTATTTAAGACAGCTGCCGGTCACGAAAGTTGAATTGATAAAAAATAAGTATCCGAAAGCGACAGGCGCAATCAATGGTCAAACAGTGGAAATCATTAGTTTTAATGATAAAAAAATAATTACCGATCAGCAAGGATGCCTGTCGGAAATCATTGGAACATTATCAATCAATTACTATCTCAACCGAAAAAAAATTAATATTTTGGTCGAAGATGTTAGCTATTTTAATTCTGATTGAGGTCTGTTATAATAATTAAGTTGCTAGGAGGCATATTATGGACTTTAAAAAATACATTGCTGATATACCGGATTTTCCTAAGGAAGGCATTCTATTTCGCGATATCACACCTTTGATGGCAAACGGTGCGGTTTATGCCGAAGCTTGCAATCAAATTGTTGAATATGCTAAACATGTCGGTGCCGAATTAGTTGTCGGACCGGAATCAAGAGGCTTTATTTTTGGCTGTCCGGTTTCATTTTCCTTGGGTATCGGTTTTGTACCGGTCCGTAAACCGGGGAAATTGCCTCGTGAAACCGTTTCATACCGTTATGATTTGGAATATGGTTCAAATGAATTACATATTCACAAGGATGGAATAACGAAAGGTCAGCGGGTGTTGATCGTCGATGATCTGTTGGCAACCGGCGGAACGGTCGAAGCTACGATCAAGCTAGTCGAAGAATTGGGCGGAATAGTCGTCGGTTGTGCATTTCTGATTGAATTAAGTGATTTACACGGTCGGGAATTACTTCATGACTATGACGTCTTTACGATAATGTCATATTAAGGTAAAATCGAAGAGTAATCTCTTCGATTTTTACTAGGGAGGCAGAAGGTGGCCCATAAGCAGGTAGATGTTGATTTCAGCACATTAATGAAGGAAGTAAAAAAGTATATTGCTCAGGAGCAGAATTTGGCTTTAATTGAGAAAGCTTATCTTTATGCTGAAGAAAAACATCGCGAACAGTTCCGGAAGAGCGGAGAACCTTATGTCATTCATTTGTTGCAAGTGGCCTATGTTTTAGCCGGTTTGCGTGTAGGACCGAAGACAATCGCCGCTGGATTGCTGCATGATGTTGTGGAAGACTGTAATGTCAGTTCCGAAGAGTTTATTGCGGAATTCGATGAGGAAATATATCGGCTTGTCGAAGGTGTCACCAAAATCGGCAATATTGAATTTAAAGATGAGAAAGAATATTTAGCCGCCAATCATCGGAAAATTCTGATTGCGATGGCTAAGGATATTCGGGTTATTATTATCAAACTTTGTGATCGACTCCACAATATGCGTACTCTTCAATATATGTCGGAAGAGAAACAGAAAAAAATTGCTCAGGAAACCCTGGAAGTATATGCTCCGATTGCCCATCGCTTAGGTATGAGTGAGATTAAAAACGAGTTGGAAGATTTGAGTTTTTACTACATCAATCGTGATAAGTACTATGAAATAGCTCGTCAGGTTGAAGTTCGCCGTGCGGAGCGTGATGCGCAGGTCAATCACATGATCGAAGAAATCAAAACACTTTTAAACGAACAGGAAATTCATTTTAAGATTTTTGGCCGCTCCAAACATCTTTACAGTATTTATAGCAAAATGGTTTCAAAGAATAAAAAATTCGAAGAGATATTAGATTTACTGGCCATCAGAATCATTACGGATAATGATTTGAGCTGTTATGAGGTATTAGGTTATATTCATGCGAAGTATGTGCCGATTCCCGGTCGTTTAAAAGATTATATTGCGATGCCGAAATCGAATATGTACCAGTCTCTGCATACAACGATTGTCAATCAGGAGGGTAATATTTTTGAAGTCCAGATTCGGACTCAGCACATGGATGATATTGCCGAGCGAGGCGTTGCGGCTCATTGGCTTTATAAAGAAGGCAAATACAACGCTGAAAAAGAACAAAAAGAGATTGAAGAGAAATTATCGCTTTTTCGTGATATTGTCAGTATCAGTGAAGACGGTCTGGAAGGTGATGACCAAGAATTCATGGACACGCTTCAAAAAGATTTTTTTGATGCCAATGTCTATGTCATGTCTCCGAAAGGGCGCGTTATTGATTTGCCGAACGGTTCGACTCCAATTGACTTTGCTTACCGGATTCATACTGAAATCGGCAACTCGACAATCGGAGCGACGGTTAATGGTGCTTTGGTTCCCTTAAATACGATTTTAAAAACCGGAGATGTCGTTAATCTGCGAACTAGCAAACAGTCTCCGGGCCCGAGTGAAGACTGGCTGAAATTTGTTAAAACCAGCCATGCTCGTAATAAAATCCGTAATTTCTTTATAAAAAAAGAGATGGAAGACCGCGCTCCGACTATTGAAAAAGGCATTCAGATGTTCAAAGAAGAAATTCAGCGCCGTGAAATTGATGAAGAATGGCTGACAAATAAAAAAGTCGAACAAGTTTATAGTCAATTCAATATCAAAGATTACGATGATTTTATGTTTGCGATTGGCAACAAGTCACTTTCTTTGAGCAATGTCATGGAAAAGATCACCAAACGCCGAGGCAGTATCCTAAACTCCTTGAATGTTTCCAGCTTCTTTTCGAATAAGAACGAACAGCAGAAAAAGTATGTTTCCAAATCCGGAATTCGGGTTGCCGGAGTTGATTCAATCATGATTTCCTTAGCCGGATGCTGTTCACCGGTTTTAGGTGATGATATCGTGGGTTTTATTACTAAAGGCCATGGGGTAAAAGTTCACCGCCGGGATTGTCCTAATGTATTGAAAGAGAACAGCCGTTTGATTGATGTGGAATGGGATTATGATAAAACCGACAATCAGTACGAAGTTATCATTTTTGTCGAATCAAACGACCGCAATGCGCTGCTAAATGATTTGATTATGGTTATCTCTCAGACGAAAGCTCAGCTTATCGGTGTTAATTCACAGCTTAATGAAGATAAGATTACAGTCTCTACAACTTTACGCGTGTTAGTTAATAATACAGAACATCTTCGTAATGTCATGGCGAATCTAAAGAAAGTTGACGGTGCTAAGCGTGTTGAACGGATCATTCAGTAAAAAGAAGCTGGTTTCTCAGTTGCCAATAGAACATTTAAGTGGTAAAATAAGGTAAATTCATTGAAAAAGAGGTTTTTATGCAAAGCCTATAGCGAGGAAAGACTGGTGCAAGTTTCCGGCAGACCATAAAAATTGACACTTTGGAGGAGTTATTCTGAAAACAGTAGGAATAAACGTTACCGGCGTTAACGGGTTGAGAGCACAGTATGTGAATTTAAGGTGGCACCGCGTTATAACGTCCTTAGCAGGACGTTTTTATTTTCAAGGAGGAAAACAATGACGAATTATCAGACCCCGCGAGGAACCAATGATATTTTTGGCGATGAGATTAATAAATGGCATTATCTCGAAGCTTTGATCCGTGAAATCTGTTTTTTATACCATTATCAGGAAATCAGAACACCGATCTTTGAACACACCGAGGTATTCAAAAGAGCCAATGACAGTTCGGATATGGTTAATAAGGAAATGTATTCCTTTGAAGACAACGGCGGCAGATCATTAACGTTAAAACCGGAAGGAACAGCTGGAGTTGTTCGGTGCTTTGTAGAGAACAAACTATACTCCTTGGCTGATCTTCCGTTGAAAGTATTCTATCTTTCTCCAATTTTTCGCTATGAACGTCCGCAGAAAGGCCGGATGCGCATCCATCACCAGTTTGGCGTAGAAGTACTGGGCGAGAAGAATCCGATGCTAGATGCAGAAGTTATTTCCTTGGGGTATTCAACGGTCAGTGCGTTAGGCTTACAGGATCTGCAGGTTTTGATCAATACGCTAGGTGATGAAGAATCAAGAGCTAATTACCGGAAAGCGCTTAAAGAGCATTTTCATAGTCACTTGGACACAATGTGTCCGGACTGCCAACGCCGCTACGAACAGAATCCGCTGAGAATTCTAGATTGTAAAGTTGATAAAGACCATGTCGCTATGCAGAACCTGCCGGATATCAATGATTATCTGACACCGGCTTCAAAAGACTATTTCAATCAGGTCCTGAACGGTTTAAAAATGTTAGGTATCGACTATGAAATATCCTCCAAGCTGGTACGCGGTCTGGATTATTATACGGAAACAGTTTTTGAGGTAATCAGTAATAATCGGGAGATGGGTGCGCAGTCCACGATCTTTGGCGGCGGTCGTTATGATAAATTGGTTGAATATTTCGGCGGACCTTCAATGAGCGGTATTGGTTTTGGTATGGGAATCGAACGTTTGCTTGTGGCCCTTGAAGCAGAGAACATTACCATCGGCGAGCCGGAAGAATTGGACTTATATATTATGGCGCTTGACCGGAAGTATCAACCGGAAGCCTTGGCATTGGCTACCATTGCTCGCTCCAATGGGTTTGCGGCGGAGATGGATTATCAGGGCCGATCAATGAAAGCCCAGTTTAAAGCGGCTGACCGTACAAATGCGAAAATAATCGCACTCTTAGGCGAAGATGAAGTACTGAACAGCAAAATTACCCTAAAAAACACCAAGACGAAAGAGCAGATTACCCTCAGTTATTTTGATTTAGTCGATCAGCTTAATAAATGGATCTTGGCAGATGAACATGATCATCATGAAGATGAAACGGAACAAACAGAATGTGATGAAAACGATTGTGCATGTCACGACCACCAGCATCAGCATTAGGAGGAAAGAAAATGGAAAGAACGCATACCAACGGAGCTTTGAGACTAAAAGATGTTAATCAGACGGTTGTTTTGGTCGGCTGGGTCGCCAAACGCCGAAATTTAGGCGGTTTGGTCTTTATCGATTTAAGAGACCGGACCGGTATCACACAAATTATTTGTGACGAAAGTACCAGTGATAGCATTAAAGATGTCCGTAACGAGTATATCCTACAGGTTTACGGCATCGTTCGGGAGAGGAAAGATAAGAACCTAAAGCTGCCGACCGGCGCGATTGAAGTTCAAGCTACCAAGGTAACGGTTATTAATAAAGCTGAAACGACACCGATCATCATCGCTGATGAAACTGACGCTTTAGAAGATACCCGACTGAAGTATCGTTATCTTGATCTGCGGCGTCCGGTGATGCAGCAGAAGCTTTTCGAAAGAGCTCATATCACCAAGGTTATCCGTCATTTTCTTGAGGACAATGGATTTATCGAAGTTGAGACGCCAATTCTGACCGTATCAACGCCGGAAGGCGCTAGAGACTTTTTAGTGCCGTCACGCGTTCATCCCGGCTCATTCTACGCTTTACCGCAGTCCCCGCAGTTATTTAAGCAATTACTGATGGTTTCCGGTTTTGAACGCTATTTTCAATTTGCGCGCTGCTTTCGTGATGAAGATCTTCGTGCTGATCGACAGACTGATTTTACGCAAGTGGACATTGAAACCAGTTTTCTGAGCGAAGCTGAAATTCAGGAACTGATGGAAGATATGATGTGCTTAGTCATGAAAGAAGTCAAGGGACTGGATATTGCCCGGCCTTTCTTGAAACTCCCTTATTTTGAAGCGATGAATCGTTATGGAAGTGATAAACCGGACATTCGTTTCGGTTTAGAACTACAGGATATAACGGATATTTTTAAAGAAAGTGCTTTTTCGGTATTCAATAGTATAGATCCTAAGAAAGGGACAATTAAAGCATTAGTATTACCAAACATGGCTGAATCTTCACGTAAAGATATTGATCAGTATACAGCCATGGCAAAGAAATATGGTGCGAAGGGATTAGTGACGATTAAGTATCAAGACAGTATATTAGAAGGCTCGGCCATCAAATTCTTCAATGAAACGGAAAAGGATCAGCTGATTAACCGCTTAGGTCTGCATAAAAATGATTTAATTCTTATTATAGCTGGCGACTGGGAAAAATCTTGCGAAGCCCTGGGGGCATTGCGTAATTATTTCGGCAAAGAACTTAAATTGTATGATCCGGAAATCTTTTCTTTCCTTTGGGTTGTCGACTTTCCGCTTTTGGAGTATAGTTTTGAGGATCAGCGATATTATGCTAAACATCATCCGTTCACACGTCCGAAAGAAGAGGATATACCGCTGTTGGATACCGATCCGTCCATGGTGAAAGCGGCCGCTTATGATATGGTACTTAACGGTTTCGAGCTCGGCGGCGGTTCATTGCGTATTTATGATCAGAGCCTGCAGGCTAAGATGTTTGGAATCCTGGGCTTTACTCCTGAAGATATCAAACGTCGTTTCGGTTGGTTCATTGATGCTTTCCAGTACGGTACACCTCCGCATGGCGGTTTGGCTTTCGGTTTGGATCGTATTGCGATGATCCTGACCCACAGTGAGTCGCTGCGCGATGTTATTGCCTTTCCGAAGACGGCGTCCGCTTCCTGTCCGTTAACGAATGCGCCAACGCCGGTTGATCAGAAACAATTGGATGAATTATCGATTATATTGAAAGATCATAATTAAATTGGTAGTCTTCCGGATTACTAAATGCTATAATAATTTTACCCAGAGGACACACATATTTCCAACACTTTGATTAAGGGAATTCGGATGTCCGCTGTCGGTGTGAATGCCAGTAATGGAATCCTGAAGACAGCAGCAGAATACCCACCTGTAAAACAGGGAATAAATCACCTTTGGGCCAAAAAACATTCACTAGCTGAATGTTTTTTTATTCTTCACGATTTTTTCATTTATTATTGTATTATTGATGAAAAAAAGCTAAAATACTCTGGTAAGGATGGTGTGTTATGAATTTTTGGTACTCATTGCTATTTACAGTTATTGGTGTGATTATCGGCGGCGTACTCGGCTTCTATTTCACAAGACGGTATTTTGAGAAACAATTGAAAGAGAATCCTCCAATCAATGAAAAGATGATCAGAGCGATGTTCTTACAGATGGGAAGAAAACCTTCTGAGGCACAAATTAAAGCTGTTATGCGGCAGATGGATGTCAATAAATAACATCTAGCAAAAAGACTGTTTACACAGTCTTTTATTCTTTTTTGAAGATTTTTATCTTATTTTCTTCATTCTTTAGAATTCGCTTTATATTACTGCGATGTCGATAAACGATCAGCAGGGTTAGCGATAAGGTGCAGAGCCCGACGGCCAGACTTGGCTGGAATAACGAGGCGACAGAAGCAATCACAACGGCGACTAACGATGCCAGCGAAACCATGCTGCTGGATAAAAGCGTAATCAGAAAACTGATCAGGGCTGAAGAAAACACGATATGATTTCCGGTCACAAACAAGCCAACAGCTAAAAGATAGCCAAAGGTACTGGCTACCGCTTTTCCGCCGCGGAATTCCGCAAACAGCGGATAGCAGTGTCCGATGGCACACATCATACCAGCTAAAACCGCATAATCTTTTGAGAACAGAGAAACAAAATAAACTACCGCGAAAGCTTTAAGTGCATCAAGAAAAACGACCAGAAAGCCGTAGTATTTTCCAAGCACTCTTCCGGCATTCGTTCCACCTAGGTTTCCTGATCCGTACTGACGGATATCTTTATTGAAGAATAATTTTCCGACAATCAGACCCCAGGGAATGGAGCCGATTAAATAACCGAGTATTAACGATAACAGAAGCACTTGATCACCTCGGTATTATTTTAACACAACCAGTTGATAAATGTCATGATAACTTAAATATCGGATGATAAGGTAAATTGTGTAATGCGGACTTTAATAGTTAAGCAATTTTTAGTATAATTGATAGGGAAATGAGGATGTTATGGCAGAGAACTACAATGAGAAAAGCATTCAAATTTTAGAAGGTTTAGATGCTGTTCGCAAAAGACCTGGTATGTATATCGGTTCGACCGATTCTCGTGGTTTACACCATTGCGTTTGGGAAATCATCGATAATTCGATTGATGAGGCTTTAAACGGCTATGGTAAAAATATTAAAATCACTATTGAAAAAAACGGTGTGCTGGCTGTCGAAGATGAAGGACGAGGCATGCCAGTCGGCAAGCATGTTTCCGGTAAATCAACATTGGAAGTAATCTTTACGATTCTGCATGCCGGCGGTAAATTTGATATCAGTGGCGGCTATAAAACATCAGGAGGCCTCCATGGTGTTGGTGCCAGTGTTGTCAATGCGCTAAGCAGCTGGCTGGAAGTAACGACTAATTTCAACGGAAACACATATCAGATGTTATTTAGCGAGGGCGGTAAAGTTGTCGGACCGCTGCTTGATCTTGGCAAAACGAATAAAACGGGGAGCCGTGTTCGTTTTATGCCGGATAAACAGATTTTTTCGACCATTGATTTTAATTATGCGACTATTGTCGAACGGGCCAGGGAGAGTGCATTTTTACTGAAGGGTATCAGTATCACGGTTAAAGATGAAAGGCATAATAAACAAGACAATTTTTGCTACGCTAACGGTTTAGAAGCCTTTATGGAGTATTTACATGAAGATCGGACCGTATTTACGCCGACGATTACCTTTAATGGAAAAGTCGGCGATATTACTGTCGAATGTGCCTGCCAATATACGGATGATTATCAGGAAAATAATTTTTCATTCGTCAACATGGTGCGGACCAATGACGGAGGAACCCATGAAATCGGCTACAAATCAGCAATTACTAAAGTATTGAATGATTATGCTCGGAAATACGGTGTGCTGAAGGATAAAGATCGCAATTTTGAAGGGGTAGATGTCCGCGAGGGACTGACCAGTATTATCGTGGTCGGCATTCCGGAGAAAATACTGCAGTTTGAAGGACAAGTAAAAAGTAAATTAGGAACAGCTGAAGCAAAAAACGCGGTTGAAACAGTTGTCAGTGAAAAGTTCGCTTATTATCTAGAAGAGAATAAAGAGACTGCAATGTCAATTATCAAGAAAATTCAAAAAGCATCATTGGTCCGTGATGCTGCTCGCCGAGCGCGGGACGACGCACGCAAAGGGAAAAAAGGTAATAAATCGGAGAAGATACTGTCCGGTAAGCTGGCACCGGCGCAGTCTAAAGACAGCCGGCGCAATGAGTTGTTTCTCGTTGAAGGTGATTCAGCAGGCGGCAGTGCTAAGCAGGGACGGGACAGCAAGTATCAGGCTATCCTGCCATTGCGCGGTAAAGTATTAAACACCGAAAGAGCCAAGGTAGCGGATATTGAGAAGAACGAGGAACTGAATACCATCATTCATGCTTTGGGAGCCGGCGTCGGCAACGATTTTGATTATACTGACTGTAATTATCAAAAAGTCATTATCATGACCGATGCAGATACGGATGGAGCTCATATTCAGATCCTGCTGCTTACTTTCTTTTATCGTTATATGCGTCCGTTGTTGGAACAGGGAATGATTTATATTGCTCAACCGCCGCTATATAAAGCAAGCCGCGGCAAAGAAATACAGTACGCTTATACTGATGATGAATTAACGGCCATCAAAAATCGGGTTGGTAAGTGCGAGATTCAACGTTATAAAGGTCTTGGTGAAATGAATGCTACGCAATTATGGGAAACAACTATGGATCCGGCGACGCGGACACTTCTGCAGGTCCGTTTGGAAGATAATTACACGGCAGATCGCCGTATTTCCGTTTTAATGGGTGACAATGCCGAAGGCCGCCGTTTATGGATTGAAGAAAATGTTGCTTTTACGCTTGAGGATAATTTCATGACGGAGAATAAAAAATGAAAAAGGAAAAATTAACAGAAAGCACTGTCCTGACCTCTCCGCTAGAACAGATAATGGAGGATCGGTTCGGTCGTTATTCAAAATATATTATTCAAGATCGGGCTTTACCGGATGTCCGCGATGGATTGAAACCGGTCCAGCGGCGTATCTTGTATGCGATGTATACCGATGGCAACACGCATGATAAACCGCATCGCAAAAGTGCTAAAACGGTCGGTTTGGTTATCGGTAATTATCATCCGCACGGTGACAGCAGCGTTTATGAAGCAATGGTTCGCATGTCCCAGGATTGGAAAATGAAGATTCCTCTGGTTGACATGCATGGTAATAACGGCTCGATTGATAATGATCCGGCGGCGGCGATGCGCTACACGGAAGCCCGTCTTAGTACGGTCGCAGCACTATTATTGAAAGATATTGATCAGGATACGGTGCTATTTGCCCCCAACTTTGATGACTCCTTAAATGAGCCGACAGTGCTTCCGGCTTTATTTCCTAACTTATTAGTGAATGGGACGACCGGCATCTCAGCCGGATATGCCACGAATATCCCGCCGCATAATTTAAATGAGATTATTGAGGCGGTAATTTATCGCATTCAGAATCCCAATTGCACACTGGAAGATTTAATGGTGATCGTCAAAGGTCCGGACTTTCCGACTGGAGGCATTGTCCAGGGTAAAGCCGGAATCAAAGAGGCTTTTCAAACTGGAAAAGGCCGTATTATTATCCGCAGCAAAACCGAGATTATTGAAACAAAAACGATTCGGCAAATTATCATCAAGGAAATTCCTTTTGATGTTGTTAAGTCGAATCTTGTTAAGCAGATTGATGATATTCGCTTAGGGAAAGACGCTCAAGGCATCCTGGATGTCCGTGATGAATCCGATCGTAATGGCTTGCGAGTCGTCGTTGATCTTAAAAAAGAACAAGATCCGAATCTGATTTTAAATTATCTATTGAAAAAGACATCTTTGCAGGTTTCCTATTCATACAACATGGTGGCCATTGTAAATAAGAGACCGGTTCAGTTAGGCTTGTCCGAAATGTTAGATGCCTATATCGCACACCGTGTTGAGGTTGTTTTAAGGCGCAGTCAGTTTCAGCTCCAGAAGATCAGCGAGCGCTGTCATATTTTGGATGGTTTAATCAAAGCTGTATCGATCATGGATGATGTGATAGCCATTATCCGTAGTTCAAAGGATAAAACGGATGCAAAGAACCGGCTGATTGATACTTTCCGTTTCAGCGAGCCGCAGTCGGAAGCGATTGTCACGCTTCGCCTTTATCGCTTGACTTCGACTGATATTTACCAGTTAAAAGATGAATACGCGCAATTAATGAATCAAATGACACTGTTGAAAGCAATCATCGCTGACAAGAGTATTCTTGATCAGCTGCTGATTAAAGAATTTCGCGAGGTAAAGTCTAATTTTGAGATTGCGCGTCTGACCGAAATTCATGATGATGTTGAGGAAATCATCATTGATAAACAAATGATGATTGTCAATGAACGTGTGATGGTTACCGTCAGCCGTGATGGTTACATCAAACGAGTTTCATTACGTTCTTATAACGCCAGTGACGGAGCAATGACCGGAGTTAAGGAGTCTGACGAGCTGATTGGTGCTGCGGAAGCTGACCTCTTGGATAATATTCTGATCATAACATCCGGCGGAAACTATCTCTATATTCCAATATACGAACTGGAAGACAGTAAATGGCGTGATATTGGCAATCACCTCAATTCCCTAGCCAGTGTCAATGGTGACAAAATTATCAATGCTTATATTGTCAAAACTTTGCTAACTGAAGCCTGGCTTGTGACAATCAGTCAAAAAGGAATGATCAAACGGACATTATTAAATGATTTAGCTACGCAGCGCTTTAATCGATCATATAGTTTAATGGGTCTGGCAAAAGGAGATGTTTTAATTGCCTCAGGTGTAGTTTACGCCCAGGATGAGATTGTTTTAGCGACCCAAAATGGTAATGCTGTTCGTTATCAGCTTGATCAGCTGCCGGTTACATCGCTGAAAGCTAAAGGAGTTAAGGCGGTTAATTTAGCTAACGGCGATTATCTAGCTGATATGACAAGTGTTAATTCAGCAACAGATACACTTGTGGTTATCAATGATAAATCCGGAATCAAACGCCTTAGATTAAGAGATTTCAGTAATAATAATCGGCCGGTTAAAGGCGACGTATTATTCACGCGGAAAAAAAGCAACCCGTTGTTTGTCCGTTATCTTGTTGGCACACAGACTTATGATGAGCTCATATTGATTAATAACCAACTGACTAAAGTAATCAGCAAAGATATTCCGCTCATGAATAAAGATACGACTTTTTCGAATCCTTTCAGCTTTCAAGGCGATTGGTATTTAATCAAGACAATACCGGAAATTAAAATATTTGATCTGCCGCCGGAAGATTTGATTCGAAACGAACGTGATAAAGAAGATCATGATAATAATTATGGCGATGACTACGAATTCATTTCTTTGAATGTCTAGGTCAGCTCCTTAGCAATTCTAATGATTTTATTGATAGTAGAAAGCTAATCCGTTATAATATTATAACGTAGATCGGGGTGCTATATGTTTTTAAAACGTGTTGAAATTCAAGGGTTCAAATCATTCGCAGATAAAACTATTTTGAACTTTGATTATCCGATCACTGGGATTGTCGGACCTAACGGCAGCGGTAAAAGCAACATCTCAGATGCGATTCGTTGGGCCTTGGGCGAGCAATCCGTCAAGGCTTTGCGCGGTGATGCCTCAATGACAAGTATTATATTTTCCGGCAGCACCGAAAGACGGACCGTTAATATGGCGGAAGTCGTTTTGGTTTTTGATAATACTCAGCGTTATTTACATGCGGATTATGATGAGGTCGAAATTGCCCGGCGTATTCATCGTCAAGACGGCGAAACTGAATACTTTATTAATAAGATGCCTTGCCGATTGAAAGATATTCTTGATTTAACGATGGACAGCGGTCTATCACGCGATTCCTTAAGTGTCATTTCCCAAGGTAATATTATCTCCTTTGCAGAAGCTAAACCGCAAGATCGCCGGACCTTTTTTGAAGAAGCAGCCGGTGTTAGCAAATATAAGAAAAAGAAAATGGAAGCTTTAAGCAAGTTAGCCAGAACGCAAGAAAACCTTGATCGCGCTAATGATATTATCAGTGAGTTGGAAAAACAAGTAAGTCCTTTAAAAAGAGCAGCGAGAAAAGCCGAAATTTATCGCGAGAAGAAAGAACGTCTTCAGGTAATAGAAACTGCTGTGTTGGTTAATGAAATTGAGTTTTATAATGACAAAATGAATGAAACCAAAAAGGCTTTATTTGATGCCGAAACAAGAAACGTAATGAATGAAACGACACTGCAGGTTAATGAGACCAGTATTAACGAACGCAAGAATGAAATCCGGCAGCTAGACAATGAAATTCAGAAATTGCAAGAAAATCTCTTAAAGGCTGTTAATGAAATTCAGGTGTTGGAAAATCGAAAAGTCGAAATCGATGAAAAACGCAAGTATGCTTTAGAGTCCGGCAATATACAGGAAAGAAAGAAAGAGTTAAAATCTTTGCTGGATGAAGCTGAATATGAATATAACGATCGGAGAATGCGCTTTGAGCAATCCGGTACGGACATTGCTATGTTGGAAAAACAAGCTTCGGCTCTGATGATGAAAATCATCGACGCTAATCAGCAAGTCGAGGAGGTAAACAACATCATCCGCCGCCTGCAGAACCGCAAGGGTGTTTTAGAGAATACCTTGCAGCAGCCATTTATGCAACAAGCCGGCGTTCAGGCGGTAATTAGTGCCAGCAACAGTTTACCCGGCGTATTAGGTGTTATCGCATCCGTCATGAATCCAAAAGCAAAATATGAAGAAGCCATCAATGTAGCGCTTGGCGGATCGCTATACAATATCATTACGGTCGATGAAGAAGCGGCGCGCAATGCTATTAGCTATCTGAAACGGAATAATAGCGGAAGAGCTACTTTCTTGCCCCGTAATATTCTGGGATTCAGAAATATCACCCGTGAAGATGAAATTATCTGTCAGAATACTGCCGGTTACTTAGGGGCTGCCAGTGCTTTTGTGGACTGTGATGATCAATTCGCTATTGTTCGAGATAATCTGCTCGGAAATGTTTTGGTCGTTGATGAATTAGTAAACGGCAATCAATTAGCTTCCTTACTGAAATTCCGCTATAAGATCGTGACCTTAGAAGGCGATGTAATTCACCGCGGCGGTTCGATGACCGGCGGATATGCTAAAGGCATGACTTCACCGCTAACAATTAAAAAAGAATTAAGCGACTGTCAGGAAAAACTCAATGAAGCACTGACAAAATTCGAAGCTCTAAAAAGCAAGCTCCAAGAACTGACTCATGATAAAAGCAAAACGGATAATGAGTTGATGGAAAAGAGAATTACAAATGCGAAACTTGAACCGGTCGTTGAAGCCAAAAGAGCAAAATACGAACACTTAAAGACAGATTATCAATTAGTAAATCCGACCGACGCGTCGAGTGAAACAATCACTTTCCAAGATGAATTGGTTGTCGCCTTGAGTGAATACTATTCGATTCGTGATGAATGCACAACAAATAGCCGACTCAAACGCGAACAGCGTATTAAATTGAATAGTGAAGTTGAACGCAAAGAACAGCAGATCAGACAATACCGTCAACAATTGAAAGAAACAAATGAAGAACTAAGCAAATTTAAGATTGATTTGGCACGATTAGAAATTCTTTTGAATAAAGACTTAGATCGACTGTCCGGAGAATATCATTTAACTTACGAATTTGCGAAGGAAAAGTATGGTAATGAACCGGTTGCCAATGCTAAAGAGGAAGTTCTAACCCTGCGTCAGCAAATTGAGAATCTTGGTAATATTAACATGAGTGCGCCGGAAGAATATGATGAAATCAATGAGCGTTATGAGACTTTAAAAAAGAACTATGATGAACTGCTGTCGAGCCGTGAGAAGCTTCTTTCGACTATCCAGGAAATGGATCACGTAATGGTTGATCAGTTTAAGGAGATGTTTTACAAGATTAATGAACAGTTTCAAATAACTTTTACTCAGCTGTTTGGCGGCGGACAGGCGCGCTTGGTCCTTGAAGATCCGGATGATCTGCTGAATACCGGCATTGAAATTGAAGCAAATCCGCCTGGTAAGCTGATTCGTAACAATCGTGCATTATCCGGCGGTGAGAAAACATTGGTCGCTTTCTGCGTGCTTTTCGCTATTCTTCGTACACGTCCGGTACCGCTTTGTCTATTTGATGAAGTCGATACGGCTTTAGATCCGGCGAATAATGATCGTTTCGCCAATTACCTGAAGCAGTTCAGTGCGGAGAGCCAGTTTCTTGTTTTAACGCATCGGACATCCACGATGGCTAAATGTGATGTGCTATATGGTGTTACGATGCCTAAACAAGGCGTATCGCAATTATTGAAGGTTCAGCTTTATGAAGCTGAAAAACTGACCGGAGAGAGGGAAGAACAAGCATGAGTTTTTTTACCAAACTAAAGGATAAATTTGCTGCAAATCGTGACAAGAAACACTATCTGAGCGGTTTCAAAGAAACTTCTCGTTCTTTCAATGAGAAAATGCGTTTTTTATCCGAAGGTTATACGGAATGTAATAACTCCTTTTATGAAGCCTTGATGATTGTCTTGATCCAAAGTGATTTAGGAATAAATACTGCCGAAAAGGTTATCAGTCAATTGAAAAAGCGAATTAAGCGTAAAGATATTCCTTTTGCTGAACTGCAGGAACTGTTATTTGAAACAATGGCGTCAATATATGGCGATGAAAGCTTTAGTATGAGTTATCATGAGCCGGTTACAGTTATTTTCTTGGTTGGCGTTAATGGCAGCGGGAAAACAACCACAGCCGCAAAACTGGCTAATTATTTTCTCAGTCAACATAAGAGAGTCGGTGTTGTTGCTGCAGATACTTTCCGTGCCGGTGCAATTGAACAGTTGGCCCGTTGGGCTGAACGTCTGCAAATACCTTGTATTAGGGGCCGAGAAAACAGCGACCCGGCAGCTTCAATCGTTGATGGCTGCCGTTATGCGCTTGAGAATGGGTTGGAAGTTTTAATTTGCGATACAGCGGGCCGTTTGCAGAATAAAGCAAATTTAATGAATGAATTAACCAAAATGGTTAAGGTTGCCGGCCGGGAGATTCCAGGTGCTCCGCATCATGTCTGGCTGACGATTGATGCATCTACCGGACAGAACGGTCTCATTCAAGCAAAAGTTTTTACAGAAGCAACAAATGTCAGCGGTATTATCTTAACGAAAATGGACGGAACGGCTAAAGGCGGAATTGTATTGGGAATCAAGGATACACTGAAGATTCCAGTTTGCTTTGTCGGTGTCGGTGAAAAAATCGACGATCTGAAAGAATTTGCTCTGGAATCATATTTATATAGCATTGCTGAGGGTATCAATAATGTTAGCTAAAAATGAAGAGATCAATGAACTGCTTGATTGGTATAGTGCTTTGCTAACGGTTAAGCAGATTGACATCATGAATCTCTACTACCGCGAAGATTTATCCTTGATGGAGATTGCGGAAAATTTACAGATCAGCCGCAGTGCAGTTTATGATCTCTTGAAAAGAACCGTCAACTCCCTGCATAATTATGAGAAACGTTTAAATTTAGTTAAAAATTACAAGATGCGTCTAGTTATATATAGACAGCTTGATGAAATAGATTGTCAAGAAGTTAAAGAACTTACAAAAAAATTACAGGAACTGGAGTAGAAAAATTATTATGAAAAAAGTTATATCAGTTAACGCAGGTAGTTCATCATTAAAATTTCAATTATTTGACATGCCGTCAGAAGAGGTTCTGACTTCCGGAATTGCCGAACGCGTCGGTATGGATATGGGGGTTTTTACCATTAAAGTAAATGGCGAGAAAATCACCAAGAACATTCCGATCGCAAATCATAAAGTAGCTGTCGAATTATTACTTGAGGCGCTAGTCGAGCATAAGATTGTACAAAGTCTTAATGAAATTGTCGGAGCCGGACATCGTATCGTTCAAGGCGGTTCTTACTTTGACCGCAGTATGATCGTTGATGATGATGTTGTGCAGAAAGTTGATGAATTAGCGGAATTGGCTCCTTTGCACAATCATGCGCATCTAACTGGCTATTTTGCTTTCAAGGAAGCCTTACCGCAAATTCAACACGTTTTCGTTTTTGATACGGCTTTTCATCAGACAATGGAGCCTGAAGTTTATACTTATCCGCTTCCGTATGAATGGTATACCGATTACAAAGTAAGAAGATATGGCGCCCATGGCACAAGCCACCAATATGTTGCTTTCAAATGTGCTGAATTAATGGGTAAAGATATTAAAGACTTGAAACTTATAACATGTCATTTAGGCAATGGAGCTTCAATTAGTGCCGTTGATGGCGGAAAATGTGTTAATACCTCGATGGGCTTTACACCATTAGCCGGGATAATGATGGGAACACGCTGCGGCGATATCGATCCGGCAATCGTTTTATATATGATGAATAAAACGGGAATGAATACTGCCGATATGGATACGGCATTAAATAAGAAGTCCGGCATGCTGGGCATTACTGGTCTTTCCAGCGATGCCAGAGATGTTGATAAAGCCGCCAAAGAAGGTAATGAAAGAGCTATTTTAGCTCAGCGTATATATGCTAATCGTACCGTAAATGTTATCGGTGGATATTTTATGCAAATGGGAAGGGCTGACGCAATTGTCTTTACCGCCGGTCTCGGTGAAAATGATGCCTTTATCCGCAAGATAATCTGTGACGGATTAAAAGAAGGAATGGGTATTGACTTGAATTACGTTAAAAATGAAACCGTTCATTCCAAAGAAGAACTGATCAGTAATGCGACTTCAAAAGTTCAGGTATGGGTAATTCCGACTAATGAAGAATTGGTTATCGCTCGCGATACTTATCATTTGTTAGGATTAGGTAATGATTGATCAAATATTAGATTTATTAACAACTTATCCGGTCATAACGATTTTCCGTCACGAGAATGCCGATGGTGATGCTTTTGGTGCGCAGTGCGGCTTGGCATCATGGCTAAAAGAATCATTTCCAACCAAAGAAATTTACTGTCTTGGCAAGAATGGAACGGATAATATCCAACTTTTCAACCCAATGGATATAGTCAGTGATGAGGTCGTTAAAAAATCTTTGGCGGTCATTCTTGACACTGCTAATCAGCAGCGGATCGATGATCAGCGTTATCGGATGGCCGCGATGACAATAAAGATTGATCATCATCCCGAAGTTGAAGTCTTTGGCAATTTGCGGTATGTTGATACAAAACGTGCCAGCAGCTGTGAAATGGTCGGCGAGCTGATCAGCCGCTTTCAGCCGCTGTCAACAATCAGTGCCGTGACGGCATCCTATCTCTATATGGGGATACTGACGGATACTTTGCGTTTTTCTACCGCTAATACCAGCAGCGATACTTTGCGGATTGCCTCACAGTTAGCTGGTACCGGAATCAACATCGCCGCTTTAAACTCTGCGATGTTCAGTCAGGATCAGAATTATTTTAAATTAGCGAGTGTAATACGCCAGCGGGCTGTTTTTCAAGCGGATAATCGGATTGTCTATGTCTATTTGACACAGGAACAATTGGCGAGTGCGCATGTCAGTTATGAAAAGGCTAAAGACTTGATCAATGAGTTTAATGCTTTAGCACAGCTTGAAGTCTGGATCCTCTTTATCGAGGATGAAACTAATAGAAACGGCTTGTTTAATGTCAGTATTCGATCACGGAACATCTCGGTCAATGATGTGGCTGCTCAATTCAAAGGCGGCGGACATCGTCTGGCTGCCGGAGCGAAGCTGCTGACCGAAAATGATACGCACAAACTTATTGATATAATAACTTATCGGCTTAATCAGAACAAGTAAGCTTCGTCTTACTTGTTTTTGTTTAACAATTTGTTTCGCTTTTTAAATATGTTAAGATAATATAGAGGGATAAAATGACAGCACATCTTGCCGTACGTAGTTGTTACTCCTTATTGGAGAGCACTTTGACAATCAATGACATAATTAATCTGACAAAGTCAAATGGTTATCAGAGTGTCGGTATCTGTGATCACAATGTTATGTATGGCGTTGTTGCTTTTTATCGTGCCTGTTTAAAAAATAATCTTAAACCGATCATTGGTATGGAAGTTGATGTCATGATTGATGAACAATCGGCGAGTTTTATTTTGCTGGCAAAGAACAATCAGGGTTATCGTGATTTATTAGCCTGTTCAACTTATCTTAATACCTCAACTGATCATTTAACAATTGAACAGCTTGGAATATATGCACAGGATTGTTTTTTGATTGTTCCGACGGAACATGGATATTTGGAACCGGAAATCATGAACGAAGCGACTGATTTGCTGCAAACAAAAATACATTTTATAAAGTCGCATGGACTGCAGTTTTATCTTGGATTAACCTCAGCCGATTCCAGCTTATGGAAATTAAAAAACCAATATATCAAAGCATTGGTCCAGCCTCAGGGGATCAAAACCTTGGCCTTGAATTTCATTCACTATGCGGATAAAAATGATTTTCAGGTACTAAAAGCAATGCAGGCTATTAAACGAAATTGCAGCATGGATGATGAAACATTGAGTTTCAACCGCGGTTATCATTTTCGAACGAGTGCGGAAATGCTTGAACTTTATGATATTGACGACCTGCTGCAAGCTGACGATATTGCTAATCAGTGCTCAGTGGATATTTACGAACGGAAGTCATCGCTGCCGGTCTTTACAAACAATGCGAAAGTAGCGAGCAAGGATTATTTATATCAGCTCTGTAAAGCTGGATTATCAAAGCGCTTTGAATCACAGCCGATACCGGATGAATACCTAAAACGCTTGAATTATGAGTTAAAAGTAATCTTTGAGATGAATTATGAAGACTATTTTCTGATTGTTTGGGACTTTATCCGCTTTGCCCGTAAGAAAGGTATTTATGTCGGACCGGGTCGCGGCAGTTCAGCTGGGTCATTGGTAGCTTGGTCTCTAGGAATAACTCATGTTGATCCGCTTCGTTATGGATTGCTGTTTGAGCGGTTTCTTAATCCGGAGCGAATTTCCTTGCCGGATATCGATGTGGATTTTCCTGATGACCGCCGCGACGAGGTAATTGCTTATGTAGCGGAATTATATGGGCCGGAACACATTGCCCACATCGTAACTTTTGGAACTTTCGGTGCGAAACAGGCCATCAGAGATGTCGGCCGGATCATGAAGCTTAATCCGCGCGAACTTGATCTATTAGCTAAGGGCATTCCTAACGGTTTAAATATAACGCTTGAGGAAGCATATAAAACCGCTGCACGGTTTCAACAGTTAATTAACAGCGATGAACGCTTTACCGAGATTTTTCAATTAGCTAAGCGTCTGGAAGGACTCCCTCGTCATGTTTCAACGCATGCGGCCGGAATTGTTATGAGCCGACTGAAACTGACCGAAATTGTTCCATTGGTTAAAATTGAACAAGATATGTATTCAACACAGGTAACAATGGAGTATCTTGAAGAACTGGGACTGATCAAAATCGATTTTTTGGGTTTGCGTAACCTCACAATTATTGATAAGACACTGTCATATATCAAACCGGAAATCGATGTTTTTAGAATTCCTTTAACGGATGAGAAAACCTATCAGTTGATCGGCCGCGGTGATACCAGCGGGATTTTTCAATTGGAATCGGATGGAATGCGAAATTTAATCATGAAAATGAAACCGGACAAGTTTTCCGATATTGCGACCTGTATTGCTTTATATCGTCCGGGTCCGATGCAGAATATTCCGCTTTATTTGAAAAATCGTTTGCAGTCTGAGCCTATCAGTTATCTGCATCCGGATCTGATCCCGATCCTGTCGGAAACATACGGAGTGATTATTTATCAGGAACAGATCATGCAGATTGCCCAGATCATGGCCGGATTTCCCTTAAGCAAAGCGGATATCCTGCGAAAAGCCATGAGTAAAAAGAACGGTATGGAACTAGTCAAACTAAAGGAAGAGTTCATTGACGGCTGTGTTGCCAACCATCATTCACGTACGATTGCCGAAGCTCTATACGGGTTCATTCTCGCTTTTGCGAATTATGGGTTCAATAAGTCGCATAGCATTGTCTACGGTCTAATCTGTTATCAAATGGCATATCTAAAAGCGAATTATCCGCATTATTTCTTATTAAGTTTATTAGATAGCGTAATCGGCAGCGAAGTGAAAACGGCCGAGTATATTAGTGAATGTCATAAATGTTCGGTTATGGTTGCGCCTTTATCAATAAATTACAGTCAAGATCGTTACAGCTATGAAGGACATACCATCCGTCTGCCTTTGGTTTGTGTCAAAGGCGTCGGATCAACTGCCGTTAAAGAACTATTGGATGAAAGAAGTAAAGGATTGTTTAATGATTATTATGAATTTATCGCACGGATAAATTTACGTAAAATCAGCCGTTCTATTATTGAATCGCTGATTAAAGCCGGAGCGCTGGATGAATTCCAATTAAGCCGGCGCAGTATGCTAAATGCCTTGGATGAAGTGCTAAACTACGCTAATCTGGTCAAAGTTGAAAATCCGCAGCAGAGTTATATCGATTTAGATCTTGTTTATAAGCCGCAGATTGCTGTTATCGAGGATGATCCGATGGAAAAACTCCAGCAGGAAAAAGAGACACTTGGATTCTATTTATCGGAACATCCCATGCTGTCGCTTAAAAAACAGCTTAACTATCATGGACCGGCTGTCAGTGAATTGGAAGTAGCACCGGGCCGCGTAACGGTGTTAATTCATATTATCAAAATAAAACATTATCAGGCTAAAACCGGAGAGATGGTTTTTGCTACAGCCGATGATGAAAGCGGAGTATTGGATCTGGTTATTTTACCTAATCAGTACCGGAAATATCGTGAACTGATTGAGAAAGGGAAATTTCTTTATGCTGAAGGAAGAGTTGATAAACCGTCATCGATGGTTGTGGATATGCTGCATATCGTACCAAGTGAGAAATTCACAGAAATATCACAATTGTAACTTATGATAGGCTAAGGTGGTAACATGAGTAAAATATTACTCGTCGATGACGAGATAAGAATCAGAGAAGTTATTAAAGAATACGCGCTGATGTACGGTCACACCGTTACGGAAGCCAGCGACGGCGTTGAAGCCATCGAGATGGTCAAGAAACAAGATTTTGATGTTGTCATTTTAGACATTATGATGCCGAATCTGGATGGATTCGTTGCCTGCAAACATATTAAGGCGATTAAAAAGGTGCCGATTATCATGCTTTCCGCGCGTCAGGAAGAATATGATAAACTTAAAGGTTTTGAATTGGGAATCGACGATTATGTTACGAAACCTTTTTCTCCGAAAGAACTCATGGCGCGAATAAAAGCTGTTTGTGACCGGTTTGGCGGCAATACCAACACCAAGATTCAATATGAAGGATTGGTCATTGACACGGAAGGTATTAATGTTTATGTTGATGAAGAAAAAATCCATATTACACCAAAAGAGTATGAATTATTAACTTTCCTGATCAAGAACAAGAATATGGCTATATCACGTGATAAATTACTGGAAGAAGTCTGGAATTATGATTACTTCGGTGATGACCGGACAGTTGATACGCATGTTAAAATGCTGCGCAAGAATTTGGGCAAGTACCGCAAGTTTATTGTAACGGTTAGGGGAATGGGTTATAAATTCGAGGCTTAATTCATCAGCGTTTGGGTTAAGCCTTTTTTTGTGCTACAATAATCTCGTTTAGATAAAGAGGCCGGATGAATGAAAAAACACTCAATCATAAAGATCGATTTGAGGGGCGTACGTTTTAAAACTTGGATTATTTTCCTCGGTTTTGCCGGCGGCATTCTCTTTTTATTATGGATTTTACAGATTTCATCACTCAAGCCCTATTACCGAAGTGTTAAAGTTAATAATGTTCAGAATATTGCCGCAAAGATTGAAGATGCGCTCAATGATAATGATTTTACCCAAGACGTTATTGATATGACTTATGATAATAATGTCTGCCTATCATTGTATGATTATGAAGATTATGAACTGCTTAATGTTAATGCTTTAGGTGTCGGCTGTTATTTATCCAACTCATCATCGTATGATGACGCGATTGATATTCAGCAATATATCACAGAAATCGATCAAAGCGAAGATGGGGAAGTTTATGAGTATCTGACTAGCGAACGTTTTCAAGATGAGATGCTTATCTATGGCAAAAAAATTGAAACACATCTGGGAAAATACTATCTTTTATTAAATGCCACTGTAGAACCTATTGATTCTACTGTGTTTATCATGCAAAATCAGTTCTTTATTATCTCGGCCTGTATTCTTTTAATATCCGGGTTTATTGCTTATATTTTAGCTAAAGCCTATGCGAATCCGCTCACGCGGATGACGGACAGCGCAATCTTATTAGCCGAGGGTGATTATAATGTTAAATTTGATGGTAATTCCTATACGGAAATCAATGAACTGGCTAATACGCTGAACTACGCAACAGAAGAGCTTTCGAAAACGGAGGAACTGCGCCGTGATCTGATTGCCAATGTTTCTCATGACATCAAAACTCCGCTGACCACAATCAAGGCTTATGCCGAGATGATCAATGATATCTCCGGTAATAATCCGGTAAAACGGCGTGATCATGTTAATGTAATAATCAATGAGTCGATTCATTTGAACAAATTAGTTGATGACATGCTTGTTTTAACCAAGGTTCAGTCTGGCAACATGATTATTAAAGAAGTTGATTTTGATCTTGTTAATAAAACACATGAGATTGTCGATGTTTTAAAAGGTTTAAGTCATAATCTTGGCATTAAGATTCAATTGGATCTGCCGGTTTCGGCACCTGTCAGAGGTGATGAAATAATGATTGGTCAGATTATCTATAATTTTTTAAACAACGCGGTAAAACATGTCGGCGACGATAAAAAGATTATAATAAAAATAACGGAAGCTGAATCAAAATTCAAGATTTCCGTTATTGATCACGGCTGCGGTATTGCTAAGGATGATTTGCCTCATATTTGGGATCGTTATTATAAAATTGATAAAAATTATCAACGCAATCAAGAAGGATCGGGTTTAGGATTAGCTATTTCTAAGGCATATCTGGATCTTCATCATTGTGAGTACGGCGTTGAAAGCATTGTCGGCCAAGGCACAGAATTCTGGTTTATTATTTAGCACTGACTTCCATAAATCGCTCATATTTACTAGGGAAAAGTGCCTTTATCATCTGTTGATTGGTTTTCTTTCGATCACAATGCATCGCGATCGTGGTATGACCTTTTCGTTGCGGTTCAATAACGGTTTGTCCACGATGGATATCGTCGACTAAAACTTGAATATAAGCATTAGTAATGTCATTAGTTGCTATCGTCGGATCAATCATATACAGATATGTTACGACATCGTGAATAACAGCTCCCAAATAACCGTTATTCTGATAATACATCGCTCCGTAAACCTGTGTAATGTCACTGATAAACTGTCCGACATTTCCGCCTTCATAGCGCATAAAGGCCAGATCATTATGATCAACACGCGTGGAATGTGTCGCATCCAGACCGATCATATAAAATGCGATATCGTCCTGTAGAGCCGCAAAAACCGACTGTGCGGCCAGATCATCAAAGTAGTAATTATATTCGGCATATTTCGTGATGTTTCCACGATTAATCCCGCCGCCCATTGTGTAAATATTTTTAAGAAGTTTCATTGCCGATAAGTTTTTTTCAACAGCTAGAGCCAAATTTGTTAAGGGACCTAAGGCGAGAATTTCTACTTCCTGTGGATATCGGCTGACTGTATTAATAATAAAATCCCATGCTTTCTCCGTGCTTAGGTTATGTTCGTCATATGGAAGCTGGACATTTCCCATACCGTCACTACCATGTACTTTATCAGCTGTTATCGGTTCCATAGTATTATTTCTTAGATTTCTCAAGTTGGTTGACGCACCGATAAAAACAGGGGTATCTTTATGAATAAGCTGTGTGAGTTTTAAAGCATTAGCCACAACCTTATCAATTCCGCGGTTTCCGCAGACGCATGTGATACCCAGAACATCTAAATCCGGATTTTGCAAAGCTGCGAGAATCGCGTATGCGTCATCTATTCCCGGATCCGTATCAATAATTATTTTTCTTTTCATATCTGCCTCCTGTTAATACTAATTATCATAACTTAGTAAACATCAATTAACAATATTTTAATAGCATGTTATACTATCAAAGGTGATGAAAATGGAATTGCAGCTCGATTATCTGCCAGGCACAAAGATCGGACTATATCAACGTAAAGATATGTTTCGAGTCAATACCGATACTTGTCTGCTTGGTGCTTTCATCGATATGAATGAAGGTTTGACCGTTATGGATATCGGCTGTAACAATGGGGCATTAATGCTATACGCTAAGCGTTTTAAGCCGCATAGACTGATCGGCGTTGATATTCTTCCGGAAGCCTGTGAACTAGCACAGATGAATATGATTTACAATCAGATTACTGACTATGAGATAATCTGTCACGATTTCGCAACACTTGAATATGAACCTGTTGATGTGCTGATCACAAACCCGCCATATGACCGTTTTAATTTGCTTCCGGATCCCGCCAAAAAGCTCGTCAGGGTGGCCAGATCTGAAGATAATCTTCAATTGGATGATTTGATTCGTAGAGCCCGTTGCTTATTAAAAGATAACGGTCATTTTTTTATGATTCACCGCGCTAGCCGTTTGAATGATATCATATTTCTGCTGCGTTTTAATGGTTTCAGTGCTGATCGGCTAGAGTTTGTATATGAAAAAGATCAAATTAATGCTCGGATGGTTTTGGTATCTGCTGTGAAGGCTCCCAATACACAATGCCGGATCACTAAAAAGAAAGCAGGCGCGTAAATGTTAGGTACAATTGTCAATGCAGCGGCTATTATTGTTGGCTGTGTGCTTGGTTTGATCTTCAAACGATTTATCAAGGAAAAAATCAGTAATACAGTCTTCATGGGTCTTGCTCTGTGTACTTTATATATCGGAATCAGCGGAGCCATTAAAAGCGAAGATACCTTGATTATTATCATCAGCATGATTATCGGCGGAGCGCTTGGCGAATGGATCGACATCGACAGTTTTATCAGCCGATTAGGCAGCCGTTTGGAGAAACAGTTTAGCAAAGCTGGAAACAAAGTATCGTTGGCTCAGGGTTTTATCAGTGCCAGTCTTTTATTCTGTGTCGGAGCTATGACGATACTTGGTTCATTACAAAGCGGATTGAGCTCCAAACATGAAATATTGTTTGCGAAGTCAGCGCTTGATTTTGTGGCATCGATTATTTACAGTTCTACGCTGGGGATCGGTGTTGGTTTTTCTGCTGTTTTTGTACTTGTATATCAGGGAACACTAACACTGATGGCTCAGTTCTTATCACCATTACTTACTGACATTGTAATTAGCGATATGAATGCAGTTGGTTCGATTATTATCATTGGATTGGCATTCAATATGCTAAAAATTACGAAGATTAAAGTTGCGAACTTTATTCCCGCGATTTTTATTCCAATCTTAATATATATTTTTATCTAGGGAGGGATAAGAATGAAAATAGGGTATGCAGAGCGCGACATTACGCCGCGCGAGAAGATTGATTTAGCCGGTTATGGTATAAAAAGAACATCAACCGGCATTCACGATCCGTTAATGGCCAGAGTATTGGTAATCCGCACGGTTCCGAAAGAAACAATTATTGTTCAAACGGATTTAGTGGGAATGGATACGGAAGTGGTTGCGGCTTTAGCTAAGAAGCTGAAAACAAAACCGAACCGAATTATGATTTGTTGTTCGCATACACATTCCGGCCCGGTCGGAACTGTTGATTTAGCGGGTCTTGAACATATTTTCGGAGCCAAGAATCCGCTCTATATTGAATATTGGCTGGAGCAGGTTACACGCTGTTATATGGAAGCTCAGCTTAAATCCAGTGAAACAGAAATCGGCTATCAGCAGATAAAGGCAGCAGGCATCAGTTCGGATCGACATGACAATTCTGTCGGTGATGATCGTTTATCGGTTTTCGTTCTAAAACAAGCCAATGGCAGCAAAATACTGCTCTATAATTTCAGCTGTCATCCCACCATTATGGATGCGAATAATCTGGAAATCACCGCAGATCTGCCTTATGGCGTCATCAATGAATTGAAAACGGAGTATAAGGGAATTATGTTTTTAAATGGCAGCGCCGGAGATATCAGTACGCGTTTTACCAGACAAGCCAGCAGTTTTGCGGAGATTGAAGCAAAAGGGAAAGCTTTAGCCTCATTGATTCGAACAGCAGCCGAGCAAATCAGTTTTAAGCCAATTACTGATATTCAGATTGAACATGCTCAATTTCCTGTCCAGCTTAAAGAAATACCTGATTTGAATGCCATTCGTCAAGCCATGCATGATCAAGAATTGGTTGTAGAAAAAGCTAAAAGGGATCAGCTGGATCCGAAAGAAATCCGGGTTTTATACTCGGTTGTTGAAGGCTATAGTGCTGTTTTAAGCGGCGTGGCGGTTCTGACACAGTTGCAGAATCTTACGATTCTTGTTACATTTATGAAGATTAATGATAAAATATTAATAGGGGTTCCGGTAGAATTATTCAGTAAATTATCAAATAAATACCGTGAACAAGACAACCGTCTTCATTATATTTCCTATTGTAATGGATATTATATGTATCTAACCAATGAAGTGGCCTTTGAGAAAAACTATTATGAGTCAGGTACCACCATCTTTGCGAAAGGTGAAGGTGAGCGGTTAATGGCGGCAATAGATACCAAGTTAAAAGAATATAACTGGTAAGGAGAAGGACAATGCGCGAGTACATCGTTAATAGTTGGGATGAGTTGCAATCCATCATTTTTAAGGATGTCTGGCAAGATGATATTATGCGCTACCGTGCTAATTTTATTTACCGCGGCGTCGGAGATTGCGCTTATGATCTGATTCCCAAACTTAACCGGGTCTGTGCGCATAATTTGGAACTTGAAGATTCTTTACTGCGAAACTTTAAAAAGTATGCTTATGCTGACATTGCGGAATATCAAAGCTTTTGGCAGATTCTAACCCTCGCTCAGCATCATGGCTTGCCAACCAGATTGTTAGACTGGAGTTATTCACCGTTGGTAGCTGCACATTTTGCGACTGAAGAAATCGGTAACTACGACCAAGACGGTCTGATTTGGTGCATTGATTATGAAGCGATCATGCAGCAGCTTCCTGTTGAACTGAACACGCTTTTGGAGAATGCGCATTCACGGCTTTTCTCTTTAGATATGTTGGAAAAAGTCGCACATAATTTCAGTGATTTGAAGAAATTAAGCAGTCAGCCTTTTGTTTTATTCTTTGAACCTTCTTCGATTCATAATCGCATCATCAACCAGTATGCGCTATTTTCAATCATGAGTGATTCTCACGCACAATTAAACTCCGTCTTGGATATTTATCCGGATCATTGTTTCAAAATTGTCATTCCCAAAGCGATCAAACTGGAAATACGCGATAAACTTGATTACATTAACATTTCGGAAAGAATGATCTATCCCGGTTTGGATGGTATTTGTAAGTGGATTAAGCGGAAATTTTCTGATCTGGGACCGGAATACAACAATCGAAACCAGTAGATAGGAAACACTTGTTACAGTGTTACTTATATAAGATGTTCGGATGAACAGGGAGAAAAAGATGAAAAAATGGCTTAAACTGCTCATCATCGCAATGATGATGCTGACTTTTGGGGGGTGCAGTAAACCGGTCGATTCGACTGAAGAGGATGTTGAAATTGTTATTTGGCACACCTTTACAGATGCGCAAAATGAAGAACTCGAAAAAATTGCTGCTGATTTCTCAGCGACACATGAACATATCAAGGTTACCATCGAGCAGCAGCCCTATGCGGATTTTGACTCAAAGGTTGCTAATGCTGTAAGAAGCGGCGTTGGACCAAGCTTGATCATTCATTACTCGACTTTGGCCGCATCTTTTGCTGAAGAAGACTTATTGATTGATTTTATGCCTTATATAGAAGCTGATGAAGGCTTGGCTGCTTATAAAGACGGAATAACAGCCGGTGCTTATACTGATGCGACACAGTTTGATAACGGTACCAAGATGTATCTTTATCCGTTAACTTTAACGGCCAATTTATTGTTTTACAACAAAACATTGTTTGATGAATTGGGGCTCACAGCACCGACTACTTGGGATGAATTGACTAGCGACAGCCAAACAATTTATCAGAACAAAGGAATTCCGGGATTTGGAATGGATTCTTTAACGGATAATTTTATTCTGTGGCTCAATCAGAATCATATCACTTACATCGATTCCGCGACAAAAACTGTTGGATTTAATGATACCAAGACGGTTGATCTGCTTGATTGGTTTTCGACGGGTGTTCAGGGCGGTTATTTCAGCATCGCACCGACGGGCAACTATTATTCGGAAGATTTCGGGGCGCAAACAATTGCAGCTTACATTGGATCTTGTGCTGGTGCCAGCTATGTAGAAGCCTCCGTCGGTGATAAATTCGAATGGGCGATGGCTCCGGTTCCGCAGACTGACACTGCGGAAACAATTACGACCGCTTTTATCCGCGGGGCAATTGGTTTTACTAAAGATGACGCACATGATCAGGCTGTTTACGAGTTCTTGAAGTATTGGACGTCAGCCGATGTACATGCGGAATGGTGTGCCACTTACAATGCGCTTTCACCATATTCCGCGACAACAGCGATTGCAGCTTACCAGACTTTCTTAAGCGATAATGAATCAATGGCCATTGCCCAGCAGGGTGTTCAATATGGTATTGTATCGCCGTCGTTACCGGGATCGGCAACGGTGCGAACTGAAATAGATGCGCTGATCAAAAAGGTTTGTCTGGGTGATGTCAGTATTGAAGAAGCGCTTAAGTTGACGACAGATAACAGCAATGCGGCTTTAGCTGAATAAACTACTCAAGAAGAAGGGGATAACCTCTTCTTTTTTTATATCCTTACCTGATGCTCTTGTAATCTTATGAATAAATTGTTCTGAACAGTTTATTATTATATAATCAGATTAGCAATCGTTTTAGAATTTTATCTTGCTGTTTGATCTATCATAGACAATCCGCAAGAAACAGATAGGTGAACATATGAAAATTCGAGTTGAGAACCTCACAAAAAAATATGGAAAGACAATTGCTGTCAGTAATTTCAATGCAAACATCGAAGAGGGAAAACTTGTCACATTGCTGGGTCCGTCCGGCTGTGGTAAAAGTACAATACTTTATGCCTTATCCGGAATTACAACGATTGACACCGGCAGTATTTACTTTGATCAGATTGATGTCTCGAATTTATCTCCGGAAAAGAGAAACATCGGATTAGTTTTCCAGAATTACGCTCTTTATCCGCATCTGACCGTTATGGATAACATTTGTTTTCCTTTGGAAATTCAGCGAATAGTTAAAGCTGAGCGTATAAAGCGTGCTTTAGCCATTGCTAAAGTCGTTCATTTAGAAGATCTGTTAGATCGAAAACCTGCGGAACTATCCGGTGGTCAGCAGCAACGTGTCGCTATTGCGCGCGCTTTAGTTAAAAAACCTAATTTGTTGCTGCTTGATGAACCGCTAAGTAATCTTGATGCGCGTTTGCGTCTTGAGATGCGTGAGGAAATTCGGCGAATTCAGCAGGAAATGAAGGTAACGACCATCTTCGTTACCCATGATCAGGAAGAAGCCATGAGTATATCTGATCAGATTATTTTGCTGAAGGACGGTGTTATTCAGCAAGTAGCTTTGCCGCAGCAGATGTATGATGATCCCCAAAACACTTTTGTTGCTGATTTTCTAGGAAATCCGCCAATTAATAAACTTTACGGATATTTCGAAAATAATCAATTTATTCTACATGATCATTCCGCTAGCTGTCATTTATTTGAAAAGATTGATTTACCTGAGAATTACCCAGTAGTATTATCGATACGCCCGGAAGCGATAGAGAAAGCCGAAGGTGATCAAAACAGTGCCTTTACAGCCGTCGCCGGTGCCACATATCAAGTCGGAAAAGAACGCTTAGTCTACCTTAGATTCGGTTCGGCTAATCTTCGCGCTTACATCGATCAAGACTACGGCTTGCAGGAAGGCAAAGCTATATCTATATTTCTTCAAAGGAAAGGCGTTTTTCTTTTTGACCAATTATCTGGAGTAAGAATCAGATGAAAAAGCCAAATAACTTATCGTCTTTATCGCTTTCCGGTCTAAAATACATTGTTAAGAAAAGTGAACCGCTTCTCTATCTATTGCCGTTCTTTCTTGGTATCGCTGTTTTTACGCTTTATCCGATCGGTTATGTTTTTGTCACTTCATTTAAAGAGGGATTCAAATATATCAGCGGTTCGTTTGATGCCGTTGGATTAGCCAATTATCAATATGTCATTAGCGATCCAAATTTCAGCAGTGCGCTTAAAAACACCAGTGTTTACGTTTTTACAGTTGTTCCTATCTCAACAGTTCTGGCTATTGTGATAGCTTATCTACTTAATCAGAAGATAAAACTAATCAGCTGGTTTCAGACCGCTTATTTTTTGCCAATGGTAACTTCGATAACGGCGGTTGGTCTAGCTTGGAAATTTATGCTTAATACAAATTATGGCGTATTGAACTATTTAATTACTCTATTTGGGGCGGACAAAGTGAATTGGCTGATGAGTCCGAAGAATAACATCTATGCATTGATCATTTTCGGTATCTGGAATATCCTGCCTTTCACGATTATTATCTTATTAGCCGGCTTGCAGAATATCAATGAATTATATTATACGGCTGCAAAAGTTGATGGTGCTAAACCAATGCAGATTTTTCAGCGTATCACCATTCCGCTGCTTGCGCCAACAATCGGCTTGGTGCTGATTATTAACATGATAAGCTCATTCAAAGTATTCACAGAGCTTTTTCCGCTTTTTAATGGAAGCCCGGGAATTGCTTACAATCTATACACAGTTGTTTATTATATTTATGATCAATTCTATCTAAAATGGAAATTCGGCAGAGCGTCGGCTGCGGCTTTAATACTCTTTATTATTATCTTTGTCTTGACGCGACTTCAGTTATATGTTCAACGGAAATGGCAGCATTACTAGGATGAAGATGAATAAAAATATTGTACGTATATTTTTTACTTATTTAATTTTATCGCTCGGAGCCGCGCTGATGATTTTTCCCTTTTTCTGGATGTTTAGTTCAGCACTTAAAACGCCAGCTGAATCTGCCAGTTTTCCGCCAGTATGGTTTCCGGCTGTCTGGCAGTTTGGCAATTTTACGAAAGCTTTAGGTTATGCGCCATTCGGCCGTTATTTTCTTAATTCTTTATTAGTCACCGGTTCATCGGTCATTGTGACCGGCACAACGACGATTCTTGCTTCTTTTGCTTTTTCGCGGCTGCAGTGGAAAGGAAGAGACTTGGTTTTCAGTTTATTGCTGGCGTTAATGATGGTTCCCTTTGAAATGCTGATCATTACAAATTATCAGACAATTTCTAAGCTAGGGCTGAATGATACTCTGCTCGCCTTGATCATTCCTTTTACTTCAAGTATCTTCTATACTTACATATTGCGTAATTTTTTCCTGTCAATACCCGATGCACTCTATTATTCGGCTCGTATTGACGGAGCAAGCAATTGGCAATATCTGTGGAAGATTATGGTCCCGATTGCGAAACCATCAATTGTCACGATTGTCCTTTTAAATGCTATTGCTTCTTGGAATTCTTTCATGTGGCCTTTATTAATTATCAATTCCAAATTCAATCGGACTTTGCCGCTTGGTCTATATGCTTTTGTTACGGAAGCCGGTACGCATTTCGAATTACTGATGGCTGCAAGCACATTGATTGTTCTTCCGGTTATTTTTGTTTTCATCTTTGCGCGCAAGCATATTATTAATGGCGTTGCTCGTGGTGGACTGAAGGGCTAACAGTTGCTTTGTTAAGCTGCAGTCCTTGTCGAGATAACTTAATTATATCTTAATTACTTACCGTATGGCTATTTCTTGACAATCATGAAAATGAGTCTAGAATATCATTTATATTCACAAAGGAGCGTTTATGGGATTATTGACACACTCGATTTATGAAATATGGGCAAGTTTTCTAATTTACAGTTTCTGCGGCTGGCTGATGGAAACCGTTCTGGTCAGTTACAAAGAAAAGAAATTTGTCAACCGTGGTTTTCTGAATGGTCCTTTCTGCCCGATCTACGGTGTTGGAATGATTGGTATTTCTTTGGTTTGTTCTCCTTTTCTCGGTAATTATCTCGTTTTGTTCCTATTAGGAATGATGACTGCTACGACTGTTGAGTATCTCACAGCTTGGCTGCTCGAATTATTATTTGATGCTACTTGGTGGGACTACTCACAGAAAAAATTCAATATCAAAGGTCGTGTATGTCTGAGTGTTTCGTTATTTTGGGGTATATTAGCGGTTTTATTCATTTCCTTCGTCCAGCCTGCTGTTTTTAGCTTTTTAAGCAGAATCAGCACTATCTATTTAGAATATTTCTTTTATCTTTCACTGTTAATTTTCATGACGGATGTTATATTTAGTGTAGTTGCGGCTGCTAAGCTGACAACAAGAATTAAAGCGATGTTTGAACAGATGCCAGATTTTAGGGATTTGATGCAAGTTGCTCGCGAAGTTGATTATTTTGGTCTGTTTGATTTCAAAGAAAGTACATTTTCTTTCCGTTCCTTTCTTTCAACAATTAAGGATACAACGACAGAATTGAAAGAAAATTTGACTACACTTTTACCGATTGAACGTTTTAAGGAATTAACGGAGAATTATTTTGATAAAATTGAAAAGACAATCAGAACCTTTACCAGTAATTATTCTTCGGGGGAAAATCGGCTTATCAAAGCATTTCCGAATATAAAATTCAAAAAAATCAGACAGTATCTTTCAGATCTTGATAAAAAGGATGATAAAAATGAGCAGAAGTGATTTAAGTATTTACGAGTTTCGGCTTTTGACTAATTCGATTCTAAATCATGAACTGGTAATGTCTATGAGTAAATATCGCCAGCATAGTGATGTTGACTGCCTGCAGCATTCGATAAATGTTGCTTATCAGTGTTATAAATGGTATAAGATATATAATTTAAAAATCAGTATCGAATCAACAATTACCGGCGCCTTGCTGCATGATTTCTTTCTCTATGACTGGCATGATAAACAGGGACATAGTAAACTGCATGCTTTTAATCATCCGCGAGAAGCTCTAAAGAATGCACAACGTAGTTTTAAACTGAACAGTATTGAAGAAGACATTATTGTCAAGCATATGTTTCCGCTGACTTTGCGGCCGCCAAAATATAAAGAAAGCTGGCTGGTACTGATTGCTGATAAATATGTGGCAAGCAAAGAACTTTTAAAACTGAAAAATGCGCTGTGTGATATTTAACTATGCCGATGAATGCGCTATTTATTGACTACTTATTACCGATATGTTAATATAACTCTGTTGCACTGCTAAGCGCAACCGCTCTTTTATGGTTTAAGTGCGCAAGCCACCATTAATGGCGAGTCTGGTAAAAATAAGGAGGTGCAATATGTACGCAATTATTGAGACTGGTGGAAAACAGTTGAAAGTTGAAAAAGGTCAGGCTATCTATGTCGAGAAACTTCCGGTAGAAGTTGATGAGACAGTGGTATTTGACAAGGTTCTCTTGATAAGTGATCGTTCCATCAAGGTTGGTACTCCGTATGTTACGGGAGCTACCGTTACGGCTAAAGTAGAGAAACAAGGCAAAGAAAAGAAGATTTTAATCTTCAAATATAAAGCCAAAAAAGGTTCTACTAGACGTAAACAAGGCCATCGTCAGCCGTATACTAAATTGGTTATCGAAGCAATTGAGGCTTAATAAATGATCGTAGTTAGTATCATTACCGCGCAGGAACAGATTATGGGAATGAGCGTTAGCGGTCATTCCGGTTATGCGGATAAGGGTAGTGATTTAGTCTGTGCCGGTGTTAGTTCCATCGCTATCGGAACGTTAAATGCCCTAGATCTTCTGACTAAAGATCAATGTCAGCTTGAGATGAATGATAATTTAGTGAGAATTAAAGTTTTACGAAATAGCCCGGAAGTACAGTTGATTCTGCAGACGGCTGATATTCAGTTAAAAACATTAAATGAAAAGTATGGCAGTTATCTTACAATTAAACAAACGGAGGTGTGAAATATGAAGTTTGTCCTAGATATCCAGTTATTTGCATCAAAAAAGGGTGTTGGTTCCACAAAAAACGGACGTGATTCTCAATCAAAACGTTTAGGTGCTAAGAAAGCCGATGGTCAATTTGCGATAGCCGGAAATATAATTTATCGTCAAAGAGGAACGCGTATTTATCCCGGTATCAATGTTGGTATCGGCGGTGATGACACTTTGTTCGCAAAAGTTAGCGGAATCGTTAAGTACGAACGTGTCGGCAAAGATAAAAAACAAGTTTCTGTTTATCCTCAAGCATAATATCTCCGGTTAACGGAGATTTTTAATTAGGAGGGCTTGAAATGTTCATAGATAAGGTCAAGTTATCGATAAAAGCCGGAAGAGGCGGAGACGGCATTGTCGCTTATCGTCGCGAGAAGTATGTTCCGCTCGGCGGTCCTGCCGGCGGAGATGGCGGCAGAGGCGGTAATGTTATTTTTATGGTGGATACTAATAAATCTACTTTACTGGATTTACGATATAATCGGTTGATTGTAGCCGATGATGGTGAAAGAGGTAAACCAAAGAAGATGCATGGTGCTGATGGCATCGATTTTGTTGTGCGTGTACCCTTAGGAACATTAGTGAAAGATATAAAATCGGACCGTATTATTGCTGACTTGACGCATGTTGATCAGCAAGTGATCGTTGCTGCCGGCGGCAAGGGCGGGCTAGGCAACTATCACTTTATGAGCAGTCGGAATACCGCGCCGGATTTTTGTGAGAACGGTGAGCTGGGTGAAGAAAAAGATGTTATCGTTGAACTTAAATTATTAGCTGATGCTGGTTTGGTCGGATTTCCTTCGGTTGGCAAGTCAACATTTTTATCCGTTGTCAGTGCCGCACGTCCGGAAATTGCTGACTATCCTTTTACAACGATTGTTCCAAACCTTGGTGTTGTTAAAGTAGCTGATGGTCGTTCTTTTGTTCTAGCTGATCTCCCGGGATTGATTGAAGGGGCTCATCAGGGCAAAGGGCTTGGTTATCAATTTCTCAAACATATCGAGCGTTGCCGGGTCATTATTCATATTATTGATATGGGCGCTGAAGACGGACGAGATCCGATCAACGATTACGAGGTAATCAATAATGAATTGCGCGCATATCAGTATCGCTTGATCGAACGGCCGCAGGTCGTTGTAGCGAATAAAATGGATATGCCGCAAGCGCAAGCCAATTTAGCACTATTTAAAGCGAAATATCCGGAGCTAGAGATTTTTCCGGTTATTACATTAATTAATGAAGGCCTTGAAAAAGTATTATTTAAAGTCATGGATTTGATTGAGACAACACCGATATTCCCGATTATGGATGATCAACAGGAAGGTGTCGTCTATCGCTATATCCAGGATGATGATGAGATCCGGATTAGTAATTTAGGTAATCATCAATGGCGCGTTACTGGTAATAAAGTAGAGAAAATGATGAGACGTTCACATACTAACGTAGAAAGCGATATTGTTCGTTTAGGCAATAATTTACGGAAGCTTGGCGTAGATAAAGCTTTGCGGCAACAAGGAGCGATAGACGGGGATAAAGTATTTATTCTCGATTTCTCTTTTGAATTTGTTGAATAGCTGTGCATTCCTTTATTTATAAGCTATAATTATATAGGGTGATTACATGATAGCTTTTATTATCGGTAAAGTATTTTCTTATGGGATTGATAATGTCATTTTAGAAAATAACGGTATTGGGTATCGAATCAATTTCACCCATCCGGAAGTTTTATCTTTGCATAAAGAAATCATGATTTATACTTATCAGCATGTTCGGGAAGATGAGATCAGCTTGTTCGGATTTGTTTCGATGGAAGAATACGAGCTTTTTTTGAAACTCATTGGTGTTAAAGGACTTGGTCCGAAGACCGCATTGAATATTCTCGGTGTCATTAGAAGTCCTGAGCTGATTAAAATAATAGAGAATAATGATATTGACGCCTTAAAACGTTTGCCGGGCATCGGAGCTAAGACAGCTTCACAGATCATTCTTGATCTTAGGGGTAAATTGGTTCGACCGGATGACAATACTGTGGATATACCGGACGCTGTTAATGATGCACTCAGCGGATTGCGGTCTTTGGGATATAAGAGTTCTGAACTGCAAAGCCTGACGAAAGAACTGCTTAAGCAACCTGGATTAAGTGCCGAAGAGTATATAAAAATGAGTCTGCAGCTTTTACTTGCAAGAAAGGGTATCTAAATGGCTGAATCATTTGAAACATTAAACAAATTCAGTGATGATGAAGTTTCCCTTCGTCCCCAGACTTTGGCCGAATATGTCGGTCAAGATGATTTGAAAGCTAATCTCAATGTTTTTATTCAAGCGGCTCTAGCTCGTAATGAGGCTCTTGATCACGTTTTATTATATGGTTCACCTGGGTTAGGAAAAACAACGCTAGCGTATATTATTGCGAATGAATTACATGGAAACATCCGTATCACAACCGGACCGAGTATTGAAAAAAGCGGCGATCTTGCCGCCATTTTGTCTACGCTTCAAGCCGGAGATATTTTGTTCATTGATGAGATTCATCGTCTTCCGAAGGTTGTTGAAGAAGTTCTGTATCCGGCCATGGAAGATTATGCGATAGACATCGTTGTCGGCAAAGAAGCATCGGTACGTTCGATTCGCATTGATTTACCGCCATTCACTTTAGTCGGAGCGACTACAAGAGCCGGCGATTTGACGGCTCCTTTACGCGATCGTTTCGGGATTGTCGGAAAACTGAACTATTATTCGTTGGAAGATTTACGTAAAATCGTTCTCCGCACCTCACATGTCCTTAATACTGAGATTGATGAAATGGGTATCAATGAAATAGCAAAACGCAGCCGCGGGACGCCGCGAATTGCTAATCGTTTGTTCCGGCGTGTACGTGATTTTGCCCAGGTTTTAAATAATGGTGTAATCAGTTATCAAATTGCTGTTGATGCGCTGGATCGTCTAAAGGTTGACAATTTAGGTCTTGATGAAGTTGATATTCGCTATCTACGAGGTATTATTGAACGTTTCAAAGGTGGTCCGGTCGGATTGGAAGCAATTGCCAGCAGTATCTCCGAGGAACCAATGACCTTGGAAGATGTCTATGAGCCATATTTATTACAAATTGGCTTTATCAACCGAACTCCTAGAGGTCGAACCGTTACAACGAAAGCCTATGAACATTTGAAAATTGCCCATAACGCAGATTTATTCTGAGCCTGTTTGGGCAATTATTTTCATTTGTCTAAACATTATTGAAAATATCCGTATATCTGTATATACTTTAATTATTATAAATTGGAGGCAGCAATGAGAAAATACTATCGCAGTAAGGAAATATATACTTTGAAGGGCGTTATTGATGGTTTTTTAGTGACTGAAGGCACAAAAATTGCAGATGTTATCCCCTACAATCAAGATGTTGCCGAATTCACCGACTACGGCAGTGAAAAAATTCTTCCGGGTATATTTGATACACATAATCATGGCACTAACGGCTGGTCTATGCTTCGCGGCTATGCGGCTGACGATATTCTTACCGAGTCAAAAGGATATTTGGAAGCCTTGGTGTCGCAAGGTGTGACTTCTGTTTTGCCGACCGCCAGTATAGAATTTTTCAGCACATTGGCTGATCTTAAGGAACAAGGTTTTACGCAAGGAGCCGAAATCATCGGCATCCACTCCGAAGGTCCGTGGCTGAATCGAGTCGGCGAAAAAGGGGCTAAACCAAGTAATCCATATCCGCCGGTTGATCTTAAAACAGCACAGGAAATGGTCCGCTTAGGCCGCGGTTATCTGAAAATGGTCGGGATGGCTCCGGAAATACCTGGTATTGATGTTATCAGAGATTATTTCAAACAGCAGAACGTCACCATTGCGATAGCTCATACCGATGGCAATTATGCCGTTACAAAGAATGCTATCGCGAATGGCGCTACAGTTGCGACCCATTTATGCAATGTCATGACCGGTATCCATCATCGGGATTTTGGCTGTTTAGGCGCTTGTCTGACTGATCAGCGGGTTTGGGCCGAGCTGATTTGCGATGGTTTGCATGTTTGTAATGAAATGCTGAAGTTTGTTTATGATACCAAAGGGAAAGAGCAGATTATGATGATTTCGGATTGTACAGCTCTTTCAGGCTTAAAACCTGGTTTCTATGAGAATGAAGTACTGGGCGGAAGAATCAGTGTTACCGCTGATGGTTTTGTACTTGATGAGAACGGCCGCTTGCGCGGCAGTAGTATGCCGGTAATCCACGGCATGCGCAATCTGGTCGTAAATTGTCATATTCCACTAAATGATGTTGTCAGAATGGCTTCCTATAATCCAGCAGCTTTCCATGGCTGTCTGGCTGAGAAAGGCAGTTTAGAACCCGGAAAAGACGCTGATTTTATAATTGTCAATGACGATCTTAGATTAATCAGTACTTTTAAGGCCGGAAATAAATGCTTTGATGTTAAAGAGGGCAGAAATTATTTCAGTCCTTATATTATGAGAAAGCTTGAAAAAGAAATTTGAGGAAATAAAATGCGAATAGTTATTGCCGCTGGCGGAACCGGAGGTCATGTTTATCCGGCTCTTTCATTAGCTGATGCGATTAAAAGTGAGAATAATAATTCAGAAATACTTTTTATCGGTACTGAAGATCACTTAGAGGCAACCGAGATTCCCGCCGCCGGTTACCTGTTTAAAACAATTAAGGCAAGCGGCCTTTCCGGCAGTGTGTTTGCGAAAATGCATTCAGCTTATCAGATCATGAAAGCTGTTGACAAGGCTAAGACGCTACTGATTGATTTCAAACCCGATGTCGTTATCGGATTTGGCGGATATGTCAGCGCACCGGTTATCATTGCAGCTCATCGGCTGAAGATTCCGGTTGTGCTGCATGAGCAAAACGCCTATGCAGGCCGAGCTAATCTCTATTTGGAAAAGTATGCAGCGGCGATTGTCGTATGTTACGAAGAGGCGCGTCATCAATTCAAGCAGAAAGAAGTCTATCTGCTTGGCAACCCGCGGATGTTTACCGTAAAAAAGACCGAGGATACCAATATTCTCAAAGAGTACCGATTATTAAAATCAAAGCCGGTCGTTATGTTCGTTATGGGTTCTCAAGGCTCCAGAAGTGTTAACGAAATCATGCTGAAAACGCTGAAATTACTACGAAATAAACCTTATCAGGTTTTATATGTCACCGGCAAAGAGCACTATGAAGCATTTAGGCAAGCTATACCGGAAGATGAGAATATTCGGATAATTCCATATGTCAAACAAACGGAAATGCTGCGGCATACCGATCTTCTGGTAACTCGCGGAGGAGCTACCACTGCAACGGAAATATGTGCCTTTAGTGTACCCAGTATTATCATTCCCAGTCCGTATGTTCCCAATAATCATCAGGAGGTAAATGCTCAGGCTTTAGTAATCAAAAAAGCTGCTTTTATGTTAAGAGAAAAAGAGCTTGATGATAATAATGTCGTTGATTTGATTGACAAGATTATGGATGATAAGAAACTGCGTCAGACTATGCGGGAGAATTCGAAGACTCTATGTTTTCCCAATGCGGCTGAAAACATCGTTGATCTCTTAAAAAAGGTTGGAAAGCCGTTTGACCAGTAATAAAAAAGACGGCGTTACACTGCTGCTCGAGAAACAGAAAACAGTAAAGAAACTGAACAAAATCCGAAAACGCAATCGTCGGATTGTTCTTTTCAGTACCATTGTCTTTTTAGTTACTTTCAGCTATTTTTATTATTACTCCCGCTTTTCACGGATAAACTATATAACCGTAACCGGCAATGATTTTCTAAGTCGCAATGATGTTTTGACACTCGCCGGTACAGATGAAAACAGTCTCTATTTGCTGACTTTCAACAGTGTTCTGGAACATCGGATAGCTGAAAATCCGCTGATTCAAAGTGTTACAGTCACAAAACAAAGCGGTCGTAACGTTCTGATCCGGATTCAGGAAAAACGAATTATCGGATATACCTATCTTGATCAAGCCTATTTAGTGCTGGCTGATAACACCTTAGTCGAACTGGCGGCTGATAAACAAGCAGTTATCGCAGAATTACCGCTATTAGTTGATTTTGACAATTCGGAAATAGCAGCCGGTATTGGTTCGGCACTCGATAAACTTTCGCTTGAAGTATTGCGTAATATCAGCGAAATTCACCGATATAGTACTTCATATGATGAAAATATGTTGAAAATTGTGATGATCGATGGTAATCAGATCTATACCTCTTTAAATGCTATTGATACCGTAAACAACTATTTTTCCATTCTTGAAGTACTGAAAGTGTCCAATTCATGCATCTTTATTGAAGATAGCAGCAAAACTGCCTATAGTTCATCCTGCCCGGCAGCAGCAACCGCTGACGCTGCAGCTGAGAATTAAATTATTTTACAAATCTTAATAATTTGTTATAATACCGAGAGTGAAGGAGGACACAAATGCCGATCGAAAGAAATACTAAGCTTGGCAATATCAACATTTCAGAAGAAGCAATCGCGACCTTAGCTGGCGGAGTTGTAGCGGAATGTTACGGTGTTGTCGGAATGGCTAGTCAGAAAATTCTTAAGGATGGTTTAGCTGAATTACTTAAAAAAGATAATTACAGTAAGGGAATTATCGTTCGTAAAGTTGAAGATACATATGAATTAGATTTATTTATTGTCATAAGTTTTGGTGTAAAAATTTCTGAGGTGGTTTCCGAAGTACAGAAGAAAGTGAAATATGAACTGGAAAGATCGTTAGATTTGAACTTCAGTGCTGTCAATGTCTACGTACAGGGAATTAAAGTCAACGAGTAACAATATGAATAAAATAAATAGTAAATTATTCCGTGCCATGTTGGAAAATGGTGCTAATAACCTCGCTAACCGCCGTTTTGATGTGGATGCCATGAATGTTTTTCCAGTCCCGGATGGCGATACAGGCACTAATATGTACCTGACTTTCAGCAGCGGCGTCAAAGAAACCCATTCAATCATCGTGGACAGCGTTGCGAGTATCGCAAAAGTGCTTTCAAAAGGATTGCTAATGGGGGCTCGAGGAAATTCCGGTGTCATTTTATCACAGATTTTCCGCGGATTTAGCTTCGGCGTAGAAGAGTATTCCGAGATTGATACAATGACGTTGGCCAAAGCTTTTATAAAAGGAGCTCAGGTCGCTTATAAAGCGGTTATGAAACCGGTTGAAGGAACCATTCTGACCGTCATTCGCGAGAGTTCGGATTATGCCATGGAGTATGTAAAAAAGAATACCGATTGTACGATTGAAAACTATATGTCAATTCTTTTGCAGGAAGCTAACAGCTCACTGCAACGCACTCCAGAGTTATTGCCTTTGTTAAAAGAAGTGGGGGTCGTTGACAGCGGCGGTTATGGTTTAATCACCATTCTCGAAGGCTTCGCAGCCGCCATTAATAATCAGAAAATTGAATTGAAAACCGAAACAACCCATGTGGAAGCTGTACAAAACAAATTGGAGAATGAGGAATTTGGTTACTGCACCGAATTTATTGTCCGTTTATCGGAAAATGGCAAACTGACTTTTGAGGAAGATAAACTAAAACGTAATCTTGCGCGAATCGGAGAATCATTAGTTGTTGTTCAGGATGATGACCTGGTTAAGGTTCATGTACATACAATGACACCCGGTGATGCATTAAATATGGCTCAGCGTTACGGTGATTTTGTTAAATTGAAAATTGAAAATATGCAGGAACAGCATGAGCATATTATCGAGATGACGATGCCACATAAAAAGTATGGCTTGATTAGTGTAGCGGCCGGCGATGGTTTAGTTAAATTATTCAAGGATTTACGAGTTGATGTTATTGTCAACGGCGGTCAAACAATGAATCCTTCAACAGAGGACTTCGTCGCTGCCGTGAAATCATTAAATGCCGATCATATTATTATCATGCCGAATAACTCGAACATTGTCATGGCAGCTCAGCAAGTTGAAAAGATATATAATGAGCGCCATATAATTGTTTTACCGACGGAAAGCATTCCGCAAGGCTTAGCCGCATGTATGATGTTTAATCCCGAGGTTGAGGTTGAAGACAATTTGGATGAAATGCGACAGGCAATGAAACGCGTTGTCACCGGTCAGGTAACTTATGCGATTAAGGATACGAAATTTGACGGAATCGAGATTAAGAAAAACGACTTCATCGGATTAAAAAACAAAGACATCGTTTCAACAGCGGTTGATAAGCTGGAAGCAACTAAAAAACTGATTGATCAATTGATATTCGAAGGAGCGGAAATCGCGACGATAATCTCCGGTGAAGATGTAACGGATGAGGAAGTAACGGAGATTCAGCATTATATCGAAAATAATTATCATATCGAGGCTGATGTATACCGCGGTTTACAACCTGTCTATAGTTTCATCTTTGGAATAGAGTAAAGGGCTCCGCCCTTTTTCTGTATGGTATGAAAAAAGAACTGTATACAAACAAGGAAAAAGAAATACTCAAAGTTTTAGAAATGAATAATGCGGATGATATTGTCTCTCATTATCCTTTTCGTTACGACGAAATAATTAGATTGCCATATCTAGAATGGACACCTGATTGTAAAGTAGCATTTGAAGCAAACGTCATAACTGATGTCCGGACGATCAAGCGAGGAAAGTTATCTATTTCCCGTTTCGATGTGCAAAACGATGACGATATTTTTCATGTTACGATTTTTAACCGGCCGTGGCTTAACAACCTGCGGTTAAATACCTCAGTCACGATTTTCGGGAAGTATGACGGCAACCAAAAGGTGACGGCATTTAAATACAATCTAAAACCATTGTCCGAACAGCTAGGAATCATTCCGGTCTATAATCTGAAAAGCGGAGTTACCAGTTCCGCTTTTAACACTATTGTCCGAAAAACACTACAGAACTATTCGTTTACAAATCTTATTCCTTCCTTTTATATTCAAAAGTATCGTTTGATTGATAAGCATCAAGCATTAAACGCAATTCATTTTCCACAGAATAAAAAGATGATTCATGATGCTGTCAGACATTTGAAGTATGAGGAATTTCTTAAATTCTCGATGATTATTGCACAGCGTTCCATGGCAAATCAAATCACCGACCAGCGTTACATTAAAAACTTCAACTTTGACGATGTTTTTCGTTTAGCTAATCATCTTTCCTTCACCCTTACCAATGATCAGCTCAAAGCGGTCAACGAAATATTAGCGGATATGTCAGCTTCAAAACCGATGTATCGCTTGGTTCAAGGCGATGTCGGATGCGGAAAGACGATTGTGGCAGCGTTAGGGATTTATGCAGCTTATTTATCCGGATATCAAAGTGCTTTTATGGCGCCTACCGAAGTGTTAGTTAAGCAGCAGGGTGAAGATCTTAAGCAGCTTTTTAAGGTCACCGATATGCGGATTGCCGTTTTATATTCCAGTCTTTCAGCTGTTGACAAGAATAAAGTTTTAGCCGACTTACAATCCGGGGACTTGGATTTAGTCATTGGCACACACGCTTTAATCCAGAAAAATGTTCATTTTAAAAAATTAGGAATGATCGTTACGGATGAACAGCATCGTTTTGGTGTCATGCAGCGAAAACAGCTTATCGATAAAGGAACATTCGTGGATATTTTAATTATGAGTGCTACGCCCATTCCGCGGACGCTGACGAATGTGCTGTACGGCGATATGGATGTCAGTAATATTATGACGCTACCGAAAGGCCGGAAGCCGGTAATCACAAAATTGATCAGACAGAACAGTATGATCTCGATACTTGACGAAATCGAACTAAAGTTGCAGCAGAATGATCGTTGTTATGTTGTATGTCCGGCAATTGAAGAAGACAATGATTCAGGCGTAAGAAATACAACTGCGGTTTATCAAGCTTTAAAAAAAGAATTAAGCTTGAAGTATAAAATCGGTCTTTTACATGGTAAAATGGATAGTAGTAAGAAAGATAGCGTGATGGATGATTTCCGTCAAGGCTTAATCAATATCTTGGTTACTACGACTGTCGTCGAAGTCGGCGTAAATATCAAAGAAGCCAGCATCATGGTTATTTATGATGCAAACCGTTTTGGTCTTTCACAACTGCATCAATTAAGAGGACGGATTAAAAGATCGAACAAGCAGGGGTATTGTTACTTACTGACCGAATCAGAAGATGAAACGGCTATAGCCCGCCTGCAAATATTAGTTGATTATGATGACGGATTTAAGATCGCAGAAGAGGATTTACGCCTACGCGGACCGGGAGACATTTTCGGAACTCGCCAAAGCGGTTTGCCGAGTCTGATTCTTGGCAATCTAATCACGGATGCTAATATTATTAAAGTCGCCAGAACCGACGCAATTGATATTATTGCGCATCCAAATGATGATAATCGCAGTCTAAGGTCTTATACGACGGATTTCTTACAGAAAAATGATTATATTGATTAGGGAGGTATCATGATGAGAATTGCACTGGATGTAATGGGTAGTGATAACGGCAGTTCGGTTTTTGTTGACGCCATTACTAAGTACCTATCGGAATTTACAGATACCGAGATTTTTGTTTTTGGGAATGAAGAAGAACTTCGAGCGCTCAAAAACCATCCGAATGTTACAATTATCGAAACGAAAGAAGTTATCAGTATGGCGGATGGTCTGTTATCGTTACGGCGTAAGACGGATGCCAGCCTGAATCGCATGCTTGATTATCTTGCGGCCAACAAAGTCGAAGGTGGACTTACAGCCGGATCAACAGCCGGGCTTTTAACCTGTTCGCTGTTGAAAATTAAATTGCTGAAAGGTATTGAACGGCCATGTTATCTCGGAACCATACCCGGTCGGCATAATAGCTATTTTCATTTATTGGATATGGGTGCTAACAGTGACTGCAGTCCAGAACACTTAGAACAGTTTGCGATTCTTGGTAAGTGCTATGCGCAAGCTGTCTTTCATACCGAGAATCCGCGAATCGCACTGCTGAACATCGGCAGCGAACCAAATAAGGGTGATAAGCTGCACAAAGAGGCATTTGAGCTTTTGCATAAGAATAAAGTTTTAAATTTCATTGGCAATATTGAAGGACGTGATATTTTTTCCGGCAGAGCCGATGTCGTCGTAACCGATGGCTTCAGCGGAAATATGACCTTGAAGGCAATGGAAGGAACAGCATTTTTCGCTTTCGGCGAACTTAAGGATATTGTCAAAAGTTCCTTATTCAGTATGCTTGCCGGGTTACTGTTAAAGAAAAGGTTGTATAATATGAAAGAGAATTTGGATTATTCAAAACACGGCGGAGCCGTCTTGATCGGGTTTGAACAGCCAATCATCAAAGCGCATGGATCGAGCAATTCCTATGCCATCTACAATGCCATGATCTGTTTGCGCGATATCATAAGCAACGATACGCTTAAGGCAATAAAGAAGGAGATTTTATGACCATATTTGATTGGCTGAATAGTCGTGATATTCATGTAAATAATCAGAATTTGATTGATCAGGCTTTTATTCATTCTTCTTATGTCAATGAACATCGTAATTTGACAAAAGATAATGAAAGACTGGAATTTATGGGGGATGCCGTTTTACAGATTTGGTCAAGTGTACATCTTTTCAAGATTGAACCACCGCTTGATGAAGGGAAAATGACGACCTACCGGGCATCGATGGTTTGTGAAAAGGCTTTGGCAGAGTACGGTGTAAAACTTGGCTTAAATAAATACCTGAAACTTGGTTTTGGTGAAGAGAAAACCGGCGGTCGGAACCGCGATTCGATTGTTGCCAACATGTTTGAAGCTTTTATTGGAGCTCTGTATTTGGATCAGGGACTTTATGCGATTAACCGGATCATGCAGGAAGTCGTTGATTTTGATAATGTCGTCGAATTAGAAAATGGTGTAGCCGACTACAAAACAAAGTTACAGGAGTATGTCCAGTCAGATGTTCGAAAAACCGTCACTTATGATGTTATCAGCGTTACCGGACCAAGTAACAAACCATTGTTTCGGATCAATGTCATGCTAGATGAAATTATTCTGGGTACCGGTGAAGGTAACAGTAAAAAGAAAGCTGAACAAGCCGCCGCCAAAAATGCTTTCGAGAAGATGGTGAAGTAGGTGTGTGCTGTGAATTTAAATGAACTAATCAGTAAACCTCAGCTGATAAGCCAGGCCATCAATGAGCTTTACCTTGAACCTGAGCCACAAATCAACCGTTATCAAAAAGCATTAGAAAGTTTTCGGCAGTATTTTAACACGCAGGAAATCCATATACTGTCTGTACCAGGTCGTGTTGAACTTTGTGGAAATCATACTGATCATCAGCTTGGCAAGGTTCTGGCCGGTGCTATCAACCTAGATGCAGTTGCTGTGGTATCTAAATGTGACAAGATTCATATCTATAGTGATGGTTACGCTAAACTGAGCGTTGAGATTAATGACTTAGCCTATAACTGCTCCGAGGATTTCTCGACTAAAGCCTTGCTTAAAGGGGTTTTAAAGCGTTTCAGCATGTTGGGATATCAAATCGGCGGGTTCAATGCTTACATTACTTCGGATGTTCTAAGTGGATCGGGCATGTCCAGCAGCGCAAATATTGAAATGCTGTTTGCTGCAATACTCAACAAATTGTATAATAACAATCAGATTGACATTATTACCTTAGCTCAGATAAGCCAGTATGCCGAAGTTCATTATTTCAACAAGCCATGCGGGTTAATGGATCAATTAGCGTGCGGATATGGCGGTGTTATTTCGATTGATTTTAAAAATATCGGGCAGCCTGCGGTTGAACAGATATCCAGCACTGCGCTGGAGAAAGACTATGCGATACTACTGGTTAGAACACCTTCATCGCATCAGGATCTCAGTGAAGAATATGGATTGATTGTTACTGAGATGCGGCTGATAGCTCAACATTTTCAACATAGTGTATTGAGCGAGGTAAATCCTGCGGAGTTTTATCAGACTTTGAGTCAGTTGACACAGCTGAATAATGATCGGGCGATTTTGCGTGCTCATCATTTTTTTCAAGAAAATTTACGCGTTGACGATGCTGTACAAGCTTTGAAAACAGATGATATAAATCATTTCATGAAAGTTCTGACGGCTTCCGGTTATTCATCGTCGATGTATCTCCAAAATATCTTTGCGGTAAGTCAGTACAAAAATCAGAAGCTGGGTTTAGCGCTTGCTATGACTGAAACATATTTAATGAAGACCTCTGGTGCTTTTCGGGTGCATGGCGGTGGTTTGGGCGGAACAATCCTCGTTGTGATGTCTAGGAATGCGGCACCGGCTTATCAGGATTATATTGAAAGCATTTTTGGAGCAGGCAGCTGCTTGGTCTTGAATATTCGTCATAAGGGAAGTGTTTGCGTTATCTAGAAATGGAGCTGACATCATGGATCTCTTTAACATTATTGATCAAAGCAAATTCAATGCTGATGAATTGACTTTTTTCCATGAAGCGTTTCTCGATCGTCCGACTGTTTATAAATCTGATAATTTGATTGCGATGACGATCCACCTAAAGAAAACACTCCCTTGGGATCTTTATAAAAAACTGCATGATCATATCATCGAACAGACAAAACTCTCTTTAGACTTAACGCTGACCGCTGAGTATTGTCAGATTGAGGTCATGGATATCCAAAATTACATCAGTTATTTATCTGGTCTTTTTGATGGCGGAAGAATCTTCAATTATGTCTATTGCACTCTGGAAGATTGTAATCTAAATTTGATATTTACTAATAACCATCAAAAAGATAAGGCCAGTATCTTGAAAGAGGATTTAGCGGCTTTATTAATAAAATGCGGTTTTCGATTTCAACTCAATTTTATTACCAAAACTGAAGTTGTGAAACCAAAAAGAACGATTTCGCAAGCTGAACTATATACCAAATATACCATCGGTATGCTTACCAAGCCAGTTAAAAATGTTGAGATGATATTAGAGATTTTCAAAATTGAAGAGAGTAATCCTTATCGCCGCAATGATGGAACGCGCGGTATGACGCTCAATTACTATTTTAAAGATCCAACTGGTTATCTGCTGGGAAGAAAATTTATCAATGAGACGGATAAGGAGAAAGAAATGGCGGCTTTTGTCGTCGGCGATTGTCTGATTATTCATGGTGACATTAACTTGACCAAGCTAACGGAAGAATTTGAATTATTCATTAATGAGATGCGTAAAACGAATCCTTTTCCGGAAACGATGGATAATGCAACTGATAAGCGCGTTGAGTTACATACGCATACAAAACGTTCAGAAATGGATGGTGTCTGTGACACTGAAGCATTGATAACAACAGCCTTTAACTGGCAGCATGAAGCTATCGCTATTACCGATCACATGGTGGTACAGTCATTTCCCACAGCACAGAAGACAGTCAGCAAGCTTCTAAAGAATAATAAAGATCGTAAGTTTAAAGTGATTTACGGAATTGAAATGAATATGGTCGATCCGGATTTGAAGATTGTCACCAATAGTGATAATCGGGCACTTAACACGGATTATGTCGTATTCGATTTAGAAACCAGTGGATTATCATCGAGATACGACCAAATTATCGAATTTGGCGCTGTTCGGATCCATAACGGCTACATTAGTGATAAGCTGCAGTTCTTTATTAATCCGCGGTTAAAACTGTCGGCTTTTACTTCAGCAATGACCAATATCCGTCAGGAAGATGTCGATCATGGTCTTTTGATGATTGAAGCTTTTCCGAAAATTCTGGAGTTCTTCGGGAAGAGTGTCTTAATCGCTCAGAATGCGACCTTCGATATCGGATTTTTAAATGCTAAGCTTACTGAATACAATTTACCGGAATTGACGAATCCGGTTATCGATACCCTAGATTTAGCGCGAGCGCTGAATAAGGAAAAAAAGCGGTATCGTCTAGGGAACATTGCGAAGCTCTATAAAGTTGAATATGATGAAAATGTTGCGCACCGCGCCGATTATGACGCTGATGTGACGGCACAAATATTCTTGAAAATGCTTTACAGCGCTCAGGATGGTCTGAATGATGCTAACAACCAGATTAAATGTAAAACACTTGATGATCTTCAGTCTCTAAACGACAGTGATTCTTTTAAAAAAGTAATGAAGAAACATATTACACTTTTAGCAAAAAATCAAGATGGAATCAAGGATCTTTTTAAGTTAGTCTCCATTTCGCATACGGATTATCTGGTTTTTTCCGGGAAAGCAAACAGTAAAAATGAAAATGATGAATTCATCGCTGAACCGCGGATTCCTCGAGATATTATTACGCATTATCGTAAAAACCTGTTGCTGGGAAGCTGCTGCTTGAATGGTGAGATATTTGAAATTGCCGCCAATCGCACACAGAAGGAACTTGATAAGGCTATTTCATATTACGATTACATTGAAATACAGCCGCCGGAGAATTATCAACACTTGATTGGTGATAATCGACTTCCGGATCGAGAGCGTCTTTTACTGATTCTGAATAATATTATTGAATCAGCTAACCGGCAAAAGATAACTGTGGTGGCAACCGGAGATGTTCACTACATTAAGCCCGAGGATAAAATTCTTCGTGATATTTATATTCAAGCGTCAGGTATCGGCGGAACAGTCCATCCGCTTTTTATCTATAATACAAATCGCCGTCTTAATGCGGTATCTCCTGATCAGCATTTCCGAACAACGGATGAAATGTTAAAGTGCTTCGATTTTCTGCCTGATGATCTGAAACAAAAGATCGTTATTGACAATACCAAAGCGATTGCAGCCCAGATAGATTTCTGCTATCCGGTAAAAGAGCGGCTGTATACGCCGAGCATTGAAGGTTCGGATGATAAGCTAAAAGCAATATGTTATCAAACAGCGCACGAGAGATATGGGGATCAACTGCCGGAGATTATCGAGCAAAGACTGAAAAAAGAATTAACATCAATAATAAAGAACGGCTATGGCGTTATTTACTATACGGCACATTTATTAGTAAAAAAATCTAACGAAGATGGTTATTTAGTCGGTTCTCGAGGCTCGGTCGGTTCTAGTTTTGTTGCAACTATGGCTCAGATAACTGAAGTAAATCCATTGCCGGCTCATTATCTTTGTCCGCATTGTCACTACAGTGATTTTACGATTAAAGCGGAGAGCGGGTACGATCTGGCCGACAAGGAATGTCCGATCTGTCACCAAACCATGCACGGAGAAGGGCAGGATATTCCTTTTGAAACCTTCTTAGGTTTTGCCGGCGAAAAAGTTCCGGATATTGATTTGAATTTTTCCAGTGACTATCAGGATAAAGCACATGCCTATACGAAAGAAATTTTCGGAACCGATAAAGTCTATCGGGCCGGAACGATAGGGACTGTCGCTGAAAAAACAGCCTATGGCTATCTGCGCGGTTATTTGGAATCAATGCATATTGAACGAAAGTTATCACAAGCTGAAAGAACTTATCTTGCTAAAGGCTGTGAAGGGGTTAAGCGGACAACCGGTCAGCATCCAGGCGGGATCGTGGTAATTCCGAAAGAGATGGATGTTCATGACTTTACACCGATTCAGTATCCAGCCAATAATCCGGCAAGCGAATGGCGGACAACACATTTCGAATTTGAAGATATTCACGACAATATCCTAAAACTGGATATCCTTGGCCATGTTGACCCAACCGCTATGAAACTGCTGGAAAGAATAACCGGCATCAATGTTAAAACGATACCGATGAATGATGCGAAAACAATGTCACTATTTAGCAACAGTAAAGCTTTGAATTTAACCGACAGAAGTTTTAAAGAACGAACAGGAGCCCTTGGCTTGCCGGAATTCGGAACAAAATTCGTCCGCGGAATCTTAGAATCTACAAAACCTAAGCAATTCTCTGATCTGCTGAGAATTTCCGGATTGAGTCATGGTACTGATGTCTGGAGCAACAATGCTAAAGACTTGATCAGTAAAGGACAGACTTTGAATGATGTGATTGGCTGCCGAGACGATATTATGATTTATCTGATTCGAATGGGATTGGATTCCCGCGATGCTTTTGACATCATGGAATCGGTTCGAAAAGGCAAAGGTCTGAAAGAGCAATGGATAAAGCTCATGATGGAAAAAAATGTACCGGATTGGTATATTGAGTCGTGCAAGAAAATTAAATATATGTTTCCCAAAGCACACGCCGTTGCTTATGTTATTATGGCAATCCGCGTCGGATGGTTTAAGGTTTATTATCCGCTTCATTATTATATTTCATACTTTACGCTGCGCTGTAACGCCTATGATATTAAAACGATGTGTGAAGGCAAGGATAGCATAAGTAAGAGAATTGAGGACATTCAAACGCGTTTGAATGACCGTGAATTGAAAAAAACCGTGACTAACAAGGAAGTAGACTTGATCAGTGCTTTAGAGGTTGCCAGTGAAATGACAGCGCGCGGGTATCATTTTTCCAATATATCACTGGACTATTCATTAGCTAATGAGTTTATCATTGATCCGAATGATGATAAAGCGTTAATTCCTCCATTTGTAACTATTGATGGTTTGGGATATAATGTTGCTAAGTCAATTGTTGATGCCCGAAATGAACGTGCTTTCATTTCAAAACAAGACATATTGAGCAGAACCCAGCTAAGTACGACATTACTGAAAAAGCTTGAAGATTTAGGGGTTTTGATAGGTATACAAAACGAGAATCAACTACAATTGTTTTAGGAGGAAAAATGAAGACCGTTAAGTGCCCGAGATGTGGAAAAGAAAATGTGCTGAATGTCAAGACTGCCGGCAAAGATATTAAATGCAGCCACTGTAATTGTATAATGACGATAGACAAACAGACAAAGAAGAGAATTTTCATTGCTAAAATAGCTTATGCGTTTATTTTTATTCTGCTAGTCAGTTTTATTTATTCTATGTTCAGTTCTTCGATTACTGATGTGGCAAGTATCGCTATTATTATTGTTGCCGGAATTGCGAGTGCCGCTTCTAGTGATATTGCGGCAAATTGGCTTATATTTAAGTTTTCAGCCTTGACATATGAGCGAAAACAATAAGCTGCATCAAGGCATATAGTTGCATTTATGAGCGAAAACAATAAGCTGCATCAAGGCATATAGTTGCATTCAGGCTTTTTTTATTGTATTATATCCATGGATTAAGAAGGAGTGGGTTACCACTCCTTAATTATTGTGTAAAGGAGCGTTATGGATTTAACAGACAAGATCAAAGAACAGATTACACCGCTTATTAATGAGAGAAAATTGCAGTTATATGACATTGAATGGCTTTTAGAAAACAATACGCGGATTTTACGAGTGATAATCACGAATCCTAATGGTATTGTTGATATCGATATGTGTTCAGAAGTCAGTGAAGCAATTTCCGTTATGCTGGATAATCTGACTGAAATCGATGATCAGTATTATCTTGAAGTCTGTTCGCCGGGAGCGGAGCGACCGTTACGTAATTTAGACGAAATCAAAGCTGCGCTTAATGACTATGTCTATGTTAAATTTAAAAATCCGAAAGCCGGATTAAATGAAGTGACCGGTATCTTAAGCAGTATTAATGATAACTCTATTCAGATTCAATACAAACGCAAAACACGAGATGTTAACTGTGACGTATTGTTGGAAAATATAGCGTTTATACGCTTAGCAATAAAATTCTAAAAGGAGAAGAAAATGAATTGCAATGATTTCTTAAAAGCTATGCAGTCAATCGAAGATGACAGAAGTATCAATAAAGATATTGTTTTAGCCGCTTTAACTGAAGCTTTGGCTAAAGCTTATCGCAAACAGGTTGATATTCCGGATGCCTTGGTAAGGGTTGATATCAATGAAGGAACCGGTGATATCAAAATGTTTCAACAGTTCAAGGTTGTCGAAGAAGTTGAAATCGATGAGTTGGAAGTTTCGTTGACAGATGCCCGCAGTTATAACCAAGATCTCAATCTTGGCGATATGTATGAAGAAGAGGTGTCCGTCGATGATCTTGGAAGGGCTGCAGCCTTACTGGCCAAGAATGTACTTAAACAAAAGATTAGAGAAGCCGAGAAACAATCTATTTATGATGAATACATTGATAAACTCGATGAAATGGTACTCGGGAATATTGAATCTGTCGAGGAAAAATTCATTGTAGTCAACTTGGGTAAGACATTGGCCATGATGCCGAAAATGGCACAGATTCCGAATGAACGATATTATGAAGGTCAAAAAATCCGCGTAGTTATAACCGAAGTCAACAAGGACACTAAAGGCGCACAAGTTTTAGTTTCCCGTGCTGATCCGAAACTGGTGAGAAGGCTTTTTGAGAAAGAAGTACCGGAAATCTATCAAGGGATCGTGGAGATTAAAGCCTTAGCTCGTGAGGCGGGCGAACGAACAAAGATGGCCGTATACTCAAAAAATCCGGATATTGATCCGATTGGCGCTTGCATCGGACCGCGCGGCGCGCGGGTTCAATTAGTAATTGAAGAGCTTAAGGGTGAGAAAATTGATATTTTTGAGTGGAGTGATAACGTTGAAGAACTAATCCGCAATGCCTTAGCACCGGCGCAAATTCTAGCGGTTATTCCTTCACTGGAGAAAAGAGGCCTGTTAGTCGTGGTTGATGATAATCAATTATCATTGGCCATCGGAAAAAAAGGTAAGAATGCCCGTTTAGCTGTCCGACTGACCAACAGCCGTATTGATATTAAGACACGTACAGAATTGGAAGCCCAGGGAATTGATTATAAACAAATGGCTTTCGATTATGCCATTGAACAAGAGAAACTACGGCGTGAAAAGGCTTCTGAAGAACTGGCTCGTCTGACAAAGGAAGCTGCTGTTGTTGAACCAAACACAGCAACCATGCCGAAAGAAGCACCGGAAGAGGTAATGATTGAACAGCCGGAATCCGAAATCATTCAGCCGATCGCCGAAAAGAAGACCGAACCCGAAAAAGTAATTGAAAAAGAAATCAAAAAGATTAAAAAACCGCTTCGCGAAAGAACGGACTATGTCTCACGTTTCGAAGTTCTGGCGGCCGGGAATACTACGAAAGCTCCGGAGAAAAAAGAAAAGGTTTTCTATAAGCGTAAAAAAGATGGAGAAGCGGTTGATGAACGGAAATTCAAATCGATCGATATTCGTAAAGAAAAGGATTATGATATCAAACCGGAATACAGTCCTGAAGAATTAGCTGAAATTGAAGCTAAACAGCAGGAACTGGAAAATACCTGGGTTGATGATGAAATTGACTTTGATGAGTTTGATGAATATTATGAATAGTTCGGAGGAAGGCTATGCGTAAAATACCAATGCGGAAATGTTTAGCGACACAAGAACATTTTCCGAAAAAAGAACTGATCAGAATTGTCCGGTCCCCAGATGGAACGGTTATCATTGATAAATCTGGAAAGGCTAATGGAAGAGGTGCATATTTGAAGAAATCCAAAGATGCAATCCTCTTAGCTAAACGCACAAATGTGTTAAAGAAAGCCTTGGAGTGTGAGATTCCCGATACGATTTACGATGAATTGCTTGAGGCGGTTAATGAGCAAGGTTCATGATTTGATCGGTATTGCTCGGCGGGCGAATAAGTTAGTTTACGGCGACGCTTTGCATCGCAGTATCCGGAAACAGCAGCCGGCCTTAGTTGTAATCGCCAGCGATGCTTCATTACGCACAACCAAACATTTGCTTTCACAGTGTGATTATTACATGGTTCCTTATATTATCGTTGAGAATACCGGATTGATTTCACAAGCAATTGGGAAAGCCAATGTTAAAGCGGTGGGTATTAATGAACAGGGGATCGCTAAAGAGATTTTAAAAAATAAATAGAAATGAGGTGGGTTAATGGCAAAACCAAGACAAATGAATAAGAAGAAGAGACCAGTAAATAAGCAGGTATTTAAGCCAAAAGTAAATTTTCCGACCGAGATAACCTATAAAGATGGAATTACTGTTGGTGATTTAGCTGATAAAACCGGACGCAATGCCAGTGATATTATTAAAATTCTGTTCTTACTGGGTAAAATGGTGACGATTAACACATCAATGGATGAAGAGTCGATTCAATTAGTATGCATGGATTTTGGTATAACGGCCGTTAAGGAAGAAATAGTTGATGTCGATAGCTTAGAAGACAAGGATATTGATGATGCCAGTCAATTAAAGGAACGTCCGCCAATCGTTACCATTATGGGTCATGTTGATCACGGAAAAACAACCTTGCTGGACACAATTCGTAAAACCCATGTCGTCACGAGTGAGTTCGGCGGAATTACCCAACACATCGGTGCTTATCAGGTTTCAATTAATAACCGCAAGATTACATTTTTAGATACGCCGGGACATGAAGCTTTTACTGCGATGCGCGCCCGCGGTGCTAAGGTTACAGACATAGCGATTATTGTTGTGGCAGCTGATGACGGAGTAATGCCGCAGACTAAAGAAGCGGTCGATCATGCAAAAGCCGCGAAGTGTCCGATCATCGTTGCTATCAATAAAATTGATAAACCGAATATCAACCTAGACAAGATTATGAATGGCATGGCTGATCTTGGTTTAATCCCTGAGGAATGGGGAGGCGAAACGATTTTTGTCCGACTCTCGGCTAAAACAGGTGAAGGTGTCCCTAAACTCTTGGAAACAATCATTGTTTTAAGCGAAGTGTTAAATTTACAGGCTAATCCGAACCGCAATGCTTCCGGTACCGTGATTGAAGCTAAACTGGATAAAGGTCGCGGACCGGTCACAACGCTGTTGGTACAGAACGGTAATTTAAAAACCGGAGATACTTTAGTCGTCGGCGCATGCTTCGGCCGTGTCAGGAAAATGACTGATGATCGCGGCCGGGAAATTAAAGAGGCACTTCCCTCAACGCCGGTTGAAATTATCGGATTAAACGATGTTCCGGTTGCCGGTGATAATTTTAAAGTTTTTGCTAATGAGAAACAGGCTCGTGAGATTGCGACACGGCGGGCACAAACGAAAATTGAAAATGAACGTAAAAGCTCAAGTGCTCTCAGTCTTGATGATCTCTCGCGTCAAATTCAAGAGGGTGATGTTCAGGAAATCCCAATTATTATCAAAGCTGATGTTCAAGGTTCAGCTGAAGCTGTCAAATCATCTTTAGAGAAGATTGAGGTTATGGGCGTCAGAGTTAATGTTATCCGCAGTACAGCCGGAGCGATTAACGAAAATGATATCATGCTTGCCAGTGCTTCAAAAGCTTTAGTTTATGGCTTTAATGTTCGGCCGGACGCCAATGTCCGACGTAAAGCTGCCGAAGAAAATGTTGAGATACACCTGCACAAGATTATCTATAACGCCATTGAAGAAGTTGAGTTAGCGATGAAGGGGATGCTGGCACCGGTTTTCGAAGAAGTCATTTTGGGTCAAGCCACTGTTCGGCAGACCTTTAAAGTCAGCAAGATTGGAACAATTGCCGGTTGTATGGTTACGGATGGTAAGTTTGTCCGCGATTGTTCGGTGCGTTTGATTCGCGATGGCGTTGTGGTGTATGAAGGTAAACTCGGTTCATTAAAACGTTTCCAGAACGATGCTAAGGAAGTTGCGGCAGGATATGAATGCGGTGTCACGATTGAGAATTTCAATGATATCAAAGACGGAGATTTGATTGAAGCGTATGGTCAAGAGGAAGTTGAACAGAACTGATTATGGGAATAAAAAATAATCGGCTGAAGCAGATTATCCGCAAAGAAATCTCCGATATCATTCAATTTTCTCTAAAAGACAACCGAATCGGTTTTATTACCGTCACCGATGTGGAAGTAACCAAAGACCTTTCATATGCGAAGATCTATGTCAATATTCTTGATGACAGTACGGAGAAAATCCAAGCCAGAATGGAAGCCTTAAAAAAGACCAGGGGTTTTGTCCGCTCGCAGTTAGCTAGTCGTTTGACGACCTATAAAGTCCCGGAATTAATCTTCATCCTAGATGATTCCTTACAGCAAGGCAATAAGATCGACCGTATTATTAAGGAATTGAAATAAACGGCTTTGGCCGCTGTTCGAAGCAACATAACACAACCCTTATTCAGAATTATCGAGTAAGGGTTTTGATTTATCTTGTTTTGTTTAATGCTTAGGAAAAATCTTAAATTCAATCTTGTTTGGTATTAGGATGCCAAACCGCAAATTGTTTTTCGTTATGAAGCATCAACAGAAAATTCCTTCTTGCGGCTGGATATTCCAGATAGATTTGAGATAATAATTCTTTCATTTCTTGTCTTTTTGTCTGTCCGTCACGCGGGCAGTTCGATTTAACAATCGGAAGTGCTAACTGCTGGCAGCATTTTCTGATATCGTCTTCATAGGTATAGATAAGCGGTCGGATTACTGTTAAACCTTCGCGGCTGAGATATTGAGAAGGTTGGAAGGTAGCTATTTTACCGCCATAGATTTCGTTTAAAAACAGCGTTTCAATTGCATCATCGGCGCTATGCGCTAAAGCGAGTTTAGAACAGCCATTTTCTTTGGCGATTTTGACTAAAGCACCTTTTTTAAGTTTGGAGCACAAAGAGCAATCAATACTATGATGATGCAAATGCTGTTCCAGTATTGTTTTGATTTTGGTTGGCTCAATAATGATTTCAATTTCACGCTGGCGAAAATAGTTCAGGACTGGCGACATATCATTATCAAAACCAACATCTATTGATACTCCCAACAGACTGAATTCTTTTTTACTGAATCGGCGATATAAATCTAAACAGTATAATAAAAGGACGGAATCTTTTCCGCCAGATATTCCAACAGCGATCTTATCATGGTTATTGATTAGATGGTAGGCTTCGTCAACATTTCGGATACTTCCAAGTATTTTCTTCAATAGCATAGATTTCCATCCTTTACTTTGATATCATATCATAGCTTTGTTATAATAATTAAGGAAATGAGTGATCTAATGAGCGGTATTTTACTGGTGAACAAACCACAAGCGATAACCTCTTTCGGTGTTGTCGCCAGACTTAGAAAAATCCTGAATCTAAAGAAAATCGGACATTCCGGAACTTTAGATCCGAATGCGACCGGAGTTTTGCTTGTTTTACTCGATAAGTCAACAAAACTTCTGCCTTATCTGGATTATCAGGACAAGACATATCATTTTAAAATGAAATTAGGTATTAAAACTGATACAGGTGATATCTGGGGTGATATCATTGAAGAACAGGCGTGGAAATCCGTTTCTGATGAGCAGATTAATGATGTCTTTAAATCATTTGTTGGTCATTTGAAACAACTGCCTCCGATGTATTCCGCGGTTAAAATTAATGGTAAGAAACTCTATGAATATGCACGGCAGGACAAAATCATTGAGCGTCAAACACGAGAAATTGAGATTTTTGATCTTGTTTTGATCAATCATACTCAAACCGAATTAGAAGGTGTTGTGCGCTGTTCAAAAGGAACCTATATTCGTACACTTTGCGAAGATATTGCCGCTCAGCTAAACGGTCTTGCGACAATGAGCTATTTACAGCGAACCGCTATCGGCAAGCTGACTATTGATCAAGCCTACAGCTTAGAGGACATTGAATCCGGGGCCTATCAGTTACTAACACCAAAAGAAGTGCTTACAGACTATCCATTTATTGAATATGCTAATATTGAAGATGTCTACAATGGCAAACCGATAAGATTAGATCTTGACAGTGAACTGGTCTGCATCGAACATGAACACGAACTGGTGGCTGTGTATGAAAAAGATAAAGGTCATATCTATCGATGCAGCAGGGGGTTATGGTAATGAAAAGTTTTTATATTGATTCCAATACAGATTTTTCGCAATTTGAACCTGTAGCAGCCTGTATTGGACACTTTGATGGTCTCCACCGCGGTCATCAGGCATTGATAAAGCACGCACAGGAAGTAGCTAAAAACGCGGGAATCGCCAGTGCTTTAATCACCTTTGAACCTGATCCGGTTCAGGTTTTAACAGATCAGATAACTCAGCAGATTACAGCTTTCACAGTTAAGAAAGCACTAATCGCTCAATTTGGCATTGATTATTTATATATTATCCGTTTTGATTTGAAAATGGCTCATCTATCTGAGCGGCAGTTTATGGATGATATTCTGCTGAAAATGAATATTCGCTTTTTAACCTGCGGATTTGATTTCCGTTATGGTTATCAGGGGTCAGGCGATGTTGAAACTTTAAAAAATAAGTATCATTCGCAGCTGCGCGTCGATGTCATTGAGGCTGTAAAGCAGCAACAGAAAAAAATAAGCAGTACTTGGATTATAGAATGTTTAAGCCAGGGTAATATTGCATTAACTAATCAGCTGCTCGGATATCCCTTCACTCTAAAGGGAGAAGTAATTAAAGGTCATCAGGTAGGACGAAAATTGAATTTTCCGACAGCCAATCTAGCATATGCTGATAACCAGGCATTACCGAAAATCGGCGTTTATGTCGGATTATTAAGCTATGAAGGCTCCATTTATCAGGCAATGATTAATGTCGGTAAAAACCCAACATTTTATGAACAGCATCAAATCACAATTGAAGCACATATTCTCGAATTTAAAAGGGATATCTACCATCAAATTGTCAGTTTGTACTTTCTTGATCATCTGCGGGATGAAATAAAATATGACTCCGCTGAACAACTGATTGCTCAGCTTAATAAGGATTTAACGACAGTCAAAAGCTACTTTGGCGAGCATGAGATAAATATCTCTTTATTCCAATAGTTAAATTTGCTATAATGATTGAGGTGATAACTATGGCATATGAATATCTTAATTTGAAGTCCGATTCGGGAGATAACAGTAAAATCGCCTTATCCAAGGGTGTTTTTGAAGCAATAGTCAAAACTACCTTAAATGAAGATGCGAAAGCTGTACTGCCCGATCAGACCGCTTTCAGCAAGAGCATCGTCTGTAAGATCATCAATAACAATCTTAATATCAATGTTGATATCCGTGTAAAATACGGTTCGAACGTCAATGATATCTGTGAGCGATTACAAGAGAAGATCTTTCAGAATATTTACCACATGACTGACATTAAATGTTATTTCATCGATATTAAAGTAATTGGATTTGTGTTCTGACACCCAATGGGTGTTTTTTTCGCTCAGTAAGGAGTCTTAAATGAATAGGCATCAACAACGTTTGAAATTAATGATAGCTATCTATCAGTTCTTATTATTACACAAAGATCTCGCCGATGTCGCCGACGAAATCCAGACGACAGATACTACCGTTAATGAGTATTTTTATGATGTTTTAGAACAGATTGATAAACATGAGGAACAATTAATTACGAAAATTGATGCCTGTCTTATCGATTGGGATTATAACCGGCTTGGATATATTGAACAGGCTATTTTGTTGTTAGGAAGCGTTGAAATTATTTATTTAGATTATGACCGGGCAGTTGTAATTGACGAAGCAATTAAGCTAGCCAAGGATTATTGTGATGATGAGACGTATAAACTGATTAACGGCGTCTTGGATCAGGTATGATTGAAAAAGAATGGACCGTCAGTCAGTTAGTTAATTATCTTAAAAGTAAACTTGATGCTGATTCTTTTATTCAATCAATTTGGGTGAGTGGAGAAATCTCAAATTTTACCGCTCACAGCAGCGGACATTTTTATTTCACATTGAAGGATGAATTTTCTCGCATTAGTTGTGTTATGTTTGCCAGTCATGCTTCTAAACTGCTTAAGAAGCCATTAGACGGTCAAAAGGTTTTGCTGAAGTCAAATACCTCAATTTATGAGAAAAGCGGTCAGATTCAGCTGTATGTTCTTGACATCGTGGATGTCGGAACCGGTATCTTATATCAGAAATATCTTGTGCTGAAAGAGAAGCTGGAAAATGAAGGTCTGTTTTCAGCAAGTCATAAGCAGCCGCTTCCGAAGTATCCCTTTACCATTGCGGTCGTTACCGGTCGTGATACAGCTGCCCGCCAAGATGTTGTCACGACGCTTCAGCGCCGCTGGCCGGTTGCCCGGATTAAGGAGTTTAATTGTCTTGTTCAAGGTCAGGATGCCTACCTCTCAATCATTGAAGCGTTGCGTCAAGCCGATCAGTCAGGTTCTGATATAATAATACTCGCCAGAGGCGGCGGATCAATCGAAGATTTATGGGCATTTAATGAGGAAGCCTTGATTCGATTTATTTATAGCTTAAAAACACCGATCATCACCGGTGTCGGTCATGAAACAGATACAACCTTAGTTGATTTTGTCAGTGATCAGCGCGCAGTTACGCCTACCGGAGCAGCTGAATTGGCAACATTTAAATTAACTGATGTTCAGACAGGTGTTGCCGAAGCACAGCAGCGCATAGTTAATTCGGTGAAAAGACGCTTAACTGATGCTGAGTCTGCTTTATTGACGGCTCGCCAGCGGAAAGTTCTGCTTAATCCGGAATTGATTGTCCAAACGGCTGCCATGAATTTATTAATGAATATTAAAACTTTGGAGTATAATGTTATCAGACAAAAACAGAGAGGCTACCAATTAGATCAGCTGCGTAACCGAATCAGTGTCATTGAACAGCAGCGCTTGAATGAAATACGAAAACAGATCAGCTATGCTCAGCAAACACTGATGCCCAATATGATATCGCTGCTGAAAGCACGAAAACAGGATTTGGCTCACCATATCAGTTTATTAAAAGCATACTCCCCGTTGCATATTCTTGAAAAGGGTTATGCGATACCATATCATGATCAGCAAATGATTAAATCGATTGATGATATTGAGGCAGAAGAAGAATTGACGATCAGGATGGCTGACGGCAATCTTCAAACGATTGTTAAAACAAAGGAGAAATTCCATGACAGAACAAAGCTTTGAAACGGCAATGAACAGACTTAATGATGTGGTTGCACTTCTTGAAAAGAACGATGTTTCACTTGAAGAAGCAATCAAACTCTTTGAAGAAGGACTCTTACTAGTAAAATTCTGCGATGACAAATTAAAGTCCTATGAAAAGAAAGTAGATGAGCTGATGAAGGACTATCAGGAAAATGTTTGATACTTATAAGCACTTAATCAACGAAAAGCTGCGCAGTTTAATTGAAACACCGATTGGTTCTTCCATTGTCACCGAGGCTATGCTTTATGCGATCATAAACGGCGGTAAGCGACTGCGTCCGTTATTACTGATGACCATGCTGGCGGATTATCAAGTTGATCCTGAACTCGGTTTAAATGCGGCCTGTGCTTTGGAAATGATCCATACTTATTCTTTAATCCATGATGATCTTCCGGCAATGGATAATGATGATTTCCGTCGCGGTGCTTTGACGGTGCATAAAAAATATAATGAGGCTTGGGCCATTCTGGCCGGAGACGGTTTACTGACTAATGCTTTCAGCTATGCGGTAAATCCAGATTTGAATGATACGCAGAATTTACATATATTAATCAAATTATCGGAATACAGCGGCACTGCCGGAATGCTTTTTGGCCAGGAAATTGATCTAAAATCTGAAGGATTAGAACTGACGGAAACGGATTTGAGCACCATGCATCGCTATAAAACCGGTAAGCTTTTGGCGTTGCCATTTATCTTAGCAGCCATCATTGCAAAGCAGGAACATGATATCCCGAAACTGGATCAGATAGGTGTTTTATTAGGACAAGCTTTTCAAATTCAAGATGATATATTTGATGTAACGAAAAACTTCAAAGAATTGGGTAAAAGTGGCGGAAGCGACCAGAAAAATCATAAATGCACATACACCACAATTATGTCGTTACAAGCCGCCCAAGAAGTATGTTCGGAACTTTTTACGCAAATTAATACATTATTTCAGTCATTAGATCTAAAAACAATGAGTACATTAGATTTGATTAATCAAATTCGTGAGCGGCAGTTTTAGGAGGAAAATATGAATCTTTTCACTATTAAAGATCCCAAAATGATAAAAGAATTCTCTTATGATGAGTTGGTCGAATTGTGCAGTGATATTCGGAATTTTCTAATTGAAACGGTTTCAAAAACCGGTGGACATCTATCAAGCAATCTTGGCGTCGTCGAATTAACCGTGGCTTTACATTATGTTTTTGATTCGCCGACAGATAAACTGATCTTCGATGTCGGACATCAGTCCTATACTCATAAGATTCTCACCGGCCGTGCCGAGCAATTCAGCACACTGCGTACTTACGGCGGCATTGCCGGGTTTGAGAAACGCAGTGAAAGCGTTCATGATGTATGGGAAGCCGGACATGCTTCGACATCACTGTCTGCCGCTTTAGGCATGGCGATTGCACGTGATCTGAACAATGAAAAATACCATATCGTTCCAATCATTGGTGACGGTTCTTTAACCGGAGGGATGGCATTAGAGGCCTTAAATCAAATTGGAACGAGCGATCATAAATTGATAATCATTTTAAATGATAATAATATGTCAATTTCTCCGAATGTCGGAGCGGTTAACCGAATTTTCACGCAGCTGCGCAGCAGTAAATCCTATACTAGCATGAAGAAAGACGTGAAAGGTGTTTTACGTAATACCACAGTTGGTGAAACCATTCTTTCAGGTATGCAGAATTTTAAAGATTTATTGAAAAGAAATCTTGTTGAAGACTCGATATTCGGAGAATTAGGCATTAACTATTTCGGACCGATCAACGGTCATGATTTAAAAGAGTTGATAAATATTTTCCAGCTAGCCAAAGAACATGACGGCTCGCTGGTTATTCATGTAACAACCGATAAAGGAAAGGGCTACCGCTTATGTGAAGCTGATCGCAACGGTTATTGGCATGGTGTCGGATCCTTTGACCCGAATACCGGTGCGGCGCTTTCGACAATTCCCAGCGAACATATGAATTGGTCGCAAGTTATTTCCGAAACTTTGGTTCGCTTGGCTAAGACCGATCGTGATATTGTCGCAATCACACCTGCCATGATCAACGGCAGTAAGCTGGAGAAGTTTTTTGCCCTTTATCCAAATCGTTCATTTGATTGCGGAATAGCTGAAGAACATGCCGCTACTTTCGCCGCCGGACTGGCAATTGCGGGTAAAAAACCATTTTTGGCTATCTATTCAACTTTCTTGCAGCGAGCTTATGATCAGATTAACCATGACATTTGCCGTATGGATTTACCGGTTGTAATCGGTGTTGATCATGCCCAACTGGTTGGTGAGGACGGTGAGACACATCATGGCATCTTTGATGTCGGAATTCTTAGCCCGCTGCCTAATTTGATCATCGCTCAGCCGAAAGATGCCGTTGAAGCTCAGAATCTTTTATACACGGCTTTTAATCAGTCTCATCCATTCGCTTTACGGTATAGTAAGAACAGCGTTGTTTATAATGAAGTTACCGAGTTCAGTACAATTGCCATCGGAACCTGGGAAGTATTTAATGAATCCGCAGACACAGAGGCTTACATCGTAACTTACGGCAACGAATGCGACCGGTTGATTCAAAAGGTTCAAACTAATAATTTAAACTACGCGGTTGTTAATGCGCGCTTTATAAAACCTTTTGATGAAGCGATGCTTCTACGGATTGCCTCAACGGAAAAACCGATTTTCACTTACGAAATTGATCTTTTGAAAGGTGGACTATCATCAGCTATCGATGAGTTTTTCTGTGATCATCAACTTTGTGTAGCTGTTTATCGCAGTGGAATTGATAATCAGTATGTGACGCACGGTTCGAATGTGGAATTGAAAAAGGCCTTGAAATTAGATATTAATACATTTGTCAATTATATTACGAAGGTACTCAGCGAACGCCGATGAGACTGGATCTTTATTTAGTTCAGCAGGGTTATTTTCCATCGCGCCAAAAAGCGATTGATGCGATAAAGAATAACCGGGTCAAAATCAATAGTTCTGTTGTTGCCAAACCCAGTTATGATATTGATAATGATAAGCAGATAGAGGTAATGAGACTTGAGGCTGATTTTGTCAGCCGGGCCGGAATCAAGCTGCACTATGCTCTGCAATATTTCCATGTCGAGCTTAAGAACAGCGTTTGTCTTGATATTGGCAGCAGTACTGGCGGTTTTACTGATTGTTGCCTGCAGCATGGGGCAAGGTTAGTTTACGCAATTGATGTCGGCACCAATCAGCTTGATACGGCACTGCGTTGCGATCAGCGGGTTATTCTGCGGGAAAATACCAATGCCCGAATGCTGACAACTGCTGATTTTGAAACCTTACCGGATTTTATCTGTATGGATGTCAGTTTTATTTCAGTTAAACTGCTAATTCCGACCGTCGCTTCACTGCTCAAATCCGGAAAGGAAGCAGTTATTCTGATCAAACCGCAATTTGAAGTCGGCCAGCGTTTTTTGACAAAGAAAGGAATTGTTAAGGATCCGCGCCAAGAAAAACGAGTACTTGATGAAATCGCGTCTTTACTGTTAGAAAACAACTTGATACAATCTAATTATATTAAATCCCCCATTAAAGGACGGGAAGGCAACATAGAATATTTAGTATATTTAATAAAGAAATAGGAGAAAGTATGCTTAAGCACTTGTATATTAAGGATTATGTCATTATTGATGAAGTTGATATTGATTTTTCCAGCGGTATGAGTGTTTTTACCGGTGAAACCGGAGCGGGTAAATCGATTATCATTGATGCGATCGGTTTGTTATGCGGCAGCCGGCTAACTAATAATATTGTTTCAGCTAAAGCCGATAAAGCATTGATTGAAGGTGTTTTTACACTTGAGAAGATTGCAGCACAGAATATTCTGACAGAGGCCGGTTTTGAATTGGCTGATGAATATATTATCAGCCGTGAGATAACCAGAGATGGTAAAAGCACTATGCGGTTGAACTACCGGACAATAACGCAAGCTTTTGCTCGGGATTTACTCAATAATGTTGTTGACATTCACAATCAGCACGAAACACAATACTTGTTAAATTCGAAAACCCATCGCCAGCTGCTTGATAATTTTATCAGTGATCATACGCTATTGAACCAAGTTTCGGAACGATACCGGCAGTATCATAAATTTGCTGTTGATTTAAAAGAGAAACTTCAAACGGATTATAATGAAGATGAAATTGAATACTTGACATTTCAAAAAAACGAGATTGAAAAAGCTGATCTCCATGATGGCGAGTATGATGAACTGATAAATAAACAGCGTGAGATTATGTCTTTCGAAAAACTAAACAATCATCTGAACAGTGCCATCGAAACTATCGCGAAAAATGAAGGCGTATTAGAAAAACTGTTTTTAGCGAACAAAGCATTGAATGAATTGGCGGATAACCAGCAGGTGAATAACTGGAATCAGATATTGAAGGACAAGTATTACGAGATTGAAGAAGTCATCAATGCTGTTCAAAACTATAAAGACAGTCTATATTATGATGAGGAAGAACTGAATAAGCTTCAGGATCGTTTATTCTTTTTAGGTAAGATTAAGCGAAAATACGGTGAGACCTATCAAGAAATTCAAGCTAAGTATCAGAATATTTGCGATAAACTCGATATTATCAATAACCGGCAAGAGTATATTCAAAAAGCTCAGCGACAAGTTGACGAAGCATTATCGAAATATCGCGAAGAAGCCGATAAACTAACCGAATTACGCAGAAGAAGTGCTCTAGAACTTGAAAAACAAATCAAATTACAGTTAGCTGAATTGCAGCTTCCGAATACTCAGTTTGAAATTATCTTTGAAACATGTGATCCTTCACAGCATGGAAGTGAAGATGTTGAATTTATGATTTCAACTAATATCGGTCAGCCGCTCAGTCCACTCAGTAAGATTGCCAGCGGCGGAGAGCTTAGCCGGATTATGTTAGGTCTTAAAGCCATCTTCAGTAAGTTACAGGGCATCAGCACGATTATATTCGATGAGATTGATTCTGGTGTCAGCGGCAGCATAGCGACCGCTATCGGTCTTAAAATGCACTATCTGAGCCATTACGCTCAGGTTTTTGCCGTTACACATCTAGGACAGGTTGCTGCCTGTGCCGATCATCATTACTTTGTTTCGAAAAAGAGTACGAATACTGATACAAGAAGCAGACTTGACTTGCTCGATTATAATCAGCGTATCAATGAGCTGGCAATGATTTCTAGCGGTAAAATCACCGATAGTTCACTAAAAGCTGCTAAGGAATTGCTCGACAGCAACCAGGCTATGGTACATTAAATGGAACTGCACGAAGCTTTGCGTTCCTACATGACGGAAATCGCAATCAATCGCGGCATGGCGAGAACCTCATCAGACAGCTATAACAGTGATCTGCAGCAGTATCTGACTTACTTGGAAACTAACGGAATTAACGATGTATCAGCAATTAATAAAGAGCTTATTTATTCATTTATCAGCGAACAGTTAAACAATAAAGACAAGTCAAGTGTCGCGCGAATGATTAGTTCAATTCGTTCTTTTCATGCATATCTTAGTGCCAGCACAAGTGTTGTCGATCCAGCAGTCAATATCAGAACAATCCGTAAAACACGTTATTTGCCGCGCTTTTTTAACGGCGATGATCTTGATCGCTTTTTCCTTAGTTTCAGTGATGCGCCTAAAGATGTCTACCATCATACTTTCTTTGAATTAATGTATGCCTGCGGTATGCGCGTCAGCGAATTGTGTTCGTTAACAATCAACCAGTATAATCGTCTAAATGGTTTTATCCGCATAAACGGAAAGGGTAGTAAACAGCGTCTCGTACCCATTGCTGAAAGTTCGGCATTATTGCTTAATCATTATATTGATGATATCCGCAGTGTTTATAATCGAAAGAATCTTTCATATATTTTTATCAATCAGCTGGGCAATCGATTAACTCGTCAATATGTCGGTGTTGTGCTAAAATCTAAAGAGAAGGAATTAGACTTGAGCTTAAAGCTTTCTCCGCATTCATTCCGCCACACCTTTGCGACTGACTTGTTAGCGAATGATGCCGATCTGCGTGTCGTTCAGGAGCTTTTGGGACACAGCGATATCAGTACAACTCAAATATACACGCATATTCAGCAGAATCAGCTGCATAAAGCTTATGATCAATTTCATCCAGGAAACAGAAGGGGAACAAAAAAATGAAATATCAGAGAATTATAACGATTGTATTAGATTCCTTAGGCGTCGGAGCCGCTCCTGATGCGGATAAGTACGGTGATGTCGGAACTGATACGCTTGGGCATTTAGCAGATGCCGCAGGAGGAATCAATGTCCCGAACCTCCAACGTCTCGGGCTTGGTAATCTACATAACACCAAAGGTGTTAAAGCTATGTTAAGACCGGAAGCTTATTATACAAAAATGTTGGAAAAAAGCTTAGGTAAAGATACTATGACCGGTCATTGGGAAATGATGGGTTTATATATCGATAAACCATTCATTACTTTTACCGAAAATGGTTTTCCGCCAGCCTTGGTAGAAGAACTGGAGAAGAGAACCGGACATAAAACAATCGGTAATTATTCCGCCAGCGGTACTGAAATTATAGAAGAACTTGGTGAGCGGCACATTGCAACCGGCGAGATGATTCTTTATACATCTGCTGACAGCGTCTTGCAGCTAGCCTGTAGCGAGGAAACCTTCGGTTTAGATGAATTATATCGCTGCTGTGCAATTGCTCGTGAATTGACAATGAAACCGGAATGGCGTGTCGGACGGATCATAGCCCGACCGTTCGTCGGTAAAAAAAGAGGGGAATTCAAACGAACTTCCAATCGTCATGATTATGCTTTAAAACCAAGCGGACGAACCGTTTTGAATAGTTTGAAAGACCAAGGGCTGGATGTCATCAGCGTTGGTAAGATTTATGATATATTTGACTCCGAAGGAATAACCGAATTTTATAAATCCAAGAACAATCATCATGGTATGGAGCAAACTATAGAACTAATGAGTAAAGATTTCAATGGCTTGTTATTTGTTAACCTAGTAGATTTTGATGCTTTGTGGGGTCATCGACGTGATCCGATCGGTTATGCTCATGAATTAGAAAGCTTTGATGTTCAACTCGGACAGTTACTGACCAAAATCCGTGAAGATGATCTATTAGTCCTGACCGCCGATCATGGTAATGATCCGACTTATATCGGGTCTGATCATACACGTGAAATGGTACCGCTCATTTTTTATTCACCAAAACATAAAGGATTCGGTTTATTACCGATAGCGCATACTTTTGCGGATTTAGGATCAACCATAGCAGACAATTTTGCGGTTGCGCATACGGAAAATGGTGATTCGTTGCTTGATTATTTGCAGTGATTTATAATTATTCCATAATATATATTATGCGAAGTTAAATATTTATCTTCAGACTCCGTCCTACGAGAGACTTTTTTATTCTGTTTTGATTCCTTAATATACGTTCAAATTACTTGTTGCTAATATATTATGAACCTACTTTGAAATACGCTCAATTGCCAAATATCATCATTATAATAACTTTGCATTATCTTGAGCCAGACAATTTGTAAAGTTCTATTATCTCCCCTGTTTGGTTATGAATTCAAAGAAAAAGACAGATTTATCTAATCTGTCCTTTATTTTACTTATATAATCAAATATACTACTACTTAACTGCGTCTTTTAATGCTTTAGCGGCTTTGAATGACGGTACTTTAGAAGCAGCAATTTTGATAGTTTCTTTAGTCTTAGGATTAATTCCGGTACGAGCAGCTCTTACCTTAGTTTCAAACTTACCAAAACCACTCAAGTCAACTTTTCCGCCATCTTTAAGTGTACAAATAATCTCGTCTAAAAGAATATCTACTACTTCCATCGCAGCTTTCTTGGTCATGTCGCATTTTGTGGCTAATTCTTCAGCCAAGGCTTTTTTGTTTACTACTTTACTCATTTAAATTGCCTCCAATCTATTGTTATAATACCATTTATTGCGGATAAATACAATTAAATATGATTATTCACTCTTCTTGCGCGCCAACAATCGAATTGGTGTTCCGGTGAAATTAAATGCTTCTCTTAACCGATTCTCGATGTATCTTTGATAGGAAAAATGAAACAGTTTCGGTTCGTTCACAAATAAGACAAATGTCGGAGGTGCTACAGCTACTTGGGAAGCATAACTGATCTTAACACGTTTACCATTGATTGTCGGTCCCGGAGTTAATTCCTGTGCATCAAGCACGACTTCATTTAAAGTGCTGGTTGTTATCCGTAAATTACTGTAATAATGACACTCATCAATCAACGGTATCAGAGTGTTGATGCGTTTCTTATTAAGTGCACTGACAAAAGCGATCGGTGCATAACGCAGGTAGACAAATTCGGTTCGGATTTTTTCGATAACAGCATTCATTGTTTTATCATCTTTATCGACTAAGTCCCATTTGTTATAAACAATGATTATCGGCTTACCGGCATCTAAAGCGTAACCGGCAACATGTTTGTCCTGGTTACGAATTCCGGCTTCAGCATCCAGTACCAGCAGAATAACATCGCTGCGTTCAATCGCCTCAATTGCCCGTAGGACAGCATATTTCTCAATCTTTTCATATATTTTCCCCTTGCGGCGAATTCCTGCTGTATCAATAACGACATACTCTTTACCATCTTTAACAAACGGAGTGTCAATCGCATCACGGGTCGTCCCTTCAATTGGGCTGACAATAACCCGTTCTTCATTTAGGATTGCATTTACTAATGATGATTTGCCGACATTTGGCTGACCGATGATTGAAAATTTGATCATTCCTTCATATTCACGATACTTATTTCCTTTTAACGACGCAATAATTCGATCCAATGCATCACCGATACCAATTCCATGTACACCGCTGACAGCAATCGGATCACCAAAACCTAACTGATAAAACTCATACATTGTATCAATCTTACTGATATCATCAATTTTATTTACTAGCAGAATAACCGGTTTCGATGTTTTGTGTAACATTGATGAGATATAACGATCATCCGCTGTAAGTCCTTCGATACCGTTTACGACAAAAACAATCGCATCAGCTTCTTCCATAGCAATCTCAACCTGCATGCGAATTTCCTGCTGAAAGGGCTGATCTTTGATCTGCAGACCGCCGGTATCAATAACCTGAAATTCTTTAGTCAACCATTCCGCTTTACCATACAGACGATCTCGCGTAACACCGGGAGTGTCTTCGATGATAGCCTGTCTCTTTCCGAGAATCCGATTAAAAATCGTCGATTTACCGACATTTGGTCTCCCGACGATTGCGATTATTCCACTGATCATTTTAATACCTCTTGTCTTTTATGCTCGATGATAGACAGAATCAATTCAACTGTTGATTCAATCGATAAATTGGTCGTATCAACTTCAATAGCGTCATCTGCCTTCTTTAGTGGGGAAATCAGACGTGTTGTATCCTGAAGATCACGTTTAATAATGTCCTCACGAATTTCCGCTAACGTAATAGTAGGATGTTCTTTAATCTGATCATGAAAACGGCGTGCTGCCCGGCTGTTCACATCAGCAGTTAAAAATATTTTTATCTCCGCATCGGGCATGACAACAGTACCAATATCCCGACCATCCATAATAATACCTTTTTTAGCTGCTAATTCTTGTTGGCGTCGTACTAAATCAGACCGTACACTGCCAAGAACGCTGACCGAAGATGCCAGCCAGGACATATCTTCACGACGGATTTCATTGGTAACATCCTTATTATCTAAAAAGACATGGCCTGAACTATCAAAATGAATATCGGTGGATGGCAGAATAGCGCTGATACCAATTTCGTCCTGAACGTCAATATCTAGCAAGGTTGCCTTATAAGCGATACAGCGATACATTGCACCGGTATCTAGGTGAATATAGTTTAATTTCTGCGCTAACAACTTAGCGATGGTACTTTTGCCAGCGGCGGATGGTCCGTCAATCGCAATATTAAATGTCATATAATTCCTCTGTTCATTAGTAAATAATAGGCTAAACAAGCTAAAGCAACTAAAAGTGTAAGAAAAAGCAAAACTAATACAAAATTCAGAATGCGATTAGTATTACTGACCTGATCATTAACCATATTCAATTCATTATCATGATCTTCGATTTGTTTTCTTAGCTTCTGTGTCTCTTCCATTAAAGCCTGGTTCGGAGAATCATTAAGTGGTTCTGGTTGGGAAGATGCTTTAATATCAATATTCTGCGGTTCGCTAACAGGTATAACTTCATCATGAATCATCTCTTGCATTTGCGAAGAAATCGTTTCATTTATTACGCTTGCTATTGGATGCTGCAGAAGATCTTTTTTTAATCCGCTCTCAACGGCTGCGGGTTCATCTTTCCTAATGCCTCTTAAGATATTAGTCTGTGTGTCATCAGCTGTACGAATGCCTTTTTTGATATTGTACTGACGAACCTCGTTGATGAATTCATCGAGATACTCATTATTGAAGGAAGAAACTTGCTTAGCAGCCGGTTCTGATGTTAAATATTCATCGCGCCTCGCATGAATCGCGTTAATACTTGTAGCTTCCGGCTCCATCGCTTCAAAGCGTTCATTGTTTATTTCATGTAAACGATTGGCAAATCGCGAGAGATCTTGGGAACTGATATCCTGTTCACTGTCCATATGCAGTTTTTCATATAATTCACTATTCTTTTTTGTCCGCGATAAATTATCCATATAGAGATTCCTCCAACGTGAGTATTATAGCAAATTTATCAACGATTAAAAAGATACCCGAACGCGATTACATGAAATATCGCAATAGTAAGTTAGCTGCCCTATTAGGATGGAATTTTTTTTCTTTGAAAAAGGCGGAAACACCTTAAGCACCAAATAAGGCGATTTAAGCGCTAGTAACTAATTCATGGATATTTTAAATTGCTTCGATTAATCTGATTGCTGCCAGGTCTTAAAATGTTTCCTGAAGCATTAGAAACATTGATTCAATATTTGCAGAAATTATTTTAGAAATTTGTCGATAGTTATTCTGAGCCGCGGGTATACTATCATAATAATGGCGCCCATAATTATTCCGCGAATGATATTAAATGGCACAAATGTTGCATAGATCATTGGCAGACGCAGTTCTTCGGCAATTCCATAAAGCGGCAACGTAATATAATAGTTAACGACTCCAAGCGTAAATGTAACCATGATAATAGAAATAATAATTGACAGCAGCAACCATGATTTCTGTTTGTTTTTCCTGCGCCATAAACATAGTGGCAGTAAATATGAGACGCTTGCAAAGAAATTTGCTATCTCTCCGCTGAGAGCCGGTTCTTTCGTTATTGAAATATGAAAGATATTTTTGATCAGGGCTACCAAGATACCAGCCCAAGGGCCTAAACTCAAACTTGTCAAGAAAACCGGAATATCGCTGAAATCAATTTTGAGAAAAGCCGCAGACGGAATAATGAAACCGATTGAAATCTCAAAAGCATACAAAACAAAGGAAAATGCACTCATTATGCCAATTAACGCAATAATTCTAACCTTTCTGTTCATTTCTTTGCCCCCAATAAAAAAGCCCCTTAAACAAGGGACTTACCACGAAAAGTGTCTTCTTTCATCCAGACTGTACTGTCGCCATCGGAATTGCACCGATTCAACCTTTCGGCTCGCGGGGTTTACCGCCGGTCGGGAAATACTCCCTGCCCTTGAAGTAATTTCATTATATTACAATGATCTATTCTTGTCCAGTCCGCCGCTTGGAAGTGTAAAGGAGAATTTTGTAAACTCACTGTTCGATTCTACACTGACTTCACCGCCGTGCATCTTAACGATTGATTTAACTATGGAAAGGCCTAATCCGCTGCCGACAACCGCCCGAACATGATTTTCTTTACTCCGGTAATAGCGATCAAAGACAAATTGAATTTCATCGACATCAATCTGCTTGCCGAAATTAATTACTTCGATGGTGACATAAGAATCAATGGCTAACTGATTGATTACAATCCTCTTTTGCTGCTGCGAGTAATTTATTGCGTTATTTAGTAAGTTATATAATACCTGTGAAATTTTAATCGGATCTGCACTAATCGTAATGTCGTTATCATAATTAAAGATAATTTGATAACCGTCTTGGTATAACTTCACATAACGGTTAATTATCGAACGGATATCTTCGGTAATATTATAGTCTTTCGGCTGCAGGATATTTACGTTAGCCTGAAATTTGGACAATTCTAAAATATCATCAACGATACTTGATAGACGATTGGCTTCGTCAACAATAATCTGTAAATTTTCCGGTGTGTTTTCTTGCGGAATATCACGCATTATTTCGCTGTATCCGCTAATGAGGGTCAGAGGTGTTCGCAGATCATGTGAAATATTCGCAATCAACTCATTTCGAAGATCATCAACCTTTTTTAACTCTTTTGTCGCATAATTAAGCGTATCATTTAATTCGATGATTTCGGCATAGCCATTGCCGGTAAAATTGACATCGTAATTTCCCGTAGCTAATATTTTCGCGGAATTATTAATCTCAACAATGGGTTTGGTAATTTTTTTAGAGATAAACAAGGTAAACATAACGGACAGTAAAACAAAGAAAAGCGAAACAAAAATAATCTGTGTTTTTAAAATACTGATAGTTGATTCAACCGGCGCTAGCTGAGCATACCCTAGAAAAAGATAGGTATTATCTCCGTTTTTTATCAATTGACTGTATACAACATGATCATCAAATCCTTTTGTTTCATCCGGAACCGGTCCCTTAAAGGTCTTACTGTCGTAACTATCATTATAAAAGGTTGATTTCTCAATGATCAAAGTGTATGAACCGTTATTTTGTAATGTCAGATTATAATAATTGGTGATATCCGTCGTATTCAGCTGACTCAAGAAAATACTGAAGGAACTGTTATCGACAGTGTAATCAAGTGAATTATCCGAGACACTGATAACTCGAATACTGAAATCATTATTAATAGCCAACCTTCTGATCAATACGGATAAGCTAGTATTATCAAGATTATCTTCAATGATTTCCGCTGTATTTTTAATATTGCGGATCGTCATGTATCGATAAAAGGTTTTCAAACCGGTAATTTGAAAGAGCCACAAGACAACAATGATAATAATTGAAAAGAATGTGAAGTATTTAAAGATTTTTACTTGGATGCTGTTGCGGTGCGCTTTTAATTCTGCAAGTTTTTGCTTAACATTGAGTTTCTTCAAAGCGGTAACCTACCCCTCTTACCGTTGCAATGCAATCCTTATACGGTCCGAGATTTTTGCGCAGTAATTTAATATGCGTGTCCAACGTGCGATCATCACCATCATAATCATAGCCCCAGACTTCGATGATTATTTGTTCGCGTGTTAAGGCTATATTTTTATTCTGAGCAAGATAAAAAAGTAATTTGTACTCTTTCGGTGACAGATCAACACGAACATCATCGATTGTAACAACATGAGCCAAATAATTGATTTTTAGGGTATTAAAAACATCCATGTTATTCTTATACTTATTAACACGATTTAAAATTGCCTGAATTCTCATCATCAATTCTTTCACTGAAAATGGTTTTACAACATAATCATCAATACCTATGTCAAAGCCATGAATTTTATCATATTCCTCACCACGTGCCGTCAGCATAATCACAGGCGTACTCGTGAATTTTCTTATTTCATCGACAGCATCGAATCCGTTCATTATCGGCATCATTACATCCATGATAATTAAATCATAAGTATTTTCTTCACACAACTCGACGGCTTTTCTTCCATCATGCGCGAAAGTCGATGTATGACCCTCATAATCGGCATATTTCTTAATCAATGTACAGATGTTTACTTCATCATCAACAATCAGTAAGTTGGGCATGTTATCACCTCTTTCCATTATATTATGTTGTCACTGTGATAAGTATGTGAATAGCAAAAACATACAGTTTCCTGTATGCTTTTATTTAACTATGCTCTTCCTGAGTACTTACCATCGGCGGTTGAAATTGAAACGATTTCACCTTGTTCGATAAATAAAGGGACTTTTATCTGCCATCCGGTTTCCAAAACAGCGTTCTTTTGGGCGCTTGTCGCAGTGTCGCCTCTTACAGCCGGTTCGCATTCAACGATTTCCAGTGCAACTTTATCCGGTAAAATAACACCGAGAATTTCACCTTCGTAGGTTGAAATATTAACATTATCATTTGGCTTAAGAAAATTCATCTCCCATTTTAAATTGTCCTTCGGAATTTCTACCTGATCATATGTAGATGTGTCCATAAAGACCAAAGCATCACCATCATCATATAAATATTGCATTTCTTTCTTCTCAATATGTGCCGGTTCGACTTTATCACCACCCGTAAAAGAGATTTCTGTAATGGAACCGCTCCTCAGGTTTTTAACTTTCGTCTTTACAATCATCTGACGCATCGCTGTTTTATTGTGCTGCGTATCAATAACGATATAAATGTTTCCTTCATATTGAAATGTTATTCCCGGTCTAAAATCATTTACTAATATCATAAAAAATCCTCCCGTATATATTTTATAGCTAAATAGCTTTTTGTCAATCATCATCGTTTTAAACAAAGGGTGGCTTTACCACCCTTTGTTTACTTTATAATCATTTTATAGAGATCAATAAATTCGTCGGCTAAGATGCCAAAGGCCTCAGCACTAAGAAGCAGATCTTCAGCATGTAACAAAATTAAGGCAAATTCGGTTTTTTCGCCGTTTGCTTCGCGTTTAATCAATTCAGCATGGATTCGATGACCTTCATTAAACATTTCCTGCCCTTCATTTTTCAATTCATTTGCCTTCGTAAAGTTCCCGCATTTTGCTTCCTGTATTGCTTCTATATAATATGATCTTGCCGTCCCGACGGCAGAAATAATTTGAAAACAGGTCAGTTCGAGTCCATCCATAATTAGAACGTTATTTTCTCCTTTACAAATTTCATTACTGCTGCACCATCCATCATGCCATAGGCACGCATTTCAATGCTTTCAATTATTTTATTCGGATATGCTTGCTGTAGCTTTTTTACGCTATAACGAACCTGCGGTCCAAGCAAAACAATATCAGCATCCGGGATCACATGATGTTCCTCACCTAACGAATATGCATTTATCGTACATTCTAAGCCTTCATTTTTTGCTACATCACGCATTTTTGTAACTAATAAACTGGTTGACATTCCAGCCGCACAAAGCAAAACAATTTTCTTCATTTTTTCTCTCCTATCTTTTATCGCGTCGATTTGGTACAAAATCAGTAGTTTCCTGGTAAAAATCAAGCAGACGATCACGCATTGATTTAATTTCTCCCTGATACACAGGATTATTGATCTGATTATTTAATTCCATCTGATCCTTACTTAAATCATAAAACTCATCGCTTTCATACAATCTTTTAGTATATTTAAAATTGCCTTGGCGAATCATTACAGCTTTAGTATGTTGTGGACCTTCTTCATATTGTGTCGATAATCGAGGATAATATGGTGATTCCGGCCCATGTCCAAGTTCCATACATTGTTTTTCTCCATGAATTCTTCCGCCTTCACAGAAAACAGCATCTTTATGAACTTCCTCCTTTGAAATTAAATGCAGCAGTGATTTCCCAAATTGTGTATAACTCAATGAAAAACCAGCCATATCCGCTACTGTGGCACTCAAATCAGCGAGTTCAGCCAATGCATGCGTTACTCGCGCCTGACATCGATAATGTTTAGCCGGCTTGATAAGCAAAGGTACATTGCTAATCGGATTTTCAAAGCAATTCTGTACCTTTTCAACAATGCCGTAGTCACCGGTATAATCACCATGATCAGAAAAAACAAAAATATTCGTTTTATCATAAAGATGACAAGCCTTAAGCTTATCAGCGAATATCCCGAATTGATGATCGAAACGCGAAACCATCGCTAGATAAGTCGCCCTTAATTCGCTCCATCGCTCTTCGCTCCAGGTCTGCATATTCTGTTTTTGATGAATTCCCCGTAACATACTAGGCTTATCTTTCAATAAATCCAAGTCTTTGCGTCTTGGTAATAAACTCAACCGATCAATTGAAGAATACCACGGTTCTTCACAGCCGTATGGCGGATGGGGAAACTGTAAAGTAATATACAGAAAGAAAGGTTTCTGATCGGTATTCTTGCTTCTGTGATCAAGATAGTCTAAGGCACTCTTTAAACAATTCCAATCAAAATCTTTGGCGGCCATATCTTTTTCAAGTCGGCCGATATAGAACGAATAGTATTGATCATCAGAAACCGCAAGTTTATTTAATGATGGATGCGGAAGCTTTTTAAAAAGCTCAGGATCATATTTATTAAACATATTTTCCGTATTTACACCATCATAGAATTCATCGCAATACGCTTCTTTGGAACGATTGGCCGGAATTACGTCATTACGGCCAATCCAAATAACTTCATAACCATTATTCTTCATTTCCTTAAGAATGTTCGGCTCATCCTCGTTTTGCAGAAAATGCATCGTACGGTGACCGGTTGTATGCGGATAAAGTCCGGTTAAGAAACTGCAGCGGCTTGGTACACATACAGGATTCTGACAATAGGCATTATCAAACGAAATGCCTTCTGCTAATAAATTATCAAGATTCGGTGTTTTGGATGCACTATTACCTAAATGATGGAGTGAATCGGCTCGCATTTGATCAGCAACAAAGAAAACAATATTATCTTTTGACATGAAACCTCCTTATCATCATAATTTTAGCAGAGAAATGATTTACTTGCTGTCATTAGAGTGCCACAATTCTTGGCACAGAAAAATCATAGATCCATATCTAATTCAATTATACTTTATTTAGGAGGAATTTATGACAAGAATCATATTTAATGCAGATGATTTTGGATATAGTGAGGCAGTTAGTTTAGGGATCATTAAGGCTCACTATGATGGTCTGATCAAATCAACCACAATGATGACAAACATGGAGAGTGCAGCTTTTGCAGCTCAGCTGGCAAAAAAATATCCTTCATTATATGTTGGTCAACACAGCAACATTGTTGTCGGAAAACCGTGCAGTAACCCCAAGGACATTCCGAGTCTCGTCGATACTAATGGTTTCTTTAATACTAAACAGCGTCAAAATGCCGGCCTAAAGCTTGATCGCGAAGATATAAGAAAAGAAATTCGCACACAAGCGGAAAGGTTTAAAGAATTGATGGGTCACTACCCTACTCATATTGAAGGACACGCGATTCGCGACCGAGGGTTATTCTGGGCAATTAAAGAAGTAGCTTTAGAATTAAAAATCCATTTTACGGACATAGAAAATGATCTAGCCGGCCAATCATTACGTAATCAGTATAAAATTGGTTATGAAATACCCGTTTATCCGGATACGATGTATTATATGGAGAATGTTGATCTAAAATACTGGACAGACGATTGGGGTAATTTACTGCAGAAAGAACTGGTTGAAATGCATACGCACCCAGGTTTTATCGATCAATATCTGCTTGATCACTCAACTTATAATTTGCCGCGAGCTAAAGAAGTTTCAATCGCCTGTGATGTTCGAGTCAAAGAATGGGCTGCTGCCAATGGAGTTGAGTTCATAACCTTCGAGGATCTGCGAAAGCTGTAGTGTCAATATTGAAAAACCCGTTAGTTAACTAGCGGGTTTTCTTTATACTTTCCAATCTAAGATCTAGTCATTCAATCTAGGCGGCTACACTCTTGTTTTCTTCCTCCAAAGCTTTTTTATCAGCTAATTTGAAGAATGGATACCACATTGCCATCGCGGATAATACCATTAAAGCTTCCCATAAACCCAAACGCCATCCCCCTTGCATAAATCCATGTAAAACGGCAGGAGTTGTCCAAGGCAACTGTAATCCAGCGGCGGCCGGGATAATTCCAAGTTTCATCACGAAATAAGTGAGTGTCCCTAAGATTGGAGTTATCAACATCAAAGGGATGAAAAATAATGGATTTAAAACCACCGGAATTCCAAATAACAGCGGTTCATTGATAAAGAACAATGTTGTCGGTAAACTGAGTTTTCCAAGTATTTTGAATTGTTTTGACTTTGAAAACAGAACCATGAGGATAGCCAAACCAAACATGGAACCAACTCCCCCGGAAGTAAATGTCTTGGTGAATGAGGTTCCGGTAAAAATGTAAGGCAAAGTCTGTCCCGCTTGGTAAGCTGCTAAGTTTTCAAGCGATAACGGAGTATAAACCGGATTTGTGATGGAACCGATAATATTGCCGCCATGCAAACCAAAGAACCATAGAAGATTGGTCATCAGATTAAAGAAGAGCCATGAAAACAGATTGTTCCCCATAAAACGCATCAAATTAGATTGAATTATAGTAAAAATCATCGTATTCAGATCACCATAACTAGTAAACTTCATTGCACCGGCGACAATCAAGAAAAAGGTGATAACAAAACCTGCGGGAATCAACGAACTAAATGAGTTAGCAACATTCGGCGGGACACTATCCGGTAATTTGATGACCCACCCCTTTTTTACAATTGCGATATAGATACGCGAGCCGATTAATCCGACAATGATTGCGGCGAATAGTCCTTTAGCGCCAAGGTATGTTGTCGCATAAGCAGCTACAGTCTTTGCATCCGTCGCAGCAGCCGCAAAATAGGAAGTACGGCCGGTTACCAGCAAAAAGCAGACTAAAGCAGTCAGTCCGGCTCCAGAACCATCAACATCAAATTCTTTTGCTAAGCTATATCCAATAAAGAAAACAGCATAAAGCGCAATCAGATCAATTGTCGCCTGCGAAGGCAAACTCAAAATTGCACCGAATCCGCTCGATGACAGCCAAGTCGTCCAAGCTGTAATCGGCAAGTTGGCTAATAATGTAAACAAGGAACCAACAATCGTCGCTGCCATTACGGCAATGAAACCCGAACTGATGGCTTTCAGATACCTATTTGATCCAATTTTCGTAGCGATTGGTGTCAAATGAGTATCGAAGAAAATCATTAACTTATCCATTTCTTTCCTCCATTTATCAGTTATAGTAACTAATACCATTCCTATCTACCATTTTAAAGGACATGTCAGAAATGTGAATTTGAATGTCTGCCAACAATTGTGGCAGTTGATTATCATTGGTTTAGCTTGGATCTGTTTTCAGTAACCGTCATTTTATTATCAATAATTCTAAAAAACGGATACCACATAAAACCCTGCAGGATTATTAGAACAATTTGCCAGACAGCCAGCCGAATTCCTCCCTGGATGAATCCGGATATAATCGGGGGCGTCGTCCAAGGAATCTGGAAGCCGATTGCCAATGGAACCAAACCAATTTTCATTACATAATAGGTCAAAATACCGCTAATCGGCGGTATCATAATAAATGGCAGAAACATTACGGGATTAAGAAAAATCGGTAAACCAAAAATCAATCCTTCGTTGATAAAGAAAATACCGGTGGGAAGTGTTAGTTTACCAAGCTTTTTTAATTGTTTACTTTTTGAGAAAAATGTCATCAAGATAGTTAAGCTTAATGTTGAGCCGGCTCCCCCGAAGATATAGCAGTACTTAAACTGGTTGGTTATCATATACGGAATGCTTATCCCCTTTTGATAGGCATCAAGGTTGGCATAAGCCAGAGAAATATATATTGGATCTGATATTGAACCAACAATCGACCCGCCGTGAATACCGAAAAACCACAATATTTGTGCTAGAAAATTTAATAAAACAGCCGAAATGATACTGTTACCGACCAGTGTCGATAAATATGTCTGAATGACAGTTTCAATGAAAGTCGGCAAATTCCCATATCTCGTAATCGAGAAGAGATAACTGACCAAAATAAACACAAAACAGTTCACAAGTATGGGAGTAATCGCCAAAAAACTTTCGGCAATGTTTTCACTTATGTATTTTATTGGAGTCCGATTTAATTGTCTTTTTACTAAAATGAAAATATATGTTGAAATGATGGCAACAAATATCGCCAAAAATAAACCTTTTGCATTAAAATATTCTGCATCTAAATTGTTACCGGTTCGCCCGATTAACATAAAAAAACAAATTAGTGCATTTAATCCGATTCCAAATCCGGATTCGCCTAATCTTTTAGCTAAATTATAAGAAACAACGAAACAAGTATAAATCGCTATGCAATTAATTGTCGCATCGATTCCATATTCTAAAAACGTACTGATTTCATACTTTTCAAGTAAAGCAAGAAAAGATAGTGAAGGAAAATTGTTGATCAGCATCAGTAAAGAGCCAATCAATAGTATCGGCACCAAAGAGATCATCCCATCGGAAATCGCACGTAGAATTTTGTTGTTGCCGATATTTTGAGACACCTTCATCATTAAGCCAACTACTCGATTCGTTCTTCTGTTTTGACTCGGCGTTGTTTCCTTGATTTCAACCATTCTTAAGATTTCTTCAACATTTTGTGAGCCATAATTCGCTGGTGATATTAAAATGATATTCTTAGCTGGATATTCCTTGCAGATTGTATCGTAGCTGTAAGACAACTGCGGAGCTAATAATATAATATCCGCTCTTTCGCTGTATTTTTGCAGTTCGGCAGAACTGCATGTTCCAATTTTATATGACAACGAAAAAACTGCGACATAATCGCGCATTTTTTTTACTAGAGCGCTACTCGACATACCAGCTACACAAACAACAAGAATATTCATTTTGTTTCTTCCGTTACTAACATTTATTGAAAAATATCATCATCCTGATCCGCTTTCTGGACTTTGCATAGATCGAGTATACTTTCCATAAACCGATCATAAGTTGGCTCAATAATAATGCGATTAATCATCGGTGTATTATTTAATAAAGAAGTTATTATTCTGTTAAACAAGCGAAATACTTCATCCGCATTCTTTTTAATTCCTAACAGCAGAACAAGCGAAACCGGTTTTTCATCTCTACCCCATAGTACCGGTTTATTTAGCAGACAAACGGCTACCATTGTTTCGTCAAGCAGTAGTCGACTAGGATGAGGAAGAGCAACAAAATTACCCAAAGCTGTTGATGCTACAGATTCTCTTTCGAAAACTAGGCTTTCAAAATCATCGGGTAGTTTAGTTGTTTCACCCATCTTTTTACAAAGAAAGTGGATTATTTCGGAGCTATTAGCTAAACGTTGATTGGTAAAAAACAAATCCTTCATAAAACACTTTTTTATAAGATTGAGTTCTTTCTCATTTTTTAAAATGATTCTCCGTACATTAATCACATCGGTATCATCTAGAAAGTACTGTACATTGATGACCGGGATCAATGTCTCTGCTGTAATGGGAATTGTCGATAGGATAAAGTCATATTTCCGCTGATCTATTTCATCAAGTTGATAGGCATTGACAACATTTACCGTTTCCAACATATCATGGAATTTATTTTGAACCTTGTATTGTAATATTTGTGATGTCCCGCCACCGCTGGCACATACAATCAGAATATTCTTCTTTTCAAATTTTGTTTTTCTAGTGATAGCAAGCTGGAAATGCAACGCTAAATATCCCAACTCATTCTCATCAACTTCCCTTTCATAATCTCGTGAAATGACTTTGCCCGCCAAAACGGCAATTTCAAATGCTAACAAATTTTCTTCCTTTATCCGGTTTATCAATGGATTACTGATTCTTAAACCAAATTGAACACGGCTGATCATTGGCTGCAAGTGCAATGACAGCATTGTAAACAATTCAACATCGCCGGTGAAATCATAATCATAAGTTTCTTTGATCGTTAAGAAAATTCTGTTGATTGTGTTTAAAGTATCAGGATTGATCAAACCTTCCTCATCACGGTTAAAAGCACGTTTTCCCATCAAGTGAATTGTTATATAGTATCTCTCACTGACCGGTATTTTAATCTTGGCAATCTTTTGAAGTGAATCACATATTTCGTTAGCTATTTTAAATTCTAATTTTGATTGTAACGCATGGTATTTTTGATCGTTTTCCAATAGCAGGCTGTTCTTTTCTAATCTCTGAATAGCAATAGCAATATGGATTACCAAATTCTGATAACCAATGTCCGTTAGGCGGAAATGATACTTCTTGATGCTTTCATATAATACTCGGCGAATTGTTTTTTCCCATTTTCGATCGATAAGATCAATTGAATCCTTTGAAATTTGCTCATTATCAAAATCCAAAATATGAAAATAATATTTCGCTATACAGCTGCGAATATTTCCTTCAGACCCGATAATTTTCATTCCTGAACCAACTTTTGATTCAAAGCTCAAGTTAAAGAAGGCCAGTTTGTCTTTTACTTTTTTCAAATCAGCTGAAAACGTTGATCTAGATACATAAAGTTCATCAGCTAAATTTTCACTCTTAATATAATCCGTACGGCTAAGATAATACCTGATTATATAGTTAACGCGATCTTCTTGTAAAACGGGCATTATATATTGATTTTTTGCCTCTTCTTGTAATAAATTTTGCAGAAAGGTATAGAATTTTGAATCATCTTTGATAATCAAACGGTAACCTTGATTGGTTTTTGATTCCAGCTCCGATCCGGATTCTTTTCCAATCAAATCTCGATATCGGCGGAGATCTTCTCGTAATGTCCGTGGGCGGATCCCAATTTTAGCACATAATGTCTCGCTCTTAATGAAAGCGCCATCAGCTTTAGCTAAAATTTTAAAAATCTGAATTTCTCTGCTTTCCACCTAGTAAGCCCCCTGTATTTGAAACCATTAGCCATATCTCTATGATAATAAATTATAACGCTTTTTGTAATATAAATAAGTTGGAATAAGAAAAAACATTGAACCAATCGTATAACTGACAATTTGATCAATCATTGATGCGATGACACTACCTTGATTATATGCCACCAAGAGTATTACAAAGTAAAGACCAAGTTCGGCATATCCCCAAAGAAAGAAGTAAATAACACCTGATTTTTTATTATGATAGAAAAATGATAAACTGATCAAAATAAACTCAAGGAGGTAAAATATCTGATCAATAGACCTGTATATTGTAAAATCATTACTGAAAGTCATATAGAAAGTTGTTACCGCAGTCAAAGCTAAGAAAACTTTAATGTACCGAAGAATTTTATGATATGTCATTGATAAATTCTCGGAAGATTCGCTTAACTCGGCACCGCAGCGAATACAAAAACGCATTGAATCTTTATTAGTCTTTCCGCACTCCCGACACTTCTGCATGTTTAAACACCGCTCAGTCAAGCTTTTCGCCATTAGAGCGAATAACTTGCTGATACCAGTAAAAACTATCTTTGCGCAGACGTTCCAACGATCCATTACCTTCGTTATCTTTGTCGACATATATAAAACCGTATCGTTTTTTCATTTCACCCGTCCCGGCTGAAACAAGATCTATGCAACCCCATGGAGTATAACCGATGAGATCAACACCATCTTCATCGACTGCCTTTTTCATTTCGATAATGTGATTTTTTAAATAATCAATCCGATAGGAGTCATGAATTTGCTTATCTTGAGTTAGTTCATCAATTGCACCAAGTCCGTTTTCAACAATAAAAAGCGGTATTTGATATCGATCATAAAGTGTATTTAAACTTAAACGTAAACCAATCGGATCGATCTGCCAGCCCCAATCGGTTGCCTTCAAATAAGGGTTTTTTACACTCTTAAGAATGTTTCCGCCCATTTCCTTCCGCGAATTATCCGAAGAGACAACAGTGCTCATATAATAGCTGAAACCAATATAATCAACTTTTCCCTGTATAAGAACTTGTGCATCTTCAGGAGTAATACTCAAATCAACACCGCGCTCCTTTAACATTTTAAGATTCTTAGCCGAATAGTAACCTCTGGCCTGTACATCACTGAAATAATAATGAAGATCCATTGCCTTCATACATAAAAGCTGATCATACGGATTACAGGTATCCGCGTAGGTCAGTGGATAGAGCATCATTAATCCTATTTTAAAATCCGGATTGATTTGATGACCGATGATTACCGCTTTAGCACTGGCTATAAACTGATGGTGTGCGGCTTCGAAAACAACTTGATTGAAGTTTTCATTATCGCTTATCCGTATCCCGGTTGGCATAGCAGGATGAAAAGCAAGCGCATTTATCTCATTAAATGTCATCCAATACTTAACTTTATAACGGTAACGTTTAAAAACGACTTCGCAGTAATTTGTGAAAAAGTCGATTAATTTTCGATTACGCCATGATCCATAGTCCTTTACTAAACCATAAGGCGTTTCATAATGGCTAAGGGTTACCACCGGTTCAATCCCATATTTTAGACATTCATCGAACAGATTATCATAGAATTCTAGTCCTTTTTCATTCGGTTCCTGCTCATCACCATGCGGAAAAATCCGGGTCCAGTTGATGGAAGTACGGAAACATTTAAAGCCCATTTCAGCGAATAATGCGATATCCTCTTTGTAGCGATGATAGAAATCGATGGCTTCGTGACTTGGATAATATTTACCGGCGGCAATCCCATCGGTATATTCACGTCTGGTATTCACCGATCCCGCCGTCATGTAATCTGCTGTGCTCGGTCCCTTTCCGTCAAGATTCCATGCGCCTTCCAGCTGGTTTGCGGCGACTGCACCACCCCACAAAAAATCTTTTTTCATAATAATTTCTCCAGTCTTTCAGTCTAATTATAACAAAGGAAATTTCGTCAAGCTGACAGTTTTGTGCCAATTATATGGCAGATAACTAAAATGTGACTAATCCTCTGTGCAAATATCACTGTAGTAATACTCATCAATTGTTCCATATGGATCGTTGTATAATAGACAGCTTTGAAAATTATGCCGGCCTGAAACTTTTATCTGAGCCGTCAGTTCATCATAGACAACCGTTACTATGGATTCAAAAATACTTATTGTGAAATTTTCATTATCAAAATTATAGAATTCGTTATTAATTCTTTTGATGGCTTGCTGTTCGAGCTGAATTCTTTCGGATAATTTATCCTCATCTTTTAACATTTCAAGATATTGAAGTCCGATTTTTAGATAGGGAAGTGAAACAGAACAGCATATTAGCATCATAATTAAACCGTATAGTATGATTGAACCTTTTTTAATCGTAAATCACCCGTTCTTTTGTTTTATCATTACGAGAATATATCATTTTTATTTTTTCTTCTTCCTCAAAAAATTCTATTTGATCGATATCAAGCATGATTATATTCGTACCCGGTTGAATGATTAAGCGATTATTCACTAAATTTACAGTATAACGTTCTTCTTTATAAGCGTAAGAAATTTCATCGATTGAAACTTCAATATCACTTGCTAATGCCAGGATCAATGATAATTGATGAAGGCCGTTAAGATCTTGCATTTCCATATGGTGCATCGGAAATCTACGGATCATTACTATGACCTGGTAACTTTGAAGCATGAAGAAACTTACTGTCATCAAGACAATCAGACATTCAATCAACGTATAACCATTCGTCTTGCCAGATAGCGTCTTCATAATTCTTGATTTTCCTTTCCATTTGATATACGGCAGATAAACAAATTATCATAATACTTAAAATCATAATTAAGACAAGAGCTTCCGCTAAAAGCGAACCTCGGTTATTCGATTTCAATGCGTCCGCATCCTAAAAAAATTACCATTGGGTACTCTTTGCTGCTGTTTAGAAAAATAATCTTCTGACTAATATTAACATTCCCTCTAGCATTAAATTTTATCAGATATTCGGCAATAATACTATTATTATGATAAGTAACGCTTTCAAGTTTATTTATCGCCTGATGCTGATGATATGCATAATCAGCGATAATAACTTTTGGTTCTGAATAAGAAATGTTAACAAAGGGTAAGATAAAAAGATATAGACACGTTACAATTCCCAGAACAATTAATATCTCAATCATGGTAAAGCCCTTAATAGGCTGCAGCTTGGCCATCTTCAATCTCGATTATTTTGCCATTACGGCATTTTAGCTGTTTCTCCGTTAACAAACCTTCCATGACCAGTTCATCAACGCTTGCCGGATCTTCATCATGCAGTATTTGATATTCGATAATTGCTGTATCAACAATCTTAAGTTGGTTTTCACACCCCTTTTCATTAATCATCACAATAACTTTATTTATATTCGGAATGGTCAGTAAAAATATTGCCCCGATAACCATCAGAACCACTACCATTTCCAACAAGGTAAATCCTTTTCGCATATTTTGTCCTTTCATGTTAGGTTAAGCCACGTAGCGGCAACAGCAGTAATTGGTATAGCATTACAACTAGCAAACCAATCAGCAGATAAATTCCAATTTGCAATTTACGCGCCATAGCTTGTATTCGTCGAACTAATTGTGTTTCCTGCAACATCTGAAACTTGTTAAGCAACTGGTTTGTTTTCCCGGTTGCGATACCAGTACGAAAAAAATGCTTGTATTGTTTTGAAAGCGGCAATTCACTATTAATCTGTAAAAAGTCCATACCGTCATTCAATTTATGATGTATAAAAGCCGCAATCTGACTGATACAAGGATCTTTAGGCATCATTGACAGCACTTGGTAAATCAGCTTCGAAGGAATCCCCTGCTTACTCAAAATCAGGTAATAGATATTAAATCGATAAGTAACGAAATTGACATATAGATTATTCGATGATAAAGTGAAAACATTTTGATAAAAACGGTATTTATCCTTCTGATACTGATAAATTAGAGTAAAAGTTATTATTACCAAAATCAATCCGATTAATAATACGATAGTTATTAATCCGCTGACAAATTCAAGCGGTCCGGTATGTTCCTCAAAGAGAAGTATTAAATCATATAAGCCGGGAATAATGATGAATTGGAATATAAACAGAATGAAATATAATGCCAGACTTAAAACCATGGGATAAGTAATAATTTTAATGATAGTGTCGCGAATTTTTTTTTGAAATTGTTTTTTCGCGATTATAAAAGTATAAAGCTCAATTTCACTTATATAAGCAATCATATTCCGATAGGGTTCAATTAAATGCGTAAATTGTGCCGTCAATTGTGCGTATGGCATTTGAAAGACTGCTTCCAGGTCATTTCGATCGGCTCCGTTTTCAATCATTGCGACATATAACTCAAAATTTTGAATCAAGCTAGAACTCGCAGTTTTGCGGAATAATCCGTTTTCTTTTTGCTTCACTGAAATAATACGAAAGAAGGCGATGATCTTCTGAATGACCTTGATGATCTCGGTAAAAAGCCAATTCTGATTCAGCCATCGTTTCATAGAGACAAATCCTTTCCTTCTGATAAGTCCGAGTATAAATTCTTTGATTCGTAATCAAAATGATCGTTTGATAAAAATCACTCATATTCACAGCTAGGTCGTTCATTCTTTGGATAACTCCGGCACAGCTTCGAGCATGAATTGTCGTTAAAACCAGATGACCGGTTAAAGCACATCGAACAGCCATTGCCGCTTCATAAGCATCTCTTATTTCACCAATGAAAATTACATCCGGATCGTGACGCAGCAATTGTTTTATACCAGATTCATAAGTAATACCCTTCTCACTGTTAACCTGAACCTGGACAAAATTCTCAAACAACATTTCAATCGGATCCTCGATAGTAAAAATCTTTTTCTCTTTTATCTGACTAAGCATGGTGTAAGCGGTCGATGTTTTACCACTTCCGGTCGGACCGGAAAGAATAATCAATCCGGAACTCCTGCGAACATTTTGTCCGATTAAACGATTTTGGATCGGGAAAATACTGATTTCCTTCTTTAGTACTTTTTGGTATAGAATCCGTAAAACACCGCTGGTGATATTGAGCGAATTTATCACTGCGAAACGCAGAAACAAGGTACGTTGATCAAGGTTGTATTGAAAAGTACCTGTTTGCGGCTTTAAGGAATCAGCCAGATCCAAATTGGCAATATACTTCAAATAATGAAACAACTCAATGGAGCAACTCGGTTCCGACAGATTCCGGATTCCTTTGATCGTGCGTAACTGAATCGTCATTAAGCCGTTTTTAATCATAAAATGAATATCGGTGACCTGCTCTTTTAAAGCAATTGTCAGAATCTTCACTAACTGTTTATCGGGTTTCATCCCTTCATTATTGACTGATAATCTCAAATTTCCTAAAAAAAAGTACTTTTCAGTACTTTATAAATATGGATTACTAATTAATTCATGTTTAAGCGATGATATCTCATCGTGTCCCGGATAAATCGTATAATCGTCAGGAAAGCTGTGGAATAACTGTAAACTTTGTTTTAAATCCCTTGCATTACCTGTTGGCAGATCAGTTCTTCCGACACTCTCTTTAAATAAAGTGTCACCGGTAAAAAGTTTGTTATCAATCAGAAACGTTAATGATCCGGCAGTATGTCCGGGCGTCTCAAAAACCATAATTTCAAAATCTTCGATGACTAGTTTCCCCTCGGCAATCTGTATAACCGGGGAAGTTACTCTAATATTATTCTGGTTTGAACAGTTTAAATATGGATCCCTTAACATATCCGCATCGTGGATACTTACATAGACAGGCGACGGTTTTTTTCTGATCAATTCATCAACTGCACCGATATGATCTAAATGGCCATGAGTTAACAAAACGGCGGAAATACGATCATCACCGATCGCCGCACAGATTTTATCACTGCGAAAACCGGGATCAATAACTAAAACATGATCATTTTTACGCAGAATATAACAATTCGTCCGGTAAACACCTACTTTTAAACTTTCAACTTGCATTATCATCTGATAAAAAAAGCCTGATGGCTTTTCTTACTTTTTCTCCTTGTGCTCTGTCATTTTATTACAACGTGGACAAAACTTTTTAATGAGCATTTTTTCCGGGTTTTTACGTTTATTTCGGGATCCGAGATAATTCTCTTCCCCACATTCCGAACACTTGAATATTAATTTTTCGCGCATCTTAAACCTCCCAAGCGATATGATTATAACATGGTATCGGAAAAAATACTACCATATTTTGATATTAACTATTTATCAAAATAAACATCGAAAATCTCACTGGCTATCTTCTGACAAATGTTAATTTGGGACTTGTCATTCCAAGCATTAACGGCTGCGCAAGCAACAGCAATCTGCGGGTCATCGGCCGGTGCATAAGCAACTAATGTCGAGTTGGGAGATGAAACGGTGCTGTCCTCGGCCAAGGTGTTCTCAGCCGTACCGGTTTTAGCGGCGACGGCGACATCCAGACTTCCCAGATATGTTTTGCACAATCCATCCGTTACACACATACGAAAGCCCTGCTGTACTCTTTCAAGCGCTTCCTTATTATCCAGTGTTGACAGTATTTCGACATTGTTTTGGTATGCAATCGTTGTTGTCTGCGGAAAGTATGCCTCTAGCAAGATACGCGGACGGACCAAATTGCCACCATTGGCTATTGTCGAAACATACTGTGCCATTTGAATCGGCGTGTAAGTCGCAAATTGTCCGATTGCGTAATCTAGTAAATGACCCGCTAGCGTAGAGTTACCCTGATAGCCGACACTTTCATTCGGTACATCAATGCCGGTCTGTACGCCTAAACCGAATTGACTGAAGTAGTTTCGCATGGTGTCAAAGGCATCAACATCAATATTCAGTGCCTGATCATACTGATAGTTTGCATTGCCAAGCCGCATGGCAATATTAAACATATAGACATTGCTGGATAATGCTAAGGCCTGAAGGTCATTGATACTTCCCAAGTTCTTATAAGATGATTTAAGCGGGGTATCCTTAATCTTGATCGGTTCATCAACAATATACTCCCCTTCGGTGATAACGCCGGTGTCAAGTCCCATATAGAGCGTCGCTCCTTTAACGGCCGATCCAACAACGACGCTCTCTGTATAAGTTGAAACCGGATCATTATAATATGTATCTCCGGATTTCTTCATTCCGACTAAAGCCAAAACATCTCCGGTATTCGGGTTCATAACAACGACATAAGTCGTATCCCAGTACAGACGATACTGATTATCTTTCTGTTCTTCAAAATTATTAATTACAATCTGTTCAATCGTCGTTTGCAAATCAATGTCGATAGCTAATTTTAAGTCATATCCGCGTGAACCGCTGGCTACTTCATCCAATACTGCTAAGCCATCTTCATTATAAGTCAGGTTATAAAGTGATCGCTCTCCGCTCAAGAGATCTTCATATTGGAGTTCTAATCCGGATCTTCCGACTTTTTCATTGCGTGAATAATCTAAAGCCAGGTAATAGCTCAGTTTTTCAGCTGGTAAACCGCTTTTAGCAGTTGTTACCGATCCGAAAAGATTTCTTAATGTGGTTCCGTAATTATACTGTCTTTCCCAATCAATCGTAATGTCAAAGCCGCGGAATTCCTCGTTATGTTCCAAGAAATAGGAAGTTTCCTCAAAAGTGACATCACTTTTAACAACCGCAAACTGGCTTACTGTCGCCGATTTCATTAATGTATAAACACTCCAAGCGTTGCGTTCGTTTGTTGTCAAAGCGTCCAGATCATCATCAGTAATTCGTTTCAATTTCAAATTATAAATGTCTGTATCAGACAAACTGCCTTCATAATAACTCGCCCATTCTGCTTCTGTAATTTTATCAACCGCTTTAGTAGGATATAAGAAGATGAAAAGATCTTTTAAATCTCTTGTCGTCAGACTATCGCCGGTGATAGAAAAAACTTGAGCAAATTTACCGGCCAGTTCCCATTCGCTGGCAGTTGTCGCATCTTGAGCCGGATAATAAACAATCTCCACGACCTGGCGGTTAGTAACCAAAAGATTATTATTGCGATCCACAATCTCTCCGCGAGGCGTGGTGATTTTACGGTAACGGCTGGTATAAGAAGCCAGTTTCTGTTCATAGGTGCTTTGATTGATGATCTGGACGGTATATAAACGAATTAATAAGACCCCCATTAATAAGACAATAACGACACCTAAAACCTTCATCCGGCGACTGATTGTCAATGCCGTTTCGAATGTTATATTTGTGTTTTCAGCAGCATGACTGCTGAAAGCACTTCTTTTTTCTTTACCTTTTTTACGATAGTTTAATTTCATATTTATTTCCTAATTGATATTATAATATAATTTACTCGATAAAAGTATGAAAGATGTCAATAATCGATTTTATGCTATAATGTTAAAAGAAATGAGGAAAATCATGTATAAAAGAACAGATACCCGTGCTGTTAAAGTCAAAAATATCCTTATCGGTCATCAGAATCATGTTGTTTTACAGTCCATGCTGAATACTAAAACAAAAGATATCGCGGCATCTGTCCGACAGATCAATGATTTGGTAACCAACGGCTGTGAACTTGTACGTTTCGCTGTTTTTGATCGGGAAGATGCGTTAGCGATTAAAGAAATTCGCCGGCAAGTGGATGTTCCGCTTGTTGCTGATATTCATTTTGATTACCAATTAGCCTTGCTGTCGATTGAAAACGGTATCGACAAGATTAGGCTCAATCCCGGTAATATCGGATCGCTTGATCATGTCCGCGAAGTTGTCGCTGCCTGTCAGGAACACCATGTTCCTATTCGGATTGGTATAAATACCGGATCATTGGAAAAAGATGTTTTGGTAAAATACGGCGGACCATCTAAAGAAGCCATGATTGAAAGTGCTCAGAAACATGTTGATTTACTGGAAAGCCTGCATTTTAATGATATTATCATTTCCTTTAAATCCAGCGACGTCACCCTGACGATCGATACTTATCGGTTGGCTGCTGAACGTTACCCCTATCCATTGCACCTTGGGATTACCGAAGCCGGTACTTATAATATATCCGCAATTAAATCATCCGCGGCTTTAGGTCCGTTATTATATCAAGGAATCGGTGATACTATCCGGATTAGCGTCAGCAGCGATCCGGTCGAAGAACTGAAAATCGGTAAACAGTTATTGAAATGTTTCAATCTTATCGATAAGGTGCCAAACCTGATCAGCTGTCCGACTTGCGGACGAATCCAATATGATATGCTGCCGATTGCTTATCAAATTGAACAGTATTTGAATAATATTCATGCAGATATCACGGTAGCAATCATGGGCTGCGCTGTCAACGGGCCACAAGAAGCTTCCCGCGCTGATATTGGAATCGCCGGCGGTAAAAATGAAGCATTGCTATTTAAAAAAGGACAGATCATCCGTAAAATCCCACAAAAGGAAATCTATGAACAATTAGTCCTGGAAATTAATAAACTTGTTAAGGAAAAGAATCAATAGCCACTCTTCTCGCGCTGCTTTAATTTAGCGCGATCTTTTTTTTGCTGTCTAATTGAATCTTTAATCAGTTCGCGTCGCTTGGTCTGTTTCAGTTTCGCAATTTCAGCTTCGCGTTTCTTTTTATACCCTGGTCTGACTTTTTCCTTTTTACTGACAATCTTTGCAATTTCGCGATCCATTTCCGTTGTTTTTCTGCGACGGATATAGTCAAACGGTTTGAGATCGCTCCAGGCTTCCAGCTGATAATTTTTATGCTCGAATTTTATTCCGCGTTCTTTCAACAAGCGGATATTCCGTTCATCTTCTGTTTTATAGAGCGCATAACAGATACCGTTGCGTCCGCTTCTTCCGGTTCTCCCGCTTCGATGAATATAAAAACTGATATCAGTCGGAAACCCTAAGGATACCACATGCGTTATGGAGTCGATATCCAGCCCTCTGGAAGCAATATCTGTGGCAACAATATATTGATACTCACGGTTGTTAAGACTGTTTAAAGCTTGTTTACGAGCTCTTGATGATAGGTCTCCGTGAAGTTCCAATACTCGGTATCCCTTATCCCGCATAGTTTCTGCCGTCAAGTGAGCCTGAACTCTGGTATTAGTAAAAATCAAACAGACATACGGCTGAAAACCCGGCAGGATGTCTAGTAATTTTTCTTCATAACTCTTGTGTTTGCATGGAATCAGAATATGTTCAATCTGCGGATCGAAGCTTAGACTCTCTGCTACTTTGACCGTCTGCGGATTATTCATATATTTCTTTAAAAACGGTTTTAATCCTTGAGGGATTGTTGCACTGAAAACCAGCATTTGAAGTTTATGATTCATCCGACCGGCAATTGCATCTATATCATCCAGAAAACCGTATTCTAAAGTCATATCGCCTTCATCAACTATCATTATGTGAGCAGTATTAACAAGTAATGATTCCTCATTAAGAAACAGATCCTTGATCCTTCCCGGTGTTCCGATGACAATATGCGGCTGAACCTTTAATTTACTGCTAGATTTATCGCGGTTTGTTCCGCCGCTGATCAGTTTAATATGAAGATTCGGTTCGATTTTCTTCATCAGCTGCGCATTATTATAGATCTGCATAGCTAACTCGCGGGTTGGGGCTGTAATCACCGCTTGCACGATTGGTTTGGTGACATCAATCATTTCCATTAACGGAATCAGAAAAGCATGTGTTTTACCGGTACCCGTCGCTGAAACCGTAATAATATCGGTTTTTTTCAAAATCAAAGGTATCACCTTTTCTTGAACCGGCGTCAGTTTTACGAATTTATTCAAATGAATAAAATCGAGCGTTATATCTTTAAAACCATAAGGTGTAAAATTGTCCATAAATCAAACCTCCTTGTTAATTATACAAATAACTGTCATGAAAGACAAAATATATTATAATAGTATCGGTGATAAGATGAAAGTAATCGGAATCATTCCTCGCGGATATTGCAAAGGCGTTGTAAATGCAATCAGGATCGCGCAGGAAACACGTAAACAGTATCCGGATCAGGCAATCTATGTTTTAGGAATGCTTGTCCATAATAAGTTTGTAATCGAAGCTTTGAATAAATTAGATATCATAACGCTTGATGACGCAAACCATTCACGTTTAGAGCTTCTGGATGCGATTAAAACCGGGATTGTTATTTTTAGCGCACATGGCGTTAGTCAGTCGGTTTATCATAAAGCACAATCCAAAGGATTAATCACGGTTGACGCAACCTGCGTTGATGTGAAACATACGCAAGAAATTATCCTGCAGTACTGCCGCAATGGCTATCAAATCTTATATATTGGTATAAAGGGGCATCCGGAGGCTGAAGCAGTCCGAGACTTGCATCCGAATATTCATATGATTTATCAAGAACAGGATCTTTGTAATTTGCGGCTTGACGATGCTAAGATAATGGTTACCAATCAAACAACAATGAATGTCAATGATCTTTACTCCATTCATCAAATCATTCAGCGTCATTATGCAAATCCGGTGATTTTAGAAGAGATATGTCCCGCAACCCGGATTCGTCAGGAAGCAGTTCTTAATTTGGATCAAGTTGATCTTTGCTATATTGTCGGCGATCCAAAGAGCAACAACACCCGCAGTCTAGCTAAATTAGCCGAACAGCGTGCGGCTAAAGTCCGTATGATTGAACATGTCAGGCAGATTGATACAAAGGATCTTGCCGATGTAATGACTGTCGCTGTTACCAGCGGCGCCAGTACGCCGAATGTTCTTACAGATCAAGTTATTATTTTCCTAAACAACTATCATCCGGGGATGCCGCTTCCGGAAGTAGCTACGAAACTTCTCTGAAAAACTCCAATAACAGCCGATATTCAGCTGTCAGCGGTTTCTGCGGGTATTTTTGATACAGCTGCTGCATTTTGCGTAGTTTATCCTGATAATATTCCATAAATACCGGACTTTTATCCCTGCTGAGAAGCGGACCCAAATAAATATCTGAAGCGGAATATGTCTGAAACGCGTTAGGGTCGAAAGCAATAATCTGGTAATACTTGTAGTCCTTTAAGATAATTTCATCGGTAATTTTAAATCCTTGGTCGCTAAGCCATTGCCGTACTAAGTATACATTATTATTTGGCTGTACAATGATCTGTTGATACTGCTTCAGTAACGGCAGTGCTTTCTGTAGAATATCAATAATTGTATCAACACCCATGCCGGCGATTACAATCACATCGATATCCGATGGTAAACCGCGTAACCCTTCTGTCTGGATTGTCTGAATCATTTCATCGAGGCCGGCTTTATGAATACTGGCGGTGGCTTGTTTTAACGGTCCGGCTTTATTATCTGTAGCGTAAACCTTTTTAGCTAATCGATTTTCTATTAAATAAACAGGTAAAAAAGCATGGTCAGTGCCGATATCGGCGACAACCATGTCTTTTTTTATCAAACCGGCAATTTTCTTCAAACGCTGTGAATTCATCAGTTTTTATCAACAAAATCACGCAAACGTTTGGAACGTGTCGGGTGTTTCAACTTACGCAATGCTTTAGCTTCAATCTGACGAATTCTTTCCCTTGTCACATTGAATTCTTTGCCGACTTCTTCTAGCGTTCTGGTACGTCCGTCATATAAACCGAAACGCAGTCTCAATACTTTTTCTTCACGCTCTGTTAATCCCATCAAAACCATGTTGATTTCGTCTTTAAGCAATTGGTTGCTGGCATATTCATCCGGTGATAAAGCATCCTTATCTTCAATAAAATCGCCTAAATGCGAGTCATCTTCTTCACCGATCGGCGTTTCAAGCGATACCGGGTCGAGCGCTATCTTCTGGATCTCGCGGACTTTTTCCGGAGTGACATTCTCCATACGTGCCGCTATTTCTTCGGCTGATGGATCACGACCAAGTTCCTGAACTAACTGTCTTTGAACACGGGTCAGTTTGTTGATTGTTTCAACCATATGAACCGGGATTCGGATTGTTCTTGCCTGATCGGCAATCGCTCGGGTTATCGCCTGACGAATCCACCATGTCGCATAAGTCGAAAACTTAAATCCTTTGGTATAATCAAATTTCTCGACGGCCTTGATCAGCCCCATGTTTCCTTCCTGAATCAGATCCAGAAACAGCATTCCGCGGCCGACATATTTTTTTGCGATCGAAACAACTAGACGAAGGTTAGCAGAAATCAGCTTGTTTTTCGCTTCTTCATCGCCTTCCTGACAGCGCTTAGCAATCTCCGGTTCTTCCTCCGGGTTCAGCAAAGCAACTCTTCCAATCTCTTTCAGATACATTTTGACTGTATCATTAATCTTAACGTAACCGGAATTAGCGAAATTAGCTTCAATATTCATCATATCTTCGGCCAGATCACTTTCCTCATCTTCGACAACGGCATCATCTTCAAATAATTCTAAGTCTTCACTGATATCTTCCGTAAGCATTTTATCAACATCAACATCTTCTTCAATATCTTCAATATCTTCATCTTCGGTTATCTTAATATTTTCATCACTGAACCAGTTATAAAGGTCAACCGAATCCGCATCATCCAGATCAAGGTGCTCCAAAGCCTCCATGATATCTTTCTGATAAATTCGATTGTTTTTCTTATAATCACTTTTAAACTGTTCTTTTAGTTCTTCTAATGTTTTATATACTTTCATACTTCCTCCTTCATACAACTTTCCTGAATTTCGATTTTCTCTTTTTTAAGTTTGATCAGTTCATCAGCTAAGTGTTGTTTCAATTTAAGATCCTGCGTAAGCTTCTGTTGCCGGCGAATCGTATTGATTTTATCATCGATCAACCCGGTTTTAATCTTATTAAATGCATCATCAAGCGCTTCAGCGTTAAATTCTTTAGGTAAATATTCCCAGTCAACGAGGTTCATCGTAAGATCGCGAAGCGCATCATCATCAAGAAAACTAATAAAATCCGCAATCCTAAAGTTTTCCTGCCGGCGGGTAAAATCAAGAATCAACATTGCCAGTCGATTATTCTGATCAGTCGGCAGAAATCCGATTTTTTCTTTGAAGTGCTGGCAGGCATCAGGTCCATTTAACATCTGTGAGAGAATCTCATACTCAGCTCTTAAGTATCCGCCAAACCGTTTGGTTTCAGCAATCGCCGGGTGCTGAACCGACGCTCGTTTCAGCGGCGGTTTACGGGTAATCAAGGTATTCAGCTGTGTCAGATCAAACTCCGTAAGTGCGGCCAAACGCTTCAGAAAGCTTTGTTGATCAAACTCATCCTTGACTAGACTAATCTGCTTAGCAACTTCAACTGTGTAACTCTTTTTTTGATTGTAGTTATGAAGATCATATCTTTTAAGCAAATGATTCATGACAAACTCAATCCATGTAACAGGCGCCTTCAGTAAAGCCTGTAAAGCATCGATACCAAGCTGATTGGCTATCTCATCCGGATCTTTTCCGGTCGCATTGCTGATGATCTGGACATTCAAACCGGCTTCATTAAGTAATTGTCCATTTTTAAAGTCAGCATTCTGTCCTGCTTCATCACCATCATAACACAAGATGGTGTTCATCGATAGCTGTTTCAGCAACTTGATCTGAGCTGCGGACATAGCCGTGCCTAAAGTCGCTACAACATTATAGTAGCCTGCCTTGAATAAAGCAATAACATCTGTAACACCCTCTACAACGATTACACAGTGCCGCTGCTTGACATCGGCTGCCGCTCGATGATAATTATAAAGCGTGTCTCCCTTGGTATAGAGAACCGTTTCACCGGTATTAATGTATTTCGGTTCAAAATCACGGCGAATCGTCCGCGCAGTATAAGCTATCGGACTGCCATACTTATCATAAATCGGGAAAGTAATCCGCTCAGCGAATACGTCACTGAAGTCATCTTCGTTATAGCGGACCAAATTAAGCGAAACCATATCTTTTTCAGCATAGCCTTTAGCTTTCAAGAACCGAAATAGCGAGTCTTTACCAGGATTATAGCCAATCGCAAAAGTATTGATAATTGTGTCGTCATAGCCGCGTTTTTCCAAGTATTCCGTAACAGCACCACCGGCTACCGAATTTAATTGATACTGCTGATAAGCAATCGCTTCATTCATCAGCTTAAAATACGCTTTCGTCTGTTCATCATAACGTGATTCGATAAAATCCATTTTTTGATATCCCAGATCGATATTGCAATACTCCGCAACTTTTAACACCGCTTCAATGAAAGATATTTTTTCGAAATTCTGGACAAAAGTAAAAACATTTCCGCCATTACCGCAAACGAAACACTTATAAATTTGCTTGTCTTGAGATATTGACAGCGAAGGATTATGGTCATCATGAAAAGGACAAACGGCTGTCAGCCCTTTCCCTTTTTTGATCAGCGGAATATAACGGCCGATAATCTCAGCAATGTCCGCCTTATTTCGCACATCATTAATATCGTTCTCACTTAAGCGGGCCATATATCTCCTTAAAAATGCAGGTGTTTTTCAATGTAGGTCCTAACTTCCGTAATTTTGCAGCGTTCCTGCAGCATCGTATCGCGGTGACGGATTGTGACACACTGGTCTTGCAATGAATCAAAATCATAAGTGATGCAGAAAGGCGTTCCGATTGCATCATTGCGACGGTATCTTTTACCGATGCTTCCGGCATCATCGTAATCACAGCTAAAGTGAGCAGCTAAATCCTGATAAAGCGCCATAGCTTGTTCATTAAGTTGTTTGCTGAGCGGTAAGATGCAGGCTTTGATTGGTGCTAATGCCGGATGCAGATGCAAGACAATGCGGATATCATTATCATTAACTCTTTCTTCATCATAAGCATCACAGATAAATGCTAAAAATAAACGTTCAACCCCGACAGCCGGTTCAACACAATATGGCAGATAACGTTCGTTGGTAGCGGCATCAAAGTATTCTAAACTTTGTTTGCTCTCGTTCTGGTGACAGGTCAGGTCATAATCAGTTCGATCAGCTATTCCCCAAATTTCGCCCCAACCGAAAGAAAATAAGTATTCAATATCACTGGTTCCTTTAGAGTAATGCGATAACTCCGCTTTCGTGTGTTCACGTAAACGCAGACTTTCGGCTCTGATTCCTAAATCAGCCAGCCATTGCATACAAAAGGTCTTCCAATAGCCATACCATTGCAGGTCTTCGCCCGGTTTACAGAAAAACTCCAATTCCATCTGTTCAAATTCCCGTGTGCGAAAAATAAAATTACCGGGAGTAATCTCATTGCGAAAAGATTTACCGATTTGTCCTATGCCAAAAGGAATTTTCTTTCTAGAAAAACGCTGAACATTCTTAAAATTCACAAACATACCCTGGGCTGTTTCCGGTCGCAGATAAATTGTACTCTTTGCATCTTCGATAACCCCTTGATAAGTCTTAAACATTAGGTTAAACTGCCGGATATCTGTAAAATCATGACTTCCGCAATCCGGACAGGCAATCTGGTGCTCTTTTATATAGTCCATCATTTGCTCGTTTGTCCATCCTCCGGGATTGACATTATTATTGCTGGCTCTTTCGATCAATTGATCAGCGCGATGGCGTGTATGACAATTACGGCAGTCCATCAGCGGATCGGCAAAAGTTTTTAGATGACCGCTGGCAACCCATACCTGCGGATTCATTAAGATTGCCGATTGAATTTCAACATTGTAAGGACTGGTTTGGATAAAGCGATGCCGCCAAGCCTCCTTAATGTTATTCTTTAAAGCAACCCCCAAAGGACCGAAATCCCAGGTATTGGATAAACCGCCATAGATTTCTGATCCTTGATAGACAAATCCATTGTTTTTCAGATGCGTGACGATTTTTTCAAAACCGTACTTTTCTTTTTCCGCCATGATGACACCCCTTTATATTACTAACTATATTTATCACTAACTTCAGCGTTTGTCAAACAATAAACCGTTATTTATGAATAACTAGATCGCTTAGAAAAGTCCAGCTTGTTAAATTAATATCGCCATATTCCTTCAAGTACTGATAAAGGATAGCTATAATTGGAAATTCATACGGTTCATAGGTTTCCAAAACGGTAAAATTAATCGGTTTTGCTTTATTTAAAAGTCGAAATTTACGTAACGTTTCAACACTGTATATAATACTGTCTGATTTACAATCGGCACAGACAAATCCGCCATCCGATATCGATATTCCGACAATTTTCGGATTACCGCAGACACAACAACCATCGACCTGAGGGCTGATTCCCATAATCTCCAACATATTGCTTAAGAAAATCCCTAAGGCAATATTAACATGCACCGAAACATTGAGATAAGACAGACAAGCTTTTAATAATTGATATGTTGCCGGTCCGATCTCCGCGTCGCCTTCCGTTTCTTTTAGTATTAACCCGGTCATATCCAGCATGACATTAGCCGCCGCGACTTTCAGTAGATCTTCTCGGATATTTTTATATGTATCAGTTACGGTCGCGCTATGCAAGGCATGGAGGGTCGACGGGTAATGATCATCAAACAGAAAGTCCGCTAGGGTCAGCGGTGAGCAGGCATAACTGTTTTTACTGCTGTTTTTTTTTGCTCCGCGTGCAACCAGACTGATCAACCCATATCCAGGAGTAATGACAGACAGTAAATAATCGTTATCTTTATAGTCGCTTTGCTTAAGGACAATGCCTTCTGTTTTTTCATTCATCAGTCTTTATCCGGTAAATATCCTAATTCATGAAGCTGTTTGACCTTATTACGCCAGTCTTCTTCTACTCTGATGAAAACCTCCAGATAAATCTTGCAGCCGAAACGAAATTCCATTTCCTCACGGGCTAAGGTACTTATTTTTTTAATCATGGAACCGTTTTTACCGATAATGATTCCCTTTTGCGAGTCTCTTTCAATATAAATGACGCAATTGATAATCATCGTATCATTTTTATAGGCTATTTTTTCAACCAGTACGGCAACACTATGCGGAATTTCTTGATTAGTACAGTTTAAAACCTTTTCACGGATTATTTCCGTTATAATAAACGATTCAGGATAATCAATAGTTTGATCTTTCGGATAATAAAGTACTCCGTCATGCAGATAACTAAGAGTTACGTCTAGCAGCATCTCAATATTTTTTGCTTTCAAAGCCGATATCGGAATGATTTCTGCGAAGTTCCCTTTTTCCTGCCAAAACAGCAATGCTTCATATTTCTGACTTTCATTAAGTTTATCTAATTTATTCACCAAGAGAAAAACAGGCACCTCGGCATTTTCCAGAGCTCTTAGAATCAGCTTATCGCTATCACTGAAACGTTTGGTTCCATCTACTATATAATAGATTAAATCTACGCCGCTAATTGTACTGAAAGCCTGTTTGTTCATCTGACGGCCTAACTCATGATGGGCTTGATGAATACCTGGGGTATCAACGAAAATCATCTGGTATTCTTCGGTTGTTTTAATCCCCCGGATCGTATTGCGCGTTGTTTGCGGTTTATCTGTCGTTATCGCAACCTTTGTATTCATAATTGTATTCAGTAAAGTCGATTTCCCGGCATTAGGCTTGCCGATAATTCCGATAAATCCTGATTTAAAACTCATTTAAGATCTTCTCTTCCGAAAGACAACGGTAATAATTCCTTGATTGTCATTACTTTTACCTCGTCTTTTACTCCCAAAACAATCGGCGTATCCTCATTTAATAATTCAGAAAGTACCTGACGGCAGATTCCGCAAGGACCGGCAATCCTTTTTCCATCGCTGACGATGGCAATGGCCTCGATATCATCCTGGCGGTAACCGCGCGAGTAAGCTGCAAAAATAGCGCTTCTTTCACCGCAGTTCGTTGCACCGTAACTGGCATTTTCAATATTAGCTCCATAGAAACAGCTTCCATCTTTGCATTTTACACAAGCACCGACATGGAAATTCGAATAAGGCGCGTAAGCATTATGCATTGCTTTATATGCTTCATTTAAGATTTCTGTGTAATCCATATTACCTCCTTAGTTGATATTATCTATCTTTTAATTATAACATCTAAAATGGTATCCTGAAGCGTAAACATAACTGATTCATCCTGACTTGTCATATGATCATAACCAAGTAAATGTAAAAGACCATGCATAAAGAGAAAACTGGCTTCGCGAAGGTTCGAGTGTCCGTATTCGGCAGCTTGACGATTTATGGCGTCAACAGAAATGAAAATATCACCTAACTCGACCTCTTCCGCTTCTAATTCGAATGGTTCCATATGATCTAATGACGCGAAACTGATGACATCCGTTGGTTTATCTATTTGACGATAATCACGATTGATGATTTTAATCTGCTCATCTGTTACAAAAATAACACTTAAAGAATACTGTTTATCCAGCTTAAGCTTTCTCTGCGTTTGATCTGCAATCAATTCGTAATACTTTGTCAAAGCTTCGATATTCGCTTCTTTACACTGATTGATAACGATTATTTCCATGCTCACTCCTTTTTACCGTAGGCATCAATGATTCGTTGGACCAGCGGATGCCGTACCACATCCGAACTCGAGAGAAAAATAAAACCGATTTCTTTAATACTTTGTAAAATCCGCTGGGCATCAACCAAGCCGGATGTCCCATTCTTCAAATCAATTTGTGTTATATCACCATTGATTATCATTTTCGATTTAAAACCAAGACGAGTCAAAAACATTTTCATTTGCGCAACAGTTGTATTCTGAGCCTCATCTAAGATGATTAAAGCATCATCTAATGTTCTTCCGCGCATATAGGCTAATGGAGCTACTTCAATGATTCCTTTATCCATCAATTTAATAACTTGTTCCAGACCGAGACAATCGTAAAGAGCATCATAAATAGGGCGCAGGTACGGATCGACTTTTTCCTTGAGATCTCCTGGCAAAAAGCCGAGATTCTCTCCGGCCTCAACGGCTGGACGAGTTAGAATAATTTTATTTATTTCTCCGTTTCGAAGTAATGTGCAAGCATAGACCACAGACAGATAGGTCTTCCCGGTACCGGCCGGTCCGATCGCAAAAAGCATATCATGCTCGTTCATCGCCTGAATAAACCTTGCCTGTCCGGCTGTTTTAGGATAGATCAGTCGTCCGCTGTAAGTCTTGCCAAGCGGCTTTTGCCGCTCCTTGGCAAACTCCGGCATTGTTTTTGGGCGCAGGCTTCCGGCTAAGTAACGGAAATCGCGCTCATCAACAATTTTATCAGCTCGGATGTCACTTAAGATGGTTTTAAATAATTCAATGACTTGCTCGGCTTTCAGTTTATCTCCGGATAAAACGGACAGCTTGTTATCCCGCAGTGACAGCGACACATCGAGGATTTCCTCGCAAAGCTTTAGATACTGATCATTAATCCCAAACAGTTTAACGGTTTCATCACTCTTTAAATCAACGAAATCCCATTGTTTGACAGGTTTCAATTTTGTTCCTCCATTATCGGTTCCGTTTTCTTGACGGTCAATTTCGGTTTAAGTGTAATTTCAACTTTATAGTGAAGATAATCTAGATCAAGCCGTTTCGTAAGCATCTCCAGCAGTTTACCTTCGCGATTTCCCATCGTCAGGAGTTTTAAACTATTCTGAAAATAACTCAGACCCGGAGTTTCATCCATTTCGAATAATAAGCTGTCTCTGCGGAAACGAATTTTAAGCAAGCGGATACTGGCATATTCCAGAAAATTCAAAGTGATTTTGAGAACAAAACAGCCGTCTTCATCATAAGCACAATCACTATGTACTGCTACAGCATATCGATCACCATGATACGTAATAGTCTGATAATCAGCTTCGGTAAAAGGAACGGAAAAGTCGTATTCCGTATCATTCTCAGACAAAAGCATGTGCAGTTTGTCGTTAATTAATTTCATCTGCAGTGCTTTTAGACCCTTTGTGTGATTATTTAAAAAGCTCTGCATAAACAATGGTATTATCCCGTATCCTAAGCACTCCTCATTTTCAAATAAATATGTAACTCCGATTATCCGCTGCAATTCGACCGGTAAAATGGGTCTTGAAGGTTCTTTCTTAAAAAATTGGCTTATCTTGGCAAAAAAAGACGGTTTACGCGATATCGATATGGTTCTAACCGGTTTATATTTAATCTGAGTGATGACTTTATCGAGCTGCTGATAAGCATCAATATTCGGCTGACAGGTTTTCGGAAGCATGACCTGGTCACCGAAATATCGCTCCACGATGTGAAAGTAATTGTTTTTCTGAAAATTATCGCTGTTGCCGGCTGTTGTTACGATGACCATTTGTTTACCGGGAATGATGATAACATTCTGGCCGAACATGCCATTCAGCAGATATGTTTTTCCCTTACGTGATATCCATAGGTGATAACCGTAATCAAAGTCCCCGTGATCTTCCGATGTGTTAATCTGAACTTTCACGCTTTCTTTGATCCAATTCGCAGAAACCAGCTGCTTTCCTTGCCAAGCACCTTCATTAAGATACAGCTGTCCAATCTTAGCCATATCATTTGGGCTTAAATAAAGCCCCCAGCCGCCTTTTTCAATGTTCATTGGACATTTATCCCAATAAACTTGATTGATGCCCAACGGCTGCCACAAATGCGCCGTCAGATAATCATTCAAGGATAAACCGCTTGCTCTTTTAACAATCACCGACAATATATAAGAATTCATGCTGTTATAATCAAATTGCTCGCCAGCATCAAATTTCATGTTTGTCGTAAGAAACCCCTTCAGCCAATCTGTAACCGTCACCGCACCCAATTCATTAAAAGAAGCACCGCTGCTCATGATTAATAGATGTCTGATCGTAACATTCTTGAAATGCATTCGGTCAAGTGCTGACATATCTTTCTCAAAATATTTCGTAAGACTGTCACTAAGATCTAATTTATTTTCATCAATCAGCATCCCGATTGCCAAGGATGTAATCGACTTGCACATCGAAAAAGTATAATTCCAATAAGAAACCCGATACGGAAAAAAAGGGAGCGAACAAATCATCTTCTCATTGCGAATGATAGTTAAAGTATGTAGTCTTGTCGTTTCATCTTCGGATATTTCCTTAATAAACGAACTTAAATAAGCAGAGTTGATACCTACTTCTTCCGGCATCGCTATCGCAAAAGGCTGATTATCAGTCTGATCCGGATTGAATTCTGGTTTTTGACTGACAAAAAGAACAAAAGTCTTTGTATTCACGCGATGATTCAAAATCGAATTTCCCAAAAGCAACGCATTTTTTTGAACTTTTAAATCCACAAATATCTCCTTTATTGATATACATATAATATATTATAACACAGGCTATAGTACTTCCATAGCAAACAAAAAACCCTTAAGGGTTTTTGTTTGAAGTCTTATTTCTTTTTACGATTCGCTTTTCTCGCTGCTTCAGATTTTAATTTACGACGAACGCCTGGTTTGACGTAATACTCTCTTTTGCGAGCCTCGGCAAGGGTTCCGTTACGGGATACTTGACGTTTGAAACGACGCAATGCATCATCCAAAACTTCATTTTCCTTTAATACTACTCTCGGCATACTACCCTCCCTTCCGAACTTAGCAATGATATTATAGCCAATTAAGGTATAAAAATCAACTAAATATCACATATTTTTCCACAATCTGTTCACCTGTTTTTCACAGATTAGCAATTGTTGCTGCTCACCAGCTGTTACAGCCGACTTTTGTAGTTTATCAAATAAAGCCGGTAAGTTCAAGAAGTTTCGTAATTATCGTCATATATCATTTTATCCGTGCTTTAAATTCGGGTTTGACGGATGAAATGATCAGCAATCGCTGGATTCATAATAACTCTCATCTGTTTCAATAATCTTAATTTGTTTCATGTCAGTTAGTTGCCGTAGAAATCAAATGATAAGAAACAAAATTTTGGATTGTATTAACTTGATCTGAACCAGTAAAAGATAAAACAAGGGATTTTTCGGAAAGCCAGCGGTTGTGCATGTTTGTTGAATTTTTCATATATGAAGGCAGTATTGTCATGAAATTATTGTAAGGTACTGTTTGTTGGTTCATTATATCTCTTCACGCTGTAAAGTGCTGATTTAGATTAAAATGCAACCATAAACAGTTGCGATTTCATGTTAATAGTGACCCTCCGTTTTAGTCCCTTGCATAATCTTCACTCCTCCGGAAGTGCCAATCCTCGTAGCACCGGCTTCAATCATTATCATCATATCTTCCAAACTGCGAATACCGCCTGACGCTTTTACCGCTAAGCGGCCATTTACAACCGACTTCATCAATTTAACATCATCAGCCGTAGCCCCGCCGGTCGAAAAGCCGGTTGAAGTTTTCACAAAATCCGCATTGGCTTCCATTGCCGCCTGACATGCCGTGATCTTTTCTTCGTCCGTTAATAAACAAGTCTCGATGATCACCTTAACACATCTTCCTTTAGCCTTTGCTACAACACCGGCAATGTCTTGAACAACAGCCGGATAATCATGATCCTTCAGGGCACCGATATTAATTACCATATCCAATTCATCAGCACCGTCTATTACTGCCTGTTGAGCTTCATAGGCTTTAGCCTTCGAAGAAGTCGATCCTAATGGAAACCCAATCACTGTACAGACTTTAACATCAGTATCTTTTAATAAACCATGGCAATATGATACCCAGCAAGGATTAACGCAAACCGAAGCGAAATCATATTCTTTGGCTTCAGAGCATAGCTTTTTAATATCTTCCTTCTGAGCTTGAGGTTTTAACAAGGTATGATCAATATACTTATTCATCGCTTTCATCATTACTCTCCTTTATATAGTATTTTTTTAAAATATCTCTTGCGGCTTTGTCATCACCCATCCAAGGATCATCACCGAATTCGCGCGCAAGGTAATCTTCGTCGCCTTTACCTAAAATCAGAATCGTGTCATTAGCGTTCGCCATCTCAACAGCCTGCCGGATTGCATCATAACGATTCTCGATTATCACGTATCGATCATCGATTTCACTGGCGATAGCTTTACAGATATCCAAAACATTTTCATTACGGGGGTCTTCTTCGGTTAAAATAATCATATCACAGTATTCATGACTGATCATACCCAGTTTCGGACGTTTTTTTGTATCTCGCTTACCGGCACTGCCGAAAACCGTTATAATTTTATTACCCTTTTTCGTGATTGCTTTGGCATACTCATATATTTTTATAAAACCATCAGGAGTGTGTGCATAATCCACAATCACATTGAAGGGCTGTCCCTCGTAAATCATTTCTACCCGTCCATCAATCTGCTTAATATGACCGACATGCAGTAAGATGGCTTCCATTTCCAAACCAGATTCATGTAATGCCGCTATAATAGCCAGCAGATTATATACATTGAATTTAGCTACGATATTTGTTTCTACCGGATAATCCTCGTTAGCATAACGCAGATTAAATGTTGTGCTGTGTGCATTAAGCTTGACATTGATAGCTTGATAGGTAGCCTTCTCCATTATGCCATATGTGACCACGCGTGCCGGTGTAAGATCAATCAGCCGTCTTCCGTACTCGTCATCATTATTTATAATTGCACATTTGTCAGCAGAGAGATTTGTAAATAACTTCGCTTTGGCATCAAAATAGTTCTCCATCGTTCCGTGATAATCTAGATGCTCATGCGTTAGATTTGTAAAGATCGCATAATCAAAGTCAATGCCATCAACGCGATGCTGATCCAAACCATGGCTGGAAACCTCCAATGAAACAGCTTGAACTTTATCCTTATGCATATCATGGATAACTTTTGTCAAAGCGATAATATCAGGTGTTGTCTTACCGGTGCTGACATGGATATTCTTGTATTCAATGCCAATGGTACCGATATAGCCGCAAGGAACAAAATTATCCATGATATTCTTGATTGTGATGGCAATCGAAGTTTTTCCATTGGTACCTGTCACGCCAAAAACCTGCATTTTATGAGAAACATGATTATAAAACTTGTCGGTCGTCTGAGCTAGGATCACGTGAACATCGACAACTTTAATATAGACAACATCATCTGCGTAATTGTCAAAATCATCCGAATGAACGATACATACTGCGCCATTACGGATTGCGTCATTAACAAAATGATGACCGTCATTAATCATGCCCTTCAAACAAAAAAACATTCCGTTTGTAACTTTTTTACGCGAATCAACAAATAATGTGTCTATTTCCACCGCCGGCGCATTATCGATTAACCGATTTAATTTCATTTTATTTCCTCCTCGAGATTACCGATCAGCATCTTATTCTGATAGTTTATTACCCTGACATTATACATCTTACGGCGCAGGTCGGCATTGCTTTTTATATAGACCGGAACATACTCACTGCTATGTCCGAAACATAAGCCATTCTTAAATGATTCGAAAATCACTTCAACCCTTTTACCAACAAGACTAATTTGGTATTCATCCGTTAGCTGTCCAGATAAATTTAATAATTCATGAATACGTTGTTTTTTGTCTGACTCGCTGATCTGTGGATTGAATAAGGCCGCCTTTGTCCCATCGCGCCTGGAAAAAGGAAAAGCATGTATAAAGGAAAAGCCCATATCTCTGGCGAAGTTAAGCGTTGATTGAAATTCGATATCAGTTTCCGTCGGGAAACCGGCAATAATATCCGTACTGATCGCTATACCTGGAATCTTGGATCGTATGTAAGTGAGTCTTTCAGCGTAGTATTCGGTATCATACGGCCTTCTCATCAGCTGTAAAATCCGATCGGACCCGGCTTGCAGCGGTATATGCAGATGTCGGGCTAGGCAAGGTTGCTCTTGAAATAATTTGATAATATCATCTGTTACTTCGTTTATTTCAATAGAAGACAGTCTTAGTCGTTTCAATTGATAAGCCGTTAATTCTGTCAACAGTTCATTTAAATCAGTTCCTTGATCACGGCCGTAACGTCCGGTATGAATTCCGGCCAGAACGATCTCCTTGTGTCCGTTTTCAATAAAACGCGCAGCGTGTTCAAGCACTTCTTTTTTGGGCATCGATCGTTCTCTTCCACGCGCATAGGGTATAATGCAATAAGTGCAAAACTGATTGCAGCCATCTTGAATCTTTAAATAAGCTCTGGTTTGATGATGAAAATTTTCAATCTTCAAATTTTCAAATTGCAGCGGGTGATCAATTGCCGAACTTAGATTGTGGCGTTGCCGATCGCTAAGTGCTTCTTTGATGATTGGCAGAAGCTTTTGTTTTTGGTCGGAACCAATCAGAACGGAAATTTTAGGATTGTTCAATATAGAATCATCACCAGTTTGAATAAGACAGCCAATGACACAGATTAAGGCTCGCGGGTTCTGCTTAAGCGCCTGATTGATTTTCTGCCGGCTTTTTGCAGCAGCAGTATTGGTAACGGCACAGGTATTGATAATATAAATATCGGCTGCCTGCAGAAAATCAACTTCCTCAAAACCTTCGGAGCGTAAAGCAAAGCTATAACTTTCTGATTCGAAGGCATTCACTTTACAGCCTAAGGTATAGATTGCAAACGATAACATTTTACCCTCTTCTCGCAATTTGATTACGATACTCGATTAACAAACGATCAATATAGACACTGCAAAGATGACTCTTTACTAGCTCATCAATAATCTGTGTGTTTGTACCGGTAAGAATCGCCTTGGCCAATGCATGCAAAACATTCGCTTGAAAATATCGTTCGTCTTTATGCCGATCAAAAGGAAACTGATAGTAGCCGCGGTCAAAGAAATTAATATACATACTTTTTGTAAATTTATTAAAAATAACATAGCCGTCAGCAGTTCTTTCCAGGAAAACACATGATGAAAATCCCGCTTGATACGGTTTATATGAGTAGTTGTTAACATTATCCATTCGATCATTAAAAACTTTTTCGAGTTTAAAATACTGGGGTAGATCAAAGATGATCATTTCATTTTCGTATAGTGAATTCAGCAGTTCATCAAAGAAAGCAATCCTTATCGTCTTCCCTTGATCGTTTTGGAAATATTTGGTTGAAATTTTAGCTTTGAGCATTTCTTTGTCAATACATTTCTTACGTTCTTCATATTCAAAATACGGCCAGATTTCAATCAATTCACTTTTGAGATTTTCATAATGCTGTTCAAAGACTTGTTTATTTATTAGGCTGGTATAGATAATTTCTAACTCAAAAAAAGAACGATCATCATTATAAGTACTGCTGATCCCATACTTGTTGAATTCTTTACACATTGTTCGGTATTCAATTTGTAAATCCTTCGACTTGTGAACATTTAAAAAAGAAGATTTTTTAAGAATCTTGATTATTTTTTCCATACGCTCGCTTCTCCATACATGGCAATGACGCTCAACGCATAACAAGCCGCCGTTTCAGCTCTTAGAATCCTTTTTCCCAAAGAACAGGCCTGATAACCACTTTGAACTAATTTCTGTACCTCATCATCCGTAAAACCGCCTTCCGGTCCGATAATCAGATTAGTTGCTTTTACCAAATCAAGTTTATTTATGAATGTCCTTTCCTCTGTTTCAGAGGCCAGTATATTTGTAGCCTGAGGATCGTAAGGAACTTTTGCAAGGTCGATTGGTGCTGAAACTTTAACTAAGAGCCGACGATGCGATTGCTCGCAGGCTTCCATAGCTATTTTATTCCAACGATCAACTTTCTGATCGAGCTTACTGTTAACCTTCACGATTGTTCGCTTAGTAATGAGCGGAATTATCTCAAAGACACCTAATTCAGTTGCTTTCTGAATCAAATACTCCCATTTCTCGTTTTTTATCAGAGCTGCATACAGTTTAATCGGATAGGGAAGTTCCGGATCCGTATTCCATAAACGATAAGGCATCGCAAAAAACAGTTTATCGCGCAAAACCAATTTACACTGATAGATGGCCTTTTGATCACTAATCAGAATCTCTTCATTATGATTCATCCGCATGACATTTTGAATGTGATGCCTCTGCTTATGATCTAGTTCGATTAACTGATTGATTCGAACCGGTTGCTGAGTAAAATACTGTTGCATCTTTAGCCTTCCTTATTTGCCATATTGCGGAGTTTTACCACTTCATAAGGCTTAAGCTTACGATATTTGCCAACTCCTAAATCGTTAATCGTTAAAAATCCGAATTGCTTACGATTGAGTCTTGTTACTTCATAGCCGAAATATTCAAACATCTTTTTTATCTGATGGTTGCGTCCTTCGGTTATCTTTACTTCTAAAGTTGTTTGCGTCTTAGCAAAATCCTTATTGGTAATCCACAATTTAGCCGGTAAAGTCATTTTACCTTCCAGTAAAATCCCTTTTTCCAGTTTTTTAATATGTTCTGTTGTTATAATTCCTTTAAGATCGGCCTCATATACTTTCGGCAAATGAAAACGCGGATGAGTCATTTCATTAGCAAACTCACCATCATTTGTCAGCAATAGCAAGCCAGTCGTATCATAATCCAATCGGCCGACCGGAAATATCCTTTCATCGCATTCAATCAGGCTTGTGACGATCGGCCGATCATGTTCATCGGCATTCGAGCAAATATACTTCTTCGGTTTATTTAAAATATAGTAAACCTTATTAGCCCGTTGGATTGGTTTATTATTAACCATGACCTTTGCGCCTTTTTTTACTTGAAATCCCATTTCCGTTATTGTGACGCCATCAACGCTGACCAAACCTTGAGCAATCATCTCCTCTGCCTTTCGGCGTGAGGCAATGCCGCTTTCAGCAATTACTTTTTGTAAACGATCCATCTTCGCAACTCCCTCTCTGATAATTCAGTTTGACGGTTATAAATGTTATAAATCAAAAAGATTTTCTCCGTCATGCAAGTTCTCATAACTTGGCAGATCCGGCAGTTCCTTCAGGCTTACCAGTTTAAACACATCCATGAATTCATTGGTAACTTCGTATAATATCGGCTTACCGGGGGCATCGGATCTGCCGATTTCTCTGATTAAATTTCTGATCAGCAGCTTCCGGAGCATCATCTCACACCCAACACCGCGTATTTCTTCTATTTCAATTCGGGTAATCGGCTGTTTATACGCAATGATAGCTAAAGTTTCAATTGCTGCCGGTGATAAACTGGAACTTTTATTCATTTTTAACAATTTTTCCGCAAATTCATGAACGAAAGTCTTGGAGACAAACCGATAGATTCCGGCATAGTTTACGATTTCAATACCTCGTTCTGCAGATTGATAAATTTCCATCAGTTCCTGGATATAATGCTCTATCTCGGTTGGCAGCAGTCCCAATACGGTACAAAACTGTTCAGCAGTAACGCCTTCTTCACCAGCAATATAAAGCAGGCCTTCCATAATTGCTTTAGTTTCTTCTTTAGACATTTGTTTTACTCCATTTCAGCCATATAAGTTCTTCTTGATCAATATGAAATAGAAAATCCTGTGTTTTAATCAGGTCCAGAACAGCTAAGAACGTGATAATTATCTCTTCCATTGTACGACAAACATTTATTAAGTCGGTAAATTGAAAACTTTCCTGCCGGTTACCGAATTTCCATTTTATCCGGTTGATAATTTCTTCTACCGTTATTTCATTCGGTGCAATTCTTGTTGATAGCGGCTGAGACAATGCTAGATGCCGTAAACAACGGTTCATTGCTTTAAGCAAATCATAAGGATTACCCTTAAGATCAGCCGGATCGAAATCTTGTGCAAGGTTATCGGTTTCAAAGGTCATTGCTTTCGTCAATTGCTTATTACGTTCTTCAAAACGCTGATTGAGTAATTGTGAGACATCTTTAAAGCGTTGGTATTCAATCAGACGGCGAACCAGTTTTTCCTTTGGATCTTCTTCTTCAATATTTTGTACAGCTTTCTGCGAAGGCAGCAATGCTTTGCTCTTGTATTCCAGTAATCCAGCTAATTCAGAAAGATACTCACCGGCTATTTCGAGATGACGATCTTCCATCTGATGTAAATATGAAATATACTGATCTACCAGAATATCCAAATCCAAGTTTAATAGATCAAGTTCCTTTTCCTTGATCAAATGAAGCATCAGATCTAAAGGTCCTTCAAATTCGTTTATTGAAACTAAAAATGTCACTTTATCACCTGCCTAATTATAACATGAATTTTCGGGCGGATGATATAGCAACATTGATTTTATAAACTAGATAAGGGTATCATTGATAGTCATCAATAGCAGTTTGAATTCGATCTTTTACTTCTTTAGCCAGCTGAATTGTTGTCCATCCGGCGTATTCCTCATAGTGAATCGGTTGACAATAGATTACTTTTATCTTCTCTTTCTTTTGTTTGGTATCCAGAGGTATATAAGCATTAATCAGTGCAATCGGAATAATCGGAACACGAGCTTTCATCGCCCCCTTAAAAGCTCCAGGTTTAAACTCATTCATGTTCTGGGATCGGGACCTTGTTCCTTCCGGGAAAATCATGACATTTCGTCCCATTGCTAAATATTCACTAAGTTTAGATGCCATCCTGACAGCGTCCTTCAGACTCTCACGTTTGAAATAGATGACTTCCATGGTTTTGTACCAGGTTGAGAGAAACGGTATTTTCTGACCTTCAATTTTACTGACAGCAGTAATGCATACATCACTTGAACTAACCAAGATGAAAGCATCCGCACTTCCTTGGTGATTGGATGCAAACAGGAATCCTTCAGTCAGAGGTATGTTGTTCTTACCGATAATTTCTATTTCAATATGTAATTTTCCGACGACAAAAACAGCAACCTTTTTTAATAGCGGGAAACGCTGCTCATATGGTAGTTTCTGTGCTTTCAAAGCTGTAAAGTAAATCCATGGCAAACTGGGAATAATCCTAATCCAAAACCAGATCAGACGCATATTAGCCTTTCTTTAAGTATTCGATTACTTTAAATTGTTCATATATTTCTTCGGATAAAACCAGATAGTCCTTTGGATCATATTTAGGCAGCCAAGTGTCAGCCGGCCATTCGCCATTAACTAACGATATATACATTTTCCGGCAATACGGCAGAGCCTGCGTATAAATTGAGGCACCTCCGCAAATAAATATTTCTTCTTCGGTCGCATAATTATCTTCCAGAAATTGCTTAAAATCATGACAATAACTGACATTTGGATCTACCAGTTGATTTTCTTTCGGGTAACAGACAATAATCGTGTGCCGATTTGGCAAAGGTTTGCCGATTGTATTAAATGTTGTAAGCCCCATTACGATACGATGATTTAATGTGCGCTTTCTAAAGAGCTTTAAATCCTCCTTAAGTTTCCAAGGCATCCAGCCTTCAAACCCAATAGCATAATTTTTATCATGAGCAACAATCAACGATAACATCAGACACTCACCTTTCCTTTAATGGCCGGATACGGGTCATAGCCGGATATGGTAAAATCTTCATATTTGAAATCAAAAATATTTTTAACCGCCGGATTCAATGTCAAAGTGGGCAGCTTCCGTGGCGTTCTGGTTAATTGTTCGCTGATCTGTTCCCTATGATCTTTATAGATATGTACATCTCCGAAAGTATGAATAAACTCGTATGGTTCGTAACCGGTAACCTGTGCTACCATATGCAGCAGCAAGGCGTAAGAAGCGATATTGAATGGTACACCTAAGAAGACATCGGCACTGCGCTGATACATCTGGCACGAAAGCCGCTTGCCATCAGAACTTACATAGAACTGAAAAAAGGCATGACATGGCGGTAAAGCCATATTATCAACTTGCGCCGGATTATACGCACAGACCAAATGACGGCGTGAAAACGGATCATTACGTAAATTTTCAATTAAATCGGTAATTTGATCAACACCGAAGAAATCACGCCATTGTTTGCCATAAACCGGCCCCAATTCGCCGTATTCTCTGGCAAATTCATCATCATTACGGATTTTCTCCGTAAATTCCTCCATTGTTTCCTGCCGATAAACAGCCGAGTGTTGAAATTTAGCATACGGCCAATCATTCCATATCCGCACATTCTGCTTGACTAAAGGCTGAATATTCGTCGATCCTGTCAGAAACCACAGCAGTTCAACGGCAATTGACTTGAAATGTACTTTCTTTGTCGTTAACAGCGGAAAGCCTTCATTGAGATCTATCCGCAGCTGATAGCCGAAAGTTGAGATCGTACCGGTATGGGTCCGGTCAGGCCGCTCCTCACCATATGTTAAGACATGTTTGCATAAGTCTAAGTATTGTTTCATTTTATCACCATCTTTATTATACACAATAACCTGATTTATTATAGCAGATTAATCCGCTAGTTGGGATTCAACAGTGAAATTTTCTCCGCAACGATATCACAGCTGTAAAACTTGTTTTTTTCTTTGGTAATAAAATTATTTGCCTGCAAACGCCCTTTTACACCAATGATCTTACCAGCTTCACATAGCTCCAAGTAATTCTGCATCATGTTCTTCCAGAGAATAATCTGGAAAACATCATACGTTTTTTCTTTGTCGGCATTGTTTACAAGTCGTTCAACCTCCACCAAAACAACAGCCATCTGATTATTATTTCCGAATTCCTTAACAATAGGCTCTTCAATGATTCTTCCAACTAGAATAACTTGATTTAGCATATTTTCGCTCCTTTCCTGCATTATGGCAAAGCATTTTGTTTTCGACAAATCAGCAAATCAGTTATTTTCATTAAAAAAGACTGTTTTAGTTAATAAAACAGTCAGATATGTTAAAGATAAGCGAATTTTAATTGTTAGTTTCAATTACATTTTTATATTCCAGCCGAGTTTATAAAAAATCAATGCTAGTACCAGAATAACGATAACGATGATGTAGATCAATTGGACGACATCTTTTTGTTTTTTCTTAAAATCAAAAAAATCGATCGTACATTCTTCGACCAACTGTTGAAAAGCCTCTTCCAGTGCAGTTTCAATTTCGTCAGCTGAAGCGGAATCAAGAACAGCCGCAACCTCATCGCGATAGTAATCAAAGAAGGCCTTCTTGACAGCCGGTGTCCGATCAGTTAAATCGATCTCTTTTCCGCCGGTGTAACGCATTGTCGCGGCGATCTTACTTTTGAAGTCATACTGTGCTTTATCAGTAATATCCTTTATAATTGCGGTTTTTTGATCTTTTGTTTCGTATGTTGATTTTTCTTCTGTCATCATTTTACCCCATTGCTCTCAATTTCAACTAATGCATAATTATCCAGATCAATTCTTCCAAATGCTTCACGGATTGTATCAACCGACACTTCATTGATTAACTCGATGCTGCGAAATAAATCAACATGGCTGAACAGACTCCGAAGATAGGTAACACCAATATCATTAACACTGTTAAAAAGCCGGACAGACTGACCGTAATAACGTTTCTGCAGCTGTTTAACTAGATCACTATTAATCAGTTGCTTGGTAATTTTCTTCAGCTGATTAAAAATCGTTGCTTGAAAACGTTCGGTGTCTTCTACCTCATTATAAAACATCAGCAGTGCATAATCATCAGAAATATCAATATCGTATCCAAAGAAATCCGTAATCAGTTTCTGATCAAGCCAAGCCTGATAATCACTTGCCAACCCGGTGAAGTAAGCTTCCATCAAGAAACGAAGACTCCACTCGGCAATAGTACGTTCTTCCGGCGTTTCTTTAATCACTGGAAGTTTAAAGGCTAAACAAACTTTTTTACTATTAACTTCCATCTGTAATCTTGTTTTTGCGGCTACAACGCTCTTCGGCTCCTTAAATTGATAACGGCTGATAACCTGATGCGGCGGAAAATGCTTAGCAGCCTGGTTGGCAGATATCAATTGCAGAATCTGCGCTGCCGGTTGACTGGTAACAACTACCAAGTACATGTTTGCAGGATGATAATTGAGTCGATAACAGGTTTCCAAATCGGATTTCGTTGTTGCTTTGACAGAATCGACACTACCGCCGATATCAAACTTCAAGGGGAATTCGTGATATAATGCACTGAATGTCTCATTAAAAAGTCGCATATCCGGCATCTGCTTATACATCAGCAACTCTTGTGTAATAATACCTTTTTCTTTTTCTACGGACTCCTTTGATATCTTGAGTTCTTGCACAAAATCAAGCAAGAGCATGAGCGGATCGGTAATATCAGCACTGCTGGTGTTAAAATAGTAAACCGTTTCATTATATGAAGTGAACGCATTGACATTAGCACCCATAGAAGAAAACAAAGCCATAATATCTTTATCCTGATCTTCGAAAAGCTTATGTTCCAAAAAATGCGCGGCACCGCACGGAACCGCAAATTCCTGCGAACCGATTAGCTGACGATAATCAAGCGAACCATATGGAACCGCTAATAATGCACTTGAGGAAACATAACCTGGTTTTTCCCATATTATAACATGAAGACCGTTAGCCAATTGCTCAGTGTAGATTGTTTCTTCGAAGTGTGTGTTAGTTATTTTCTGCATTTTGTACATCCTTCTTCTTGAGAATAAACGTAGTGTTGAGTTTAAGCCGTTGAAAGGCTGAACTGATTTCATCTATGCTCACGGTTGACAGCTTTTCAATTAATTGGTCAATTGTCAAATCGGTATCGATCAATTGATTTTGATAATTGAAATTCAAGATCGCAGCTGGATTATCCGCCGTGCTGCGCAGACTATTTATCAGCATCTCTTTAGCGGCATGAAGAAGCGTTTCCGAGTAATTTCCAGTGATGACATTACTTAACTCTTGTTCAATCAATTGCAGTGTCTGGGCAACGTTTTGATAGTCAATACCGGTATAAATAATCATAACTCCGTCAAAACTTAAGAGTGAGGAAGAAATATTATAACAAAGACTGCGCTTTTCGCGTACTTCGATGAACAGAAGCGAAATCGGCAGCTGACCGAGAATAATCGTCCCCAATTTTAATGGCCAGTATAACGGATCGACAATTGCTGTATTAGTATTATAAACCAACATCAAGCTTGTCTGTTCGATCTGACGCTCGATTTCTTTTTTTATGACAGATGATCCTTTAACTTCATAATAACTTCCATACTGTTTCAGACGCGGTTTAAAATCCAAATATCGCTGACATTGGCTTACGATTATCTCTTCGCTGACATCGCCGATAACATTGATTGTAATCTGATCCTCTTTGAGCATTGTTTGATACTCATTGACTAATTCAGCGAGATCTGTCTGGTCCAAAACGTTTAGGTCACCGCTGGTATTAATCGCCAATGGCCAGCCATCTCCTGCTGTCTCCAAAGCTAATTTGGAAATATACTCCCGTGGGTCTTCCTGTAAGCGCCACAATTCATTTTCCAGTGCTGTTTTACCTTCGTCAAATGTTTCTTGTATGAGTAGCGGTTCAAAGATAATTTCATGCAGAAAAGCAAACTGCCGATCTAAAAGCTGATCATCGCCGAAACGCTGATTGATTGCTTTTAAGCTGATTCTTAAAATGGCACCTTTGCCGTAACCGAAGCAGCGTATCGATAAAGATGCTCCGTATAGATCATCTAATGCATTGTTCATTTTAATCTTGGTTTCATATTTTGCACAGCGATCCTGCAAGATTAAAGCCAGTAAAGCTCTTGATGTTGCTCTTTGATTAGTTAATTCATTATAAAAACGCAGTTCAATCATGACATCTTTGAATTTAGCTGTTCTTATGAGATTTAACGTGACATTCTTCGCTAAAATTATTTTTTCCATAAATCCTCCGGATGATAGGCATTATAACACATTATCATTTAATGAAAAAGTTCCATAAAGGAACTTTACTCGACTTTCTCTAAAAATACTTCGCGCGGTTTACTGCCCTGTGCCGGTCCGATCATCCCCCGCTGTTCAAGGACATCAATCAGTCTTGCTGCCCGGTTATAACCTATTCCGAATTTCCTTTGCAGCAAAGAAGTCGATGCTTTTTGTGCTTCACGAATATATTCGACTACTTCTTCAAATAAAGGATCAGCAGAATAGTCATTCATTAAACCGTCAGGATCCTTATCAAGTTCCTGCAAACGAATAAAAGCATCATCGAACATCGGTTTCATTTGTTTGCTGGTGAAATCCGCAATACGATTTACTTCATCATCTGTTACATAAACACCCTGCAAACGGATGCTTGTCGGTTCGCCGATCGGCCAATAAAGCATGTCGCCGTTACCCAATAAGCGTTCCGCTCCGACCGTGTCTATAATTGTACGCGAGTCAATGCCGCTGCTGACTGCAAAAGCGATGCGGCTCGGAATATTTGCTTTGATAATGCCGGTAATAACATCCGTGCTCGGCCGCTGCGTAGCAACGATTAAATGAATACCCGCAGCCCTGGCAAGCTGTGTAATTCGCTGAATACTCTGTTCAACATCTTTTCCAACCGTCGACATTAAATCCGCTAATTCATCAATAATAACAACAATCCTTGGCATCTGTTTAAGTTTTTCTTCCGGATGACTCTTTAAATAATCATTGTAGGTATTGATATTGCGGACACCGACCTTCGAAAAAACTTCATATCGATTTTCCATATAATCGACAATGACTTTCAAGGCTCGCGAAGCATCATTACTATCACTGATTACAGGTCCGATCAAATGCGGTATATTACGGTATTGCGTAAATTCGACTTTCTTCGGATCAATAAGCAATACCTTTACTTCATCCGGTGTCGTTCTCAATAAAATTGTACAGATCAAACCATTAACACATACCGACTTGCCACTGCCGGTAGCTCCGGCAATTAATAAGTGCGGCATTTTATCCATTTCACAATAAACCGGTCTGCCCATCAAATCCTTACCTAAAATAAACAGTAATTTCTTGTGTTTCAATTCTTCCGGAATTGTAGCAATCAGTTCACTCATCCGAACCGGCGTCATTTCGACATTCGGGATTTCCACGCCTACGGCATTACGGCCGGGAATCGGTGCTTCAATACGGATGCTCTTGGCAGCTAATTCCATTTTCAAATTATCTTGAATCGCTGCTATTTTACTTATTTTCACATTTGATTCCGGTTTGATTTCAATCTTTGTTACCGAAGGTCCGATGTTATTGCCAATCAATTCGGCATTAATACCGAATTCATGTAGGATTTCTAATAAGCGCTTAGATTTTTGCTCAGCAGCTTTCAGGTTTATATTCGAGCTTTTTCGATTAGTTACATTATCCAGAATGTTCAGCGGCGGCAATGTATAATTTGGGTTAGCGGTACTGGTTGCAGCTGATGTTGTTTTAACCGGTTCAGCAATAGAAAGTTCCGAAGCAGCCGCCGGCATTACATCGGCATCGATGAATGTCGATTTTTTCTTCTTTACAGGTGCTTCTTCCGTACTAATAAAGTCAAATGCTGAATGGCTTGGTTTGAATTCATTTTCCGCCACCGGCGGTTTTTCATGTCTTTTTGTCATAGCCTCCTTAATCTTCCGGAAATCCAACAAGAAGATCAAACCGACAATGACCAGCGCAGCAATCACGACATAGCTACCGCTCCTATCAACCAGCAAAGAACTCAACGAATACAATAAAGCGCCGATTATTCCGCCATAAGCAGAACCATTGTACTGAAAAATATCAATATAATGGGCCAGATAATCTTTAGCTACTGCAAAACCGGTCAAGGTTTTCGCTCCTTCAATCGCCGACCACAGAAGAAAAGCCGAATACAGAATAAAAGCAGATATGATATAACGTGTCAGTTGCAGATCTTTATGCCTCATAAAAAGCAAATAGATTGCCCAAATCAACATCAGACAATATACAACGTTATAATAAGATCCAAATATAAAACGGATCAAATTCGTCATAAATGAACCGATCGGACCATATTGACGATAGCCGATGATCATAAACGCAATCAGAAAAACGGCTAAAATACTAAAGTAAATATCTTGATCCAGTCTATTTTTCAATGCTGCATTCTTCTGCTTCTTCTTCGCCATTAGCTCCTCCGCTTAATCGTTAATATTAACTTCCACAATTGTCGGTAATATCATCGGACGTTTGCCGGTTTCTTTTAATAAATAACGGGTAATCCGTTCTTTGGCTTCCATTCGAACCGCCATATTCTCAAAGCGTTTCTCATTCACAGCTTCCTTGATTGTTTCTTCCAGAATGTTACCGACTTCCTTAACAATATAATCAGCATCCTTTAAGTAAATTAATCCGCGAGACTGAACATCCGGACCGCCGATCACTTCTTTAGTGTTAAAGTTGATTATAATACCAACGATTATGGCCCCGTCTTTTGATAAAACCTCACGGTCCTTCAGAACAAAACTACTGATATCGGAATTATCATTGCCATCAATCATCACTTCGGAAAGATCAATTAAATCAGAGGTAGTCTTCAGATTGCCTTTTTCAAAAGTCGCAATCTGACCATTATCCAAAACGATGATATGATCAGCTCGATAACCCATATCTAAAGCGATATTGGCATTATTTACTAAATCGCGATACTCGCCTTTAATCGGAATATAATATTTTGGTTTAAAAAGATAAATCATCATTTTCAGATCTTCCGTTGAAGCGTGCATCGAATAGACTTTTTTACGGTTCAGCGTGACAACTTTGACATTTTCTTTGTAAAGCTCGTTTTCCATATTACTGGCTTCCAATTCAATAGCTTCGCCACTCGGAGATCCGACAATAACTGTATCCGACTCTTTCAGACTTAACGTATTATCTTCACCCATAGCTATCTTCATCATAATCTTAAAGACATTCGGTCCGTTTCCGGTAACGAGAATGACAATATCTTCCAGATCATTGTTAAATTTACTCTTAACGATATCTAGGCGTGCCGGCAAAGTATAATAACCCAGGCGTTCAACCGTACGAAGCAGCTCGCGCAGACTTTCATCATAAATAAATACTTTTTTATGATACTTGCTGGCTAGTTCCAGAATCTCAATGATACGGTATAAATTCTGTTCGTAAGCAGTTATAATGATACGACCCTGAGCACTTTCAATATGTGATTCAACCAAATCGGTAATAGCATGCTGCGGTGATGTGTAGCCTTTATTATCAGCACTGCTGGATTCACACAGCAAGGCAAAAACTCCTTTTTTACCGATATCCGCAAACTCAGATACGTCACTGGCAAAACTGGAAATTTTCACATCAGACTCAACAATGAATTCCCCGCAGTATACAATATAACCATGGCTGGTTGAAATAGCTAAGCCAAAACCATCCATGATCGATAAAGTCATTCCAAAGGTTATGACATTCAAATTACCGATTTTCAAATTGTCAGAGCGTTTGATCTGGTTAAGTTTGTAATTTGTAATTCCTTGTTTCTTCATGCTCTGTTCGATGACAGTCGCTGTCAGCGGCGTTGTGTAAATCGGTATATTTACTTGTTTGATCAGATAACCGATTGCTCCTAAAACATCATCATGGGCATGGGTAATGAAAATTGCTTTAATTCTTTCTTTATTCTTCTGTAAATAGCCAAAATCCGGAATGATCATCTCAACTCCCAATTGATCAGTTTCCGGGTATTTTAAGCCGGCTTCAATTAAAATTATGTCATTATTGATCTCGATAACGTAAAGATTCTTTCCATCTTCATCAAGACCACCTAATGCAAAAAGGCGGATATTGTCCATTTTAGACCTCCATATTCTTTCTTTTATTATACGCGATTCAACCCGGGTATTCAATTAATCTAATTATACACACTTTCCGTTCAATGACCAGGTTTTTGCATCGGTAATTAAAACGTTAACAATCGAACCGATTGATAAATCGGAACCTTCAAAATTAACCAATTTATTACTCTCTGTATATCCGCTGTATATTTCTTTATTCTTTTTACTCTTTCCGTCAACTAAAACCTTCACGATTTTATTCAGATAGGCACTGTTTTTCAATTTGGCATAGTAATCAACTTTTTCGTTCAGCAATCTTAATCGTTCCTGCTTTACTTCATATGGTACATTATCATCCATCTTCGCGGCTGGCGTACCGTTTCGCATTGAATAAATGAAAGTATAAGCATTATCAAATTGGCAGTAATCATATAAAGCCAGAGTATCTCGAAATTGCTCATCTGTCTCATTAGGAAATCCGACAATGATATCGGTTGAAAAAGCACATTCCGGCATCACCCTTTTCAGTTCATCATAGATTGCTTTATATTTCTCAACGGTATATCTTCTACCCATTATTCGCAAAATTTCATTATTACCGGATTGAACCGGTAAATGTAAAAACGGCATAATATTTGAATATTTTGCCATCACTTCGATTGTTTTTGGCGTAAAATCCCAGGGATGGCTGGTTGTAAAACGAATGCGCGGAACTCCTGTGGCGGCAACGGCTTCCAACAACAAACTAAAACCATCATCATATTCCAAGTCTTTACCATAGGCATTGACATTTTGACCAAGTAACGTAACTTCCTGATATCCGGTTTGGACGAGCTGGTTGACTTCACTGATGATATCCTCAATTAAGCGCGAACGCTCTTTACCGCGGGTAAACGGAACGATGCAATAAGTACAGAATTTATTACACCCGTATATAATATTAACCCAAGCCTTGTGTTTATCGAAACGATCTGTCGGTATTCCCTCAATCACTTCACCCTCTTTAGAATATACTTCGACAACTCTCTCTTTCGAGATAATAACCTGGTGCAATAATTGCGGTAGACGATGAATATTATGGGTTCCGAAAATCAGATCAACCTGTGGATATTTAGTTAAGAGACGGTTAATAACCGATTCTTCCTGCGCCATGCACCCGCACAGGGCAATAATCATTTCGGGGTTTTGATCTTTAAACTGTTTAAGATAACCGATTTCACCGAAAACCTTATCTTCGGCATTCTGTCTGATTGCACAAGTGTTAAGAATGACTAAATCAGCAAGGCTTTCATCATCAATCATCGTGAAACCGATATCTTTTAAAATGCCTTGCAGCGTTTCGGAGTCGCGCTCATTAGCCTGACAGCCATATGTCCGAAGATAACAGTTTTTCCCTTCGCCGAGATTTTTAGCTGACTGATCCAAAACAAAAAGATCACGTTTGATCATGGTTCTTTGAGCTGTTCGCATCCGGGCATCGACAAGCGACGGTAATTTATCCTTCATATTTTTTCCTTAAAAAACCAAGCATACGCTTGGTTTATTGTGAAATAGCTCCTACTGGACATGTAGCGACGCAGGCACCACAGTCAATACAAGATAATTCATCAACTCCGGCCTTGCCGTCATCATCCAATTTAATCGCTTCAACCGGACAGACACCGACGCAGGCTCCACAACCGATACATACTTCTTTATTTACTTTTGCTGGCATAGAATTTAATCCTCCTCTGTTATAACGTCCTTATTATAACAACCATCATTCATAGTTTCAACATTTATCCTTTTTTATTCATCCGGCCGAATTTGAATTCGTTGAATATCAATTGCCCTTCGATGTTCGATATCGATTATCACACCGCAGAATATCCCCGGTCCCTCCGCCGTTTGATAAGTGGTTTTTTCCTTCAAGATTGTATTGCGGAGCACCTCATTCAGGTCTCTACCCAAGATGCTATCGTAAGCAGCGCACATCCCGACATCACTGATGAAGGCACAGCCATTAATCAGCCTTTCATCAGCTGTCTGGATATGCGTATGTGTGCCGATTACGGCACAAAGTTCCTGCTGATAATGATATGTAAAGATGGCCTTTTCACTGGTAGCCTCGCCATGAAAATCAACAATATAATTGACCCCGGGACGTAGTATGCCATCAATGCTTTGGTATGGATTAGTTACATCACGTTCCATGAAAACCTCGCCGATTACATTGATAACGCCGATTGTTTCACCTTTTACCTGAAAATAGCGCACCCCTTCTCCGCAGTCATTAGGTAATAGATTGAGTGGACGAACAAGCTGAGGGTCTTCAATAATATCATAAATATTATTTTTAGCATAGGTATGGTTACCCATCGTGACGACATTAATCCCCAAAGAAAGAAGCTCATGAAAGATCTTCGGAGTAATTCCTTTTCCATGAGCTGCATTCTCGCCATTCGCTATTATGAAATCCGGTTTATACTGAGTTTTTATGTTTTCAAGCTGAGCTTTAACAACACTTCTTCCGCTGCGTCCGACGATATCGCCAATAAATAGTATTCGGATCATTATTTAGCGATTTCTTGTGCTCTGGTTTCCCGGATAACGGTGACTTTGATCTGACCAGGATAAGTCAATTCATTCTCGATTTTTTCCTTGATCTCTCGAGCTATTCTTAAGCAAGCATTGTCATCCAGTTTATCAGGAATCGCCATTACGCGAATTTCACGGCCGGCCTGAATCGCATAAGTACGTTCAATACCTTCAAAGCCATTCGCTATTTCTTCTAATTTTTCTAATCGATTAATGTAATTTTCCATTGACTCAAAACGAGCACCAGGACGTGCGGCACTTAATGTATCCGCCGCGGCTACCAGAATTGAAATTATCGACTTCGGTTCAACATCACCATGATGGGATTCAATGGAGTTTATGACCACATTATTCTCGCCATGTTTCTTAGCTAATTTAACGCCTAATTCAACATGACTTCCCTCTGCCTCAAAATCAACGGCTTTGCCAATATCATGAAGTAAGCCGGCGCGTTTGGCCAAATTCTGATTTAGACCTAACTCAGCCGCCATGATTCCGGCTAAACTGGCAACCTCGATACTGTGCTGCAAAGCATTCTGACCATAACTGTAACGATATTTTAAACGACCGACCAAACGGATTATCTCGCGATCCATTTTTCCTAATCCAAGATTAAAGATTGTTTCTTCACCCGTTTTACGAATTGTTTCTTCCAGATCTTCCGTTACTTTCTTAACAACTTCTTCAATTCTACCCGGATGAATTCTTCCGTCGCGGATTAAATTCTCCAAGGCTTGTCTCGCGATTTCACGGCGGATGGGATCAAAACATGATACCGTAATTGTTTCCGGCGTATCATCAATAATCAGATCAACACCGGTTGCCTGTTCAATCGCTTTGATATTACGTCCTTCACGGCCGATAATCCGACCTTTCATTTCTTCACTCGGCAGGGCGACAACCGAAACCGTCTTTTCCTGAGTCTCTTCCTGAGCGTAGCGCTGAATAGCTAAACTGATAATATTTCGGGCGCTCTCGCTAGCCTTGGATTTAGCCTCTTCTTCCTGATCGCGGATATAAGTTGTAATCTCATTCTGAATCTTTTTTTCAACTACTTCCATCAATTCGCGTTTAGCATCTTCTGTCGTCATTGAAGCAACGCGCTCCAATTCAGTAACCTGCAATTCAATTTTCTTATTTAACTCTTCTTCCGTCTTTGCCAGTACATTAAATTTTTCGGTTAATTGCTTATTTTTTTCTTCAAATTGTTTTTCTTTATTTGTCAAAACCTCATCGCGGAAATTCAAGGTATCTTCTCGGCGCATCAGTTTCGTTTCCTGTTTCTGTGCTTCGAGTCTTTTTTCCTTAATATCTTTCTCTGCGGCAAGTTTCATCTCATAAACTTGCATACGAGCATCTAAAGCAGCCTCTCTGGTAACCGCTTCCGCTTTATCAGCAGCATCAGCTATCACCTTTTTAGCTTGTTCTTTAGCTTTATTTAACCCAGCCCTGGATATGAGCACCATTGCACCCAAACCTAAGGCTAAACCTACTATACCAGACAAGACGGGTATCAAATATTCCACTTTAATACCTCCCGTGTCTTTATAGAGAATTTTCACTCTCTTATATATTACCTAATTTTCTGATATTTCACAATTAATTTATGAAATTTTTTATAACGAAAAGAAAAAGGAGTCAATTACTCCTCTTTTTTATACATCTTTTCACGAATCATCTGCGCCATTTTGTCACTCAATTCCGGATTCGCCATCAAGTAAGCCCGGACAGCCTCTTTTCCCTGGCCGATCTTCTCATCATTATAAGAGAACCATGCTCCGCTCTTTTGGATAATATTATATTCGGTGGCTAAATCGATAATCTCACCGATGCGTGATAGACCCATACCGTACATAATCTCGACTTGAGCAACCTTAAACGGCGGCGCAACTTTATTTTTAACGATTTTAACTGTCGTTTTATTGCCGATTATATCAGTGCCATTCTTGATTGCTTCGCCTTTACGGATATCTATTCGGATTGATGCATAAAATCGCAATGCTCTGCCGCCGCTCGTCGTTTCCGGATTGCCGAACATAATACCGACCTTTTCGCGCAACTGGTTAATAAAAATAGCCGTACATTTACTGCGATTCATGATTCCAGCCAATTTACGCATTGCCTTCGACATCAAACGGGCTTGCAGGCCGATCGTTGAATCAGCCATCTCACCGTCAAGTTCCGCCTGCGGAACTAAAGCAGCCACGGAGTCGATAACGATTAAATCTACTGCACCGCTTTCAATTAACATCTCGGCAATCGAAAGAGCATCTTCGCCGCTATCGGGCTGCGAAAGGATCAGTTCGTCAATATTAACACCTAAAGCACGTGAATACATCGGATCAATCGCGTTTTCAACATCTATAAAAGCCGCTTTACCCCCGGTTTTCTGGACTTCAGCAATCGCATGCAATGCCAAGGTCGTTTTTCCGCTGGACTCCGGACCGTATATTTCGATAATCCGTCCACGAGGATAGCCACCGACGCCCAAAGCGTAGTCAATAGCTAATGATCCGCTGCTAATCGCGTCTACTTCTACATTGGCTCTTTCACCCAAACGCATGATGGAACCTTTACCGAATTCTTTTTCAATTTTCTTGATTGTTTCTTCCAGTAATGCATCGTTGTTTTTTGTCGACATTTTAAAGTCCTCCTCTTTAAGATTGCTTTAAATAGCTCAAACTCCTAAGTTTTCTTTCATTCTGACAATCATCAGATTGATAATCTGTTCCCGGATTGCATCTCGGGTGCCCGAAAGCAAATCTTCATAAACATAAACTGAAGCATTAATACTCAAACAACTATAAACCAAGCCGACCGGTTTTCCTTCTTGAGCGGTCGGGCCGGCATTACCGGTAAAACTTACAGCGATATTCGTTTTAAACAACTGCTGACATTGCTCAGCCATCGACACTGCTGCTTCGCGGCTGATTGCGCCGTATTCGCTGATGATCTGTGAACTAACTTGACCGATATTTACTTTAGCTTCATCGCTGTAGGCAATAATTCCCCCGCAGAATATTTTTGAGATACCGCTAAAGCTCGTCAGCCGCGCCCCGAACAATCCTCCAGTGAGGCTTTCCATACAGCTGATTGTGAGGTTATTTGCTAACAAGTAATCAACAAGCGTATCCATCTTATTTTGATTCCATAATGATATCTTTAGCCTGAATAAAGTAAGAAATCCCGCTCATTACCGAAACCAAGGTCGCGAACCAGAAAATAAAATCGGCAACTGCTAAGCGGTAAAGTTCGAAAGGAAGATTGCTTAACAAAATGATAATAATCGAAACCATTTGTAAAACCGTTTTTAGTTTACCAAGCGGTCCGGCGGCCATCACCTTGCCTTTAGAACTGGCAATCATCCGAATTACATCGACGATTGTATCACGCCAAATCATCAACAATACCCCGACAACCGGAGCGATACCTTGCACCGCAAACATGATGAACATCGTGTTAACAAGCAGTTTGTCAGCTACCGGATCGATAAATTTGCCAAAGGATGTCACCATATTTCGCTTTCTGGCAATGCGTCCGTCTAAGAAATCAGTAAAGCTCGCAATCATAAAAAGGACGAGTACAATTATATTTTTAACCGTTAATGTCACATATTGAATTTGAAAGGATCCTAAATCAATGCCAACCTGCGCATAAGGAAAAATCATAACCAGTACGATAATCGGTACCAGCGTTATCCGAATGATCGATAATTTATTTGGTAAATTCATACTACTCTCCTTTGAGTACAAACGTCAGTTTAATGCCGCTGTTATATTCCGTAACCGTCGAATCCAATTGTACCAAGGCATCATTAACATAGATGGTATTTCCCTTCATACCGCCCAGACTGATGACAATTTCACCGTCAGTTTTAGCCGCATAAAGAATTTCAATTTCTGAACCTGAAAGATAAGTCTTGCTGGCCGGATTATCCGTAACGACGCCGTCATAAAAAACTTTAATCCATGTATCGCGGCCGAAGTTGATTTTCAAGGAAACATTTTCCCCTTCGGTCCAACCGCTTATCTGATAGGTACGGCTGTCGATCTCGGTAACGCTAACAGTCGTAACGATCGGATCGGTAATCGGTGTTTCAGTAGCCGGATCCTCAGTAACCGGCGTTTCGATAATCGGATCAGCTTGTTCGAAATTATCCGCCGGATCCTGCCATTGCGGCAAGATATAAATAAAGAATACCGAGGTCAAGGTAATTAGCAGAATAATGATAACAATAATCAGTGACATCATCGGAACATCAATTTTCTTTTCGATAACACTATTGAGGTTGTGAATTTTAGCTTGTTTCTGAATCGATTTTTCCATTTCCTGATTGTCTTCGATCTTCTGTAGTTTCACTGTGGTGTGAAATTCTTCGATAGAATCATCTAGCTGCGACCGAAATTGATTGAAATCGAGGCCTAAAGCATTGCAGTAAAAACGTATATAGTATCGGAGATAAGATATGTCATCATCGAAATAACCGACATCGCCGTTTTCAATCGCATCCAGGCGATCAATAGCGATTTTGGTTCGATTACTCATCTCTTCCAACGTAATACCGAGACCTTCGCGAGTCCGGCGTAACTCTTCGCCAATATTTTTCATTCAACACTACCTTCCTTTTGACATTATAACAAAGTATATAGTCAATGTAAAATGAAACCAAGTCAAAAAAAGCTTGTAAAATAAACGATATTTAGCATAAAACAATATAACATGAATTACCTCCGGAGGATCATTAAGTATTTATTAAATAACGGTGTTAAGCGTCAAATCATCTAAAAAAAGAAACCGAAGTTTCTTTTAGACTGACACTATGTAAGCCATGTTCTGTCCTTGCTTGCGCAAGTGGCAACCATTTATCTACATTTTACAATGTTCTGTTTGCGTTTCTGTTCACGAAAACAAATTCCCCTACCAAATTTGGGTTTCTCGCTTGTGGGGTTTACCGCGTTCCACTTTATCGGTTTCCCGATAAACTACGTCACTGTGGCACTTTTATAGGCGCTGTCCATAGCCGAAGCCTTAGGATTTAACCAGCCGTCAGGGTTACTGCCAAGATTTATCTTTTCATCTTGCACAATCACTACTATCATCACAGATAGTGCGAGCATGGACTTTCCTCTACCTTTGCAGGCAGCGATTGCCCTAGTGTCAGTTTTCTTCCTTACTATCGTTAGCTATTTTAGCTTCAAGCCTTGACAAACGTTTAAGAATATCTGTCGCATTTGCCGGAGTAGCATCTTCCAAGCTCTTTAGTTTCGCTTCAAGCTCGATAATGTAGGTTTTTAGAGTTGCATTATTCTGCTGTAAAACAGCAATTTTTTCCTGTAGAGTCTGATAGATATTATCCATTTTCTGATAATCCTGAATAATCAAGTCCAAATATTGATCAACCTCTTCCGCCGCATAGCCTTTGAATTCAATTGAGAATTGCTTGTCAAAAATTTTCTGCGGTTTTAAGTTGAACTCTTCATTCATATTGATCACCCACCTTATTGTCGCAAATCCCAACCAAAAATGCAAGTTATATCATGTCCTTCAGGATTATTAAGTCTTTATTAAGTTTCATCATCCGTGACACTTTTCCGCGGCGTTTTGTGTACTTTAAATGAAATATTGTATATAATGATACCGGTGATACTGATGGTTGGTTACCCTACCCCGAAGAGAATTGCTGTTGCTGATACTAAAAAAGCAGATACAACGCATTATGGAAAACGAGGAATGAGCCTTGAGGATGATATCAATGCGACAAATGCTTACTATTTGGATTTACAGCGCGCTGTAATTCATAAAAAGCCTACACCGATTCAGATCGTAAGTGTTGATTATGCCAGCCGGAGTACAGCGCGCATCACCGAGGCTTATTTTCGTAAGCCGAGCACAACGGACTACAATGGTGTATACCGCGGAAAAGCCATTGATTTTGAAGCAAAAGAAATTGCTTCATTAACAGCCTTTCCCTTAAAAATGCTGCATAAACATCAGCTTACTCATTTGGAAAACGTCCTTCGGCAAGGCTGTATCGCTTTCATCCTGATTCGCTTTAGTTCTTATCAGGAAACATATTTTGTCAAAGCACGGGATTTGCTAGATCTATCCACTGGTGAAAGAAGATCGGTTCCCTACGTCTGGTTTAAAACAAACGCTTACTTAATTCCCTATAGCTTAACTCCACCGGTTAATTATTTAGGGATAGTTGATAATCTCTACTTTAAAGGAGAACCGCATGAAAAAATTTGAATTAAGAAAAATTGATTGGAAAAATTTGATAAACATTAAGAAAGATCCGAATAAACCCAAAAAACCATTCAACATTAAAAAGGTATTGCTTAATATCTTGATTGTTGTTGTTGCTTTAGGCTTAATCGGCGGAATCGGCGCCGCAATTTATATTAAAATAACGATTGACAATGCCCCTGCTTTCAACGTTGAGGATTTTGATAATGTCGAATCAACGAAGATTTTCGATGCTGATGGCGAGTTAGTTGCTGATATTGGCTTAGTCAGCCGCGAAAATGTCAGTTATGAAGATATGCCGCAGTCTTTAGTCGATGCTTTCGTTTCGATAGAAGATTCGCGTTTCTTTGAACATAACGGTTTTGATTTGCCGCGTTTTGTCAAGTCGCTGATTGAAAACATTAAAACGCTAAGTTTTTCGCAGGGTGCTTCTACTTTAACCATGCAATTAGTCCGTAACGTTTATTTCACTGATGATTCATCACAAACAAGTCGGGTTAAATCGCTGGAGTACAAAATTCAACAGATCTACTTGGCAATCAAAACAGAAGAACAGTTGAGTAAAAAACGCATCTTTGAACTATATATCAACCGTATCAACTTCGGTGCATCAACCACCCGCGGTATCAAAGGTGCGGCAGAATATTATTTCGGTAAAGATGTCAGTGAGTTGACATTGAGCGAATCTGCTTATCTTGCCGGTGTCGTCAACGCTCCGAATTATTATAATGCCTATAAAAACCTGGAAGCGGCAACCGAAAGACGCAATACGGTTCTATCAATGATGCTTCGGCATGGTTATATCACCCAACAGGAATACGACCTGGCCGTTTCTATCAAACTCGAGGACCAGTTGGTTGGTGTCTCAGCTTCTACCGGTAAATATATGTCTTATATTAATGCCGTTGTTGATGAAGTCATTGAGTTGACCGGCCAGGATCCTTATACGACAACCATGAATATCTATACATACATGGACAAAGAAACCCAAGAAACAATTGAAGCGATTGAGAATGGCGAAACAACGATTCAGTTTCCTGATGATCTGATGCAGGTTGCCATCGTTTCCATGAATAATCAGACCGGTGAGATTGTCGGTATCGGCGGTGGAAGAAGTGATGTTGTTGCTAAAGGCTTTAACCGAGCTACAGATATGTACAAGCAACCCGGTTCATCTGTTAAGCCCTTCTTATCTTATGCTTTAGCCTTCGAATACTTAGGTTGGGCAACGACGCACACGTTAGATGACAAACCGGTCACATATCGAGGTACTGACATCTTGCTTAAAAACTTCGACGGCACCTATAAAGGTCAGGTTCTCCTGAATTATGCTGTCGGCGTTTCTCTGAATATCCCCGCTTACTTAACTTTACAAGCTGTCGTTGATTCGATCGGTTCGGCTAAAGTAGTTGAATATCTCAACTCGCTCGGGTTTACACAGGTCACTACTGACAATTTTGACTTAGGTTATGCGATTGGCGGCTCAACTTTTGAAGTTACTGTCGTGCAGATGGCTGCCGCTCACAGTGCCTTGATCAACGGTGGGAACTACATCACTCCGCATACCGTCAGCCGTATAGAATTTACTGACGGTTCTGATCCGTATGTACCGACTTATGCTTCCGTCAGTGTCTTATCCGAAGAATCGGCCTATCTAGCTACTTCTTTAATGGAACAGGATGTCAGCGTAAATTACGGTAATTACATGCAAATTCTAAAACGCAGTTACGAGGTTTATGCGAAAACCGGTACAACAAACTATGATGACAGCTTTGTCAGTTATGGAATCCCCTCCGGGGCCGCTAAAGATAAATGGATGATTGCCAGTACCAGTAAATACACCACAGCTGTTTGGATCGGTTATGACAGTGCTGTCGATGGCGAAGGAACCTATATCAGCAGTGCAAAGAGCGCTCTAAATATCCCTGGTAAAATTAACAGTATGTTATTGGATGTGCTAAATGATCCGGAAACGACAACTAATGTTGTGCGGCCGGATAATGTTGTTGAAATAACACACGTTAAAGGTGTATATCCTTATGCTTCTCCGATTGATGGGATGAATTCCGATCTCATCGTAACTGGTTTGATTAATCGCAAATTCTTAAGTCTGACAACACTTACCGTTCCGACCCTCAGTTCACTGACAAATTTCACAGCGGTAGTAAAGGAAATCAAGGACGGTAAAGTAACACTGACGCTTAACTGGTCATCATATCCTGATGCTTCGCAGCTGTCATTGGCCAGCAATGTTATTGATATCAGTCTGGATATAACATCTTCCGATGGCTCAACTAAACATGTCGCTGCTTCCGGAACAAAACTCTATGATCCGACCTGGGTTTTTGGGATTGTTCAGTATAAAGCCTCGGTTACGGGATTATCCAGCGATATTGCTACATCAAGCTCGCAATCGGAAGTTACCGTTTCATTACCATCCGGCGGCAGTATTACCGCTTGCGGTTACTATGCCTATCAAAATGGCGGCACCAAGAGCAATCAGGTTTGTCAGACCGTTACCATGGATATAACAGTTCCTGAAGCAGCCAGCCTTGATTCTTTAGATGAAATTAAAGCCTTCATGACAAAATACGGAATCAGTTCTTCGGTTTGGACATTGAATCCGGTCGAAATAACTGATCTGTCACAAATAGATACTTTATATGGAACTGTTCAGTCAGTTACGCCGGATGTCCGCGGAACTACTGTTTCGTTGGCAAACTTAACGACCACTGCCGTAACTGTAAATTATTACGGTAAGATAACTGTTCCGAATTTTACCACTAAAACCGATGCCGAAACGTTGATGAATCAGCTTGGCACTTCCGGTGTCTGGACCTTTACTGGTGTTGGTCGCACATCCACTTCCCAAGCTTTAGGCGGTATCGCCGGGATTACAGATACTGATCCGCGCAATACGGTTGTAACGATTAAATCCATACGCGAGACAGCTCTTACCATTAAGTATTATGTGGATGTACAGCTAGATTTGAATGCTAATACTAGCGTAGCTGATGTTATCAGTTTTGCCAATACTTATGGTTTGACAATCGCTAACGAGACTTCATTAACGGATACCACCAAAAAGGTTGGCAGTCTGACTGTCGGAGTTAATACATTCACCTCTGTAAATAAACCGTATCTCTACGATTTGCAATCACCGATAACGGTTACGATTGTTCCCTAATCATCAAATAAAAGCCTCATTACAAAATGTGAATGAGGCTTTTATATAATCCATCCAGCATAATTGTCAATTCGCTTTGGGCTGTTTATCTTTCTGACAGATTTTAAGAAACGGACAATCCAAGCACTGCGGATTCTGTGCTTTGCATCGATACCGGCCGAAGAAAATGAGCAGATGATGAAGCCTAGACCATTGTTCTTGGGGAAAAGCTTTCATCAGCTTATCTTCCACCTGCCGTACCGAATCAGGCCATTTCGCTAAATTTAAACGTTTAGAAACTCTTTCAACATGTGTATCAACAGCAATAGCCGGAAAATGAAACCACTCCGACATGATCACATTAGCACTCTTACGGCCGATTCCCGCAAGCCGCATCAAATCATCACGATCTGACGGAATTGTTCCTGAATAGTCGGAATTGACTTGCTGAGCCATCTTAATCAGATTCTTAGCTTTGTTATGATAAAGACCGATCATTCTGATACTATTTTCCACATCATCAAGCTTGGCATCGGCCAGCTCTCTAACTGATGGATAACGTTTAAAAAAAGATGTGGTAAGTCTGTTAACAGCTACATCCGTTGTCTGTGCCGATAACAATACCGCTACAGTCAGCTGGTAAGCATTATCATGATTTAATTCACAGCGGGCCTTTGGAAACAGGCGGTTTAGAATCAGATAGATATCCTGATGTTTCATTCCTTATTCTCCTGCTGTTTGTTAAGCAGGATTCTTTGTATGTAATTAAAATCCTTCTTCTTATAAATCAGCGCCTCGCGCAACGCATTGATGATTTCATCAACATCGTAAGTCTGAAGCCAAGCATTCAGTTTACTCAGTTCGCTTTGCGTCAGGATCCGCCCTAGCTCGCTCTCAAATAATTCATATAACGAAGCTGTATCATAATTGCTTTGATCCTTTTCCTCAAATAATCCATCCAGCGAAAAACTGATTTTTTTATTAAGCACTTTCACATCCAAATAACCTTTCGTGTGCAAAGAGTTAATCATATTATCAATTTCCTCGACGGAAACCTGACATTTCTCACTTAAAATATTCAAGGACAAATCGATCTGATATTCGTTGAAATAATCGATTAAAAGCAATACTAAAGCTTCTGCCATACTAAGATTAAGTTTCTGCAGATTTTCCAAAATCCAATTTCTTTTATCAAAATAGCGTTGATTCCACCAGTTTTCCATAGTTCTATCCTTTCTGATAGTAACGCAGCACTTCATAGCTGTCATAATCGATCAGCAGTTCAAACTGATCGCTATCCAAAACATACACCGGTTTTTTATGATAGTAACCAAGACTAGGGGTGGCATCAGCCAGGTCATAAATGTTTGCATATAAATCAATTACTTTCGCTACATTTAATGTATCTTGATGTCTTTCAGCCAATACCGTCGGATCATTATTATAAAAAATATAGTAGTTATCGCATAACGCGACATAATAAACCTCATCATCCGCAAAACGGGAAACTAAAGCGCAAGATGTTTTCTTCTCCTTGCGTTCCATATTCTGCATAATCTGCTGGTCAGCTAACCTATTTAACAGCATCGGACCGCCGATGAAATAGGATATATTAAACATTACTAATAATATTAAGGTAATGACAAGTAAAATAGTTACTAATGTTTTAATCAGCAGTTGTCTCATATCGGCCTCGCTTTAGTAGATATTATAACAAATTTGCATTAAAAAGTGAAAAATGTTAAAGTATTTTTTGTATATGGAGGACATATGACCAAAAGAGTATCCAAAATCATTTCAACTATTGTTTTAGTCATCTGTTTAGGGGTTGCTACTTACTTTTACTTCACACCGAAACAGGCAGCTGTCGTCGCTGACAACTATATTGCGGTTGCTGATACAACCTTAACCTATGCTAATATTGAGGACTACATCCTGTCTGATACGGAAGTTCATTACTTGTGGTTATGTGATTTAAACAATAATGACTGTGTTTATGTTCGCGATTATGTCATTAAACCACTGGCTACCGAACTTGGCGTTACTAATTTTGATACTTTCGAATTCGTCGATTTTTACGAATCACCCTCTTCTATTCATTATATGAGCAATACCTGGGGGTTTACCAGTTATCCGGCATTTGTCGCAGTCCAGAATGTCGATGGGAAAATGACCGTCCTTAATTATCTTTCATGGGATAAGGACAACCCCTTCGATTCTCAGGACCTAAAGACCTGGATGTATAATAATGGAATCTGGACAGGAATATACGAAGTTGAAGAAAAAATCGCTCCGGCTATCACGCAATAGCCGGAGTATTTATATTGATTTATTATCGGGATAATGAAATAATCGGAATTAAATGTTTAAGCAATCTGTTTCCAGGCCATCAATTATCAAAGTTTGGATATACAGTTATTTAAATTTCTGATATGGTGTTCTTCGTACTGGCTGCTCAACCTGCTTAACTCATTTCTCATACCGATTTTTTATAATATCTTAATAACGTAAAGCCGTTCAAAAGCTTGAATTTGAATTTGTTCGTGTATGCGTCTGTCGCAATTTCGATTAGATAAATATAAAACACTGGTCATATCAGAACGCTTTCAATCATTTAACCTACTGATTGATTTTATTACCATTCGAAAAATGATTTCTGGCGTTTTGCAGATATAACTGATTATTGAGAAGCTCTGTATGTCATTCTACAAATCATTAGTTATAAAGAACCTTTATGTAAAGCAGGAGGTTCTTTTTGTTATTCTTTATTGCTATTTGATAATTCGGCTATAATTTATCAGCTCCGGTTTTTTTTTGAATATAAAGGGACAATCCATATAGAAACAGGAGGATTAAAACCGAAAGAATGATGTAAAGCGGTTCATTGACACTGTTGACAACAGTTGATCCGAATAAAACCAATCCGGCAATCATAACCGCTTTCGAGACTATTATGGTTGAGATAAAATCACGATGTCCGAAATCGGATAAACCAAAACTGATATTGATTAAAAAGCTTGGCGTAAATGGGAAAATTGTCAGGATAAACAGCAGATAACGATTTTGCTTACTGACCCAGATTATTAAGCGATTAAGACGTTTCATCGAAAGCAATTTACTGAGTAACGGCCGATGCCGTAGGAATTTAAACAGTGCAAAAACACAGACTGCGCCACACACACTGCCAATCCACGAAAAGAGATAGCCCCAGAAAATGCCGTGCGTTGCCACATTGAATGTCACGATTGCCACCAATGGCAGCATCGGAATCAATGCCTCCGTAAAGGTCAGCAAGATTGGAGGCAGCGGACCGAATGACTGAAAAGTATTAAAGAAGGCAATCCAGAACTGATAATCAAAGATCGTTTGGTACAATTCCATCCAAAAAGCTGCCATCAGTCAAAAATCCCGACGGCTTGAGAACAATACTGCGCAGCGACAGCGCAAGCATGACGGATGACTTCTTCAAAGACAGTTTCGTTGCCATCTTCAGTCGTGACATCGCTGATACTGCGGACAATTAAGAATGGGATATGATAGAACCTGCTGACTTGAGCTATTGATCCAGCTTCCATATCGACGCATAAGGCTTCCGGATATGAAGCTTTGATTATTCTAAGCTGTTCTTCATTGTAAACAAACTGATCGCCGGTAACCATCGGTCCGATATGGGAAAACTGGTCATCATGCATTAAAAGATGAAGCTTTTCGACTTTCATAAGATCAGCTTGAATTGTATAACGTTCCGTAGAGAAGCCCTTCACAATACCAAAGGCACTAAGGTCGAAATCCCATTGAGCAACTTTATCAGCAATAACGACATGACCGACCGTTAATTCTTTTTTTAGGCTTCCGGCAATGCCGACATTGATGATTCCTTCGATTGAAAAATTCGTTAACAGAACTGTCGTGGCGATCGCTGCCTGAACTTTACCCACACCGCTTTCTGTAATAATTATCTCACGGCCATTCAGATTACCTTGTATAAAATGAAAGCTATGCAGATCAATTGTTCTAAGTTCAGTCATGTGATCCAAAACAGCTTGAACTTCTTCGGCCATGGCCGCGATAATTCCAATCATTTTTTATCTCCTTCGGGCGGCAAAAAACCACTTTTCGCCTCGGCTTTTTTCCGTTTTATTAAAATCGGTAAAGACCAGATAATTAAATCCTGATCTTGTTAAGCTGCTTTTAATCGCTGCTTTAGTAAAAACCGTTTGGACATGCTGCTCTGTAGACGGTATGTTATCTTGATAGAATGTGATCGTGTGGTACAGGCTATTATCTTCCGCGCTGATACACCATTGATAAGGGGTATCATCAATATAACCTTCCTCGACAAATTCCTCGCTGAACTCCTTTAAACGCGCTGTCGTGTGAACATCAAACAGCAAGCATCCGTCCGGTTTCAAATGCTGATAAGCTAAATCAAAGACTCTTTCGACATCCTTTAAATCCGTCAGATAATTCAGACTGTCATTGAAACAGACGATCGTATCAAACTTTTTCGTAAAATGAAAGTCGCGCATATCTGATAGATGATAAAGAATCGGATAGCCTTTAGTCTTAATCGCTGCCTGCTCAAGCATTTGTGCTGATAAATCCAAAGCGGTGACCTGGTATCCGGCTTTAAGAAATTCAAGTGTCATTATACCGCTTCCGCAGGCCAATTCCAATAATGAACCAGGGTTCCCATATTCCGCCGTAAAGTCAATCCATGGCTGTATCGTTCCCTGATCAATGATTAGTCTATCATAGAAGTTTGCCAGTAAATCATAAGATTTCATTAAGATTCACCTGCGGAAGATCACCCCATAATTTATCCAAGCCATAATAATTCCGCTGTTCCAAGAGAAAGATATGTATGATGACATCATAAGCATCGATTAGCAGCCATCCGCTGTCCTCTGTACCTTCAACCGCACGGATTGCATATCCGGCTTTCTCAATCTGTTCGATTGTATGATCGGCTATTGCCCGCAATAAACGATGATTATTAACATGAGTTATCACGAAATAATCCATCAGCGGACTGGCGGTGCGAAAATCAAGCACATTGATGTCGCATCCTTGTTTATCATCAATCGCTTTAACGATTGTTTTCAGTAATTCATTCATTTCGCGCTCCTTTTATATAATTCAGCTGTTCGCTGCGGATAAGATCGAAAGCCTGATCGATATTGCGGAAACAAAGGGTTTTAATCTCTGTATTATCAAAGCCGCGCGTATCTTCAACCTTGTCCGCACAGAAGATTATGCGGCTCAGCCGTTTGCGATCCGTACCATTGACATGATTGCTGATAGCATCAAGAATATCCGTCTGACGAATTTGAAATAACTGCCTGGCTGTTAGTCCGGCAGTATACTGGTGGTAGACTTTCGCATTTTCCTTAATGTGTTCCGGAAAATATCTTAAAACAGTCTGCATTTGTTTTTCCTTCGGCCATTCTTTAGTATAATCATGCAGATAACCGGCAACTCGGGCATGTTCACTATTCAAATGATAATGTGCGGCTAAATCACGAGCCAGTTCCGCAGTACTGCGGATATGTTCATAACGTTTTCGGCTTACTTGTTTGAATACTAACCGATCAAAATACAGACAATGATCTATCGCATACCGGCTTATCGTCCGCGGTACATTTAAAAAATCATCTGATATCAGTCCCTGATCTAAGCGCGGATCAATGATGGCAAAATATTTTTCTTCGATGTTTTCAGCAATCATTAAGTGCCGATAAGGACCAATAGCCTGCTTGACCATATTGAAACGGTGCTGATAATTCGAACCCGGTTTCACGAAGAACCCTATCTTGTCAAGATTAAGACGTTTTAAGGCTGTTTTAGCCAGATCAATATCAAGAATATTAATTGGATCAAAATAGCCGGTGATTAACCCTATTCGCTTCATCGCGGTAATTTAATATTCCCTTCCGGATTTCTTTTATACAGAACAACTGTTCTTCCGATTACTTGCACGATTTCGCTTTGTGTCAATGACGCAACCTCAATCGCCGCTTCCGTTACGGTCAGCGGACAGCTTTTGAGCAGACTGAATTTCAATAATTCATTCGCTGTTAAGCCATCACTGATCCCCGCTACCGTATTTGAACTGATACCATCCTTACCTAACTGAAATACCGCTCTTTCACGGTTTGCCAAAGCTCTTAAATACGCTTTTTGTTTATTATTTAACACTAGATCATAGCCTTTCTGACGATAACGTCGATTTCTTTACATCCGCTGACATGAACTTCACTGATTGGGCCGTTAATACAGATCCAACCCAAACCGAAGATTGCAATATCAAATTTTTCATTCAGTAAGGTCAGCTTTCGCAGATGCTTATCCCATTTATCTTTGATGATCGGAACCAGCAGTTCTCCGTAATGTTCATTCCATAACTGTTCGGCATTTTCTGTCTTGCTGCGATGAATCAGCAGTTTATCACTGAAATAACAGACACAGCTTGTTGTCAGACAGCCAATAAGATCGACACGCATCAGACCGCCGATCGATAAAGTCTGATTACCGCTTAATTGATAAACTACCGGTTTGATTCGGTGCTGAGGGACAATTAATTTTAGGTCAGCATCATCAAGCAGAATCTGAGCACTGTTATTTCGATTGAACCCCGGTGTATCATAAATGATAAATTCCGGCTGTTGTATCGCGATAAAATCGAGTGTCGTACCTGGATAGCGGCTGATTGTCAAGCTGTCAACTGCAAAAACAGCTTTCAGCATTGTGGACTTGCCGGCATTCGTCGTACCGATCACTGCTACATCACGATTCTTGCGATACAGCTGCAAGGCTTTGATAATTTCCTCTTTGCCGTCATTGCCATAATCACCGATGACAACTAAACCTTTAACAAAGATATCCTTTTCCTTCAGCCGCATCATGAGATATTTACTGAGTTTCTCAGTGCCGATACTATCCGGCAATAGATCGCGTTTAGTCGCCACCATAATGATATCATGATCATGTAAGTAACGATTAATTGATTCCTGCAGAGCTGTCTCCAAATCAAAAAGATCAACGATCCAAAGAACCAAAGCGTTCATCCGGCTGACTTTAATCAGAACATCCATACTGTTTACTTCCTGTTTAGCGGAAAAAGTCAGATCGCCATAATTATTCAACCGGAAACAGCGCTGACAGAAATCACTGCCTTCTTTAGGAGTATATCCCATCTTATTCTTATCTGCTGATTGAAGCGTCGCTCCGCAGCCCTTACATTTGCTCACTGTATTTCCCTCGATCAAATTTCTTGCATAGTTTTAAGAAAAAAAAGACGATCTTCTCTAATTGGCGATTTATTTTAGTATAATGAATATCCCTTGTAACCAACGGTCTGGTTAAGATGGTAAACAACTGGCAGCGCTTTGCGCCAAAAACATCGGTCATCAGCTGGTCACCCATACAGGCAACTTCCTGTGGTAATACCTGATAATCGCCTAAAAGCTTTCGATAGGTCTTTTTCAGCGGTTTTTGTGCATAGGGATAATAATGCAAATTCAGTGCATTAGCGAACAAACTGACGCGTTCCGCCTTATTATTCGATATTAAAACCGGAATGATTCCATTCGTTTTTATTTCATCAAAGAAAGCCTGGACTTCCTTTGTCGGGGTTTCAATATCAAAAGGCACTAAGGTATTATCAATATCGCAGACCAAGACTTTTATCTGTTTGTTTTTTAAATAAGCGATATTTAATTTTTGATAATTCTCAATATATAAATCAGGAATAAAATATTGCAGCATAAAGCCTCCTGCATTGATTATAACAAAAAAACTTGAGCAATAAACAAAAAGGTCATAAACATTTGTTTATGACCGATCATTATGTCTTTTAAATTGTTATCTTGTCTTTGCTGGATCGATTTTTTTCGTTCTTTTTCAACGAAATTATATTTGATCATTTCAAATGTCTTCTGAATGTATTTATCCTTATTCTTCTCATGTTCATGTTAATATTTCATTAATAAAAGGTCTGAATTCGAAACACAATAATTAAATATTTCATAACAAGCTTGAATTACTAAGGACAATATTTCCTTAAATAAATATTCATCATTTTGAATCAGATCCATCACCATTGATGAACCACAGCATTTTCACATACGGATCTTTTTCAAAGCCATTAAACCCATATCTTTTTGAGTTTATGGTAATTATAATGTCGATTAAATTAAATGAAATCTGGTTTTATGATAAAATCACAAAAATTAATCGTTTTGAAATGAAAATCTTAATGCTATTTAATACAATAGGTTTTATATCAGATTTATTTAATTATTTAAGTTTTAATATCGCGATGTAAAATATAATTCAGCAGGAATAAAAAACAGATGCCAATTATCGCGCCGCTACAATCAATCAATACATCAGTTAATTGACAGCTGCGGCCTGTAACAAAATACTGATGAACTTCATCGCTCGCCGCATAAATTGTACAAACCGCGATGGCAATAATCACTGAATGAAAACTGAATCCCAATGTCAAACGCAAAGCATTCAGCATCAATAGACCTAAAACCAAATAAGCGGAAAAATGAGCGCCCTTGCGAATAATCAAATTCCACAAATCAAGACTTGATAACTCCGATGCATCAATACCTACAATATAAAATAATCTACTTATCAAACCAATACTTAAACCATCAGACTTCACGGCCGGCTGTGACGATAAATAAAAAATAATCAGCATCCATACTATGACAGTAAGCCAGTGTATTACTAAATTGCGATTTTTCATCAACGATATACTACCATTCAATCAATCCATTTTTCTCCAGACATTACGATTAATATAGTCTGTATATGAAATAATAATCCGAATTACTTTCTCGGAGACGTTTGGATAAGCATAATCGTGAACCATACATAGTGTTTTATTATTCTGCTTTTCCAAGATGGTTAAAGCTTGCATGATTCTATCCGTTTTTAGACCTGTCATCATAACATATGCCTCTTCCATTGCTTCAGGTCTTTCGTGAGCCTCACGAAGATTAAGAGCTTTAAATCCTAGAATCGATGCCTCTTCACTTATCGTTCCGCTATCACTCAGCACAGCTTTTGAGTGTAACTGTAGTTTTATATAATCGTTAAATCCCAATGGTTTAATACAGTTAATCAGCGGATTGAAATCAATTTTCTTCTGTTCAAGCATTTTTCGCGTACGTGGATGTGTTGAAAAAATAAGCGGCTTGCCATATTTCTCAGCAATTAGATTTAATGACTTAATGAGTTCGAAAAATTTTACTTCATTGTTAATATTCTCTTCCCGATGAGCGGAAACGACAAAATACTCATCACTCACTAAGTCTAATTCTTCAAGAATCTTGGATTCTTCGATAAATTTCATTTGAGAATTTAACACTTCATACATTGGACTTCCAGTTTTTATTACTCTGTCAGCAAGTAACCCTTCATGCAAAAGATATTCTCTTGAAATTTCACTGTATGTTAAATTTATGTCTGCTAAATGATCGACAATCTTGCGATTGCTTTCTTCTGGTACTCGCTCATCGTAGCAACGATTACCAGCCTCCATATGGAAAATTGGAATGTGTCGACGTTTTGCTGCGATTGCGCTTAGGCAACTGTTTGTATCACCGAGTACAAGAAAAGCATCGGGCTTTATTCTTTCAAGTAATGGGTCGATTTTGATAAGAATATTACCAATCGTTTCAACTGCATTGCCAGATGCCGCATCAAGAACAAAATCAGGAAGTCCCAAATTCAAATCTTTAAAGAATATTTCATTGAGTTCATAATCATAATTCTGACCGGTATGAACTAAGTAGTGTTCAATAGCTTTCGAATCCCTCAAGGTGCGGATTACAGAAGACAATCTTATTATCTCTGGACGTGTGCCGACTACCGTCATAACCTTCAATTTTTTCATGATTACACCTCCAAATAATATGTATCTGGGTATTCAGAATTAAATGGTTCATTTGCCCACATAATCGTTATCATCTCAGTGATGCCTAAATTCTCAATATTATGTGTGTATCCGACAGGGATGTCTACTACTTCCAGTTTATCACCAGATACATAGTATTCAAAGACTTCTTTTTCACTAATTTTGCGAAGTCGAATTACCCCCTGACCTTTTACCACTAAAAACTTCTCGCTTTTTGTATTATGCCAATGATTTCCTTTCACAACGCCTTGATTACTAATATTAACCGAAACCTGACCTCGATCCTGTGTTCTTATCATTTCAGTGAAACTTCCTCTTGCATCGATATTCATTATTAATGGATAAGAGAAACTGTTCTCTGGAAGATATGATAGATATGTAGCGTATAATTTCTTGATAAAATCATCCCCCATATTCGGAATCGTTTTGTCATCTCTTGTCATTTTAAAACTACAAATCAAATCAGCAATATAGCCTAAATTGTATCGATAAACTATTGGTACTGTATTGAATAAACCATCATAATGTTCTTCATTTTTCAAGGCATTTAACATTTCATTAACTAAATCATCTATGTAAACTAGATACAGTAAAGAATTCGAATCATTAATTTTTATCGGTATTCCGCGTGCAACATTATAACAAAAGGTTGCTATTACACTGTTATAATTTGGACGGCACCATTTCCCGAAAACATTCGGGAAACGATAAACTAATACTTTAGAGTTCATACGCCTTGCATAATCAAAGAATAAATCTTCACCCGCTTTCTTAGATTGACCATAAGGATTATCAAGCTGTGCTTGAATCGAAGACGCCAACATTATTGGGCATCTATTCCCACATTTCTCGAGTGTGTCTAATAAAACTGAAGCGAAGCCAAAGTTATCTTTCATATAATCAGTTATATTTTCCGGGCGATTTACACCAGCTAAATTAAAAACAAAATCTGCATTACTACAATATAATGGTAAGAGATCGGGATTGGTGGTTTGATCATATTCATAAATTATGAAATTAGAAGCAACATTCTTGTTCTTGTCTTCTTTCATATTTTTTAAACGAGCTACCAAATTACGCCCAATAAATCCATTAGCCCCTGTAACAAGTATTCTCATTTTACCCTCATTTCTCTCAGCTGTTCCTGTATATATGGCAGAGCTAAAAGCTTACTTTTTACTTGGTTTATACTGAGTTGGTCAGTGTTATTAGAATTAAACTCTGAAAGCAAATTACGTTTTATATCTCCATCTTTGTAATATTTGTCATAATTAAGATCTCTTTTATCACATGGTACACGATAGAATCCCTCTAAATCAATAGCATTAGTACATTCTTCATTTGTAAGCAGAGTCTCGTACAGTTTCTCCCCGTGTCTGATGCCAATTGTCTTTACTTCCATTGTTGTACTGAATATTTCTTTTACAGCCTGAGCTAATATCCCAATTGTACAAGCCGGAGCTTTTTGAACTAAAATATCACCATTTGTACCATATTCAAATGCGAATAAAACTAAATCAACAGCCTCTTCCAATGACATGATAAATCTTGTCATTTTTGGTTCGGTGATTGTTATAGGTTGGTTTGCCTTAATCTGATCAATCCATAACGGAATTACCGATCCGCGGCTGCACATCACATTACCATACCGTGTACAGCAGATTTTCGTTTTCTTCGGCGAAACCGTTCGTGATTTCGCCAAGATTACTTTTTCCATCATTGCCTTTGATGTTCCCATTGCATTTACCGGATAGGCAGCCTTATCTGTAGATAAACAGATAATAGTTGAAACTCCTTCATCGATGGCTGCTGACAAAACATTATCTGTCCCTAAAACGTTAGTTTTTACAGCTTCCAAAGGAAAAAACTCACAACTGGGCACTTGTTTTAGTGCTGCCGCATGAAATATATAGTCAACACCATGCATTGCATTTTTCACTGATTGAATATCGCGGACATCACCAATATAGAATTTTATTTTAGCGGCGGCTTCGGGTAATTTTGCCTGAAATTCATGTCGCATATCATCTTGCTTTTTCTCATCACGGGAAAAGATGCGAATCTCCCCGATATCCGTTTGTAGAAACCGATTCAAAACCGCATTGCCAAACGAACCGGTTCCTCCGGTGATTAATAATGTCTTTCCAATAAATAAATTTCCCATTTTATCACTCCAGCTTTCACATTTATTATTTAATCCAAAATAGTAATTAACTATTTTGCTATCCTCTTCAAAAATGATTTTGCTAACTTTTTTAATATCTCATAGTTTGATAACTGTTTTTCGGATGGCGAAATGTCTGATTCGATTGATTCAAAATACTTCTCAACTGTATAGGCATATCCTTTCTCTTTGAAATCTGCGAAAAAAGCATTCCGCTTATTTATATCATAATTATGTTTATAACGTTCGATGTTTATTTCGTTCCTTTTAAGTTCCAGTATTCTCACATTTGAAGCAACCTTTTCAATAAGTTGCTGGCCATCAGAAGTATTACAGAATACTAAGGAAGTTCCTAAATCGTCATCAAGATTCGCAGGTATCAACCAATCATCAGCTAGGGTTATATCTGCTTGATGATTTTGATAATAATTACAAGCATAACATGATGAACGCAATGTATAATTTTTTAAAAATAACATATAATACGGATTTTTTACGGACAGGCAACTAATTAATTCCCCCGATGCAAGATATATATTGATTGTTTGAGTTCGCCATCCCCTTGTTTTCTCTCTGAATGAGATTTCCCTGACTGTACAGTTATTACTTTTTGCAATATTCTCAAGCATTTCCTGAAAAACACGCTCGGACGGAACCCCATGACAAATAAAATCAATTGTTGTAAGATTATTGTAATCATGTTTCAAATATAATTTTAATCCATGAATTTGACAGGGGGTTCCGCAAAACAGAACTTTTCTGTCAACAATCAATTCTTCTTTGACTTTTTTATATGCATCTCTAATCTCACTTTGTACGTATTTTGATTTTAGGATACGGTTTAAGGACACGTCATCACTGTTAGCATGCCGAACATTTAATGTATCAGGAAAGAACACCGCGCCCCATACGACACCTCCTTCTTCAATTATTCGTTTGGAAAGTAAACCGAATATTCCACCGGAAGAACCGTTATTTCTTATCGTCGGATCATTGCTGTATCCGCGCAGAACCTTCTTAAAGCTTTTTATAGAATTTATACAAGAAGCAGGACAGCAATAATAACAAGCAGTACAATTTATACACTTTGAATGATCAATAGACGGAAAAATAAACCCCTCATTATCTAAGTTCATTGTTATTGCGTTCTGCGGACAAACGTTAAAACAGGCAAAACAACCCGTACACTGATCATGCGCTATTTTTTCAATAGTTAAAGAATTTACACGATTATCTCCCATTTTTACTCCTTTCAACTAGATAGCCAAGCAAATATCTCATTGGCTCAAGTTTGAATACAAAACAGAGACACATATAAATAATTGCCCCGCTTGTAACTTGTATAAATAACGCAAGCCAGTCTGAAATGATAAATATACCAAGCAAATAGACTATTGAACCCATTACTACAGCTAAAATAATCGAGGGCATCGAATCTTTAAAAGTATCCACTAAACCATAACCGATCAGAATTTTGCATGGATAGGCATTTACAAAAAGAGCAACAAGCGACATTGCGGTAAAGCTTGCGGCAGCTATAAGCGCATTTTTAAACACAAATACAGCTATAGCAAGAAAAATCAATCCCATTCCTTTTTTAAACAATTCGATTTTTAACGCGATGTCACTTCGACCAACCGATTGTATTATTTTCAGATTGATTGAATGTATTGGCTGAAACAGGTATGTAAAGCAGTACAGTTGCAGAAATGGTATACAGGCATTCCAAGTATCGGTAAAGATCAATGGAACCAAGTGGTTTGCAGTCGCCGCCATTCCAATGAGCAAAGGAGCTAAAAGAAAAGAAGAAACACTTACAGATCGACGTGCGGCAGCAACCATTTTAATTTTGTCGTCCTGATATTCGGAGAAGGTTGGAGATATTACTCTTATAATTGTTGTATTTGTAACTTCAATAATCATCTGCGGAAATTTCTGCCCTTTGGAATTATATGCGAGATCAGATGGTGAAAATGCTTTACCAATTGCTAAGGATCTAATTTGTTCATATGCCCTGCTGACAAATTCCGAAAGTATAATTTTATAGGCAAATTTGAACATTGGCTTTGTTTTAATTAAAGATATTTTACCTGTCGGAAGCCATCTTGTTGTAATAAAGAGAATTAAACTATCAAGAGTCTGATCGACGAGTGTGGCAGTTATCAAAGACCATACACCAAATCCATTCATTGCCATTAGAATACCGACTATCCCAGAAATCAAGGTTCCGCTGAGTGAAGAAAAAAAGAATTTTTTAAACTCCATTCTTTTCTGAACATAAGCCTGCTGAATATTATATATGCTCGCAATTGGTATCTTCAGTGCAAGAACCTTTATCAGAGGTATTAAATCGCCATTCTCATAAAAATTAGCAATCAGCGGTGAAGCTGCAAAAATAACCAAGTAAAGAAATAATCCAATCAAAACATTGATATAAAACATTGTTGCATATTCTGTATCGTCAGGGTCTTTCTTTTGCACTAGTGAATTTCCCAGCCCACATGTGACAAAAATCGTAGATATTGAAATAAAAACTTGAATTAGAGCTACTGTTCCATAATGCTCAGGCAAAAGAAGACGCGAAAGTACGATAGTAATACATAAATTGACAAATTCGGTTAATAATTTCTCTGCCATTGACCAAGACAGCCCAGAAACTACTTTACTTTTCATGTTAGAATTATTATCAATCATATTTAGCCAATGCTTTCATTATTATCTTCTCTTAATGCCTGTTTAAGATAGTTTAGCGACTCCGTTCGCCTTTGATCGATTTTTTCGAGTGCACTTTTAAAGTCGATCGTAAAAAGGTCTTCGAGAATGATTTTGTCATTCGGTTTAACTAATCGGTCTGTTAATCCGGTCATTTGTAGCAAATCATCAATACGACAATTCATATTACCCTCGATGCTAGGTTCTTGACGATAGAAAGTGATAAATGGTGTTCGATTCAAAATACTGAACACCGTAGCATGAAAGGAATCCGTACAAACCAAAGTTGCATTCTTAATAATTCCAATAAAAGCCTCAGGATCAATATTATATCTTTTATTCCAACTATCTTTGATAGATATAGCTGATGATGGCAGTTCGATTATCTGAAGTCCGGTCTCCTTTTGAATATCCATGATATGTTCATATGTGCTCTCGAGTGTGCCGAATCGATAAACCAGAATATACTTTCCCGGCAGTTCTTCAGGAATCTTGACTATTTTTTCCCACTCGTCGGCGGGTAACAGCAGAGTAGGGTCAAGGACAATCGGTACATCCTTGTTAGTCATATCTTTTATCAGCTTTTGTCCAGCTGATTCACGAACTGATATCGCGTTAAATGTTGATAGTGCCATGTTAAACTCGCTCGCGGTATCTGCCTTCAATCTAATGGTTGATCCTGTGCTTGGAGCATATGCGATCTTTTTCACCCCTCGGGGGACGAATTTTAAAAACATTCCCGGATCGCAATGATCCTGCTGTAATTTTGTACTCCAAACTTGATCACTTCCGCAGATAAAAGCATAAAAAGACTTCGAGACAAATTCAAGATCACTTATGGTCATACGTGAAGTACGGTACAAAGGCAAATTTTCCTTAACGAATAAAAGCATCATTTCATTCATTTTTCGTTGTTTTTTTATCTCGTTGTCACGAATTAGAATTGCGTTTTTTAACTTTCTTAGCAGACGCCATATAAGATAATTCCCTTTTTTATCAAGCGGAATGTGCTCATAGATATACGGCATTATTACAGCATTATATCCAAGTAATTCGATTTGTTTTGACAAAGCATATGCTTGTAAAATCCCCCCATAGTTCTTGTCAAAATCCAAGTAGGATGTTATAATGCCAACTTTTTTATTCATTTTTTTCTCCATCTGATCTTCGGCAGTTATTTAAAATCGGATTCCCTTCTGTATTACTTTCAACATGGAATTTACTTTTAATATCAGCCTTCATAATTAATTCCCAATCCCAGGCAATCGATTTTGGTGTATAGATTGAAAATTGTTTTTCAATAATATTCCATTCTAACTTTTTGTGTAAATTATAATTTATAAATTGCTTGATTTTACTAGCCGACTCCGATAATGATTCTGATTCAGATATGTTGATACCCAAAGCGTAATGTTTAACTAGTTCTCTGGCCGGGCAATCATCAGTTTTATAAATATTGATGATTGGCAGCCCAAACGATATGTAATCTAAAAGTTTTGATGGCAGCTGATTGGAAATACTATTTCCCAAATTAATCAGTACATCAGCTTGCGGGATTATTTCCATCATTCTCTCATAATCTACACCATCATGAAAATAAACATTCGAAGCACCATATTCAATATTGCTTTTTAGATTTAAACTGTAATCATCTCTGCTCCAAATATGAAGACAGTAATTGTCAGTAGCAAGCAAATTAAAAAGCTCAAGCATATATTTCGGGTTTCTGATTGCTAGAGCAACTGCTCCGGCATACACACAGTTTATTTTCCCTGATTCAAATTGATGTTCAACTGGATATTCCCTACTCAACGCTTTTTTTGTCATAAGTGGAAAATGCATAGGAATACATTTATCAGCATATTCAGATAAGGTTAATGAATTCATCAACTCTTGATATGCTAAAGGCTGCATTACAATACTATCTACTGCTTGATAAATATTTTTCTCACTATTAATCAGCTGATCTTTATATTCCGAATCTATCATTCCATTTAAAGCAAACGGATCTATTTGATACCATATTTTCACAACTTTCGACTTAATATATGTTAATGCGACTGATGAATATGTTGGATTACTGACTCCGACAACTACGTCAAAACTGTTCAACCTATTATAATCATCAAATTTGTCAGCAATTTTCATACTCAAGTTTTCGCTTTGAAGCTTACCGGATTTTAACCTTCTATATATATATACAAAGGTGTAAATCGGATGTGACATCAACAAACGGATTAATTCAAACGGTTTCTTTTTAAATTTCTTCAAATCAACTAAATAGTTATTTACATATCTATCAGGGTTGAAATAAAAAAAAGAATACTTATTATTTTCAATTATCTTTTTTAAATCAAGATGCGAAAATGAAGGATAAACAAAGCAAACCTCTTCTCCTAATTTTTGTAATTCATTAGCAAGGTTTTTTACAATAATGTAATTTTGTGCTATTGTCTTATCTGGATTTAGCAGGAAGCAAATTTTCATTGTAAAACCTCGTTTCTCGATTAAGCATTATAAATAACCCAATTGTAAAAAACATATAATAACTGACAATATTGCCTCCAAAAAAACTCTGTGGAAATATATAACAAATCCATAAGAGAACAAAAGAACCGACATCCTTTTTATATGTCTTCTTTATAACTTTGATCGATAAGATGATAAATGCTAAAATTAACGGTATTCCTATGATATATCCGAATTCAAAACATGTTTGTAAAAACATATTATGAGCAGACCATTCGATAAAAGGATACTCACCATATAATCCATAACCTAAAAACGGTTTTTTACTTAAAGACCTAAGTAATACTGTGTATATTCTACTTCTATCATCTAAACTATCTTGTGCGACGCCATAAAGAACCGAATCAAAAACTCTAGTTGATAATCCCCATCCGCCAACGATGGTTTTCATCCATGTAATTATTTCTTTGAATAGGTCAGTGAAGCCAAATATAACAGCAAGCAAAATCAAAATGCAAATAAGTATTACCTTTTTCTTTGTACTGCTAAAGGATTTCCTTATAACCAAAACACCACAGTAGATAATCACAATAAGCAACGGTCCTCTTGTCCCCATAGAAAGCAAATAAAGAACTCCTGCCACACTAAGGATAGCATTTAGAAGATCAAGTTTCTCAAAAGCCCAATCTAATAAGATCATGACATGAATCACAACTGCATATGCTTCATACATACTGTCAGTCTGAAAGATTCTGCCTGTAGAATAGTAATACGCCAAATATAGCCATGCAATAATGATTGAAATCAAAGCGAAGAATCTTAACCACTTCTTCATATTGTCCGTGTATTCAAAAGTAAGCCCAAGAAAATAATAAGGAACAATTGAAAAGACAATACTGTAAAAATATAGCTCAATATATGGCTGATTATTTTCAAACATTACAAAAGATAGACCTAATAGTATATAAAAGATAAAGATGAAAAGAAAATCCTTTATTCTGATTTTCTTAATTCTTCTGCTTGAGAGAAGAACAAGTAAAATAAAAAGACATGGTACAAATAATTTGGAAACTGAGCCAATAATTGGAATTCTCTCGATAATTTGTTCTAAATACCTCACAATTGCATCTAAAGAGAAAGCAAAACAAGTCAATAATATATATGGGCTTAGTATAATTATTTTTGATGATTTTTTTAACATTGATCATTGCCCTTCCTAGAATATTCAGATACCATATTTAAAAAAAGAACCGATATATCTTCTAAAGCATTTCCACACTGGCTCATTAAAATGCTGCGCGAAGTTTCGACAGACATCATCATTGATTTCGATCGTGTTTGGTAATACATACGAGTTATTTATAGAAGATAGAGGTATGTTGAATCTTTCGTCATCTTCCGAAGTCTTTCTATTAAAATGGGTTCCGCTTCCATCGTGACCAATATTAGAAATTCTTGAAACCTTTGGATACACGGTATACATACGATATTCAAATTCAGCATAACAAAATCTGATTGCCCAAGAATTCACTCGTGAATGCATCTGCAAATCAAGCATATTTGACCTATCATTCCCAAACTTGTTGAAAAGAATCCTTTTTGGCAGATTAAACCTAAATGAAGTTCGATAGTTCTGAACTGACCAATCAACTTTATTCCAACGATTTTCCCAAGTAGCCCATGCATAACTACATGTTCTTCCCACAATATAAACATCGTCAACATAATCGGCTGGAAATTTATCAACACAGCTGAAGCCTCCAATTGACCATATTTTAGTATTTGTTTCATATTTGTTTAAACAATCATTCATGAATTGAAGAAAATCTTTTGAACTTATATTATCATCTTCGATAACGATAACGCGCTTGTATTTTGAAATGATACTTGATACGCCTTCAATGATAGAATTTGCTAAACCTTTATTTTGCTGTGCTTCGATAATAGTAACTGACATAAAAGATTCTTCAATTTCCCTTGAATGGATATATTCTCTGACCCTATTTACTTTTGCTTCGGAGTCAGGATTTTTCGCGGCATCAGAATAGATATACAGACAGGTTTTTTTAGCGATTGTGTTTTGAGATAAGGCTAAAATTGTTTTCTTCGTGTGTTCTAAACGATTGTATACAAAAAGAACTAGCGGTGCAAACACTATTGATCCTCCAAGACATCATGATAAATATTTATTAATGTCTTACCATTTTCTGCAATATCGTATTTTTCTCTAATCTTTTTAGCTTCGAGCGAAATCGAATTACATACTGATTCGTCCGAAAATATCTTATCAATATAATATGGAATCATATACCATTCATCTGCCGGATATAAAAATGCATTTTTCCCATGCTGGATAAAATCTTTAACTCCACCCACATCGGAACATACTGTTGGAACCCCTAAAATCATTGCTTCAGCTACGGAATTAGGTGAATTTTCGATTGACGAAGGGCAAACGAAGACATTAGATGCTAGATACTGTTGACATATAGCTTCTTCATCAAGCTGTCCTAAGAAAAAAACATGATCAAATAAATTTGATTCTATTATTATATGTTTCAAATATCTTTCATATGATGTAAGCCGGAAGCTTAACACCTCGAAGATATTTCGTGATGTCGTATAAATTGCTGCATCCGGATAAGCAAGTAAGATATTAGGTAAGGCTTTGAGTATCAAGTGAAATCCTTTAATTGGATAATTAGCCTGACTAATAAAAATCGAATGCTTTCTGCATTTACTAAGTATCCAATTATTTCTATAAAAATGCGGTCTTAACGATTCATAACATTTATGGTAATGCAGTTTATTGTTAATCCAGCGAGAACATGCATAATCCCATTCTGTTCTTCCGATTACATGATTAACAGATTTTAAAACGCGCATTTCCATCAATCCCCGGATTTTGAATTTTGTTTTTTGATTGACTATACTATCTCTTTTTAATAGATCTCTTAATGTTCTTTCCCTTACAATTTCATTTGGTAGAAATGCATAGTAATGCAATTCATATATACTGCATAACCCCTGCAAGCTTACAATTGTCTGATTGGGATGATTAAATACTTTTGTCATCGCCAGAGAATGCGGGAATTCCGTTCCCCAAATATGTACGATATCAGGATGATAATCATTAAGAATTTGTTCCATAACTTTCTCATACTTCTGATCATAGATATGCGGTTCTCGTTCTGATTTTCTAAATACGTAGTATTGAATATTTCCGATATTGAAAAACAAAAGATTACTTTTTATACCAGCTGGAAAGGCAATAGCCAAATTGAATGATTCTAATATATTTACACCATTGAATGCCCCCTGAAGCCAGCCGCCGACATTCGGTTTATCGAGTTTTAAATATTCATAAGCCTCCGATAACCCGACATTACATAACCACAAAACCTTCATCTTATTCCTCCCTTACACACTTAAATGTTGAATAATCATCATTGATTTTCCTCTTAAGGTCAGCGGAATCGAATCACAATAGTCAAATTCAACAGTTACTCCGGCTTTTTTTCTAAACAGTTCAATTAACTCCAGTTCATCATGCGAATTATAGTTTATTGTTTTTATAATATGTAATAGGACTCTTCCCGAAACAAATTGCTCGATTTGCCACCTTTCAATATGAGCTAGAGCATTGAAATGTTGAGCAAATATAAGAGCGGTTAGTAGCACTTTATCATTATTCTCATTAATAATATAATCTTGGGTTCTGCCCATAATGCAATTTAAAATCAATCCCTGTTGATCGCAGCCTCCGAAAATAGCCCGGTCACCAGTTTTATAACGAATGAAAGGCATAATTTTATTGTAAAATGATGTGACGACAATTTCTCCTTCTTCCCCAATATCAGCATGATTTCCATTATTTTTAATTACTTCAACATATCCATACAACGGCTCGATTCGGTAGCGGTATGAATCATCAAATGTATAGCCGAAAACACAAGATTCGGTATGTCCATATTGAAGGTATACTTTTGTTTTGAAAGCTTGAATGATTTTTTGTCTTTGATATTCAAAACTGGTTTCCGAAGTTAATTCAATTGCCTTTACCTGCCAGTTAACATTAACATTATTACTGATGACATACTCAGCTAATGAATATATGAATGCCGGATAACCTCTTATGAATGCTGGCTTCAAACATTCAATTTCTTCCCAGTATTTTCCAATATTATCTTTCGTTAGATACAACGAAGATAATCCATAACCGCCGTATGGTAATTGTGAAACAGATTTATTATATAAATAAAGGCCCTTTTCCAACTGTTGCTGGGGAATCTGAGCGCCATCCATGGCAAGAATAATATCGCCATCAATATAATCATATTTAATCCATAACAGTTTCTGGAACAGACCGTCAAATGAATTTGAAAGCAGAAACGATAATGGTTCTCCTGTACTGCCTCCTGTGTATGATGTTTTAAATCTAATACTATTCTTCTTTTTGGAAATAATGGAATCATTATTTTCACGGATTAGGTTCTTTGTGAGAAAAGGAAATTTACGCAGATCTGCCGGATTATCAACAGAAATATTTAATTTTTTATAATATTCACAGTTTTTTATCGCGTAGCGCAACGAAGATAATAAGAGTTCATTTTGAACCTCCATGATTCTTTTTGATGCATGCCTAATTCGAAATTCTGATACCTTTCGTTCAACGCGGTCCTTTAGATATCCATCAAATATCTTTGTATAATGTTCAGTAATTCTTGACATTACTTTTTCTCCTTGGAACTGACAATCTCTTTTTCCATCCATTTAATGATTTTCTGCGTTTGAATTACATTGTTCTTATTCTGCAGAATGAAATTTCTAGCATTTTTACCATATAATTCCAGTTCTTCAACCCTCTTATCCAGAATTAAGCGGATTTTATCGCCTAAATCATTAGTAATCCGATCATCAAAAAGAAACACATATTTCAAATATTCATCAGGCAGTCCCGGTAATCTCGACATAAGCACAGGCGTACCCGAAGACATATATTCCAATGTTTTCGACGGAAAGGAAAATCTAGTATACTCATCGTAACTTCCACGCGGGTTAACTAAAAGTGTAGCTGATAATTCCGCATTGATTACTTCATTGTTAAGCACTCTGCCATGACTGATAATATTTTTATACCTAGAAGCAATTAAATTTAATTCGGAAAGATATTCACCACTGCCATATATATGTAGTTCTTCATTTTCCTTCGCAATTCGAATAAATTCATAACATAGTTCTTCAATTCCATATTTTTTATCCAGGCTACCAGCATAGACAACTATTTTTAGATCGGCTGTGTTCCAAATATGCATCAATTTCAGCATATTTTCATCGGAATGTCCTTCAAGCACTAGATGAGGTTTATTCGCTGTATTGATTTCTTGATTTATATCTTCCGTTAAAACGATAAATCCGTCAGCCTGTTTTAGCAACCATTCATTAATTCTTAACTGTCGTTTGTTTTTAGCAATCGGCATGAATCTGGGTAAATCCGTTACAATTCCAACTTTTTGAAAATGGCGCAGTCTCGCTGCCAATACTGCTCCGATTGAAGGCGATAGGACAAGAACATCATACATGACTACCGTACCGTATTTTGCTGTAAACACCTGAATAAAACTCTCAAAACACAGGAGAAAGTGTTTAAGTAGCGGCATATTTAGAATTGTTAAATAGTGTATTACTTTATTGCCATCTTTTTTCTCAAAGCCGCGGATAATTTTCCTTGGATTATTTGCGTTAACAGGTAAGACAGATAGTAATTTAACATTTAAGTCATTTTTTTTGAAGCCTTCAAACATTAGTGTGTGATACTTATTTGCGGCATACTGTGGCAAATTATTTTTATCGAAGTACTTATTTAAACATTCTTCGTCAAAAGTTGATGCTATGTAGATAACATTCATTTGTTTACTACCCTTTTCGTTCTACTGTATTTTTCACGAATTCAATTCCGGTATTATACTGGTTTAGTACTCTATTAAGTTCAACAGAACAGTTGCGCTTAAAGGCACTCAGATCAAGAGTCATATAGTAGTCAAAAATATTATTAAAACAGTCATCATCATAAGGATTTATTGCTATTCCAATTTGGTTTTTTTTAAGCAGCTCGGCCATAAAAGAACCCTTCATGCCTATTTGCGGAACACCAAAGATAATTCCATCATAATATTTATTACCCATTGCAAGCATCATATTGGCGTCGTCGTATACATTATGAATTAAATCCGTCTTTCTAGCAAAAAGGTACCGATCATCCGGCTGATATTCGCCATGAAAAAAGACATTCTGTATACTATATTGTGTTACATACTGTTTTAGATTTAATGCTACTTTTTGTTCCCGACCGTAGTAATGTAATTCAAACCGATTATCACGAGAAACCTTTTTTATTAATTCAAGATTAATCTTTTCGTTTCTTATGAAACCCCAAAAGGCCATACGGATTTTATCAGAACGGATTCCATATTTTTCTCTCTCATTTTGATGAGAAAGATCATTTACCAGAAGATTATGCGATGTGAATATCTTTTTATTCTCATCTGCCGGTAAAAAACATCTAAACGCATCACTGCTGACAAAAGTTGCATAAGACCCATGTACTAATTTCCCAACTGCTTTTTTAAATAGCGCATTTTTCTCATAAGTTGAATCGCGGTAATCAAAGATATATTTCTGATAATATCTATCTTGAAGTTTATCAATCACAAGTAACCCGGTTAAAGAATGAAGAACAAAAATAAAGTCGACTTCCTCTTGCTTTAAAATACGGAAAACAAATTCGCGATATTTATAAAAACTTCTCAATTTGCTCAATTTAGGCACATCATCTTCCTGATATAACCTAAATTCATGAAGTAAAACATTTTTTAAATTGCTTGTATTTTCTTGTCTTAAATCACGATTCCAATAGATTAAATGAACTTCATTATAACTGGTATTGATATTATCGAGATAAAAATTTAAATATGGCATATACTTAATTTTGGTAAATCCCATTATCAGTATTTTCATAATTTTGCACTAACCAGTCCTTCGAATATACCGATCAGTTTTAAGGTGCTCAATGTACTGGAATAGTTTTTCCTACTAAAATCATAAGCATTATCAGCCATTCTATGTACGCAATTTAGCGATCGACTTAAGTCAATTATTACTGCCGCCAATTTGTCATAATCATCGATATCTACTGATATTCCGATATGGTTATTATTAAACATTTGTGCGTATTTCGAATTTAGCTCAACAGAGTTAACGATTGGTCGGTGACAAGCCATAATTATTGGTGCTTTACTGGGTATGCCATTACCAATAACGCCTTTTTGCAAGGGAATTAACGCTATGTCGCATTCACTGTACACATCAGGAACAAGTTCAACCGGTTGAAGTGGGAAAAACTTAATATTAGTCAAGTTCAAATTAGTGGTTTCTTGAATGAATTTACGTTTCACATTTCCGTCTCCGATAATGTGAATAACGATGTTTTCATAATCGATTATACGTTTAGCTAATTCAATTACTGTGTGATAATTAAAAACATAGCCTACCGTACCGGCATATTGTACGATGAATTTAGCACTGGATATAGCATACTTTTTAATAAATTTATTATCATCTATTGAAATTTCTTTCGTCGAATTAATGTCAAACCAAGCTGGTATTACAAATACTTTTTCCGGATCAGCACCTTGTTCAACTACTTTTGCTTTCATGTCCTCGCCAAGGACAATTATTACAGCAGGTAGTTTATAACAGGGTTTTTGGATGATACGAAGAATCTCAAATACAAATTTACTTCTTATGACACCGATATTGTGTGCGTGCCCCGGGAAAATATCATAGATTGAATATACTATTGGAGTCTTTCTCATGGAAATTTTCAAAAGTATCATTGAAAAAATAATGGTTGGATTTGACTGCAGATATATTACATCAACATCACTAACCCGTTTCCAATAACTCAAGGCCTGAAAAGAGAACGCAACATCGTTTAAATACCTGCTGATGAAATTAGTTTTATCGACAATTTTACGGTTGATTGTATCACATGATAAGTTTTTGAATTTATGCAGAGACTCGGGAATATCCGCATTTTCGCCTTTTCGGTGACTTTGTATCAGATGAACGCTGAATCCATATTCAAGAAAATCACGAATCATGACTTCGGCCATTTGATTATTCGGATTAGGGGTATCAAAACCTTCAGCTGTGATATATAGTATTTTTCTCATTTTTTAAAACGCCCCTGCTGTAGTTATCACCTTTTAATTCATCAATCCTGCCTTCAACGATACCATCATGATTAATGACTGAAACGATTGTTCTCCAAAAGCATTTCCAGTCCATGGAAAATGAAATTCCTGCAGAATACTCGCCGTCAAATTTCGCCTTCATCTTTATTGACAATTCATCTCTCCCATTAACCTGAGCCCAACCGGTCAATCCTGGTTTAATCTCATTCGCATGATAAATATCACGTTCTGCAATCAAATCATCTTGATTCCATAAAGCCGGACGCGGTCCGATGACTGACATATCCCCCTTGAAAATGTTGATTAGCTGCGGTAGTTCATCTAAGCTGCTTTTCCGCAGGAATTTACCAACTCTTGTTATATACTGTTCAGGATTTTCTAATAGATGTGTCGGCTGATCACGCGGTGTATTAATCTTCATTGTTCGGAATTTATAAATATTAAATAAGGACTTGTTAATTCCAAATCGTTTCTGACTAAAGAATACCGGGCCAAAATCGTCGATCAATATAGCTATAATGATAAGTAACCAAACCGGAATTAAGACAATCATCCCCAGCAGAGATAAGCTGATATCCATAAATCTCTTGACATATTTCTGATAGATCATATATTCTCCTCTCATTTAATATTCGGTAAATATTCAGTATTTTCACCCTAAAACGTTAGGAATAACGCCTATTCATTTGGCTGTTAATGCAATTTTGAATTCCGTTCTTCTGATTAATTCTCTTATTTACTCCGGATAAATTTCATATTTTGAATAGATAGCCATTTCATTATCAATCAGCGTCTGACTTGGCTGATAGAAGCCTGCTCCATAAATAAAATCATGCAATTCTTGGGCCATTGCCTGATAGCTTTGTACCAGATAACCGCCAAGTCCGGGACAATTAACCGTATCATCATAGCCGCCGCTTGGTAATTTATAAGTGGCGATATCCATATTAAAATCCAGCAAATCATAAATATATGTTCTCATTTCCGAAGTTGTCAGATTTGTCGTGATATAAGGTAGAATTTCCTCTAGCAATCCTAAGAGTCTGGTATAAGACATCTGCGATGCTTTATCAACAATAGCCTGAATAACTCTTTGCTGACGATCCATGCGATGATAATCGTCATCGATCTTCCTGATGCGGCAGTAGGCTAGTGCCTGTTTTCCGGTTAATTTATAACTCCCGGCAGATCCGCTGATGCCAATTCTATTCAACTCAGCCTTCGTTAAGTCAATTTCTACACCGTCAAGCAAATCGACAATTTCCTGCAAAGCTTGAAAGCTGAAGCTGACATACTGTGTGATATCCATATCTAGGTTGTAATTCAGTGTTTTAATCGCCAGCGAAGCACCGCCGTACCAATAAGCCCAATTAAAATGACCGTAGTCCTGATAATCACCGGGGATAAAGACGACAACATCCCTCTCAACACTGGTTATCTTGATTGTCTTATCATCAAAATTCAAGGAAACGATTTTGATGGCATCCGAACGATCTTCATCACTTTGATTGCCATCGTTATCAACACCGAAAAGAGCAATATTAACAACATTCGCCTTTGCTCCCAATTCTTTAATTGTTTCATCGATATCCGCATCATCGGCATCAATTGTTTCAGTCTGATTGGTCTTGTTTAAAAGAAAATCAAGATAAAGATTAATTCCAATAAATGTCATTACTAGAATAAGCAAGACGGAAAGCACGATCGATAACAGCCTTTTTAGTGATTTTTTCTTTTTCATATCATTCGTAATTTCTTTCCAAAGGCAATAAACTCTATAGCACAATAGGCGGTTACTTGAATCTTCAATTTTATTAGGTGAAGAACTTTATAGCTTTTTAGAATTCTTACTGTAGCTGCCTTCGATTAGGCCTAGCATCTTATCCATTTCAGGCAGAGTGATAACAACTCACAAATAACCTTCCTAACAAAATAAAAAAGTGTGGATTCTATCCTTCAGTAATTCATAAGCTAAGCTAATATTGACAGCGTTCATTTCATAGATTAAATACCCTTTAGTCTAGTGAAATATTAAGAATAGTCAGGTAGTTCCCTACTTATATCCCATTATAATCTCACCGGCTTCCAGCTTGACACAGCGCTCAATAATGCTTCCGGCTTTGCAGATAGCTCCGGCATTGACATGAGCACAGCGTCTAATCAGCGCATTATGATCAACGATAGATCCAACGGAAATAATACAGCCGAATTCGATTAAGGCATTCGCATTGACTACTGCTAATGGCTCAACAATTGTACCGCCGTCAATTTTGGCGCTAGGGCTAACATAGGCACTAGGATGGATCAGAGTGGGTATTTTATAACCGGCTTTACATAACTTCATGATCCATTCCTCCCGAAGATAATTGTCTCCGATACCGACAAAGGCCTGATCAAAATGCTCAGCAAACTGCTGATAATCTGCTAAACGGCCGCTGGCATCTGGATTGTTATCATCTAAAAAAGCGATTTCCATGTAGCAGTTCATGGAACGTGCTACTTCTTCTACAACCAGACCGTGACCTCCGGCTCCTAAAATCAATAAGTTACTCTTCATGTCCCCTCTCATTTTTCTGGTACAGAAAAATCTTGATAAATAAAATCCAACAGTTCGCTTTTAATATCAATATCCTGATCCATTTCTTTGGTCAAAGTTTCCAAATTATTACGAAAAACCGTTTGATCAACATCCTCCGGCGGAGCAATACAAATCAGATCATTCTTAGTTTTACGGCAGATCCTCGTGTCATAAACCAGTTCTTCAAACATTTTTTCACCTGGACGCAAGCCGACAAACTTGATTTTGATGTCATCATAAGGCCGGAAACCGGAAAGCCGAATTAAATTTTCTGCTAAATCGAGAATTTTAACCGGTTTACCCATATCCAGTACGAATATTTCACCGTTTTCGGCATAAGCGCCGGCTTGCAAAACAAGCTGGGCAGCTTCCGGAATAGTCATGAAATAGCGTTGAATTTCCGGATCGGTGACCGTAACGGTTCCGGTAGTCATGATTTGTTTCTTAAATAAAGGAATTACTGATCCGTTCGAATTCAGAACGTTGCCGAAACGCACTGCCGCCAAAGTCGTGACTCCGTTGTTTTTAAAGGCTTGCACCATCAACTCAACCATTCTTTTCGTAGCGCCCATCACATTGGTCGGATTAACGGCCTTGTCGGTTGAGATTAGGATAAAAGTAGCGGCTTTAAATGTGATACATGACTTAATAACATTGTAAGTTCCATATACATTATTAAAAAAGGCCTCACGCGGTACGGATTCCATCAACGGAACGTGTTTATGTGCTGCAGCGTGAAACACAATATCCGGATGATACTCACTAAAGACGCGGATCATCGCTTTTTCGGAAGCAACACTTTCAATTAGATAAACAAATTCGATGTCCCGGTATGATCCTTCCTGTTCATTTTGCATGTTAAAGTCCATTTGCAGATCATAGAGGTTGTTTTCATAGATATCAAGTAAAACCAATGTTTTAGGATGATAGTTTACAATCTGACGGCACAGTTCACTGCCGATTGAACCACCGGCACCAGTTACCAAAACACATTTTCCGGTTAAGAAATCATTGATCTGCGAACAATCAAGATGCAATTCACCGCGCCCCAGAAGATCATCAATCGAGACATCACGAATTTTAGAATGACGATCATTAACCTCCGAAATGGTCATGATTTTTGTATTAAGATTAATTGCTTGACAACAGTTTAAAATCCGTTTTAAATTATCCTTCGAAGCGCTGGGAATTGCAATATAAGCAATTGTAAATTGATGTTTTCGTTGCAGCACGGCAAGTTCATCTGTTGTTCCAAGGACGACATAACCATTGATATTGCTGCCTTTTTTATACTTAGCATCATCAACAAAACCGATAACCCTGGTATCATATGTCGGGTTAGCGCATATTTCCCGTAATAGAATCATCCCGCCTTCACCGGCACCGATGATGACAGCCTTCTGGGTTTTAATATGTAGCCGTCTGCGTAATCGCAGATAGCGATAGATAATTCTAATACCCAGCATTCCGACAATGATGAACAATGTTGCCGCAATTACAATATTCAATTTAAGCAGACAGTTTTGATCAAACACAAAAAACAGATAGACCAACATATTGGTTGAAACGATAGCTAAAACAATCCTTAAAGCCTCCTCAACGCTGACAAATTGCCAGAGACTGCGATTGATTCTAAACACAAGCAACATAATCAAATGAAATAAAACTACAATCACAATAATAAACGATAATTGACCTACTTTACTCATGAGACCAAGCAGATCATAATTTACATACAGCAGAACGGCACTGGTATATGCCAAGATAATAATTATCAAATCAGCTATCGTTAAAAAAAAGCGTTTAATACGAAATAGATTTTTTTTATTCATAATACCCCTCTGTCAGCTTAAATATATTGTCGTAGAAAATTCTGATGCATTGGGAAATATTCCTGATTGATCAGCGGCTGATCATTAAGGACCGCCTGAGGATTGCTGAACAGTAAGATCTCTGCCGTTCTTTGATCAGCCGAATCGGTGATTGAGTCATATAACTGTTTAAAATTCATACTCAATTGTTTGTTATGAGCATCCGTTGCCACAAAACTGACAAAGCCATGTTTAATCATTCTGTTAGCTAAATGATGATTCACACCGGTCAGAATGCTTTTTTGATTAACTTGCAGAAGGTAACCGGCATTTAGCCAATTCAAGCAAAAATTAGGATTGTCAATGACATATTGATATCGTTCCGGATGAGCAATGATCACGCGATAACCCAAAGCTTTAAAATCATAGAGGATATCGTCATTAAATGAAGGATATTGATATTGATCCATTTCAATTAGGACATAATGAGAATTCGCTAAGGTTGACAAAGAATGCTCCTTAACCATATCCGGCAAGCATTTATCAATAAAAAGCTCCCGACCCCGATGAAATGCAATCGTAATTCCATCTTTAGTCAAATGCCGTGTTAAATCTAAAAAAAGCTGATTCAGCTCTTCCTGTGTTTTTCGATAAGGTCCATATCTTCCATAATGCGGAGTGAAGATAACCTCCTTAACACCGTCATGCTGCGCTTGCTCAAGGATCTCCAATGTTTCCTTATAAGACTGCGATCCATCATCGGCATTAATCAGTAAATGATTATGAATATCAATCATTGACTTTCATCTTCTCGCCACGGTAGTAGTTATATTTATAACGGCTGGCATAACTGTACGGATATTTATCAAGCGGAATTTTCGTCATAACTAAACCAAGAATGTTTATATCCAGCTCATGCAGCTGTTCATTAACCTCTTTCAAATCCTGACGGTTATCACTGTCGACAGCCACAATCATCAGAGTTCCGTCAGAGAACTTTGAAATAACATGAGCATCGCTAATATAAGCGATCGGTGAGCAATCAATGAAAATATAATCATATTTCAAGCGGCAGCTTTCAATGAATCTCCGTAAAGCGGCTGACTGGATGAATTCGGAAGCAAAAGGAATATCCGTTCCGGTCGTTAAAACATCAAAATTGTCCATATAGTGATAAACTGTTTCGTCAAAGCTTTTAAAATTACTGACAACATCAACAATTCCATATTTATTCCGCAGACCAAGTTTTTTATGGACATCGGGAAGCCGCAAATCACAATCAATCAACAGTACTTTTTTATTAAGCTGGGTAAAGGCCGCAGCCAGATTGACCAGTACGGTGGTTTTACCTTCTGAAGGTGTGACGGATGTGATATTAATAATCTTAATCTTCTTTTCAAAATCTCTTAAAATCAAGTTTGTCCGTAAAGCCCGAATCGACTCAGCGGCCAGTGAATCATATTCGCTCAGAATAAATAGAAAATGATCCGGAGATATGATATTATCCGACTTACTGTTATCATGCTTGCTCATTTTTTTTACCTCGGCTTTCACGGACATCCATCTCCGCTAACAACGGAATCTTTCCAATAATCGGATAATCAAAGATGGTTTTTAACTCTTCTTCGGTTTTTACCTTATTATCGGTTAATAGACTATAGAAGATATACACTGTACATAAAACCAGTCCGATCATTATTCCGATAATGATATTCAGCATTATCGATGGTCCGGAAGCACTGGTCGGAATTTTCGCATTATTCAGTACAGATACATTGTTAATATTCATAATGTCATAAATTTTATCGATAAAAACTTCAATAATCATATTAGCCATCTTCGCGGACAGTTCCGGATCTAAAGACTCAACCGAAATAACAATAACCTCCGTATCATTTACGGAAGAAACCGTAACCATTTGGTTGTAGGTAGCGTTACTGATCTGCAGATTCAGATTTTTGATTACCGCATCACTGATTACCTCGCTTTTCATAATCTCACTATAGGTATCAACTAGTTTCTGCGAGAGCTGAATATCCGAATAAGTCAGACTATCAAGTGTCAGATTGCTGTCAGCCTGCTTAACGACAATGATCTTCCCTACTGCTGTATACGTCTTGTCGACGAAATACTTTGTGAAGATACCAAAGAAACATCCGCAGGCAATGATAATCAGGGTAAAAATTAACCAGTACTTCTTTAATATGTCCAAAACATGCTGCAAATCAATAAACACAGCTTCTTCATTTTCCATCTTTCATTCCCCTTCATTTAAATATAAGCTACACAGTTTAGCGTTTAAAACTTGTTTAAAAACCCGCATTCTGCTAGTTAATCTTAGTGTTATCAGATTAAGCATTCACCAATCAAGCCAAAAAAAAAGATCACAGCGATCATTGTTTTCTGTTTCTATTTATGTGAATTCTAACACCGGTTTAACAAATTCCACAGACTGCCCAACCCATCGAATGAGTTGTTAAACCATTTCCTTAATCAGTATCAGCGGGCTCCTGGCTCCTTCTGACAATTGATTAGATCTTTTTAATAATATTCAGCGGAACTGTTATTTCAATCTTGTTAGCGAATAGATCGATCTGCAGCTTTGCGTAGCATTTATGTTTATTTACTGCAATAATCTGCGATTCATAACCCAAGAGCGGACCTTCGGTAATAATCACTCGATCATTTTCCAGATAACCGCACGAAGTTTCAATAACCTGTTTTTCCCCGAGTAATCGCTCTAGATAAGCTTGTTCCGTCGCATTAAGTGACGGCGTACCTTCATTATCATACTTGAGCATCTTTAGAATTCCAGTCTTTTGTTGGCGTAGGCTGGATAACAGTGACCAGAATTCGTACTGTTCCAGCCCCGATCGCACAAAGATGTAATTGGGGAACAATGGTTTTCGAACAAGGAATTTTCGCCTATTGCGAATAAATACCATATCCTTCTGCGGGATAAAAGAATCCAAGCCTTGACTGATAAAAAAATTATTGATTTCTTTTTCATCAATCTGTCTGACATAAACAATATACCAGTTATTCACATCTTCACATTCAGTTTACTGATTTCCCCTTCCTGCCGCTTATTTTGTTCATAACATAAATAATACAAACGCTGAATAAATTTTATTGAATATAATCCTAACCAATAATTATCTCAATAAATTAAGCATCATAAGCGAAACCGTGCACTATCAATATACCATAACAAATGATTGATTTCCATTTTAATGGTAATATTTTTCATTCGTTTTCATAAAGTATATGATAATATATGTCATTTTAACACATAATCCGGTTAGCTAAAAGTTATTTATTGATAATATTTGTGATGAAGCAGAATATATCAGTTTACCCAAACAATTAATTAGCGTTATCGCTAATTTCAATATTAATTTCTATGTGATATAATAACTACAGCAAAGGAGAAATGATAATAATGTTTATTGTAAAATCAGCTAGAATTTATACAGAACGCGGACTGCTGAACGGTGGATTATTGATCGATGGTTCAACTATTCGCAAACTGCTAAGCTCAGAACAGCTGACTGCATATCAGAGTCTTGAAATGATTGACTATCATCATCAAATAATCATTCCCGGCATCATCGAAATGCATGTACATGGCTACAAAGGATGGTATGCGATGTCACCTAAAGAAGAAGATCTTCATAAACTGTCTTTAGCCCTGGCCACCAGCGGCGTAACGGCCTTTACTCCTACCAATCATTTACGGACGGATATCTTCGCTAACCATCAAGCGATAGCTTCTTGCATGCGTCAGAAACGTCAAGGAGCAAGAATACTGGGAATTCATATGGAAGGACCTTTTATCAGTAAAGAGCGATTAGGATCCGTAGTTTTAAGCGAAATCTGTGATCCGGATTTAAAACTTATGCAAAAATTCTATGATACGGCCGAAGGTCATATTACCACCGTTACACTGGCACCGGAACTGCCGGGAAATGCTGAAATCATTGATTTCTGCAATGAACACGCTATTAATGTCTGTTTAGGCCACACCAATGCCAACTACCAAGAAGCGAAAAAAGCAATTGATATGGGAGCAATCATCAGTCAAAAAACCGGAAACTGTATGCGTCCGATGCATCAACGCGATCTTGGCGTTGTCGGTGCAGTTTTGCTTGATCATAGAATCTATAATGAAATCAATTCTGATCTGCGCCATACAAGTGCGGATTTCCTGGAATTGTGCTATCGTCTGAAAGGAAAAGATAAATTATGTATCATCGCCGATGGCGGCGTTATGTCCGGCATGCCTGTTGGCGAGTATAATTTACCGGAACGCGGAAAGTATACGGTCGGTGCTGACTATCTGCTAAGAGACTCCCGCGGTATATTTGACGGGAGTACTAAACACATTCTGTTCGGCATGCAAAACTGGGTTTCCGTTATCGGTATTCCAATGGAAGAAGCAGTTGTAATGGCAGCTCTTAATCCGGCTAAGGTTCTGAAGATTGATCATCAAAAAGGTTCAATCAAAGAACATAAAGATGCTGATTTTACAGTCATTAATGAAAATTTTGATGTTTTAGCAACTTATGTTGAAGGCAATAAAGTATATGACCGCTACGACGGTGTTCAGTATGAGAATCAAGAATATCTGAATTATCGCTGCCAATAAGAAAAAACCAATCAACTTTCTTGATTGGTTTTTAAATACCGTCTTCGATTGTTTCCTGTTCAATCGGTTTAAACTGATACTTGCCAATACTCTTCTGACCGGATAAAAGAAGCTTATTCAGACTTTCCTCCAGATTATCCACATATAACCTAGTGAGGGAGAATTCTAACAACATGCCAAGATTAACACCATATATTACATGTATTTTAGGATTTTCAATACTAAGTGTCGCCGCCGCTTTAAACGGAGACCCGCCTAAGAGATCGCACATAATGACAATCCCTTCGCAATGATTTAAAACACTAATCGCTGTTAACAAATTATTTGAAAGTGTTTCTTCGGTATCTGTTCCGTCAAAGGTTACGACTTCAACATCTTCCTGATGACCGGCAATCATCGTCAAAGAACTATATATTCCCTGCGCAAACTGCCCATGTCCGGTGATAATTACTCCAACCATCTTTTTCTCCTTATAAAATTCTACAGGTTCATGCAGAACCTGTAGAATTTCTTTACTAAATAATTACATGATTCCTAAGAAGGATGCAACAATCGATAAAACAATGATGATCAAGATTAACTGAATAACGTTCATGTTTTTCTTCTTGAACAAGAAGAAAATGCCGAAAACTAACGCCAGCGGCAAAAGATTAGGGATAATGGCATCAAAAATACTCTGTACACCGACAACATCAAATAATACTAATGAATCGCTGAAAGCGATATGAACATATGAAGGAATTAATCCGCCGATAACCATAACGCCTAGGATTCCGGCACCTTTGGTGATTGCCGCCGCATTTTCACGGATCGTATCAACAGCACCGACACCTAAACGATAACCTAATTGTCCTAACCAAATACGCGGCAGAATAGCCATCGCAGCCCAGAACAGAATGTAGATAATCGGACCTAGAATGGAACCCTGCTGACTTAATGAACAGCAGATAGCAGCTGAAATCGGCAATAAAGTAAACCAGAAAACAGCATCTCCAAGACCAGCTAGCGGACCAAACAGTCCGGCACGGATGTTTTTGATCAGCTGACGGTCTTCACCGGCTTCTTCCAATGACATGATCAAGCCCATCAAGAAAGTAGCCATATGCGGTTCAGTATTAATAAAATCCATATTACTCAGCATTGCATCTGCAATCTGATCCTTCTGATCGCCATAAATTTTCTTTAATGTCGGAGCGATACAGTAGGTAAATCCACCAGCCTGCATCCGTTCAAAATTAAACGGAACCTGCTCGAAAATTGATAAGACAGACATCTGTGTAATATCTTTTTTCGTTAACTTGTTTCTAGATACCGTCATGATCTGTTCCTCCATTGCCAGCTATTCTCTTATCATTGTAATAACCGATAATCGCGATAGCGATAGCGGCGATTGCAATCGGCAGAACATTCCCTAAACTCAGGAAAGTTGCCATCAAGAAACCTAAGAATAAGTAAGGGGCGTTTTCGCCTTTTAACATGATTCTCAGTAATAAACCAAGACCAACCGCCGGTAAAATGCCGCCGGCAATTTCAAACCCATGAATCAGCCATACCGGGAATGAGTTAACAAAGGTTGAAATAACACTTTGCATTGCATACGTAGATAAGAATGTAATCAGTCCATAACCTATAGCTTTAATTGCTAAAGCAATAACAATAACATTCCAGAATCCTTTGATATCAGCATTTCTTGCTTTGTCTTCTAAAGGCTTCATGAAACCGGCATAACTGGTGTTTGTAAAGATTCCCCACCACTGCGCCAACAAAGCAAATGGTAATGCCAACCCAAGAGCTGTTTCTGCCGATACATTAGATGTATAGGCAATTACAGTTGTCATCATACCCGCCATAAGCGGATCCGGCGGAACCGTACCGCCGACAGTCAACAATCCCAAGTACGACAATTCGGCAACTGCACCTGCAGCTAAGCCTAATTGAACATCACCAAGGATAATACCGGCAAAAAATGCGACAACGATCGGTCTGAACCAAAAGAATGCTTCAGTAGCCGCATCAACGGCACAAATCATCGCCAGTATCGTAAGCAAAATACCCTGAACAAATGTGATCTGCATATTCTCCTCCTTTATTTAATCAGTTAATTCTGATTAATCCCTATAGAAAATATTTTTTATCTCCCGGAGCAATTTGAATATAGACTTCGGTTCCCAATTTCTTAATTGCCTCAAAATCAGCCAAATCCTGATCATCAACATAAACATGCGGCTCCTCATGAACCCGCTTGCCTTCGCTGAAATGCATGTTGCCAATATTTAATGATTTAATCGGTACATTATTCTCAATGAGTTTCAATGCGCCGGACGGCGTTCTGACAACGATAAAGATACGTTGTTTCGGGCTGGCGTTATGAATTACCTCAATAGTCTTCTGCAAAGTGAAAAAACGGATTCCCACTCCCATTGAATCGGATGTCATTTTCATCAATGACTGCTGAATAGTGTCAGTTGCCGCAACATCATCAGCAACGATGATTAAATTAGGATTACATATTCCTACCCATTGACAACCAACCTGTCCGTGCACTAAACGGTTATCAACTCTTGTTAAGACAATATTTGGTTCTGCCATAAGCATCCTCCTTGTTAACTTTTTTCTCGCCAGGTCAGGAACAATTCCCAGCCTGTAGTCTTAGTTAAGTGATTTTTTGTTCCAAACAATTTGTTTTTGATAGTATTATAATGTTTTCTACCATGTCATTATTATAGCATTACCGAATTAGCACTTCAATAAAGAAAACGCTTTCTTTACGGTAATTTTACAGTTTATATATACATTTTTGCAACGCTAATTGAAATACCGGATGAGCGCAATTTTATCAGCTGATCTTCACTAATTCCGTCATCAACGACAAGCTGGCTGACCGTCTTAATATCACATAGATATTTTAAAGCGCACCGGCCGATTTTAGTGTGATCAGCAACGACAACAACCTCTTTCGCCATCTTGAGCATTTCCAGTTTGGCAAAATGCTCATCAGTACCGCTGACGGTTATTTGTCCTTCGGCATCAATCCCATCCGGAGCTAAAAAATATAAATCGCTATGCAGCTTAGCTAAACAGTAATTTGTCTGTTCATCATGAAAAGCGGCTAGATCTCGGTCGTATTTTCCTCCTGCCAGATAAAGTGTCACTGTATTAGCTTTAATCAGCAGATCAGCTGCCAGAAAATTATTAGTGATAACGGTGCATACGATATCATTCTCAACAATTTCCCTTGCGATTTCACGGCAGGTACTGCCTGGATCCAGCGTGATTGTCATTCCGCTTTTTAACAGATTATCAACCACATAACGTGCAATCAAGCGTTTCTCATCACGACAGACCGCATTACGGATATTAATATCATTGTCCTTCGGGGTGCCATCCGTTGATATGGCTCCGCCTCTAATGCGTTTTAAGACACCGACAGATTCTAAATATGTCAAATCATTACGCAGCGTCGCTTCCGATATTTTTAAATTATGAAGAAAATCTTCAATAAAACAAACATCATTTTTAATTAGCATCTCACGAATCTTTTGATGTCGTCTTTCGACTTTTACAGCTAACTTCATATTGTTTCACCTATCTTATCTTTTGGTTGAATTTTAATATGAATATGACAGATATACAATATAAATAATATTTTTTAAGAAATTTAAACAAAGATATTGACATGATAAAATGCATTTTATATAATGTGCCAGTGTTTAACTATTGTAAACACAAAGTTTTATAAATGAAACAGAAGGAGAGGAAATGAAAAGATTTTTAATTGTTTTTGTTGTGGCCATTTTAACGCTTACCGGTTGTACAAACACTGTCGCAAATGATGAAGAAACGGCAGAAAAAAGTAAAGCTGAGGCGCTAGAATTGGTTGATTATGATGAGTATGGTGGTGCTGATGCTTACGATAATTCCGGAGATCATGCGGACAGTATGTATTATGTCAATCCTGATTTCTATAATATGACAAGCAATGACCATCTAACCATTATCACAAATTTTAAGACTGCGCAACAAACGACCGAATGGTCATGTGGTAACGTCGCAACATTAATGGTTTTAAATCACTTCGGTATTACTGCTGATGAAATGGAGCTTGCCGTTGCCATGGGATCATCAACAGATGACAATACTGAAGGAGCCCTACCGGGTAGTGCGGACAATTATTATGAATATGGCACTACTGTCGCGGATATCGCTAATTATTTTAGCAATCGTACTGATTTTCAAATTGTCGAAACATCATATACCAGCGATTACAGTGCAGCTGATTTGCTGACAGCCGATGATGGCGTCAGCGGAAATGACGTCGGAAATCTTCCGGCTACTTTCTCAGCTATGTCCCTTTATACAAGTGACAATGATGATTCTAGTGAGAACTATGTTGATGATGCGGCTGACAGTTATTTTGTTAAATGGATCGTCAGCAACCTGACGTCAAATCGGCCGATTTTAGTTGAATGGTCAGATTGGGACGGACACTGGCAGGTTATTATCGGCTATGATTCCATGGGAACCGCTTCAATCGGTGATGATATGCTGATCTTTGCAGATCCTTATGACACTTCAGACCATTGGCAGGATGGTTACTACTACTACCCTCTTGAACGTTGGTTCTACATGTGGTCTGATCGTAATGTCGCTCCGAAACCTTATCAGCTTCAGCCATATATTATTGTTGAACCGCTGACAGACTAAAAAAGGATCCGCGTGTCATATTTCGGTAAATTCTTCCCGATGACAGCGGATCTTTATTTTGGATTTGAATCCACATCAATATTAGTACGATAAGCATTATCAACCTATCCGGGATAACAACAGCTATTAGCCTCGCATAACTGCAAGAAAAAGCTGTCATAGACAATCTACCGGTCATCGTATTCCTGAAATTTCTTCTGATCAACAGAAACTTTATAAAACATCGGCATAAGCAATGCTTCAGAAAATTGATACAATTTTCCAATTTTACATACAGTATTTCTTTCTGATATTAATAAACATGCTTGATTTCATGACCGACGGTATTCAAAACCAGATAAATGCTATAACATAGCAGTCTACTGCTAACTTAATAAAAAACAGCTGCTGATAAGGAGTTTCGTTTATTGATCTTAAACTTTGCCTAATAAGTCTGAATTAGCGTAGTATTTAAACAATTGCCCTCATATTTTAAAACCAAATAAAAATCCTTGTTGTCATAACAAGGATTTTTAAACTCATTTTGCTACTTCAATTACAATGCCTGTCTCTTTGAAAGCCCTCAGTTGTTCGCGCGGAGTTTTATCATCGGTGATAATCTTAGCAATCTGCTCGATATCACAAATTTTCTTGAGGCAGCGCTTGCCAATTTTCGTATAATCAGCTATTGCAAAAACCTTATCCGCATTCTTAATCATTTCATTCTTCACGAAGTTTTCCGTATTGTAATCAGTTGTTATCGATGTGGTATCGATTCCGTCAGGTGATAAAAAGAACACTTCGCTGTGGAAATTGGCCAGACAGGCTACCGTCTGTTCATCATGGAAACTATCATTTTGCTGGTTGTAACGACCGCCAGCCAGATACACAGCAACATCCCTTGATTTAGTAAGTACATTCAAGGCTGAAAGTGAATTGGTAACGACCGAACATTTAATTTTCCGATCAATGATTTCTTCAGCGATCATCCGACAGGTACTGCCGGAATCCAATGTTATCGTCATTCCATCCTTGATGTAATTCTCGGTAACATATTTGGCGATTTTTTTCTTTTCCCCAACACACAGCGAACTTCTTCGAGCATAAACACTGTCGTACATCGTACCCAGTGTCGCAACCGCCCCGCTGGTAATTCTCCTAAGTCTCCCCTGCTTTTCTAAATAAGTTAAATCATTGCGGATCGTGGCTTCAGAAACATCCAAGTCACGGCAGAAGTCTTCGATAAGGTAGATATTGTTTTTCAATAGTAGTTCTTTAATTTTCTCGTGTCTTCTCTCGGCTTTGTCGGAAATATCCATATTTTTCCCTCCCAAGCATACCTAACTGAATTGTATGTTATTTCACATTTGAAATCAACATCATTTTTTCACAAATAAAGTTTTTTTAACAAATTCCACCCTATTTCTATTAATATGACCAAAAAGTGCTATATTATAGTCAATCAGCAGTCTTTCAGCCGTTATATTCGGTACGCTGTAAATTGGGCAGTTGCTGCTTTTTCATGTTATCTTATCAGCGAAAGGAGAGGTAATGATGGAATGGGTAGACAGAATGAATCAAGTCATGGAATATTTAGAGACAAGTTTAACGCAAGGTCCCGATCCGGAAAAGATCAGTCAAATTCTAGCAAGTCCTTTTTCGGTTTTTCAGCGGGCTTTCGCACCGATAACCGGGCTTCAGCTTTCTGAATATATAAGACGCCGCAAATTATCATGCGCCGCATATGATCTGCGCAATACAACGGACTCAGTTTTAGCTATCGCTCTTAAATATGGCTATGATTCAGCCGATGCCTTTACAGTTGCATTTAAAAAATTACATGGCGTAACACCGCAGATGGCACGCAAGACTAGCGCCGAACTGAAATTCTATTCAAAATTAAAATTCACTTTCAGCATTACCGGAGCTGAAGAAATGAATTATCAAGTTATCAAGAAGAAAGCTTTTAATATTATCGGCATCCGCCGTACAACACCGCACGGCGGCGGCACTTGGGAATTGGTGAAAAGGGACGGAACGGCTGATCAATTAGCAAAAATCTGCGGTCATATGTGTGATCTCGGGCTCTGTTTCGGTTTTGATCAAGCCGGAAATAATGACTATATGTGCGGTGTTGAATATCCCAAAATTCTACCGGGATTTGACTGCTATCATTATTCTGATGAAACTTGGCTGATTTTTACGGCTGAAGGTTCAATCACCGCAGGTATCCTGCCGCAGACATGGAAAAGGATTTACGGAGAGTTCATGCCGCAAAGCACTTACCGGCAGTTGGATCTGCCTACGATTGAACAGTACAAGATATGGGATGAAAAAAAGGATGTCTGTCAGGTAAAAATCATGATTCCGGTTCAAGAATAAAAACAAAGCGGCGATTGCCGCTTTTTAGTAGGATATTTTGTTGTGAATGACCTTCCCCAAGATTTTAACCTGTTTGCTGTTCAGCATTTCGTTGTCAATTTCAATTGGCTGATAATCCGGATTTGCCGGTTTCAAGATCATTTTATCAGCTTTAAATATGACATACTTAACGGTTGCCTCATTATCAATCATGACAACTCCGATATCATTATTATCCAGATAATTCTGCTTGTGAACATAAATTCGGTCACCTGGCAGAATTCGGGCGTCACGCATAGAATCACCGATTACTTCCAGATAGAAGTAATCATCTCCGGCATATTCATCACTGTCAATTTCTTCATAATCAATGACATTCTGTTCAGCCGTTATCGGTAATCCGCCGCGGACAACGCCTAGAACCGGAACCTTTACCTTGGATTTTGTCAGATCCTTGTGCATGAAATCACTGATGGCAACGCCGTAGCGCTTGGCCAGCTTTTCCAGGATATCATAAGGAGGAACCGAAGTTCCGTCTTCCCATTTTTGAATCGTCGTAAATGATTTATAACCAAAGGAATCAGCCAAATCCTGCTGCGAAAGTCCGTTATGTCGGCGCAGATAACGCATATTCTTTCTGAACATATTATCACCCTATTTATCATAACATGACTGTTTATGAGTTACAATCATAACTTTATTCTCTTTCAAGTTGGGGCTTGTAACATGAATGTTATTCAAGTAAAATAGAGATGGGTGATAAAGTTATGGAAAGAGTTATCTTGCATTGTGATCTTAATGGCTTTTATGCATCGGTGGAATGTCTTCATCATCCGGAAATTCGCAATCGTCCGGTTGCCGTCGGCGGTGATGTTGATAAAAGACACGGCATCATTTTAGCTAAGAACCAAGCCGCCAAAAAGTATAAGATTCAAACCGGCGAAGCACTCTGGCAAGCGCGGATCAAATGCCCTGAGCTGATCATCATCAAGCCGCATTTTGATACTTATCTGCGTTTTTCAGCGATGGTCAGAGCAATCTTAGCCGATTACAGCGACCTGATTGAACCTTTCGGCATTGATGAAGCCTGGATTGATGTCACGCATTCGGCAAAATTACTGGGAAGCGGCGAAGTGATTGCCGATACAATCCGGCAACGAATCCGGGAAGAGATTGGGATAACCGCCTCGATAGGAGTCAGTTTCAATAAAATATTTGCTAAACTCGGTTCGGATCTGAAAAAGCCGGATGCCACTACTATCATCTCGAAAGAAAACATGAAAGAAGTTATTTTTCCCCTTCCGGCATCTGAACTGCTTTATGTCGGTAAGTCAACCAGCCAGAAATTGGCCGTTCTGAAAATCAATACGATCGGCGATATTGCCGAAGCCGATCTGAAATTTCTTAAACAGCACCTTGGTAAACAGGGCGAATATTTATGGCTTTTCGCTAATGGTTTGGAAAGCAGTCCGGTCAGCCGCTACGGAGCGGACTGCGGGGTTAAATCTATTGGCAACAGTACAACCACTCCACGGGATTTAATTGATATGGAAGATGTCAAAGTGGTTGCCTATGTTCTATCAGAAAGCGTAGGAGCACGTTTACGAGAACAAGGGCTCAAAGCTCGTACAATCAGCATAAGCGTTCGTGATACGGCCTTAAATGGATTCACGCGGCAGCATAAACTGAATATCGACACTGATTGTGATAAAGAAATTGCTGAAACCGCCATCGGTTTATTTAGCGCCAATACCAGAAATGTTTTTCCTCTTAGAAGCATCGGCGTCAGCGCTACCGAATTAAGCCACGGACAATCAAACCGCCAATTATCGCTTTTCATTGACAATGAAATGCAAGAAAAAGAACATAAACTCGATCTGACCGTGGATTTAATCCGAAAGCGCTATGGTTTCAGCAAAATCAAAAGAGGGATTCTTCTGACCGATCCTGTCTTGAGCACTTTTAATCCTAAAGATGATCATGTCATCTTTCCAGTCAGCTATTACTAGGAGTATAATATGAACAGCAAGATTTATGTTGATGTTGTTACCGTACATTATAAAAGCGGAACAATCAAACCATTATTCATTATTTGGGAGAACGGTCAGAAATATGCGATTGATAAAATAAAGAATGTCACCAGAGCCGCTTCGTTAAAAGCCGGCGGCTGCGGCATCAGATATACCTGTATGATCAGCAACCAGGAAAGATATCTTTTTCTGGAAGAGAACAAGTGGTTTATCGAAGGGAGATAAAATGTGCGGAAGATACTTATTTAACGATCATAACAGCCATAAACTGCAGGAGATTATTGATGAAACCAAGCAGAAATATGAACAGGCTGTTCTGGAATTAGTATCATGGGATGAAATTTATCCCAGTGCCTGCAGCGTTGTCATGATTTATCAGGAGCGGCTGGTTCCTGTTTTGATGAATTGGGGTTATCCAAAATGGAACAGTAAGAATATCATTATTAATGCTCGTACCGAGCATATTCGTGACAGTCAGTATTTTAAAGATGATTATCTTCGGAATCGCTGTGTGATTGCCTGTACCGGTTTCTATGAGTGGGATCAGGAAAAGCATCGGCATTTCATCAAAGATCCGCAAGCTGAACTGATTTACCTGGCCGGCATCTACCGCATTATTGACAATAAATATTATTATTGCATTCTGACCAAAGAGGCTAATGAACAAATGCGGATCATTCATGATCGCATGCCGGTTGTTATGGACGAGAATATGGCGATAAAATATTGTTTGTCCGCAATATAAATACAGGATTGTCCAATGGACAATCCTTTTAAATATTCAGTGCATATTCAAATTAAGACAAATGCTGATAATTAATCAGACCATTCACACAATGTATTATCTGTGCTGTCACAAGTATCATCTTCCGCCGGCGGTGTTTCAGAAGATCCTCCGCTGGAGCTGCCGCCGGAGCTTTCTCCGGACGATGTACTTCCGCTGCTGGCGGCGGCTTTTTCAGCCGCTGCTTTTTTGGCTGCGGCGATTTTCGCTGCCAAGATTTTTGCGGCGTTTTCCCGATCAGCGATCGTCTCCGCTGACTCTGTCATGACCGTACCATCTGCAGAAACAATATTACCGGTTCCAAAGGCTTCGCTGAAACTCAAGACCCCTTCACCTCCGTATATGACACTGACGCCGTTTCCGGCTGACAATGAGGTTATAGTACCATTATTATTGATTGTAGAGGTTTCACTATGCACGTTCGGTAAACTAATAATCGCTGAATTCACCACAAAGACACCGACGGTATGTCCGCTTGCTAAATCAAGATAGGTTCCTAAAGCTTGATTTACGATACCGATTTCTGTTGATCCGGTCGCTGATGAAGTCAAGTATAAACTACCGGCTAAGAGAATAACTTCATCAAAAGCACGTTCGCTGTCATTTAAAAGTCTGATTGGATTTGTTGATGTTGTCTTGATTACAACAAAGCGCAAAGTTGATGCTGCCGCTCCATCGAGCGCTGTCATAAAGGAATTAATGATTGAATTATGATCAGCTGCCTCATTACCGCTGATCAATGTACTGTTGACGGTTGTAAAATCATCAATACTCGTATTGCTGGTCCCCGAATAATCACGAACCGTTACGGTATTTTCACCGCCGCCGCGCAAGACGATATTTCCATAAACCTTATCTATCGCCAAAGTAACATTGCCATCCTTAACACTATCACATATAACAATATCACCAGTAATTTCCTGCACATTAAGTATAACATCCGACGCCTTTATCAGTACAGTTCCGTTAATCTTGTTATAATCATATTCTCCGCTGCTATCAATATCCAATGCAATCGTATTTGCGATAAAATAGGCATAATCAAGTCTGGTTACAGTCGCATCCGCATTAAAGCCGGTACTTGAGATATAACCTCTTTCCGCCATTGCCGCAATATAGGGCCTATCACTCTCATTATTGATAGTATAGCCATCAGCCGAAGCAATATCTTTATAGGACAAGCCAAAAGTTACGGCGATTGCCTGACAGAATTCTTCAGCTGTAACACTCTGATTAAGATTCAGCTGTTCGCTGAGTTTGATGATATTCATTTGTACAGCCAAACTCGCCGCTGTGTAATACTGCGTATTGCTTGATACATCCGTAACCGTGCTGATATCCGCTAAGGCATCAGCACCGAATACTTTTGTCAATCCGGCTAGCATTTCCGCTTTGCTCAAGGCTTGATCGGGGCGAAAAGCTAACCCATTATTCGTATAAGCAGCATCAAGAAATCCTAAATCAATTGCCTTATCTACTGCTCTTTCATCAAGACTGCCGACTGCAATATCCGTATAAATGCTAACTGTTTCAGCGGTTGAAACCTGATCTTTCAGAAAAACCTTCAGTGTTAATAATACGCCAAGGGAAAAAGTCACCAGGACCAGTAATATCAATGTTAAAATTGTCAGTATTTTATTTTTTTTCATTTTAACCTCCGTTAATAACCAAAATATGTCTTAGCGGCATCGCCGTAACTAATCATTGCATTAAGCAGATTCCGCATATTGGATGAAGATGTGGACTTCAGAATACTGGCGGCATAATCGCTGATACTATAAGTGATAATATCGCTGTAAGCATAACTTCCATCTGTGTATTTTACATATACGCGCGTATAGTAACGATCGCGCATCATTTTCGCTGCGATGTTGTTTAATGACATTGTATAGTAAGCGGTGCTGCCAAGCGTCGTCTCCGATTTAGTAATCGTTCGGCTGCCGGCATGATCATAATCATGAACAGAAGCCTCATTATACTCCGTCTGCGTCCAGAAAAGCTGTCCGAATTCCTCAATATCTGTACTTAGAATTTCCGGTTTAGTGACAAGGTAGCTGATTGATATCGCACCTTCCAAAATTAAAGTCTTTTTTGCGATGCTGTAATCGGTCTGCTTAGTTAAATCGTCGGTTAATACCGCTGAGGCGCTGGTCAGACTTACGGAACTAATGCTTTTCTGACTGCTGCTTAATTGGTTGTTCGCTAAAGCGTCCGTCCGATAATTAAAATAAACCTGAGCTGCTGCTCCGTAATTCAGCATTCTGATCAGTAGCGTCTTCAATTTAGAACCGACCGTGCTGTCATTGATTTTATTCATCGCATAAGTGACAACGCTGTATTCAATTACCGGTCCGTAAACATAGCTGCCATCTTGCATCTGTGCGAAAGTCCGGCACCGAACCGTATCATTCATTTCTTTTGCCGCTATATTGCCATACTTGAATAGATATGCCGTCTTGCCATCATAAGTAGTTTCGTCACCTGCGGTATCAATATCCGTCTGTGTGTTATAAAGATACTCATCAGCCGCTGTATTCCAAAACAGTACGCCGTACTGCACAACATTGTCCATATGTTGGACATCTGTTAAGTAAGCAATTGAAATTGCTCCCTCAAGCATTAAGGTCTTTTTCAGAATCTCAACGACGATAATATCAAAATCCCTCGTATCTGATAATCCGTTATAGTCCGCAGTTTCTTCAACCGTTGCTCGTACCGTGTACGATCCGACCGCTGTCGGTTTAACCGTGGTATAGGTACTGTCTTCAGCATTTTGAAGTTTATACTCAAAAACAACTTCACCCATTTCAGCATCGGCAAGCGGCGTTACCTCGTTACCGTACATGACTGACGCACATGATAATTCCGTCAGCCATTCGTTCATATTTTTCGTAACCGTTATTTCCAACGTAGCAGTGAAGCTTCCGACAGCAGCTGTCACAACGGCTGTTCCTTCACTGACCGGCGTAATTTTACCGGAGCTGTCAATTGTCAGTACAGCATCATCGCTGCTTGACCAATCCACGGTTTTATCATCCGTGGTATCAATCGGATTAAAATTGACGTTCAAAGTTAAGGTGTCACCCATTTCCACCGCTGTTTCGCTGTCATCAATGACAATAGAGACAAGCGCAACCGGTACAAAAACTTCACAACTGGCGGAATGTCCATTAACGGAAGCGGTTATTGTCGCATATCCGCCACTGACAGCTGTAATCTTGCCTGTGTCATCAACGGTCGCAACATCGTTATTGCTGCTTGTCCAGATGACTGTTTTATCTTCGGTTGTATCCGAGGGACTTATTGTGACGGTTAGAATTTCTGTTGCCGCTTTTTCAATCGTCGCCGCGGTCTTGTTTAAATTTATCGAAGTGATGCTAATAACAACTGTCACATTGCATTCCGCACTTAATTCGCCTGCCCTAGCCGTTATAACCGCATTACCAATACCGACGGCCGTGATCTTGCCATAAGGATCAACCGTTGCGACACTATCGTTACTGCTGGTGAACACCACCGTTCGATCAGCTGTTGTATCGGTTGGAGAATAGCTGACTGACAAAGTTTCTTCGCTTCCCTTCTCCATATTCAGTGCTGTTTGATTCAGCTGAATGCCCGACAGCGAGATTACAACTGTAACTTCGCACTCGGCGCTGAAGGATCCGACCGTCGCCGTAATTACCGCCGTTCCGGCACTGACCGCATGAACTTTACCGGTACTGTCAACAGTCGCAACATTCTCATCGCTGCTGCTCCAAACCGGCGTTTTTTCAGCCGTTGTATCAGCCGGTGCATAATCAACCGTAAGCGTTTCATCACTGTTCTTTTCCATTGCAATCATATTTTTATTCAACGTGATGCCGGTTAAAGACACTTGAACCGTCACATCGCAGGCTACACTATAGTTACCGGCTGAAGCTGTTATTTTTGCCGTTCCGGCGCCGACCGCCGTTACCTTCCCGGTGGCGTCGACTGTCGCAATTGTTTCATCACTGCTAGTCCAGGTTACTGCATCACCGCTGGTATTGACAGATACTTCCAATTGTTCTTCAGAACCCTTTTCAATCGTCATCTGATATTTATTCAGAACCAGTCCAACAGCCAGATACAAGTCATTATCTTCTTTACTAAAGACCATACTGTCGGATACAGCACTGATATCCGGTACTTCCGTAAGATTAATACTCATATCGATTGGTGATAAATAACCGGCATAAGTTACTCTTAAAACGACTTTATATTTACCAACCGCCAAAGACTGTAAACTTAAGTCGCTACCTGTGAAAGTAGAACCACTGAAAGAAAGATCTTTTATACTGTAAAGCGAATTAATTGCCGTATCGAGCGACCCGTCGGTCAGTGTAATGACGGTTTCAGCTGCCGTTACCGTATTGATAAAAACCAGCGCATGACTGACGCTTGTCAGACTCTTAGCTCCAAGTCCTTTATTAAAGGCGTAACCGCTGATATCCAATCCGCCGGAATCATAAGTGAAAGCACTTAGGCTGAGAACATTGCCGTCCGTGATGAATTCCGGATAGAGAACCGAAGTAATCGGATTTGGCAAAGCTGAAGCATTATAACGGCTGTTCGATAAAACCGTAATCTTTGATGATTCGATATAGCCGATACTGGTCAGAAAATCATAAGTTTCGCGAACTGAATTCGTTGTCACAATGGACCCGCTGCTGATTGGATTACAGGTTGGCAACTCATAAAAGCCGTTAACTAAACGATTGACGATCACCGTGAAATCCTGCTGATAGGTTGCGCCGTAAGCCGTTGAATACCATGTTGCCGCCGAACTGCTGGCCTGGGCTTTAACCGCCACATTATACTCATTAACAACACCTATGGTGTAATAGTTATAATCAACTAGTCCAGCTGATTTATCAATACTGTAAGCAATTGCTGCTATCTGTACTCCCCAGTAGGGATCACTGGCGTATTTAACATTAAAACCGCTTTCCTTACTCCCCAAATGCGTACCGAAAAAGCGCGTATCAGTAATATCCATGTATTTTCGTAAAAACCAACCGCTCATATCATTAATGCAAGCTTCAACACTGGTGAAGTATGTGGCCTGCGAAGGATCGCTGTCTACCGCATTGATACCGAATAGATTGTTGCGATTCACTGCATAATAACTCGTCCCGTAAGCCGATTCCTGACAAGCGATTGCATAAAGCAATAATGCATTTGTCCCGTATGTATTCTGCGCCGAGATAAAATACTGGGCGTTATTGAGCATTGTACCGCTGCTTTTTTTAGTCGCTAAGTAGGTATTAAGCTGAGCGGCGGTTACATTCGTCTTGCTGCGCAGCGGAAGATATTGATAGTAATTATAATATGTTCCGGCTAAATTCGTACAATTACGATCCGTGTAAAAATTGTTGAAATCGTAACTATAATAAACCGCACCGTCCACCATCCAATCCGCCTTAATGCCAATCGCCGTATTATTCCGCGAGGTCATGGAGTAAAAACTCCAGGTCTGAAAGACCAGTTCATTACCGCTGACGGTAAATTGCGTTTGCTTAAGATTATTTAAAGTAAATGATTGTTCATAATCACTGACATAAGTCGATCCGCCCAACGAGAATGAAAGATTATTTTCCAGATAGACCATCGGAACCAAGTCAACCTGCTTAAGATTACAGTATCCGTTAAAACCCGAAATCACAACATGAACCCGGCCGTTACCGGTTGAAGCATTATAAGACGTCGTTCCCAGATACTGCATATCGTAGTGACTGGCAGTATAGGTTTCCTTTTGATTAGTAACAGAGCCCTCATACTGCGTAATCGTCATTGTCCGATACATTCCGTCGGTTGAAGAACCTTCACGGAAACTGTAGGAAACCGCCACACCGCGCGTCATCGCAATAATCTTAGATGGGCTGTATGATGCCGCATGGGTCACAATTCCGTTACTGTAATTAACCATCGCAGCCTTAGCCTCTTCGAAACTGCTGTAAGTACCGACCTGCGTAATCGTTCCGCTGGCAGATATATCACTGACGATGTAATCACCCGCGGCTTCAATTTTGATAAGCGTATTTGGCAACATGACGAAAAGCATGCTCAGACAGATCATTACTTTTAGCATCATTTTTATGGGTTTCGATAGTATCATTGATTACCTCTATAAATTGACATCAATGGTTGACCACTCACTATTGATCTTGATTTTTAACTGACCGACATAACTCATATGAGTCTGATCAGGATCGAGCGTCATAAAAAACAACCAACCCTCACCGGTGTTTGTCACACCGACATTGATGACATTCGAGCGTTTCTCCGTCTTACCGTAACTGGAATCCAACGCTAAAAAAGTATCACCTGTTTCAGCAGTAACGTATTGAGCCTCTTCAATCTTAACTTCCGATCCATCCAGGGATGTTATCTTCAGTTTGAAGGCCGTCAGCTGTGCAGTAGCTGGATAAGTGGTTGCTTCACCGTTCTGGTATAACGTTTCACCGGTGATATCGAGAGCGGAGCTGACAACAACCTGATAAGTTTCCTCATCAGATATTACTTCATCTTCCTCATAACCGAGAGCTTCCTTCGTACCGGTATTGTTCTTTGTCAAATCAACAGTCAGCACTTCTGATGAAAATGGTGCTGCCAGCTGAACACTGGTTGCCTCACGGTTGATCAGCGGAACAAACAAGGTAAAGCTTGCTGCTGTCTCGGAACTTGTCAGCTCAAAGTCAGCGCCAAGTTTCTGCAGATAAATACCGTCACCGGCCAGTTCATTCAAATACTGATCAACAGAACCAAGACTGATGGATTCATCCGTCGTCAAGTCCGCAAGATCAAGCGCAAGAGCAACGTTACTCGATATATTTACTTTAACTAAAGCGAATTTAAAACTAATTTCTTCAACATCATAAACCACATAATCATCAAGCGTCCAATCAACAGTAATATCCGGTTCCTCATTCTGTGATGTATTCGGTACTTGACTGATCACATCACCTTTATTCGAATTGCTCCACTCCCGAATCAATTTATAGCCAAATGTGAATATGACTGCTAAAACCAGAACGATGACGATAATCGATATCGCTAATGTTTTTTTATCCTTCAATTTGATCACCTATTTTTATCATACCAATTTTCACCTTTGATTGCACCTCTTACAGCCATGCTTCCATAATCAATTCTACTTTTTTTTGAATTTTCAAAATACTGGCATAAGTTAATAATCGATTGATATCTTTGGCCGTGTCGCCGACATATCCTTTAATTGCCGCTTGATAAGTCTGATGATCAAGTAAATTCTTCCGTCTGATACAATCACATATGGTTCGTTCACGATCATAAATATTAATTGTTCTTCCGCGATAACTGCTTTGATGCAATCCGAGACGGATATACTTATCATCACGGAAATAAGCTTTAAGCGGCAACGAATTATGACGGTATTTATTACGATTATGACTTTTATCAACCGCCACCGCATACTCGCGGGGTTTGGTCTGTAAATAACCGTAATAGTACAGAGCGCTGTTCAGACATAAGATACTTTCCGGAAACAACTGAATAATCAGTTCCAGTTCATCAAACTCATCATCGATAATGTAAAAACCACGTTGCAAACGTGTGATAGCCTTCTGACGGGTCAGATCAGTAAGACTGTTACTGCTGTAGCCCAGACGATTCAGCTCATTGGCTGAATAAAGACGAAAGTTTTCGATTTCTATCATTATCGTACCTATTCTTGATCTTTTATGTACTCTTATAATAGACCTTTCTGTTCTGTTCGTCAACGTTTGGAGTTTACAAAGCAATGAAAACGGTTTGATCAGCCGCAGTTTGTCAAAAAGCAGTTCTTATGCTAAGATAATGCCGAAATAAGTCGGAGGATAAGCCGTGATGTTGAAAGTAATTAAAGGTTCTTTTCAGAAAAAAAAGGGCTTTACCCTGATTGAGATGATTATTGTAATCGCTGTGATGCTGATCCTCATGGCTATTTCTGTAATAGCTGTTAATCGCTATCTCGATGAAACAAATAAGTCGGTTGATCAAGCGAATTTAAGAACACTGAACGAAATCACTGAACTGTACGCCATCAGTCAGCAAGCCAGCACTTCCACCGTCTTTAGTCCATCAAGTTCTGTTACTGATAAAATGAACATTTTAATCAATGCCGGACTGCTCAGCAGCATCTTTGTTCCTAAACAAAAAGATATCGTTTTCCTTTTTAATAATGAAGCCGGCTTGTGGTATTTATCCAACGACAATATTATTTATACCAGTTCCTTTGACAGCAGCAGCGGTATTACATCACTTATAAACGGCTGGACAATCGTTAATGGTAAACTGACTCACACCGTCAAGGGTGAAAGCCGAGCGATTTTCGACAGCACCAACGGCTCGGATTATACAATCAGTGTCAGCGGCGTCTATTTGTCTGGGACCTCCAGTCAAAGCGGCTACGGTATTTATTACCGAGTCACTAATAGTGAAAAGATTACCGGTTATTGTTTTCAGTTTGATCCCGGAGGCGGAAACGTTTTTACGGTTCGCAAGGTTGTTAACGGAACGGAAAAACAGGCCTTTCAATCCGTCAGTATGAAAAGTGTAATGGGGTCCGACTTTGATATTCATGCATCGCATGATATTCAAATAACGGTAACTGTCAGTCAGCATACGATTACCGTTGACGGAGTCACCGTCCTAAGTTTTAGCGATAGTTCTTATGCAGCCGGCTATGTCGGCGTTCGAACTTGGAATAATACGCAAGTGGAAATTGATGATGTTACTGTTACGAAAAAGGAATAAAGGCGCTTATTGCGCCTTTTTCGTTTTCCATAATAATTCTTTGATAATATTGCGGCTGATAAAGAGAATCGTAAACACCGTAAGCCAATCAGCAAGCGGCTGAGCTAAATAAATGCCGATTTCACCGTAAAGACGCGGAAGGATATACACAATCGGAATATAGAAGAAAGCTCCGCGAGCCAGTGATACCATCATCGAATCTCGATTGCGTCCGAAGGCTTGCAGCATAACTAAAAGCACATTATAAGCTCCTTGGTTAATCAAGGAGATGTTATAATAACGCAACATAAAACTGCCGTAATAAATAACCTGCGGATCCGAGGTATACATCGTACAGATTTCCATGGCATAAAAATGAAAAAGTACGGACATCACGGCTGCGTAAACTGTCAGTCCGCTGATTAACATCAGAATTGAAGATCTCAGCCGTTCTTTATTTTTAGCGCCGAAATTATAAGCCGCAAAGGGTAAAAAGCCATTTCCCATTCCTTGAATCGCAAACAATGCAAATTGCGATGCACGCTTTCCAATTCCGACCCCAGCCACAAAAGCCGTTCCGAACATACCGGCGGAGCTTGCAAAAATAGCGGTTGATAAACTCGGCAATGAGTTGCGGACAAATACCGCCGAACCGACATTAACAATTTCCTTTAATGACTGCCGATTAATACCAAAGCTGCCAAACCGCCAACGCACATATTTCGACTGACAGCATAGTCGCCAAATTAGGGCACCTAAAGAAAGAAAGTCGGCAATTACAGTCGATAAGGCTGCACCGGCAATTCCCAAATTCAGCCCCCAATCAAACATCAGAAAAGGAGCTATCAGGATATTTAAGACTACACTGGCTAACAGAACATACATCGGGAATAAAATGTCCGCTTCTGTTTTCAGCAGATTAATAATAATCTGTTTCAAATTGATCGCGATGGAACTCATAAAAATAATAAAAGAGTACGTGTGTGCAAAAGCTAAAACTTCCGGATCATCAGTTAAAAGACTTAGAATCGGTTTTAAGCCAAAAAGACTGAAAATAATGATTAAGACTGAAATCAAAATACCTGAAGTAATCGCGGTTTTAACTGTTTCCTTAGAGCTTTCTAACTCCTGCGCCCCGAGCTGACGGCTTAGATAACTGCTCGCCCCAACTCCTAAAGCACTGCCAAATGCATAAATCATTGTTGTCAGCGGCGAGGAAACTGTGATTGCCGCAATCATTGCGGTATTTTTCAATAATCCGACAAATATTGAGTTAATCAAATTGTAAATCAAATTTATCAGTGAAGATAAAACAGAGGGAACCGCTAAAATCAGGATCGCTTTACTTATCTTCTCACTGGAATACAAATACAACTGATCGCTTTTTGTGTTCATAGTCCTCCCCCTGCTAGATCATAGAATCATCCGGAAATTCGTTTATTGTTTAAAGCCTAATAAAAATCTGTACGATTTTTGAAAGATCATTGCCTTATCTCTGTTTGTTTTACCTGCCCAGAAAGCAAAACCCACTTTCCTGCCGTTCGGCATCACATTCCGAATAACCATGGTTTTGATCATTAATAATCATTGTCAGCTCAGATTCTAACCTACCATAGGATTATAACATAGATTTCACATCAATTTATCATTGTATATACATTAAAATTTGTTGTACAGCCATGACAGCTGCTATTGCATAAAAAACATGGACCGATCGAAGGTCCATGTCTCTTAATCGCTGATTCCATTAGGATTGTTCTGGTAAAACCGCCAAAGATCTGTACACATTTCATTAATATCGCGTTCCGCCTTAAATCCTAGTACCTGCAATGCTTTATTTGTATCCGCATAGCAGCTTGCAATATCGCCCGGACGGCGGCTCATAATCTCATATGGTACATGTTTCCCGGTAGATTTTTCAAAAGCTTCGCGGACTTGCAGTACGGAATAACCGATTCCGCGGCCCAGATTGAAATCTGCGACTCCCGGATTGTTTTCAACATATTTCAAAGCTTTCAGATGGCCGATAGCCAAATCCACAACATGGATGTAGTCCCGGACACCGGTTCCATCAATCGTCGGATAATCATTGCCCCATACTCTCAGCTTTTCGCGTTTGCCGGTTGCTACCTGAGCAATATACGGCAGCAGATTGTTTGGGATACCATTCGGTGTTTCTCCGATCAGTCCGCTGGCATGCGCGCCAATCGGATTAAAATAGCGCAGCAGGACAATCTGCCATTGCTTGTCTGATGCTGCTAAATCCCGCAGAATATCCTCTATCATCATTTTCGTAAAACCATAAGGATTGGTCGGATGCAAGGCACTGGTTTCCTTGATCGGCACTTCCAGCGGATCACCGTAAACCGTAGCACTCGAACTGAAAACAATCTTTTTTACATTGTGCGCTTGCATAACTTCTAAGAGATTTAAAGTTCCTGCCACATTATTGTGGTAATACAGCAAAGGTTTTTCCACCGATTCGCCAACAGCCTTTAATCCGGCAAAGTGGATAACCGCATCAATCCTATTTTCGGCAAAGATATTCTGTAAAGCATCTTTATCAAGAATATCATCCTGATAAAATTTAGGAAGACTTCCGGTAATCTTGGCAATTCGATTTAACACTTCACGGCTGGAATTGCTGAGATTATCAATTATCACCACCTCATGATGAGCATTAATCAGTTCGACACAGGTATGACTTCCGATAAAGCCGGTTCCACCGGTTACAAGTACTTTCATTTGGGCTCCTTAGCTAAATAGCTTACTGATATCATTCCACATGATCAGGACAAACAGCAACATAATCAGGACTGCACTGGCATTAATCAGTGCATATTCGATCTTCTTACTGATTGGTTTTTTCGTTATTAATTCAATGCTGGTCAGAACTACGCGTCCGCCATCCAGCATCGGTACCGGCAAGAGATTAAATATGCCGACATTCAACGATAAAACGGCAATAATATTTAGAAAATAGAATAAACCTTCCTGGAATGTTTCGGCACTGCTTATCGTTTCATCTGTAATCTGAAAAATAGCGACCGGACCGGAAAGATTTTGTAAACCGCGACCTTGAATCAGATTCCCAAGAGAATTAAAAATATCCTTGGTTGTCTGCCAGGTATAATCCGCTCCGTAGTACAGAGCATTAAACGGTGTTACTTCTAAATACTGAATATCATTCATGGTCAGTCCAAGATAATAGAGTTGATTTTCCGCATCATAAACCGGCGTCGCCTTGATTGTAACCGCTGTTCCATTCCGGCTTACTAAATAAGTAGCCTCATCAGAATAGGCCTGCAGATACTGGACAATGGTATAAAAAGTTTCCGGGTGAATGACAACACCATCGGAATAAGTTACCGACACGATTTCATCACCAGTCATAAACCCCGCTTCGGATGCCGGGGAATCCGCTGTGACGCCGGCAATGACCGGTGCCGGATATTGAACATAGTATCCGAGGATCCCATAGAGAATCGAGAACGCAACAATTGCCAAGATAATATTCATAAATATCCCGCTTAAAAGAATAATAATCCTTTTTAGCGGAGCAATACCATTCAGCGTCCGATTCAGAGGAACTTCAGCATCCCCTTCCAGGGCTTCCTCACCAGCCATGCGGACGAAACCGCCTAGCGGCAATGCTCTGATACTATATGTTGTTTCTTTGCCCTTCTTCGCCAACAAACGCGGTCCGAAACCGAATGAAAACTCGTGGCAATACACACCGAACAATTTAGCTGTAATTAAATGTCCAAGTTCGTGAATCAGAACAATGACACCTAACATAATAATAAAATAGATAATCGTCATCTAATGTCTCCTTCTTGTCGTACTAGCTCGCGAGCCAGTCGATCATAGTAATCGATATCCGCAAGCTCAATAACAGGAACGTACGGAATCGAACTGCAGGCCTTCATGACTAGTTCTTCAATTTGCAAGAAAGTTATCCTGTCATTTAGAAACAAGCTGACAGCTTCTTCATTAGCCGCATTCATTACTGCTGGCATATTGCCTTGCAAACGACCGATCTGATAGGCCAACCCCAGCAACGGATACCGCTGCAGATCAGGCTGTGAAAAATGCAGACTGCCGATTGCTGCTAAATCTAGTTTGCGGCTTTGCCGAGATGTCCAGCGCTCGGGATAACTCAAGGCATATTGAATCGGAATACGCATATCCGGTGACCCCAGCTGTGCAATGATTGCTCCGTCATTATACTCAACCATGGAATGGATGACGCTTTCCGGATGCATCAGTACTTCAATATCATCAAAGTCCTTATCAAACAACCAGTGTGCTTCAATCACTTCCAAACCTTTATTCATCATGGTGGCACTGTCGATGGTGATTTTCGCTCCCATTGACCAGTTTGGGTGTTTTAAAGCATCAGCTTTGGTTACCTTAACCAACTCCTCACGTTTACGATTGCGTAGACTTCCGCCGGAAGCCGTGATCATCAGTTTATGAACAGCAACTGCTTTATTGCCTTGTAAGGCTTGAAAGATAGCTGAGTGTTCACTGTCAATCGGATACAGAACACCATTCGATTTTCTTAAAGCCGTTTTAACAAACGAACCCCCGACGACCAAAGTTTCTTTATTTGCTAGTCCGATATCCTTACCGGCTTCAATCGCCGCCAGTGTTGGTTTAAGACCGATTACACCGACTAATGCGTTTACAATCAAGTCGGCTTCCGCATCGGAAGCAACTTCTAATAAGCCTTTTTCGCCGCTGACAAAGCGAATATGCCGATAATCCTTCTGCAGCTGATAAGCAACACTGGCCGAAGCGACACAAACCAGCTTCGGCTGACATTGTTTTAAGGTTTGTTTAAGCAAATCAATATTTGATCCGGCACTCACAGCCGTAATTCGCAGTTCATCCGGATGCTCGTTCACAACTTCTAAGGTCTGCTGACCAATTGAACCGGTAATACCGAGCACAGCGATATTTTTCATTAGTTAATCACCCTCACTAGGATATTAAACACTAAAAGCGTAAATGTCAAACTATCGATCCGATCCAGTACGCCGCCATGACCGGGAAAGAGATTGCTGAAGTCTTTACAGCTGAAATACCGCTTCACCGAACTCATAGCCAGATCACCGATCTGCGATAAAATCGGGATAAGCAGGCTGCTGATGATAATCAGACTGTGTGATAAAGTCAGAAAAGTTAACCCAAAAGTCAACCCGATAGCCATACCGCCCAAATACCCGCAGATTGAACCCTCCAGTGTTTTCTTCGGTGAAATTCTTTCATTCAGTTTATGCTTGCCAAAAAGCATCCCGCCGAAATACGCAAAAGTATCGGTTAGATAAGTTATCAGCAATAAAAAAACAATGTTATAGACTCCCATGCTATAAATGTTCATGAAAGCTTCTAAAGCTAACACGGTATAAACCGCAAACATAAAAAGATAAGCAATCTTCATAACGTTAAAATGCTCATCTAGAACATTAATAGTATAAAGCACCATGATCAGTAAAGCGGAACTCTCCGAAAGCCAGGCCGTTGATACGAACAGATTGAAATAAATATATATTGCCAGAATCGCCATCAGCGGCCACATTTTTGCATCGTTCATAACTTTAATAAACTCATAAACAATGGCTAAGGCTGTCACCGCAATCAAGAACTTTAAGTATATTCCGCCGATGATCAATGGCGGAATTATCCCAACAATTAAAACTAATCCGGTAATGATACGCTGTTTCATTATTTCAGGCCTCCAAATCGGCGATTGCGATGATAAAAGTCTTCGATGACTTCCGCAAAACGTGCAGGAGTAAACTCCGGCCAGGCTTCAGGTAAAAAAGCCAATTCCGCATAGGCCAACTTCCATAAGAGAAAATTCGATATGCGATATTCACCGCTTGTCCTGATCATCAAATCAACGTCCGGAAACGCACCGCTTTGCAGGTAACGGTCAAATCCGGCTTCATCAAGTTTCGTTAGCGACTGATCTTTATTATCCAGCAGGCATTGATTAACCGCCTCTAGAATCTCTTGTTTACCGCCGTAATTCATCGCAAAGCATAATGTCATTCCCGTATTACCGGCCGTTTTACTGATGGCCATCTTGAGAACTCTTTGCGTATCAGCTGGGATTTTATCCCAAAATCCAATCATAGCGATACGAATGTTTTTTTCCATCAACTCTGTTAAGAAACGGCTGAAAAAAACTTCCGGCAGTTTCATCAGATAGTTTACTTCCTCAAGCGGTCGACTCCAGTTTTCTGTTGAAAAAGCATACAGAGTCAATACTTCAATATGCAGATCGTTGGCCCTGATGGCGATGTTACGAACATTCTCAACACCCTGATAATGACCATAGGTCCGCTCTTGATGTTGTTTCTGAGCCCAGCGTCCGTTGCCATCCATAATGATGGCGACATGTCTTAGTTTGTTCATTGTCATCCTTTGTAAAGTAGCTCACCATGGTGAGCTACGTTTTATACAGTCATGATCTCTTTTGCTTTGATCTGCGTAATATCATCAATCTTTTTAATATATTCATCCGTAGCTTTCTGAATTTTATCTAATGTATCTTTTTCCAGATCTTCCGTTAATTCTTCATCTTTTTTAACAGCGTCATTAAAATCACGGCGAATATTACGGACGTTGATCTTCGCCTCTTCGGCTTCTTTATGCACAACCTTGACCAGATCCTTACGGACATCTTCGGTTAACGAAGGCACATTCAAACGAATAACGATGCCGTCATTCAGGGGAGTCAAGTTGATATTGGCTTCGAAAATAGCTTTTTCGATACCTTTTAATGAAGAAGGATCAAACGGCTTAATAACCAACTGCTTACCTTCAACAATGCTGATCCCCGCAATTTGATTCAACGGCGTCGGCATACCATAGTAATCAACCATTACCGGATCCAGGATGCTGGTAGTCGCTCGGCCGGTTCGGATTTGTTTTAAGGCGTTCTCAAATGCGATGATAGCTTTATCCATTTTAGCTCGGGTATTATTCAAATGCTCATTGCTCATAAAATCACTCCTTTGTAATTTTGGTTCCTAAAGTATCTCCTAATACAGCTTTTTTGATATTGCCGTTCTGATTCATGTCAAAGACAATCAGATCAATATCATTTTCCATGCACATGCTGGTAGCCGTCGCATCCATTACAGCTAAATTGTTACGCAGCAGATCCATATAATTCAGTATATCATATTTTGTAGCATTACGGTCAATCTTTGGATCCGCAGTGTAGACGCCATCAACACCGTTTTTAGCCATCAAGATAACATCGGCTTTAATTTCCGATGCCCGAAGGGCGGCTGTAGTATCCGTTGAGAAATAAGGACTACCGGTTCCGGCCCCAAAAATGACAATCCGTTTCTTTTCAAGATGCCGTATTGCCCGGCGAATGATTACCGGCTCAGCAACCTTATTCATTTCAATTGCTGTTTGAACTCGAGCCGGAATGTTGATCGTCTCAAGGGCTCCTTGTACTGCCATGGCATTGATAACTGTTGCCAGCATGCCCATATAATCCGCCTGAGCCCGATCAATTCCCATTTCCTTAGCAAATTTCCCGCGGATGAAATTACCACCGCCGACAACAATCGCAATTTCAATGCCCATATCATAAATTTCTTTGATCTGTTTCGCAATGCTGCTTAATTTTTCAGGATCAAGATTCTTTCCGTTTCCGCTTAAAGCTTCTCCGCTGAGTTTTAACAAGACGCGTTTGTACATGTGTACCCCTTTCTCAAAAAAGGACACCGATAGTGTCCTATTAACAATTAAAATGATGTTTTCAATACTTCTTCAGCGAAATTCTCTTCACGTTTTTCCAAACCGTCGCCAACCGCATAACGGACGAAATCAACGACCTCAGTGTTATGCTCTTTCAAAAACTGTCCGACCTTTTTATCTTGATCTTTAAAATAAACTTGATCGATCAGACTGATGTCCTGAAGCGATTTGCTCAGACGTCCGCGAATAATGCCTTCCAAAACTTTTTCCGGCTTACCGGCTAACGATTCATCATTTTTCAGAATTTCCATCTGAATAGCCTTTTCGTGTTCAATGAAATCGCTGTCCATATGTGCCTGGGAAATGAATTGCGGACTCATACTGGCCACCTGCATTGCCATATCTTTGGCAACTTCGCCATCCTGACTATTCTTGATAATCGCCAAGGCACTGATTTTTCCGCCCATATGCATATAACTGCCGAAACAATCCTCCGCTGCTTTTTCAACAACGACAAATCGCCTTAAGCTGATCTTCTCGCCAATGGTCGCAATCGCAGCGATAATAGCTTCACCGACCGTCTGGGTTCCAAGCGAAACCATTTCCGCTGCGGCCAGATCCTTTGGGTTATGCGTCAGAATTGCTTTTGTCGTATCATCCAACAGTTTGATGAACGAATCATTTTTCGCAACGAAATCAGTCTCTGAATTAATTTCTACTAAAGCGGCTCGATTGCCATCAACCAAGACCCGCGTTAAGCCTTCAGCAGCAATACGTCCGGCCTTTTTGGCGGCTTTAGCAATGCCTTTTTCACGCAGCCAGTCAATGGAACGAGCAATGTCACCCTCGCATTCCTGCAAAGCTTTCTTGCAATCCATCATTCCGGCTCCGGTTTTTTCACGCAATTCTTTTACTAAACTAGCTGTAATTTCCATGTCTTAACTCCTATTCTGCTACTTTGTCAGTAGTCTTTGGGGCTGTTGTCTCCGTCTTCTCAGCCGGAGCCTCTTCAACTTTCTTCACAACCGGTCTTCTAGCCGGTCTTTTATCATCAGCGGAACCGGCTGCTGACGTTACCGAAACCTCAGCACTGTCATCCGTATCAGTTTCCCGTTTGAAATCAAAATCACGGCGACGCGGCGGGAAAGGCCGGCGTGTTGTCTGCTGCGCACGTCTTTCTTCATTACGGGCACGGCGTCTTCTCTCATTTTCTTCATTTTGCTGAACAACGTTTATAATAACATCCTTCATCGTGATGTCATCGGTGATCTCACCTTCCTGATAAGCAGCTGTTAATAAACCGCCCTTTGTTTCAACAATGGCGTCCGCCATCAGACTGACAATCAGTTTAATTGATTTAACGGCATCATCATTACCAGGAATCGGATAATCAACCGCTTCCGGATCGGTGTTGGTATCAACGATACCAAAAACCGGAATATGTAATTTACGTGCTTCGGCAACCGCAATATGGTCCTCAATCGGATCAACAACAAATAAGGCATCCGGCAGTTTCTTCATTTCCTTAATTCCGCCCAGAAAGTTCTCTAAACGCAAAGCTTCTTTACGTAGCTGAGCAATTTCTTTCTTCGGATAAATATTGATGGATCCGCTTGTTTCCATCTCTTCAATTTCGACTAAACGGCGAATACGTTTTTGGATTGTACGATAGTTCGTTAAAATTCCGCCTAACCAACGCTGGTTGACATAAAACGACCCCGAACGTAAAGATTCTTCCATTACTGTCGCCTGTGCTTGTTTCTTCGTTCCGACAAACAAGATCTTACCGCCCTTATCGGCGATATCCTTCATAGCCGCATAGGCAACGTCCAATTTCTCCAGTGACAAAGCTAAATTGATAATATAAACATCATTCTTGGCGGTATAAATGTAGGGTTTCATTTTCGGATTCCAGCGACGGGTCTGATGACCAAAGTGTACACCGTTCTCCAATAATTTTTTCATCGAGACAACTGACATAATTAATTTACCTCTCTTCCGTTGTTCCTCCACTACTTCCATTCAATGTTAACCCTTTAGGGCACGGAACATTGGATCCATAGTGTGCGATGTGCATCATAAGATGCCTATGACAGTTTACCATATCAGCCTTGATATTTCAATTAAAATATCCAGACAAGGCGTTAATCAGACACCCCGGCCCGAAAACAATTCGCATCATGACAATTTAGAATTCCGACAGCCTGCAAATAAGCAAAGACGGTTGTCGTTCCCATAAAGCCGATACCCTTCTTTTTAAAATCCTTTGCTATTCTATCCGAAAGTGCATTGCTGGTCACCGGCGGTTGGTTGACCATATTAACTACCTGCTGATCGGTAAAGCTCCAGAGATAAGCCGCAAAACTGCCATAAGCACTTTGAATGCAGCGGATAGCTTTAGCATTGCCGATCGTTGCCAGAATTTTAAGCTTATTGCGAACAATTGCAGCATTACTAAGCAATTCACTGACTTTCCGATCATCATAGGCCATAATTTTATCCAAGTCATAATCGTCAAAGGCAAGACGGAAAGCTTCGCGTTTCTTTAAAATAATCAGCCAGGACAATCCCGTATGAAAAGATTCCAGAATGAGCATTTCAATAAGCTTATGATCATTTCGGACCGGAACACCCCATTCTTCGTCATGATATTGCTGATATAAGGCGATACTGTTTTCTACCCAATGGCAACGTTTCAGTTCATTCTTCATGCCGTTCCTTCCGTGCTCGCGGATGAGCCTTGTTATAGGTCTTCTTCAGACGATCGGTTGTAACATGCGTATAGATTTGGGTTGTCGATAAATTTTCATGGCCAAGAAGTTCCTGAACCATGCGCAGATCAGCTCCGTTATCGAGCAAATGCGTTGCGAACGAATGCCGAATCATATGGGGGTGTACCTCCATAGCTAATCCGGATAATTTCGCCTGCTGTTTAAGAACATACTCGATTCCGCGAGAGGTCAGCGGCTTTCCCGCTTTGTTAAGGAAAACATAATTATTTGTCTGCGTGCCGGCCAGCAGCGGACGTTCCTGCCGTAAATATGATTGCAGATATTCGCCGACCAGCGGATAAAAAGGTACAACTCTTTCTTTATCCCCTTTGCCGATAATCCGAATAATCTGATTATAATAATCCACATCATTGATTCGTAGATTACGAACTTCACTCACTCGCAGACCGCAGGCATACATTAATTCCAGCATCGCTTTGTTACGCATCCCGAATTTTAGTGAAGTATCGACCGAGTCCAACAACTGTTCCATTTCTTCGAAATATAAAAACTCCGGAAGCTTCCGATAGGTCTTCACCGTCTTGATGTGTTCGAAGGGATTGGCTTTCAGATCATAAAATTCGATTAAAAAACGATAAAAAGTTCGCAGAGCGGAAAGCTTACGCGAAACCGAGCGATTGCTAAGTTCTTCTTTCGAATCGGCAGTGCGCAGATAACGCAGATAATCAGCAACTAACAACCGGTCAACCATTTGAAGATCGTCGATATTTTCCGACCGCAGGAAAGTTAGGAACTGAGCGACATCCCGACGATAACCGTCGACGGTGTGCATTGATCCGCTGTTTTGCGTTTTTAGGTAGCTGACAAAGTCATCTAAATATTTTTCCATCGCTTGAGATACTCCGTTAGAACTTGTTCTGATTGTTCGCTATAGGCCTCCTTGCGCGTTTTTTTATCTCCGGCAGATAACAATCGCATAATCCCGAAATTAGCATTCATTGGCTGGAAATTCCGGCTGTCCGCATGTGTTATATAGTTAGCCATAGCTCCGATCATCGTTGTATCCGGTAAAATCATCAATTCTTGTTCTTTTAGATACAAAGTCATGTTAATACCCGCGAGCAAACCGCTGGCCGCACTTTCGACATAACCCTCCACGCCGGTCAATTGACCGGCAAAAAACAAATCTGTACGCTGCCGGTATTGATATGTCGGACGCAGACAGATCGGCGAATTCAAATACGTGTTGCGGTGCATGACACCATAACGGGCAAACTCCGCTTGTGCCAAGCCTGGTATCAGCCGAAAAACCCGCTGCTGCTCGCTGTAAGTAAGATGGGTCTGAAACCCAACAATGTTATACAACGATGCTATGGCATTATCCTGCCGCAGCTGTACAACCGCATAAGGTTTGTGTGTATCATCGGCCAGCCCGACCGGTTTAAGCGGTCCAAAAAGCATGGTCTTGATCCCGCGCTTAGCCATTTCTTCAATGGGCATGCACCCCTCAAAAAAATGAGCTTGATCAAATTCGTGCAATTCAGTTGTCTGCGCGCTAATTAAGGCCTGATAGAAAGTAAAAAACTCTTCACGCGTCATCGGCAAATTGATATAATCGTCACCGCCTTTATCATAACGCGATTTATAATAAGCAATTGAAAAATCAATGCTGTCTTTAATAATGATCGGCGCGACCGCATCATAGAAGTAAAAGAATTCCTTCTGTACAAGCTGTGCGATGACTTCTGCTAAACGCGGACTGGTCAACGGTCCGCTGGCAACGATAACCGGTGTATCCGGCAGTACCGAGGCCTCTGCATTGAGAAAATTAACTAACGGATGCTGTTTCAGAATCGCTGTTATTTTTCGAGCAAAAACCTCGCGGTCAACTGCTAACGCACTGCCGGAAGGCAAAGCACATTCATCCGCTACCCGCATAATCAGACTATCAAATTTACGCATCTCGGCTTTTAATAAGCCAACACCATTTGTCAGCGCATTACTGCGCAAAGAATTAGAACAAACCAGCTCAGCAAAATCAGCTGTCTGATGAGCCGGCGAATTAACAAGCGGCCGCATCTCAATCAAATCAACCGCAATGCCTTTACTAATCAGCTGCCAAGCAGCTTCACAGCCTGCTAACCCGGCTCCGATAATCGTTACGCGATTCATTTCTTCTTACCTTTTCGGACATACTGTTTCTTTGCACCGTTTTCTTCCGGTTTGATATATTTGCACTTCGGAAAAGCACTGCATCCGACAAAGTAAGTCCCATAGCGGCTTTTCCGTTTAACTAATTCACTGCCGCATTCCGGACACATGATACCCGTTGGTTCAGGAGCTTCTTTCGGCTGATCCGAAACCAGTTTCCGCGTATATTTGCACTTCGGAAAATTCGAACAAGAAATAAATTTACCGAAACGGCCAATCCGAATCACCAGATCACCGCCGCATTCCGGACAAGTTTCACCGGTCTTTTCTGCTTCTCTTTTTTCCATATGCTGATAGGCATGATCTACCAACGGCATGAAGCAATCATAGAAAGCTTTTAGAATTTCAATGTTGCTCTGTACACCATCGGCAATCCGATCCAAATCATTTTCCATGTCAGCGGTATATTTGACATTGATGATACTGCTAAAGAACTCCGTAAGCTTTTCATCGGTTAAAATACCTTGTTCTGTGGGAATAAAAACTTTGGTTTTTGAACCCTCGCTGCTCTTGGTCAGATCAACATATTTACGTTCGACGATCGTATCAATAATGAAAGCATAGGTACTCGGGCGCCCAATACCCAACTCTTCAAGTGATTTGATTAAGCGAGCCTCACTGAAACGCAGAGGCGGCTCCGTGAAATGCTGTCTGCCATAGACCGGAAGTTTCGGCGCAACGCTTTCCTGTTGGGTAAAAACCGGCATAATCTCGTTCTTGTTGCTCTCATAATCGCCGTACACCTTCAGATAACCATCAAAGACCATCACACTCCCGGAAGCCGAGAAGTCATATTGCTGCTGACGGAAGATCACATTAAGCGTATCAAATTTAGCAGGTGCCATCAGAGAAGCCAGGGCGCGGCAGTAGATAATTTTATATAGTCGATACTGATCAGTTGTCAGATAATGCTTAATCGACTCCGGATCATGATTGATATTCGTCGGACGGATAGCTTCATGGGCATCCTGTGCATTGCTGTCGTTCTTGGTTTTATAAACTCCAAGATAGCTTTTCCCATAGTCATTAATGATCTTTGCTTGAGTGCTTTTAATAAATGATTCGCTCAATCGCGTCGAATCGGTACGCATATAAGTAATCAAACCTTGCAGTTCACCGTCAATTTCCACGCCTTCATATAAACGTTGGGCATTGGACATCGTTTTCTTAGCGGAAAAGCCCAATTTGGTTGATGCCTCCTGCTGTAACGTCGAGGTAATGAAAGGCAGTTTGGCTTGCCGTGTCGTTGTTTTCGCCTTAACACTGTCTACAATAAAGGCCTCATGACAGTCATCAATAACTTTCTGTGCTTCCTCAGCTGTCTTGATTTCGGCTTTCTGACCGTCAATCTTGACCAGTTCGCTATTAACCGAGATTCCGTCTTTTTCAAAATCCGCATGGATACTCCAATATTCTTCACTGACGAATGCTTGAATTTCACGTTCTCTTTCACAGATCAGTTTTAAAGCGACCGATTGAACGCGGCCGGCGGATTTGCTTTTAATTTTGGATTTTAATAAAGTTGATAGCTTGAAACCGATAATCCGATCGAGAATTCTCCGAGTTTCCTGTGAACGGACCAAATCCATGTCCACCGTTCGGGGATGCTCAAATGCTTTAATAACTGCATCCTTCGTAATCTCATTAAAAATAACGCGATTGGTATCATTGATGTCCAAATCCAGTTCTTCGGCCAGATGCCAGGAAATTGCTTCTCCTTCACGGTCAGGGTCGGTAGCCAGGAAAACCTGATCAGCTTGCTTTGCTTTTTGCTTAAGCTGCTTAACAATCGCTTTCTTGTCCGGATTAACGACATAAGTCGGTTTAAAATCGTTTTCGACATCAACGCCGAGCGCGCCCTTACCTTTTTTAGCCAGATCGCGGATATGTCCTTTACTGGAAACGACTTCATAGCCGTCTCCAAGATATTTCTCAATCGTTTTTGATTTTGACGGAGATTCAACAATTACCAGATTTCGCATATTCATACCTCTTGTTCTATCTATTAATAATTAATTTTCACTGATTTGTCAAACATTCTGTTAAATATTTTGCAAATCATCCATATTTGTGATCATATTTGCGCCTTGTCTGATTAGATAATTACAACCGCTTTCCTGTTCGGATAGCGGATATGGCACTGCATAGACATCATGGCTGAGTTCCAAAGCCTCATTAACCGTCAGCATGGTTCCGCTATGCATTTGCGCCTCAGTAACGATTAAAGAAGACCCCAGAGCCGCAATCAGCCGATTCCGAAACGGGAAATGATGTCGAAATGGTTTGTGATTGGCTGGGTATTCGCTGATCAGCAGCTGATCGGTTTTCATTGCCTGATAAAGCATTTTATTCTCATAAGGATAAATATAATCGATTCCGCATCCTAAAACACCGATTGACGAGCCATTTTCAAGCGCAGTCTCATGAGCAATCCGGTCAATGCCTTTAGCCATGCCGCTGACAATAATATAACGCCGGCTTAGTTCCTTAACAAATTTTACCGTCATGTCTTTGCCGTAATCCGACGCGTTTCGCGAACCGATAACCGCAACAGCCTTCCGCTGCAGCAAACATAGATTGCCGTGATAAAACAGGACAAATGGCGGATACTTCAGTTTTAAAAAAGCAGCCGGATATTCCGGATCAATGATTGTCAGATAAGCGCCATGATAATCAACCGCACAGTAAGGCTTTTGTTCTTTGATATTTTGATAAATTCGCCGGTAATCACCCTGCGCACGCAAAGCATAACACAGAAGCTGTTCTCTTTCCACATTATCACCATCTAATCATTGATCGGTTTTACAAAAAATCCTAATCAATATTTTAAACGTTTACTAATCCTGACCGGTTCATATGACTGCCGATGAATTGGCGTATAACCAAATTCCTGCAGGGCCGCGACATGCGTTTTTGTCGGATAACCTTTGTTCTTTTGAAATTGATACTCCGGATAATCGCGGTCATACTCATCCATAATCCGATCTCTGGTTACTTTAGCCAAAATACTGGCAGCGGCGATGGATTGGCTCTTTGTGTCACCCTTGATGATTGCCAAGCACTCCTTGGCCGTCGTAATCGGCATCGCATCCGTCAGTACGACCTCACCGGGTAAATCCTTTGCGATTGCCGTCATAGCCATTTTTGTCGCCTGATAAATATTCAGCAGGTCAATCTCCAAAGGACTGATAACCGCTATTTCAAAAAAAAGCGCCTGATCAATGATCTCATCATAAAGTCTGGCTCTTTTTTGCGGTGACAACTGTTTCGAATCATTAATTTCCGGATGATGAAACCCAACAGGAAAGACAACACCGGCTACCACCAACGGCCCGGCCAGCGGACCGCGCCCGGCTTCATCAATACCAATCACATGCAGATTGCGCGACCAGTAAGTATTTTCATATTGCAAAAGGTCATTCATGAAAAACTTCCCAAGTAATCCGCCCGAGATCATCGGCACGCATTTCCTTTAACAAAGTATCGATTGTTCTTTTTTGATCAACTTCACCATTAAGCAAGAAACCGCGCCGGATTCCGATTTGTCTGATGATGGCATAAGGATCGGTTTCGTTAATAACCCCATAGCGCTTCTCAAGACGCTCCGGATAACGATGAATCAAAGTTTCAATGCCGAAAACCGCCAAGCGTTCATTCGGAAGAATATCATCTTTAATCGCTCCGGTAATTGCCAGATAAATTCCGGTCAGTTCATTATTAAATTTCGGCCATAAGACACCTGGTGTATCAATCAACTCCAGATCGCGATTCACCGTTACCAGTTTTAATGCTCTGGTAACTCCCGGACGGTTCGCTGTATCCGCAACCCGCCTTTTCGACAAACGGTTAATCAGAGTTGATTTGCCGACATTCGGAATACCGATGACCAAAGCCCGCACAGCCCGGGGATTAACGCCACGAGCCTTCAAACGATCGTGCTTAGTTTTCATCAACTCCAGACATGCTTGAGTGATTGGCGTTATGACACGGTCTTCATTCAAATCAAATGCCAAAGCTTTGCCTGATCTATTAAGTGCATTCAGCCATTTCTCGGTTTCAAGCGGATCGGCTTTATCTTTCTTTGTTAAGATGATCAGCCGCGGTTTCTGCAGACAAAGTTTATCCAGCAGCGGATTACGACTCGCCTCCGGAATTCGACAGTCACGCAGTTCAATGACCATATCAACCGCATTAAGCCGTTCGCTGATTTCACGTTGAGCTTTGGCCATATGGCCAGGAAACCATTGTATTGTCATTAGCGAAACCCAAAATCACTGAACGGCCAAATCACAAAAACACCTTTACTGATAATCTGATCTTCCGTAAATGTTCCATAATAACGGGAATCTGAAGAATACGGCCGATTATCACCCATAACGAAATATTCATCGGCACCCAGGACGACGCAGCCAAAACTCTTTGTGAAATTGCTGCCGTTATCATATGTGTCTGTATAATCCTCATCAAGAAAAGACTCTTCAACATAAGCACCGTCAATATATAATTTATCATCCTGATAACAAACTTGTTCATTAGGCAAGCCGATTATTCTTTTTACCAGATGCTCATTTGCGGAATCCAAATCAACGACAACAATATCAAAACGCTTAATCGTAGCAATCTTTAAACTGATGATGCTTGAAAAGCCGGTATCACCGTCATGTAAAGTCGGATACATACTGCTGCCGTATACCCGAACCGGTTTGATAAAGAAGGTTGTCAAAATTAAAACAAAGATAAACGAAAAGAAAGCCGTTTCCAGCAACTCAACGATCTCCGATTTCTTCTTCTGCGGTTTTTCTGACATTCAATCACCCTTTCCGCTAAATTATAACATTTTTCTCGTCCGGTAAACAAAAGAAAAACCGGATAGCCGGTTTTACTTTCTGATTTCAGTAATACGGGATGCTTTGCCTGATAAACCGCGCAGATAGAACAGTTTTGCTCTTCTAACTTTGCCGAATTTCACAACGACAACCTTGTCGATCATCGGTGAATTAACCGGGAAAGTTCTTTCAACACCAATCTGGGAAGAAATCTTCCGAACGGTGAAGGATTCACTGACGCCTTTCCCGCGGCGAGAAATTACAACTCCTTCAAAAGCCTGAATACGCGATTTGTCGCCTTCTTTGATTTTTACGTCAACTCTGACCGTACAACCCGGGCGGAAATCAGGAATGTCAGTACGCAGCTGCGACCGAGTAATCTCATCAACTAGATTTAATTTCATATGTCCACGCTCCTTTGTTAATTAGCAGTTCATTCATCAATTGATCAGCGGAACCCTAATGCTTTTCAGCCTTATAAAGATAACACAGTTTCTAGCTGATTGCAAGAACAAACTCCGCAGTAAACCGGATCATGAGGAAATCAAAAGCTTATTTTTTAACAGTGAAAGCAGCGTGCAGGTCTTCAGCCATTTTTAAAACAGCCGCTCCATTCATTCGTCCGTAATCGATTGGTTTAATCACTTCAACCGGCACTTCATCACCGTACTCTTCTTTGAACTCTTCCCAGATATAAGATACCTGCGGACCCAACAGCAAGACATCGAAGTTACCTCGGTTCTTAGCTACGGAAGATGTATCTACAGCCCATATCTCATATTCTTTGTTCTGTGCTTCAGCCGCTGCACGCATTTTTTCAACTAACATGCCGGTTGACATTCCCAAAGCACAAGCTAACATTATTCTCATTTCATTCCCCCTCTTTCAATAGTTTCAATCAAATTTGCATAAGCATCTATCACTTCCTCAATTGCTAAAGACTGATTAGCCTCATTAATCAGTCGGATATCCGCTTGAGGAATTACTTCGGCACCATGATAGGCGCCCATAATTGCACCGGTCATTGAGGCAATCGTATCAGTATCACCGCCGGCATTAACCGCTGCCAGTACAGCCTGCTGAAAATCATTCGTCGAACTCAGCAATCCGAATACTGCCGGAATCGATTCATGAGTAACGATGCCTGTACCGATTATATCATTAAGTAACGCCGTGCGATCAGCCAAAGTATGACATTGTTTCCCGAGCTCCGCCGCTTGACGGATACGATAATCCAAATAAGGCCCGTAGGTGCCGTAACCCATGCTATCCATCAATTCGCGGCTTTTAACCGCTCCATAGATTCCGGCATCAATGATTCTTTCGATATTTGTTTCATTTTGCGCTTCACAAACAGCACAGCAGATCGCTGCTGCCCCGGAAACGGCAGCGCTATTATAATGCGTCGGATAACAGAGATCGATTGTGTATTTGATTGCCAGATCCCAATCATTCCGTGCCAGAATGCCGAGCGGAGCAACCTTCATAGCTCCGCCATTAGTGTTTTGCCGCATAAAATTACGTTGTTTGCCAGGGTTTTGATCAATTTCATTATGCTTTACCCGCAGTACTGCCTCTTTAGTATTGGCACCGGAGAATTTACCGAAATAGAAATCATCAGCAGCCCAATCTAAAATGGCTTCAATTGCGATATCCTTGTTGAAATGACCTTCATACTTGATGATTTTCCGCATCAGATAACAACTGGAACTGAAATCATCAGTAACAATACCAGGGGTCGTCCCCCTGGTAATGAAACTGATTGAAGGCTGATAAGTTAGAAGACCATCAGGGAAAGCTTCGGCAATCTGTTGTTTCGTGCAGAACTCGCTTATTGCTCCCAAGGAATCGCCATAGGCAGCCCCATATAAAGTTCCGAAAACTTTACTCCTCTTCATGATACAAGCCTGAAGCGCGTTCGGAACGATCCTGGATACTGAGGAATAAGTACCACATCGCCGCCAGCAGCGGTATCAGAAGCAGCTGCAGTAAGCCGCCGGTAATCGAATTAGTAGATAACATCCCGGCGAGAATCATCGGCGTTGTGATGGGCAAAGCCACCCCGGTGCAATACGGGATAATTCCCGCAACAGTTGCTAAATAAGCCGAAATCCCGGAAATCAAAGGAGTAAGAATCATCGGAATCAACATAAACGGATTCAGAACAAGCGGCAAACCAAACATCAGTGGTTCATAAATATTGAATAAACCGGGAATCAAAGATATTTTAGCCACCTCGGCCCAATCTTTACGTTTCTTTTTGTAGAAAAACAGCGCTAACAGTAATGGGATAGAAATCCAGTAACCATAATTCATGAAAGTATTGACAAAGGATTTGCTGATCAGATTAGGCAGAGCTAGTCCAGCCTCAAGCGCGGCAATATTCTCCGCCGAAGCCGCATTCCAAAACGGACTGAAGACACTGCCGACCATCGTTTGCCCATGAAGACCAAAGAACCAGAAAATATTATTCAGTACCCCAGCGAATAAGCTTGCCGGAACGCTATTACCAAGCAGCGATAGTGGCTGCTGAAACATCTTGAAGATAAAACCGGTTAATGTTTCGAAACTAGTAGCGGCAAAAACAGCTCGTAAGACAGCGCCGTAAAACATCGCAAAACCAGCCGGGATAAATGATGTAAATGAATCTTGGATGGAACCCGGCACACTGTCCGGCAATTTGATTGTTAATTTATGCGTTATAGCCCAGCGATATATTTCAGTAGTGGTAAAAGCGATAAAAATACCAGTGAAAATTGCCTTAGCGCCCAGCTCCGACATTGGAATCACATTCAATACAACTTCACCGGCTTGGGTTGTCACCGAAATCGGCAAGGTCATCAAATAAACTACCAAACTGACGACAGTGGTGTGTAGCGGATTAATTTTATAATGATTGGCAAGACTATAGGCAATACCGATTACTACAAAGATCGCAATGATATTATTTGAAAATACTGATGTTGGCGAAACAAAGGTTTTAATCGTTGTTAATGTCTGTTCACTAATAACATCAGCCAGAAACGGCATACTGATTAAGGAGGTCAGAATCGATCCAACCATTGTATAGGGCAAAGACAAGACAAATCCGTCACGCATCGCTCTGATGTAACGATTTTTATTCATCTTGTTAGCTAGCGGAAGTAAGAATTTCTGCATGGATTCAATGAATTTATTCATTATTTTCTTCCTTCTCTTTCATTAATAATTGATTAAGTATGCTGTAAATATTCTTCATCTCTCGAGCATTTTCGATGATGATCATCGCATCATTCAAGTGATCAAGAGCGTGAACCATGATGAGCGGCACCGGTTTCGTATTACCTCGGGCTTCATCCTGAATCAGATTGGTTTGCGAATGATGCGCTTCTACTAGTTCATCCTGGGCATCTTGCAGTAGCTGATCAACTTCATCGAAGTTAAATTTTCTTGCTGCTTTAATCGCCAGCATTGACTTAGATTTTGAATTTCCCGCATGTAAGATCAGATTAAATGCGGTTTCATATAACTCATCCATTTTGTTCCTCTATTTCATTTTCAATTGAACTAAGAAGCAGCATTAAAGTTGAATACTTTGGACTTCTTATCATTTCATTAATATATTTATTATCGAATAGCAGTTTTGATGAGATTCTCGTAAAATAACGAATATCATCATCAACCGGGGTCTTTAGGGATAACATATAAACAAACTGTACCTTCTGTTTATCCCATCTGATCGGTTTATTAAGAATCGCGATACAAACAAATGTTTGATCGCTGACAGCCGCATTCGGATGCGGTATCGCAACTAGGTTGCCGAATTCGGTAACGGCCAAGCGCTCGCGTTCAAGGACAAGTTCATAGAAATTATCCGGTATTTTACGGACTTCCTTAATCCGATCCACCATTTGCGCAATAACGCTTTCCTTGGTTTCCGCATTCAGACCGCTGAGGAAAAGCTTTTCATCAAAGATGTTTTTCCATGATGAATCCGTATTACGCGATAAAATATTACTAATTGCTTGAACATCCTTCTCTTCAATGAATAAGGGAATGTGAAAAATCGGCCGAATAATCGGAAAAGGAATCGGTACGGTTGAAACAACATAATCAAAATCATTCAGATCGAATTTCTCCATTTGAAGAACATCGCAGGTTTCGATACGATTCAGGTACTGTCCGAATTTCTCACGGAATTTCCACTCCAGCAACTGAGCGCTGCCGCGTCCGGTTGAACAAACAATCACAATATTTTTTTTCAGACGATGATTCTTTCGTCTTTCAAGCGCTAAACTGATATGCAAGGCAATATAACCGATTTCATCCTCTTGGATATGTTTGTGATATTCCTTTTCTAACACCGAACAAGCTGAGACCGCCAGCATGTATGAGAATGTGTATAGTGTTTTGATATCCTTAAGTAAAGGATTCTTAAGATTCATATCGTAACGCAGTCTTACCTTAAGCGGGATCAAATGCATTGCCATGATCATTCTTAGTTCCAGATCATTATGTAAATCAATATCATAACTTCTCTTGACTTCATCAAGCATCTGATCCACGATATCCACAACCTCGGAATTAATGACAAAATTACCATTATTAATTGGTTCTTCGATAATACGCTTACTAGCTAGATGGATGGCAATATAGCCAATTTCCGGTTCTGGTATCGCGATTGCAAAACAAGCAGTTAACTGTTTCACAATCATAGCGGCATAAGGGTATTCAAGATCATGTTTGATCGTCTTCATCTGTTCATTGCTCAACGGCACATAACAACCTTCTTCAATCCTTTTCAAGGCAATGAAAATATGAACAATCAGATTCTGATAAGACATTTCACTGAGTTTCAATTCGGTATCCTTTAATCCATTCTGAATACAATCCGCAATCAGGCGCAGACTTGACTGATCGTGCGTATCATCCTGTTCAATACGGCGAATAGTGTGCGAAGCAATACACAGTCGCAAGTCAAATTCATTGCCTTCTACTTTGATGCCGTAACCAGGACGCGTCAGCAACTGAAGATTATAATCCTCCAGCATTTCCCGAACGTTTTTTAGATCTGCTGATAAACTGGAGCGAGAAATATAAAGCTGATCACAAAGGTCTTCCAGTTTAATATAACGTTCATTATTCGCTAACAAGGTTTCTAGTAGAAACTGAATACGCTCCTGAGCCGTATCCGGGATAATCTTCGAATCATTCAAGTAGGACAAGAAACGTTTAAAAACCGTCTGATCATTTATAATCAGGTAATATCCGACTTTTGTCTTTGAATAAAGCTGTGCACCGCCTTTGTCCAATATTGATTTCAGCATTTTTAATTCGTTGCGAACTGTACGGCTGCTTAACTTAAGCTTTTTCGCAAGCATTTCACTGGAAATCGTTTCACCATCCAAAAGTAGATTAATGATTTCAGACCATCGTTTTTTATTCATTTTTCCCCTGCCTGTTTTTAGTATAAATAATCCTTGTCCTGATTTCCAACGGATAACTTTCCGTAATGATTACGGAAATTATTGTTTGAAGTGTATCATATCCGCTGACATTTTGGCATAAAAAAGATTTGGGCTGACCCAAATCTTATTTTTCTTCATCAATGATTTCCTTCAGAACCTTGGCTGTTTTTTGATTGAACTCCTGCTTGGCAAGCAGATCTTTACGGTAGCGATAGGTTTTACGCAACGATTCCTTCAACCGATAAGCAGCAATTTTCTCATGATGACCGGACAGTAAGATTTCCGGCACCGTCTGTCCTTCAAATTCAACCGGACGTGTATATTGCGGGTATTCCAGTAAACCGTCTTCAAAGGATTCATAGCGATTACTGTCCTCGGTAATCACGCCCTTGATCAGCCGCGTGACGGCATCGCTGACAACCATGGATGCCAGCTCACCGCCGGTCAGAACATAATCACCGATAGAAACAACCTCATCAACATAATTCAGAATGCGCTCATCATAGCCCTCATAATGCGCGCAAATTAGGATCAAGTGAGTATACTCCGCCAGTGAACGCGCCTTGGCCTGCTGAAAAGTCGGAGCGGCCGGCGTCATCAATACCACATGACTATCTTCCTGTTTGACAGAGCGCAGCGCATCAACAACCGGCTGCGGAAACATAACCATGCCTTGACCGCCGCCAAACGGATAATCATCAACTCTTCGATGCTTATCAAGTGTAAAAGAACGGATATCGACAATCTCATAGTCAACCAGTCTTTTTAATCGCGCTTTTTTGATAATCGAAGTCTGCAAAAAACCGTCAAACATCTCCGGGAAAAGGGTTAGAATACTGATTTTCATAACATACCATCAATGAGTATTACATCAATCCGCTTCTTATCCAGATCAACCTTTTTTATAAAAGCGTCAATAAAAGGAATCAGGATCTCGCTATCCGTGCCCCTGACCCGCAGAATGGAGTGTGCCGGATAGAATTCAACCGCTTTAACTGTCCCGATAAGCTGATTATCATGATAAACCGGCAGATCAAGCAAGTCATTGCTGTAAAAGCCATCAGCTAACGGACTGATCTGGGATTTATCGATAAAGAGATCAAAACCCTTTAAATATTCAACCTGATTGATGTTATCATAACCTTCAAAACTGAGCAAGGCGTTCTGCTGGTGATAACGGCAGGAAATCACTTTTAGTGCTAACGGACCTTCCGGGCGCTGAACATACAGCACATGGCCTGGTTTAAAACGTTCATCCGGGAAATCCGTGATGATCTGCACCTTCAATTCACCCTTGATCCCAAAGGTATTCTGGATATGCCCGATTCGAATAAGTTCCATCGTTTCCTCCAAAAAAGGATGCACAAGCATCCTAGTATGACTCAAATTTAATTGAAATATGATTGTCGTTGACAAGCGAGGCGATTGACATCATCTTCCGCAGTGCGGTTGCCATGCTGCCTTGCCGTCCGATCAAACGAGCTATGTCGTCCGATTTCGCGTAAACATAAAGCAGAATTTCCTGATCATCCAGAGAAGGCATCTGCTTGATTGATACGCTGGCCGGATCATCAACCATCGGCTCTACTAATTTAAATAAAACTTGTGTTAAATCTTCCATCTTTACTTCTGATGTTTTTCATCATGGTATTGTTTCATGATACCAACGGTGGAAAACAATCCTTTGACTGTATCGGAAGGCTGAGCACCATTACGTAACCATTTCATTGCGACTTCATTATCAATCTTAAGCTCAATCGGTGTAGCAGTCGGATTATAATATCCAATATTCTCAATAAAACGTCCATCGCGAGGATAACGTGAATCAGCAGCTACGATACGGTAAAACGGTGCTTTCTTTGCTCCCATTCTCTTCAAACGAATTTTTACGGCCATTTTGTAGATCTCCTTTTTCTTTACCTTATGTATTTTAACACATTATAATATCCTGTCAAGTATTATTACTTGACACCATCACATTTTCCAACCTTTGCTTTTCCCTAGCCGCGAAACCATTTTCATCTGATCCTTCATTTTCTCATATTGTGATAAGAGCTTATTAACTTGAGCGACTGTCGTACCGCTGCCATCCGCAATCCGATGTTTACGCGACATCCGGATAATATCCGGATTTTCCCGTTCTTCCTTAGTCATGCTTTCAATGATTGCCACATTGAGTTTGATATCACGATTAGCCTGTTCTTCATCAATGCTGTCGCTTAACTGATTCATGCCGGGTATCATATTCATCAAACTCTTCAAAGATCCCATTTTATTAACCTGTTTAAGCTGATAAGCCATATCATTAAGATTAAAGCTGCCTTCCATCATCCGCTGAGCGGCCTTCATCTGGACTTCCATATCCAGTTTTTCTTGGGCTTTCTCAACCAAGGTGACGATATCACCCATTCCCAAAATCCGATCAGCAACCCGTTCCGGATAAAACAGTTCGAAATCATCCATTTTTTCTCCGGTACCGACGAATTTGACCGGAACTCCGGTTACACTGCGGACTGAGAGAATTCCGCCGCCGCGGGCATCACCGTCAAATTTTGTGACAACTAAACCGGTAATCTTTAATTTTTGATTAAAGCGATCCGCCACATTAATAATATCCTGACCGGTCAAGGCATCAACTGTTAAGAGAATTTCCTCCGGTCTGATCTCTTTTTTGATATCAATCAGTTCCTGCATTAGTTCTTCATCAATGTGCAGCCGTCCGGCCGTATCAATCAGAACCGTATCATAATTATGCTCACGAGCATAAGCCATTCCCTCTTTGACGGTCTTTAGCACTCCGGTTTCCACGCCGCGGCTGAAGACCTCGACATCAATAGCTTTCCCTAAGGTAAGCAACTGTTCAATCGCTGCCGGACGGATTATATCTGCCGCTATAATCAAAGGTTTCCGCCCATTTTTAGTTTTGATGGCTTTAGCCATTTTAGCCAGATTCGTTGTTTTTCCGGTACCCTGCAGTCCGACAAACATAATCTTGGTAATATCATTCAGTTTAAAATCAACTGTCGCTTCTTTTTCACCTAACAATTTAACCATTTCGTCATGAACAATTTTAACAACCATCTGTGAAGGTTCGACGGCTTGATACACCTGCAGTCCGATAGCCTGCGTTTTGATGCTGTTTAAAAAGACACTGACAACCTGATAGTTAACGTCAGCTTCCAACAAAGCCAGACGCACCTCCTGTAACATGTCATCCATGTTGCGTTCCGAAAGCTTGCCTTTACCGACAACATTCCGCAGTGCTTGATTAATCTTCTGGGTTAAATTTTCAAAAGCCATATTTATCATCCGTCCTTTTCTAGTTCAATGTGATTAAAAAATATCTTCATCAGCTGATTTCTTAACGATGATTCTTGTTTCAATCAGTTCTACGCATTCTTCAATCAGACTCGTATAATCAAAATAAGTTTCCTGGCGCTGCGCTTTTTTTAATGAAGGTTTGATTACCGGATTATGCGGTGTAAAGATCGTGCAGCAGTCTTCAAATGGTTCAATACTGATATTGTACGTATCAATCCGGCAAGCTATGTCGATGATCTCCAGTTTATCGAAACTGATCAGCGGACGCAGTACCGGCATTTGAATCGGTTCATTGATCACTGCCAAACTCTCTAAGGTCTGTGAAGCAACCTGCCCAAGACTCTCACCGCTGACAAGTGCTAAGCAATGACGTTTCTCAGCCGTTTTCTGAGCAATACGATACATCATCCGCCGCATGACGGTGATTGCATAACTTTCATCGCCGTGTTCATATAAAGCTAACTGCAGTTTCGTAAACGGGACGATATGAACGCGTACCGGTCCTTGATAAAAACTCAATTTTTCGGCTAAACGAATTACTTTGTCCAGGGCTGCTGCACTGGTATAAGGCATCGAAGCGAAGTGAATACACTCAATCGCCACCCCGCGTTTCATCGTCAGATAGCCGGCAACCGGCGAATCGATTCCTCCCGAGAGCATTAATAAAGCCTTCCCGCCAATACCTACCGGGTAGCCTCCGGCTCCTTTGGTACTGCCGGTCATAATATATGTACATTCCTGACGGACTTCAACGATGATTCGATGATCAGGAACATGAACATCAACCTTTAATGCGGTATTATCCAGAATTACTCCGGCAATATGCCGGTTGATTTCATCGCTGGTCATCCGGAAGAGTTTATCATGCCGGCGTGTTTCCATTTTAAACGTGCCGCCTAAATTCCGCACTAATTCCAGACAAGATGCCGTTATCGCATCAATATCACTGTTAACTTTCCAGGCCAAAGAAAAAGAACTCAACCCAAAACAAGATTTCAGCAAACCGGAAATCTGATCCGGATCTTCGCCGTTTAAGCGAATATAAAGTCGGTCGTAAGTCCGGTCATAAGTTAAAGCCGGAAAAGCTTTCAAAGCGAATTTAATGTTAGAGGTCAGCTTACGGATGAATTCGTTGCGATTCTTGCCTTTAGTCGAAAGCTCTCCGTAACGGACCAGGATATATCCGTATTCCATATTAACCATAGTTTTTCATGATCCTTTTCAATTCGGTCATAAACCGTTCTAAATCAGCTGCTGTTACCAGATAATCTAAACCGATGCGGATCGCACCGGCCGCTCTTCTTTCATCAAAGTGCATTGCTTGATAAACATGCGATATTTTCTTTGTTTTACTGTGACATGTGCTTTGAGCGCTAACCCCGATGCCGGCAGCATTAAACGCATTCATCATAACTTCACTAGTCAGCTTGGGATAAGAGAAATTTATAATGTAAGGCGAACCGTCAGCCGGACTGTTAATTATAATACCATCAATTGCGGCTAATTGCCTAATAAGATCGTCATGCAGCTGTGAGACTTCACTAAAACGACATTGACGGCTCTCTAAAGCTAAACGCATGGTCTTAGCAGCCATAATATTGACGCAGGCATTCGATGTCCCGCCGCGTAAACCGCGTTCCTGCTGGCCGGCAGCAATCAGCGGAACAATATCCACATGTCTTTTCTTCATCAATATTCCGGAACCCTTCAAACCATGAATCTTATGCATTGATAAACTCAGCAAATCAATTGATGATAAATCCAACGGCAGTTTTCCTAAAGCCTGAACCGCATCCACATGATAATATGCCCGGCTGTGCTTTTTTAAATAATCCGCGACTTCCAGAATCGGGTTGATACTGCCAAGCTCGTTGTTAACCATCATCGTCGATACCATAACGGTATCGTCTCGTAGATTGCGCTTAACATCATCCAGCGCTATCTGCCCGCGATCATTGACCGGCAAATAAGTTATTTCATAACCAAAAATCGTTTGCAGCTGCCGGCAGCATTCCATGATACTGGAATGCTCAACTGCCGTCGTAATGATATGACGGCCTATTTGTCGGCGAGCGAAAGCCACACCCTTAAGCGCTGTATTATTTGCTTCTGATGCCCCGGAAGTAAAGATAATCTCATCATCCTTGACCCGCAGCAATTCCGCAATCTGATGCCGGCTCTTTTCCTGCAGTTTATTTATTTCAACTCCCGGATCATGCAGCGAATCACTGTTGGCATAGTATTTCTTCAGCAGTTCAGCATACATATTAAACACCTCCGAATTAAGAGGTGTTGTACTGACATAATCAAGATATAAATAATCCTTAACTGGCACTTGACGCATTCTCCTTAATCAATTTCTCATATGAATCCAAATTCATTTTTTCGATTGCGTTAATCGCAATCGTCAACGCTTGTGTATACTCGCCATTGCGGAAACACAGTTCCGCTCGGGTCAGTTCGGAATCGATATCCGGGTATGTCGAACGGTATTTATTGCCGAAAACAATTGTATCTTCCACCATCAAAGCCATTCCAACAATATTGTTGACATTGTTGTATAAAAGATAGATATAATCAATCGCCTCCGAAAGCGTTGAAGACAAAAGCGCCGTATTAAGCGGTGCTTCCTCCAGCAGACCCTCAAGTGTCCGGATATAATCATAAGCCTTCTTTACATCGCCTTCATAATCATTTGAAATCGCCGGCAAACGGTTCTTCCGGATTTTAACCTGTATTTCATTCATAATCAGATGCAGTTTTAGCAATTGTTTCTTTGCCCGTTCTTCATCGGTGCGGACAACATCCAAACCGGTTTTAAGTTCTTTAAGCTGATCAAAACAAGCGCTGACTTCCTGATTAAATTCCTTCAGTGAAATAATAATAGTCGAAGCCGGAATAGTATACTCTTTGATCAGTTTATCCAAACGCTCGCGCATATCGTTAAAATCCGTGAATTTCGCATTGAATTCCTGAAGATCTTTATCAATATTTTCATAACCGTAGCGGACGGAAACCTTCTCATAAATTTGACCGATCTGTTTTAGCAAATCTTCTCCTTCAGCTAATTTACTGAATGTTTCGGTCTTCAGATGCTGCAAATCATCATAAGCCTTGTCTTCGCGTTCGATTTGATTCAGCAATTGTTCCAGTCTGGTTTGATAATCGCGCAGATTGGTTTCAACATTATCAACTTCGCCTTTGCGCAGCAAAGCCAAATCTTGTTTTAACGTTTCCGTAATAACATCAACATTTTTCAGTACATCAAGATGCTGCAGATACAAACCTTTCTGTTTGCAGTATGAATATGCTTCCGAAACATTATCAATCTGCTTGGGGATAATGCCGCGGGCTAAGGTCAGCAGTTCCGGCAGTGCTTCGATGATCCGGTTCAGTTCCTGTAATAAACGATCCAGTTCACTTATAACATCCTTCGCTTTCTGGAATTCACTGGCATACATTAATTCTTCAAAATTAGTAAATTGGTTCTCAATTTCGCCGGCCAGAGTATTAATCGCATCCATACTGAATGCATACTGAGCCTGTTTCAGATTGACAGTATTCTTTATTTCCCGGAATATTTCCTTATAATGATTAATCTCATCGCGCTGCTGGGTTTCCTGCTGCAAGGTAATATCTAAAGCCTGATCCAGCTTATGAACATCTTTTTCGCCGCGCTCCAGCATTCCTTCCAAGTCGATAACATTCAGCTTAACAGCTTTCAGATCACCGGACAGGATATTATCTTCCATTTCCGTTAACATCTGTGTAATCTGTTTCAGATTGGTATGGATCAAATCAAAATCATCTTTGTAATTATTAACTGTCTCGGTTAAATTCTTATCAACCCGCGCCAAAGCCACGGCTTTATTTAATTTAAAAGTCAAAGGGATGCTTTTTATCGAATTATACTGCACTTCAAAAGCTTCCAGCTGTTTACGGAACCCCTTGATCCTTCCTTTGCGGATGAATAACAAGATGATTACAATGATCAACGCAGCTACCAAGCCAATTATGACTTCTTTTTTTGTGAAAAAGGTTAATATTTTCTCCCAATCCATAAAGTCACCTCATTGCTTATATTGTAACATACAAATCATGATATTCTATATAAAACATTTGGTAAATATCCTGCCCTGTTCAATCGGCATCTGACTGAACAATTGACTTTGTCAGACTGTTTTGCTATACTACATAGGCATGAATGATAGCAGCCTGCAAAGTCGCCTATTACCGCGTCCGTAACATGCACAGCATGAAGTAAAGTAACCCTGCTGCACTGGGTGAAATCGTCTTACGGACACCAATAGCCTGATGATTTGTACCTGTTGTTGTTTTATCGCCATAAAACACAGAGGAGGATTTAAATGGCAAGAATTAAGGGCCCGACCCATAAGGTCGCCAGACGTCTGAGTTTCTCAATCTTAGAGACCGGACAGGAATTAAAGAAGAGACAGTATGCTCCCGGTCAGCATGGACCGACAAAAAGATTAAAGCTTTCCAACCACGGTTTACAGTTAAGAGAAAAACAGCGGATCAGATTTATGTATCAGGTAAATGAAAGACAGTTCTATAACACCTTTCTGAAAGCTAGCAAGATGAAAGGCGTAACCGGTCATAACTTTCTGTTCTTACTGGAAAGCCGTCTCGATAACATTGTTTACCGTTTAGGCTTTGCCAATACGCGCCGCGGTGCCAGACAGTTAGTTAACCACGGACATATCTTGGTTGACGGTTCAAAAGTTGATATTCCGTCATTCCAAGTAAAACCAGGTTCAACCATCGAAATCAAGGATAAAGCCAAGAAGATGCCTTCCATCATTGACGCTTTAGATAAGACTTTAAACACCGTTGCTTATGTCAGCGTTGATAAAGACAATAAAAAAGGCACTTACCTCCGCCTGCCGGAACGCAGTGAGCTGAATGCCGAAGTCAACGAATCCTTAGTCGTTGAGTTCTACAACAAGTAATCTTACCAGATTTAACCAAGAGGTTATCGGTCATCCGCTAACCTCTTTTTTTAATCATCGTGTTATAAACAATAAAAAACCAAAGGTCAGCCTTTGGTTTTATTCATCGATGGAACGCTGATTTTTAAGCAGTTTCCTTTTTAAATAATTAAAGATATTGTCATCCTTTAAATGAAAGATCGTCTGCGGAAGATGAAGAAACGAGGTCACAAGCAGATATACCAAAATACCGACAGCGCCGTACACTGCTAATTCAACAGTTGCGATCAGCCGCGGCTGATCGACGACTAATAAACCGATCCACCGCAGCACAAAGAAACTTCCATACATGGCGGCCATGCCAATAAACATATAGATAATTTTAAACAGCGTCGGCCGGAAATTAATATGATACTGACGATTGATCATCACCAAATCCATGAAAATGATCACGATGCTGCATAAAACGCTGCTGGTAATCGATCCGGAATAGCCAAAGAAATAAATCAGCGGATAAAAAGTCAACATCTTAACGATAAAACCGATACCCATGATAAGAATATTGCTTTTACGCAAGCGAACAGCCATCATCAGACTGTTGATAACCGGTGATATCGTGCCAAAAAATCCAATCAGCATGGACCACTGCAGCACTTGACCGCCCAGCTGATAGCTGCTGGAAGCCCCATACATGACATAATATATCTCGCTGCTGATTCCCCACAGAAAAAAGCACAATGGGAACGCCAAATACAGAACACTGTCAATCGCGTCGAGAATATATTTCTTCAGCATGACAATATCACCCTTCTCATAGCATGTTGTGATATAAGGAACAATTGCAACACCGAAACCGGTCGCCAAAAACTGCGGAATCGAAGTTAATTTATTAGTCGTAAGCATGACCATGGAATATAACAATCGTGTTGTTTCCGCTGACTCTCCGGCAAAATCCATTGCGTTGGAAAAGAAAGTCGTATTAACGATATTGAGGCTGTTGCCAAGAATCGTTACTAACAGATAAGGAATCGCAAAATTGAGCAGTTCCTTCGTCAGCAGTTTATGATCTGCCGTCTCTGTTTCCTGCTCATCGGCCAGTTTCTTCAGTGAAGATATCCGCCGGCGCTTGTATATTAACAAATGAACAATCGAAATTGCGGATGAAATGAAAGCTCCCCCGACGGCTCCATATACCGCCCATATGCCATCCTGTTTTAATACCGCCACGGCAATAAAGCCGAAAGTCAATAAAAAAGCAATTCGGCTGAATTGTTCTAATACTTGAGAAAAAGCATAGGTCTTCATATCTTTTAAACCCTGGAAAACACCGCGGTAACTGCTCAGCAGCGGAACGGTAAAGAAAGCCAGCGAAATCACAACGATGGTATTTTTAGTCTTCATCAGATCTTCCGGCGATATACCATTCGGCGTGATATAAGCTGCAATTGGAAGGGCAAATAATAAAACAATCCCGAAAGCGACAAAGCCGAAACCAATCATCATCCAGTTCGATAATTTACGAACATATTCAATCGCCTTATAATCTTCTTTCAAGTAGTATTTAGCGACCATAGTCGCAATCGCAAATGGCAATCCGGCTAAGGAAATACTTAACAAAATCTGGTAAATTCCATAAGCATAAGAATAAAAATCCAGATTCCCTTCGCCAGCTAAAGCCGTAAAAGGAACCATATAAAAGATTCCCAACAATTTCGTTACAAAAATACCGGCCGAACTAGTCAATGCCCCTAATATTAATGATTGTTTTTTCTGTGTCATCTGCCGTGCCTGTTTATTCGTCTACAACATTTTCGTCGGAAACACTATCAGTAGCTGTCTGATCACCAGACGTGTCTTGCGTTTCAGCAGCTTTCTGCGAATCATAATCTACTGTTACGTTATAGTACTCTTTCGTTTCGACAACTTTCGAATAATCTTTCCAGGTAATCCGTATTTTTAAATTAACAATGGAACTGTCGGTGGTTCCGCTGATAATCAGTCCGGCGACATAGCCAAGGTCGACATTAACTTGATATGGGACCATATTATATTCGGAATCATCAAAAATACCGATACTAGGCATCATCTTATCGGCCATACTGTATTCAATATTGTTTTCGACCGCCATCATCTTGATGTTATACATCGCAATCTTCGGATCATCAATGATAATATCATAACGATATTCCGCATCACTGATCTTCGTCATCACAACCTGCATATCGTAAAATGACGAAACGGTATTGAAAGTATCATTATCAGTGATTGTCTGATATATATAAGCATAGTTCTCTAACTTTATCTTGTCTGTCGATTCTGTTTTATTGGTACATCCCACTACCAGCAACAACAGCATCGTAACGATCAGCCATTTACGCATATCAACACCTCGAAAGTATTATATCATATTTATATTTTATTACGCATGAAATCTTCTTTATCAGCGTCATTCAGCAGATTATGCTAAAATATAGCTGACCTTTATCGGAAAGGACATTATCATGACTTACTACCTCCCGCAGATTAAAACCGCATTGTTATTTTTCCCATTCATCGCTTTGCTGATTACGCTTCCTTATATGATAATTCAATATCATAAATATGGATCTGTCCTGATTTATAAAACGATTGTCTTCTATTCCTTTATGTTGTATTTACTCTGCTGTTACTTTTTAGTCATCATGCCTTTGCCGTCATTTGCGGCCGTAGAGAACAGTGCCGCGATACAGCCACAGCTGATCCCGTTTACCTTCATCAGCGATTTCATTCGTGACTCGCAATTCAATATCAATGACTTCAGTACTTATCTTCCGGCCTTTCGCAGTTTCCCTTTTCTGACCATCTTTTTCAATGTTATGCTGTTTATGCCCTTCGGTATCTATCTGCGCTATTATTTCAAACTTAAATGGCATCAAGTCCTTCTGATAAGTTTTTTACTGTCATTATTCTTTGAACTGACGCAATTAACCGGACTTTACGGAATTTATCCGAAAGCCTATCGGATTTTCGATGTTGATGATCTGATTACCAATACCGCCGGCGGTATGTTGGGATATTTCATAACACCGCTTTTCAGTTTTTTCTTACCTGAACGCAAAACAGTTGATAACTGGGCTTATCAAAAAGGCGTCAACGTATCTTTTACCCGGCGTTTCATCGCTTGGCTCATTGATCTGACCATATTGTTCAGTCTGATGATTGGACTGAATCTAAGCGGCTTCAGTAAAGTTCTTCCGCTTGGGCTGCCGATTATCCTGATCGATTATCTTATCAGCGTCTTGCTTTTGTTTATATTAATCCCCCTGTTACGTAAAGGACAGACTATCGGCAAATGGATTGTGAAAATCCGACTGGCCGATTTAAATAAACAAGTTTTGAAACCGTGGCTGATGATAACCCGGTTCAGTCTAATATATTTGATTATCTTTCCGGCGCCGCTTTGGAGTATTTGGTGTCTGACACTTATGCAAGATAACCGATTGATCATCAATCTAATCTTCATCGCGTTGTTTTTTGGTTTTCTCGGGATTGCGATTATCTTTCCGATTCATACTTTTCTGATGTTATTCCACAAAGAAAAATACCTGCTTTATGATAGGTTTCTGCATATCGAGCATGTTAGCACGATTGACTACCGGCCGAAAGAAAATGATTCCGCTAAATAACGGAATCATTTCACTCATTGCGGATGACTTGTATTCCAAAGCCGATCAGCAACCGGCTGCCATTGCCGCGCTGCCTCACGGCATTTATAACAAAGCTGATCGACATCTTCCTTTTCCGTCATATCCGTTGATGCGGCTCTGGTATGATGCACCATGTCGGCTAGCGCACCGTTGTTATCCAGCAACGGACATGGTCTCAAGTGATTCTTATTAAAGGGCTGGGCATGATAATACTCCATGAATAGCGGGGATTGGAAAGCTTCCAGCAAAGTCTTGCCGCGAATGTTTGAATCCGAGTAATGAATAAAGGCACATGGCTCGATATCGCCGTTGGCATTAATATGCAGATAAGACTTGGCACCAGCAATACAGCCATTGACATACTCTCCGTCATTCCAGAAATCCATTGTAAAAAGCGGTTTTGTCTGACGGAACTTCCGCAGCTGATGATACATGAATTCCCTTTGTTCTGGTGTTGCCAAGAGATCTTGCGGAGCTGTAACACCAACCGGTATATATGTGAAGAACCAAGCGAACTTCGCTCCCCGGGTAATAATATCATCAATAAAAGCCTCACTGCCGATACTATCGGTATTCATTCTGGTATAACAGCACGATACACCGAATGGCAGTTTTTTCTTCCGCAGGATTTCCATAGCTTTGACCACAGCCTGATACGTTCCCTTGCCGCGCCGGGAATCCGTAGCTTCTTCAAAACCCTCAATACTGAAAGCCGGCACGAAATTCCGAACGCTTAACATCTCATCCGCAAAGGCTTCGTCAAGCAATGTTCCGTTGGTAAAAGCGGTAAATGCACAATCCGGATGTGCTTTGCATAAACGGATGATATCCTGTTTACGAACTAACGGCTCGCCGCCGGAATACAAGTAAAAATAAGTTCCTAGCTTTTTTCCCTGACAAATGATCTTATCCAATGTTTCATAATCCATATTCAGTTTATTACCGTACTCAGCCGCCCAGCACCCGGTACAGTGCAGATTACAAGCCGAAGTCGGATCCATTAGAATAGCCCATGGTATGTTGCAATGATATTTCGATTTTGCTTCATTTTGGCGCTGGCCGCCAATAATCGTCGCATTAATCACAAAATTATTAAACATTGTACGGCGCACGCCGCTGTCTATCTCGGTAAATAAACTGGATATCAGCTGATACCAGTTGTTGTGTCGGTCATTCAGGATCGGACGAAGGGCATCCCGATGCGGTTTTATCATTCCATTCACATCATATTTATCCAGCCAATCCATCAGTTTCGGCAAAGCAACATCCGGATCATCATCCAGCATGCTTAATGCTATTTTTACCGGAATGGCTTCAAAATGTGTTTTTATACTCATCTTATTAACCTTCTTTCAGAATAATCATAAAACCTGAAGTAAAAAGGTCATTATACAAAATGACCTCCCTGCCTTAAAATGTGACATTCAATTAAATCTGCCTAACCTTTTTTTTCATCATCCTGCATGATTTTCAACGCCGTTCCCGATGCTGTAATCTGCAGTAAATCAACAAACTCGCGCGGTGACGTCAGCATCCGTTCTTTTAACCACCGCATGATTGCCAAGCGGAAAGCGTCCGCAAAAAAACCGGCAATAAAATTCTGATAGCGGTCTTCAACGAAGATATCCTTGAAATAATCGGTAATAAGCGGGGACATCTGCTCGGCAAAGTATTCCGAAAAACAGTTCTGCCCCTCATATTCAAAGATACGGATATAATAATCTTTATTTGCATAGAAATACTCGCAAAGTGCCTGCATGAATTCCCAGCCGTTCACAAAAAGCCGTTTCGATGCTTCTTCAATGAACTCATGATTAAAAATCCAGTTGGCCAGTTCATATTTGTCTTTAAAATGATAGTAAAAACTGTTCCGGTTAAGCTCACAGCGCGTACAGATGTCAATGACTCTGATTTTGGTGAAACTCTCTTCCTTCAGTAATGATTTTAACGCCTCGGCCAGCGCCTTCTTGGTAATTAAAGAATCAGACATCCGTTAACCATCCTTTAAGAAATGTTAACATAGATAATGAATCAGCGCAAATAAAACCGAGTGTCGCGGTTTTATTTAAACGTAATCACAAAATAGTTTTTCTTGCCTTTTTTAATAATCGTCAGTTCTTGATCCTTAGCGTCAGCTTTCCTGATCGCAAGACCCGGATCAGTCACCTTCTGACCATTGACCATAATCGAATTATTATTAATCAGTTCGCGGGCTTCCCGTTTACTTCCGGCAATCTTGGCACTAATCAAGACCTCGGTCAGTTCCAAGCCGTCATCAACAGCGGTTTTAGGGGCATCATACAAACCTTCTTGAAGTTCTTTAGCACTTAATTCGCTGATATCGCCTCCGAATAAAGTATTAGTGATTTTTAGCGCACTGGCTAAACCTTCCCCACCATGTAAAAGAATGGTCAATTCTTCAGCCAACGCTTTCTGTGCCGTGCGCAGATGCGGCGCGGCCTCCTGTTCGCTGATCAGCTGACGAATAATTTCCGGTGATTTGAATGAAAGACGCTTTAAGTAGTCTTCAATATCATGGTCGGGTGTGTTTAGCCAGAACTGATAGAATTCATAGCTGCTGGTCCGTTCCGGATTTAACCAGACACTCTTGCCTCCTTCGCTCTTGCCGAATTTAGTGCCATCACTGCGTGTAATCAGGGGACTGGTAATACCGAAGACTTTAGCATCCGTCTTAACCTTCCGAATCAATTCACAGCCGGATGTCAGATTTCCCCATTGGTCGCTGCCCCCAATCTGCAGGATACAATCGTAATTTTCATAAAGATGTAAAAAATCCGCCGCCTGCAGAATCGTATATGTAAACTCTGTAAAAGAAATACCGCTATCCATCCGTGACGCTACAATATCCTTATTGATCATGTAGTTGATATTAAAATGCTTACCGTAATCGCGAAGAAACTCTAAGACGCCGATCTTGCCCAGCCAATCATAATTATTAACCATAACAGCCCCGTTTGCACCATCAAAATCTAATAGCTTAGCGAGTTGGTGTTTGATTGATTCGGCATTAGCCGCAATAGTTTCTAATGACTGCAAAGCCCGTTCAGTTGTCGGACGAGGATCGCCGATCATGGCAGTTGCTCCACCGCACAGTGCAATCGGACGATGTCCGTGCGCCTGATATCTTCTCAGCAGCAAGATCTGCTGCAAGTGTCCGACATGCAGTGAATCACCGGTCGGATCAAATCCGCAATAACAGGTCAACGGTTTTTTTAGCCGTTCTCTTAGACTATCCTCATCAGTAACATCTTTGACCAATCCGCGCCACTTCAGCTCCTCAAAAAATTCCATCTGTTATCCTCTCTTTCACAAAAAAAGCGTCTTATAAGGACGCTTAACGTGTTACCACCTTAATTTCATATCTTGCGATATGCTCAACTCGTTAACGCCGACATACGTCTGCGGTTTAGCCGCAGAAGCTCGGGAATGTATTCGCTGTCTTTCGTCAACTGTTCACACCAACCACAGTTTCGCTTGGGCTATTAACAGGTACTATGTTCCGTCATCACTTTTCTAATTATATGAAATATCAATTTAGATGTCAATCAAACTATTTTGTTGTCTGTCTCGGGGTAAAGACGTAACTCAATTCAATCGGTTTCTCTTCGTTATCATTATGCAACATCTTTGTTATGATGCGCATAGCAACAGCTCCCAGGTCATAGCTGGGAATAAAGAAACTCGATAACTGAGGCCGGATCATGGAATTGTACTTGGTATCAATCAAGCAAATAACTTCCATTTCCTCTGGAATCTTGATTCCCAATTCTTTAGCCGCATTGATACAGGCCATCGCCTGTGAATCACGATTGGTCAGAACTAACTGATGCCGGTGATCTTTTAAATATTGTCTTAAAAATTCATATGAACTGCGATATTCTGCCGGTATTTCTAAGAATCCGTTAAATTCTTTACCTTGAGCTTTGAAAGCTGTGCTGGCTCCGGAAATCATCTTCCGAATCGAATTGCGATTCTTGCGGTCTTCAACAATCACGATATCATCGACACCTTTATGCAGATAAGCATCAACCGTTTCACGGATAGCTTCTTCGATATTAACATATACCGAGCAAATCCGCTCACCGAAAGCCTTATTGCCAATGATTACAATCGGAATCTCATATTTCGTCAAGGTTGCCAATTCCGCTTCCTGTAGTTTATCACTATAAATAATGACACCGTCAACGCGTGACTTGATGATATTTTCGACAACTTCATTAATTTCGGAAATGCCTTCGGTGACTGTATGGAGCATAATGTTGTATTTATAAATTTTAGCTACATCTAAAAGACCGTTTATGATCTGACCGGTATAGGTGAAACTAGCCTCCGGAATAACCAAACCAATGATTGTCGTCTTTTTTAAAGCCAGCCCCTGAGCGATGGCATTAGGTTTGTATCCAAGTTTCTCGATCGCCGACTGAACGCGATCACGTGTCTCAGACCGAACGATTTCTACCCCGTTGATTACCCGACTGACGGTAGCCAAGGAAACATTAGCTTCATTGGCAACATCGTAAATTGTTACTCTTTTCATAATTTTCTCTTAAACTTCTTTGTGATCAGAAGAAGTTTCAGTATTATCAGCGGTTTCCGCCTTTTCGGCTAACACTTTTTCCTCAGGAACGGTTTCTTCATCGGGTTTCAGCCAATCCTGAAGCTTATCGTAAGCCTTGCCGGCAATATCCAGCGTTACCGCTTTTGCCTTATCAATGCCGTCTTTGACTTTCGGATCGGAAGTAATGTCATCATACGCATTTTTAATTGTATCAGCTGTTTTATTTGCAATATTGATCGTCGCATCCTTAACCTGATTGAAGGTTTCGTTTTCCTTAATCGACTCTACTACTTTGCTGCCGGTCTGGATTGCGCTTTCCTTCGCTTTTTCCCAGCCTTCTTTCAACTCTTCATTCTCCTGCAGCTCTTTAATCTTCTTTTTGCCTTCTTCAATGACGACGTTGCTCATAGCGGTCGCATGCTCGCTGAATTCCTTAAAACTATCGCTCTCCGTAAATTCACCGTATTTAGCAACTAGCTGATTAACCAGCTCCTTGATCTTAGCTAGAGTTTCATTGGCAATATCATTAATTGATTTCTGTGTTTTCTCATCACAGTTCCCGGTTCTTTCCTGAGCTACAATCGCAAACTGATCAGCCTTCTCATTAATCTCATTAACAACATCTTCTAATTTCTTGTTTTCATCATTAGTCATCAGATGGTTCCTCCTCATCTTTAATTACTACATCATTATGATCTGCATTTTCTTTATGCAGAATTTTATTAAGCCATTCTTTAAGCAAAATCAGATTGCTGACGATAAACTCCAGCAACTCATTAACCGCCTTGACACTATAGCCATGAATCGTATCAATCGTATGACTGATCGTGACCGCGGTATTAAGCGGAATCCTTAATTGTTCCAAGCTCTTGTCAACATTATCGATCGTTGAATTTACCTTACTGAGGGAAACAGATAGCTCATCAAAAAACTTAATAAGGCGCCTGATCAGCAAGAAAAGGAAAATTAAAACCAAACATCCCAAAAAAGGCAAAAGCTGACGACTTATATTTGCTAATGCGACTAAAAGCTCATCCATTCATTTCACCTCATTGTTATTATAACGGTCTATGAAAATATTTTCAATGCTTTTGATTACGCTTTACTAAATCACTCAGCCCGTAAATATCTTTACTGGACATAAACAAGTAGACTGCCGGTGCCATCTGCGCCAGAAACTTCGCATCTGTCTCATTTTCATCCACAATTACGGATCCCGGGATTTTCTTCTGCAGGTAAGTTATATCAATATCGATGCCTTCTTCTTGATCGTCAATGGAAGTAAACGGACAGAGACAGATCACATCGGCCAATTGTAAGGCTTTAACAAAATCATCCGCGAAATGATAAACGCGCGAGACCCGATGCGGCTTGAAAATCGCAACAATCTTCCGGTTCGGATAACGCGTTCTGGCCGCTTTAATTGTGACCGCAACTTCTGTCGGATGATGCGCATAATCATCGATGAAAACGTTATTATTAATCTCTTCAACGACAAAGCGCCGCTTGACACCTTTAAATGCAGCCAAGCCGGCATTAATTGCTGCCGGATCAAAACCTCGCAGCATGCCGACGGTAATGACAGCTAAGCTATTCCATAATAAATGCCGACCGACCAGCGGAAGCTGAAAGTGACCGAACAACTTGCCTTCATAAAGAACATCAAAAGCCATATCTGCCGTTGTTTCCCGAATGTTGATAGCCTGAATATCGTTGTCATCATTGACTCCGTAGAAATAATGTTTCTTCGTAAGACGAAGCGCTCTGACCTGCGGATCATCCCCAAAGGCAATGGTTGCCGTCTTAACCTGTTCAGCCAGCTGCTCATAAGCCAACCGGTAATCCGCTTCATCTTTAAAATAGTCAACATGATCAAGATCAACATTGGTAATGATTGCATAGTCCGGATAGTAGGCTAAAAAATGACGATGATACTCATCCGCCTCCAACACAAAGTTGATACTGTCTTTTTCGACATGACCGGTACCGTCGCCGATAAGATAACCGGTTGGCTGAATTGAACCGAGCATTGCTGCCAGCATGCCGGTTGTAGTTGTTTTCCCATGTGAGCCAGCGACCGCAAAGCCATGATAATTACGCATGAACAAGCCCAAAAACTCATGATAATGCCAGCTTTGAACATGATGTTCTTGCAAAGCCTGAACTTCCGGGAAATCAGCTTTAAAAGCATTGCCGATAATTACCGACATACCGTCTTGGATGTTTTTTACGTCAAACGGAACAATCCGGATATTTCGTTTGACTAATTCTTCTTCCGTAAAAAAATGCCGCTGCAGATCCGATCCCATGACTTCATAACCCAGATCATGTAATATACAAGCCAAAGAAGCCATCCCGGATCCTTTAATACCGATAAAATAGTACATATATCACCTTTATTCCAAGTAATCAAATAAACTTGGCTGTTTCTCCTCTTCAAAAATATCTTCTTCATTGACCGGCAGCGTCTGATCAAACAATGATTCGGCAGCCGCAGTCGGTTTTTTAATAACAGTATCGGGATCCGGTTCATAGTCAACCGTTTGCGGACTATAAACTTTCGTCAAATCTTGTTCAGGAGCTTCCCCCGCGAAAGCCGTGTCCAGCATATCCTTAAGATCAATATTAACGACCGGTTCATCCAAACTTGTCATTTTTCCGGCTACGGACGTCTGCGTCCGTAATTCCATTCCATAAATCGGCGAAATAATCGTCCCTAAAGCACTGTTGTTCTTTACTTCCGGCTTTATTTCAGGAACAGGCGCCCGCTGCGGCTGATGTTTCTCATCAACACCAAACATCGGGCTGATGATCGGTGTAAAATCGTAATTATTCTCTTTGACCGACGGTTTGCTGAGAGTAGGAATATCCTGACGTTTCGGAGCAACGTCATCAATAAATATACTGCGTTTTTCTTCTTTTGCCACAATGGCCTCCATAGGTGCCGGTTTATTCTTTTCAACTGGTTTATCAATATCGATCCTTTTAATCGGTCTGCTTGTTTCTTTGACCGGAGTTTCATTCTCATGATGTTCTTCAATCACTTCTTCTTCCACATCAAAAAACAAGTCCATGAACCATTTCAGCATCAATATTCCCCCCTTTACTCTGTTTCACCGGCAGCACTGTTGCCTGTCGTACTGTCATTAGCGTAATCTTCATTGGATGATTCTTCCTCATCGTGATCATAGTTCTGCGAGTCATCCGAAAAATCATAATCCGGAAAATAATTCTCCAGCATTTCCGCCAATGTTCCGTTTTCCGGAATTGACTGACTGAATAGCGTAGTCGTCTCCTGCTGATAATTAATATTCTCTTTCTTAGAATAGGCAGTCAATATGGCTGTTTGATCAGTCGTCGTTGAACGCGCAACCCGAATAATATCCTTGACAATGATCGGCATTTCCGCAAGCGGACAATTTGACAGGAAGGAGAAATATTCGGCCTTAACCAAGAGATAATAACTGCTGTCGAACTTAAAAATACTGACAGAAATTTCCGTTTTGCGTCCATCGCTGTAAGTGCCGCTGAAAACTTCTGAATACAGCGCAATATCATAAGTCGTTATCGCCTTGACGGCTGATGCTTCGTAATATTTATCAATAATCACCGCCGAAGCGTTTAAACTCATTAGTACATCATAATTATCACTAATCAGAATATTGGAATATGCTGTGCTGGCCCTTTTTCCGACATGATCCGGAAGATAATAAGAATAAAGCGTCTTATGCATATTCTGATAGTCCGAAGCCTGTTCGCTGAAAGTGTTATTAACGGCTGTTTCCATCCGCACCGCAATATTATTTTCCGTAACACGCCCAAAAGTGCAGCCGGTGCACATCGGCAGAACTATAATCATCGTAAAGAGAATTTTTGTTATTTTTTTCAAATCCAACACTCCCTGTATTATTATACAGCTAAAAAGCTGTTTTTACACTATTCGTTTTCGCCAGACAGCGCGATAGATCGGTTTGTTCTCCTGCATAAATTTCCGTTCATATTCCGTTATTGCATCTGGGCGCTCTATCTTGCGGAAGTCAACGCTGATGTCTTCTAATAACCAATCCGGCTGTAAGGATAAAAGCGAGAACTCGAAAAGCTGCTGATTATCCGTCTTCATGATAATTTTTCCATCTGCACTAAGTAAAACCGCATACTGTTTCAAGAAATTTGTATGCGTGAGCCGTCTTTTCGTATTTCGTTTCTTTGGCCAGGGATCACTGAAATTCAGATGAATGACATCAACTTCCTGCGGAGAGAACCATTGATCAATCCCAGCGGCGTCATCAAGGATAAAACGGATATTAGCCAGAGCTAAATTTTGCGCTTTCTTTAAAGCAATGGCCGCACAATTCGGTTCTTTTTCGATGCCAATCCAGCCTTCATCCGGATGATTCTGTGCCATCAACAGCCAATAATCGCCCTTGCCGCTGCCAATCTCAACATGCAGAATCGGACAGTTAAGCACTGCTTTCCACCGACCTTTGAGAGTCAGCGGATCGGTTAATACCGAACCGGAATACTGTTCAAGAAAAGCACTGACCCATGGTTTATTTCGCATCCGCATAAAACTTACCTTGTCAGCTGAAATAAAGCTTCAGCATAAATCGCACATGCTTGGACCAGACTTTTTACCATAACACCTTCATCATTTTCGTGTGCAATACCGACTCCTGCCGGTAAAGCATTATTCGGCATTCCGGCTCCATAAGCCACGAAATTCTTAAGCTTACGCGCATAGGTGCCGCCGCTCATTATCCTAAGCGGGGTGAATTGATCACCGGTCAGCAGCCGATAGCTTTGTTCCAGCGTTTTGATTAAGGCGGACTGCGGGTTTACAAACAATGGAGCCAGATCGCTTAAAACAGATATTGTACACGGATAATCATACGCGGCAAAGACTTTCGTAATCCGGTCAATGATTACCGCGGAAGTCAGCTCATTGGGATAACGGATATCCAGGGTCAGATCCGCCTGGCCATTGTTAATCGCAACAACTCCTAAGTTCATTGTTAAAAAACCAAGATAAACACCATCAATCCGATTATTCAAGCGGCTGGCCATCCAATCTTTCAAGAAGTAAGCCGTTTTCTGTGCAAATTCATCCTGATATGCACTGCCGATAAAATTTAATAGGTGCCAAGCCGCGTTAACACCTAAATACGGACGCGCTCCGTGGGCTCCGATACCGCTGATTGAATAATGTACCCCTTGCGCATCTGTTTTGATTTCCCCGGTCAGTTCATTGCTGCGCAGGTAAAAATCAAAAAGAATTTCTTGAACATCGCCCGCAACTAAAGCAGTTGCCTGGGCAATAACAATATTCGGACGCTGTCCGGCCGCAAACTGTTTGATTACCGTCTGAACCTTACTGCTCAGTCGGAGGTCCAGAATTCCCTTCTCAGCATAGACAACCGGGAACACGGCATCGGGGACGAAACCGCACTGCGGAATATCCTCCTGCTGACGAAAATAATCCATGCATCGCATTCCGGTTTCTTCATCACAGCCCATGATGAGCTGAATACGTTTATTTAATTTAATTCCCTGATCTTTCAGAATTCTCATGGCATAATATGCAGCCATTGTTGGTCCTTTATCATCAGCACTGCCGCGGCCGAAGATAATCCCGTTTTCCACAACGCTTTTAAAAGGTTCTTTTGTCCAGCCGTCACTAACCGGAACAACATCTAGATGACCTAACATCCCGACAGCCTCAGCAGCATCGCCTAATTCAATCACTCCGGCATAGCCATCAATATCTTTTATTTTAAATCCATCGCGCTGTCCGATGGCCAGGGCAGTATCCAGTACTTCACGCAGTTTTAATCCGAAGGGAGCCTGCGGTTTTTTACTTTTTTCATCAAGCAGCGAAGGGATATCCACTAACCTTTGAATATCACTGATCATCGCTTGCTCATATGCACCAGCTAATTTTAACCAATCCATCATTTCACATCCTTTTAGGTATTCTATCATATATTGTCGGGCTTATCCGTGCTGATTTTGCGATTTCATCGTAAACCGATTGCCATTCAGTGCTGCTGACGGTCTTTTGACAGAGCATAGCTTAAGCCAATGATCCCGCCTAACATTATAATCCCCGCGGTCCGGACAATCCAATCATTCAAGTTAACGAAATGATCCCATCCGACCGTTGCCATTCCGAGTATTATCAGCAATAAACTCCAATATTGTATTTTGATCTTTTTCATTCTGTCATTCCTTAAAATACTAATCCTTTTTCTTACTGTCATTATAACAAATTCCATGACTTTCGCATATCAAAAGCAGGCCCTTAGGCCTGCTTGTCATTAGTCTCTGCTGCGATGTTCGCGGCTGCGATCAAACGGTTTTCGTTTCGGTTTTTCCGGTTCAACATATCCTTCCGGTTTTTCCAATAACGCTTTGTGTGAAACGTTGACACGACCTTTTTCATCGATCTCGGTTACAATGACTTTGATAATGTCACCGATTTTCAAGACATCGCTGGGTTTCTCCACACGTTCGTAGGCAATCTTAGAAACATGCAATAAACCATCGGTTCCCGGGAATAATTCCACGAAAGCACCGAACGTTTCGATTCTGACAACCTTGGCATCATAGATCTGACCGACTTCCGCAACCTTTACAATTGACTCGATCATCGCTCTCGCCTTGTCAATCGCATTCTGATCCTGATGGTAGATTAAGACGGTTCCGTCATCATTGATATCAATCTTAACATCATTGCAGTCGGCAATAATCTGATTGATAATCTTTCCGCCGCTGCCGATAACATCACGGATTTTATCCGGATTAATCTTCATCTTAACGATTTTCGGAGCGTAACGGCTGACATTAGGACGCGGTTCGCTGATCGCAACCATCATATTGGCCATGATTTCTTTACGTGCTTTGTGAGCCTGATCCAACGCTTCTGACAGGATCTTCGCATTAATACCTTCAATCTTAATATCCATCTGCAAAGCAGTGATGCCTTTATCTGTACCGGCTACTTTAAAGTCCATATCGCCGTAATGATCTTCCATACCCTGAATATCTGTCAGGATTGTATAACTGTCACCCCAGGTAATCAATCCCATCGCAATACCGGCTACCGGTGCTTTAATCGGCACACCGGCCGCCATCAATGACATTGTTCCGGCACAAATACTTGCCTGCGAACTGGAACCGTTGGACTCCAAGACTTCAGCCACTGTGCGGATCGCATACGGAAATTCCTCTTCTGTTGGCAGAACCTGCAGCAATGCCCGTTCGCCTAAAGCGCCGTGACCGATTTCCCGGCGTCCCGGATTTCCCATTCTGCCGACTTCTCCGACTGAAAACGGAGGAAAATTATAATGATGCATAAAACGCTTATACTCGACTTCCGTCAGATCATCAATGATCTGATTATCGCCCAGAGCGCTTAAAGTTGTAATCGATAAAACCTGTGTTTCCCCGCGGGTAAACAAAGCACTGCCATGTACCCGAGGCAACAGATCAATCTGTGAATCCAACGGACGGATCTCATCAATTGCGCGGCCATCCGGACGAATCTTTTCTACAGAGATCAAGCGGCGGACTTCATTAGCCACGATGCCATGACAAATTTCTTTGACCTGCGCCACAGTTTTGTCTTTTGCTTTATCATTCGCATATTCTTTCGCTTCAAAGAAAGCTACGGCTTCAGCGGTAATATCGTCAATTGCGCCGTAACGGACCAGTTTTTCTTTAATCCGGACGGCTGTCTCCAACCGTTCCTGGGCAAATGCACGGACAGCTTTGTCTAATTCTTCCGCCGGCACATAAAGTTTGACTTCCATCTTCGGCTTGCTGCATTCCGCAATAACTGTTTCCTGAAACTGACATAATTCAATAATATTCTCATGAGCGAACATCAGCGCTTTGACCATCAGTTCTTCACTGACTTCCTTAGCACCGGCCTCGACCATATTAATGGCCTTCTTCGTACCGGCAACGATCAGATTCAAATCCGAGCGTTCCATTTGAGCGCTTGTCGGGTTAATCACCAGTTCACCATCGATATGACCGACAGTAACACCGGCAATCGGACCGTTAAACGGAACATCGCTGATGCATAAAGCTAATGAAGCACCGAACATCGCTGTCATTTCCGGCGAGCAGTCGTTATCAACCGACAAGACCGTATTGACAACCTGTACTTCATTGCGGAACCCTTCCGCAAACAACGGACGAATCGGGCGGTCAATCAAACGCGAAGTCAATGTCGCATGTTCGCTAGGGCGTCCCTCCCGGCGTAAAAATCCTCCGGGAATTTTTCCAACAGAATATAATTTTTCCTCAAAACTAACGGTCAACGGGAAAAAATCAACATCTTTTGCCTCTTTTGAAGCTGTAGCAGCTGAAAGGACAACGGTGTCCTCATATCTGACCAGTACACTCCCACCGGCCTGTTTGGCTATTTCCCCTGTTTCTACGGTGATATTACGCCCGCAGAATGTAAATTTAAATACTTTCTTAGCCATTCTCTTACCTCTATTTCTTAACTAATTTATCATAACACACAACCGAAATAAACAAAATACAATTCACTTAAATACTTTACAGTGACACTTTTTTCTTATACAATGTCTAGGATTTATCTATACATTTAGCCGCGGAGAGAAGGAACCCTTTTGGAAACAATCATTTTGTCATTTAATATTATTAGTCCGCTGATGCTGCTGCTGATCATCGGTTACTTTATGAAAAAACAGAAAATCATTGCCCAGCAGACAATTACGGAAATGAATCATCTGGTCTTCATGCTGCTGCTGCCAATGAATTTGTTTAAAAACATCTATCACAGTGATTTTACCACTGATTTTAATCCGCAGCTGATTATCTTCTGTATTGCAGCTTTGCTGATCAGTATTCTCTTCATCATCGTAATCGTCCTCAGTATGGTCAAAGATCCAAGCAAACGGGCGGCAATTATTCAAGCTTCCTTCCGCGGTAACTTCGTTATCTTCGGATTACCGCTGGCAACCAGCCTTTACGGCGATGCCGTAACCGGAATGATCAGTATCGTCATTGCTTTCGTCGTCCCGATTTCCAATGTTCTGGCCGTCCTATGTCTAGAAATATTCAACAATGCCAAGCTGGAGCTTAAAACCGTTATGATAGATGTTCTAAAAAACCCCATGATTATTGCCTCTGCTATTGCTATCATTTTTGTAACCGCCAGAATTCAAATTCCGGTTTTCCTCGATGAATCAATCTCTATGATCAGTGATGCGACAACGACCCTTTCATTACTGATTTTAGGAACATCATTCCACTTTCATCACGATCATGAAGATTTGAAAATGATAGCTTTAGGCGTTATAAATAAATTGATTCTATTCCCAGCTGTCATTATCATTGCCGCCATTTTATTAGGGTTTCGCAATGCTCAGCTGGTTGTCGTCCTCTGTCTGTTTACGGCACCGGTGGCCGTTTCCTGCTTCCCAATGGCCGCCAAACTAGGCGCAGATAAAGAGCTTACCAGCGGAATCGTTGTCTATACATATGTCTTCGGTGCTTTGACAATCTGTACTTTCATTTATACATTAAAAACCTTAAATTTAATCTGATCATTGAATAAAATATTCAGAAAGCGCTTATCATTAAACAGATTTATGGTATACTGAAACAGGGAACGAAAGAAGGAAATAAGATGAGTATCAAAATTGCTATTGCCAAGAAAAAACTCAACACGCCGTTACCAATCTATTTATCCGGTTATGCGGCTCGCACCGATTATGCCAAGACTATTCATGACGATTTGTATGCTAATACCCTATTTATCACAGATGAAACGAAGAGTTTAGCTATTGTCAGCTGCGACTTACTGGGAATTTATGGCGGTTACTATCAACCAATCATTGATGATATAAAGAAACGAGCTGATATCAAAGGATTAGATGTCGTTATCACTTGTGTCCACTCTCATTCTGCTCCGGCATTGCGCGATAATAAATATGACCAGAACATTAATAAGATGATTGAAGAAGTCAAGACCCAAATTACCGAAGGCATTAAAGAAGCACGTACCCGTGCTGTTGAAACAAAATTAGGATTCAATGAACGTTCTTTATTGGGAGTCGGTGCAAACCGCCGCGATTCTAAAATCAGCGTTAATACCGTCCTGAAAATACTGACATTCAAACAAGAAAGCAAACAAGGAATCGCCGTCAATTTTAATTGTCATCCGACTCTGATGAGCCCGGCTAATATGGAAGTATCTCGCGATTTTCAAGGCTATGCGATGGATAAATTAGTCAGCGACGGATTTGTTCCGATGTTTATGCAAGGTGCTTGCGGTGATGTTTCAACGCGTTTCACCAGAACCGAACAAAGCTTTTCAGAATGTGCCAGACTCGGTGAATTGCTAGCTAAAGCGGCGGAAGAATTAACCGCAGAAACAAATTATGAAACCGTCAGTACATTCCAGTATCATCAGCATCTGCTCACAATCCCGAGAAAACACTATGAAAGCGATGAATATTATCAACTGAAGATTAAAGAATATGAACGCCGTTTGGAAGAAAAACGCGGTAAGATACCAGCCAGTGAATTGCGAATTTTCGAGACAGCTTTACAAGGCATCAATGTCGAATATCAATATTCCAAAACACAGGATTCAATCGTTACTGATGTTCCGTGCGGAATCCTGCGGCTAGGCAAAGCGGTGTTTATTTTCACTCCGTTTGAATTATTTACCCGCTTAGCTGACCGAATTTACGCTAATTCCAAAGCCGCCATCACCTATGTGATCGGGTATTCATTCGATGGACAGGGTTATATGCCGGATAAAGACAGTTTCAATGATGGCGGTTACGAAGTCTTATCTTGCCGTTATGCTCAAGGAGCCGGTGAAATCCTTGCCGATAAGATAGTTGAACTGATCAACAAACAGTAGATTATATCAATAGTAATCACATCAAACAGTATTAAAAAACAGAATACATTAATCCTCTGCGGTCAATGATATTCTGTTTTCTTTAGTAATGGTTAAACCAGTTTTAATCTGTTCTGTCAGATTGGTTCATCAACATTCAGATTTTATATTCATTATTATCATCCAAAACATGCATTGGTTTTGTCTTGTAATTCAATATCTTCCGAAGACTCATCAGCAATCCGCATATCTTTCAATTTCACAAGATCATCAGAAAGAAATCGCGCTTCAAAATACGATAAGGTACTAAAGCACATACTGATAGTTATCACTACCGTTAATTGACATATTCTGATAAATAACTTTATTTGCAATTTTCAAAAAATCAAAATCAGACCAAATAATATTTTATTAAACTATTCTTAACCCGATAGTTTTACCATCATATGAATTTACACTGCTCTCAAACATTGTAAGCCGGCTTTAGCTGAAGCCTTTGGTTTTACCACCATATGAATTTACACTACTCTCAAACGTGGCTTTTAATAGCTAATAAGGAGGGCTAGTTTTACCACCATATGAATTTACACTACTCTCAAACCAACCTTTTTGTCATCCGAAGACCTTCTAGTTTTAACACCATATGAATTTACACTACTCTCAAACAAGCCCGGATGCCTTAAGATCATGCAGCGCAGTTTTACCACCATATGAATTTACACTACTCTCAAACACGATAGCGGTATTAAAGCTGCCGCAGATAGTTTTACCACCATATGAATTTACACTACTCTCAAACAAAATATGTGATGATAACAATGTAACAATTGTTTTACCACCATATGAATTTACACTACTCTCAAACAATCAGCGGATGATATTAAAGAGAAGTATGGTTTTACCACCATATGAATTTACACTACTCTCAAACAATAATGCAAACCCCGAACGCTCAAGAGATGTTTTACCACCATATGAATTTACACTACTCTCAAACCAGAGATAAAGACGGTTCATTATATCTTTAGTTTTACCACCATATGAATTTACACTACTCTCAAACACCAGTAGCAACGATGAAATGATACCTTTAGTTTTACCACCATATGAATTTACACTACTCTCAAACGTTCTTCATCTTCCCATGTGATAAACGAGAGTTTTACCACCATATGAATTTACACTACTCTCAAACCGTTATGGATTGGTTATGATAGTTGGTCGGGTTTTACCACCATATGAATTTACACTACTCTCAAACCCAATGCTTAATGACCACAATTCCGGTATCGTTTTACCACCATATGAATTTACACTACTCTCAAACAGTGATAAAGCAATTAAGCATATGGAAAGTGTTTTACCACCATATGAATTTACACTACTCTCAAACGTTAGATAAACATAAAGATCGTCACTATAAGTTTTACCACCATATGAATTTACACTACTCTCAAACAGATGGTTCATAATTACCGGTAGTGATAAGGTTTTACCACCATATGAATTTACACTACTCTCAAACAATCATTATTCGCTTTGCACCCCAACATCAGTTTTACCACCATATGAATTTACACTACTCTCAAACGTATTATAAGTGGATCATCAATGACTGACGGTTTTACCACCATATGAATTTACACTACTCTCAAACGTATAGTATCACTTAAAAATTGAGCATATAGTTTTACCACCATATGAATTTACACTACTCTCAAACCCGCCATATACACTGTCACAAACTGTTACAGTTTTACCACCATATGAATTTACACTACTCTCAAACAAAATCGATTGATATTTCTACAATAGGACAGTTTTACCACCATATGAATTTACACTACTCTCAAACTATATACACAATCCAAAAGACTATGATAAGGTTTTACCACCATATGAATTTACACTACTCTCAAACAGATGTAGTTGTTAATGGTTCATCAGCTGAGTTTTACCACCATATGAATTTACACTACTCTCAAACCCCAAATAAGAAAGTAATATACACCCAATATGATGATAAAAATCCACAAATGGTAGAACTCATAACACTACATATGATTAACTACCATTTATATTTTTTCATAAATCAGAATATAATGCAATGATCTTTATCAATAATTATCACCTCTTCATCAGCCTGCCTAATGAAGTTATCATCATTTTCAATCAACAGAATGAAGTTCTTATTATAGAAAACTTGTTTATATAACTTCTGTAGATCTTCAGGAGAAAGATAAGATCTGATATTTATAAATATAAAAAGTCTGACATTAAGCACTTCATGTAAAAGTTGCACATAGTCAATCAGTTTCTCTAGCACCGATTCTGAGTCATCAACAAAATGCAAATTCATAATTTTAAGAAAATCTTTTACTTCTAAAGAATCACTATAACCAAGATCATATTCCAATGGAGATATCTGTTTTTCGATAACATCAACCATCTTAGAATATAGTTCATTCCATGACAACCAAATATCAGGTGATTTAGTTATTTCATCAAGTTTATTATATAGAGTATTTATTAGTTTCTTTTGGTTCAAATCAACCGCAAAAGGATTAATAATCAATTCTACATCTTTATCAAATTTATAAGCGTTATCCAATTCTGATAGTATCCACCGACCGTCACCGCCATTTACCTGCTGATACAGTTCGTGAACATAAACAGAAAATTCGGTGCTTGATTCCAGCACTAATATTTGGGCAATATTTTCCCTGAAATCAAATGGATGTAATATATCGGAATACAATAATCTCATAATACCACTAACCTCTTATCATCGTTAAGAACATCGGTATTTAATTCGCCGATGATAAATTCAATTTTAGAAAATTGTTTTTCTGTCAAAGAAAATATCTCTACCAAACCCTCTTCTGGTTTATTCCGGCGAATACTTTCGGCTAGTGATTCAACTATCGTCTGATTTAATGTCAGTTTACAATAGACCGATTCCTGAAGCATCATAAAGCCATTTTTTAATAAGAACTTTCTAAATCTAGTATATTCTCGATGATCCTTAGTTGACTTAGTAGGAAGATCAAACATGACCATTATTCTCATATATCTATAACTCATTTCTATAAAACCTTATTAGTGAAACATCATGTTCACTAATTGCATCAAAAACACTTCTAACATATATTTTTATAGCATTTATCAAATAATTATGTTTACCATCTATCATGATCTCTTTATTTAAAACATCAACTATTTCGAGTTTTTCATCGTGGTCAAACTTTTCCAGAGCCATATTGTAAACACAGCGATCAATTAGTATTCGAAATGGTTCCATTAAATCCGACCCCAAATTGAATTGGTTGAACATATTATCATGAAAGAGTCCCATTTGGGTAAGATAGCCATTGATTGCTATCTCTCGGTTAAAAGCCGACAAAATTATACCATAGCCATAATTTAAAGCCGCGTTTATCGGTATATCCGCAGCGCGAGAAAAATCATTTCCGAATACCGCATTAAAATAAACTTTAGCCGCATGACCCTCCCGATTGCTACTATCATTATATTTTATGTCCTTCAAATAGCTGTCAAGCAATGCGTATTCATTCTCTTTGTTTAATTCGATAAGAAAATCTCTTTGCTTTCTAATTTTCTCTGCAACTATTTCCATCCATACCAGTGTTTTTACCTCATCAGTCCACTTTATTTGATCTCTTATCTTGGCGCTGGTATCATGGCTTCCATAATATCCAATCAACTCAGAAGATGGATTACGTTTTTCATCACAAAAGATGACTTTAACTTTATGTTTAATCAATTCACAAAGTAAACAAGCCGTCATCGATACCGCAGTAGTTTCAATAATCACTATCGCGATCTCACTCAAATGGATCTTAGTCGTTTTATCCTGCCTAATCAACATATAGTCCATTTTGTAATCCAGTTTAGCCGTATTAGAGATTATCACTGTCCGCCAGCTCATAGTTTGAGCAAATCAACTTCCTTCTCAAAGAGGCCGGTTACTGACTGGTAGATGATTTTGGCATCATTACAGTTGGTAATACACTTATTTTTCAACATATTGCCTGCATTTTTGCTTCCATTGATCGCACTCAGATCTGCCAAAACAGGTTTACACGAGAATAATTTCAACACCTCATTTAATACTATACACTGTTCTTCCAGTAATAATTTTATGAATTCATCCCTGCCATCAATTAAGGTCACATACTGACCACTAGGTCTATTTTTATATATACTATCAATCATTTTTTTAGACAGTTGGTCATATAAACGCAGATTTTCTTCTAGTGTAATGCCATCATAATCGTTAAGTTTTAACAAAACTTTTTTATCACTGCGAGCTTTATTTCTTTCAATATATTTCTCAATTTTCTTAACCTGCTTAATATCATTATCCTCTAGTAGCAATTGAACAGCTCCTTGAAAGAAAAGGTTTGTACCAGTTTTCCCTCTCAATCGCATCGGAAAGCCATCAATTACTAAATAGGAGTTCTTCTTAATCATTGAAATCAGAATTTTAGGATTGATTAAACCATATTCTTTTGTGCAATAATCCAAAAATCTATTCTGTTCTTTTTCAAATTCACGCAACAGATAAAGAGGTACGGCTTCTATTGATCTTTGGCGCTTACCTTTCTTACCATCCGCTTCGACTAAAGCAAAATAAGCAGGTGTTATTTTCTTATATCCCCCATATTTAGCTGGATCCATACCCTTTTTAACTGGTATGCTAGGGTTATTGGTTTTCTTTACCAGCTGTTGATCAAACAAATTACCTTTGTTGACCGTGGTATACATCGTATAGCGGATATCGTTGCGCCCCATATACTTCTGAATGGTTTTTAATGAACCTTCTTTACCACGCTTCCATATTACTTTATCGTTCTTTACCAGATCAAAAGTGTACATCTGATTCAAACTGTAATTACGGTCTTCAGTGGTTTTATGTTTGTTGAGCCAGGTAAGTGGGTTGCTAGTGAATTTTTCATTATAGACATTACCGACCACAATGTTCAAATAGGCATCTTTCGCATGGTGATAATCATTGACGCTTCTAACTTTGATATTGTCAAGTGTTTCATGGCGGAAAGTAGAGACCAGAGTGGCCTTTACATAGACGATGTTACTTTCGGTATATATCTGTTTTAACAGATTGGCAACAAATTTAGTCGATTGCCGGGTCTCTACCAACTGGCGATTGATAAAACCAGCGAGTTCTTCATCGGTAAGTGTCGTTTTACGCGTAAGTCGTTTATACTTCTCTTCCGAAATATATTTCTTATCCTTAAGCATTTTCCAGAAAGGCTGCATCTTCGCTTGGATGTCTCCTGAAATAAGACCATCACTCTTCTTGGAGTTTATCACTTTCTTGACTAATACCAAATTATCGAAACTATCATCCTTAGTCTTTGATTGGGGATAAATGTGATCTCGGTCGTAAATATTGGTATTGGCTAGTTCACTTAAATTGATGGCTTCCCCGCAATACATACAGCGACCCTGTTGGGTGTAGTAAAGGTAGAGTTTGATATTACGAAAATCACTTTCTGTTTTATTTTCCAACTCTGCTTTCCAGTCACGACTTTCATCTTTGATATTTTTGTATAGTTCCAACAAATGACCTTTACGGGAAGTGGTACGTTTCTTTTCTTCAGAACCACGCGCCATCTCAACAAATATTTTCTTTGGTTGATGTCCCATTATCTTGACAATTTCTCTGGCAATTAAAATAACTTGCCACATCGATCGCTTAAGACTCGGAGATATCGACGTATCTTTAAAAACTTCTTCATATGTAAGCTTATTAAACGTTCCTAGTTCAGTTTGATTTTCCATATTTATTGCTTCACCAAAAGTGTATTTCTGACTTAATAACTGCATGAAATTGTCATTGGTAGTACGAAGGGCTTGAATGATTGTCATTACTTCACCGGTTTCGTGAACAAACCCCTGAATACCATCAAGTAGTTCTCGTGAAAGCCGACCCCACCCTTGATACCTTGAACGTACAATCTTAGTGAGTTGGTCAGTATTTATAATGTTTTTATCGTAACTTTTCATAATGATACGTTTCAACATCTTTTGATCATCACCATAAAGCGTTTTCCAAAGGATAATGTTCTCAATCATTTTCTGTGTACTGTTATTCTCAACCGCAGTACCAAAAATGTCATGAAAGTCATTATATGATGACAGTGATTCTTTTAACTCCACATCGATACCGCTGATATTAGTATCATCAATATCAAGCCCCAAATGATTTCGTAAATAGTTTAGTAAAGTTTTTCGGGTAACTTTTTTCTTAACTTTGTAAAGATCCTCCACAATCTGTTTTTTCATCTGAACCGATACCTTTTCGGTGTTAATCCGCAGATTGTTAAGTTCGTTCAAGACCAGATATTCTTCATAAAGCAGTGAATGTTTAGGTAAAACATCTCTGCCGATGAGGTAAGTACATTTATTGGTCATCCTAGTTATAAAGCGTTTAGCTGAAGCATCGATATCTACCTTATCAGTGAAATTCCATGGATAGATCTTACCTGTTGCACCGGGTTGTCGTTCCATCCAAGCATGCTCATTATTTATCGTATTTAAAGGACCAACATAGTAAGGAATCCGAAATTCAAAAATATCCACGATCTTGTCTGCGACCGATATGTTACTTGCATCTTGACTATTTAGAAACGGCAGATAAACACCCGCATTATCCAATATCTTCTTTAGTTCCATCTCATTGATCTGATAAGGAATAACCGAATTATCCTTTGAAACCAATAAGGGAAGAAAAGTGTCATTATTTATCTCTGTACTTATATAAGCTAAAGCATCTTGATCATTGTTGTCGACCTTCAAATCTTTGATGAGTTTATTTATTTCTTTATATAGATTTTCTTTTTTACAGCGTTTAACACTTAACTTCTTGCCATTACATTTCGTATAGCCAATATAGGAACAATAATTAACGATCTTATCGTCAACTTTTTGAAAAAAATCACTATAGCTGACTCGCGCATACTTCTTTATTAATTTTTTTAATATGGTCAGATCATGTTTATGCTTCTCATAAGTTTTCACTTTAGCGATCGATAAATATGAGGCGCCGTTATAGCTGCCGCCACTCAGGATATCCGCTAAAAGACCCCAATCATATAGGGTTTTGATTGCATCAATAGTAGAAGCCCGTTCCTCTAAAACTTCCTCAAGCTGATCTTGCTTATCTTCATAGCCCAAATCACTAAAAGCTATTGCGGATACTTCAGCCTCGTTGAGCTCTGGATCAGCAAAGACATCCGCTAGTTTCACTTTAGAACCGCAGATCAAGCCAATAACCGCTTTAAGTTGTTTATCATCCTGGTCACATGCAAACAACTCCATTATCTTATGATTCTTATCGCGCTTACTAATTTTCTTATCTTTCAGTATATCTATTAATTCCGTTTCGGACCGACATTCAATTTCCAAATTAAGCTCATCACTAAGCACTTGTTTAAAATTATCAAAGGTATTGCGAAAATCGGTTACGCTGTCAACACTACCCGGAAACAAAAAATGGCCGCGATGCTTGATCAGATGATGCAAAGCCAAGTATACGAGTCTTATATCATGTGCCTCGGGATTTATGAGCAGTTCTTTGCGAAGATGATAGATCGTCGGATATTCGTGATAAAAATTACGGTCATTATAGTCCTTATTATTAAATAATGTATACGGCTGACATTCGGTCTTATCTTCACTCAGTAGCATGCTTTCTTTCATCCGTATGAAAAAGCCCGGATCCACCTTGGCTATTTCTGTACTGAATAGTTCCTGCAGAAGACTCAAACGCCAAGTCCGGCGCTGAATATTTTTACGCACCGTCCGAAAAGTCCTTCTTTCCTTGGAGGTCTGTCCTTCCTCAAATAGTCGGACACCCCAAATTGATTTACAATTAAATTTCAGAACTTGATATGCTTCATCGGTTACTGCGTAGCCTATTGAATCAGTTCCGATATCCAATCCCAAATAATAATCTTCTGCTTTTCTTTCCATAATTGTTCCTCTCATTCATTGACTTTTTAAAACATGAATATTAGAATGTAGATAGGCTTATGGTTTACCACCATATGAGTCTACACTACAAGTTCAAATAAAAATTTATTCTAATCGTCCTTCGGGACCTCCACGGTGTGGAACAAACTGACTTGCTATGCAAGTCTCTTTTTATTGGTATTTTAAACAAATTAGATTACCAAATGGTAAATATATCCATACAATCAATATCAATTCTATTTTAATATCAAATCAAGCGAAAAAAAAGTAAATAACAACCGATTAACAATAAAATTCATAATTTATAACATATTTTATGATTATTTGCCATTTTTTAGTACGAAAAATGTGATTATATGCCAGTTTACGGCTGGAAGATTCGACTTAGTGATCAATAATTCCGCTATTTGTACCCCATTGATTGCGCTTCTTTACGTAGCTAATCGCGGCAGTACCACAGATTGTTGCCTTTGGAATAAACCCAAATTATTTAATTCATATTGTCGATGGTTCAAGTTATCAAAAGTTTACTATAATAATTATTATTTCTCTGATAAGAAATAGTAAATATAACCTCTTGATCACGAGTATATTTATTTTCAGCATCTGAAATTCAATATTACAGATATCGCTTCCTATATTTTTAGCATTTAATTCAGGATAGAATGTATTACTAAACAATGATAAGCTTGGCATAAAATTTCATTTTATATATTAAAATGAAAGACCTGCATCTTTTTAATATTTAATTTGAAATGGGTTTATCACGCTATGATTTAAAGTACAAGCGAATTAACATATATTAATTTAAGTTATATTTAACTAAAAAAAAGAATCATTACTGATTCTTTTACTTACTGCGTAATTCTAATCTGGTTGTCAGTTCGCTGTAACGCTTGATATCCGAATTGCGCAGATAAGTCAGCAAGTTACGGCGATGACCGACCATTTTCATTAAACCGCGTAACGAATGGAAATCCTTGTCATGCGTCTTGCAGTGTTCTGTCAGTCGATTGATCTGAGCAGTTAGCACGGCAACCTGTACTTCAACACTTCCGGTATCCCCTTCGAAACGAGCATAATCCTTCATAATAGCGGTCTTCTCAGCCTTTGATAACATCTTGATCCTCCTGTTTTATTGACCTAATGTACCAGGTATAAGGATGAGGAAATCCATAAACTCAGTACAAAAGCTTTCAAATGATAACATATATCCGGCTGTTTTGCAAGCCTGACGGCTACTCATTACCTAACTTATCAAGGAATGATACACCATTCTGCAGTGCCATGACTAGATAAAATCACAAATTGATGTGAAACTCTATAATAGTCCCCAAATGACCTTTCGGCACTGATCCAATCGCTTTATTATTCTGCAGAAAATAAATGGCATTCTGAACAGTCCCGCGATAGAAATTCAAATATTCGCTGAACTCTGTCCCCGTCGGTGTTTTATCATTGACTTGATATTTTAAAAACTCCCGCGCCTGTCTCAATGTCACATTTCCGTTTTATTTAACAGCATTTCCTTATAACTCAAAACTTTCATCCTCGCATTCGTCATTATTCTATCAAAAACCATCAGAATTAAATACAGAATACGAAATATTGTTTATTATGTACGGATTATGAATCATCAGGCTTATCGGTGCTTTTGGTTTGGCAATGTGATGATAATCGATGTTCCTTGATTCAGAGTGCTGTCAATAAAAATCTCGCCTTTATAAAGTTCCACAATTTTCCGCACGATTGTCATTCCAATTCCGTTGCCTTCCACTGAATGCGATGTATCGCCTTGATAAAATTTGTCAAACATAAATTTCTGCGTTTCCGGACTCATCCCGATTCCGGTATCACGGATTTCAAAGACGATATCATCCTGATTACGCATCAGCCGGATCGACAGCTGTCCGCTGTCATTGGAGAATTTAATCGCATTATCAATCAGATTAATCCAAATCTGATTCAACAGTTCTTCATTGCCAAAGAACTTGATTTCTTCCAAATTAATATCCAGATCTAAGTGTTTTAACTGCCATTTATTTTCCAATAAAAGGATTGCACAACGTAGCTGCTCTGTCAAATCATACCAGTTATTGTCAGTAATAATAGTCTGATTCTCGATCTTTGACAAACTGAGCACGTTCCGCGACAGTGTTGCCAAACGATCGGCTTCATTAATAATGATATCTAAATATTCATTACGTTCCGCAAGACTCAATTCATCCTTTTTAAGAACCTTCGCAAAACCTTTAACCGATACGATCGGCGTTTTAAACTCATGCGAGAAATTATTAACGAAATCACTGCGCAGCATTTCCACGCTGCCCAGCTGTTCGGCCATCAAATTGAAACTGGCCGTCAGTTCATCAAACTCATACGCCGCAAAGTGATTAGAGAGCTCAATCCGCACGGAAAAGTCTCCGGAAGCCAGTTTCTTCATGGCGACGTTTAAAACCCGAAAAGGATTGAGAATTTCATTACCGATAACAGTAGTCAGAATCGTCCCCATGATTGTACTGATAACCGCCAGCAGGATAAAGCTTTTCAGCAAACTTAGTTCAGATAAATCCTTGAGCATGCCGACCCCCATCAACAGAAAAACAATGGCAGCCGCCACAATCATTGTCAATATCAGAATAAAGAACACGCTGATTGAAAGAAAAACCAATAGATTGATTGGTGATTTTTTTCTATTCTTCATCTTTCCGCACTCCTTTATAGCCCAATCCGCGCACCGTCACAATCTCAAACTCCGAATAATTCTCAAAACGTTTGCGTAATCGATTGATATGCACGTTAACAGTATTGTCTGTCGTTTCCGAATCCATCCCCCAAATCTCATCCATCAGCTGCAGACGGGTAAAAATCTTCTGCGGATAGGATAAAAGTTTATACAGCAGATAAAACTCCTTTTGCGGCAGCATCTGCTGTTCATTATCTCGGATTACAGTCAGCGAATCATAATCAAGAACTACTTTTCCGATAAGCAGCTGATGCTCACTGACAATTTTAGCCCGCCGCAGTAAAGCCTTGATCCGTAAGATCATTTCTTCTTCATCTACCGGTTTGATCATATAATCATCCGTACCAACGATAAATCCTTGTTTACGATCTTCCAGCAGCTGTTTGGCGGTAACCATCAGAATTGGTATATCATCGTGATTAGCCCGCAGTTCTTTAGTCAGTTCATAACCATTCATCTTCGGCATCATAATATCCAGCACGATTAGATCCACATGATGACTATCCATAATTTCTAAGGCTTCCAAACCATTGCTCGCGGCCAGATGATTATAGCCGTTGGTCCTTAAAATGACCTCCATCAGTTTCTTCGTACTTTTATCGTCTTCTACCACAAGTATGTTAAACATGTCCGTTACTCCTGTCCGTATTATACAATATTAAATTAAGGCTGTTAATCAGTTTATCTTGAGTTAATCTTCCTCAATTAGAATAATAATGTTTATCAAGAGGACGAACATGGGTAACAGTTGCAGTAATTTGTATCAGAAAAACGAAGATCAGCTTAACACGGAACTATTGCGCCAGTATGACGGTCAGTCTTATTTGCGCTTAAGAAAGACATTAATTCCGCTTTTTACCTTACTGTATCATCCGAAAATCATTAATCGAGAAGCGATTCCGGTCGAAGGACCGATTCTGATTGCCGGTAATCACCGCAGTATTCTTGACCCGCTGTTTGTCTGTGCTGCGACCGAACGCATTGTTCATTTTATGGCTAAGCGCGAATTGCATGAAGACTTCTATGGCAAATTCTTTGATTTAGCCGAAACCATCCCCGTCAACCGGGATCAGAAGGATCCGCATTCAATCGATATTGCTTACGGGCTCTTAAACAGCGGACGAGCCATCGGCATCATGCCGGAAGGCCGGGTAAATAAAACGAATGAGGAACTCTTACCGCTCAAATTCGGCACTGTCGCTTTGGCCAAAAAAACGCAAGCCTTGATCATTCCTTTCGGACTGACCGGAAGTTTCAAACCATTTCACTATGATATGTGTATTCGTTTCGGACAGCCGCTTGATATTGCTGAGCTGGAACTCTCAGAAGCTAATCGCTTATTGTCATGCAAAATTAAGGAATTGATCCACACACAGGAGTAACTATGGAACCGACAAAAATCAAAACGCCTTGGCTGAAATACTATGGCACAATGCGGCCGCATCTGGACTATCCGGATGGATCGCTGTATGAAGAAATCAGCAAAACAGCTGCTAAATACCCGGAGTATACCGCCTTGAATTATTATGGCAGTAAAACTGCTTACCGCACGTTGCTGCGCAATATCGACCGCTGTGCAGCCGCTTTGACCTCCTATGGCATAGCTCAAAACGATGTCGTTACAATCTGTATGCCTAATACACCGGAAGCGATCTATGCTTTTTATGCTCTAAATAAAATCGGTGCGATCGCTAACATGATTCACCCTTTATCGGCTGAGAATGAAATCAAATACTATCTGACCGTTTCTGAAAGCAAAATGATTATTACAATTGATTTGGCTTGGGAAAAGATCAGCCGCGTTTTAAACGGTTCAGCAATCCGGCATACAGTATTAGTTTCTGTCAAGGACTCGATGCCAGTCATGATGAAGATTGGTTATGCGCTGACAAAAGGCCGGAAGACGGCTAAACCGCAAGCAAATGCCAATCTCATCTATTGGACGGATTTTATTAATCATGATCATGATCAGCATCATGAGTACAGCCGGACCGGCGGTCAGGCCTATGCCGCAATTCTTTACAGCGGAGGGACAACCGGTTATCCTAAAGGCATTGTCCTTTCCAATCTGAATTTTAATGCCTTAGCATTGCAAGGCATTGAAGCCTGTGCCTGTCTGAAGCCCGGTGACCGCATCCTTTCCATCATGCCGATTTTTCACGGTTTCGGACTGGGAATCTGTATTCATACCGCCCTTTGCCTTGGAGGCGAAGCGATAATCCTGCCGCAGTTCAGCGTCAAAACCTTTGACAAACTAATCAGCAAATATCGACCGAATATCATAGCCGGGGTCCCAACCTTGTATGAAGCTCTGTTGATGAATGAGAAAATTGCCAAGATGGATCTTTCCTGCATCAAATGTGCCATTTCCGGCGGTGACTCCTTATCCGTCAGTTTAAAAAAGAAAGTCGATGACTTCTTCCATGAACATAATGCGAAGATCCAGATTCGAGAAGGTTACGGACTAACGGAATGTGTTACCGGCAGCTGCCTGACACCGATTGATTATTACCGAAGCGGCAGTATCGGCATCCCTTACCCGGATACTTATTATAAGATTGTCAAACCGCACACACATACCGAAGCGGCCTTCGGCGAAGAAGGCGAAATCGTACTCAGCGGCCCAACCGTCATGGTTGGTTACTTGAAAGAAGAGATTGAGACCAACCGAACGCTGCAGAAACATGATGATGGTCTGTTGTGGCTTCATACCGGTGATTTAGGTTATATGGATGAAGATGGTTTTGTATATTTCAAGCAACGTTTAAAACGAATGATTGTCTCCTCCGGATACAACGTTTATCCGCAGTATATCGAAAATATTATTGATTCCCACCCGGATGTTCTGATGTCAACGGTCATCGGCATTGATCATCCTTACAAGAAACAGGTCGCAAAAGCCTTCGTTGTTCCCAAGCTCGGTGTTCAGCCGAGTGAAGAACTGAAAGCGGATATCTATGCGCTTTGTCAGAAAAATCTTGCCAAGTATTCTTTACCCTACGAAATAGAATTCCGCGAATCGCTGCCGAAAACACTTGTCGGCAAAGTTGCTTATACCGTCTTAGCCGCTCAGGAAAAAGATAAAGTAAATTCCAATTAAAAAAGATGGTTCCGAATAAAGGAACCATCTTTAATTTTACCTCTGACAGCACCGCAACTAATCCAACCGCGGTCCCTGATAGATAAAGTAAGATTTATATTTCGTCTTGCCCAGGTTGCTGATTTCGCGGATTTTCTTCTCTTCCGGTGTTTTAGCTTCTTCAATATTGGCACTGACCAAGACCGGCGGAACAAATTGATTCTTAAGCATGACATAACAGAGATCAACCGCCAGACTTTGTGCCAGATAACAGCCCAAAGAAGACGACAGCGGACAACCTTCGCGGCCGCTGATCACAAACGCCGCATCACCAACCGGCGCGCAATTATCAATGATCAGATCAGCAACTTCAAATAAGCGTTTCTCGCTCTTGTGACTGGATTTCAACCCAGCCGATTGACGCGTATTCGTTAAAGCAATCACTTTGACTCCGGCTTTCTTCGCTATCGTGGCAAATTCTACCGTCAGGTTGCCTTTTCCGGAATTCGAGACCAGCAAAAGAACATCATTCTTCTCCAAGCCGTACTTCTTCATTAAAATATGGGCATATTCCGAAGAGGTTTCCATCAGATTGGATTTATCCGCACTTTGATGAACCATGATTTCATCCTCCAGAATCGGATTAATACATGCTAAACCGCCGGCGCGGCTGTATAATTCTTCCGTAATCAAATGCGAATGACCGCCTCCATACACAAAGAAACGATGTTCATCACGAATGGCGGCGAAGATTGCTTCCGCAGCTTGTTCAACCGCCGCTTTCTGTGAAAGCGTCGCATTAAAACAGTCCCAGAAGTAGTTAGCGAAGCGTTTCAGAACTTGAGCATTGGTCTCCGGCTGACCTTCCTGCATGTTAATCATAACCGCATTCATCATCTGAGCAATCAGAACAGTAACCATATTTGAGGTCGATCCAATCATTAAGCCAGGCTGCAGTTCATGACAGGCATCACCGAAGAATCCGCAGTTATCAATAACCACATCGGCAAAATGAACCATATTCTTTCCGGAAACATGCCGGCTGGTGATGACCTGAGCTTGTTTGTAGTTAGCACAAGTAATCAGATTAGCTCCCAGCTGTTTAGCGCGCAGAGCCAGCTCCACTAACAAACCATTGCGGCCGGAATTAGAAACCAGCATCAGCGTATCACCGGCACGCAGCGGATACATCGATAAAACAATATCCGCAAACGGTGCTAACCGCTCAATCGCAGTGGATTTATTCGGAAACTGATGGAGCATAAATTCCGGCATAATAATCGGAGTAAAAAAATCGGTTCCTTTTAAGCGGGCATACAGTTCTTCCGGCATCATATGTGAATGACCGGTTCCTAAAACATAAAAGCGATGGCCCTGCCGGACGGACGCATACCCTAATTCACAAGCTTTAATAATAGACGCCGGCTGCGTATCAAAAACTTCCTGAAAGATCTGCTTGACCTGCTGATGATAAACCTCTTGCATATTACCCTCCCTTTGATAATTATGAATCTGCCTGCTTAAGGCAGTAATTCCAATAAGATATCATTAAGCATAAAATAAGCTGAACCTACTGTCTTAAAATGATTTCGTTCGATGATCAGATCACCGCGCTGAACCAACTGATTAAGCGGTTCTTGATACAGCTCCATTATATCGCGATAGGTATCATCATTCAATGTAATACCTTCCTTAAGACGCAGACCCATCATTAATAACTCAAACAGATAGGATTTGCGGTCATTATGAACCGTTTCCTGTTCATATTCATGGTTGAAATACTTGATAAAGTTCGTCGTATTTGTATATCGCATCGTTCCGATTTTACCGGATGCGCCCAATCCGATTCCGCTAAAATCCTCATAATGCCAATAAGCCAGATTATGCTGCGAGGCATAACCGTCTTTCGCAAAATTACTGATTTCATACTGTTTAAAGCCTTTTTGTTCAAGTCTTGAAAGAGCATTAAAATACATTTCATCAGCTAGTTCATCATTTGCCGGACGTATGTGCTGACGACCGAATTTTGCCTGCGGTTCAATGGTTAAAAGATACAGCGAAACATGTGTAATCCTCAGTGCCGCAGCCTTCTCGACATCATGACAAAACGCACTCAACGACTGCTGCGGAAGTCCGTACATCAAATCCAGTGAAATATTATGAATACCGGCCTGATGCAGCTGATCGATGACTTTTTTAATCTGAGCCGGTGTATGACGGCGTTCAATCAACCGTAATAAAGCCGCATCAAAAGTCTGAACGCCGATACTGACACGGTTAATTCCGTAATGAACCAGAAGCTTGATTTTTGTTTCATCCACAGTTTCCGGATTAATCTCAATCGTATACTCAGATATATTCTTTGTGTACGGTTGTAACAATCGCAACAATTTTTCCAGTTGCTGATGATTCAAAGCCGTCGGCGTACCTCCGCCGATATAAATTGTTTTTAACGGCTGTTCCGGAAACCGCTGCTGCAGTTCTCTCGCCAGTTCGCTGAGATACCGATCGGCTAAGTCCGGCTGATAGCCGACGCGGCAGAAATCACAATAAGCGCATATGCTTCGGCAGAAAGGAACATGAACGTACAGTGAATCACTCATTCAACAGCCGGATAACGCCGTTTGATATCATCAAATTTGCTTAAGACAACCTCCTGGTAATCCCACCCGTAGTGCAGACACAAAGAAATCGTGTACATCAGAACATCAGCAATCTCACTCTTAACAGCTTCCCGATCCGCCGGATGATCATCCCACTGAAAGCACTCCAAAAGTTCCGCCGCTTCAACAACAATCGACCTTACTAAATTAGCTTCCGTATCGGTATTCAGCCAGCCGCGGCTCTTACGCAGCTCCTCAATCCTGGTACATAATTCATCCATGGTACATTCCTCATTTCAACTGGTTATATTCAACTTAATTATCCTATTATTCAATAAAAAGTAAATACCGGCAAGCCATTTTATCATTAATCTAAGCCGATTGATCATCCGGACGTTTCAACTGCCGACATTACCATAGGCTCCTTTTCGTTATTCAGATAACATTTATTAGCGTGATCATGATAATAATCATGGACTGGTTCGCCAGATTAAACTTTGCCGTTCTTTCATCCATTGTTAACCGCCGCTGCACTCATGATAAGAAACGGTTATTCTAAATTGCTATATTAATCATGTTACGATAAAAGATCGTTCCGCAACACCTAACATCATCTAAATTTATAAATCAATACCGGTTTCTCTTGCCGTACGGCAAGCATCCGGCAGTCATTCAACTTTTTCTATTTTCGCATATGGCTTATCCGCTAATAAATATTCAATTTTTCAAGCAGATCAGCAGTATCAGCCTGTTCAGCATTGGAGATGCCAAATCAAATTTAATCGGTTATGCACAAGCAGCCGGATAACCGGCGCGGCAAACTAAATCGGCGAGCCTAATCATCATCCATGGAGAGAACGGCCATAAAGGCTTCTTGCGGAATTTCCACACTGCCGACCGATTTCATGCGTTTCTTGCCTTCTTTTTGTTTCTCCAGCAATTTTTTCTTCCGCGTGATGTCGCCGCCGTAACACTTTGATAGCACATCTTTTCGTAAAGATTTGATATTGGTGCGGGCAATGATTTTACTGCCGATGGCGGCTTGAACCGGAATTTCAAATTGCTGTTTAGGCAACAGATCTTTCAGTTTCCTAGTAATAATACTGCCGCGATTATAAGCTTGATCGCGATGCACGATCACGGATAATGCATCGACGATTTCGCCGTTCAGCAGAATGTCCATCCGAACCAGATCATCCCGATGATAGCCGCTTACCTCGTAATCTAAAGACGCATACCCTTTCGTACTGGATTTCAGTTTGTCGAAATAATCATATATAATCTCCGCTAACGGGAGTTCATAGGTCAGCGCCAGGCGGTTGTCATCAATATAGGTCATATCATGGTAGACTCCGCGTTTATTATTGCTGAGTTCCATAACCGCTCCGACATAATTCTTCGGAACCATAATTGTTGCTTTAACCATTGGCTCTTCAATATGATCAATCCGCGTGACTAAAGGCATCAATGCCGGATTGTCGACGTCTATCACCGTTCCATCTGTTAAGTACGTCTTATATATAACACTGGGGGCAGTCGCAATCAGATTCAGATCATATTCACGCTCCAGCCGCTCCTGAATGACATCCATATGTAATAAGCCTAGAAAACCGCATCGAAAACCAAAACCCAGCGCCTGCGATGATTCAGCTTCGAAATGCAGCGATGCATCATTCAGCTGAAGCCGTTCTAAGGCGTCACGCAAGTCATTGTAGCGGTTAGCATCTACCGGATATAATCCACAGTAAACCATCGAATTGATCTGCCGGTAGCCTTGTAATGCTTCCGCAGCCGGATTATCCGTTAAGGTCAGCGTATCACCGACATGGACATCTTTGATGGACTTAATACTGGCAGCGATCCAACCGACTTCGCCGCAGACCAATTCATCCTTCTTGACTTCCGTCACATGCCGGACGCCTAACTCCGTAACAGTATAAGATTTGCCGGTCGCCATTAATTTGATTTGATCCCCGACCGCAACCTTACCTTCTTTAATCCGCACATAAGCAATAACGCCGCGATAAGAATCATAATATGAATCGAAAACCAGCGCCTTCAGCGGATTGTCAATACTGCCGCCCGGAGCCGGAACACGTTTAACAATCGCTTCCAGTACCTGATCAATATTGATCCCGTTTTTCGCCGAGATCAGCGGTGCATCCTGCGCCGGCAATCCGATGACTTCTTCGATTTCCCGAATAACCCGTTCCGGTTCGGCACTAGGTAAATCAATCTTATTAATAACCGGAATAATCTCCAGATTATTATCCAATGCCAGATAGACATTGGCCAGTGTCTGCGCCTCAATCCCCTGAGCAGCATCCACAACTAACACCGCTCCTTCACAAGCGGCTAAAGAACGCGAAACTTCATAAGTAAAATCCACATGACCGGGCGTATCGATCAAATGCAGTATATATTCCTTATTATCCTTAGCTTTATATCTCAACTGTACCGCATTCAGTTTAATCGTGATTCCGCGTTCTCTTTCCAGATCCAGCGTATCCAGAATCTGCGCCATCATATCACGTTTAGCAATCGTACCTGTCATTTCCAAAATGCGATCCGCCAGGGTTGACTTACCATGATCAATGTGAGCAATGATTGAGAAATTCCTAATAAGTTTTTGATCCATGATACTCCTCCTGAAGCAATGTAATTATAACAAAGTACCGGAGTCATGAAAAGCATTAACTAAAACAGCTCATGTTTTTTATAACGATATAAAGCAGATGGGCGGTGTCCTCCGCCGGTTTTTTGTTTGCCGGTCTTCACGACCTGCTCACTAATCATTCTTCGAAAAGCGGGATCCAGTAATTTTTTACCAAGAATGGCTTCATAAACCTGCTGCAGCTCCTTTAAGGTAAAGTCGGCCGGCATCATATTGAAGACGATACTGGTATACTTCAGTTTATTACGCAGTCTATCAATCCCGACTGTAATGACCTCCGCATTGTCAAAAGCGAGATGATCATCGCTGATAATCTGAAAATGTACCGGTTCATTACCCAAAGTTGGATCAATAACCTGAGCTGTAAAAGAAAAACACTCCTGTTCATTGCTGAGCGTTGTTGTAATCAGCGAACCGCTGTGCACCTGCCGTACGGTAAACCATGCCGCCTCCGACAACAATTTTTCCTGCAAACGATCTTTATCAATCAAAGCTAAATAAGCGGTATTGATGACCCGCAGCCGCGGGTCGCGGTTTACCGCACCAAAGGTGTACAGCTGTTCCAGATAGATATTATGCAGATTGGTTTCTTTAGCCAGCACGCGCTTCGGAGCTTCATTGATGTCTTCATCAACACGCAGAAAACCGCCGGGAAGACACCAGCGATCCTTAAAAGGATAGGTTTTCCGTTTCACTAAAAGCACACTGAAGTGTTTATCCGGTAATTTCCGATAATTATCCATTGTCCCCTTAGCTACGCTGAAAACGAGGATATCCGTCGTCAATGATAGTTTTTCATATTGCGAAGCGTCATAATCCTTCAGGAATTCCGCTTCATTCCGATATTGTTTTGTCATTGGTCAGCCTTGATACAAATGATGATCACGCAGATAATTAACGGTACCGTGATCCAGGTACTTTGTCAGTTCAGCTGCGCGTCCATCCTTGATCATTGTCCGAACCTGCGAAGAAGAGATATCAAACTTAACGAAATCCTTAACGATTATAAATTGCTGTTTATCCGGATACTTGTCCAGATAGACACTGACATTGATATCGCAGCGATTGATAACAATGACTTTGTATTTTAACAATTCATCCAGGTTCTGCCATTTATTGAATTCCGGGATTAGGTCATCACCGATGATTAGATATAAATCCCAGTCCGGATGCTGCTGATGCAGTTGATTCATGACCTGATAGGTATACTGACAATTATTATTTTCTTTATCAATGATGATCCGGCGGCTGTGATACAGCTCCAGCATCGCAATCCGATCTGTCAGACTGGCATCCAACGCCTTTTGCCAGTAACTGCCTGTCGCAACCATAACAACCTGATTAACAATCCGGCGGTTCAGCAGCTGTTTGACTAAATTGATGTGACCCTTATGCACTGGGTCAAAACTTCCGACATATACTCCGGTTTTCATCGCCGCTCCTTATTTTTTCCCGGTACTCTGAAAGATCAGCTGACGCTTAAGATCATACAAAGCCCGAGATAAATCAACATAGTAATGATGGGGATGATTAATCCGCTGAACTTCCGGATAAAGCGTATTGATCTGCTGTTCACAATAAGCCTTGCGTTCCGGCAGTGACGGCAGCTGATAAATCAGCTTACCGTTTTCATAGATTTTCTCCTGCAGCGGACGAATCGTATAATCAGTAATCTTCGTCTGTTTCCAAGTCTCATATTCGTCAAATAAGATATATTCATGTGTCGGAAGCTGTTCATCGGCCAGAGCGATTAAATCGCCTAGTGCATAACCGGTCTTTTGGTCATAAAAGCGATAAACTTTCTTATAACCGGGATTTGTCACTTTGGCAATCGTTTCGCTGACCTTAATCTTCGGAACAATCTTTCCGTCAATTTCCATTGCCGCCAATTTGTATACGCCGTCAAAAACCGGGTCATTCTTGGAGGTGATCAGATTCTCGCCAACACCAAAGGAATCAATCTGCGCTCCCTCTTCCAGGATATCTTTGATTGATTGTTCATCTAGCGCATTCGAAACGGAAATCTTACAGTCTGTCAATCCGGCTTCGTCCAGCATGATGCGCGCTTGTTTAGACAGATAGGCTAGATCACCGCTATCCAGCCGAATGCCTTTCAGCCGATAACCATTCGGAATCAGAAAATCCTGAGCAACCTTGATCGCATTCGGCACACCGCTTTTCAGGGTATTGTTTGTATCCACTAAAAAGATCGAATTGTCCGGAAAGACTTGCGCATAAGCTAAGAAAGCCTCATATTCAGTCGCATACTTCATGACATGGCTATGTGCCATTGTCCCCAAGATTGGGATATGATAACGTTTGCCGGTCTCATAACAAGAAGTACCGGCCGCTCCGGCGATATATGCAAACTTCGCACCATTAACTGCAGCATCCACGCCCTGTGCCCGGCGAGCTCCGAATTCCATAACCGGACGTCCTTTTGTCTCATTAACGATCCGCCGGGTTTTTGTTGCGATCAAAGAACCGTGATTAAAACGATTCAAAAGATCTGTTTCCAGCAGCTGCGTTTCGATTGTATGACCATATACGGTAATTACCGGCTCTTGCGGAAAGATCGGTGTTCCATCCGGAATCGCATATAAATCACCGGTAAACCGAAAATCACGCAGATAAGCCAGAAAAGCTTCGTCAAATACCTTTAAACTGCGCAGATAAGCAATATCATCCTCCGCAAAACTCATCTTCTCAATATAATCAATGATGTCATCTAAACCGCAGGCTACATTAAAGCCGCCGCCGTCCAAGTTTTTACGGAAAAAGATATCAAAATAACACTTTTCTTGATCTTTGCCGTTCTTCCAATCCGTATAAGCCATTGTCAGCTCATAAAAATCAATCAGTTTAGTCATTTAAAGTACTTCCATAGTGTTCAATCAAATTGATCCCGGCTTGTCTGAGCAACTTAAACGCCATTTCATTATATTCCGCCCGGTCATGTCCGGGCGCATGATAAGTTTCCACCGCATCCATCGGAATGGTTATCAGCAGATCACGATTATGTTCATCCAGATAATTCTGCAGCGGAATAGCCAGATTCATAACACAGATGTCGGTACAGCAGCCGACAATGACAATTTCCTGCAAAGCCGTCATCTTCTTCAGATCCGGAAGAAAATGCGGATTGAATAAAGCACAAGTCGAATTCTTCGGATAGACAAGAGCCTCCGTTTCATAAGGCAACAGCTCATCAACCAGCTCGGCTTCCGCGGTATTTGCGACGCAATGCTGCGGATAACGCTTAAACTCCCGGCAATTCCGGTCATGAACATCCTTAATAAAAGCAATTCCATCCTCTTCGGTCTTTATTAATTCAATAAGTCTTAGCTGTTCCGGAATAACATGACTGATTCCAATATCTGCCATGGGTCCGTTATTGACAAATCCTTTGATCATATCCACAATGATCAGTAATTTTTTAATTTGATCGATGTTTTTCATAGAAACCCTTTCTCTGTTATTAACGTTATATTAAAAAGACGGAAACTTGTCAATACTCTTTTTAACATTTTGTTAAAAACAGACCGGATTGCTCCGGTCTGTCAATTATTATCTTTCAGAATATACTGAACGGAAACACAGCCCGGTCCGCCTTGGGTAATCATTACCGGCGTTAGTTCCAGGATAATGACCTCAATGTCATGAAATTTCGCTTTGATCGCCTGCATAGCATTCGCCGCCACTTCAGCATTAAAGGCATGAGAAATATACACGATATGCCTTTGATCAACACCGTTCTGCAGCATTTTTTCAATGATTCGATCGATTGCCTGACTCCAAGTTCGGCCGAAGCCGAGTTTTTCGAGCCGTTCGCTGCCTTCGACTTGGGTCACAATCGGTTTTAGCTTGATTAATCCGCTCAGTGTCGCAGCCAGCGGTGAAAGCCGCCCCCCTCTTTTTAAATAATCAAAATCGCTGGGGATTAAAAAGGACTGGCATTCACTTAAGCAGGTCTCCATCCGAGCGATAATCTCATCAACGGGAATCCTATTAATCAGACGCGCTGCCAACTCCACCAGATACTGCTGTGTACCGGCTAAAGTCCGGGAATTGAACAGCCGGATGTGCTTAATGTTGTTGCCGCTGATAATTCCCAATGCGGAATCATAAGTTGAGCTCAGTCCCTTTGTCATCGTAATGTGCAGTCCTTCGTCAACCTGTTCATAAGCTTCCATAACTTCTCCGATGGCTGGCTGAGATGAAGCGGGAATAGCACTTTTGACCATTTCTACAAAATCCTGCGCCGACAAATCAAAATAGTCACGATAATTTCGACCGTTAATAGCTACTTGCAAAGGCAGTAAACGAATATTCAATGCGGCAGCTTGTTGTTGGCTCATCATCGAGCCGGAATCAGTTATAAGTTTCATAGCGCCTTCTTTCAAAGAAATCATAGCACACAATCGTGTTTTACCATAGTGAATTAATCGGTAATAAAAAACGCCGAGCTTCAGCGTTTATTTACTGCCCATCAGATAATGGAAATTGATAATCTTCGGAATATTCGCATTAATCCCTAAATCCCGCGAGAGAAAGAAGGCGACACACTGCAGCGGTATAATATATTCAAAAACCGCAAAATCCGGATCATCGATAAAATGGCCGTTAAGGTCCAACCCTTTCGGCTGCTCTGTTTCGGTAAATGACCCGATCAGATATTGATGTTCAGAATAAGGCGTCATGAAATCCCGCAGCCGCTTAATCCGCGGCTGGTATTCGCCAGCCGAAGCCAGATGGATCAGATGAACACCTTCATCAATTGAATGATAAATACCATGCATGAATTCTTCCAATTCATAGCCCTCGACGCCGAAACGAATCGCCTCCTCCAGTTTAAGACGCCCCTCCAGCACATTACCGTAATTCGCCTGATACCCAACCACAATAATGCGTTTGGCAGATTTAAATGCTTCACGATTCCGTTCATACCAACTGATTGACTGATCGATCACAGCGGCAAGATTTTCGATGGTCTTTTCCAGCCGGGTGATAATAAGTGCGTACTTTGAATCACTGATTCGCTTCAATGCTAAAGCTGTCTCTGCTGCCAATAGGACCAGTGTCAGCATCGTTGCCTGATATCCCTTGGTTTTCGGTCCGGCTAATTCTTCGCCGCAGCTGATCTGCAGCGGAATATCCGCTTGAGCCGCCAGTTTCGTATGACGCCCTTCCTGGGCTAAAGAAAAAGTCCGGCAGCCATGCGCTTTCGCATAAACTAAACCGCTGATTGTCGATTTGCTTTCACCGCCTTGAGAAATGCCGATCACCGCTGTCGGCTGATTAAAAACCTGAGCCCACTCCCGATACAGCATCGGATAGTTTACATCAACATTAATTCCCAAAGTTCTTTCCATAAAAGACCGGACAGATAAACCACCGTGATAAGATGTTCCAGAACCGATAATCTCCAGTTTCTGATAATCATGTTTCGCAAAATCCCGGACAAAATCCGCAGTGATCGTCTTGCGCTCTTCGAGAATTCGGTGCAGAACTGCCGGCGTTTCCTTGATGTATTCCAGCATTGCTTCCGGAGAAAGCTTATCGTAATTACTCATTATTCTGCTCCTTTTTCAGTTCTTCCCGGACATTGATACCGGAGTCAAATGTATATTCAAATTTATCTGAACGATAGTAGGTTTCGGTATATTCGTATGGTAAGCCTTCACTGGTATAGCGGATATGCGCACTCCTCAGTAATGCTTCATGATCTAGTTTCAACAATTCTTTTTGTTCTGCCGTCGGCAGATGCGCCGTCATTTTCTGTTTGAAACCGCCGTCAATGATGCCCAAGGATTTAAAATATTCATTCAAAGAATGATTTAAAGCTGTTAAATCAAAATCAGCGATGATCTTCTTCGGAATATATGTATAACTGATGGCAATCGGCTCATCATCGCCTGTCCTCAACCGATGAAAATAATGAATTTTATCATCCGGCTTCAGACTCAGCAAATGCGCGATTTTCGGTACTTCATTACCGGTGTACAGTTTATATTCCAGTAACAGCGAACCAGCCTTCAGACCGATGCTTTCCATATCCTCGGTAAAACTGCGGCGTGTAAAAAAGTCACGGATAACCGTCCGGGATGTCACAAACGACCCCTTGCCGGCAATACGCTTGATATAACCTTCTTTAGCTAGATTGATCAAGGCCTTATTTACCGTCAGCCGGCCGATCTTGAATTTAGCACTGAGCTGATACTCCGTCAGAATCTGATCACCGACACGTAATTCACCGTTCTCAATCTGATTGATAATATAATTCTCGATTGTTTTATATTTCGCTGTTTCTTTCATCTGTCCACCATCTTTATCTATATTATCATATACAAATACCTAGATATTGTATACATTTTCATTGGTCATATTTTTCTTTTTTGATGAAAGGTCTTCCTTTGTGCAGTAAAAAAGACGACAGCCAGTGTCGTCCGTCAATTTAATATAAACCAGCCTGTTCTAAATCATAAGCCATCGCTTGCTGGGTATACTGCAGATTCGATATTTCATCATCAGTGCAATTCGTACCGGTTTCCGTGTTGAAATCATAAACACAAGTTCCGACCATTCCGATATTGTCATTAAAATAATAATCATATTTTGCCGAGCTGTTTTCATAAGAATAGATATAGTTATTCAAATCGAAATAGTAATATTGACCATCCGCATATTCCTGACGGAAAATATTAGTTTCAATCTCCTCAAAGCCGTAATCCGTAACGAGCCACTGGGCGAAATCATCCATAGTTTGAATTTCCGAAGTCTCCGCTGCTGTCGTATAAGCCGTATAGGTATCCAAATCATCCGGCAAAGTGACAACGGCGCTGTTATAATCTGTAAATCCGGCACTGCCGGTAAAAGCGCAGTCGATTACATAATCATCACTAGTCGACATTTGAAAAGCGGTATCAATCGTCATGCTTTCGATATAGTTATCCTTATTAACTTTAAGACTGATAGCCGCATGATCATACGTTACATCAATACCCAGCGTATCATAATCTAATTCACCGATCATATCATTATAAACTTCCATCAATCCGTCGGTATTCAACACGATCGTGTAAACCGTCAGATTGCCTTCTTTAGTTTTAGTTATCGTATCAATGTATGAACTTTCCTGCAGAAAAGCCGAACTGTACGTTCCGGTCATTGACAGATAATCATCATTAGTCATCTCCTGATAATATCGGGTACCGTTAATATCCATATAAGCAACCCCATCGACGAAGTATGACTCCAGGGTGACATCCGTTCCTTCTGTTGATGTATTTGCGCTCATGTAAAGCTTAGCGGTTTCCGTCCCCAGATCCTGAACGACCATATTCGTTTCAACGGTACTGTTATAGCTATCTTCGCCGATTGTCATCGCAATGTTCATTTCCATGTTCATCGCATAGGAAGTCATGGCTGCACTTTGTTCCGTAATGCTCTGATATTCTGCTAACAGCTCTTCTTTCGTCTGTGTCTTGGTGCATCCAAACAAACCCAATAACAGTACAAAAACCACAATCAGTATTTTTTTCATGATGATCTCCATTATTTAATATTTCATGTTTAAATTATAACACTCTTTGTTTGTGAATGTCCAAGCTCATTTGAGTTTCTTTATACCTGATACTTGTCATTAGAATATAAAAAACCGCTTCGGAAGCGGTTAATAACCAATGGCGTCCACGGGGGGACTCGAACCCTCGACCGTGCGCTTAGAAGGCGCATGCTCTATCCAGCTGAGCTACGTAGACAAACTGCTTTATAATACTAACAAATATCTAGTGGTTTTTCAATAGAAAGACCAAATCATATTTCAATCCGCTGCACTGAAAGTTTTTTATCCGTGACCGTAATCAGCGCATAACTGGGCTTTCGCCCATCTCGCGAACGCCACAGTGAACCGGGATTGACTAAAGTCACGCCGTCGATCACACTGCAGTCATAGACATGAGTATGCCCGTAACATGCTAGTGTGCAGCGATGTTTCTTCGCCAATGCTGCCAGCTGTTCTAAACGATTAGCCGCCGTCAGCCGATGTCCATGGATGACGAAAATCCGCAGATCAGCTATTTCCAGCACCAGATAATTCGGATAATCATAAAAATAATCATTGTTTCCCATGACTGTTGTATACCCCTCCAGCATTTCCGGAGGTAATTCACTGTCCCCGCAATGGATGTATGCTTGAGCCTGCGGATAACGATTACGAATTTCACTCAACGGTTCGTTTTTACCGTGATTGTCACTAACGACTACCAGTTGCATTTTATCACCGAAAATTATCCTAACAGAATGGCGGCAAATTAGCAACAGCCGCACAGTTAAATTTCCGCATGAAGTACTTCAACATCTGCCGCAAACAGCCGGCTGATTTTCAGCCGGAAAGCATCCGGCTCACCGGTGGTGTAGCAAATGAAACAACCAGAACCTCTGGTATAAAGCTTTTGATTATTCAAAAGCGGATTAATCGAAGAATAAGCAATCCCTCCCAAATATGCCGTCAGCTGTTTTTCCACCAATGGATAGTGGGTACAGCCGAGAATAACCGGCAAACCGGAATGTTCGAATGGTTTAAGATGCTGATCAAAGTCCAGTTTCAGCCGCTGATCGTCAGCCATGTCTTCAATCAGTTTAGCCAGATTAGGCATCGGTATTTCATGAACAACAACTGCCGGATCAATTCTTTTAAGGGCCTGAGCATAGGCATGCGATGCAATCGTCACTTTTGTCGCCAAAACAAGCAATTCTGCCGGATGCGGCTCTTTTAACTGACCAACCGTTATGTCGATAATCCGAATCATCTTAAGTTCCGGAAAATCATGAATAATCGCCGATAAACCTAAGACACTGGTTGTATTGCAGGCTAAGATAACTTCGGTAACCCCTTGTTGAACAAACCACTGCATATTCCGATAAATAATTGTTTCTAAAACCTCTTCCGTTTTATTGCCATAGGGCAGATTCTGCTGATCCGCAAGAAAAACGATATCCTGATTTGGATAAGTTCGACGCATTGCCCAAGCAATCGAAAAACCTCCCAAACCGGAATCGAAGACCCCTAGTTTACTCATTGTTATAGTCCGCCAAAGTTAACTTTTGGGTAAAGAGCAGATTTGCCAGATCAACTCCGACATAACGATAGTGATTCGCAAAGCCTTGATCCTGATCAACCTGAATAAAGCCGTATTGATAAGCATTTTCGCTTAGCCAGACGGCGATACTGCTCGTGCTGTACGCCGTTTCGTCTACGTTGGTCAGTGTAAAGTCCAGCTGGACACCGAGCTGATAGACACTGTGTCCGGGGATATAAAGGTCATTATTCGTCTGACGATACAGATTCGACAATTGATCATACGATAAAAAGCCATTCGTTACCTGCAGATACTTATAACCGCGCGTGTAAGATTTCTTAACGGCCTGATATAGATTCTTTAAAGCATCCGCCGCCTCCTGCCGAAGCTGAATATCGGTCGATGTCAGACCGCTGATATCAATTGTGGCCAAATCTTTTGGCTGATAATAGCCGATGGTGCGATCCTCAGGAATTTCAAAGTTCCAAGCCGTCAGATCTGTTGCCAGCAATTCTGTATTGCCGGCCTCATAAAAATCAACAATTTCATAAAAATAGTAATTATCCAGTAAAACCTTCACTTCATCTTCCGTATATTTATCTCTGGTACAGTTTACCAGTCGCATGACCATCTCTTTTGTCTCAACGCCGTTATACAAATCATACATTTTATTATACTCATCAATCGCATAAACATTAAAGCCGTCGTAACTTAAGTAATCAATGTAATAAACCGGCGCAATCGCATAATCGATCAAATATTCAATTTCTTTCTGGGAAAGCTTATCAACAATCAGCGCATGCTGAGCATCTGTCAATTCATACGGATAACGCGCTAAAGGATCATAATCCTTATTCATAAAGGTATAACAGCTTAGTGACAGGATCAGAATAGCGAATATGAAAACGGATCTTTTGAAACTCATTTTTAACCCTCTTTATCTAAACTACACTCATTCTAGTTTATCGAACAATAAATGTAAACAAACTAATCCTCGATTTCCGTTTCATGCCCATGCAGATGCTCGAAAACAGCTTCAGCGGCATTCAGCGGAACCACCTCACTGAGCTGTTCAAGCGTAGCTTCCTTCAGCTTCTGAAAACTGCCGAAGTGCTTAAGTAGCTGCTGTTTACGCGCGGTTCCGATCCCCTTAATATCATCCAGCATGGAATGAGTCTGCGATTTCAGACGTTTTTGCTGATGATAGCTGATCGCAAAACGATGTACCTCATCTTGAATCCGCGTGATTAAAAAGAAGAGTGCCGATTCTTTTGGTATATCGCATAGCGTTCCGTCATCTTGAATCAAACCGGCAGTATTATGCCGATTGTCTTTAACCATGCCAAGGACCGGAATGTTGAGATAAAGAGCGGAAATAATCGCTTGAGCCGCTTGAACCTGCTGAAAACCGCCGTCAACCAAGATTAGATCTGGCATCGTCAGCTGATCTTTCAAAAGCCGGAAATAACGTCGGTAGATAACTTCCTTCATCGATGCTACATCATTATTCTGCTGATGCAGCTGAAATTTACGATAGTCTTTCTTGCTGGCTTTTCCATTTACGAAAACGACCATTCCAGCAACAGCATCACTGCCGGAAAGATGTGAGTTATCAAATACTTCAATCCGTTCAATCGGCCGTTTCAGCAGCTTATTGAGATCATCCTGAGCTTGATAGTTCTGTTCATCAATCGTATTTATCACACTGAATTTACGATTCAGGTATTCAACAGCGTTATCATAAGCCATCTTCAGCAAACTCATGCGATGTCCCCGAAACGGCTTGACAATCCGGCTGACAATCAGATCATCAAGACTATCCGTATCCAAATCATTGGGAACGATGATTTCTTTAACTACCGGATTCTCTAAATAATACTGGGCAATATAAGTAAGCAGTGCCTCCTGCTCATCCTCATACAATTCCTGCAAGGCAGCTTTCTTCCGCAGTAATTTACCATTGCGCACAACGAGCTGCTGTATACAGATATAACCTTTATCGGCATGCAAATTCCAATAATCCTGATCAATGTTCGTATTAGTCTGAACCTGCTGTTTATCACTGACATGATTGACAGCCTGAATCAGATCATAATATTCTTTAGCTTTTTCATAGGCTAAATTCTGACTAGCTTGAACCATCTTGTCGTGCAAATCATCCAGCAGTTCTTTAGTATCACCCTTTAAAACACGGACAACCTGATTGCGCAGTTGTTCATAAACATTTTTATCCAAATCAAATTCGCAAGGACCGAGACACTCATGCAGGTAATAATACAGGCAAGCTTTTTTTGGTAAACGCTGACACTTACGCAGCGGATAAAGCTGATTGAGCAAAGTAATCATCTGTCGAGCAGCACCGGCATCCGGATAAGGCCCGAAGTACAGCGAACTCTTATCGCGCTTGCGCTCTCGGACCATGCGAAGCATCGGGTATTCTTCATTCGTCAATTTAATATAGGGATAGCTTTTATCATCCATAAACATAATATTAAACCGCGGAGTATGTTGTTTGATCAGGTTGATCTCCAGCAGTAAAGCCTCTTTTTCGGTATTGGTTAAAACATAGTCAAAGTCTTGAATGTGTGCGACCATTTTAGTCGTTTTAAAATCATGAGCTCCGGTAAAGTACTGCTTAACCCGATTTTTAAGACTTTTAGCCTTCCCGACATAAATGATCTTATTCTCAACATCTTTCATTAAGTAACAGCCGGGATTGTCCGGCAGCGCTTTTAACTTGGCTTGTAATTCCTGGGTGTTCATTTCTTCCTCTTCAGAGTTATGATTGTCGCTCCGCTGCCGCCTTCCTGGCCCATGCCTAATCGCATCTCGTCGACATAACGATTGTTCTGCAGATGGCTCCAGATCGCTTTACGCAGCGCCCCGGTCCCAAACCCATGAATGATTCGGATATAGGGCGCATTCATCAGGATACAATCATCTAAATACTTATCCAAGACCGGAAGTGCCTCATCGATATGCATGCCGATCAGATTCAATTCATAAGATAATGCCGTCGGCTTACTGACCCGATGACTGATCTTTTCCGCTTTCTTGAGCGTTTCCTTGCTGGCGCGAAGATCGGTCCGTTTTGTATGGATTTTCATGCCGTTAACATTAACGATTGCTTTCTTTTTATCCAAACTTTCAATCGTACCGCGCTGATTGGTATTATTAATACTGACATAATCACCGACCTGCAGATCGGTCAAAGGCGCCGCCGGTTCTTCGTCCGTCTCGGCCAGCTGACTTATCTCGTGCTGTAATGCAATTCCCTGGTGCAGCTGACCGCTTGTCTGTACCTCCCGCATCTGACTTAATAACTCATCAGCTGCCATCTTGATATCGGCAATATACTGGTCGGCTTCACTGCGGGCTTGTTCTAAGAGTGTTTCTTTTTGATTCTGATAATAATCAACCTGTTTATCCAAATCCGCCTGGACCGCTGCCAGACTTTCTTGTTGCTGAGCTAATGCCTCTCGTTGCTGCTGATTGGCAATGATGGCTTTCTCCAGATCCTCCATCAGTTGATCTTCCCGTGTGCGTCCCTTCATTTTCAATTCGCGCGCATAATCAACAATTTCTGGACGCAAACCGAATTTACCGGCAATGTCCAACGCATTTGATTGGCCGGTTAGTCCTTCGATATAGCGATAAGTGGGCTGCAGCTTTTCAACATCAAACTGTACACTGGCCAGTAAAATATCCGGATGACTCTTGCCATACGTTTTCAAACCATTATAGTGCGTTGTTGCCACAATCATCGGCTGCAGCTGACGTAAATAATCCAGAACGGAAATCGCCAGACATTCACCCTCCACCGGATCTGTACCGCCTCCTAATTCATCAAGCAGGATCAAGGAATTCTCCGAAGCATGATCACAGATATAAGCCAACTTCTGTAAATGTGCCGAAAAGGTTGAAAGCGAATTGACAATTGATTGATTATCACCAATATCGACAAACAGCTGATCAAAAAGCGGAATCGTCGCTTCTTCACAGCTGATAGCCATTCCGCAGTAACTCATTAAGACAAACAAGCCGATTGTTTTTAAACTAACCGTCTTGCCGCCGGTATTCGGGCCGGTGATCAGCAGCGTCTTACATGGCGGGATAATCCGATAAGTATTAGCGACAACTTTAGTCGAATCAATCAGCGGATGCCGTGCTTTTTCAATGATCAGTTCATCACCGATCTTCGTAACCGTCGCATTGTATTGTTTAGCCCATAACGCTTTAGCATTATAGCTGTCCAATAAGCTTAATGTAAATAGATTGGCTTGATAAGCCTCCGCTTCGTGTTTAACCATTTGCGACAGACTGAACAGGATTCGCTGAATTTCATCCTTGATCTGACTTATGATACTCAGACGCTGATTATTAAGCACCAGCAAAGCATCCGGTTCCATATAGACAGTCTGGCCGCTGGCACTTTCGCCATGAATAAAACCCGAGATATTATTTTTATCCGTATTTTTTACTAAAACAACTAAACGATCATTCCGGATTGTCGTAATCGTATCTGTCAGATGACTGGCGTGGCTGCGAATGTAGCGATCCGCATTGGCATGCAGTTCGTTCTCACAGCTGCCCAGCTGTTTACGCAATGTTTTCAGTTTAACGCTGGCATGATCAGCTACTTCACCGTTCGGTTCGATACAGCGTTCAATCTCTCTGGATAAAGCCAATGAATAATGCAAAGAATGAATCAGATCAGCAAGTTCCTCATACTGTCCAGCTGCTGCCTGAAGATATTCGGTCAACGATACGCAGCAATAAGCGTGTCCTGCCACATCCAACAGATCCATAGCCGAGCAGATGCCGTCTTTTAAAGCAATCTGCAGAATATCCGAAATATCTTTCAGACTGACAAACGGCAGTGATCCGTACTTGATAACTAAACTAAGCGTTTCCTGCGTTCGAATTAACTCGCGCCTAATCACCAACGGGTTAAAGGAAGGCTCTAACTCCAAAATCACCCTTTCACCCAGCGAAAAACAACAAAGCCGGCTAATTGCTTCCTTAATTACATTTAATTCCAAAATATTTAGATTATCACTCATTTTCCAATTTGTTGAAAAAATTCAATTATCGTCGAATCGTCAATATTCTCGCCCTGCAGCCATTCTGTTAAAAAATTCAGATCATCTACAGTCAGATTATCTCGATTAGCAATTAAATTTTGCAGTTTCTCACTTTCCAATAGAGGCTTCTCAATAAAGCTGAAGGTTGCTGAAACCTGTTCCTTAATCGGATTCAGCCAGCTCTGTTCAACGATCGAGCCGCCATTTAAAAATAAAGGCGTATTCAAGACAAAGATCGCAATCATAATATAGATGCCGTAAATCAAAACCGAGAACATCATGCCAAGCAACTTGTTAAGCTGTTTGATAACCGGAATTTTTCCGATAGCCTTAATTAAAGGATGCAGCAGCAGCATCAGCAGAATGACCCCGAAGAAGATCAGCAGAAAACAAACCGTCACATTTATCTTCTCATAAAAAAGATTGCTTAATACCGTGTTTTGAAACGGTGTTAAATCTGCCGGCCAAATTTGTACGGTCTTAGCTAACAGCGGAGAAAAGAGCCAAGCCAGAATTCCGGCCACAATCACCGTCAGAGCTTGAACCAGCTGCAGTAAAAAACCCTTCGTATAGCCGATTATTAATGCTAGTATCAGAAATATAACAAGAGCTATATTGATATATAAAATATATGATGTGGGTATTAACATGATTAAATCCCCCTTTACTTATTCAATTCTATAAAAATAACCGGCAAATGTAAATGGTACATCACATTCTATGTTATTATATAGTCAGGTGAACCCATGGCAACTGTAACATTAAAACTGGATAAAGATCAACTAGATCTCCTTGATAAATTATATCATGAATACTATCAGAACGGGCCACTGCCTCCGTATGTGACGGCTATCTATCGGCCAAATGACTGCGTGATAACGGTTTATAGCAGCCAAAAAGCTGTTTTCCAGGGTAATGAAGCCGATTATCATGCCGCTGTATTTCAACCGTCAAAAGACTTATATCAGCACGCCGGCAGTGATGAGGTTGGAACCGGAGACTATTTTGGACCGGTCTGCGTCTGTGCCTGCATCGTTAATCACACACATCAGGAGCTGCTGAATCAGCTCGAGATCCGCGATTCGAAAGCTTTAACCGATGCCAAGATCATGATAATCGCTCCGCAGCTGATAAAAAACCTACCCCATTCGCTGCTGATCCTGCATAATCGCAAGTATAATCAAATTCAAACATTTAACAATATGAATGAGATTAAAGCTAAAATGCATAATCAAGCCTATTTAAATCTCCGAAAAAAGGTTCCATTGCCAAAGAAGATTATCATTGATCAATTCACCCCCGAAAAAAACTACTATCGCTACTTAGCATCAGAACCGCAAGTCATCAGCGGAATCTCCTTTGAAACAAAAGCCGAAGATAAATATCCGGCTGTCGGCTGTGCCAGTATCATCGCCCGCTATGCGTTTCTGAAAGCATTTAAGAACATGAATGAACACTATGATTGGGTTTTTCCCAAAGGCGCCGGCGATAAAGTAGATACGAACGCTCGGAAGTTTATTGAACGTTTCGGAAGTGAAGAACTAAAGAATGTCGCTAAATTGAATTTTAAAAACACCGACAGAATAAAGGAGTAGGATTAATCCTACTCCTTTTTACTTACAGGCAGACATCGCTCGGATAGTATCCGGATCGAGCTGATTCTTTGCCAGACCGCCGATACGGGCGGCGCTGCTGATATGAACCTCTTCCACACCGGCCGCTTTCAGAATCGGCAGGGATGCCAGGTTAACGCCTCCGGCGAAAGTCACGGTCAAGCCATGCTGTTTACAGAACGCCAGCTGTTCGCTGATCAAGTTTGCGTTAGCTGCAACATCCTTGATTCCAAAATTCGTCAGAACTCTTTTGACTTGCGGATATTTTGCCAGTGTCAGTACCGACTTACGGAAATCCGGTGTTTTGTCGATTGCCTTATGAAAGGTTACCGGTGTCGTGCCGACAACGCTCAGCAGCTGAGCCAATTTAGTTTCGTCAATCTCATCATTCTCATCTAAGCAGCCCAGCACAAAGGCTGAAGCATAAGGCAGCTGATTGATGATATCATTCTGCATTTCTTTAAGATCGTTCTCGCTGTATATAAAGCTGTATGGATGGGGACGGATCATACAGAAAGCCGGAACATGAATCGTTTCCTTGATTGTTTTCACTGATCCAAAGGTTGGCGTTAAAGCTCCTTCCGTAATGGCACTGACTAATTCAACCCGATCAGCACCTAATTCATGAGCATATTTCGTCTCATCAGCCGTCTGCGTTACAATTTCTAATTTCATTTTTTCCCTCTTTCGTAAAAAGTCTACTGTTTTTCAACAATAACTTTAATAGCCCGATCTAATTGAATCAATTCAATTCCGGCAGCTTTTAAAATCCGCTTGCTGGCTTTAACAAAATCCGTATCCGCATACTTATCGTTTTCATAAACAATCCTCTTAATTCCGGATTGCACAATCGCTTTGGCACATTCATTACATGGAAACAGCGAAACATACAGTGTACAGCCTTCCAAAGGACAGGTACTGTTTAGAATCGCATTCAGTTCGGCATGAACCACAAAAGCGTACTTGGTATCAAGCGGGCCCCCATCTCGTTCCCAAGGAAATTCATCGTCGTCACACCCGCGCGGGAACCCATTGTATCCGATACCGACAACGCGCTTGCTGGCATTGACAATACAAGCCCCGACCTGAGTGCTGGGATCTTTCGAACGCATTGCTGAAAGATGCGCCAAACCCATAAAATATTCATCCCATGTTAATACATTGCTGCGTTTCATCTCACTTCACCACCGTCTGATAATAATTAACCAGATTATTTTCCAGCATGTCGCCATACCAACTCAGACCGAGTTTATCTACGGCCTGAACCACCATGTAATCAGTTCCGCTGTATATCGGTTTTTTACGATTATCCGTAAAACTCAGATAAGTCAAAGCTAATGACATGATGACAATCGCAAAGATACTGTTGTACCGCACAACTTTCCACTCCGGTTTCTTACTGAAGATTAAACCGAACATCAGACCGGCCGTAAAGCCGCCCAGATGTCCCAGCCAGCTGATATTCGGCACCAGGAGTGCTACAGCCGTATTGATCAGAAAAATCTGAATAAAACTGCTCATAACGCGGCGGTCACGGATACTCTTTGATTCAATTGAGAATACCAGCAGCATCCCTAACAATCCGAACAGACCGCCGCTGATTCCAACGGTGATCGTATTGACATCACCGACCAAAGCAAAAGCTGAGCCAATGATGATTGAACCGAACAGCGCCAGCAGAAACTGCTTTTTCCCATAAAGCCGTTCAACTGACGGACCGATCAGATACAGTGCATACATGTTAGAAAGCAAATGAATCGGGTCGATATGTACAAAACCGCTAGTAAATAAACGCCAATACTCAAAATTGCCGTAAACAAATGTTTTATATAATGATCCGACAAGAATCGCACTAACCGAATCATCTCCGGTGATACTTGTTAAACCTAAAGCAGCCAGAAACACCAGAATGCAGACGGCCATAATCACATAGGTTGCACTGATATCCGTCTTTGCCCAACTCTTATTCTTTTGGACACCCTTGATTTGTAACAAATTGATTGCCTTCGTCATCGCTTCATATTCCCGCTGAGGATTATCAATCGGTTTGATCAGTGTTGTTATTTCTGGATAATCGGCATTTAAGATATCACTGCTGATATAGTCATTGCCGATACAGACTTCCAGCATATCCTTGCCGTTATTATCCGTACTTTCATTTGAAATATGCAGACTCAACAAAAGACCGGTAGTCCGGACCAAATCTAAGATCGCCTGTTTAGTTTTCATAATTCGATCCATATCAAAATAATTCGCCGAAACGGATAATGTCGATACGCGGATAACCGGATATTTCCCCTGCGGGTTAGTCAGCCATAATTCATTTTTATGACCGCCGGTACTGACACTTACCAGACGATAATCATATCTGTTGATGAAAAAGTAAACCAGCTGTAAAGCCCAAACATCTTCCTGGCGCATTATCGATCACTCCTTAACTGTTCTAGGACATTTTTAAAATCCTGCGGCAGTTCACAGGAAACTGTCACGGACTGGTGAGTAACCGGATGCTCAAAAGTCAGCTGATAAGCATGCAGCAGCTGTCCGGCAACCGGCAGCGACTTCCGTCTGCCATATTTCGGATCACCGGCAATCGGATATCCGATATACTCCATATGAACGCGAATCTGATGTGTTCTCCCGGTTTCCAGCCGGCAATCCACCAGGGTAAACTCTTTGAACCGTTCTACAACGGTAAAATGAGTGACAGCCTGCCGGCCGTTGATGTCCGTGACCGCCATCTTTAGACGATCGTTGCGATCACGGCCGATCGGTGCATCGATGGTCCCGTTATCATGCGGAATTACTCCATGAACCAAGGCATAGTAATGACGGTTAACCGTCTTATCCTGCAGCTGTTTAACCAGAGACTCATGAGCAACATCATTTTTAGCGACAATCAGCAGCCCTGTTGTATCTTTATCAATCCGATGAACAATACCAGGACGCAGCACGCCGTTAATCCCCGATAGATCCTGACAATGAGCTAATAATCCATTGACCAAAGTCGGTTCCTTATAGGTTTCGGCCGGATGGACGACCAGACCGCGCGGTTTGTTGACCACGATTACATCATGATCTTCATATACAATATCCAAATTCATCGGAATCGGCACAACGACCAACGGTATATCCGCCGGTATCTCACCAGTAATGATATCATTGGTTTTCACACGATAATTGTTTTTTACTTCCGTATCATTGACCAGAATGTATCCTTCGCTGACTAGCTGCTGAATTCGCGAACGCGACATCTTAACCCCTTCCGCAACTGTTTTATCAAGCCGGTGACCGATCTGTTCCGGTTTAACTATTAATTCGAAATCTTCCATTAAGCATCCTCCGGATTTCTGATCAGATAAAGCGCCAGTATCACATAACCTAAACATAAAGCAATGTCGGCAATATTGAAGACGGGAAAATCATAGCCAAAGGGCAAGAAGTTGAAAAAATCACGGACATAGCCAAAAACCAGCCGATCATAGAAATTACCTAAAGTACCGCCCATAATAATAACCAGCGCGTAACGCAACATCGATTTATGACGATCAGTTGTAAACAAAATATACATAATCACTACCAAGACCATGATCGTAATGATAAAAAACAATTCCAGTTTACCGGACAGCAAACCCCAGGCTGCTCCGGTGTTATATACAATCGTGATATAGAAAAAATCTTTGATGACCGTTAAGGAATCGCCCATCGTCATGATGGATTGAATGTAATATTTACTTAAGATATCAATGGTGAAGATTATCACCAATAAAAGTATCTCTCTTTTTTTCATCATTTCACCTTTTCAAACTACATTATATTATAACAAATAAAGTCAAGCGTTACCAAGATATTATCGTGAAAAGAAAACTGCTGATTACTCAGCAGTTTATCGATTCGAGGTTCTGATCTTTTCTAATTCAGCTTGATTAAGCTGTTTGCACAATTCCACGATAACCTCAACCGTATCAATGTAGTCTTTACGATGGATAATCGTATGATGCGAATGACAGTAACGGCTCGGAATTGAGATCGTGATATTGATGATACCGTCATAAGATTTATTAATTTCGCCGGAATCTGTTCCGCCGCCGGTCAGCTGTTCTAACTGAAAGGCGATTTTCTTCGCGGCACAGATGTTTTCTATATATTGAATAAAACCGCGATGTCCTAAATGACTGGCATCCAGCAGTTCCACGGTCACGCCTGCTCCGCATTTAATCCGATTCTCCCCGCCGGGATAGTCTGACGCAATCGTTACATCCAACGCAATCGCTAAATCCGGTTTAATCGCATAAGCAGCAGTCTTAGCACCTCTCAAGCCAACTTCTTCCTGGACCGTTCCGACCGCGTAGATATCAAAGTCATGCTTGACACCTTTCAGTTTACGCACAACATCAACAGCTATCAGTGCTCCGATCCGGTCATCCCAAGCCTTAGCAATCAGATAATTTGGATTATTCATGACTTCAAATTCCGAACGCGGAGTAATCATATCACCGACACGGATGCCCAATTGCTCCAATTCTTCTTTACTGTCAACGCCCATATCGATAAACATATCTTTTAATTCCATTACCTGTTTGCGAGCTTCCGGCGGCATGCCGTGCGGCGCTGCCGCACCAAAGATGCCGTTGAACTTCCTGCCTTCGCGGGTCGTGACAGTGACCGGCTGCGCCGGTAGGACATGCGGCCACCAGCCGCCAATCTGATTGACACGGATAAAGCCTTTTTCATCAATACTTTTAATCACAAAACCAACTTCATCAATGTGACCGGCCAGCATCAGTTTTAAACCGCTGCCGGTACCTTTCTTAACGCCGATGATCGAACCGAGGTTATCATATGAAATCTCATCGACATAACCTTCCATCCATTTTTTCATAACCCGGCTGGCTTCTTTTTCACAACCGGAAACACCGTCGGCTTCCGTGAAAGCTCTGAACATCGCTAAATCGATTTCACCATAAACCGTACTTAACGAATCCTTTTCTTTAATTTCTTTATTCATTTTTGACCTCAACTTTATTTGAATTATACGCTAAAAATGGTTTGAAGACAACCTTTCAATAGTGATTATCCTGCCGCTGATGATTGATCTGATTCTTCTTCAGATAGTAACAGCGGATATCATCAGCAGTAAATGACAGACGTTCGCCTAACGTCAGAAATAAGGAAAAAGCTTTCCGGTATTGTTCGATACTGAAATCATCCTTTAGCCTGCTAATCTGCTGATACACCAAGATGGCAATCTCCGTAAGCGGCAAATCCTTGGGTAAATCACAGCTGCCGATTCGCTGCTCGACTTTGAAAAGATCAATTCCCAAGGATAATAAAAAGTGGATTCCATCACCGTATTCTTCCAATATGACGGCTTTACTGCTAGCCGGCTTTAGACTCCAATATTTAAAACACTTTGTTTCATTAATCATCTCGCCGACTTCCACAAACAAAGCCAATATCCGGTCATTGCGAGTAGTCATGCGATCCGTCTGATGCAAGCGGAAAATCCGGTCATCCAGTTCTTCCTGCAAAGGATAAAGATCGATAATTGATAGTTCCATCAGCCGCTCCTGTCTAATCTGTTCAATCAAAAAGGCTCCAGATCAATGAAGCCTCTTAAATCAGATAACGAAATTTCCTTTTTCAAAAATAGTAAACTCTTCGCCTTTTTCATTGATCCCGATGATTTCCATATCTGCTGAACCAAACATAAAATCACTGTGTTCCATTGAACGGTTAGCACCGGCGGCGCTTAATTCTTCTTCGCTCATTGCCGTACCGCCTTGAACATTCATCGGATAAGCGGCCCCAAGAGCTAAATGGCAGGACGCATTCTCATCAAACAAAGTATTGTAGAAAAGAATATTGCTTAACGAGATCGGCGAACGGTGCGAGATTAGTGCTACCTCACCGAGATAACAGCTGCCTTCATCAAATTCAATCAGATTTTTCAGCGCGCCTTCTTCTTTATCCGCATGGTAGCTGACAGCCTTACCATCTTGGAAGGTAATGTTGAATCCTTCAATCAATTTGCCGTTATGATTCAGCGGTTTCGTCGCATAAACGATACCATCGACATGATACTTATCAGGCATGCAGAAGCACTCTTCCGTCGGCATATTCGGATTGAAAATAACTCCGCCGGTTGTTACCTCACATCCGCCGGCCCAAATATGGTTTTTTACCAGCCCAACCGTTAAATCAGTTCCGATGCTGTTACGGAAATGAAGTTTACGGAAATTAAAAGCATTCAAAGTTTTAGTATAATGATGAAGCCGTTCATTATGTATTTCCCATTCGGTAACCGGATCATTGTCTTCTGTTATCCGCACAGCCTTCAGAATCGCATCCCACAGTTTGTTAACAGCTTCACTATCCGAATCCGTCGGGAAAACCTTTTTAGCCCAGCCGACAGTCGGCACCGAGATAACCGACCACTGCGTCTTATTACCCATGGTGTGCGCCATGAAGGCCTTAAACGCTTTACTGGAAGCCATCTGAACCCGCTGCATTTTCACTGCATCAATACCGGCCAGTAAACCGGGAGTCCGCGCCGAAATACTTAAAAGCGCATAATTTTTCTCAATCAAATAGGCCCGTGAGTCTATCCTATACTGCGGAATATCCTCCAGGGTTTCCACGGAAGCATACTCATAACTCAGTTTACCGGACAGCTCATCGTTCCATTCGACCAGGACATAAGAAGCCTGAGCTTTATAAGCCTCCTCAACACAGAGCCGGACAAATTCAGCACATTCAACCGGGGCATTAATCAGCAACGGCTGACCAGGCTGAATATTCGTACCGACACAGACGGCCAGTTTCGCATATTTCCTTAATATATCTTGCTTGATCATGATAATCTCCTTTTTTATTTAACTTCCACAATCTTCATCATATTGGCTGTGCCTTCACCAGTCGGATAGCCAGCCGTAATGATAACAAATTCTCCCGGTTTGACTCCGTAGTTTTTAGCGATGATACTTGCCAATTCATCATCATTAGTCATTTCATTCTGAATATCACTGAAGATCGGAATGACTCCCCAATGGACAGCCAGTTTGTGCTGCGTGCTCTTTGTGAAAGTGACAGCCAAGATCGGTACCGGCGGCCGGAATTTAGAAATTCGCTTTGCCGTGCTGCCTCCTTGTGTAAAGGCCACGATAGCCTTAATCTTCTCTAATGTTAAAGCCGAATCGCTGACTGAAATACCAATCGCATCCTGGATGGTTTTCTGACTGGTCTTCTTGGCGTGCTCTAAATTATCCCGATAAGGAATGATCTCTTCAATAGCCTTAGCGATTGTGTCCATTGTTTGAACCGACTCTACCGGATATAAACCGGCAGCCGTTTCACCAGACAGCATGATCGCATCACTGCCATCCAAGATAGCATTCGCCACATCACTGGCCTCTGCCCTTGTCGGACGCGGATTGCCCATCATCGACTCCAGCATATGTGTAGCTGTAACAACCGGGATTCCGTGTTCATTAGCCTTCTGAATGATTTTCTTCTGATAGATCGGCACAAACTGCGTACTGACTTCCACCCCGAGATCACCGCGGGCAACCATTACGCCGTCCGCTACTTCCAAAATTGATTCCAGACTGTCATAACCTTCCTGATTTTCAATTTTAGCCATGATATGAATCTTCGGCTTGCCTTCCTGCGTGATTATGTCGCGGATTGCCAGAATATCTTCCGGACGGCGCACAAATGAAGCCGCAATATAATCAACGTCCATTAAACAGCCGAAACGGAGATCAGCATCATCCTTTTCAGAGATAAAAGGCATCGAAATATGAACGTTGGGTACATTAACACCCTTCTTCGTTTTGATAACACCCGGATTTTCGACTCGGCAAACCAAATCGTTATTCCGCCGATCAGTAACTGTCAAACGCATTTTTCCATCATCAATCAATAGGTAGTCATTAATACTGATATCCTTGTACAGTTCGGGGCATGATATCTGAAACCGTTCATTCGTTCCGATAACTTCATCATTAGTGACCAACACCAGATCGCCTTTCTTAAAAAGCAGCTGGTCATTAGTCATTACGCCGCAGCGAATCTCCGGACCTTTGGTATCCAAAAGAATTCCCAGATTGATTCCGGTCTCGTCCTCAACCTCATGAATGGTGCTAATAATCTCAGCATAATGCTCATGTGTGCCATGTGAAAAATTCAACCGAACGATATTCATCCCTGCTTTAGCTAACTTAACCAGCATTTCTTTGGAATCACTAGCCGGGCCTAGCGTACAGATAATTTTAGTCTTGCGATATTCGCCCATTTTTATACCAACCTTTCATGTAAATTGTACAATGGTTTGCGGGATTTCTTGGCCATATCCAAAGCTTCGACAATCGGAAATGCCACAATCTCGTTGCCGATGATTCCCACGCATTGTCCGCCTTTACCGCTAACAAGCAGTTCAACGGCTTTGTCGCCCATGCGCGTCGCGAGAACGCGGTCAAACGCTGAAGGAGAGCCTCCGCGCTGAACATGTCCGAGCACCGTTGAACGGCCGGAGAAACTCGTATATTCACTAATTTTGCTGGCTAAGATCTCAGCATCAGTAATCTTCTCCGTCAACATGATAATCGCATGGCGTTTCCGCCGTTTCTCATCCATAAAACGAATTCTTTCCAGAACTTCCTGTTCATCATAACCGCGTTCCGGAGTGATAATCAGTTCGGCGCCCGATGATATACCGGCGTAAAGCGCAATATCACCGCAGTGATTGCCCATGACCTCAACTACCGAGCAGCGATGGTGGCTGCTGCTGGTATCTCTTAATTTATCAACAGCTTGAATGACAGTATTCAATGCGGTATCAAAACCGATTGTATAGTCCGTACAAGCGATATCATTATCAATTGTTCCCGGTAAACCGATACAGTTGACGCCAAGTGCGGTCAGAGCCAAAGCACCGCGGTAGGTGCCATCACCGCCGATTGTTACAATCGCATCAATCTCACGTTTTTTCAGGATTTCAACAGCTCGTTTCTGAACCTTTTGATCCTTGAATTCCGGCAAACGGGCCGATCCTAAAATAGTTCCGCCTCGAACCATAATATCACTGACACTGTTGCTTTCCAGTTTTTCGATATGGTCATCCAAAATACCGCGATAACCATCGTATATTCCATAAACTTCAACACCCTGTGCTATTGCACTTCTGGTGACCGCTCTGATAGCCGCGTTCATTCCAGGAGAGTCTCCGCCTGACGTAAGTATGCCTATTTTTTTCACCATAATACCAAACCTCCTGACAACTAATATTACCATTTTTTAACTGGTTTGTGTAGCGATTTCACAAATGCGAACGGCGATTTTTACCTTTGATCGGCAGATCTTCAGCCAGCATTCTGACCCGCTCCATGATGCGAACCGCTTTCATTTCATCAACCTCTCCCTTTTGGTTATATTTGAAATTTGTTTCCAGTTCTTTGAAACTCAGATTACTGGTAAAATAGGTGCATAATTGCCGATCTACACGGTAATTCAAGATGGGCAAAAGAATTTCATCACGATACCAGCTCGTAATCGTCTCCGCTCCAAGATCGTCCATCACCAGCAAGTCAGCTCTTTTTGCAGCCGCAATCAGACGTTCCTGTTCATCATTGTCATCAAAAGCCTCTTTCAATCGACTTAAGTAAGTCGGCATGTGAATAAAGGACACCGAACGGCAATCCATTGCCCACTGATTTGCGATACAGGCCGCCAAGTAAGTTTTTCCGACTCCTACCGGTCCTTCCAAATAATAACCTCTCGGCTGTGGATCAATCAGCCACTTTGTCAGTTTGGTTACCGCTTTGATATAGTCTTGATTGGTTTCTTGGTTAATGTCTATACCTTTGATCAGTACACGGCGATTCTCATCGGCCAGATCATTAATTCTGAAACGCTGCAGATGCACATAATCACGATTATAAGCACGCTGATAGCGGCATGGACGATACTCAGATTTAAGCACGGTATCAAAAGTCAAAGCTTGAATAAAACCGTGATTAGGCAAACGGCATGCGTTCAAACCGGGACACTTGTCGCAGATGGCCAGCTGTTCCTGCAGCTTTCTGAATCGCATCGGAAATTGACGGACGAGCTGTCCATCCAGTTTCTCCTGCATTAAGTAGCGCTGGATCAGCGGATCACGCAGTAATTCTTCGGTATACCGTTTGCGCTGAGCTAATAATTCCTCACTGTCTTTTATCGGGATATCAATATGTTTCATATCATTTCAGTTTCTCAACTTCCTTATTAAATTGCCGGCGCAGCTTAACCAAATCTTCCGGATCGGCCGCTTTCTCCGGTTGTGCTGTTACATCTGAATTCATAATCTTATTCTGCCGCATCTCTTGTTCTTTAGTTGTTCTTTTTAAGCGTTTGATCAATTCCTTAGCTTCTTCCAGACTGCCAATCTGGCTACGGACAAAGGTTTCGGCAACTTTCTCAACATACTTCTGATTTAAAATATTATTACTGTTATCCAAAACATATTCAATCAGAAAATTAACAACCGGAGTTGACAGCGGCGTATCATTAACCAGGTATTCCAATGTCTTTTTTGATGAAAGGCTCACCGGAATACCCGGCTGCTTATTTTGCAGAAACAACAAGGGAGGCAGATCATAACCGACCGCACTCGTATTTTCATAGACCGGCTGTTCACGGCGAACCCGATTGATCAGTCCATTAGCATCAAAAGTTTGATCCTTAATACTGATACTCCGGCAAGCTAACACCCGCATGCGGCTGATACTGATACCGTAAATTGTAGCCAGCTGCGCAATCAGCCGGATATTTTCCGGCGTCCGCAATTTCCGCGGAAAAGTCAATTCGCTCAAATCTTTAATAAAGGCTTGATAATCAAATTCCTTCGGATAACCCATATTCCGATCATCTTTGATATCATTAACTTTCACATTGATGAATTCTTCCATATCCTGCGCACTGATTTTTTGAAATTCCGTTTGATTGAATTTGGCAGTGATTTCGGTATAACCGGATCTCGGCAGGTTTTCGCTGCCGTATTTTTCTTTCGATAATTCATAGTCGCTGATTCCTAGTGCTTTCTTAAATTGAATGCCATACACATAGTGTTTCAAGAAATCGTCAGCGCTTAACGGACGGATCAACTGATAAATATATGTGTCTTCCTGTTTACTGAAATATGTTCTGAGCAATCCGAATTGTTCCAAACGAATTCTGGCACGTTCCAAATCGGCAATTTCCTTGTTCATAATCTTGCAGAGCCGATAGTGCTTTTCTGCAGCGTTCTGTTTCTGCGCTTCCACCAGCAAGGTACTGTATAATGCGGCGGCATCACTGCCAATCAGAGGATGATAAAGCGCAAACAATGAAACCATGACAGAAATATCCGGTAAATTGACTGTCTCGCAACGATAAGAATCTTGTTCAAATAGTTCCATGCTCATTATTCCTCTTTCTTTATTATAAACGATTTTCCTGCAGTTTTCGGATAAAGAGTTCAACCTGTTCGGTTAGTTCCGCCAGTGTTCCATCATTAATAATCACATAGTCAGCCAAAGCGCTTTTCTCTTCAGCCGGCATTTGCTGGTCAATAATCTGCTGGATTTGTTCCCGTGTTAATTTCCGGTCATTAATCAGCCGCTGAAACAACTTTTCCGGCTGACTGACCACTAATAAACTGTAATCAAAATAATCTTGCCATCCGACTTCAAACAGAAGCGGCACTTCGACAAATACGAAAGCCTGATCAGCTAAATTATTTAACTGCTGCCGGACCGTTTTAAGCACTAATGGATGCAGGATAGCCTCCAGCTGCCGGCGTTTCGCCGGATGCGTAAAAATGTAGTCCGCCAAAGCCTGACGGTCAAAACGGCGCTCAGTCAAAAATGCCTGAAACTGTTCCTTGGCCGCCAGATATCCTTCCTGATTTTCCTGCATCAAATCGCGAGCGATTTGATCGCAATCCAATACCGGGTAAGTTAACGAGACAATTTTCCGAACCTGTGATTTTCCGCTGCCAATCAAACCGGTAATCGCAATCGACTTCATAATTTCAGTTCCTGACAATGCGGACAGTAATAAGTCCCGCGACCGGCAACGCGTGTTTTCACAATTTTAGTCTGACAGCAGTGACATGGCTGATTAACCCGTGTATGAACCTGCAAGGATTGCTGAAAACGACCGGAAATTCCTAACGATGAAGTATAGCTCCGAATTGTCGTCCCGCCGGCGGCGATAGCTTCCTGCAAAATACTGCGCGTCTGGTTGATCAGCTCCTGCAGATCTTTTTCCGTTAAGTTATCCACGCTTAACATTGGTGATTTTCGGCAGGCGAAACAGATCTCATCAGCATAGATATTGCCAATACCGGCAATGATGCTCTGATCAAGCAGAGCTTGTTTCAACGGCATCTTCTTATGGTGCAGTTTCGCCGTCAGATAATCCGTTGTTAGCTGCCGATCCCAAGGATCCAAACCGACATTATTCAAAGCCAGCCACTTTTCACCGGGCTGATAGAGATACATTTTACCAAATTTTCGTGTATCATTGTAGCGCAGCTGACGTCCGTCATCCAAATGAAAGATGACATGCGTATGCTTTTCCAGCGGGCTATCAGAAGGCTCAAGATAAAACTTTCCTTCCATCCGCAGATGACAGATTAACGTTAGATCCTGCAACGTAAAAATCAGATACTTACCTAACCGGTGAAATCCGGTGAATTCATGACCGGTTAAAACTCTCTGGAAAACTTCCGGCTGCGGATAAGCAATAATATTAACCCAGCGAATCTCAATATCCGTAATTTTTCTATGCTCAATCTGTTTCTGAAGCGTTTGTAAAACCGTTTCAACTTCTGGCAATTCCGGCATAATTTCTACTTTGCATCATACCAATTATAGCCCTGGACACATTTCGCCTCCAAGGGTACATTAAGTATCATGGCATGCTCCATTTCTTTTTCAATCAATACTTTCATATCAGCAAGTTCATCCGGCGTTACATTGAAGATCAGTTCATCATGCACCTGCAGGATCATCTGCGATTGATAATTCTTCGCTTTGATCGCCTTCGCGATATTAACCATCGCCAGTTTGATCAAATCCGCAGCCGTACCCTGAATCGGGGCGTTCATGGCAGCTCTTTTTCCGAATTCGCGTGTCATATAATTCTTGTCATTGATTTCCGGAATATAACGCCGGCGATTCAGCAATGTTCTTACATAACCATTGGTTTGACAGAATTGAACAACTTCGTCCATAAAGATACGAATTCCCGGATAACTGGCAAAATAACGATCAATATAGCCTTGCGCCGTCTTCATATCAATCTGAAGCTGTTGTGATAAACCAAAATCCGATATTCCATAGACAATTCCAAAGTTCACCGCTTTTGCTTGCCGGCGCATGGAAGAAGTCACATCCTCACGAGCGACACCGAACACTTCCATTGCCGTCTGCGTATGGATATCTTCATGATCAATAAACGTCTGGATCAGTTTCCGTTCATTTGCCATATGTGCCAAAATCCGGATTTCAACCTGTGAATAATCAGCGGAAACCAAGATACACCCCGGCTCGGGAATAAAAGCCTTGCGGATTTCTTTACCATCTTCATCACGAATCGAGATGTTCTGCAGATTCGGTTCCGTCGATGACAGCCGTCCGGTCTGAGCTACGGTCTGATTAAAAATCGTATGAATCTTATGATCGGCACTGATAAACTTCTTCAGACCTTCAGCATAGGTACTGTATAATTTCTGACATTTGCGATACTCCATAAGGTGTTCAATAATCGGATGTCTGCCCAGCAAACGCTCAAGAATATCAATTGCGGTCGAACGTTTTTTATTAGCCGGCAGCTGCAGTTTATCAAAGAGAATTTCCGCCAGCTGTTTCGGCGAGTTAATATTAAACGGCTGACCGGCATCAAGGTATATTTGTTCAGTCAGCTGATTAACCTTCAGTAAAGTCTTGCTGGCGATCTCATCCAGTACCTGACTGTCAATCCGGATACCGCTGCTTTCCATACCGTACAGGACCGCTGTCAGCGGCAGTTCAACATCATAATACAGTTCGTTCATTTCCAATTCATCAATTGTCTTTTTCATAAGCGGATATAAATAGAAGATATCATGCGCTCTTTCACAAGCATGCTTGACCTGCAACGACTCATCCGGTAAAGTTATTCGGCCTTCCGTTCCATAAATCATTATCTGCAGATCGGATGTCTGCAGTTGATATTTATTATAAAGCTTATCCCAATCATTCATTAAGTTGTCAATTAGAAAAGCTGCCAGCTGAATATCAAAGGCGATACCGTCAAGCGGCACGTCCAGCTCATTCAGCAGATGATAAGCCGCTTTTGCATCATAAACAATCTTGCGATCCATACTTTTAAGCCAAGTCAGTAACGCAACATCATTAATGATATCCTCACTGCGGATATAGACTACCGATTCAGTATCAGCTAAAGCAATTCCGTAAAGATGCGCGAAATAGTAATTCTTAAAATCATAATCCAGATAGAGTGCCGTGTCATCCTTCAGCAAGCGATGCGGTACCTGGTTAACGGTCCGGTAATCAACAGGATTAGCCCCCTGCTGGACAGCATCATTATCATCAACGTTTTTTAAAAAGGAATTCATTTCATATTTCAGAAAGAACCGGTATAGTTTACGGTTATCGCGTTCAAAAGTTAAGTCCTCAGCTTTCAGCGGGATCTCCATCTGACAGTCAATTGTCGCCAGCTGTTTGGAAAGAAGCGCCAAATGCTGATTATTCCGAATATTTTCCCCCAGTTTTCCTTTAATGTGTTCGGCATTTAACAGTACATTTTCAACAGTCTGATATTCCGATAAGAGTTTCAAAGCCGTCTTTTCGCCGACATTCGGGATACCGGGGATATTATCGCTGCTATCACCCATCAAAGCCTTCAAATCGATGATCTGTGCCGGCGTGATTCCCATTTTTTCCTGTAAAGATGCCAGCGTCATTTCTTCAATTTCGGTCAAGCCTTTCTTCATCAGCCAAACACTGGTCGTTTCATCAATCAGCTGCAGCAGATCATGATCGCTAGTCAGAATATTTGTATCCCAATCCGGATACTGTTTTGCCAGTGAACCGATGATATCATCCGCCTCTTTTCCCGCCAGCTCAAAACGCGTGACATTTAGCGCGTCTAAATATTCGCGAACCAGGGGAAACTGGACAATAAGTTCAGCCGGAGCCGGCTTACGCGTTCCTTTATACTCAGCATAAATTTCATGACGGAAAGTTTTTTTCTCTGTATCAAAAGCCACCAAAACCGCATCCGGAGCAATCAGCTCCAATGCCTTAGATATCATCATCACAAAACCATAAAGCGCGTTCGTGCTGATCCCGTTGCCGGTCGTCATCGGCCGACCGTATGCCGTGGCATAGTAAGCCCGAAACACCATGGAATTTCCATCAATTAACAACATTTTTTTCATAAGATACCTCATTGACATTGTAACATATATTCATGCTGAATTTAATAAAGCCCGGATGGGCTTTAATTCGCAATATTTTCTAAAGCAGCCAGGTTTTCATACATCACCTGAATATAATCTTTTTTATCGGCAATTTCCTGATCCGTCAGCGAAGACAGGTTACTCAAATCAACTTCAACCAATCCTAATTCATCTTTCAGTTGATTATACAAAGCAATCATATCATCAGACATGTTGCTTTCATAGGCGATGTACTTGACATCATCATTCAAAATCCGCTGTTTGATCAAATTAAGCTGCTCATCATTCGGCAAAACGCCGTAACGCGAGAGAATAACCGGGTATACATCAATATTATAATTCTTCTGCCAAGCACCGAAACTAGGCGTCATCGTCACAATCTTAATATGACTAGATGACATTCGCAGCACTTGAAATTCCGAATCCAACCGAGCCAATTCGGCTTCCAGCAACTCATACTGCTGTTGGAAATAATCCGATTCTTCCGTGTAATTCTCAATCAGCCAATCGCGGATCTGACTCGCAACCGCAGTCATCGCGATCGGATCCATCCAGATATATGGATCACTGTCATAGGTGTCAATTGTTTTAAAAACAGAACTTTCATAATAAGGAGATTCGATATATACCTTGCTCTCTCCGACCTGTACTTCCGTATAACGCTTAAAATTATAAATACTATTTGCCGTTGCCAGATCAATGATATCTAAATTCTTATTCTCTTTAATTGTTGACAGATAAATATGCATGTATGGTTCAACCTGTCCCATATATAAGAAAAGATCAGCATCAGATAGAACTTCTTCATAATTTTCCACAATCTGAGATCTTAAAACATTGCCTCCTGAACTGATCGAACAAGTTTCAACTTTGTCCCCCGCTAATTTTTCCACCAAATACTGGATTGGATATACCGTGTAACAAATCTTCGGACTATCAACCTGACAACCTGTCAAAGTAGTAGCGCATAGTAAGGTAGTCAGAATAATAATGAATATCTTCTTCATAATGCGCTCCTTTCTGTAGAAGAAATTATAACACAATTTAAAATTATTTATTCCGCTTTGCCGGCATTTTCATCAATTTATACTGAAATCACTTTTTCCAGACCAACTGTTCACGATTTTGTTTGCGCCGGATATTTTTCTGCGTCAGTTTAAGCACATGCCGATAAAAATAGATGATACCAAGCAACAGCGGAATATGACCGAAAATAGATATAAATAAATAAACCCGTACCCAGCTGATAAAACCAAGTGTCGTTACTCCGCTGATTGTCATATATTGATAAAGCAAAAACTCTTTAACAAAAATAGCCATTAGAAGCAAGATCAGCAATTCAATGATTGTATCATTCAAATTCACCGACCACATGTGTGTAACCATTATGACCAACATGAAAAGAATCGGATACAGGAGTAATGATCCCGGTAAAAACAAGCCATAAACAAAACCTGCTCCCAATGATAAGAAGATCGAATCCGTGATGTCCAATTTACGGGAAATCAAAATCAATGAGCAGAAACCTAATGCCGGCACAAAGATCATTGACTTAGCCGCAAAATCAAGCGGTAAAAAATCACCGATAATAAAATCGGCGATAAAACACAAAACGATGTAAACAGCCTGGTAGATCATCTTATTCACTCCCGACCAACTTAACAACACTGACATAATGAAAATCACTGAAATCAGCTGCCGGAACAACATAAACACTCATGCCGACCGCATTAGTCAGAACCGTAACCTCGCTGACTGTTCCGATCAACAAGCCGGAAGGAAAGACCCCGCCCATTCCCGATGTTATAACCGTCATGCCGGGAGTTACCGTATAGCCGGTACTCAGCAGTTTTAAAACAAAAGCATTTTTCTCGCTGTCATAGGTCTCGAGGTAAGCTTCAGCGGTCGTATCCGCATTGATCTGAATCTTGACACTGACTTTATTTGAACCATCCTCCGTCGTGATCAGCTTAACGACAGAACTATTCTCGCTAGTCGAAGTTACCCGGCCGATCAGCCCATCGGTAGTAATAACAGCATAATTCTCATCAATGCCGTCATTACTTCCGACATTGATTTTGATCACATCATTCCAAGAAGAAATATCACGCCCAATCACCGTCGCATTGATCAGGTCATACTGCGTCATGGTTAATTGGAGGTTCAAAATAGCTTTAAGCTCATCGATTTCTCGATTAGCCTCCATCAACTGAGCTTTATATAAATTCAAACTATCAATATCAGCCCGCAAACGATCGTTTTCATCACGGATCGCATGATAATTGGCATAATCGTCAATCCATCCGACCAATGTTTCCACCGGGTAATCGATCATAGTATATTTAACACTGGAAAAGAAAGAAAAAATATGTGTCTCATAGGTATTTAAGACACTGACTTGCCGAACAATCGCCATCGTAACCGTTATTACGGTTATCCCACTGATAATAAAGATAAGAATGCGCTGGAATTTACCAAGTTTCACTTTAAATCACCACCTATATTATAGATACATTATGCTGATAGCACAAACAATTTATTACACATTATGCAAGATGCTGTAATAATCACTGCGGCTGACAATTAAGTGATCCACAAGCGGAATTCCCATCATTTTACCGGCATTTTCGAGAATCTTCGTCAATTCGATATCTTTTTCGCTTGGAGTAATATCACCGCTGGGATGATTGTGAACTGCGATGAATTTCGCAGCACTGCAAGCAACCGCCGCTTTGAATATTTCCCGCGGATGCGCGATACTGACATCAAGACTGCCGATAAAAAGCGTCTGATGACGAATGATGTGATTCTTTGTATTAAGAAAGACGATCAGGAAATGCTCTTGATGATTAAATCCAATTTCCTGCCTCAGCCAAAGCAGTAAATTGTCTGGATTACGAATGATATCCGTCTTCAGCGTCTGACTGGAAAGCATCCTTTTACTTAATTCAAAACACGCCAGCAGCTCCAGCGCCTTCGTATCCTTCAGACCTTTTACCGCCTTAATCTGAGCTAAAGTCAAGACGGCTAAGTTCGCCAATCCATAACTAGCCAGCAGCTGATCAGCGATTTCTAAAGCACTGCATCCCTGATAGCCATGACGAATCAAAATGGCCAATAATTCGCGATTGCTGATTTTATCAATACCGATATTTAGTGCCCGCTCACGCGGTCTTTCCCGAATCGGCAGATCATTGACTTTGATGCACGATACCCCTTTTCTATTGTAAGTTCAAATAAAGACGGGAAGTCCGAAGACGGAATTCCCGTTTAATGCTTTACTTTGACCACTGAATACTGATCCCCGGGATATCCACCTTTCCCCGGCCGCTGCTCAATACTTTGATGATTGCCGCTACTCCGGCTGCAATCACAACATAAGTAATCAAGGTAGCTGTTGTCATGGTTTCTCCTTTCCCTTTATTATTGTAAAGAAAAAGAATAAACTCCTATTGTTTTAGTAAATAATCGACAAATTCACTAAGTCCGGCACTGCCGCAATCGCTGACCAGCATTTTACCGGATTGCTTAGCCAAAGCAGTTCCATTACCCATAGCCGCGCTGAATCCAGCCTTAGCCAGCAGCCAGCTGTCATTATCACCATCTCCAATGGCCGCAGCATCCGTAAAATCACAATCTAAAATTTTCAGCAAATGCGCAACAGCCGATGATTTATTAACATCCTTTAAAACAATATCGATAAAATTGTCACCCGCATGACAGACATAGAAACGATCGCTGAAAAGCTGCTCGATCAAAGGAAAATGACTGTCGATCAAAGCTTTATTCTGTGTGAAATTAACCTTCATCGGAGCGCTTTTAATCCGGCTGAGAAAATCATTATGCGGGCTTACTAATAAGAAATCCGAGCCGACAATCAGATTATCAATCGCTGTTCCTTCATCATAGCCGCTGGTAATGACATAGTCATCCTGTTCCACCGTAAAATGCAAATTATTACATTCAGCGTAAGCATATAATTCCTTTACACCGTCCAATGGGATTGGTTTCTCATCAATCAGCCGACCGTTTTTTAAATCGTAAATGGCGCCGCCATTGCTGGCAATCAAATAACCGCCATATTTCTTCAGCTGTAAGGTCTCGACAATGCTCAATGAACTGGCATAGGTCCGCGCCGTCGCAATAATTACCTTTATTCCCTGCTGCTGAAGCTCATTTATCGCTTTGATATTAGCATCCGGAATAGCCATTTGCTGATGATCAAACAATGTTCCGTCAACATCCGTGATAAAAACCTTAATCATGTTGATCTTCATCGCTTTCCCGTACAAGATAAATCGGACGTTTCTTCGTTTCCAAATAGGTTTTAGCCATATATTGTCCCAAAACACCGATGCTGAATAGCTGAATACCACTGACAAACAGAATAATCGAGACTGTACTTGCCCAGCCAAAAGCACTTTCAACACCCATGAAATAACGTACAAAAATCGCAATAATTGCCAAGAATGAGATAACACAGAACAGGACACCAATCAGTGATGCCACCGCTAAAGGAGCAGTTGAAAAGGCAATGATGCCTTCGATAGAGTATAAAGACAGTTTCCAGAAAGACCATTTCGTCTGACCGGCGACCCGCTCAATATTCTCATATGCAATCCATTTTGTATTGAAACCTACCCAACCGAAAATACCCTTAGAGAAGCGATTGTACTCACTCATCGAAAGAATCGCATCAACCATTTTACGATTCATTAACCGGAAATCGCGAGCACCATCCACGATGTCCGCTTTCGAAATACGATTAATAATCCGGTAAAACAACCGCGCAAAGAAAGAACGAATGACTGGTTCGCCCTTGCGCGTACTTCGTTTAGTTGCTACACAATCATAGTCTTCATTCTTCAGATAGCCATACATTTCCGGCAACAGTGACGGCGGATCCTGCATATCCGCATCCATGATGGCCACATAATCCCCGCTGGCATATTGCAGGCCGGCATACATCGCCGCTTCTTTACCGAAATTCCGTGAAAAAGAACGATATTTAATGCGCTGATCATCTCGATGCAAGTTTTTGATTATTTTTAAAGTATCATCCTTTGACCCATCATTAATAAAAATGAATTCAAAGGTTACTTCATTCATTTGTGCAGCAATATCTTTTATCGCCGGATAAAAAATCGGCAAAGCATCCTGCTCATTATAACAAGGTACAATTATTGAAATTTTTTCCATATTTTTCCGCCCCTAACCATAATGATTATAGCATAAACCATCATAATGACGAACAAGATAAGAAAAAAATAGGCTGTTAAACCTATTCAATAAAAATTTTTATAACATCGCCGTTAGCTGATTCAACATTGATGATCTCACCGACCATTCCGGACTGCACACATTGCTTAATCATTTCAAAATCAATCTGACTCATGTCGAAATTATGATTATTCATTTTGACGTCTTGAAATTTACTGGCTATATCAATGCCGGCCAAGACAATTGCAACCGGTACATTAACCTTAATGACATCGCCGTCTGCCGATTCAACGAAAACCCTCAGCATTTTCTTTTTATAATCATTTGGAATGCTTACCGGAGCACTGACCGCCGTTACGGCTGGGCTGTTATGCTCCATGGCATTCAGCAATTTGGCCGCATCTTCCACGGATAGAATTCCATCCTTAACCATTTTTAATACTTCTTCAATGTTGTTCATGTTACTTTCCTTTTAAAATTTCGATTGCTTCATCAACGGAGATTGTTCCGTTTTTAATCTGTGTCAGAACCGCCTCGCTGTCAACATCAGTCGCAGTTGAGACCGGATAACCCATTTTCTGAATAATATTATCTAAATATTTTTTAACGGTCGGATAAGAAATATTCATTTCTTTTTCCATTTCTTTGATGTTCCCGCGCACCAAAACAAAGGTCTCAATAAATTTCAGTTCATCACGATTGAGATTACTGAACCGTGACAGAACAAATTCACCGGTAATTTCCGTATGGCAATTCGGACAGCTAAGTTTTGTGGCCAACAGCTGGCTTTGACATACCGGGCAGGTTCCGATAACTTCATTGATCATATTTTCTCCTATCTGAGCTCGATCAGAACATAATCCTCGTGACTTTGAACTTCAACTAAGATAATCGGTTCGCAAGTCTTCAGGACAAGCATTATCTGGGTTAATGACTGATCAAGCAGTTCACGATTATCCAGCATGATCTGCCGGATATCTGGGTTCTCCTTAATAAAACGCATTGATTGCCAAAGTCCCAGCCGCAATAGAAATAATGCTGTATCAATTGAGACAGACGGCAGATTCACTTGTTTATCCGCTGATCGGATAAATAATTTCAATTTACGTTTCATTCAGTTCCCTCAATGAAATTATAAATCAATAATTAATATTGTCAATAATATAATTGATTTTGTCAATATTATATTTAATTTAATTAAAGGTATGGCTATTGCCATACCTTTTCATTAACCGCGGAATTTAAAGAAACTTGGAATCTCATCATCACTGATATCTTCTTCACGATACTCTTCCCGAACTGTTTCGGTTCGCGTAACCGTCGGAGTTCCGGTAGAATTTGCCGTCGTCGGCAGCGGTTTAGTTGTCGGCGGAACTTTTTGCTTAGGAAGATCAAATCCTGTCGCAATAACAGTTACGATTATCGCATCACCGATTTTTTCATTAATTGCGATACCGAAGACGATGTCAATATCGCCGCCGGCCGCTTCTCTTATATACTCAACCGCATCATTGGCATCATAAGCAGTAATCGAATTGCCGCCGGTCACATTAACAATCGCATTGCGGGCTCCCTTAATCTGAGCTTCCAGCAATGGCGATTGGATAGCCTTCTGGGCTGCTTCCTGGGACTTATTATCACCTTGGGCCATACCGATCCCAATGAGAGCTGTTCCCTGTCCTTCCATAATGGTTCGGACATCCGCAAAGTCCAGATTAATCAACGCCGGAACAGCAATCAGATCCGTAATGGTCTGAACACCTTGTCTTAAGACATTATCCGCTTCTTTAAACGCATCCACAAAAGGAATTCGTCCGATAACTTCCAACAGCTGATTATTAGAAACAATGATCAGCGAATCAACTGACTCTTTTAGCTGTTCGAGTCCGGCTAAAGCCTGCTGTGTCCGTTTCTTGCCTTCGAAAGTAAAGGGCTTAGTAACGATTCCCACCGTCAACGCTCCCATTTCTTTCGCAATTTTCGCAAACAGCGGTGCCGCACCGGTTCCGGTGCCGCCCCCTAACCCTGCCGTGATGAAAACCATATCGGCGTCTTTGATTGCTTCTCGGATATCTTCTTCACTTTCTACCGCTGCCCGGTAGCCTACTTCCGGATTAGCACCGGCACCAAGACCCTTAGTCGTTTCTTTGCCTAAAATCAGCTTGTTCTTAACCGGAGAAACATTAAGAACCTGCAAGTCCGTGTTGGCCACATAAAACTCGACACCTTGAACGCCTTCTTCAACCATGCGGTTGATCGCATTACACCCGGCGCCTCCGACACCAAAGACCTTAATCCTGGCAACTTGCTCATACTGTAAATCTGTCATAAACTTTCCTCCATTGATGATCACTTGAATATTTTCTTAAAGCGATTGGTCAGAGTATCCTCTTTTTCGGCTTTTTCACTTATTTTAACTTTGTCCATAACAGACATAAAGGCTGATTCATCGATACTGTAAAATGTCTTCGACCGGAAGAATTCCTGATCATTGTAGCAATAAAGAGCACCCATGCAAGCTGTCAGTGCACTGTTTCGAACACCAAGTGTCTCCGGAAGATAAGTACTGAAACCGACTTTAAATTCGTCACTTAGCACATCGACTAGATTCAAGATTTCCGCACCTTCACCGCTTAAGACGCCAATAATGTCATCATGCTCAAGAATGTCCTGGCAGATCGTTTTAAGATCATCAATCCAATTCAGAACCAGCGGACGGACCAGTTCCGCAACCTGCTGTTCGCTGATCGTATGCGGCTTATTATCTTCAGACCAGAGGTAAATCGGAGTATCCGGCACTTTACCTTTCAAACGACAGTTATACCGAACCAAACGGTCGGCAATTCCCACCGGAAGATTATATTTATCAGAGATTGCCTCCACGAACTGGCCATACCCTTTATCAATCACTAAACTGCTTTCTATTTTGCCATTAGCTAAAAGTGCTAAAGTTGTCGTATCTTGTTCTAAGCGGATCAGTAAAACATAATGACCGATTGCTCTTTCAAACAAAGCAGCTTCCGTACTAAGCGCATACGAATCCATAAACAAATCCGTTATTTCCAATCCAGCCTGTTCAATGCATTTCGCATATTCCCAGACCATTTCCTTTAGCGCACACAGTAAATCCAGTTCAACCGCAAGTGATTCAGCTTTCTCATTGACCGGAATCCGTCGCGTAGTAAATCCATTAACGATATATTTCAAACAAGCAAAATTCACGAGTTCCAATGTCGGATCAAGCGGAGTTGTAAGTGCGACTTTTATCGCATTCTGAATATCTTCAATCGTTATCTTAGGCTTGTTGAGGCTGACAGTCACCCGTTTGGAAAATCGCTGCATGCCAAGCGACGGTACAACCAGAATCACTTTGGTAATCGGCGCTCCAATCGTTTTGGAGGCATTTGCCACTGCCTTTTTAATTCCGGACACAACTGTCTTGTCATTGATAATCCGCTGTTTGATTACACCTTCAATTTCAACGCGTTCGACCTTCAGCACATTGAACTTCAAATTGTGATACTCACTCACAATCAGGCGTATCTCATGATCAGCTATTTCCAGGGCGGCATATATTTGTTTATTACTCACAAAAGCCCCTCCTACTTGTTAATATCATATCATATTTACAATTCATAAAAAAGTTCTTTTCCGCAGATTAAATAACACTGAACAGTGATTTATCGTAACCCGATCATCATTTTCAGTCTCTAATTTTCTTGGCGGTAATGTCCGCATGCGGGATAGTTCGGACAAGCGGCATTACAAGACTGAGCACTTAGCGCCCTTAATTCCGGAGGTATAAAAACATCTATTTCTTCATTGTCGTAACCAACGAGAAAACTGCGCTCGTTAATAATAATCGGTCTTTTTAAAACCGATGGATTCTGCTGAATAAAACGAATCAAATCCTTTGTCGTCATTTCATCAACATCGACATTACCCTCTTGGATAATCTTGGATCTTTTACTGATTATATCATCTGTTCCGTTTTCACTGCGGACCAGCAATTCTTTTATCTCGTCTTCTTTCAAGATCGTCGAGAAGATATTCTTTTCAACAAAAGGCAACTCCCGGTCTTTGAGCCAACGTTTAACTTTACGGCATGAGGCACATCCGGGAGAAGTATATATAACAATCATAAGCTATCACCTCCATTTAATTATAATATAAAAGTTATCAATTCCATAGTACTTCCGTAAGATATTTAAAAAACCCGAATATTGATGAAAAGTTTTTCATCGATAATAATGCAATTTTTTTCATTTTACGATTGACTAAGACGGCTAATGAATCTAAAATGAGATTTATATTCATTCTTAAGGGGAAAAATATGGACAACGAAAGTATAGTATCTGAACAAAAAGTCAAGTTTGGTTTACCTACTGCCATCACGATGATTGTCGGTATCGTTATTGGCTCCGGAATTTTCTTTAAAGCTGATTCGCTCTATTCAATCACAAACGGAAACATTCTGCTGGGCTGCGTTTATTGGCTGATCGGCGCCTTAGGCATTATCTTCGGCGGCTTAACCATTGCCGAATGGGCTAAAAGGCTAGATACCGTCGGCGGATTGATTTCATACAGCGAAATGGCATTCGGCAAGATATTCGGATTTTTAGCCGGTTGGTTTCAAACCATTATCTATCTCCCGGCTCTATGTGCGATTATCGCCTTTGTCGCCGGTGTTTATCTTTGTCAGCTCTTTGGTTTAAGCGGCAATGCTTGGTTATGGGGATTAACCTTAGTCGCGTTATTCGGTGTTTTCACTTTAAATGTTTATGCCACGAAACTGGCAGCTATTTTTCAGACAACAACAGTCATAATTAAATTGATTCCTTTAATCATTATCGGTTTCGTCGGCGTGATTTTCGGCGATCCTTCTGCTGTTATGACGCAGGGGGTGACCATGCCGCTGCTCTTTGCCAGCAGCAGCGGGATTGTAGCCGTCGCCTTTTCATACGATGGCTGGCTCGTCGCTCCCAGTATCTGTCATGAGATTAAAGATGCCAAACGTAATCTGCCTTTGGCACTAACTTTTGCTCCCATCTTCATCATGATTGTTTACATTGTCTACTATGTTGGAATCAGTGCGATTGTCGGACCGGAATTCATCCAGACTGTCGTAGCTAAAACAAATACGATTCCGACAGTTTATAAAGCAGCCCAGATTTTATTTGGATCCTATGGCGCTAAGATTATCCTGACTGCCGTCGTGCTCTCCATTCTCGGTGTTCTTAATGGTTTGATTCTCGGGTTTACCAGAATGCCTTATGCCTTGGCTCTGCGTAAAGAGATACCTGGAAGCGATAAGATTGCTGTTGTTAATAAACAATTTGATATGCCGTTACTATCCTGTCTGATTGCGCTATTGATTACTCTGATATGGTTAGGTATCCATTATTTATCAACGGTTATGCCGGCTTTGAGTACACTGGATATTTCATCATTGCCAATCATCATGACCTATTTCTTCTACATTGTTCTCTATGTTGGAATTATCAAATTATACCTACAGAAAGAAATTGTCAGCGCTGTTAACGGATTAATCGTACCTATTCTAGCTATCCTTGGTGCACTTGTCGTGATCTATGGCGGTTTCACAATGGAGAACTTCCAAATTTATCTGGCTGTCTCCTTTATTTCCGTTGCAGCCGGTCTATTGATTATTCCTAAGAAAAGTGTTTAAATATGATAAAGACGTTGAAGAAAGTTAAGTAGTCGCTGTTTCAGCTTAAAGAAAGACGGTGTTTGATGCAAGCCGTTACTGAGGCAACTGATCAAATGGGCTTTCGGAGTCGTGGGATTTCCCGCCGGTAAACCGTTAAAATAGAGTGACTCATTTGAGTAAGTCGGGTGGTACCACGTTATTAAGCGTCCCTTCATGGGACGCTTTTTCTATGGAAAGGAACAAAGTGCATATGAAAAGAATGTTAAGCGGTATTAAGCCCAGCGGTCCTTTGACCCTCGGTAATTATATCGGAGCTTTAAGAAATTTCGTCAGTTATCAAGATGAATATGAGATGTTGGTGTTCATCGCCAATCTGCATTGTATTACCGTTTATCAGAATCCCCAGGAACTTCGAAAAAACCTGCGGGATGCCGCACTCTTATATCTGGCCTGCGGTCTTGATCCGGCAAAAGCAACAATCTTTTTACAATCCGATATCAAAGCGCACGCCCAATTAGGTTTTATTTTGGCATGTAACAGCTATCAGGGCGAACTAAACCGCATGACACAGTACAAAGAAAAAGCCGCTAAGAAGGACACCAGCATTACCGTCGGTTTATATACTTATCCAGTCTTGATGGCCGCTGATATTCTGATTTATGACAGTGATTATGTACCGGTCGGCGAAGATCAGAAACAACATGTCGAGCTAGCCCGAGATATCGCCATTCGGTTTAACAACACCTATTCAGCGAGTTTTAAAGTGCCAATGCCGCTAATTCCGGAAGTCGGTGCTCGAATCATGGATTTACAAGATCCATTGAAAAAAATGAGTAAAAGCGACGAAACCGGCAAAGGCTGTATTTTCTTGCTTGATGATTTAAATATTGCGCGCAAGAAAATTATGTCAGCTGTTACTGACAATGAAGCCAAGGTTATCTATGATAAACAAAATCAGCCGGGAATCGCTAATTTGCTGACAATCCTGTCCAGCTTAAGCGGTGAATCAATCGATAGCATTGTTGAACGTTATCGCGGATTAGGTTACGGCGGCTTTAAAAAAGAAGTGGCCGATGTCGTGTGCAATACACTGGAAACCATTCAAGAAAAATACCACGAAATTGATAATAGCGGGATGCTGGAACAAGTACTGCAAAACGGAGCCCAGAAAGCACAGCGAATGGCTAATGCCAAACTTCATGAAATTCAAGTTAAAGTCGGTGTCGAAATTCGCTGATACACTTACTCGTATGGCCTTTGCGTAAAATTACCAATGATTTTCTGTGACTGCGACAGGTTGATAAAAACTTGCGGATCGACAGCATTAATAATATTCACGATTTCCTGAACTTCAAAAGCATTTAGCACCATATACAGCATGCACTTCGGTTTTTTCGAGAAAGCTCCTTCACCCCATAATTTTGTAAGTGAATGCTGTGATTTTGCTAAGATTGCGTTACAGATGTCATCCGGTTTCTCGGTGATAATCGTCAGCGTAACTAATTTATAACGCTGATGCATCGTGTTAACCACCTGCGTCGAAACGAACTGAAAAATAATCGAATAGAGAGCTTTTTCCCATCCGAACATCGCTCCGGCAATCGTCAGCACGATCGCGTTACCGACAAAAATATAATTCCACATCGCCTTGTGATAGCGATTAGCCATGAAAATCGCAATAAAATCAGTTCCGCCGCCGCTCGCATTGGCTTTTAACGCTAGCAAGGTCGATAATCCGACGAATAAACCGCCAAAAATCGCAATCAACAGAATGTCATCCACAATATGAAAAACCGGAAGCACACCAGATAAAAGACTAGTCAGCATGTAATTAACGATTGAAAAGATTGTAAAGCGTTTGCCGATATACTTATAGACTAGAATCGTCGGTCCGATATTAAACAGAATATAAATCAACCCGAAACTTAACTGGATATTGAAATATTTCGCGCAAGCACGCACAATCAGCAACGAAATACCGCTGAACCCTCCGGGAAACAATCCGCCGACATTGATAAAGGTCGTCAGAGCCAAGGCATAAAGAAAACCCGCTAAGACAACTAGGATCAATGATTTAGTATCACTTTTCAATTGATCAGACATTTTCCATCTCCTACTTCCAAATTACCATTATACAAGAGTTTAGGTACAAATCAATTATAATTGAAATGATTCAGAATTCCCAGTAATTGATGGCAGCGCGACACTTGTTGCCGGATAATCCGAATGTTTACATTGATAATTAAACTGAGTTGATTTTTGAAAATGACTTTTGTTAAGTGTTCATCAAGCTTTACCGTTTTTTCCAGCAACTGATAATTAAACCAAATATTATTTGGGTTCATTCTGCCGAACAGCGGAAAAAGGCAACACTCACGGTTAACAATCACCGGGGGTTTACTGATCATCCCGAGATGGTGGCGGCTACCGGCAATTCGGCCCCTCATACTGCTGCCATTCGACAAGCAGCAGCGGTCAATAAATGAATCAATTGTCTCGAGGGATGTGGCCGAGTGATCTGCATAACGCAAATAAAGTTTTCTTTGTTTATAGTCATATAACATGAAAAGCAGTTCATTCATTATTTCCTCCAATTAAGAATAGGCAGAAACAAAAAAAAATCCTAAAAAAAATACGCATTAAGCGTATTTTATTCGCACCCTTCACAACAGCCGCCCTCACAGCCGCTTTCGCAGTCGCTTCCGCAACATCCCGAACCGCAAGAGGCTTGTTCATAGGCTAAAGTATCAATAACTAAACATTCAATTTCAACAAGTGCGCCTTTAGGCAATGCTGCTACCTGTACCGCCGAACGTGCCGGATACGGCTCATTGAAGTATGTACCATAAACATCATTCATCCCGGCGAAATTAGCTAAATTGCTTAAGAAAACCGTCGTTTTTAGAATATGCCGAGTCTCCAGTCCCATTTCAGCCAGTAAGTTCTTAATGTTCTCCATGACTTGGGTGGTCTGATGACGAATATCGGAACCAACTAATTCATTGGTCTGCGGATCAATCGGTAATTGACCGGAAAGGTAAACAAAATCACCAAGTTTTACAGCCGGTGAATACGGACCAATTGCTTTCGGTCCGTTAGCTGGAATAATCGCATTTACAAACATATTTTTCCTCCGTTTGTTCAGACTTCTTTGTAGTATTCGATCTCTTTGCGAATCAAATGTCTTTCGCGGATCTGCAGGTAGGATTTAATAATCTGCCAAAAAGCCGCCAAAATAATAACAATCAGACATGCTATCGAAAGAAAATCGCTGAAATCCTCTATCATACTGCCACCTCAGATTAAATTATAAGCAAATTCATTCTAATTTACAATCAAAAGGCCCATTAATAAAGCAATCTTTCGCCCTGCTGTTTAGCTAACCGTTCCCAGGTAAAAATACCTTGGACATTCAAGCCGAAGAAGAGGATATTTTGAATCAGCAGCGGCAGCTGTGTCGGACCGTTAACTATGATCGTTGTATACCACATGGCGAACATAACCACACAATAAACCGTCCAGAGATACCACTGCTGCTTGATACTTTGCCCGGCCATATAGGTACCGGTCATCACCAATAAAGTCGCCAGACTGTTCAGGTAAGGCTGTGCCGTACCAAATAAAGACAAGCCATAACCATACGCCATTGTCCCGGCAGCAATAATTATGATAAAGAAGATAAACGCTCTACTGCTGATTGTAAAGATCGTCTCTTTTTCAACCTCATGCGTCGCACGGATCCACTGAATAATCGACCAAAGGTAAACCGGTATGCTGAAAAAGACATTACGGATCACTTCACCGTAGAATTTCTCCTGATAAGCTATGTAAGTATAGATAAAGCATTGAATAAGATACATGACAAAACAGATTTTCTGCGCTTTCATATTGAACATTACTGCGGTAATCCCGGTTAAAGCCGCCAGAAGTGATAAAAATGCCGAATGATAGATAAGGCTCAGTCCGATCAGTAAAGCCATACTGCCGATATAATAAAAACGTTCATAACACTTCCAGTTTTTAAACATAGTAAACTCCTTAATATTACCACCTATTATATAATGGTTTAAAGCCGAAACACAAAGCTTTTATTTTCAAAGCGATTACCGTTTAAAACACGATTAAATTATGATCCAGCACTTGATTTTTCATTCTTCTCATGATATTCTTAATGAGCAAATCTCATTGAGAAAGGAGGTTTACGTCATGTCTAAAGTATGTGCAGTAACAGGAAAAAGAGCTTTATCAGGTAACAGACGTTCTCACTCATTGCGCGCAACGCGTCGTAAATGGAATGTTAATCTACAGAAAGTTAAAGTAATGGTTGACGGCAAACCCCAGACAGTCAAGATGTCTGCTCGGGCTTTGCGTACTTTAAAAGTTCGACAGGAAGCTAATTAAAGAACGAAAGTTCTTTTTTTATTTGAGTTACTTGATCCGCTGAATATTCATAGCAATGTCGCCCTTGAAAATATAGCTGCCGGCCACCAATACTTCCGCCCCCGCCCGTTTGACCAGAACAGCCGTCTCTGCATTAATTCCGCCGTCAACCTCGATTAGGTAAGCAAGATTACGGCTTTTTTTCATTTCGGCAAGATATTTTAATTTGGATAAAGCGGACGGTAAAAAAGCTTGACCGCCAAATCCCGGTTCAACTGACATGACCAAAACCAGATCCAGCAGACTTAATAATGGTTCCAAAGCCTCCGCTGGCGTGTCAGGCTTAACGGAAATCCCGGCTTTAATACCTGATGCATGGATTTTCATAATCAAATCAGCTCTTTCGGCATCATTTTTCAAAGCCTCATAGTGAAAGGTTATCAGATCAGCGTCCTTAAACCACTGATAGCATTTTACCGGATTATCAACCATGATATGCACATCCATAAAAAGCCGGCTGATCTGTTTGATATCATGCAGGATTTTCGGACCGAATGTTAAATTAGGCACAAAATGACCATCCATAACATCAAAATGAATCCAATCCGCCGTCTTGTTCAAAACTGCTAACTGACCTTTCAGATCTGTAAAATCGGCTGAAAGAACAGAAGGTGCTATTTTAATCATAAGATGCTTTTCTCCCCTCTTCAATATACCCTAAACATTCAAGATAGTGCTGATAACGGATGGACGAGACAGTACCGTTCGCAACAGCTTCTTTAATACAGCAGCCCGGTTCCTTATCATGCAGACAGTCACGAAAGCGGCATTTACCTTGATAAGGCTGAAAATCCAGAATCGAAGCAGCCAGCTGTTCTTTGGTCAGCAGCGAAAAGTCTAATTTACTGAATCCCGGCGTATCCGCAATCCAGCCTTCACCAATCGCATGCAGTTCCACGTGTCTGGTTGTATGCTTACCGCGTCCTAAAGCAACAGATATTTCCTGGGTTATTAATTCGAATGTCGGATCAAGCCGATTTAAAAAGCTGGATTTGCCAACGCCGCTTTGACCAGTCAAGACAGTGACTTTGTGCGCCAACAAGGCACTCAAGACATCAAAATTGTCATATTCTTTACCTGTCAGGATAACCTGATAGCCGCTGTTACGATAATCCGCAATGTGCTGATAGATTTGATCATCCGGTTTTACCAAATCCATTTTCGTTACAAGCAGGATAGGCAAGATTCGTTCGCAAGAAATCAGAAAAATCAGCTGATCAACCAATAGAGCGGAAAAATCCGGTTCAACGGCCGACATGACTATGATAGCTTGGTCAATATTCGCCATCGGCGGTCTTTTCAGGTAATTAAGCCGCGGATAAATCTTCTCAATACCAAACTTATCCTCTAAATGCTCAACTTCGACACGGTCACCGACCACCGGTGCCATCTGCAGCCGGACTTTACCACGGGCGATACAATCTACAATCCGCTGATCATCCAGCAGGACCAGATACTGGTTCGAAATCAGTCTGATTATTTGTCCTTGCACCTTTACCTCTTAATAATAGTATAATACGATACTATTATCTTCATATTGCGTATATAAACCGGAGGCCGGAGTCATACTGATGACCGTATTGTACTGAATTTCCGCTTTTTCCTCATCAGTTAGATTATCAGTCGATAACGGATATAAAACCACCGTAGCACCTTTTGAGGTCAGTAAATTCTGAACTTCAAAGACATTCATACCGATCAGATTATCCGGAATTGTAAACTCGACATATCCGGAAACGATCAATTTAATCTCGTACTGCCGGTTGGGATCCAATTTATCGCCGGCCAGCAAGGTTTCCTGTCGAATAACAATTCCCGGTTTAACCAGTTCGCTAGCTTCCTTCTCAACTTTGATTGTTATCTTCTTACCGGACAGGAGCTCACGAACTTCCGTTTCTGTTTTACCGGTGTAATCTTCAACAATGAAATACTTGCCATCACTGACAACGATGCTGACTCCAGAGCCTTTTTCGATTGTCATTCCGAATGACGGCGATGAGGAAACAATCAGACCGGCATCAATATCATCCGTGACGGTATAAGTTGTCTTGGTTATCGATAATCCCAAAGCCTCCAATTGACTGGACGCTTCCTCCACGGTTAAGTTTGTAATATCGATCATTAATACATCTTTGCTGCCCTGTCCCCATGGATTAGCCAGCCAGATAATCAAACCCATAATAACAGCCGCAATGATGATCAAGGAAATTCCAAAGGTGGATGAGAGAAACTTTCGGCGCTGTTGACTGTTTTCTGTACTTTTTGTCACCCTTTTTATGGCAATCGTATGCTCGTCTTCATCCTGAGCATTGAAGCTTAACTTCGGTTCAGCATTTCGCTTCTCATCAAAAACCGTCATCAGATCATTCAGCATTTCATTCGCTGATAAATAGCGGTTCATTTTATTCTTAGCCGTTGCTTTAATAACCACATTTTCCACGGACTGCCAAATTGTTGCATTTGTGTCGCGGATGCTGGGAACATCTTCCTGCATATGTTTCATCGCCACTTGCACCGCTGTCTCAGCACGGAACGGTACTTCTCCGGTCAGCAGTTCATACATTACTATACCCAGGGCATAGATATCACTTTGAATCGTAGCTGTTTCTCCGCGCGCTACCTCCGGAGCCAAATAATGAACGCTGCCCATAACCGAATCCGTCTGCGTCAGCTGAATCGCATCCTGAGCCAAAGCAATGCCGAAATCGGTAATTTTAATTGTACCATCATCCTTGACCAAGACATTCTGAGGTTTTATATCACGATGAATGATGTTGTTCTGATGAGCAACCATCGTCGCTTCTACCAATTGTTTCATGATGGCGACCGCTTCGCGCTGTTCAATCGCACCGCGGTAGCTGATCAGTTGTTTCAGAGTCTTTCCGCGAACATATTCCATGACGATATATTGTTTGCCGTCCCACTCGCCGACATCATAAATTTCGACAATATTCGGATGATTAATTGTACTGGCCGCATTCGCTTCGCGTTGAAAGCGCAGCAGCGAGACCGGATCGCTGGATAGTTCTCCGCGCAAGACTTTAACTGCAACTTCACGGTTAAGTACGGTATCCATCGCTAAATAAACATCAGCCATTCCGCCTTGACCGAGACTGCGGACAATAATATATCGTTCAGCCAGCATCTCACTCATAAAAATCCGCCGCTCCGATTAGAACAACCGTTGTATTATCAAATCCGCCTTTAGCATTAGCTCGATCAATTAAATGCCGGGCAATCAATTGCAGCTTTCCCCGGTTCGGGATCAGTTCATTGATTTCATTGTCCGCTAAGTAACCATGCAAGCCATCCGAACATAATAGCAACAACTGATAAGGCTCCGTGACTGTAAAAAGATCAACCAAGAGTGTTTGTTCAATGCCGATCGCATTCGTCAGAACATGACGCTGCGGATGATTAAAGGTTTCAGCTTCCGTAATAACCCCCTGAGCAACCAGCGCTTCCACCAAAGTGTGATCCTTGGTCAAACCGAATAGCTGTCCGTCCTGAAAGCGATAAGCCCGGCTATCACCGATGTTGGCAATAAAGGTCCCAATCGGACACTGTAAAGCGGCAACCAGCGTTGTACCCATGCCATGATATTTTGTCTTGGTTGCTGCTAGAGTCAGCACAAAATCATTCGTGCGCGATAAAGCCTCATTAATCCATGTTTTGACTTCTGTAACATCATTAAAAACCGGACTTTTCAAAAACTCATTATTAAAGAAATGGGCTGCTGACTTGCTGGCAACATCCCCGGACTGCCCGCCGCCGACACCGTCACAGACTACTGCCAATAGATTACCGTGCTCATTCTCTGTAATGCTGTAGCAATCCTGATTCGATTTTCGGACTAAACCGATATCGCTGATTCCATAATAATTCATCGTTTATTCCTCTCATGTTTAGCTCTTAACTGCCCGCAAGCCGCATCGATGTCGGCACCATGTTCTTGTCGCAGAGTGCATTTTACACCCACTTTGCATAAAGCATCATAGAAAACCATCGCATGCCGATAGTCAACCTGACGAAAACCATGTTCATCAACTCGATTATAAGGAATCAGGTTGACATAGGCATTCAATCCGCGGATCAGATCACCTAACTGACGGACACAGCGTTCATTATCATTAACGCCTTGCAGCAGGATATACTCAAAGGTAATCCGGCGGTTATTATACTTGGCGTAATACTTGATTGCCTCCATTAACTCCGCTAGCGGATAAGCTTTATTAATCGGCATCAGCTGACTGCGTAATTCATCATTCGGGGCATGCAAGGAAATAGCCAGATTGTACTGGACATCTTCCTTCGCAAACTGATAAATGCGCGGCACAATACCGCAGGTCGAAATCGTAATATGCCGCTGCCCGATCCCCAAACCAAGATCATGATTGATGACACGGGTAAAATCCATGACTTGATCATAATTATCGAAAGGTTCCCCACTGCCCATAATCACAACATGACTGACTCGTTCAGCATTCTCATCTAACGCTTTCTGAACAAATAACACCTGCTGAACCATTTCGCCGCTGGTTAAGTCGCGCTGTTTTTTTAAAAGACCGCTGGCACAGAAAGTACAGCCCATATTACAGCCAACCTGACTGCTGACACAAATGGTCTTGCCATAATCATAAACCATCAGAACACATTCCACCAAAGCTTCATCTGCCATCTTGATAAGAAATTTCCGTGTTCCGTCCTTAGAAGCCTGCTGTGTTACCAGAGTTACCGTTGTTAAGGAAAAGGTCGCTTTCAGTAATTCGCGTTTTTCCAGCGACAGATCGCTCATCTGATCGAAACTGTCAATCCGCTGACGGTAAAGCCATTGAAAAATCTGCTTGGCTTGGTATTTTTTCCAACCAACTGTTTCGCTCCAGGCAAGCAGCTGCGGATATGTTAAATCATAGATACTTTGCATAATTCACCTTCACCTTATAATATTACTCTATTCGCTGTAATTTTGCCATAAAAAAGCCGTCGCAGCCGTAATCCATCGGTAAAACGGTTTTTTCTTCCAGCAGACGGAATTGCTTGTTTCGCTGAACAAACTGACTGATTTGTCCGCTGTTCTCTTTTTTATCTAATGTACAGGTTGCATATACAATAAAACCCTGCGGCTTGACCATCCGCACAGCCTGATCAAGCAGCCGGCTTTGCAGCCGGACTAACTGATCTATCGTTTCCGGCTTAACTGTCAGCTTAATTTCCGGTTTGTGACGGAGAACACCTAAACCACTGCAGGGCGCATCCAACAGAACCAGATCAAATGACTCATTTTCCAACTTAGCACTGACTTCTAACGCATCCATAACCTGAGGTTTAATACAATGCAGATCAAGTTTGGCTATCAACTGTTCAATCAAAGCGACGCGGTGTGCGTGAATATCCAGAGCTACGACTTCCCCTTGATCATGCATCAATTCGACCAGATGAGTAGCTTTGGTACCAGGAGCGCTGCACATATCCAGAATTCGCTGACCCGGCTCAACCTGACAGAACAGACTCACCAACTGGCTCGCTTCATCCTGAATCAGAATTTCACCGCTGGTAAAATATGATGTCGATAGAATATTCCCGCTGTAATAAACGGCACTGTCAGCTAAGCGGCCATTGGAAAAGCGCTCATCTTTCAACAGATCCGCTTTGGCTATTTTTAATTGATTAACTCGTAAGGCCTGCGGCTGATGTGTGTTATCATAATGACACAACTGTTCAGTTATCTCCCAGCCGTAATGCGCTTTCCACATTTGGACCAGCCATAGCGGATGACTGGTTGATACAGCTAGATCATTAACAGCATCGCCGGTATCGATATTAAGCAGTCCTTCTCGGATCACACGGCGTAAAAGTGCATTACAGAAGCCGCTTTCATGACCGCGGCCGATCTTTTTAGCAATATCAATTGTTTCATCCAGAATTGCATAGTCCGGAATTTTATCCAGAAAAAATAATTGATATATACTCATATTCAGCAAACAGCCGATCACTTCAGAAGGTTTTTTTGCTACAAAGCGCTGCCACTGAAAGGTTAAATAAGAATAATTCTGTAAGGTTCCATAAACAATTTCATTAATCAGCGATTGATCGCGGCTGTCAAATGAATCCGGCTGATTCCGTAAACTTAGGTTACTGTACTGCTGATTAATCACCACTGCACAAAGCACTTCAAAGGCTTTTTCTCTGACTTTTTTCATTTATTCGACCCGCAACGGATTGACATCGACCAGTATACTGACCGCACCGTTGGCTTTCTGAAAATCATGGAGCTGATTAGTAACTGCCGCAATCATCGCCTCCAAATTCTTACCCTTGAGAATGATGCGCAGGCGGCATTTATTAAAGGTGCGATACAGTTCGCTCGGTCCTAATACCTTATACTCCGGCTGTAAACGCAAATCCTCAGCCAATTGCTGAACCGATGACTGCATTGTTTCCAGGCGTGTATGCGTAAAAACAATACTGATTAAATAGGTGTAAGGCGGATAATTACCGGCATGCCGGTATTGCATCTCATAAGCATAAAACTTTTGATAGTCATGACGGCTGGCGGTTTGAATCACATAATGCTGAACATCATAAGCCTGTATAATCACTTCGCCGGCAGCCAAACCGCGGCCGCTGCGTCCGCTGGCCTGCACAATCAGATCAAAGGTTGTTTCAACACTGCGAAAATCACTGTGCGCTAATGCTGCATCGGCATTAATAACACCGACTAAAGTGACGGATGGATAATCCAACCCCTTCGCAATCATTTGCGTACCAACTAAAATATCTGCTTCATGAGATCCGAAACGCTCCAGAATCCGCTGATGGCCGTTCTTGCGGCGGACCGTATCCGCATCCATCCGCAGAATTTTAGCTTGCGGAAACAATCGAACCATTTCTTCTTCTAGCTTCTGCGTACCGAAGCCACTGTGCGTCCAGTGCTGACCATGACAAACCGGACAGGTTTTCGGCAAGGCCATCATTCGCCCGCAGGTGTGACAAACTAAAAGATTCTTATCTTTATGATAGTTCATCGCAATATCGCAATCCGGACACATGATCACACTGCTGCACTCCACACATTGCTGTAACGGCGTATAGCCGCGCCGGTTCAACAAAATAATTATCTGTTCCTTCTTTAGCAGGCGAGCTTTTATCGCTTCCTCTAAGGGCAATGTAATGATTCCGGATAAACCTTTACGAAGCATTGACCGCACATCGACTACGCGGCAGACCGGCAGCGGCTGATCATTAATACGCTGCGGCAGGCTGATCAGATGATATACTTTTTTCTGCGCTCGAGCATAGGATTCCAGAGCCGGTGTCGCACTGCCAAGGATGACTTTACAATGATGATATGCTCCGCGGCGTAGGACGATATCCCGGCAATGATAACAAGGCGTGCTTTCTTGTTTATAACTATGATCGTGTTCTTCGTCTAAAACAATCAGACCAAGTTTCTTAAATGGCATAAAAGCAGCACTGCGCGTTCCAACGACTACAGCGACTTCCTGATCATAAACACGCATAAACTGTTCATACTTCTGCTGATCATTCAAGGCCGAGTGATAGATGGCAACCCGATCGCCGAATCGCTGTTTGACCCGTTCGACCATTTGCGGCGTCAGCGATATCTCCGGAACCATAATCAGCACTTGCTCGCCGGCAGCGACTTTCTGCTGAGCCAACTGTAAATAGATTTCGGTCTTCCCGCTGCCGGTCGCTCCATGCAAAAGATAGACCGGATCATCCGTCGTAACAATTTCATCAAACGCCGCCTGTTGATAAACAGTTAGTTTCAGCGGTGTTTGGAGCGGCTTTACCGTTTCTGCCTGGTAGCGTGCTTCTCGTTGATAAAGCAACACACAGCCTTTATCAATCAGCGTTTTCGTGACTGAAGGTCCGAACAGCTTTCGCCAATCCGCACATAAAAGCTCCTTGTCATTTTCTAAAGCCTTCAATGCTGCTTGCTGTTTGCCGGTCAGTTTCAACAAAGTGTTTTGGAAACGGACATATTCCAGCATCTTAATCCGCTGATTATTACTTTTTGGACTAAGTTTGTTCGGCAGCATGGCTTGATAACAAGCAATCCGCGGACTGATTGTTGCCTGTGCCATCCAGCTTCCCAACTGATAAAGTTCTTCATTGATTAATGGTTGACTGTCAATTACCCTAATCAGTGTTTTCAGCTTCAAGTCATACGCCTGAGCATATTGTTCCGGCGACAAAGGGCTTTCTTCGACCTGATCGACAAAGCCGATCAGCCGCCGATTATTAAAATCAACTTCGACACGCACGCCTTTAACCACATCAAAACCATCAGCAAGATAACTGAAAGGCTGATCAATATTTCGATTCGGATGTTCAATCCAAACTTTGGCAAGTTTCATGAGCTACCTCAACTACCATTATACTAAAAAACTCATCAGTTGATGAGTTTTAATTAATGTGTCTTTTTATGATGACCGAGATTAGATCACTGGCCAACTGCGCATCTTCATTACAAACAACATATTTATACTGACTGATCAGATCCATTTCTTTGATTGCCTTCTGCAGACGTTCCTGAATAATCGCTTCCGGTTCGCTCTTCCGGCTGCGGATGCGTTTTTCCAACTCTTCCAAACTCGGCGGTATGATAAAGATACTTAAAGCATCCGGGCAGCGTTCAACCACCTGCTGAGCGCCTTGCACTTCAATCTCCAGCAGCACATTTTTTCCGGCTTCGCGAAGTTTTTCAATGTGGGCTTTCGGCGTCCCATAGTAATTGCCGACAAAACGGGCATATTCTAAAAGTTCATCCTGCTCGATCGCTTTTTGAAATGCTTCTTCACTGACAAAGAAATAATCAACTCCATCCCGTTCATTCTGTCGCGGTTTTCTGGTTGTCATTGAAATTGAGTAAGCGAGATTCAATTCCGGATCATTGACAAACAGATCACGAACCGTGCCTTTACCTACCCCGCTTGGCCCGCTGATAACAATTAATAGTCCTTTACCCATATTTGATCTCCTTTCATTAATATTAATAAGATAAAATCAAGTTGTCAATTATGTTATAATTAAAAACAAAGGAAATTACACATATGGCCCTGGATGGTATAGTCTTAAGAAAAATTACGGATCAGCTCAAAACGTGCCTTCCGGCTAGAATCATCAAGATCAACAGTATCTCCGATACCGAAATTCTATTCCAGCTGAAGAACGCAAACGAGCGCTTTTCATTATTGATTTCCTGCCATTCGCAATTCAACCGTATTAACCTAACGGATAAAAAATATCCTATTCCCAGCGAACCATCGAATTTTGTCATGCTGCTACGCAAACATCTGGAAAACGGGTTACTGGCAAGCATCGAACAAGGCGGATTAGACCGCTATCTGACAATGACAATCCACACACATAATGAAATCGGCGATCCGATCAGCCGTTTTTTATTCATCGAACTGATGGGAAAGTATGCCAATATCATTCTGACTGATGAAACGCTTAAAATCCTTGATGCTCTCAAACGCATACCGCCCTTTGAAAATACCAAACGCACGCTGCAGCCCGGTGCTGTCTTCACCTTTCCGGAAGATCAGCACAAGCTGGATCCTTTTATAGCGCAAACCTATGATCCTCAACAGTCATTCACGAATCAGTTCAGCGGGTTTTCACCGCTGTTAAGCAAAGAAATGGAATACCGGCTGCATAACAATGAAACTTTTACTTCAATCATGCAGACAATTCGTGAATCAGAACAGATTTATGTTTCAGAAAGTCAAGGTCAAATCTATTTTCATATTATTCCGCTCTTGCAGTTTCAACAGCCAGTGCGGGCTTTCCCAATCATGGCTGGTCTGGATGAACTATATTTCTACAAAGAAGAAGTCGATCGTATTCGGCAGCAAACCGGTGATCTGTTTAAATTTGTCCGTCACGAATTAAAAAAGAACGAACAGAAACTGCTCAAGTTGCAAGATGCGCTTGATGAAGCAAATGACTGTGCGAAATGGCAGCTATACGGTGACTTGCTATACGCCTATCAGCAGCAAGTCACCAAAGGACTGACCCAAGCCAGTCTGATCGACTTCACGACCGGTGAACCCGTCCTGATTCCGCTTGATCCAAAACTTGGCGCTAAGCAGAATGCTAAAAAATGTTTTCAGAAATATAATAAAGGCAAAAAAGGTCAGCAACATATTCAAGAACAGCTGCGCAACTGTCAGAACGAAATTGACTATTTTACAACACTTCAGCAGCAGTTAACAATCATCGACTTCAAAGATGCTGAAGAGATTAAAGAAGAACTAGTCGATTACGGCTATCTAGCAGCAACCCGCCGAAAGAAAACCGGCAAGAAATCCGCATTGAATTACCTGACAATCCGTTATAATGATAACACCACCATTTACGTCGGCAAGAACAACCGGCAAAATGATTTTTTAACCTTCAAAGCCGCAGCTAAGACTGATTATTGGTTTCATGCCCTTGATTATCATGGTTCACATACAATCGTTAAAACCGACAGTTTAGATGAAACTATCATTCGCTTAGCGGCTACCTTTGCGGCTTATTTCAGCCAAGCTCGTGAATCAAGCAGCATTCCTGTTGCCTATACGCAAGTTAAAAATCTCAAAAAGATTCCTAAAGCGAAGCTGGGTTTAGTGTCGATGACTAATAATAAAACCATCTATATCGACATTGATAAGTCCAAGCTAAAGCAATATATAACTCTGAAGGAGATTACATGAAACTAACCGTACTTGTAGATAATAATACTTATATTGATCAGTATTACCTGGCTGAACCAGCTTTATGTTACCTAATCGAAGATAACCGAGAAATGATCCTTTTTGATGTTGGTTATAGTGAAGTGCTCATAACTAATGCCCTTCGTATGGGAATTAATCTAAAACCAGTAAACCATATTGTCTTATCACATGGACATATCGATCATACCGGTGGTTTACTGCATATCGCATTTCTTACCCAACCAATCACGATTATCGCTCATCCCGAAGCTGATCATAACAAGGTCTTCGAAAACACGCAAGTTGGTTCACCGATCACTTTTGATAAGCTACCGGATAATTTTCAAACAAACTTTTCTAAACAACCAATCAAGATTACCTCACATTTTACCTATTTGGGAGAGATACCACGGCTTTACCCATTTGAGGGACAACCATTAGAGAATGATGATTTAGCTGATGATACGGCCCTTATCTACCACCATGATGACACATTATGGGTGATTACCGGTTGTTCACACAGTGGCATCTGTAATATCTGTGAATACGCCAAAAAGATCAGCGGTATCAATCACATAAACGGGATTATTGGCGGATTTCATCTGCTAAATAATCTAGAAAAAACTTATCAAACCTGTGAATACTTTAAAGAACATCCCGTTGATATTATCTACCCTGCGCACTGTACCGATTTAGCAGCCAAGATTGAACTCTCAAAAATTGCCAAGATCAAAGAAGTTGGCGTTGGCCTGGTTATCGATATTAAATAAAGAATTAACCAAGATATTAAATATCGTAGTATTACTTTTATCGTAGCACTACTTTTTTAATAGTATAAATAACACTATTTATCAAATCAAATATTTTTTCAACATATTATTGAATTATTTTGCATTTGTATTGATTATTTTCTGTGCAATATTATAATATATTTAGATTCACTAATTAATTTAATATTTATAGAAATGGAGGTCAAAAAAAATGGAACCATTTTTGTAATAGATAAAATATAGATTTTACATGTTAATATGAAACTTAACAGTAGCGCAGCAGCTCTTAGACAATCCGTTAGGGGAACATGGATAGTTACTATCAATTCTGGAAATTATCTTGATTTTGTTGATTTTTTCAGTTTATCTATACAATCTGAAGGCTATCAATGGGCAACAGGAACCGGTATAAAAAACGGAACTTCTTACTCAGGATACTTTCAATATGATCCAGATGTAATGTATCTTGTTGGATCTCCAAATGATTATGTTCAAATGTTCTTATTTAGTAGTGCCGCGGCGATTCGATCTACAATTCAAGGAACCGTTTTAACAGTAATTCCAAATGGAAGTTCTTTCACTGTTTTGAGCTTTGATAACATAGTTCAGTCCGATGGATATCGATGGATGGAAGTAACAGGCAATGTTTATACGGGGTATGCTCAATATGATCCCGCTGTTATGCGACCTTACGGACACTGATTAATTTTAAAAGATGATGGGTTTTCCCATCATCTTTACACTTTTTATTTTAATATACTAAATATAATAACAACAGAAACGGAGCGACTATGAGTACATGGATCAGAATAATCAGGAATTTACAGAGAAATAAATTAAGAACCATACTTTACGGCTTAGCCTTTTTTTTAATCGGTAATCTCTTATTAACCGGGATCACTGTTTATAAAGCTGCCGATCAAGCTGTCATCTTAACTAGACAAAAGCTAAAACCACTTGTAAGCTATGAAATCAATTATAATGCTATCAGAGATAATACGGAACTAGGTTCGACCGATTTATTTGATGGTAAAGACTTTACTATTTATGATGCCATTGAAGATATGGCAGATGATGAGATGGTTGTAGCAGTAAATCATTTAGTTGAAAACGCGGGATATCCTCAAAGTTTTTCAGCCTTTTCCTTAAGTGATGAAGTCAATCCTTATGAAGGTGCAACGGTTACTTTGATCGGTAATACCAGAACCAACATGATTGAGTTCTATGATGGAACTAACACTATCAGTGAAGGTCGTTTCTATACCGATGAGGAAATTAAAAATAATGAGCCGGTCGCGATCATCAATGATAAATTAGCTACTTTAAATAATCTGAAGATCGATGATTATCTAACTATCGATCTTATTGATAAAACCAATAGTCGCTACGATTATATTCCTGAAGAGTATCGAACACTTAGTCTTAAGATAATCGGGATCTATAAAGCAAGTGATGAGAGCTTTACACAAAGTGATATGTTTGCATCAAAAGCTAGTTTATATCCCAATCAAATTTATTTACCGTCAAGTGTATTGGCTGAAGCGAAGACTTATATCGGTAATGATTCATTAGAAGATTATGTAGCGAAACATCCTGAAGATGCGGAAAGTGTTACTTTATCAACCATAGAAGATTCGTACGATAATTCAAGTATCCTAATGTTGGATGATCCTGAAAATATCGATACTTTCTGTGACAACTACAGCGCGTATACAACTGAATATTTAGTTCTGAACCAAAATAATACAACTTACGAAACTTTAGCTCAACCTTTGAAAACAATGACTTATTTTGCGAGATTATTCATGGAAGCCGTTGCCATCGCTTCAATTGTCATCATTGGTATTATTACTGCCATGTCTTTGAAGAATCGCCAATTTGAAATAGCGATGTTATTAGCAGGCGGGGTAACACGGATTAAGATCATCTTTCAATTATTGATGGAGTTATTGATAATCACGATTGTAGCTTTCAGTCTTTCAACCATTAGTGGTAACTTTATCGCGAAAGCGGTTGGTAATAAGATCATTGATTATCAACAAGTCACCGATGTTTCCTCAGATGTTGATTCTTACCAACTGGCTTCAGAGTATTTCGATACGATAAGTAGTGAAGAATTACTTGCCAATTATCAGGTCAATATCGGTTTTGAAACATATCTTCTGCTCTATGGATTTAGTCTATTGATCGTTTGCTTAAGTACCGCGATACCGACGATCTTCATCATGATGATCGATCCTAAGAAAATAATGAGTAATACATGAAAGGAATGGTCATATGTTAGAACTAAATAACTTAAATTACGCTTATATCACTAAAAATAATAAAAGAGCTATCATTAAGGATTGTAACTATCGTTTTGAACCAGGGTTATTCTACACGATCTTAGGTGAAAGTGGGGTTGGTAAAACGACCTTATTGTCATTGATGTCAGGCTTAGAAAAGACCAAACCTAATGAGATATTATATAATGGTAAATCATTGGATTCAATCGGATATAATCGTTATCGACACGATTTTATCAGCATTGTCTTTCAACAATATAATCTTATTGATTACTTAACAGCTTTTGAAAATGTCTATGTTGTCATGCTTGATCACAATTCAAAAATAAATGATAAGTCATTAGCTTATAAATTACTGGAAAAAGTTGGTATCGGTAAAAGTAAAGCAGATCGCTTGGGAAAACATTTATCTGGTGGTGAACAGCAACGTGTCGCGATCGCTAAAGCTTTAGCTTGTAATACCGATATCATCTTCGCCGATGAACCAACCGGTAATCTTGATGAAGAAACAACCTATGCGATAACCGATTTATTCAAGCAATTAAGTCATGAATATCATAAAACGATCATTACCGTTACCCATAGTAAGATCGTATCACAGGAAAGCGATGTTCAAAACTACTTGGAAGACGGTAAAATCAAACAGAGATGCTAATATGAAAAAAATACTATTTGTTATATTATCATTATTGATCATGACAGCTTGTGCGCCTAAAGAAGTTTCAGTTTTAGAATCAAACAGTCAAGATCTGATCACCTATAATGATATTGATGAAGAAGAAGTCTCTGAGCTTTGGGATGAGATAGACGGATATTGGATTATGCCTCCGCTATTCTATGATACATACATCCATTTTTTTATAAAAGATGAAAAAGTAAATATTGGTTTTGGTCGGTTTGATAACGAGATCAATATTGATGAAACAAAAATAAACTCCATATCGCTCATTTCCGATTATGAAGTTCTGATAAACCTTGACTATCCTACACCCGATTTAGGAAATGATACTAATATTGATATTTACCTTAAAACAGACCATTTAGTCGGCGCTTCTAGCTTATCTATAAAGTTTTCAGCTAACGAATCAGGCTTTGGTAAACTAGATGATCGCTACGCTTATATGGAGTATCTATACTATAATGATTACCAAACGGCTTATGAAGCATGGCAGAAAGACAACTGATTATCCATCAGTTGTTTTTTGTTCGATGATCAATGATCTTTTCAAATACTTGATCAACTAATAATGAAATAATGATGATCCATAAGGTCCAAGCAATGATGGAAGTCATATCCAGCATATTCCGAGCATAGTAGATCTGTTTACCGATTCCGACTTTTACTTGGCTTAAGATCTCAGCCATGACACTGACTTTAAACCCTAAACCAAAGGCTACTTTTAAACCGCTTAATAAATAAGGAAATATCTGCGGTAAGTAGACTTTTTTTATCTTGTTAAAAAGCGTTTCGGGATAGACAGCCATCACATCTTTTAAATCTTGCGTTAAACTATTCATACCAAGTAAGATGTTAGCGTATAAACCAGGAAACAAGATGAAGAAAGTCACTACCGTAACACTGCCCTCAGAGCCAAGCCAGATCAAAACAATAATGATATAGGAGATATTCGGGATTGTTTTGATAATATCATTAACGATGCTGAAATAATCAGCGATCTTCGGATAAATTCCACCCAAGACACCTAATATTAATGCACTGATCAAAGCCACTGAAAGTCCATTTAACATTCTGATGATCGTAACTGAAACCGTATAATAAAAAGACGGTGTAACGATATTGGTCAACATTTGCTGAAAAACATTCCATGGTAAAGGAATCAGAATATCATTGTTGATCAACAATGCCAACCCTTCCCAAAGGATGATAATGACCAATACTGTGATTAACCGTCTCTTATTCATTAAAACCTCGCTTTAATCAACAAACAAATTTTCAACACTATCGATATTAAACAATTTTAAGAATGCGGAAATCTCAGTTTTAACATCTTGATATCCTTTGTATTCGATATTTATACCATCCCAGGCCTGTGTAATGATCGCGGCTGAAGGTACACCATAAGTTTCTTCATTACCACTTAAGAGTGCCGTAACGTTTTCTGCGTTTAAATCTGATAGATAACTAACTAATTCATCATACGAAGCTTTGTTATCTTCATAAGTACTATTTAACACGAAGACGGCTGCTTGCGGATAGCCACTTGTTCCGTTTTTTGCATTATATTCAGCTTGAATATCATAAACAACTTCCAGATTGATGCCAGCCGCTGTTGCTTTTGCAAGCGTCGCGGTTAATGCCGGTTCTGCTAATAGGCCATAACTGGCACTTTGAGTCAGTAGCGCTACCTGAACATCAGCAACACTGTTATAATACTGAACATCTTTACCAAGTGTTGTTAAATCAACTGAAGCATCCACTACTTTCTGGGGTACGGCACCTTCCCCGAACATAGCGATTGGCAGCGTACTGTCCGTCAGATCCGTGTTCGCTACCAGATAAAGATTACCCCAGGTAATAACTCCCAACAAGCGATAATCACTGCCTTTATTAATCGTTACAGCCCCCAGGTTGATCGGAGCAATAATCACGTCATATTCCGGTGTCGGATTCAACAATGCCGCACTGATAACATCTGTGCCGTCAACCAAGGTCAAATTGTCCTGACCATAAGCATCTGCATAGGTGATCAGCGTCAAAGCCGGCGCCCCTTTAGGAGCCAGAATACTTAAGGCTTCAACAGTTTCCGCTTCCTTTGATGCTGCTGGGGAACAGCCCAGTAATATCACTGTTAAAAAAAGCACAACGAGTCTCTTCATTAATATTTACCATCTCTTTCCTTTGTTATATTTATCACAAAGTCTGCAAGATTGCAATTATTTTGCTCTTTTTGTTGATAACGCCGGATATTAACCGATTGATTAGCTACTTCTTCATCTCCGATAACTAATTGAACCGGGATTTTATTAACCTGAGCTTCACGGATGCGGTAGCCAAGTTTTTCATTGCGTTCATCAACTTCTACCCGTAATCCCTGCTGCAAGAGAACGGACGCTACTTCATGGGCATATTGACCATGCACTTCCGGATTAACCGGGACGATGACAATCTGTCTGGGAGCCAGCCACAATGGGAAAGCTCCGCCGTAATGTTCGATCAAAATTCCGATAAACCGTTCGATCGATCCATAAATAACTCGATGTAACATGATCGGTCTTTTTTTAGATCCATCGCTTTCAATATAAGTTAGGTCAAATCGTTCGGGTAAATTCATATCTAATTGAATCGTGCCGCATTGCCAAACTCTACCTAAAGAATCCTGAATATGAAAGTCGAGTTTTGGACCATAAAATGCTCCATCACCTGGGTTGATCTTACATGCTTTGCCGGCTTCCAAACAAGCCTTTTCAAGGATTGCTTCCGCCCGATCCCAAACTTCAATTGAGCCGATATATTTCGATAACGGCCTTGTGGATAATTCAATCTTGTAGGTTAAGCCAAAAACACTGTAGATCCGATCGATAAAGTTGATCAAGCGAATGATCTCACCCTCGATTTGTTCTTCACGCATAAAGATATGTGCATCATCTTGAGTAAAGGCTCTAACTCTAAATAAACCGTTTAAAGCTCCACTAGCTTCATGACGATGGACTAGCCCTAATTCACCTACTCTTAAAGGGAATTCCTTATATGAGTGGATCGCGTTTTTATAGACTAACATCGCTCCAGGGCAATTCATCGGTTTAATCGCAAACATCGTATCATCAATCTCGCTAGTGTACATATTTTCACGATATACAGACCAATGTCCTGAAGTCTCCCATAATTGTTGATTCAACATGATCGGTGTTTTAATGAACTGATAACCTTCTTTACTATGCTCTTCGTACCAGAAGTTTTCAAGTTCATTAAGGATGATCATGCCATTTGGCAAAAAGAAAGGAAAACCAGGACCATATTCACTGATCATGAATAAATTCAATTCACGGCCAAGTTTTTTATGATCACGTTTTTTCGCTTCTTCTAACATGTATAAATGGTCATTCAAAGCTTCCTCTGTCGCGAAACAGACACCATAAACGCGTTGTAGCATCTTATTTTTGGAGTCACCTTTAAAATAAGCACCTGACACTTTTAGTAACTTAAAGAACTTTAATTGTTTGACGCTTTCAACGTGAGGACCACGACAAAGATCCACAAAATCACCTTGCCGATATACAGAGATGACTACTTCATTCTCGTCCATGTTATTGATGAGATCCAGTTTATAGGGATCATCTTTAAACAGCGCTAAAGCCTCAGCTTTGCTGATTTCCTCGCGAGTGATACGTTTGCCGTCTTTACTGATCTTCTTCATTTCTTTTTCAATCTTCAGCAAATCTTCTTCGGTAATGACCTGCTCCTGTAAATCGATGTCATAATAGAACCCGTCAGTGATGACCGGTCCTACCCAGAATAAAGCATGCGGATACAAATGTTTGATTGCCTGAGCCATCAAATGGGCACAGGAATGATTCAAAACATTTAAGGCTGGGTCTTCTTTAATATTTATCATGTTCTTTCTCCTTTAAATAAAAAAACGTCCTTACAAAGGACGTTGATAACGCGGTACCACCTTAATTCACTGAAAGTGCTCTTGAGACTCTTAACGCGAGCAACGGACTTCCATTTCCGGAAATCAACTCTCAGGTGGTAACCAACTATTCCGTCAAGAAGTTTTCATCACCCACTTCTCTTGCTGATCGGGAAACAGTCAATCATGTCCTGATTCAAAGTTTATATGTTTACTATAAGCGTAAAAATGTTAAATGTCAATTATGATAATCCTGATTATAACGTAAAATAGATGAAACGTGGCCGGGATTATAAAAATCAGAATTCTTCGCGGCCTGATGCGGCTTGAACTCGTCATAAACAATGCTTATTAATACACAAAGCGTGATCTTCGGGCTTAATACTGTCAGCATGGCCTATTGTTCTATTCGCCGATACATAAGTATGAACAATTTATAACAGCACTAGCTCGCCTTCATTTTAGAAATCAATACCTTATCTTTAAGATAAAATGGCGAATACATCAATGCCAACACCGCAAACAACAGTATGACATACGGCAATAAATAGCCGGGATTACCCAGCCAATCCGCAAAGATCATTAAAGGCGATCCGGGAGAAGGCCAATTAATAAACAGAAAATTCGTCGTAAAAATCTTGTTGAAAATATACAGCGGAACAGCAGCTAAACCGATGAACTTCAATACCTTTGGGTAATAATGATAATCAGGTCGGTATTCTCTGCCGGCTAGTAAAAGAATCGGATAAAGCATGATCAATGCATGAATCACAAAGCTGTGCATATGCATGAAATTCATCAGCGGATACTCTGTCCAGTTGGGAAATAATAATGCCGATAACGCTCCGGGTAGACATAGAGCGTAGCCAATCTCCGCCCACAGCTGATTCGGCCAATAGGCATGAACAAAGGCCAGAATGATGCCGATTCCACAGAGATGAAACGGGAGATACTCCACAGAGAAATGACCGGTGGACGCAATGATAAGATCTTTGACAATCTCCAGCAGGACCATGACGGATGCCATGATCCGGCGGAAACGCAACTGACGTTTACTGCTCAGTTTTTTATAATAGATAACAGTCAAAAATCCGGTAATAAACAGACATACCAGCCAAGTCAGGTGGATTCGGTCGTACATTTTAAAACCGATTAACCCTTTTGGCAACATAGAATTGTGGTAAAAGAAATATTTGAACATAATTGAACCTTCCTGAATTTACTGGATCTCTGCTGGAGACTTACGATCGAATTTCAATAACTGACTTTCGAGTTCTTCATTGAACTGATTAGTATAAAGCCGATAATAATATCCTTGCTGTTTCATCAGCTGCTGATGAGTACCCTCTTCAACGATTTTACCTTTGCGGATGACTAAAATGCGATCCGCATTTACAATGGTTGACAAACGATGCGCGATAATAAAACTGGTACGTCCTTTCAATAGGATTTCAACCGCATGCTGAATAATCTGTTCTGTTTCCGTATCGATGCTGCTGGTTGCTTCATCCAGGACGAAGATTGCCGGCTGACGGATAACAGCTCTGGCAAACGATATCAGCTGTTTCTCTCCGGTTGATAATCGTCCGCCGCCTTCACCGACATCCGTATCATAACCCTGATCCAATTTGACAATAAAGTTATGTGCGTTGACATACTTAGCCGCTGCTATGACTTCTTCATCCGTCGCATTCATCTTGCCGTATTTAATATTATCCTTGATTGTTCCGGCAAACAAGTGGGGAGACTGTAAAACATAGCCTAAATTTTCGTGAAGCCAGCCCAAAGAACGCTCGCGATAGTCCACGCCATCGATTAAAACCTCACCGCTGATCGGTTCATAAAACCGGCACAGCAGATTAACAATCGTACTTTTGCCTGAGCCGGTCTCACCAACCAGGGCTATGGTCTGACCGGCCTGTACCTTAAGATTGAAATTCTCCAAAATCGGTTCTTTTTCTGAATAATAAAACTGAATATTTTTGAATTCTATATCACCTTTGATCGGTTCATAAGCTTCTATTTTAGGCTGTAGAATCGTTCCGTATTTCGCAATGACATCAGGACGGTCAACAATGGCCGGCGTTTCATCCAGCAGGGATATGACCCGTTCAGCGCTGGCTTGAGCCAGCTGTAATTCGGCCATCAGCCGGGCAATCTGCCGCAATGGTTCTAAAAACTGCGAAGAATACTGAGTAAACAACATCAAGGTTCCGAATTCAATGCTCTTAACTAGGACTTCATGACCGCCATACCAAAGGATTCCGGCCAGACTCAAAGCTCCTAAGCCTAAAACAATTGGCATAAAGATCGAATTCAACAAAGCCGCCTTGATGGATTTATCCCGCATCGTAAAGGTCAAATCATCAAATTCCTTCTGGTTGATTTCTTCCAGAACCAACGTCTTTGTTGTCTTAGCACCGCTGATTCCTTCACTGAAACCACCGGTAATCCGCGAATTGATCTTACGGACTTCACGGTAATTTTTCAGAATCCGCAGCTGAAACCAACTGCTGATATACGCCAAGATCGGCACAATGACTAAAACAATTAAAGCAAGTTTCCAATTGACAGCCAGCATGACAACCGTTACCCCTAACATAACCGTACTGCCCCAGAAAAGATCCATCAGACTCCAAGACATGATCTCGGCAATATGGTTGACATCGCTTGTCATCCGCGCCATAATCCACCCGTTCGGCGTCCGATCATAATATGAATATGATAATTCCTGCAGTTTGCGGGCAATTCGCATCCGGATATTGTATGCAAAGGCCATCTCGATACTGCCGGCAACATGGAAGAACGCATAAACATTTAACCCCTGCCAGATAATAAACCCGATGAATAGATAGACAAAGTTCCAAATCTGCGCATTCGCACCCTCGCCGGATACGAAATAATCAATCGCATACTTATTCAAGTAAGGAAAAATAACATCAACGCAGGCGACAGCGATATTGATAAAAAACAATCCGATCAGTAATTTTTTATGATCCCATAACAGTTTAAAGATTTTTCTCCACAAATGAACATCAAAAGAATCCGTATTGAATTCTTCTTCTTTATAAGTAGCTTTACTCATTAAACCACCTCCTTGACAATTCGGCTTTGGATCTCATAGATACGTTTGTATAAACCTTCTTCTTTAATTAAATCTTCATGACGGCCGGATTGGATGATCCGTCCTTCATCCAATACAACAATCTTGTCGGCACTCTGTACGCTGCTGACACGATGCGTAATCAAAATGGTCGTTATCCCTTTGCTGACACGCTGTAATGCACTGCGGATATAAGCATCCGTTTCAGTATCAACGGCAGATAAGGAATCATCAAAAATCAAGATTGGCGAGTCATTGATGATTGTCCGGGCAATCGCAATCCGCTGTTTCTGACCGCCGGACAAGGTTACGCCTTTCTCCCCGACTAAGGTTTCATAACCCTGATCAAAATCACTGATGACATTGTGCACGCTGGCTGTTTTGGCTGCTCTTTGAATTTCATCCAAATCCGCATTCGGATTAGCCAGCCGGATATTTTCGAAGATAGATTTTGAAAACAGGAAAGGTTCCTGTAAAACAATTCCAACCTGTTTACGCAGATGTTTACGCTGTATTCTTTTCAGTTCCACACCGTCAATCGTGATTGATCCGCTTTGATAATCATACAGTCTGGTTAAAAGATGCACCAGCGAGGACTTACCGCTGCCGGTTGGTCCCATGATCGCAATCGTCTGACCGGCTTTGATATCAAAGGTAACATCTTTCAATACATCCTCATTTCCGTCATCGTAGCGGAAGTGTACATGATCAAAGACTATATTTCCTTTGATTTCCGGGGTCTCACCGGACATGATATCCTCTATCGGTTCATTCAGTATTTCTAAGATCCGATCCAAGGCGATACTGACTTTGCCCATATCCGACAAGATGCGTCCGACATTGCGCATCGGCCATAAAATCATTGACTCATAAGAGACAAAGACAAAGAAATCACCGACCGTGATATGGCCGAGCCGCGCTTCAAAAACTCCGACAACCACCACCAGCAGAATTTGTAATAAACAGATCGTATCCGACAGACTCCAATAGAAACCCAGAATCTTGATAACCCTCAACGTAAAATCTCGAAAGATGCGATTCTTTTTTTCAAATTTATCCAGTTCAAAAGCCTCGCGGTTGAACGCTTTAACAACACGTGTTCCGGTTAGCGTATTCTGGAAGGTTTCCGACATATTGCCTTCAGCTTCATCAGACTGTTTAAAAACCTCTTGAATTTTACCGAAGAAAAAGAAGGCCATGAGCATAATAATCGGCATACTTATAACGGCCAGCCAAGCCATTTTCGGATAAATTGAGAAAAGAATTGCGATGGCAATAACCGCCGAACCTAACGCATAGACCAGTTCTGAAAGCTGACCGCCCAGCATTTTACGCAGCTGATTGACATCACTGGTACAGCGCTGAATCAGATCACCGGTTTTAGCTCGAACATGATAGCTGTACGGCAACAGTGATAGATGCGAGTACAGCCAGTTGCGCAGACGTTCTGCCACGCCTTCAGACAATTCAGCGTTCCACTTGCCACGAAAGAAAATGAAAACACCGATAAACACATAAACAATGATAATAATGATCGACCCAATCCATAAATGATCGCGGATGTAGTAAACCCCGCCTACTGCACTGATCAGACCAGCAATCAGCGGGTTCGTAATCGGCTGCAGATCAATTATCTGATCAATCATAAAACTAAAGATTAGGGGACTCAGCAGACTGAATGCCACATAACCAATTGTAACAATGAAAATACCGCATAAAACCAAATAATATCCCTTAAACAGTTCTTTTAAAAGTTGTTTTTTCTTCATAATATCCCCCTCAAATAAAAAACTCAGGAAATCCTGATCTGACAAATTATCGATGATATTTAGTTAGTCAATTACTTTAAGACGCTAAGTACGCTGATAATGCTTTCGCCATTTGATCAGGACAGGAAGTCTTCTTAAAGCCGCAACGGATCCCTTGAAGTTTTCCGATGACATCAGTGATCGCGGAACCCTCAATCAAGCGACAGATAGCCTGCAGATTTCCGTCACAACCGCCGATAACATTAGCTTTAACAATTCTATTGTCTTCCAATTCAAATATATATTTTGTTGAGCAAACGCCGCTCGGTTTAAATTCATATCGCATTCCGCCACCCCTTATCTAATTCGTTTTAAAACTTCACCCGCCAGCAAGCCCGTCAAAAGACCTGTCGGGACCGCCAATACCAGCATAATCGGCAGATAATAATACAGCAGGTACATTGTCTGATAAATGTAACATGCACATAACAACTGCCCGACACTATGGAATATAGCACTGATAACGCTCAAGAAAGGTAAACTGAGCTGGTTACGCCGGCTGATTAGAATGACCGCAAACGTACTCAGCAGCACCCCGCTAAGTGATAGCCAAAACGCTGTCCCAAATATGATACCACGAAGTAAACTGCTTAGCAACACTCGAAGAATGTTAATATAAATCATATCTTTATAATCAAACATCATTAATGTTACGAGGCCCATAATGTTCGCTAAACCCAGTTTGACTCCGTAAACCGGAATCGGAAGATTAGGTTCAATCAAATGTAAAACGATACTGATTGCCAGTATAAGTGCTAGTTTTGTTAATCGTTTAGTTTTATTCATTCGCTTATCTCCAAGAGTTAAAACTGCCGCGTCGCTGTAACGGCTTTATGCCATTTCCGCAAATAGTCATCAACTTGCGTCTTTGCCATAAGCGGCTGAAACTCCAAGTCGTTTTTCCATTTTTCTTTTATTTCATCAAGACTTGTCCAGACACCGACTGCTAACCCGGCGAGAAAAGCCGCTCCCAGCGCCGTCGTCTCATTGATCAGCGCCCGATTAACCCGCGCCTGCAAAATATCAGCTTGCCACTGCATCAAAAAATTATTGCGGCTGGCACCGCCGTCAACTTTCAGCGTAGCGATGTGATAGCCGGTATCATTTTCCATTGCCTGCAGAACATCATAAGTCTGATAGGCTAAAGACTCCAAAGTAGCCCTTACCAAATGAGCTGTCGTTGTTCCCCTGGTCAATCCAAAGATTGCTCCGCGTGCCTCACTGTCCCAGTAGGGTGCGCCTAAACCGACAAAAGAAGGCACAATATAAATACCGCCATTATCCGGTAATGTTTTAGCAAGAGTCTCACTATCCGCAGCCTGCTGAATGATCTTCAAACCGTCCCGCAGCCATTGAATCGCCGCTCCAGCCACAAAAACACTGCCTTCTAGCGCATAATTAACCTCATCTTTTACCTTCCATGCTACGGTCGTGACCAGCCCGTGATGACTCTCCTTAATCTGATTGCCGATATTCATCAGCAGAAAACAGCCGGTTCCGTAAGTATTTTTAACATCGCCCTGCTTAAAACAAGCCTGTCCGAATAACGAAGCCTGCTGGTCGCCGATCAGCGCCGCGATCGGCGTCTCGCAACTGAACAACCCATGATCGGTATAACCGTAAACCATCGAAGAAGAACAGATTTCCGGCAAGAGTATCCGCGGGATATTCCATAAAGTAAGTAATTCTTCGTCCCAATCCAATGTAGAAAGATTCATCAGCTGTGTCCGTGAAGCATTACTGACATCGGTCACATGCCTCCGGTGTCCGCTCAGCTGATAGACCAGCCAGGTATCTATCGTCCCAAACAACAGTTCTCCGGCCTCGGCACGGGCTTGACCATTCGGAACCTTATCTAAAATCCAGCGGATTTTACTGGCGGAAAAGTAAGAATCGATAATCAGTCCGGTTTTCTTTTTAATTAGTTCTTCAACACCGCGTGACCGCATTGCTTCGCACAATTCGTTTGTCTGCCGGCTTTGCCATACCAGCGCAAAATAAACCGGCTTCCCGGATGTCTTATCCCAGACCACCGTTGTTTCCCGCTGATTGGTTATGCCAATTCCGGCAATATCGTTCATCCTCAAACCAGCTTTGGTCAAGGCTTCCCAAATGACAGCTATCACGCTGGAATAGATATCCTCGGCATTCTGCTCAACCCAGCCCGGGTAAGGATAAAAAGAGGCCACCTCTTTTTGGGCTATCGCTAAAACATTAATGTTTTCATCAAAGATCATCGCTCGCGAACTGGTTGTCCCCTGATCGATAGCCAAAAGATACTTCATGTTATCACCCCTTATGTTTCTCAATGATTGCTTTAAAATTGCGGATAATCTTTAGCGTATTGCCATCATCATTCAGCGGATTGTATTCAACCAGATCCATACTGACGACTGGCAGCTGGGTCAATAAAGTTTCCAAGACTTGATAAGCTTCCGCTTCGCTAAGACCCGTCTGCACCGGTGTATTAACTCCCCGGCAGAATACCGGGTCAATGCTGTCCAAATCGTAACTCACGTAAACCGGCTTTTCAGCTAAATAAGCCACTGCTTCAGCTAAACAGACCTGCAGTCCGCGTTCACGGATTTCCTGATGGTAAAAAATCCGGACATTCAATTGTTCCAAAAGCTGTTTTTCCTCGACATCAAGCGAACTGATACCAAATAAAACGACATTTTCCTTCTTAATAAAATGACCTTCATTGACAGCCGTCAGCTCCGAAGCGCCTAAACCCATCAGCACGCTTAGCGGCATCCCGTGAATACGGCCTGTAATTGTTGTTTGATCCGTATTGCTGTCACCATGCGAATCAACCCAAATCAATCCCATATTTTCTTGATAATGGGCCGAAACCGAACCAATGGCCAAGCAATGATCGCCCCCGACCGTTACCATAAAATCCGCTGGTAAAACCTGTTCGGTACGTTTCAGCCGCCACAAAAAATCCGTAATTGTCGCTAAATGCAACAGCTTACGATTAGTGCTTTCCGGCTGCTGTTCGGCTCTGACCAATGCTGAAAACGGAAACACTTCTTTTAAAACGGGAATTCCCTGATCCGCACCATCGATCGTACAGCCTTCTTTGATCGGTGCGGCAATGTATTTAATTGGCATTTATTTTTTCCTTTATGTCATAGTCGATATATTTTAGATTGACTCCGAAACGCGCCGTTACCAGCGGATTGACCACTTGGCATATTTCCAGATTGCCGACAGCACTCATCAGCATTCCTGCATCATAGATATCCTGGCGGTTGTAATCCATCAGAACATTCAGCATTTCCTGACAAGCAATGCCGCTGGCCATATCCAAATCGATACCGCTGGCGGTCGTATAAAGCACCCCATGACTGATTACCCGCGGATTAGTCAGCCGGCGGTCCTTAATAATCTGAACCTGAACCAAGACTTGACCGGCACATTCCACACCGCTGCAGTTAACTTCACCGTCACCCATCACCGCATGCAGATCGCCCATGGCAAGTAAAGCTCCTTCAGTAAAAACCGGCAATTCCAGAACCGACCCAATCATGATACGGCGATTATCCATGTTGCCGCCATGATTATTCGGCGTATTGCTGGCGATGTCACCCGCAATCGGCGCTGTTCCGATACAGCCGATCATCGGCTCTATCGGCAGACTGATCCGATCGGTAAATTCAACAAATCCGTTATTCAGCTTAACAATCTTGGTAACCTTCCGGTTGATTTCTTTACCAAACAGCCCGTTATTCGGTTTACTGACAATGATGCCTGTTGAATCCAACCGGATATCCAGAATCCGCACCGCTAAGGTGTCACCGGGTTTGGCCCCGTCAATATATAAGGGTCCGGAGACCGGATTGACTCTGATCAGGAATTTCTCCCAATCATAATCCGCTGATTTTACCAGATCACTGTAACAATCCCGTGTTTTAAATAAGACCGTGTCACCGTCATGACAGACAGCAACCGGCTCATGATCCTTGCTAAAGCTATATACGCAGGTCTCTCGTTCGATTGTCAGCATATCAATCCTCAAAAGACAGCTGATAAGTCATAACCGCAACCTGTGAGATGGTATTGAAAACCGAACAGTATTTAGTCGCTAAATCAAAGGAATGTTTCAGCTGCTCAATGTTGTCTTCCGTTTTGATCCGAACCGTAAGATGCACTTCACTTAAAGTTGTCGGAGATGTTTCGCGTTTAGTGCCGTCAATCTGATAATGCGCCTGCTTGATCGTCAAGTGTTTCTTATCAAGAATCGATAAAAAGGTCGCATGCAGACAAGCCGCTAAAGCTCCCTGTAACATGTCATAAGGCGCCAAGCCCTTTTCGCCGATAACAACATCGCCGTTCTTATTCCGTAATTGACCGTTAAAATCATTCTGAAATACGATTTCTGCATTTACTTTGCTCATATGCAATCTCCTTTTAATTTATTATAGCATATCATCCTTAATATCTATTGATATACAACAGTAAATTCTTCAAAAATAATCGGCATTTCCTGATTAAATTCATAACCGCAAACCGTACTTTCCCATTGAAAAAAAGCGGCATGATTAGATATCCATGAAGCAAGATTAGCATCTTCGCCTTCTTTAACAGCTAAATCAAAAGTCATCTCGCTGAACTTCATTTTAACAACGGCAACAGTTTGAATGACGGCCTGCGGATTTCCTTGCCAATCGGTGACGATACTCAGCGATCCGATCTGCGGTTCTTCAGCAGAACACCGATAGGCTAACGCGCTGGAAGTCGTCGCTTGTTTTTTCCCTTGGCGAATTAAATCAGCCAAGTGATCAGCCGACAACTGTGTACTGCCAAAATAAGACGCCTCAAAATAGCATGTCTGCGGATCACGATGTGTTTTAATTAAGAATTCTTGCCAATAGGCCTTTACGCTGTCCATTATCCTCCTTTTAAAAATCGGGCAGTTAATACCCGATCTTATAATTCACGAAATTTTTTGACACCAGCCGTTGAAAGGTACAGCCACATTCCATAAATCAAAATCATGTTCAGGATTAAATCCAAGATAATAAAAACCGGCAGCGAAAGATATTTAATCACCATAATGTATGCTAGTATCTGCAGACCTCCAATGGCTAATCCGCCGAAGGTTGTAATCAAGACCGCCATGCTTTGTTTAACAACAATTGTTTCCGAGTCCCATTCAAGCCGCGGAAAAAGCAAATTGATAATCAAGCCGAAGCATGCTCCGAAAACCGCAAAGATGATTGCTGATACTAATAAAACCAACGCATAAGTCCAGCTTAAATCATAGAAAATGACACCTAAAACAATCGCAGCAGCACTTCCGAGCACACTGATAACTACCTGTAAAAGAATTTTAGCCAAGAATATTTCCGGTACCGAAAGCGGATACGATTTTAAGGTACCGAGATTCTTACCCTCCAGAGAAATAGAACTGGAAGTTATCATGCAAAGCGATGACGTGAACATCATCGAAGCCAATAAAATCGGTAACAGTACCTGCTGACTATCCATTAAACTCAAGTAAATTTTAATTTCATCAGATCCGCGGAAAATGCCGATTATGATAAAAACAATTGGCATTAAAGGTCCGACGATCGTATTGATTAAATACATCGTACTGCCGAAGTAACGCTGAACCTGCAATTTAAAGAAGGCCGCAAATCGCGAAGAAACCGCCGCCGTTTTTAAGTGAAAGTTTTTAACCTTATAACCCTGATGAATTTGCATATTCACCTTCGTAAACACCTGAGAAAAAGCAAAAACAAACAAGCTGAAACAAACAGCATTTAACAGAATGAAAGCTGCAATATAACCAAAATCAGTGTTCAGCAAAGCCATCGCAAACAGGTAGATCGGTAAAGCATAAGTTTTGATATTGTTAAGTAAAGCCGTCGCGCTGGACATATCCATAAACATTAAATTCTGCAGCTGCAACGAACCGTACATAATCAGACCGATCATTAGCAGATAGGATAGATTGCGAATCAGACTTTTATAACGGAAATTAGCCGTCAGACTATTGATAAGCAGCGCCAAGACCCCGGAAAGAACCATTGGAATCATGGGTACAAAGAGGAAACCGGCAAAGCCATACAAATAATACAAGACCGGCTGTCCCATCTTGATGCCGTATATCGCAATATAAGGAATAATCAAAAAAACCGCGAAGAAATAATCCATCAGTAAAAATGCCAGCAGTTTTGACAGCATGACACTTGTTTTCTTGACGGGCAGCGACATCAGCAAATCAAAATCTTTGAACCCGAATAAGTGACCGCTGGCATTATAAAACGAAAGTACGATCAGCATGATGAAAGTCGATACTGTCATCAATACCGGCATCAAAAACTTACTGTCCGCCGGCAGCGTTTCCATTAATAATAATGAATAAACAACCGAAAGATAGAGCATCGCCGCTGCCGGAATGATAAACATCGCGATTCCTAAAGTTTTCTTGCGGTTTCGGCGTGCCGTAAAATTATTATTGACAAAGAGGTTTATCAACTCGATCTTCATTAATAACAGCGTTTTAGTCATGGTCTGTCAGCTCCAAAAAGACTTCTTCCAAAGACTTCTTCCCGAGAATTTCTTCAATTGTACCAACGGCGATAATCTTTCCTTCTTTAATAACCGCGATATGATCGCATAGTTTTTCCGCCACTTCCAGAACATGCGTTGAGAAAAATATACTTCCGCCTTTATCACAGATTTCACGCATAATCAGTTTTAGACTGTGTGTTGCTTTAGGATCCAACCCGACAAATGGCTCATCCAACACCAAAAGCTGCGGCTGGTGAACCAATGCCGCGATAATGGCTAATTTCTGTTTCATGCCGCGGGAATAAGAAGAAATCGAATCACCAAGATTAGAAGTCATCTCGAAAATATCCGCATATTTTTGAATCAGCGGTTGACGTTTGTCCTGCGCCACTTCGAAAATATCACTAATGAAATTGATATATTTAATGCCGGTCAGCACTTCATAAAATTCCGAATTATCCGGGATATAAGCCATCATTTTCTTACAAGTTATCGCGTCGGTCACAATAGAATGACCATTAATCAGAATTTCACCGGCATCAAAATCCATGATTCCGACAATTCCCTTGATCGTAGTCGTCTTCCCCGCACCGTTATGCCCGATAAAGCCAAAAATTTCTCCCGGTTCAACCGTTAGATTAATACCGTCAACAGCAACCTTATCCCCATAACACTTTTTATAATTTCTTATCTATAACATGCTATCACCCATTTCTGTTAGATTTCATTATAGATCAATCCAACACAGCGTTCAATAGGATCCCGGATGCTATCGGTAGTATGCGATTAACGGAATAATCATCTCATCGGCTGTTAATCCGGCATGATGCGCCTTGAAATTAAAATGGTGATCACTATCATGCGCGATGATGCGGCTGCCGATTGCCATCCCAAAATAATTGCCAAGCATCCCCGGCAGTTCCGGATGCATTTCACCGCTGCCAAACAGCTGATTATTAAATGCCTCATCACGAGTCAATAATAGAAAATCCGGAAAATACTCAGCAAACAGCTGTTCAAAAATCACTTTTTTATCTTCTTTGACATAAAAGCTGTTACAGCGCGGCTCCATCGTTGCGGCTCGGTAAAAACATTCATTGAGATCCGGATAATTACCCAGCTTAGCTTCTTCAACATCAATCATGCCATGATCCGGAGTGATCAGCAGCAGCGTATCTGCCGGCAGTCTTTCGGCCATTAAAGCTAACTGCCGGTCAATATCCGTTAGAACCGTTTTTGTGGACTGCACATAACAGCCATCTTCATGCATTGTCGCATCCGGTTCATTCCAGTAAACATAAGTAAAAGTAGGATCAGTCTGTCGACTGACTGCCGCAATTCGTTCGCACACCGCGGTAAAATCTACTGCTCCATCCGGATGGAAAGCCGGAAAGATCATTGAAGTCCGAGTGTTTCCTTGTTTACCAATCAAATCATTGATATGCACATAAGGCAAGAACCGGTCGGTCACTGAATACGAAGCGGCCGGCTGACTATTCTGATAAACCGTATTTAAAAAGAGTACAACATCTTTATTTAACGCCGGAAAGTACTGATGCCAGCCGACCCAACCAGTTTCCGCCGGAGTTAATCCTGATTGCAGCGCCGTTGTTGCCGCCACCGTTGTACAGGGATAAACCGCCGAAAAATCAAATAATTTATGACGGCGCAGAAAACTGTCCGGACGCAGATTGCCATCAAGGATACAGCTGCCCATTCCATCGAGAACAATCAGGAAAACATGTTTAAAATCCTTAGCCAGCACCTGATCAACACAAGCTAAAGTCGGATGCGGGCAAGCACATCCGTAATATTTGAGAAGTGAGTTTACTAAATTTACCGACGAATTATAATAGTCCGGTAAAATAACCGCCTTTTTATTCATATCAGTTCGGCAAGGCAAAATTGTCTACATACCATTTGCCTTCAACACGTTTCAGACTGAACAGACTGTCTTGCGTCATGATCGTTTCAATACCGTTGCCGTAGCTGGCAACCGCATAGAAGCGCAGATAAATTCCCTTCTGATAAGCTTTTGTCAATGTTGTCGCTAAATAATTATTAACAACAATCTTCTCCTGATCATACATATAAATCTGATCATCCGTCTTGACCAGCTGGATACCGCCAGCGGTATCATCCGTATTTTCAGCCAGGCCGCAAGCTCTTTCAAACTGCTGCTGGCCATTGTTGGTAAAAAAGTAATAAACAGCACTGTCGTAATTCGTCACCGTTTGATCATTATCAGTAATAAAGTATTTCCCCCAGTAAAAATCGATCGTTCTTTTATATAAATAAGAAACATATTCATCAAGACTGTCGGTAACCCGATAAGTTATCGTCGTACTAGCAGTATTGCCGGATGCATCGCTGACGGTATACTCCACCGGATATACCCCAGCTCTCTTTGGATCCACTTCTCCGACATATGTTATCCGTTCCGTTACATTTTTATCATTATTATCTTCAGCAAAAAGCAGGTTCATTTCAGCATCAGCGCTGAATTCTGTGCCCAGATAAACCAAAACCTCATCACTGACAACATTGAAAACCGGTTTCGTCGTATCCACAACATTAATATTGACTGTTTCTACCGTTGAAGCATTATTCGCTTTTGCTGTAATCGTCAGTTGATAGACGCCGATTTTACTTAAATCATAATCACCCATGATCGTCAGATCAGCAAAAGGAATCACATTATTCTTGTAATCGGAAGCTTGAATATAATCACTAAGACTATCCAATGTAAAAGTTTCGTCATTCACTTCCACAACGATATCGGACTGAGTGACCGTAAGCTTAGGCGCTTTAGTGAAACAGCCGCTAAGTCCCAGCACTATCATCCCAACCAGCATCAAGCTAATTATCCGTTTCATTGTTCCACCTCAATCTTGCATTCTGTCACTATTATACCGAAGATTCCCACTGAAAAATAGTATTTGCATCAAAAAAAACTTATTCGCTCAGGAATAAGTTTTAATCAGTACATTAGAGCTGTTATCCAACATACTTTACTGCCAAACTTTATACATTTAGGAGAATATAAATGAAAAAATTGTTTAGTAGAGTTTTTCTACGCTTAAAATATAACTTTTCGATGTGAAATCTGCGTGAAAGAAAAACTATTTCTTTTCATTTCATTTCTTTTTCATAAATCAGCGCACTTTAGCAGCTTTCGCCTGATCCTTCTTATACTCATCATAGACATTTAAATCGCATAGACGGCAATTTGTTTTTGAACAGCCGCTGCATGTACTTTTATTTTTCAGCAAATACCTGATTACTAGGATCACAGCGCTTGCTAAAAGCAGGATAATTAGAATATCGGTCATAAATGTTCACCTCCAGAACAACAGTAATATCTGATAGACAGCAAATGACATCACCCAGGCAATAATCATTTGATAACTGAGGATTAATAAAGTCTCCTTCAAGGATACAACTTCTCTTTTAATCGTAGCAACAGCCGCAAAGCAGGGAATATACAGCAATGTAAAAATCATAAAACTGATTGCGGACAACGGGGTAAAGAGCTGACTGATTGCCGCGACTAATTGACCGTTATCTGTGACATTCAGCAGAACGCCTAAGGTACTGACAACCGCTTCTTTGGCAGTCAGACCCGTTACCAGGGCACTGACTGCCTTCCAATTGCCAAAGCCAAGCGGACTGAAGATAAAAGTTAACTTTCCGCTAATAATCGCTAGCATGCTTAGTGAAGCATCATTGATCATTTCCAGCCGGAAATTGAAATTACTTAACAGCCAAATCAGCATACTGGCTAAGAAAATGATGGTAAATGCTCTTTCAATAAAATCTTTAGCCTTATCCCACATCTGTCGCATAACATTACTCCAAAGCGGAAAACGATAAGCCGGCAATTCCAGAACAAACGGAGTTCCATCGCCTTTAAATGCTGAATTCTTCAGTAATAAAGCCGAAACAACGGCCACAATAATGCCAAACAGATAAACACCGATCATGACTAACGCCTGATACTTTGGAAAGAAAGCCGCCGTAAACATCGCATAGATCGGCAATTTAGCTGTACAAGACATAAAAGGCAGCAACATGATTGTCATTTTACGATCACGTGAACTCGCTAGCGTCCGCGTTGAGATAACCGCCGGAACCGTACAGCCGAACCCAATGATCATCGGGACAAAGGATTTACCCGATAAACCGAGTTTTTGCAGAAATTTATCCATCACATATGCAACACGCGCCATATAGCCGGTATCTTCCAGAATTGACAGAAAGAAAAACAAAGTAACAATGATCGGAACAAAAGACAAGACGCTGCTGATTCCGGCCAAAGCCCCATCCACCAGTAAACCATGCAGCCACGGACTGAGATTTAAACTAGTCAGATATGCTGATAGCCGGGCAATGACATAGGTGAGAAACTCCTCCAGCCATCCTTGCAGTGTTCCGCCGATCGGACCGAAGGTCAGATAAAACATCAAGGCCATAACCGCTAAGAAAATCGGAATCGACCAAATCCGATGGGTTAGAATACGGTCAATTTTATCCGTCAGCTCCCGTTGTTTATTACCATGACCGCTGACCGCTTGCTGAACAACCTGTTCAATAAATGTATAACGCATATCTGCCATTGCGGCTTCATTATCCATTTTCAGATGATATTCCAGATCCGCAATTATCTGATCAATGATCTTAACATCCTGATCATGCAGATGCAATTCATCTTTAATAATCGTATCGCCTTCAACCAGTTTGATTGCCACAAAACGCGGATTATAACCCAAACGCAGAGCCTCCGGTTCGACTAAATGGGTAATCGCATGCACAGCCCTATGAATCTCACCGGTACAGAAATCAATATATGTCGGCTTAGTCTTCAGTTCAACCAAACGGCTGACTTCATCAATCAGCAATTTAACGCCTTGATTCTTCATCGCAGAGATTGAAACAGCCTCAATCCCCAGCCGTTTGCTTAGTGCTTGATCATCAATCGTGTTACCGCTGGCGGTAACTTCATCAATCATATTAACTGCCAGGATCATTGGAATCTGTAATTCAATCAGCTGAAGCGTCAGATATAAACTGCGTTCCATGCTTGTTGCATCAATAATATTAATAATCGCGTCCGGTTTATCCCGCATCAGGAATTCTCTGGTGACAATCTCTTCTTTTGTATATGGCGATAATGAATAAATACCAGGCAAATCAACAATCGTGATCTCACGATGGTTTTTCAGAATGCCTTCTTTGCGTTCGACCGTCACTCCCGGGAAATTACCAACATGCTGATTGCTTCCGGTCAAGGCATTGAAGAGAGTCGATTTACCGCTGTTCTGATTTCCGATTAAACCGATTGTATATTTACTCATGAATAGCCTCGATATCGATATTGCTGGCTTCCGCTTTACGCAATGTCAGCGTATAACCGCGCAGCATGATTTCAATGGGATCACCCATCGGCGCCATGTTTCGCATATATACTTTTGTCCGCGGTGTCAGCCCCATTTCCAGCAATCGATGCCGTAAGACACCTTTACCGTTAATAGCGGTAATTTGGGCGCTTTCTCCAATCTTCAGCTTATCTAATGTCATATTCATCACCCTCATGTTAGCTTCCGCTAACATTATATAACGATTACATTATAAGTCAATAAAAAAGACCGGTAATCCGGTCTGATAACGCTGTCATAAAAACTTATTCAGGCACTCTCTCATCCTAAGGATGGAAACTTTGGAAATCATTGATTCAATCCGAACGGCTGCTCATTGTGAGTAATCATCATGACATGCGGCCTCCCTCAAATATCGAAAAAGCCCATGCAATAACCCCTTGCGGTGTTATTGTGACTGCTTGTGCAGATCCAGCTGATACCGAGGGTCATGAGCGATATAATCAGCAACAAGCAATCCGCTTTCCAGCTGAGCTCTGACCAGTCTTTGGATCGGCACAAATTCATACTTGAGAATCGATTCTGCGATCTCGGCATCCTTTTTCATGGCCGTTTCAAATTCAGCCAGTAAAGATTCCAAACTTTTCTTTTCCGTCTTTGTGACATGTGTAAGTTCATATTCCAAACCACGGATCAGCAACCCCCAATACAATAAAACATAGAAATGCTTGACATCATAGTTATCAAAAGCCTCAGAGACTTTACATGGTTTGTTAAAGTCTTCATTGGACTCAATGAAGGCAACTTGTGACTGATACTGATCATCATTCATCGCAAATACCATCTTCAGCATCTTTGCATAAGGGTTGCCGTCTGTTACATAAGCTTCATACTTTTTAAACAACGCATGTTTCATCTGTGTATCATCGTAGCTGAACTTCGCACCTTTTAAAGCCGCTTCTTTACGGGTCATCGGCATTTCAGTGTGATCTTCAATCTTCGGCGTGTAATAATAGGGAAGTTCCGCAACCAGACAGCAAGTATGATATTTACTGGAATATTCATCGCTGCTCGCACCAGCCATCATTGTTTCCTCTGCCGGGCGATTGCTGAATTGTTCCATAAAATCATAGTTATCCTTCAAACCGGTCATTTTATAGATTGCCGGAGCGAACGGAACAATAAACGGTGCTTCCGGTTCACCGAGATGAAGCGGAATACCATTCTTCTTGACAGCCTGATAGAACTTTTCCCACAAGCCTGTTGTCGGATAAGTTATATACCAGTAAGCCCCGCCAAAACCGGCATTATGTAATGAATAAAGAAAATCCGGTTGGACCTGATCAATGATTTTCATTAAAATCTGTGTTTCCGGGATAGGCCGATCAAATTTATACTTCTTATATTCAATCGGAAAAGTCCACTCCGCTTGTTCATAACCGGCCGGGCGAAAAAAATTACGAGCATAGGTATATAGATTAAACGGACCTTTGAACCATTTTTCATTAAGTTTGGTTCCGTCTACGTCGATTGATTTGATTAAATACCATGTATAGCCAAGTTCCTCACGCAGATGTTCATCTTTGCACAGCGCCTCGCTGAAGTATTCCAGAATCATCGCTCCCATCGGTTCATTTGGATGCGGGCAGCCGAACAGAAAGGCATTCTTTGCTCCATTACCGATTTTCAGACAATAAATCGGATGACCAGCCCGGGAATAACCTTCTAAAGTGCAAATACAGATATCCGGATATTTCTTAGCAAGAGCCAAGGAATGCTCATCCATCTCGTCAACACTGAGAAAAGCCTGATAATCCGGTACATTTTTTAATAATTGTTCAAACATCTCTTTGTCTCCTCTGGCGAAGCTGATCAGCAACGATCATTCCACTTTCTAACTGGATACTGACCAGTTTCTTTATTGGTACGACGGAGTAAGCAATACTAGCTTCAACATCATCCGCCATAACCTTCATTGCAGCATCAATTTGCTGGACAATCTTTTCAAGACGCTGATATTCGCTTCCCTGCCGTTTATCCCTTTCATGTTCAGCCCCGCGGACTGCCAACCCCCATCCCAGCAAAGCATAGAACTTCGTGATTTCGATATTATCAAATGCTTCGGATTCTTTACATTCATCATTGAATTCCGGCTTGGATTCAATGAATTTCAACATAGACTTGTAAGAACTGTCCCGCAGCTTAATCATCATATTCAACATCTTCGCAAACGGATTGTCACTTGACACATCCGTCTTATATAAGGCATACAAATCTTCTATTTTTCGCCAATTCGCCAATTTGATCTCTGCGCCCTGGCGCATCGCCTCTTTGCGTGCAAATCCCATCCGTTTAGCACTGGCAATTTTTGGTGAATAAAAATATGGAAGTTCGGTAACCAAACAGCAAGTTCCGTACTTCTTCGCATAGTCGTCACTGCTGGTTCCTGCAACCATGAGGGTTTCCGCCGGCTCATCCGCATACTTTTCATCATAGTCATACGCATCCTGCGAACCGGTCATTTTAAAAATGGCCGGTGCGAACTGGATCATATACGGAGCTTCCGGTTCCCCAAGACTCAAAGGAATCTGCTGCTTGGCACTGGCTAGATGCAATTTCTCCCATATTTCTTTTAACTCATAAGTTATATACCAATAAGTGCCGCCGAAACCGGCGTTGTGCAAAGAATACATGAATTCCGGTTTTTGTTCGTCAATCAGCTTCATCAGTACACTCGTTTCTGGCATCGGGTTATTAAACTGGTATTTTTTGTAGTTAAACGGAAAAGTCCATTCCACCTGTTCTTCCGCGGCGGGCCGGAAATAGTTGCGAGCATAATTATATAAAGTAAACGGTCCTTTAAACCATTTTTCATTCAACTTTGTCCCATCAACATCGATGGATTTAATCAGATACCAGGTATAATCCAATTCCGTACGTAATTTATCATCTTGACACAGAGCTTCACTGAAATATTCCAGCATCATCGCCCCCATCGGTTCATTCGGATGCGGACAGCCGAACATGAGGGCCTTCTTTCGACCGTTTCCGATTTTTAAACAGTAGATCGGATTGCCGCTGCGTGAATAACCTTCCAAGGTGCATTGACAGATATTTGGATATTTCTGAGCCAATTCCTGAGAATGCTGATCCATTTCATCAACTGTAAAAAATGTTTTATAATTGGGAATCCCTGCTAACAAACGTGAATAATCCATAAAGTCCTCCTTTTCGTGGGAAAAGACTGGTGTATTTTATACACCAGTCTTTAATTCATTACTCACTTAAAACAACGTAGGTAAGTTCTGAGAAACCGCACTTGTCAATCGCGTCGATTGCCGGGTGTCCGGAAATATACTTTTTGTACGGAGTCTTCTGATTGTAGTCAACTAATAATAAGTAAGGCATATCTTTTGCTAACTCAACCTGAATCTGACTGAAAATAGCAGCCAGTTCCGTTAAGTCGGAAACAGATTGAGCTTGTTCATATAAAGCATCAACCGTCGCATTGGAATAACCTAAGACATTGATGTCGCCGGTTGTTGTCCAACGACGTCCGGTACCAAGAATATCCGGACCTTGGAAACCGCCCAAAGTTGCCAAATCGTAATCATGATTGGTAAAAACCTGTTCGGTCCATATCGCATACTCTAGGCTGACAATCTCGACATTAATGCCGATTTCTTTCAGCTGAGCCTGAATGACTGTCGCAACATCATCCATGCCGGTAACCGGCTTAATATTGATTGTGAAGAAATAACCATCATCGCCTCTGGTATAGCCTGAAGCTTCCAAAAGAGCAATTGCTGCTTCCGGATCATAAGCCGGACGTTTGGCATCATCATTCAACGCATAATCATAAACAACCGGAATATAATACTCCGAGGCCGGGAAAATACCAGCTGTTGCCAGTGTCGAGATCTGCGTATTATCAATAGCCATCGTTATTGCTTTGCGTACATTGATATCAGAAATAACGCCTTCATAATCCGCGTCCATATTGAAAGCCATATACCAAGGACTCGGCCACAACTGATTAACAAAGTTGTACTCACCGGATTCTTCTAGCGTTGCTAATTCTGTTTCCGGATAAGTGTAAATTTCATCAACTTCATCATTCAGCCAAGCTTGATACGCCGTTGTTTCATCCGGAATGATTGTGTAAACAACTTTATCCAATGTTGGAGTTGTCACGAAGTAATCATCATTGCGGACAAGTGTAATGCTCGTTCCTTTTTCCCAACTGGAGAATTTATACGGACCGGTTCCGATAGGCGTTTCGGCTGCCGCATTAGTTGTCCAATCACCACCGTCATTATAGATGTGTTCCGGCAGAATGAATGTGCCGTACCAAGCAATATTGCCTAATAGCGATCCGTCAACTTTACTTAAGGTCAATACTACCGTGTAATCATCCGGCGCCGTAACTGATGACACATTGACAAAGGCACCTGACATAACGCCGCTGTTGTTGATGATCGCATTGAATGTCCAGACAACATCAGCTGAGGTGAAGGCTTCACCATCATGCCATTTAACACCTTCATTGAGATGGAAAGTCAAAGTCAGGCCATCTTCTGAATACTCCCAGGAACTAGCCAGATCCGGTAAAATTTCAAAATTATTATTTAATTTGACTAAACGACTGAAAACGTTCTGATAAATTTCGTACCCGTAGTCATCAGCGATGGCATCCGGGTTCAGTGAGTTGGGTTCGCCTTGGATAGCGACAATGTAGGTCTGGTCAACAGCAGGCGTCTCTTCGCTGCTATCACCGCTACATCCAACCATAGCGATCGTCAGGATAGCTACGATGAGTAGTTTTAATATCTTTTTCATACTTCTCCTCCTTTGGATATGAATATTAATCACGGATAATGCTGCGATCTCTTCATTATCGTGTATTAATTATTTTTCTAGACAATGGCAAGCCGCCAGATGCCCGTCAGCAAAAATCGCCGAATCCGGATATTCTGTAAAGCACTTCTCACAGGCTTTAAAACAGCGCGGAGCGAAATAACAGCCAGGCCCCGTATCAACCGGTGTCGGCGGTTCGCCGCTAATCTCAATCATCGTGCGGTGTTCCAAAGGATTAAGCGAAGCACAGCTGGAAATCAATGCCTGCGTGTAGGGATGCCGCGGGTGATGGATAACTTCGTCGGTAGGACCCATTTCCACGATTCGACCTAAATACATTACAGCAACTTTATCGGAAATATAACGAGTTGTCAGAATATCATGCGAAATGAAAACCATAGCTGCATTCTTCTCTTTAACCAGCGTTGTCAGCATGTTTATAATATCGGCGCGGACCGATACATCAAGCATACTGACTGGTTCATCGGCGATTAAAAATTGCGGATTTAAAAGCATCGAACGTAAAATTGATATGCGCTGTAACTGGCCGCCGGACAATTCAAACGAATAACGGTCAAAATAATCTTCCGCTGGCGACAACCCCGCTTTTTCCAGGATATCAATACAAATCTGACGTTGTTCCTCTTTTGAACTGCCAATATTATGCAGTTGCATAGTCGATATCATAATTTTCTCAATCGTATAACGCGGATCAAAGGTATCGAATGGATTCTGGAAAACAATCTGACATTTTCTGCGGAATGCCAGACGATCTTTTTTAAGGGCTTCAAAACTATTGACTCCATCCAGTAATATTTCACCCGCGGTGGCATTCTCTAAAGCGATCAAAACACGAGCCAGAGTTGATTTGCCACAGCCGGATTCACCGATAACGCCTAGAATCTCTCCGCGAGATAAACTGAAACTGATACCATCGACCGCCTTGATAGTCTGATGCCGCACTTTCTTTCCGGCTTTGTTCGTAACTTTTTTCTTTTGATAATAATATTTCGTTAAGTTATTAACCGTTATAATGGGTTTGATCTCACTCATGGCACTCACCTTCTATCAAATGACACGCCGCCTGCCATTGCGGACCGACCGGCTTTACCTGCGGGATATTACAGAAACAATGTTCCTGAGCTTGCGGACAGCGCGGCGCAAAGACACAGCCTGAAGGTTCAATGCTCAGATCTGGCAGACCGCCGGGAATTCCGCGCAGATCCATCCGCTCACCATCAAAAGACGGGAAAGACTTCAGCAACCCGATCGTATATGGATGTTTGGGATTGACCAAGACATCCTTAACATAACCCTCTTCCATCATTCGTCCGGCATACATGACAACAATACGGTTACAGGTTGATGCCACAACCGAAACATCATGGGTGATCATGATCCGAGCGATTTTCATTGTTTTTTCTAAAGCCATGATTTCATTAAGAATTTGACTTTGCGTTACAACATCCAGAGCAGTTGTGGCTTCATCAAAGACCAATAGCTTTGGAGAAAACAACAGACTTAAAGCAATCGATACCCGCTGCATCATTCCGCCGGATAACTCATGCGGATAAGCGCTGTAAACCCGTTCCGGCAAATTAACCAGTTTCAGTAAACCAATAATTTTCTGTTTCAATTCATGTTTTTCAATATTCGGATAATGCACGCGATAAATATCTTCCATCTGAGCACCAATCCGATGGATCGGACTCAGTGAATTCATGGCTTTCTGAAAGACAATCGCCATTTCCAGCCAGCGAACTCTGCCTAATTCGGCTGAAGTCATTGTCATCAGATTCTTACCGAGAAAGATTGCTTCTCCTTCGGTTTCAATAATATTCGCCGGTAATAAGCGCAAAAAACCCATAGCTAAGGTCGATTTACCAGACCCTGATTCGCCGACAATACCAATTGAATCCTGTTCATTCACTATTAAATTTATGTCCTGAACAGCGCGTATCAGCTTGCCAGGCACCTTATAACTAATGGTAAAATGTTTTAATTCCAATAGTTTCATGATCCCCTCCTATTTATTCGCCGCCATTTTGGGACTCAATACTTTATTTAAACCATCACCGATTAAGAAGAAAGCCAATACCGTTATAACAACAGTCAATCCGCTGTATGTGCAGATCCACCAGCTGCGTGGTAAAAATTGCTTACCATGATAAATCAATTGTCCCCAGCTGATTACATTCGGATCACCCAACCCCAGGAAAGACAAACCGGCTTCTGACAAAATTGCCCCGGAGATATTCATCGTTGTATTAGCAATGATCGGAAAAATCCCATTGGGAATTACATGCTTGACAAGAATGGACCACTTGCTTTCCCCCATCGCAATCGCACTTTTTACAAACGTTCTTTCGCGTAAAGCAATCGCCTGAGCCCGCATCAGCCGAGCATTTCCCGTCCATGTCGTCAATCCAATGACAATCATGATATTAAACATACTACTGCCAAAATAGGCAATGATCATCAGAATCAGAAAGAAAGTCGGCAGCATTAAAAAAACATTCATCACTTCATTAAGCACAGCATCAACTTTACCGCCGAAATAACCGGATACACCGCCTACAATCGTGCCGATGATACCCGAAATCATGGCAGCCACAAATCCAATCTTCATAGAGGTTGATGTTCCATAAATGATCAATGACAGTAAATCACGACCATAGCCATCCGTTCCCAGCAGATTCGTCGAACTAGGAGCCTGTAAAGGCAAGAAACTTAGTTTTAATGGATCAAAAGGAGCTATCAGCGGACCGAAAAAAGCCACAAACAACATCAAAAACAAGATAATCAATCCAGAACGCAGTTCACGATTTCCATTGATCACGGTGATAAATTTACGGAAACTGAATCGTTTAGTCTTTTTCATGTAAGCTCCTTTACTCATAGCGAATCCGCGGATCAATAATGCCATAGATGACATCGACAACAATCATCATCCCAGCAACGGAAATCGCCAGTACCAAATAGATACCAGATAAGACCATGTAGTCACGGCGACTGATTGCATCAAGCATTAAACGGCCCATTCCCGGCCAAGCAAAGACAATCTCAATCAAAGCAACTCCGGTAATCATATAAGCTAAACTGATTCCAAAAACCGTTACCGTCGGAATAATTGCATTTCGCAAAACATACTTATTAAATATCTTTTTTTCCGACATGCCTGTTGCACGCAACGTCACGATGAAATCTTCACTCATTGTCTGCAGAACACTGCTGCGGGCAATTCGGAAATAATACGGAAATTCGATGATTACTAAAGTAGCAACCGGCAGAATCATATGCAGCAAGATATCCTTAAAACGAGCAAAGCCGGTATAACCGGCTCGCAAATTATACATTCCGCTCGTCGGCAGCCATTTCAATGTTGACGCAAATAATAGGATAAGCATCAGACTCAGCCAAAAACTGGGCAGTGAATCACAGAAATATGAGATTGAACAAACGATCCGATCAATCAGACAACCCTGTTTGCGAGCCGCATAGACGCCAACAAAGGTTCCGATGCCCAAAGCTGTTAATGCCCCGGTTAAAGCCAATGAAAAAGTCGGAATCAACCGTTCGCTGATTAAATCGATGACCGAACGCTGATTGAGATAAGAATACCCAAGATCACCATGCAAAACATTCTGAACATACATCCAAAGCTGTTCGATTATCGATTTATTCAGACCATACTTTTCCTGTAAAGCAGCGATCATATCAGCATTCGGATTATCCAAACCAGCCATGATTTTAATTGGATCGCCAGGTGCCAAACGAACAATCACAAAGGTAAAAACAACCGAAAAAATCACCACTAACAAGCCTGTAAAGATCCTTTTAATAATATATTTTTTCATAAACACCTCTTCGCAACGGCATTTGTTTTATTATACTCGACCGGCATATTATTTTCAATCTTTTTCAGCAATATAAATTATTCTTTCATTACAATCATGTTTTTCTTACATTTATTCTTTCAGATGCTATCATTATCAATTATACGAGGTTATAATAAGAAAAAAAGGAGAAATAAATAATGTACGGTTTAAAAAATGGCACAGTGCATGACGGCAAAGGACAAGTCTTTAAAGCTGATTTGATAATTGAAAATGATCGTATTGCGGTCATCGCACCAAACATTGATGATTCAACCATCAGCTGGATTGACTGCACCGGTCTGTTGATTTTTCCCGGATTCATCGATTGCGCCAGTGAATGGGGAATCATGCAGAAAGGTCAGGAACTCAAAGGGGAAGTAAAAGATAATGATGAAAAAATTGATCCCTTTACACCGGAAATGGATGTCCAGTGGGCCTTCAACGGCCGCTGTATCACGGAACAGGAGATTTACACTTATGGTATTACCGGCGTCGGTGTTTTACCTAGCAATTCGAATATCTTCGGCGGATTGACAGCAGCTTATGACAGCCGCGGATTAAATCCGATGAAAATGATGATCCGACAGCGAACAGGAATGAAACTTTGCGTCAATCAGCTCACGAAAAAAGCCTACGGACCTAAGAATCTCTCGCCAATGACGAGGATGGGCATCTTCTCGATCCTCGAGCAGAAACTAAGAGAAGCCAGCGAATATCAACCAAATGATGAAAAAACGAAACGCGATGAAAAGCTTGCCGTACTGCACCAAGCCCTGCAAGATAAACTGCCGTTTTTTGTCAGTGCCAACAGTTCAACGGAAATTCTGAATGCCTTCGCCATCATCAAGCCTTATAAAGTACCTGTGATCTTTGTAAATGGATATGGTGTTAATGATAGCCTTTCTGAACTGATCGGCAATCAAAGCGGTTTAGTTGTTGCCAGTGTTACTACCGGTTTCAACATGGAATCCCGTAAAACAGATTATGAATCGATCATTCGGCTGCACCGAAAAGGACTGCCGGTTGCTTTAACGGCCTTCGGTGACAATGTATTTCCTGGCAAAGAGGAATTATTATGGACCGGGATAAAAATGTATCAGTTCAGTCATGATGCTGAAGAAGTCCTCTCAATGATGACCAGCACCCCAGCTAAAATGCTAGGCATTATAGATGATTATGGCACGATCGAACCAGGCAAGATAGCAAATCTCGTAATCTGGAGTCATAATCCGCTGATTACTTACCAAGGACGTGTCTTGAAAACAATTCTAAATGGCAATGTTATTTATGAAACGGAGGAAAACGCATGTTACTGATTAAAAACGGAAAAATATGGACGATGGGTCCGGCCGGTATTCTTGACGACACCGATATTCTGCTCGATAATGGTAAAATCGTTGAGCTAGGTAAGAACCTCATCATTTCGGACGCTGAAATTATTAATGCTTCAGGGTTAAATGTCTTTCCCGGTTTTGTTGATGCCCATAGTCATATCGGTGGTTTCAAAGTCGACGCCATGGAAGACGATCTTAACGAAATGACTAATAGCTGTATGCCGCAGCTAGATGCACGCTATGGTATCGACCCGCAGTCATTTTCTTTTCAGGAAGCCATACGCGCCGGAATCACCACCAGTGCAATAGCGCCGGGCAGCGGCAATGTCATCTGCGGTACCGTCTGTGCAATTAAATCTGCCGGAAAAAGCTTGGATGAAAGAATCATCAAAAATCCCGTAGCACTTAAAGCTGCTATGGGGGTTAATCCCAAAGGCGTCTACGGACCGAAAGGACAATTGCCGATGTCAAGACTGGGAATAGCTCAAGTACTGCGAGAGTTCTTCTTGAAGACCAGAGATTATGAAAAAGAAAAATATGCCCATGAAACGGATCATACAAAACCTTTTAAATACGATCCGGGATTAGAAAACGGTTTAAAAGTCCTGCATAAGGAAATTCCGCTTAAAGTTCACAGCTATCAGCATGATATGCTGACAATGATTAAAATAGCTAAAGAGTTTGATTTCAATCTGACACTCGATCACGCTTTAGGAGCCGGCGATTTTGCGGATGAAATCGTTGAAAGCAAAGCTGCCGTTATTTACGGCCCAATCGGATGCTGTATATTCCCTGGCGAACTATGCAAGATTGACATCGATTGTTTAGTAACCCTCGATCAGCGCGGTGTCTGCTGTGCCATTATGACTGACGGACCTTGTCTGTTCCCGGAATATATGGTTGTTCAAGCCGGCGAAGTTGTACGTTTCGGCGGTAATCACTACGATGTTATGAAGATGATCACCATTAATCCAGCTAAGATTATCGGATGCGATCAGCGAATCGGATCCTTGGAACCGGGTAAAGATGCCGATCTGGTCATCTATCAAAAAACGCCGGCTCTCGACACCGACGCTCAAACATGTTATACAATTATTGACGGCAAGATCGTCTATCAACGATAAAGGGACAATACGTCCCTTTTTTAAATAACAACAGGGCTTTCGCGGTTTTGATCTTTGAAAATCTCCCGGGTATTTTTATCCATGATAATGATAATAAAAGGGAATACTGCCAGCAGATTGCCGACAATGCCAAGAGTCGTCAGCGAAATGATTTCACCAAGAAGACCATACAGTAAAGCCGAGAAAGCACTGCCGCCGATCGATGCCGAAGTAACAAAGCCGGTAATCATTCCGCGTTTTTCCTGCGGCGTATAGACAATGAATGCTGCATTGAACAGCGCATTGCCAATTGAGTTAGTTAATTGACCGATAAAAAAGAAAATCAGCAATGAATAATAATCTCCGAGGTAAAGCCCAATCATCATGAAGAAACCGGACAAAATAAATGAGGTCATTGAAACGGTATAGCGCTTCGCCTCTTTTATCTTAAGCACACTGATCAGCAGCATGCCCAGCAAACCACCCAAAGAAGAAGCTGCCGCAATCGTCCCGTACTGAATCATATTCAAGCCGCGGCTTAAAACATAGGCAATCAGTAAAGTTGAGAAACCGCTTGAAAAGAGATTAATCACTAAAGCACAAATCATCATTGTTGATAAACCAGGAGCTTTCAGCGCAAATGCCGCACCGTCTTTTAGATCTTTGACAATCATCGAAGCACTGATTGCTGATGTCTGATTTTTGGTGCGCATCGGCGAGATAAAACATTCTGATATAGCAGAAAACAGATAAAATAACCCATTCGCCAGAATTAAAATCGGGACACCTAACGCAATAATCAATGCCCCGCTGACCGCTGAGCCGATTAATCGGATCAATGAATCCGTCCCGCTAGCGATTGACTGGCCGCGAACAACATCCGCAATCGGCAGCAAATCCGGAAATAAAGACGAAGCCGCCGGTGAAAAGAATGCACCGCAGATACCGGAAACAAAAGCTGCGATGATAACCATCGTGACATCAAGACGATTATTTAGTGCCAGATAACCAATCAGCAGAAAAATGATGCCACGAACCGTATCCGTCACAACTAAAACATTGCGGCGGTGCATCCGATCAGTCAAAGCTCCGCTGAACGGCCCCAACAGCATCATTATAAACATCGTGATACTGCTCATCATCCCCATCAGCGCTGTCGACCCGGTAGATTCAAACACCCAGTAACCAATCGCAATACTATACAGAATTGACCCAAAAGCACTGAAAGCCATCCCTTGCCATAACAAGACAAAATCCCGATTCAAGAGTTTGTCGTGGTTAATCTGTTTCAACATAAATATTTACCTCTATGATAAATATAATAAACGATATTTGTTATATGTCAATATATATATTAATATTATTAATTTAAACATTGATATTATTAATATTATATTAAATTAATATTAGTATAACCTCCTGTCACAAAAATACCAGGGGGAAAAAAGGAAACCAAACCTTATCAGAATGAAGTTATAAAGCTGATTAACAATATGACTTCCTCTGAATCATAACGCACACCGCTTACTATAGCACTATCTTAAGGTTATTCAACCGATGAAATACTGCATCAAGAAATTGATACGATGATCAACCAGTTTATTAAGACGGAATTAACGGTATTTTAACTTATGAACGATAAAATCCAAATGAAAGTTATGACATGACGGTATCTTGGATTCAACTTAGTTCATTTAGAACCAGCAAAGATGTTTTATAATCATTAATTGACTTTATAACGAACCCAATCATTCTATATGATTGACCGTTTGCATATAATTCATTAACCTTCCCGAAGAAATCGAATCAATTGTCATTCCCGATACAATAACATAGATGAATAAAATATTATTTTAAAGCAATACCATTATTGATCGCGAAAGCATCCGAAGGCGCCAGATGGATTTTGTGAACTAGCTTAGATCATTTAGGTTAATCATGACTATTTGCGAATAGTTTTCACCAAAATACAGACAATATAGAGCACCGCTATTAGTCAAGTAAATGAATTTGCCAACATGCGAAAATACTTCATCATTAATTATTGTTTTATCATTAGTTTTACGATTCATTAAATAAACATGCTCTTTCGTATCTCCGGTAAACGGCCTGTCTTCGTACAAGGTCTATGATTCGGAAGTTGTCCGATAAGGATGTATTCAGCATTCATCGCTAATTAAACGATGTCTTCATTGCCTTCCGCTGAAAATACCAGTCTAGGCTCGTTGTCTTTCATTGAATAAATACTATTTTTCACCACTCGCTCTGCGTTCTTTATTCCTTTTTCTGCTCATTATAAAAAAGACTGTTAACAATTTGTCAACAGTCTGAATACCCAACAGCGTATTTTATTTAAACATTCCGGTATACAAATTGTAATAACGCCCTTTATCTTTCATCAGTTCTTCATGATTGCCGCGTTCAACAATCACACCGCCGTCAATGACTAAAATAGCTTGCGCATTGCGAACGGTCGAGAGACGATGCGCAATGACAAAAACCGTACGGTTTTCCATTAAGCCATCCATCCCTTTTTCAATCAACTTTTCAGTGCGGGTATCAATGGAACTAGTAGCTTCATCTAGGATCAACACCGGCGGATTCGCTACCGCAGCACGTGTGATTGATAACAGCTGACGCTGTCCTTGAGATAAATTCTCACCGTCATTTGTCAACAAGGTGTTAAATCCTTCCGGCAGCCGAGAAATAAAGGAATAGGAATTCGCCAGTTTACTTGCCGCAATCAAATCTTCATCCGTCGCATGCAGATTGCCATAGCGGATATTTTCAGCAATCGTTCCCGTAAATAAATGGGTGTCCTGCAAAACCATGGATAATGAACGGCGCAGATCATCTTTTTTGATTAATCGGATATCAATTCCGTCGTAAGTAATTGAACCTTCCTGGATATCATAAAATCGATTGATCAGATTAGTAATTGTTGTTTTACCGGCTCCGGTTTTACCAACGAAAGCTATTTTCTGACCGGGTTTCGCAAACAGATTTATTTTCTTTAGAACCTGAACCTCATCATTATAACCAAATACCACATCATGGAAGCGCACATCGCCGCGCAACTCCGACAATGTTACGGTTTTATCCGCATGCGGATGACGCCATGCCCATTTCCCGGTGTATTCCGAACACTCAATTAGGCTGCCGTCCTCTGCCAGTTTAACCGGCGTCAGTGTGATGATACCGTCATCAAGCTCAACATCCTGGTTCATCATCTCAAAGATGCGCTCCGCCCCGGCCAAGCCGGCAAAGACAACATTGATCTGCTGCGTTATCATCGTAATCGGATTAGAAACTAAGCGGTTATATTGAAGATAAGTGACCAAACTGCCGACATCAAATAAACCGTTAATTGTCAGTAAACCGCCAACACAGGCTAATAGCGCATAAACAAAGTGCGAGATGTTGCCCATCAGCGGCATCATCATGCCAGCGTAGGTTTCGGCTTTAGTCGATGACTTGCGTAAATTTTCATTGTAAACCGCAAATTCCGCCTTCGCTTTATCCTCATGCGTAAAGACTTTTACAACCTTCTGGCCTTCAATCATTTCTTCGATATAGCCATTTACTTTACCAAGGTTTTCCTGTTGATAGCGATAATTCTCTTGACTCTTCTTACCGATGACTTTGATCAAGAAAAACATCAGTACCAATGATGCCAGTTTGATCAGTGTCAGTGGTATGCTCAGATAAATAATCATGATGAAAGCCCCGACAAATGTCAGCGAATTAGTAATCACACTTGCGACGCTATTGCCGAGCATCTCCGTCACATTATCCATATCATTCGTATAACGGCTCATCAGATCACCATGTGCATGTGTATCATAGTACTTAATCGGCAGTTTCTGCATTTTATGGAAAAGTTCAGCCCTGATCTGGGTTACGGTATTTTGAGCGATTCTGACCATAATACGGCTATAGATATAAGTGAAAACTGCACCGACCGTATAAATCAACCCAAGAATCACAAGCATGCGTAGCAGCCCATCATAGTCTTTCGGAATAATATAATCGTTAATAATCGGTTTCATAAAATAAGTACCGGCAACACTTGTCAAACTGGCGATGATTATCATGATGACAACCATAATCAAAAGAAATTTACTGCGGTTTAAATATTGAAAAAGCTGACGAACGGTTTTGCGCATATCATTGGGTTTTTGAAACCCATGTCCGGCGCCTCCGCGTCCCGGACCAATTGACGGACCCCGCTTACTCATCGAAATCAGCTCCTTCCTTTTGTGAATAATATATTTCCTGATAAATTTTGTTAGACTTTAATAATGACAGATGATCACCAACCGCATTAATCTTGCCGTCATCCAAAATGATAATCTGATCCGCTTCCATAACAGAAGTAATCCGCTGAGCAATGATAATCTTCGTTGTATCCTTCAGACCTATTTTCAATGTTTCGCGGATACCGCTTTCGGTCTTAGTATCAACCGCACTGGTACTGTCATCCAAAATCAACACTTTCGGATTCTTCAGTATGGCACGGGCAATGCATAAGCGTTGTTTTTGTCCGCCTGATAAATTAACTCCGCCCTGCCCAAGATTCGTATCATAACCTTGCGGAAACTCCATAATGAAGTCATGAGCACTGGCTGCTTTGGCGGCGGCTGTTAGTTCTTCATCTGTCGCTTCTTCATGGCCCCAACGCAAATTATCCTTGATCGTACCGCTGAATAACGTATTATTCTGCAGCACCATCGCAACATTATCCCGCAGTTCATCTAAACCGTAATCCCGAACATCATGCCCGGCAACTAAGACGCGGCCGGATGTTGTTTCATAAAGGCGCGGAATCAGCTGAACCAATGTCGATTTAGCACTGCCGGTCCCGCCGATTAATCCAATCATCTGTCCGGATCGCAAATCCAGGTTAATATCTTCTAAAACGTTTTTCTCAGCTTTTACATCATATTTGAAACTGACATGTTCAAATTTAATATCACCATTGACAACTTTAAGCTCTTTATCAGCCTTTTCATCAGTTATGTCAATCTCGACATTCAGAACTTCGATAATTCTTTTACCGCTGGCAATCGATTGAGTAATATTGATCAGCACCATTGACATCATCATTACAGACATCAATATCTGCAGAATATAAGAAACAAAACTGGACAATTTGCCAATCTCAAAGGTACCGCTGCCAACCATCAGCGCACCAAACCAAAGAACGGCAATCGTCGTCCCCTGAACAATCAGCTGCATAACCGGCATCATGATAATGACTTTATCAAAAACATCCATGGAAACACTCTTCAATTCTTGGTTGACATCATCGAATTTCGCAATTTCATAGTCATGTCTGACAAAAGATTTAACCACACGGATCGCTGTCAAATTCTCCTGAACGACATTATTGAGTTTATCAATCGTTTTCTGTAGTTTTCCAAATAGAGGCGTGACCTTCTTAATCGTCAGACCAACCAGAATAACTAAAACCGGAATGGAAAATAAGAAGACCATCGCCAGATCTGAATTGATATAAACCGCCAGCAGCAGGGCACTGACGAACATCATCGGCGAACGAATCATCATGCGGATCGACATCAGCATCATGCGTTCCATCCGCGTAACATCATTAGTCAGCCTGGTTATCAGACTGGATGTACTGAAATGATCAATGTTAGCAAAAGAAAGATCCTGAACCTTGTCAAATTCCGCTTTGCGCAGATTAGCGCCGAAACCGCGGCTGGCTTTTGAAGCAAAATACGATGCACTGATGCCGGTCGCTAAAGAGATTAACGCAAAGCCGACCATTTGCAAGCCGCTGTTAACAATATAGGAAACATAACTATTCTTAATTCCGACATCTACAATATTGGCCATCACTAACGGAATCATCAATTCCATGATTGATTCCACGCTGACACAAAGAATCGAAAAAGCTGCCGGCAAGCGATAGCCCTTCAGATAAGGAAACAGTCTTTTAATAAAACCCTCTTCTTTATTCATCTTTTTCATTCTCCAATTCTTTAATTCCTTCCAGCATTCTTTCCAAAACATCTTGAACCATCACTTGTTCGGATGCGGTGAACTTTTTAAACAAAGCGGTCTGCATCTTGTTGACCTGATAACGGCATTCATCAGCTGTCTTTTTTCCTTTATCCGTAATATAAAGCCGATTGCGCCGCGCATCTTTCTCATCCGGACGGCGGTCAATCAGACCGTTCTTTTCCATGCGGCTGACTGTTGCTCCAATTGAAGCTTTTGTAATGCCAAATTCCTGTGCCATTTCAATCTGGGTAATTCCCGGATTTTTCAGTAAACAAAACAGAACAAAATGCTGACCGCGGTAAATGCCGAATTTACCAAGCTCCCGCTGCAGCATATGATTGTGCCGGCGCATCAACTCACCAAACAGTCTTACGTTCTTCGGACGATCTTCAAACATTTCATCACTCCCAATATTAGTAAGCCGACTTACCAATACGGGTAATATAGCACTAGTCAGCGGCGGATGTCAATCAGATAGCCTGTGAATTAAACAAATAATTGTGTATAATAAAAAACGAGGTTCATATGAATAAAATAAACGCCGTATTTTTTGATATTGATGGAACCATCTATGATGGCGAGCATGGAGAAATTCCGCTTTCAGCCATCCATGGTCTTCAGGCATTACAGGATAAAAAAATAAAGATTTTTCTCGCAACCGGCCGTTCCCTACCGGCAGTACAAGCCAGTCGGCTGGATGATGTCATCCGCTGGGACGGCTATGTCTGCAGTAACGGAGCTTGTCTGCACGCTCAGGATTTTCAGGTGCTGTGGAGTTCTGCCTTTCAGCACAATCAGCTGGAACATTTATTCCGGCTGACTGAGCACTATCAGGTCGGATTAGTCCTGCAATCAGCCGACGAAGTGTTTGCGCCCTTCGGAATCAGTGAAGTCATGACCGAGGCATATCGGTTCTTTCATAACCCAGTTCCGGTTGAATCGCCATACACCAAGCAAACAGTGACCATGGCTTTAGCCTTCCAACAAAAAGGTTTTGATTTCCATTGCCTCGAAGCTGTCCGCGGTTTAACAGCCATTCCCGGTAAGGCTAATTACGCCGACCTGATACAAACCGGCATCACGAAATCGACCGGCATTCAGCAAATCCGCGAATTGCTGAAACTGACGGATGGAGCATGGATGGCTTTCGGTGATGCTGACAACGACTTGGAGATGCTTCAGGCAGCGAATATCGGAGTGGCCATGGGAAATGCGACTTGCTTAATCAAAGAAAAAGCCGATTATATCACAACCGGCATTCAAGAAAATGGAATTTATAATGCCCTGCGGCATTTTGGACTAATCTAATCAAGGCTGTGCCTGAGCGATTTGATATAACAAGTCAATTTTAGCCGCTAAAAAGGCTTGCAGCCCGCAATATGTATCATCAAAGTAACATATATTCAAACGTTTGCACTGACCATGACATAACTGCCGGTAACGGCAATCCGTACAAAGCCGGCACTGCCGCTTTTTTTCATGCAGAAAATTCTGTACGCCCGGTTTTCCGGCTAACTCCATGATTGAATCAGTTTTGATATTGCCAAGACGATAGTCATCCAGGACATAAAAATCACAAGGATAAACACTGCCGTCTGCTTCAACGACAAACTGCAGCGAACAGTAACCGAGGTAACCGCATTGTGCCGGCGGGAACCCGCGCAGCATCTGAACCAGATTGTCAAACAGCGTGACACTTTGATAATAACCCTTTCGATAAGCCTGATACCACTGATCAAAATAACGTTGATAGAAATTCGCAAATCGCTGCGGAGTCAACGGTTCAACATTATTCTTAACATCCAAGGCCGGCAGGCAAGGTATCAGCTGTACATAACGAAAATTCGCTGTCTTTAGGAATTGAAAGAGTTTTTCCGGTTCTGCTGCCAGTCGGTCCGTCAGCACCGCAAGAATATTCGGTTCAATTCCGGCTTTCCGCAGTTCAGCAATATTGCGCATGATCAGCTGATGGGTTTTAGCTCCGCGGAAATAATCATGATTTTCAGAATAGCCATCCAAGGATATACCAATCAGAAAATCATTTTCTTTTAAAAAACTGATCCATGCGGCACCAAGCAGCGTACCATTTGTCTGAATCGCATACTCAACCTGATGATACGGTTTCTTCCTTTGCCTTACACCCGCCGTGAAATATTGAAAGTATGCCAACCCGGCACAAGTCGGTTCACCGCCTTGAAAAGCAAATTGAATCCGGGACGCTTCATCAAAAGCCGAGAAAACCGCATCCAGCATGCTGTCCACCGTTTCCCTTGTCATAACACCGTAGGAAACAGTATGGCGATGATGACTTAGATCATGATAAAAACAATACTGACAATGCAGATTACAGATACTGGAAGCCGGTTTAATCAGCATCGAGAAATATTTCATGCTCAATCCTTTCCTACATCCTTTTAAGCCTAACATAATCATCAGCCGGCTTTCAACTGTTAGTTCCGTCGTCCTCTTTGATCATAGTCTTCCGGATTCTTACTGGAAGCCGCTATACAATCCGGTTTATTGACTTTGTAATTTGCCTGAACCGGAAGCGGTCCGTTGAGAATCGGATCATTGGTGCGCTTCTGAAAGGAATAAAGTTCTTCCTTAAGCCGATTTAGAACACTCTGATAACGTCCATCATTAAGCAAGTTACGGCTTTCCAATGGATCGTGGTACGTATCATAAAGCGCTTCAGCTGGTTTAACCTCTTCCGGCATTCCGTTTTTCAAGAGAAAACTTTTCGGATAACATTCATCCATATTGGAAAGATTCAATTTCGTCCAATGTTCATCATAATAACGAATATACTTATAACGGTCATCCCGCACGCAGCGAATCGGTTCATACGATGTATGAAAATTTACTTCGGCATAAACATACTTACGGCTTTTAACCGGTCGTCCGGTAAAAATACCGGCAAAAGACTGACCTTCCAGATAAGTCGGTTTTGGCAATCCTAACAAGTCACAGACTGTTGGAAAAATATCAATCTGGGAAACAAGCCGGTCACAGACTTTTCCCTGATTAACAGCTTGTGGAACACGCATAATCAGACTGACATTAAGCCCCTGATCATTCAAGTAACATTTATTATATGGCAAAGGCAGTCCATGATCCGTTGTGAAAATTAACAGTGTCTCTTCATATAAATGTTCCGCTTTCAATGTTTCAATAATCAGCCGGACGTTCTCATCTGCATGGTGGGCAGCAGTCATAAATTGTGCCTCATCATGCCGGTTGCCAGCATTAGTGATTGACGGATAATGCGGTTGGACATAACGTTCATCAACCAACAGCGTATCCGCTTCCGGATATGGACGATGCGTCGAATGCATGCCGTAAGTCAGCATAAACGGTTGGTTATGAGCGTGCGTTTTCAACCAGGCACAAGCCTTTAAAGCATTCTGATAATCCCATTCATGCAGCCGTTCGCGATGACGGTCATAATCAGCAGCCGGACAGGTCAGCACTGTTTGGTAGCCAAGCTGGCGGTTCGCTGCCAAATCTACATCCAAATACCAGCCAGCCTCATGCTGGATTCCGCTGATTACTGTTTGATAGCCATGTTTCTGAAGATAATTAGCCAGGTGCTTATTTGGATCATTTAACGAAAAACCCCGCTGGGCTAAACCTAGCATCCCGTTTTGGTGCGGATAAGTCCCCGTCAGTAAGGCTGCCCGGCTTGGCGAACAAGTCGGACCGCAACAGTAAGCCTGCGTAAACAATGTGCTTTCTTGGGCTAATGCCAGTAAACTATCGGTTCTTACGTGATAGCCGTAGGGACTGATTGCTTTACCGGTATCATGCGTATTGATATAAACTAAATTCATTTGTTAACCCCCTGCTTGATAAAGATCGGACTGGACCAGGCACAAGCACCGTTTTTCTGCCATGCGCGAATGCGAATCTGCCGAAAACCGGTCGTATCAAGCACCTGATGGAATTCCTGATGATAAGCGTTATAACAAGCACCCTTATTAATTTTGATTTTATAAGCATTATGCCACCACGGATCACTGCGATAATAATCGGTTAAACCGTATTGTTCCTGTAACAGCTGCCGGGCTTCCGCCTCCATTGCCAGCAGCTGGCTGTTTTTTAAAATACTGCGCACCGGAAGCTGATAATGATGATCATCCAGTGTCAAGGTCAGCGCTGAATCAATATCCGTTTCCACCTCAAAGATAAAACCCTCTGTTGTTACAGCACTGGGGCCCATCCATTTACCGGAAGCGGTTGTCTTATAAGTCGTCAGTTCAAACTGGCACTGATGGTCATTAAGTACCGTCAGCTGTTGCCCTAAATGACTCCAGCACTTCTCAATGCTGAGCAAATTGCCAGCAACACTCAGACCGCCTTGCCAGACACGATGTTCAATCTGCGGAAAATACTTGCGGTCCGGTCCCCAGCCTAATTCCAATTGAAATTTGAATCGCACCCTGCCGCTTAGCGGACAGTCATTTCCCGTGTTTAAACATGGATACATCGCAATCACCTGATTGTCCGCCAGCAGTTCCCAGCGATCCAGAGCGTTGCTGCCCGTGATGGCCACTGCCAGCTGACTGGCCGGCTGTCCATTGATCACCGAACCCATGACATAATCATCAATGGTATAATCAAGAACCATCCGGTCCTTTGTGACCCCATAAACCCGGCGATTTAAAAGCGCATCCCAGATGGCTTCTTTACTGCTGTCAGTCGCAAGCACGGCACACAAGCCAAAACCATAAACTGCCGGGCAGCTATGATTATCACCGGAAGCCATGATACCAAGAATTTTATTTTCACTTAGACCGACTTCGACACTGGTTTGACCCGTTCGCGGACCCATATGAATATGCCGATCCATCATAATGGATGTTTCGTCATTCTCACTGGAACCATGCGAGGAATAGATTTCCGCTACTGGTGAAAAAATCTCATCATGGGTCATCCAGTTTTTTCCGCGATTACCGGCTTGATAAGCTAAATGATGCGGAATACCAATCGCCTGATAAGGTTGATATGCTTGAACCAAATCCGAATAACGCAGCGGAAAAACCGGATTCTGATCATTCCTTAGGAAAAAAACATTATGATCGCCGTCTAAACCGGCTCCTTGCCATTCATAACCCAGAAACATTGGAAAGCCTTCTTCGTTAGCCTGATAAGCAACCTTGCGAATGATTTCCCAATCAGCTTGGATCAGCTCAAGCGAATAACAATCCTCCACGCCCAATCCGGATGGCAGCGTTGAAATATAATAAGGATAGTAAGCAATCGGCCAGAAATCCAGCAGATTGCGGGCGTGTTTCAACCATTGCGGCAAAACATCCATTTGTTCATGATGTAAATTACTATGCATATCCGTCCAGAGAATTTTATAACTGCTCATTGCCGCCTCCGTTGTTGTGCTTTCAAGCGCTTGTATCTATTGTTAACCGATCCGTTTCGATCAGTTTATTGACATATTCATAAAATCAGTATGCCGCTGACTTTGTCATAGGCTGTTAAGGGCTGATTGATTAACAATCAGCCCATGGAATTTTAAGCTAGGATTGTAGTGAAATAACCAATGATGGAAATCACCAGCATAATCAGCATCAGCATATTGACACTGATCCGCTTTTTCGATAACAGATGATAAGTCACAAAGGCCATAATCAGAACCAGAATTTTCGGTTGAATGCCTGTCAGAATATTATTGACATTGATTGTCATCTCGCCATAGCTAAACACCAGTCCGGAGTTAATCTTGCATGTTGAAGCCGTGACAGCTCCGATAACAGTCAGACCGACCACATTAGCCGCACTGATAACTTTATCTTTAATCCCGGTGGTCAGGATTTGCTGAACGCCGTTAAGTCCAATCTTATAGCTGTTATAGAACAGGAACCAGCTGACGGTCGGAACAATGGCCCAGAACAAGGCAATATAAAGCAGCGGTCCGACAATTGAACCGGTTTCGGAAGAAATACCGATACCGATCGCCAGAATAATCGGGATCAAAGTCGATTGAAACAAGGAATCAAACAAACCGGCACACGGCCCCATTAAAGCGGTTTTAATACTGCTTGGCAATTCATCCGGTACATCATCCGGATGTCCGGCCTTCTCTTCTTCGATTGCTAACGCGATGCCAACAGTCAATCCGCCCCAGATTGGTTCCGTATTGAAGAACTCCATATGACGAGCCATTAAATCCTGCTGACGATCCGGCTGATTCGGATATAGTTTGTCTTTCGCCGTCCATAATGCTCTTACGACAGCCGGGGCCTGCATCCGTTCCATATTCTGTGTCGAAAGGTTCAGCCACATCCAGTTAAACCAAACTTTTTGCACATCCTTCTTTGTTAATAACGTTTCTTTATTTGTCATGCTGCATGGCCTCCTTTGGTGATACTGTCACCCATCTTGAAATCAATCAGGGCAAAGACCAGCGCAACAACCAGGATAGCAATGATACTGACATTGAAGCTGGTGAATAAAACAAAACCCAGAACAAAGTAAACCAATTCGTAGTATTTCTTGACACATGTCTTCAAGATAATCGCAAAACCGATCAGCGGCAGCATACCGCCGAAGATACTGATGATTGCCGATACCTGCGGCGGGATCGCATTCATGACAGACTGCATGATCTCCGGACCTAAAAGACAAGCGAAGAAAATGGGGAAAAACCGACAGATGAACAGAAAGATATTACCATAGAGCGGAACATTCGCTGCCAGATCGAGTTTTCCTTTGGCAATCTGCCGATCCATAAGGTGAACCCAGTAAACATTGATGATTTTAACAAAGTTCCAGACAAAGACTCCCAGGGCGCCAAGCAGCGCCGCCAAGGTCAAAGCCTCCTCGACCGTCGCTCCGGAAGTCATAGCCAGCGGAATACCGATATACGCCGCAAAGTTGATATCGTTCGCAGCTACGCCGCCAACCGTGATACTTCCCAAATAGAGCGAGTTAATCGCACAGCCCAAGATAATTCCCGTCTTTACATCACCTAAGATAATACCGATGATCATGCCGGCAACCAACGGACGGCCGACTGTCCACCATCCGCCTAAGTCTCCCCACAGCGGTATTGACCATTTAGCCCCAAAGTAGCCAAATAAGCCAATCAAAAAAGCCTGAATAAATGACATTACTTCTTCCTCCTTATTTTTTTCTTTATGCGAATGTGTTTAAATTCTTTTCGCGACAGTTGTCCACTCTGTGACATTACCGCTTACGCCGATTGAATTAAAAAACACATGTACACCCATTTCTGTCAGCTGTTTCGCCGCTGCGACATCCTCCGGATGCAAAGTCGCAAAATCCGTGCACTTAACTCCGTTCTTAGCCATCTGCGGACCGATATTCAGTTCCGGACGAAGATCAGGGACCTTCTGCAGCAGAATCACGAAGGTCCGCGGATTCTTCATCAGCAACAATGTGCTGACATCATCATGAACTGCTTGCGCTATCTCTGGCAGAGCCTCGCTAACTGTATAAACATTCGTCGTAAGCGACTTCGGAACGGCTGTCTGAAAAATCGACTTCAAAAGCGGATTCGTCGCTGTCAGATCATCAACGACAATAATCCTTTTAATCTGATAATCGGAAACGATAAACTGCATGCACTGACCGTGAATCAGCCTTTCATCACTTCTAACCAAACTAATCATCGTTACTCCTCCTTTTAATAATTAAAAATATCACGTGAACAGGTCAATCGGCTATATTCGGTTTTTGCCGCGAGAACTTCGCTGGCAAGCGTTTCCGGATCCGCCGCCGTATACTGAGCTTTGATAAGCAGCTCTAAAACCAACGGCAGCGAAGCCCCGGTTACCACGACATGTTTTGTATGCGCAATCGCATATAAAGCAGCGTTATAGGGTGTGGCATTCAACATGTCCGTTATAATGACGGCACCCTCCGGAAAGCCTTCAACAGCAGCTTTGATCCGATCGCCGTATTCCGTCAGCTGTTCATCACCGTAAAAACCCAAAGCACAAAGATGATCATTCACTCCGGCTATCATCTCCACTGCATCTTTTAAACCGCCTGCCATATTTGAGTGAGTGCAAATCACAAGTCCAATCATTAATCATTCCCCTTGCTTTCGCCTTAAATGTATCTTTTGCCGTTTAGCTTGTCAATACAATTTTAAAGTTGTATTATATGTTTACTATTTCATGGATTAAACCAGGAGCTGAGTGATCAATTCATGATGATACAACCGGAGGAAAGATGAACGAATATAAAAAAATCGCCAAGTACCAATTAATAGAAAATGATCTTTTAGACCTGATTAAAATCGGCACCTATGAAAAAGAACCGTTTCCCAGTGAAAACGCCTTGGCATTAAAATACCATTGTTCCCGCGTCACAGTCCGGCAAGCATTAAGCAATCTGGCTTATAAAGGGATAATTAAACGAACGCAAGGCTCCGGCTCAGTTGTCCAGAAATCCAACGTCATTCAACGAACTCCGCTGTTGAAATCCTTCAGTGATGATATTTTAGAACAAGGTAAATTTCCGCACAGTGATGTGCTGACCTTCAACATCACCACAGCCGGCCAAACCATATCCGATCTGTTAGGAATCAATGAGCATGATCGTATCTATTATATTGAAAGACTGCGCTATGCGGATGATACGCCGGTTTTATTTGAAAAAACCTTTATGGCCGTCAACCTCCATCCGGAAATGTCGATTAAAGTGCTGCATGGCAGTAAGTATAAATACGCGGATGAACAAGGATTGAACATCGACTATGCTTATCAGTCAATCTCACCAATCTTCGCTCCGGACTATATTGCGCATGAACTGCGGATCTCTGATAACCAGCCGATCTTGAAAATTCAAAACACGACCTATCTGGTTGACGGCCGTGTATTCGATACAACGGAATTATATTTCAATACTGATTATTACCAACTAAACATTATCAAAAAGCGCTGAATCAACGCGTTCGGATATATCGCACCTGATAAAAAGGCGAATTCTCATACTGTTCGGTATAATTCATAACTTCACCGGTTGTCAGATAAGTCGTATTTAAAATTTTCAGAATCGGTTTGCCGATTTCAATCTTAAATATATCAGCCAGCTCTTGCGAAGCCGGACAGGGAATAATCTCATGAATACTGACATCAACCTGCTGTTTTTTAAAATCTTCAATGTAAGCGAATAAGCTGTCTTCCAATCGGGTTAAAGTCAGATCCGGATATTTCTGCACAGACATGTAAGTTTTCTCATACTGCAAGGCTTCATTATCACCGTAACGGCATCTTTCAAAATAATAAACCATCGCATGTTCGGCAATCTGAAGCTTACCGGCGATCATGCGATTAGCTTCTGTCACAGTGAAATTCACAACGACGGTACGATACTCTTTATGCAGAATCTCCATTTCTTCCTTAAAACTGTGATAATCAATGGTTTTCTTTATAACGGAATTTGGTTTAATGATCGTTCCTAAACCAGGTGTCCGGATTAAAACACCTTGGTTCACTAGGGTATCCGTCGCCTTCCGAACCGTTACCCGCGAAACCGCAAACAGCTTAGCTAGTTCCGCCTCGGTGGGAATCATCTCTCCTTCCCCGTATTCGCCGTCCAGAATTCGTTCCTCGATATCCCGGATGATCTTTTTATACAATACATTAGCTTTAGCCATGACGATTAACCGCCTTTTCATCTCAATTATAAATTAATCTGGATCGCTTAACAACAGCTGATGTTTGTCTTTATCTTTTATTTATTTGTATTGACATTTAGTCATCATGACTCTAAACTGAAAAATGATCAGGGGGTTTAACATGGATAAAACAAATCGATTATTAGCATTGAAAGGCGGGCTGATCGTTTCCTGCCAAGTTAAAAAGGACGATCCGCAGTATCAGGACGGCTGTATTACCGCCTTAGCCAAGGCGGCGCTTTGGGGCGGAGCCTGCGCTCTGCGCATCAATGAACCTGAAAACATCAGCGCTGTCCGAGCCGTCACCGATCTTCCAATCATCGGTCTCTACAAAATTCATCGTCCGGACACGGAGGTCTTCATGACACCGGACATGGAGGCTGTACGCCAATGTCTGCAGGCGGGAGCGGATATTATTGCGATTGACGGTACCGATCGGCTGATTGACGGACATCCGGCGCATGATATTATTCCGCTGATCAAAGCCAAATATCCGGATCTGTTAATCTTGGCTGATGTCCGCGATGAGCATGACGCCTTGCGTTCAATTGCTCTGGGTGCTGATATTGTCGCTCCGACTTTTTACCGTTTCAAGAAAGATGCTAAATCGACCGATCTTCCCGATTGGGAGATGTTCGCACGGATGTGCGAACAGTGCGCCCCTTTGGCTGCCGTCTTCATGGAAGGCAAAATTTGGACACCGGATGATGCCATCCGCGCTTTTCATTACGGCGCTTATGCCGTTGTGATCGGAACAGTCATTACCCGCCCGCATCTGACGACAAGACGTTTCTATGATCATATCAATGGATTCAAAGAGGAACGCAGTCTTTTTTACTAGACCCCGTCTGAAGACAAAAACGGAACTGATCATCAGTTCCGTTTTCTAATTCAAACATTAAGCGCTGTAAGCTTTCAGCATCCACATCAGCTTCTGATATTCTTTCAAATATCCGGTGAACTGATCAGCTGTCCCGACATCATCAATTTCCGCCGCCAAATCAACAATTTCTTTCGTATCCTTGATCCAGTATTCAACATCTGCGATCAAGACTTTGACCGCTTCATCAGAACCGATTGGCTCGTCGGTAAGTTCTTTTACTTTGCCGATTGCCAAGACACCATGCCAATTCGCAACCGGCAAACCGCCGATCGCTAGGATACGTTCGGCAACTTCATCGAGAATTTCACCGGTCTGATCGTATAACTCTTCTAATTTAGCGTGCAGAGTAAAGAAACTGCGTCCCTGAACATACCAATGCAGATTATGCAATTTCGTATACATGAGCTGCTGATTTGCCAAATAGATATTCAGTTTTTCCATTAAATCTTTCATATTTCCTCCGTTGATTATTCTAATCGTTTGTCCATCAGACTACTGTCTTACTGACCATTGATAACGCTCAGATAATTATTCTCGACTTCCTGCCAGTCAATGACATCGAAGAAAGCCTTGACATAGTCCGCCCGTAAGTTTTTATACTTGAGATAATAAGCATGTTCCCAGACATCAATCCCCAGAATCGGCGTTAAACCCTGCCCATCCATCAGCGGATTATCCTGGTTTGCGGATGCGGAAATCTGAAGCTTTCCCTGCTGATTGCTTGACAGCCATGCCCAGCCGGAACCAAATTGACCTAAAGCCAGTTTCGTCAGCTGTTCCTGTAAAGCCGGATAACCGCCAAAGTCCCGTTCAATTGCCTGCGCTGTCTTTCCGACCGGTAAATGTTCACCATTTGGCGCTAATACGGAAAAGTAAAGATTGTGGTTGTAGAAACCGCCGCCGTTATTCCGGATACTCTTCCGCAGTCCCTCATCTTCAATTCGATTCAAAGAACTTAGTACAAGTTTAATATCCTGCTCAGTGATGCCGGCTTTTTCAACCGCGTCATTGAGATTTTTTGTATAAGCCGCATGATGTTTCAGATAATGCGTCTCCATTGTCAACGCATCGATATGCGGTTCCAACGCGTTAAATTCATATGATAATTGTATTTGATTAAACATATAGTTCCTCCTTGATTTAATCATTCATGTAAACTATTGTTAGTTTCTTCTAACTTGCTTTAATCATAACATAATGACCATAGCTTACAAGCCAAATGCCCAAGTATTAAATCGATTATCCGGCATTCGGATGTTTGGCGATCTTCTGATTAAACATACACGATTAAGGCTTATGATCTTAGTCAATCAGTCGCTTATCAGCCATTATGACATTTACATTTCCATTTGGCTGATATGCAATATTAATCCGTATTAACATAAAAAACAATCGTTTAAATATCCGACGACTGTTTCATAAAATAATCAGCAATCAATGATTTCGCTTCAGCAAGCACAATGTCACACAGACCGCTGAAAAAGGTCTTAAATCATAACATATAACGGCAATTTACCTAAACGGCGGAATCTGATAGGTTTCATTAATCAACCGGAAAGCTTTCTTATAGAGATAGAAAGCATAGATTCCAAAGACGATCATAATCCAGTCGAAAGAAAGGAAAAGAATGAAGTCATAAATTCCATGCAGTAAGATAGGAACGGCCAGCGCTAAGATCTGATAGCCGAGACGCTTTTGCGGCATGGCTTTGCTTAAACCTAGGTAGTAACCCATTGTCACCGCAAAGATTGTATGCGCCGGAACAGCGGTCACCGCTCGCAATAAAGCCGTCCCGGTTCCGTAAGCATTCACATACATAATATTCTCAACTGTCGCAAAGCCCAGTGAAACCATGACACAGTAAATAATACCGTCATAAATTTCATCAAAAGCCCGGGCTTTGTAAGCTACTATTTTAGTAGCGATAAATTTGAATCCTTCTTCAATCAAGGCAATACCGAATAACGCATAAGTAAAGACATCAAAATATGAGTAAAAAGCTTTTTGCTCGGTAAGTCCTTCCAAAAAAGCGGCAGGGATAACCGTCAGACAGCCGCAGAAAAACAGCTTGACCAGCAGTAGCCGCGGTTCTTTGTTATACCGATCAAACCACAGAATATAGGTTATTATTACTATCGTCGGCAAAACAGCCAGTAACATATTCACCATCGCAACCTCCGCTTATCATGTTCTTATCATAACACTGCAGCAAGCAGAAAAAAAGTGCTGAGTTACAGCACTTTTTATCAATCAGCGAATAAACTGATCAGCGTCTTATTATTAACATTGACTAAGCCAAGATCGCTCATCTTAACATTCGGAATAACCGGCAATGCCAGGGTAACAATCCGCAGCAGCGGATTTTCCAACATCTTCAACCCCAGACGGCGATTGGCTTCTTTCATTTGATTGGCATCAACCGCTAAGGTTTCAGCCGGTTTATATGACAGCAGACCGCCAATCGGCAATGCTAAGGTATGCAGGATCTTACCGTCTTCTACCGCAACCATGCCTCCGGCAACCCGCTTGATTTCCTGAGCCGCCAGCAAAGCATTCTCCGCCGTATCATAGACGATTGTCAGGTTATGAGAATCATGGGATACCGTCGAGGCTAAAGCACCGTGCGTAGTGCCGAAATGCCGGACAACATGCAAGGCAATGTTTGCTTTACCATACCGATTGACAACAGCAACGAATTTCAGATCCGGATCATGATTCAGCGTCAGATACCCATCCTCAACCGTTAGCTCTTCCACGGTAATATCGGTCGAAGAAAGCGTGAAGTCAAAGAAAGTCATGACGTTAACTTTAATCTTACCGTTCTGAATCGGTGCTTTGATTTTAAAATCATCGGCTGTAAGAGCACGGAAATTAATTGAATTCCGGTGTTCCAGAGCAAATGAGCGTTCTTCAACCGTCACCAAAAGTTGATGATCCTGAACAACCTGCTGCCCTTGATAGAAAACCGCCGACGGATTCATGGTCTTTAACTCCGGCAGAAGTACAATATCCGCTACATAACCCGGCGCTAAAGCACCGAGATTATCCATTTTAATTTCCCGGGCTGTATTAATCGTTGCACTCTTAATCGCATCGATTGGATTCATCCCGCAGCGAATTGCTTCCCGGATGACATCATTAATATGGCCGACTTTCAGAATATCTTCCGATTCCCGATCATCAGTGCATAAACACAGGGTATCAAAATAGCGGCTATGCTTGATGCCTTCCCAGATAGCCGGAACATTTTTGCACATACTGCTGTCACGCATATCTATATTCATGCCATTGCGGTATTTACTTAATGCTTCAGCCGAATCACGAGTCTCATGGCAGGTCCGCGGACCGCCGCATAAATAAGCACTTAAGGCCCGGCCCTTTAAAAACGGCGCATGACCTTGAATATAGAGATTATGTTCTTCAGCAACCTTCAGAATAGACAGCATGCGGTCTTCACCATTAATAACCGCCAGAAAGTCCATGACTTCCGCTAGGCCGACAACGCGCTCCAGACTCGCTAACTCATCAATCTGTTGAGCCAGAAAATCGGCACCGGCCGTCTCTAAACCGGGAACAGCAGGAACACATGATGGAATATCAACCAACTGCCGCATCGGCAGCTCATTGCAGTCATCATGCATATAGCGCACACCTTCAACACCCCAAACATTACCGATCTCATGCGGATCAGTTATTACTGTCGTTGTCCCCCAAGGTAATACGGCTTTACAGAAATTCCGCGGCGTCATCATTGAGCTCTCGATATGAACATGAGCATCAATCAAGCCCGGAATCGCATACTGACCCTGTGCATCATACACCGTTCTGGCATGCAAATCCGTTAAATCCTCATATTCAATATGGCTGATGAATCCCTGATGGATAAAAATATTCCCGGGTAATATTTCGCCGGTAAACAAGTTAACAACTTGAGCATTCTTAATCACTAAGTCATTCTCGATTAAATTCATCGCCGCCTGTAATAAAGCCTTCTTATCTTTAACTTGAATTTTCATTTAAATTCCTTTCTGTTCATCATCCGGCATTAAGCATAGATGAAATACAACAATAACGGAATAGCTAATACATACATCCCCGGATGAACATCTTTGAATTTACCGGTAATAACCTTAATAAAGATAAAGGCCAAAATGCCCGCGGCAATACCCGCTGCGATCGAACCCATGAAGGTTCCGAACATGATCATGACAAACGGACCGAATGATTCAGTAAAATCGCTGAAATCAATCTCTTTAAATCCTTGAATCATTAAGAAGCCAACGAAGATCAGAGCCGGTCCGGTCGCCGCATCCGGAATCATCAGCACCAGCGGTGAAAAGAACATCATGATAAAGAACAACAAGCCGGTGACGACAGAAGTAAAACCGGTTCGTCCTCCGGCTTCCACACCAGCCGAGGATTCAACGAAAGTTGTGATTGTCGTACAACCCATCGCCGCACCGACACAAGTCCCGATTGCATCAACGATAAAAGGTTTTTCAATTCCCGGCAGATTACCGTCTTTATCCAGCATGCCGGCTTTGCCGCCGACACCTAAAACGGTCCCTAAAGTCGAAAAGAAATCACCGAAGAAAGCGATAAACATTAAGACAGCTCCCTCCGCCGTCCAGATGGTCGAAAAATCCATTTTCCAGACAACATTGCTGACGGTGGAAAAGGAAGGAACACTGAATACAGCCGTCGGAACAGTTGTAATGCCCAGCGGAATTCCGATAATCGTGGTAATCACAATACCAATCAGCATGGCTCCTTTGACTTTAAAGGCTGTCAGAGCTGCGATTATCAGCAAACCGAACAAAGATAATAAAGTTGCAGTTTTCGTAAAATCACCCATTGCTAAACCACTGCTGAAATCACAAATACCAGTACTTTTTAAACCAAGATAAGCAATAAAGAAACCGATGCAAGTTCCAATCGATACTTTGATGTTCCGCGGAATCATACGGACAATTAAGTCCCGCACGCCGAAGACCGACAAGGTCACAAAAACAATGCCGCTGACCATAATCATTCCCATGATCTGCGCAAAGGAAATCGAGCCGGACTGCAGCATCCCGCCGAACATGAAGTTAACACCCATGCCGCAAGACAATGCAAAGGGCAAATTCGCATAGAAAGCCATAAACAGCGTGATGAGACAAGATACCAAGGCCGTGGTGATCATAATCGCTTCTTTCGTCACCAGCACACCATTGACATCAATTACTTCCGGAACGCCAAACCCAACGATCGCATTCGGCTGTAACACCAGCACATAAGCCATCGTCATGAAAGTCGTCAGACCTGCAATCAGTTCAACATTAAAGGAAGTTCCTCTTTCTTTGAACTTAAAAAACTTAGAAATCTTATCCATTGTTTCCTCCTATAAATATGTTCAATAGTGCATCACTGACAAAACAAATTCATAGGTTTTGTCATAGTATCTTATTTACGGTAAGATGTAGAAACTGTCCACCACATTAGGACATTATATGACCATTGATAGGTTCATTGTAACATGTCAGATTAATTTTAAAAGGCTTTATCGCAAATTCATCGGTGAAATCGTTTTCAGGTTTAACAGCCGCATCTAAACATAAAAAAACCTTCATTTCATGAATGAAGGTAATCAAGCATTGGTCCCCGAGGTCGGACTTGAACCGACACGGTATCGCTACCGGTGGATTTTGAGTCCACTGCGTCTACCACTTTCACCACCCGGGGTAGTGTCCAATAGCTATTTTAAACTATAAACCATAAAATGTAAACTATTCTTTAGCAGTTTTATCCGTCGATGTTTCCGGCGTTTTTGATTCGGCGTCCGGATCATCCGCAGCGGCAGCATCTGTATTCTCTTCAGTTGCTTCCGGAGCTTTTTTCCTGAAAAATGTTTTGATATCATTCTTCACCGTATTATAACGTTCGCTGAGATACTGAGATGTCGACTTAGCTGTCTTCTTGATGCCCTCAACAATGCTGCGCACAAGGATAATCACATAAATAATCCCGACAAACAAGATACTCGCATTGATACCCAGAACAATTTTAGCCAGCTGCTGATCCGCCTTAATTCCATCAAACAGAAAAGAAATTTCCGCCAAAAAACTGCTGTACTTGCCAAAATCATATCCCTGATAATAAATCCAGGTTATTCCGGCACTTAAAACAACAAAAATCAGCCAAGTAAAAACCAGCATTAAACGCCAAGTCTTTTTCTTAACTGCCGCAATCAGAACATTTAACAGACATATGATCAGCGTAGCAGCGATAATGACCGCATAGACCGTGGAAATAAAGCTCATTATATCATCTCCTTTGAAGATTATAACAGAAAATCCGTGACATCATTATAATAATCTACTATAATTATACTGTTTACGGAGAGCTGGCCGAGCGGCTTAAGGCACCATCTTGGAAAGGTGGCGTAGTGCAAGCTACCATGAGTTCAAATCTCATGCTCTCCGCCATGATATTGAATGAACGGCAGAAGCGGCCGTTTTTATTTACTATGGATGCCAAAAACATCATTGCGCAGCCGAAGCTGTTCATACCGATGAGCAGCTTTAATCAGTATTCAGTCCAAGCATTCATAAACATAGAACCATTTTTCCCCAGTGGTTCTATTTTACACTTAAAATGCTGGCAACAAAAGAAAATACAAAATAGTTTCAGAATTTAATATATTTAATATTAACTGCTTCTATCAGTAATCCCGCTCATAAAACTGTTCGAAAGAAGGATTCTACGCTAAGGTTCGACTAAGCAAGCCAAAAATATTGTATCGATATGGTCAAATTGGTAAAAACTAAAGTGCTAAAGTCATATATTTAAAAATCTGTATGAAAATGTTATACTGATATTGTATTAACAATCTGCACAGCTAATCAATAACTATCCATCTTCAGTTCATATCGGACAGAATGGAGACGCAATCACATGCCGAGGAAGAGAACTCATCAGCTGCTTTTTGGTTCCAAATCCGAAACTCATTATAACGCACGATCGAAATCAATGCATATTACGGCTATTTACTTTTTATTGGGCTGCATTTGGATTGTTTTTTCTGATGAGATAGCGCGCTTTTTTTTCACTGATTTTAATAATCTATTATTGGTAAGCATTATAAAAGGCATTTTTTATGTGTTAATCAGCACGCTGGTCATCTATCGTTTGGTTTATTCTTCCTTCATTAAACTGCTTGATGATGAAGCCCTGCTGAGTCAGAAAAACGAAGAGTTAAATGTCTCCAATATCAACTATCTCGGTTTATATCAAAATTACGCCAAAAAACAGGCTCTTTTAAAATCACTGATTAATTCAACGGAAGACTGGATTTTTTATATTGACATCAACGGACATTTTCTTGGCTGCAATCGTACCTTTGAGCGCTTTACGGGCATTGATGAAAATACTTTGCTTAGCTTAAGCGAAGAGGAAGTTCAGGCTAACGCCAGTCTTAGACAATTGACAAATATTGATATTCCCAAGATTATCAATGAGAAGACCGTGCGTTATGAACAGTCATTTAACTATCAGAATCAGCACAAAGTTATTATCGAGATGCTCTTTACACCCTATTATGATCAAGATGCTGTATTACATGGGATTCTAGCTGTCGGCCGTGATATCACAGAAAGAAAAAAACGTGAAAATGAAATTCTCTACTTAAGCTATCATGATACGCTGACCGGACTTTATAACCGGGCTTACTATGATGTTATCCGCAAAACAATCGATGTGCAAACCAATCTGCCGATTTCAATTATTATCAGCGATGTTGATGGACTGAAACTGATCAATGACGCTTTCGGACACACGGCAGGAGATCTACTGCTGACAAAAACAGCTGAAATTCTTACTGCCTGCTGCCGTCCTTCAGACATCATCACGCGTACCGGCGGTGATGAATTCTTTGTCTTTCTGCCACGAACAAGCAATGCCGAAGTAGAAGCCATCCATCAGCAAATTACCGAATACTGCGAAGAACATAAAGCTCAGTCAACTGACAGCTTGATTTTTCCAAGTATATCGATGGGGTTTTCAACCAAAAATGATTGGGACGAAAACATTAATATTCTGATTAAGGATGCCGAAGAAGCCATGTACCGGCGTAAGCTGTTAGCCCGAAAAGGCATTCATGGATTATTTTTAAAATATATCACGACAACGATCTATGAAAAAAGCAATGAAACACAAGAACACTGCCAACGCATGGCGAAGTTAGCGCGAGAGTTAGGACAACTCATCAAACTGCCGTTTAAGGATTTGGACACTTTAGAATTAGCAGCCAATTTACATGATATTGGCAAAATCAGTATTGATCTCAGCATTTTGCAGAAACACGATAAGCTGAATTCTGAAGAGTGGGAAATTCTGAAGAAGCATCCCGAAACCGGCTGGCGGATTGCTCAGACAGTGCCGGAATTATACCCAATTGCCGATATTGTACTCTATCATCATGAGCGTTGGGACGGCCAAGGATATCCGCGCGGACTTGCTGCACAAGAAATTCCGCTGATGTCGCGAATTATTGCGATTGTTGATTCCTTTGACGCAATGACTCAGGAACGTCCTTATCAGAAGGCAATGACTGTCCGTGACGCTATTCGGGAAATTCAGCAAAATGCCGGTAAACAGTTTGATCCGCAGCTAGCCAAAACTTTTATCGATGATATTCTGACGAAACAGCTTTGAATCAATCCAGTACTTTAGGTACTGGTTTTTCTTTGTTTTGTCCGGTCAAATCAAGATTCTTGATTATGTCAATCAGTAACGAGGATATAGTTACGGTTATAAATGAATAGCCGATCTGCTGCACCGGAATATAAGTTAATGATAATAGCAAGACCGTTAAATCCGTGAATAGATAAGCCGCATAAATCCGCCAGCCGGTTGATCGCATAATCAATAAAGCCAGAACATCATCACTGCCGGCTGAACCGCCGGCACGGACAATGATCCCAGCACCGCCGCCGACACAGATGCCACCGCTGACAGCAGCCACAAGCGGATAATCACTGATTAGCGGGAAAAAGACTGGCAGTTGTTCCCAGATCAGGAAAAACAGGGTCAGAAATAGCGATGCCAAAACAGAAAGCCGCAAAAAATCTCTGCCCATCTGCCGATAGCCCAGATAATAACATGTTAAATCAAGAATAATTGAAAAAACAGCCGGAGTAATCTGAGTCCAGTGATGCAGTAAGAGAATTAAGCCAAGAATACCGCCCTCCGTTATTCCTGCCGGCTGATGGATATTATGTAATCCGAAAGATAAAAGAGCAGCACCGAAGGCAATGCCAAGGCCTTTGTTAAGCCACTTGTTCATTCGTTTCTTTTTCCGCACACTTAAAAAAAGCTTTGAAGCCAACATAATCATAACCTCATTTCAACAGCGCTGCCTGTTTACGGCAACTGTATTTATATTATAAACTCTGGTATAATACTAGAGTCAAGCAGGCAGAACATCGTTCGTGAGGCACATAATGAAAGAGTACTATCAAATCAGCGAAATTGCTAAATTGTATGGCATCGGCATTGATTCTTTACGCTACTATGAGAAACTAGGCGTCATCAGCCCCAAACGCGGAGAAAATCGCTATCGCTACTATACGCTGCAAGATATTTATAAGCTGAATATTTTACAGGATCTCCGGCGCTTGGGTTTTTCGATGCAGCAGATCAAAGCTTATTTCGATAATCAGAACCTTAATAACACTATGACGCTTTTAACCAGCGAACAAGAGTTACTCAGCCGACAGATCATCAGGCTTACCGAATCTCGATTGGCACTGGAACAGCAGCTGCAGAAAATCAAAACTGCAGCTGCCCAGCCGGTTGGTGAAATCACCATCGAAAACCAGCCGGAACGCCGCTGTCTGCGCTTACGCGCGAAATTGACAAGAGATGAAGAGATTGATTTTATCATCAATAGACTGCAGCACAGTCATGAAGATCAGATTCATCATCTTGGTAATCTGACCATTGGAGCGATTATTTCCATACCGGATTATCGAGCGGGACATTACGGCGTTTTCAACGCGGTTTTCTTCATTATGGAACAGACGCCGGCCAGTTACGATTTCAGCTTACGAGCCGGTACATATCTTACATGCCGATATCGCGGTAATTATGATCAAAGTCCGCTTACGATTAAGAAGCTCCTCGCATATGCGGAAGACCATCAGTTGAAAATCGACGGCGAACCCTTTGAATTATATCATCTGGATAATCGTTATACGCTTCAGTCGGAAGAGTTTTTAACGGAAATCCAGCTGCCGATCAGCTATCCGGAATAAACCGCAGGAATTAAATAAAAGCCTTCGGCCGCAGCCGAAGGCTTAATACTATTTCTGCCAGTCAATGACTACACAGCGATACACTTCTTTATCATACATCAGTCCATGGTAAGCTTCCTGAGCTTCCTCCGGCTTGATAACATGACTGATGATCTTACCCGCATCCAGACGTTTGTCATAGATCCGATCACAAACGACTTTGAAATCACGTTCTACGCAGATGCGCGATCCTTCTTTTTCAAAGACCGGGTTCAGATTGTTGAAAGCACCGATGACTTTGATCATTTTCATATGGATGTGATTGAGAATATTCGTCACATTTGTCGTATACGCGGCACGCGGAGAACCTAACAAGACAACCTGACCATGCAGACCGCAGGAAAGAATCACATTCTCGATTGCCGGTGAAACACCGGTAACATCGACGGCAATATCCACACCGCGTCCGTTCGTTAGCGCCCTCAGCGCATCGATCTGTTCTGCGGGAGCACAATCCAACACTTCTCTGATTCCAAGTTCTTTAGCTAATGCACAGCGCTGTCTGACCGGATCAACCGCAATGACCCGTGCTCCTAATTCCTGGTACAACAGCGCAGCCATCATACCGATTGTTCCTAAGCCGAAAACAGCCAAGGTATCTCCGAGTTTGATTTCTGTCGCGTTGACACCATTCATGGCAACTAAGCCAAGACAGATCAAACTGCCTTCATACGGATTCATATCATCTGGTATTTTAAATATTTTCGGCCCTTGAGTCTTATCGGAACGGCTGTATCGATTAACCGAAGCATGCGGTCCGCTGTAGAAAACATGATCTCCAACCTGCAAGTCCGTTAATCCTTCTCCCTTACTGATAATCCGCCCGATAGCCGAATAACCGGGACGCACCGGATAACTAAAGCCTTCTTTGATCGCGAAGACCCGCGACAGTTCCGTACCGGCACTAATCAGACTGGCTTCCGTTTCAATAATGGCTTCATTCGGCTTTAGATCCTTGTCTGAAACTTCTTCGGTCTGACATTCCACCAGCCCTTTTCCGGTAATGATGACGAATTTCGATAACATAATCTTCCCCTCTTTCTGATTTATTATCGTTACTGATTACTCAGTTACAACCCCGTATAAATCATAGGCATCCGCTTTTGTAATCCGAAAATAGTAGAAATTTCCGATTTCCAGTTCATGATCGCTGTCAATAAAGGCAATGCCGTCAACCCCATCCGGTGCACTGAAAACCGTTCTGCCGCGATAGTGCTGTTTAAGAGCATCATAACCTTCAATTAATACTTCAAGGACGGTATCAATCAGCCGGTGATTCTGAACTGTCATCACTTCCTGCTGAACCAGCATCAATTCATCAAGACGCCGCTGTTTCAATGATTCACTGACATCATCAGCTGCCTGATAAGCCGGTGTATCTTCCTCATGCGAATAAGTGAAAGCACCGAGCCGATCCCATTTGATCCGACGGATAAATTGGATTAAATCCTGGAAATCAGCTGCCGTTTCATTCGGATAGCCAACAATCATCGTGGTTCTTAAAGCCGGCAGCGGAAAGGTCCGGCGAATCAAATCAATTGTATGCTCGATTGATTGAATACTGCCGCGGCGATTCATTGCCAGCAGCATGCGATCATTGCCATGCTGAACCGGAATATCAAAATACGGCAGAACTTTCGGCAAAGCCTTCATCTGATAAATCAGCTCATCCGTTATCTCGTCCGGATACATGTATAAAATACGAATCCAATGCAGTTTTTCAATTGCCTGTAATTCGATCAGTAAGTCCTTCAGCTGGTATCTTCCGTCAAGATCAACACCGTAACGCGTCGTATCCTGAGCGATTAAAACCAATTCCCGGACGCCTTGATCAGCCAATCGACGTGCTTCATCAATCAAATCGGCAAGCGGCAAGGAACGATACGGACCTCGAATCAGCGGAATGGCACAATAGGAACAGCGATTGCTGCAGCCATCGGCAATTTTCAGATATGCGGTCCAAGGTTTTGTTGAAATCACACGCTCGCGCTTTCCGTAATCCTTCACCGGTTCAACAAAGATTTCGCTGAATATCTCCGGCAGCCGCTCATACTCGTTAAGCGTGATAAAACGATCTACCTCCGGCAGATTTTCCTGCAAATCAGCCAGATAACGCTGAGCCAAACAGCCCATGACAATCAGGAAACGGCAGTTAGTCTGCTTATACTCGGCCATTTCCAAGATGGTATTGATACTCTCTTCCTTTGCGGTATTGATAAATCCGCAGGTATTAATAATGATAGCTTCCGCATCGGCCGCATCATTGACCAACTGATGATGATTAGCCCGTAAAAGGCCCATAACCTTCTCCGAATCTACCAGATTCTTTGCACAGCCTAAAGACACAACACCGATTTTCATATTAATGCTCTTTTCTTTAATTCAGCCAAATATGCCGCTTTTTCGATGGTTCCGTGATGACCGCCTAAATTGATGATCGGCTTGATTGCTCCGTGAAAATCACTTCCATATGTCACTAAACAGTCAAATTCGTTTGCTTTGGCCGCGTACTCCGCAATCTGATCAGCATCATGATAAGAAGTATATACTTCCATCCCGACAACGCCCATCGCTAAAATTTCCGGCAAAAGCTCTTCATGTCCGTTCAAATTCTGACCGGGATGCGCCAAAACCGCAAAACCATGACTATCTTTGATCATTTTGACCGTCGCTGCCAATGAAGTTGCTTGCTGTAAAGGCACATAAGCGAATTTCCCCTGAGACATGAAATCCCAATAAAAATTAACCAGCGGCATATCACTGCGTTCACCGCCCGGAAAATAAGGGCGCAGCAGCGGATTATTAATATTATTCGGATTCTTCAGTAAAAAGGCACAGACAGCCTCGCCGTTCACCATTTTACCGTTGGCTTCGCTGATCAGCTGCTCAGCATCCAGCTGAACGCCTAAACCTGCATTCAATAAGTCAACAATCTGATAAAAAATCTTATTATAATCCATAACAATCTGATGGTAGCGCAACTGCCATTTTGGGTTTCGGTAATCAATACCGTAGCCAAGCACATGAAGATCAATATCTTTGTAGGCACAGGAAACTTCAATTCCCGGGATATATGTCATATCATATTCGGCCGCAATTGCTTCCGCTTCATAATTAGCTTCTGCCGTATCATGATCCGTAATCGAGATCAGCTTCAGACCCGCCGCTTGAGCTTTCGCAAATAGTTCCCGAACAGTAAATTCACCGTCATCACTATAAATACTATGCATATGCAGATCAACATTTGTCATATTTATCTCCTTTATTAATTATATTTTACAGATCCATTAGCATTCTATCATAGAATAATCGTTTAAACAATTAAACACAGTTTGGGAGAATCAGCAAATACAGTTGACAACCCGCCTGAGGTGCGATATGATTACAGACATAAATCACTGATCAAGAGAGTAGTTATCCCCGATTTTCCAGCGAGTTAAGACAGAGTGCAAGCTTAACAAAATAAAGGATAATGAAACGCACTTGCTAGATGTTTACCGGAACTGAGTATGGTAAAACGTGAATCTGCGTTAACGAATTGAGGTGGTCTGTCATTCGACAGACAACTAGAGTGGTACCGCGCTGATAACGTCTCTTAATTTCCAAGAGACGTTTTTTATTTATATTCAAGCGAAAAGGAGCAAATATGAAAAAACTATTCATGAGCTTATTAGTATTATTCACTGCTGTTTCTCTCTTTGGGTGTTCAGCTCAAACCGAAGAAACTCCGATTACAGAAACAACGGCAACCTGGGCTGATCAGTTAAAAACCCCGGGAAAGATTGTCATTGGTATTTCCCCTGATTATCCGCCTTTTGAATCTTTAACTACGACTGGAACTATCGAAGGATTTGACATTGACATGATCAATACCTTGATGACATACCTCGATGAAGACGTGGAACTGGAATTCGCCCAAATGGAATTCTCCACCATCGTGACCGCTGTTCAGACCGGACAGGTTGATATCGGTTTGAGTGGATTCACTTATGATGCTGACCGAGATGTCATCTTCTCAGATCCTTACCTCTCCAGCTCACAGGTTGTACTTGTAAAAAAAGACTCCGGTATTGCAGCACTGACCGATTTAACCGGCAAGACGATCGGAGCCCAGTTAGGCACAACCGGCGAAGAAGCCGCTAACAGCGTCGAAGGCGTTAAAGAAGTCGTAACCTTCAATGATACGCTGGTTGGCTTAGAAAGCCTTAACAACGGCATTGTCGATGCCTTTGTAACAGATAAAGCGGTAGCTCAGAATTATGAAAGCACAGGTGATTATATCATCCTAGAAGAACCGCTGCTAGATGAAAGTGTATCAATCATCGTTAAAAACGGCAATGATCTTTTAGCGGATAAAATCAATGAACTGATTCAACAGTTCACAGAATCGGCTGATTATGAAACACTAGTCGCTAAATGGGGTGTTTAATCAGTAATGACTATTTTCGCTAAGATCTTCACGCTGGAAAATATGCTATTTCTGGTGCAGTGTGCTAAATACTCCATTCTGTTAGCTACCGCGTCAGTGATCATCGGCACGCTGCTCGGAACTCTGACAGCCGCCGCCAAGATCAGCCGGCGTAAATTTCTGCGTACAATCGCTAATCTCTATATCGAATTTATCCGCGGAACACCGATGCTGCTGCAGCTGATGATCTTCTTCTTCGGGTTACCGCAGCTGATTCCGAATTATGCCGGTCTCGCCTTTTCAACCCAAGTTATGATTGCCGGCGTCGTTGGCATGAGTATTAATTCCGGTGCATATTCGGCCGAATTAATCCGCAGCGGAATTGAATCAATTGATGTAGGTCAGTGGGAAGCCGGGAAATCCTTAGGCATGTCGCATAATAAGATCATGCGGCAGATTATACTGCCGCAGGCTTTCAAGCGAATCATCCCTCCGTTAGTATCCGAGTTCATTGTTCTGATCAAAGACTCATCACTGGTGTCCTCAATTGGAGCGACAGAGCTTCTAAAAGGAGCCCAAGTCCTTGGCAGTCATTATTATAACTATATGATTCCGCTCTTTATGGCCGCTTTAGTTTACCTTGCTATGACGCTTACTGTGTCAACTTTAGCTAAACAAGTTGAAAAGAGTATGAAATTCTATGATTAAACTTACTGATATCGATAAGCATTTCCCCAATGTCCAAGCACTGAAGAAGGTCAGTTTTGAAATTCATGAAAATGAAATTGTCTGTTTAATCGGCCCTAGCGGAAGCGGTAAAAGCACTCTGCTGCGCTGTATCAACGGATTGGAAATTCCTGATCAGGGACAAGTCTTTGTTGATGGCCGGGAAATTGACTATCACAACGAAAAACAGATGCAGAACTTACGAAAAGAATTGGGATTTGTCTTCCAGGCCTTTAACCTGTTCCCGCACAAAACCGTCATTGAGAACATAACCTTAGGTCCCATCCAAGTTCTAAACCAATCACCGGAGAAAGCCGAAATAAAAGCCTTGCAGCTATTGAATAGAATCGGACTTTCAGATAAAGCTCAGGTTTACCCCAGTAAACTATCCGGCGGGCAGAAGCAGCGAGTCGCTATCGCCCGGGCCCTAGCAATGAATCCTAAAATTATGTTATTTGATGAACCGACTTCCGCACTTGATCCGGAAATGGTCAAGGAAGTTCTGATGGTCATGCAGGAACTTGCTGAAGAAGGCATGACAATGGTCATCGTGACTCATGAAATCGGGTTTGCCCGCGAAGTCAGCGATCGTGTGATTTTCATGGATGAAGGTGCAATCGTTGAAAGCGGCACGCCAGCTGAAGTATTGGGAAACCCCCAGAATGAGCGGACGAAAGCTTTTCTAAGTAAAGTGCTGTATTAATCTAAAACGCTGATCATCGATCAGCGTTTTTCTTCATTGAAGCGAATATTTCGCGGCAAATTCATCATACCAGCTATTCCAAACAGCATACTCGTCTGAATTACGTAGATCACTCAAGTCATAATTCGCTGCTAAATAATGCGCTAAATCCTTTGTAAGCTTTGTTTTACCATAAACGTTTAGGTGAAGAGTATCATGAAAATCACTCGAAAAATCTAAGTTTAAACGATCCAAATTCACCTTCACATTATAGTCGAGATAATCAATTCCATACTCGTCACTTATATTTTTTACAAGTTCATGTTTTGAAGTATCCCAATCTTCACTTGGAAAGCTGACAATTAGTACATCAATATTACTTTTTTGACAGTACTCAATAGTCTTGACAAAATAATCATATGACAATTTATCATAATCGTAATTTGATATGGCATCTTCAAGGATTATATCCGTGTAATCAGCAGATTTCAAATTAGTGCTACTTGCACTACCTAGATCATATTCATTTATTCTATAATTGCCATAAACATAATTATATAAATCTTCGACATATGCTAGGTTGGATATATTGCCATTATAACGCAGAAATTTAACATAGTAACTTAATTTCGTATACAGATGATTATCCGTAAGATCAGCTATTGTTTCAATTGCTTCTTTTTTTATTTCGGACATCGGAAGCAGATCTATCGCTGAACGCAGGTAAGGTTCTAAACTATAATTGAAGTCATTGACTTTAAATGTTAAGGTTTTGGCATCCAGCACAACGACTTTCGGTGACTGATACTGTAGTGAATCCAATAAATAATAATACATTATCATTGGATTTTGATAGCCTGTCCAACGTAATACACTCGAAACACCAGTTTCATGCCATAATGTGATTGGAGAAACACCGTATCCGATCGCAGAAGAGCCTAAAAAAAGAACTTCCGTGCTTTCTTTTTTCAAATTATAAAAAACATTATTATTACTTGCATATGTTTGATTTTCACCAACAGAAACAGCAAGCAAATTACCGAAAAAGGATAAAGAAGGAAACAGCAACATGATTAGAATCATAACAAACATGTAGAATTTTTTTTTCATTTCTAATCCTCCTGATCAAAACTGAAAGTAAATAAAGCTTGAAGCATCATTACTGCCATAGCAACCTAAAAAAAGCGTTGCACCAATAAGCAGATACAAACATAGCCACCGCACGAGAAGCGGCTGTTTATTAAACCAAACGAACAAAGCGGATCGTGCTTCAATGATTTCTATAAGCAACAGAAATATCAGACTGTAATTAATAATATGAATTTGAAATGTCGATAAATAAACTCTGGTTGCGGTATAGAATGTTTCCATTGCCGCCGCGGAAAATGATATATCAGTAAAGATCTTCCTAATGATTGTCAATACCGCCGTCATGGAAGATGCTCTGAAAAAAATGTAACCGAAACAGACAATCATGAATGTCCGCAGAATTTGAAACGCTCTCCACACAATATTTTTATCACTGATTTTCAGCCACTTTTTTGTTTTCTGATAAAAGCTGCCGAATAAGGTTTCCATGATAATAAAAGTACCGTGATATAAACCATAAATAACATAATGAACTGACGAACCATGCCACATTCCGATCAGCAGCCATGTTATTCCCAAACCTAAAACAGAAGTTATCAATCTGGAAGTCTTTTTATTGCTAAGTTTAGCTATTTTTTTACCTGAAGCGGTAAATAAGCGCGACCTAAGCAACGGATAATATAAGTAATTTCGAAACCATGTTCCCAGAGTGATATGCCAACGCCGCCAAAAGTCCGCAATCGAAGAAGCGAAATACGGCGTCTTGAAGTTTTCCGCTAATCTGATACCCAAGGCTTCGCTGACACCCAAGGCTATGTCCATATACCCGGAGAAATCAGCATATAATTGAAACGCGTATAAAAAAGTCGCATACGCAAGAACCAACCCGGAATTATCATTATAATTGGCATAAATGCCGTTGACCAAGATGGCAATTCGGTTCGCCACCACAAGTTTTTTAAATAACCCTAATAAAACGCGCTCCAGACCTTGAACAAATGATTGGTAATCAAATTCATGAATTTGTTTTAACTGCGGAGCAACCTCGTTATATTCCCCGATTGGTCCCTGACAAATCTGCGGAAAGTAAGCAACATAAAGCGAATACCGCCATATACTTCTCTCCGGAAGTGCCGTACCGCGGTAGACATCAATGCAGTATCCTAGACTTTGAAAGGTATAAAATGATATTCCCAACGGCAGAACCAACCAATCAATTGTCGAAAATTCACCGCCCAACCGATCAAGCAGGTAGATGAAAAGATTTGTATATTTCAAAATAGCCAAAATCCCCAAATTTACAAATAAACACAGGACGATATAGGTGTGTTTTAGTTTTCTTTGTTGATCGGCAGTCAACTTCTGATTATCATTAGCCTTACCAATCATTAAACCTGTCAGCCACGTCGAAAAAGTTGACATGAAAAGAAATAAGGCAAAATAAGGCGTCGTCCACATATAGAATAGATAGCTGCCGGCTAACAGCCATAACCACTGCCATTTCTTGGGTAAGCAATAATAACCGAGAAACAGCAAAAAAACAAAAACAAAAAAGGTTAATGATGAGAAAGACACGCTTATTCCTCCAATAATTCAATCAAACCGATTGACGGATTCATTAAAAAAACAACTCGTTTGCCGGCAAGAGCCGGAGCCGGACAAGGCTCATCGATGCAGACATAGCCATTAGCACTTAATGCCGATAACGCAGCATCAAAATCCGTTGAACAGTAACAAAAATGATAAGGAGCATTACGATACTGCCTAATCAGTCCGGAAACAACCGAATCATCCGAGGCCGGCGATACTAATTCAATCAGATATCCATCCTTAAGCATAAAACAAATATTGATCTTTCGAATTGAATCATAGGTTTTCTCAGTGACCAAAGAATACCCTAACTGCTGAAAAGCGGATATTGCTTTGTCAATTTTCTTAACAAGATAACCGATATGATGAATTTTCATGCCGTTTCTCTTTCGATAATATCAAGCATCTCTCCGACATTTTTCATGCCAATAACATCCTTCATCATAAATTTCATCTTGAAGGCCTCTTCAATCTCTGCGATCAGAGTAATATGCGCTAATGAATCCCAGCCTTCAACATCCGCAGACGTTGTCGTTTCACTGATTTTCAAATTCTCATTGTCAAATACATCCGAAAATATGCTGTTCAGCTCTGCTAGTAATATTTTTCTTTCCATTGTTACTCCTTTGTAATAAATGTTTTATGCAGCTGATAATCCTTGACATCCATAGTATACTTGTTTTCACCTATTATCGTAAAACCCATTTCCGGATAAATATCTTTAACCATCAAGTTCTTAGCTGTTGGAATATATTCCGCGGAAATTTTAGAATAACCATGCGTTTGCGCCAGTGTGACGATGGAATTGATGATAAACTCTTCCATTCCTCTTTTAAGTACCCGGCAAGACATTAGCCACTCGCTGATGAATAGTTCTTCCGCAGACACTATATCAAGAACCACAACGCTGATCAAGCCATAATCTCCGAAACGATCCTTCAATTCAAAATATAATGTAAAGACATCATGACGCTGCGCCAAGATTTCAATTTCCGCTTCCGTATAACGTATTGTCCGTAGATTAAACTGATTAGAACGCTGTGTTAACTGAGCAATCCGCGGATAATGAAATTTATCAAAAGGACAAACGATACTGGTCATTTCCAAGCCACGCAGATAATCGTCATAGGTGCTAAAATTCTGCTGGAGAATCACTCGATCCGCTTCCGCTCGGTATTGTTCTGTCCGCTCATGGTCCGCTTCAGAATAAGAAGCTGTTTCAAAAAGCCGTAATCGTTTCAGGTAATCTAAATATAATGACGGATCTTCCGGTAAAGCCGGAACGGTAATTTCCTTAATCATTGAACTGACCAGATCCCGCTCAAAGGGATTATCATCGAGAAAGACGATACTATCCATCCCGATATTCAAGGTCTCCTGAATATATCGAATATTCGAAGCTTTATCATGCCAGTTTGCCACAAACATCGATATATCATCGAGCCGCAGAATCATATCCGGATGATTTAGGAAGGGTGCTTTCGCTGTCTCAAGATTGTTTTTCGAACAGACCGCCAAAATGATGCCGCGATTCTTCAATTCCTTTAACCAACGCTGCAAATCCGTGAAGGCATGACCAATACCAAGGTCACCAAGCTGAATACCCTCTAAGCCATCATCCCCAATGACACCGCCCCAAAGCGTATTGTCCAAATCCAAAATGACACATTTTTTTAACCGTCCGTTCAGGACATTGATCATATCCAGAACCAGTTTAGCCGCTCTGGGCAACGCCTCCATAGCCATCGGCATATGAGCAATATAATACAATTTAGCATCGCGGAATCGATTGACACCCATTTCAATTTGCAGAATATTTAAATCCAACAGATAAACGTTTTTGACCAGCTGGCAGCCTTCAGTCATCAGCATATTCAATTTTTGAAGCTGATATTCAAATGAATCCGCTGTTTTATAGGCAAAATTGCCAAATACTGCAGAATCCTGCTGGATGAAAGTGAACTGAAGAATATTTGTTTTTAGCTGTTGATTGATCATTTTCCAATAATTGCTGATCCGTTCATAAGTTATTTCGGCAAAGCGCCGACGGTCAGTCAAAGCTGTCTGACAATAATTCTCATACAATTTCTCACTGCACAGATAGATCAGCACATGTTTGGGAAGAAATTGGTACAGCTCTGAATGCTGATCTCTGGTCTGGGCTTCTATCTGATCATAATCAATATCCAATACCTCAAGTTCATAACCAAATTCATAGCCGTAGCCTTTTATAGCTGTCGAAAGAAGCTGTGTGGCACAGTCCCCCATGACCGCAAGTTTTGATGATATGGTATTATCCCAATGTTTTTTACAATTCTTTTTTAATTGAATAAAGGTAATTTCATCCATGTAATTCTCCTTCTTATCCGTCCGATCAGCTATTTATTCTGACAGCTATCTATGAGCTGTTTGCTGTCAATCTTGATCAAATATCATTTTTATTTTACCAAAAATGATCCGAAAAGTCAGCAAATACCTGCGGATAGTTCATTTTTAGCTGATTTGGCCAGTAACAATCAACGTTGCCCGCCTAGATGTTATTAACATAAAAATGTCTTTGTTCTCACAAAGACATAATGACTTTCATTCAAAGAAACTCTTTAGAATTTCAACAAATTGCTGCGGATGACCAAGGCTCAGTTCCCCGTGCCGCATATGTTCAGCCAGATAAAGCTCGCTTCCTGCAATAGTCTGATGAAGCCGCTGGGCTGATTTGATCATCACTTTCAGTTCTTGATCGCCGGCAATAATCAAAACCTTAGCTGTTGTTTCACGTATAGTCTGAGGTAAATCATAATTACCATTGCTGATCAGCATATTAACAAGCGATTCCTTAGACATCCGGACGCTGTCCTGATAATACTGTTCGAAGAATGACATCGGCAGAAAAGACATTTTAAACTGGGCTTTACTGAACCAGCGTTTATTCAGCAAGCCGTAACTCATTTTATAAATCGGAAGCGATAAATCCGTCAGCTTTTTAATAGGATAGACCAAGGCGCTTTCAATAATCGCATAATACGTAATCGCAGGCCGTTTTGCCAATACCTCCGTAACAATTTGAGCCCCCAGCGACAATCCGCCTAGCGCAAAGACATGTCCGTCATAATTCTGATCAATATAAGCAAGCAGATTATCCGCCGATGCACTGATACTGATGAAAGGACGATATAATCCATCTTCCCCATGCCCGTCAATAATCGGTGTTACAACATGGAAATCTGCTTTTAAAAGCTGCGCAACCGCCGCCAGTGACCAATTCGAATATCCGCCGCCATGCAGTAAGATGATTGTTGGTAAATTCACATTGCCAGTTTCTTTGAATAACACAGTTTTACCCTCTTTTATCTGTAACCATTTAAGCACACCGGCTCAACAGATACAAGTCATCATTCAGGCAGACTGTCCCGTCCTTGATGATGATAATAATGATAAACGGAAAAAAGATAAAACACGATGCCGAAAACCCCAAGCACGGTTCCCATTATCCAATAATAAATGATATAGTCCGTAGCTGTTCCGTAAATTTCCATGATACCGCTGAGACAACTGCCGACAGTTAAGGTTATTAAGCCTAAATGATAGAAAGTCCGTGGTAGTTTTCCTGGAAATAACAGCGGTTTGATCAATGAAATGAGTAAAAACGGCAGAACTCCACCAAGCAGCGGAAACAGACAAAGATAAATCATGTAATCCGAATAAACGCCGTGACTGAAATGTTCATAAACAACGCTAAACAAAAGACAGAAAATTGACGCATACAGATAGTGCAGAACTAATTTCAGACTGTTTTGTTTCTTCCAAATTTTATCCAATGTAGACAATGTCGCTCACACTCCGCTCCGAAATTGTTTCCCCGGTTGTCGTCGGGTTATTAATAATGTTGCCATTAAAATACATTGTTGATGAGCCGCCGCCATCAAGATTATAAGCCGTTGTCACGCCAAGACTTTGCATAAAAGTTGCTAATTCATAAAGTGTCAAGCCGGTACTTTCATCGGTGCGGCCATCGGATACTACCATGACATAATGCAGTGTATCAATCATTCCAATCGCTGTCCGGGGGTTATCTGTCATAGCTTTATCAACTTCATCACTAGTTGAAACAGTAATTGTCCCGTCATCAATCAGCCCTGGACCGAAGGATAGAACTTGCCAGGCTCCGTCAGCTAGTAATTCTTCAGCTGTCGTCGAACCTTCAGTGACGATGTCCATTGTTCCGTCAGTATAAATGACTAAGTCTTCGGTTGATGCGTCTGAAGCGGCTGATCGATAGATCACACCGTTGCGGATTACATAGCCCTTCGTCTGTGCTCCGTAATAATCGCCGTTAATAGCCAGAATCGCATCATTATCCTCCGCTATTTCCGAAGTCTTCGCTGTAATGTTGCGTCCATAAGTGTTATTAGCTAAAGCTGTACTCAGGTACTGAATACCGGACAGATAGATATCAGCTACATAAATATTCGTATCATACTGCCGGTAAGTTGTGATCGTAATGCGGATATTTGCATCGACATAAGCAGTCTCCGTACTGATTACTTCATCACTAAAGACTGTTTCAGCATCAAAGGAAGTTGCGATCTGCTGGCTGGTATCAATCACATTGGCTGAATTAGTGTTACTAACAACCTGATATGCACGTTGAATCACAAAGGTATCCAGCAGCACATAGGTGGTAAATAAGGATAGTATAACCAGATAGATAAACGTCAGACTGATGACTTTATTAAGTTTTTTCTTCATATAAAACCGCCTGGTAATCTTTTCGGATTACGATAATTCTTTATTATTGAGATTTGGATTCAGCTTGGGTGATGTTACTTTAAAAATCAAATAGCGCTGCGCTGCCCAGCTTAAAATAAAGAAGGATAATTCGGTTACAAGTTTCGCCAGATACTTATTGATTCCCAACCCGTCAACCATCAGGCTTAATAAAACCGTATTGCCGATCATAATCAGGGCTGCCAGCAGAAAGTATTGAACCGCGGTTTTAGTCAGCTTGTCTTTATTCTGGAAAACAAAATGCTTATTCAATGAATAGTTTAATGAAGCACTGACAACACGCGCCATGACATTGGCAAAAGGAATACTGACAGTCAATGACCAGCTGCCAGTCAGTACAACAAGAATGGTATATAGAAAATAATCGGTGATGAAACTGATCACTGATGATCCGGCAAACGCCAGAATTTTACGGTAAACTAAGAAGGAATCACGGATCGTATGAAAATGCGAACCGGCGTTGTTATCAAAATAAACCGTTTCAATCGGTACTTCTGCCATTGTAATCTTGGCTTTTGTGCTTTCCAATAAAACATTCATTTCGTATTCATAACGATCACCTTTAATCGTCAGCATAAACGGCAGAAGCGTATTATCAAAAGCCCGCAAGCCGGTTTGTGTATCACTGACCCTTACCCCGGTCGCCGAATAAAAGACCAGCCGTGTGATTGTATTGCCAAAGCGGCTGCGCAGCGGAACCTCATTTTTAAAACATCTGGTTCCTAAAACTAATTCACCGCGTTTCTTGATTGCCTGCTGAGTGACAGCTTCAACATCCTGCACTTTATGCTGACCATCCGCATCAAGCGTTACAACGATATAGTCGCCAGTCAGATGATTATTAATATATGTCAATCCCGTTTTGATAGCACAGCCTTTCCCTAAATTACGGGTATGGGTAACTACTTCCGCCATCGATTTTAAACTGTCAAATATATCTTTATAGTTTTTTCCGCTGCCATCATCAACAATAATAACGCGGTAGTTTTCGTTGGCTAATTGGTCAACTAATTTAATCAAGACATTCTGCGGCTCAAAAGCCGGTATTAATGCAATCTTTTGTGTCATATTGACCTCCTAATCTGTTCATATTTTATTTGCCGTTCATGAAGGTTAACTGAACACAGGGTCAAGAACAGCCGAATTTATTATGATTATCAGCTGACAGGCGCCAATCTTTGTAATATGATATGATATTAATTAACGAAATGTAAGATACTATTTTCAATTGTGTCTTCAGCTGAAATGACAGCACAAACATAAGCCGGAAAGCTGAAAAATGAAATATTCTATGATGGGATTTGCCGAAAAAGCAATTATGCCGGATTATCCGGTGGACATGATTGGTTTTGACCGGATCAGTAACCGTTCGCAAGGAATGCTTGATCCGCTGATGATTCAGATCGCTGTTTTCAAGATGGCCGGTTTTCAGGTTTTAGTCACAATAGACAGCTTAGGATTTACCATCGAGAAAAGCCGCCACCTGCGGCTGATACTAGCTGGTTATTTAAAAATCAGCATTGATCAGGTTATGATCTGTTTTTCGCACACCCACTCCGCTCCGAACGCTTATACTGAAACGGCTTATTATCAGATGCTTTGTGATCAAGCTGAATTAACACTTCAAGAGGCCTGCCGAAATCTACAGATAGTAAAAGCCGGTTGGGGACTGACTGAAGCCGTGATCGGAAAAAACCGCCGACAAACCGGTAAAACGGATAATCGATTAGGCATCCTGAAAATCACCGATCAGCAGAATCAGCTGAAGCTGCTGGTCATGCGCGTCTCGGCACATGCGAATGTGCTGACCAGTGATAATTATCGATTATCGGCTGATTATTTCGGTCGGACACGTCAGCACTTAACTGCCCTGCTTCATTGTCCGATCATGATGATTCAAGGCTCTGCGGGAGACATTCGTCCGCTTTATCAGCAGGATAATGCCGTTTACTTGGAAATCAACGCGCATCTGATCTCCCAACAGGATCCTGATCCCAAAAGGATACAGCAGGATTTCCGACAAAGCCAGGCAGCATTGGATAAAATGGCTGACACAATTTGCGAGGCAGCCGTCCCGATCGTTGAAACAATCCGTACCGATGATAACATCAATATTGCGATGTACAGCGAAGAACTGGTTTTCAATGCCGATGTTCCGACCGAGGCACAAGCAAAGCAAATCGCTGAAGAAGCTAGAAATCAAGCGGGTATCGATCCGACAGCATGGCTGAAAGAAGTCGCATCTTTACATCAGCAACAACTGAAAACGCAGTCTCAATCGGTCGAAATCCAATATTTCTATCTTAATAACGGCTGTCTTTGCGGGACAGCGAATGAAACAATGGCTGACACCGCGCTTGAAATAATGGCCGCAAGCGGCAATCCGTTGGTTTTCTTTAACGGCTACACAAACGGATGTACCAGTTACCTGGCTAATGAGACGGAATATGATGCCGGCGGTTACGAGGTTCTGTGGTCAAATCTGCTCTATTTTCCTTATCATCGCAAAGTAATGCCGTTTAACCGCGATACGGTTTCACGCTTAATCAGCCAGACGCTTATGACTCTTGAAACACTGCCTTACCTGACAAAGATCAAACAAAAAACAGTTCCGGAAATGACCGTTCTGGCTGATCATCATGCCGTGAGCCTTTTTCATGATGAACTAATCAGTCAGTTTACCGAAAACATGCAGACCGAACTGATACGGTTAAAATGCAAGGCAATTGATTTCTATACTGTTTTCTTCGTTGATGCATATCGACAGACAGACTATGAGCTGGAACTATGGAGTATCATCACTGAACAGCCGCTCGAAAAAAGACGGCTGATCTTCAAGATCATTCCGGCTAGTAAAGTCCTTTATCTGTTTACAGAAGAGCGTCCCGAGCAGCTGCGGCCGCTGTATAACGCACTTTTTAATTATGCCAAGCAGCAGCATTGGCGGTTAAATGGCAGCCCGCGGGAACATTATCGTCCCAGCAAACGTTCAGCGACCGGTTATCAGACCGAGATTCAGCTGCCGATCAAGATCTGAATTAACGATGACGGATAAAGTCGCCGCTGCGCAGTTCCGCAAAGGCCTGCTGTAATTCCTGATTGGTATTCATAACAATTGGACCGCCCCAGGCAATTGGCTCATGAATGGCCGGAGCTTCAAAAAACAATATACGCGCCGGCCGGTTATTCACTGACGCCAGTTTCACAAAATCGCCATGCGTTAACAGTACGGCCGTTTTCTTTGTAACCGGCTGGTCGTCAACCAGACAAGAACCTTCTAGGGAAAACACAAAACAGGTTGTTTCCCTCTGTGTTTTTAATTCCATAACGGCCTGCTCGTGCAGTTCAATATCCAAAATTGTCGTATAAAGATACAAAGGAGTAATGCCCTTGATTTGGCGGTAGGTACCGGAAATGACATGAATGCGGACCTCCGGCTCTTCAGCAACCGGAATCATCTCCTTGGTGATTGTCAGATAATGCGGAGCTTTCATCTTATCCGTACGGCGCAGATTAAGCCATAATTGAATGCCCAGCATTCTTGAAGAAGGCTGTGGCATTTCCTGGTGTAAAATCCCACTGCCGGCAGTCATCCACTGACTGTCACCGGCATTGATAACTCCGCGGTTACCTAAACTGTCCTGATGCGCAATCGATCCGGATACCAGATAGGTAATCGTCTCAATCCCGCGATGCGGATGAGTCGGAAACCCCGGCAGATAGTCTTCAGGATTGACCGAATCAAAGGAATCTAGCATTAAAAACGGATCAAACTGTGCGGTTGTCTGATTATCCAAGACTCTGGTCAGAACAACGCCGGCTCCATCCGTCGTCTGTCTCCCGCTGACCATTTGTTTAATTGTTCTAGCTTGCATTGAGCCTCCTTATTGAAATAAGTAACTTGTCATAGATAGAGAACCCATGATGCGTTCCTCATTAAAAACCACGATCTGATCAGTACGTTCCGCAGCCCCTAAAACTGTCAAAAGCGGCGCAAAATGATCAAGGGACCCAAAGGCTAACTGAGCTGAAGGTCCAGCCTTTTCATAGGCAATCACGCGGTCATAATTCCGTGTTACGATATTAGCCTTAACATATTCGTCAAATTCATCTGCCCACGGCAGACCGGCGGATACGGACCAATCAACCCGTCCTAAATTGTGTACGACATTACCGCTGCCGAAAATCAAAACACCTTCCTGACGCAAAACCGCCAATTCCTGTCCCAAGCGAAAATGCTCCTTTGGACTTGCGATACGATTAACACTTACTTGAAAAACCGGAATATCCGCATGGGGGAACATCCTCCGCAAAACCGACCAAGCACCATGATCATATCCCCAGCTCTGATCCATAACCGCCGGCAGGCTCAGACATTCCTTAACGCGACGGGCAAAGTGCGGCGAACCTTGAGCCGAATAAACAAGCTGATATAATTCATCTGGAAAACCATACATGTCATAGATCATTTTCGGATGCTCATTATCCATGATCTTTAAGCCATTAGTATACCAATGAGCCGAAACCGCTAGGATAGCCTTCGGTGTCGGCAGGACCTGCCCCATCGCTTCCCATTTCTCCGTAAAACGATTGTTTTCAATCGCATTCATCGGCGAACCGTGTCCAATAAAAATTATTGGCATTTTTGACATAAATTGCTCCTTGTTAATTAATCAATATATTTTCATTATACACGAAGATTTTGTCTGATGCGTGATAATGACCCAACCAGATATACGGCTGCTGATTAAAAAAACCCCCTTGAGTTCCCTCTTAGGGGTATATGATTATTATTGAGGATTATAGATTGCTCGGCCCATCACCGCGTAATCAACAAACGGCGGAAGCTGAACCATTATGTTTTGATCTATTCCGCCATCAACCCAACACTCTTTTTCCGGCAGTGCTTTCATCTTGCTGACAATCCGCGGCTGAAACCGTTCCCCCTTGCCATCGATTTCACTGGTCAGATACAGAACAGCATCTATTTCATCAAGAAGGTAATCATAAAGACGGATATCAGAGATCGGATTCAAGGCAATGCAAGCTTTAATCTGATGCTGGCGGATGGCGCTTAGATAACGAATTAAATACGGTGAACTCTCGACATGAACAAAGATATGTGAACATTTCAGCCGATAAAGATCTTCCAGATACTGGTCCGGATTCGTCACCATCAAGTGAACCGAGAACGGCAGGTCCGTTATTTGCCGAATAGCTTTAAGCGTTTTAATCCCAAATGTCAGATTAGGCACAAAGTTGCCGTCTTCAATATCGATATGTAGATTATCGAATTTCTTTGTAAGTTGCATAATGGAATGTTCGATATTAACCAAATTCCCCGAAGCAATTGAGGGCACTACTTTCATGAATCAGCGACCTCGGAATTCCTCAACGATGTGCATAAAGGATCGGACTCGGTTCTCATCAACATGATTTTCAAATTTTCCCTCCAATTTAAAAGTCGTTCCAACTACTGCCGCATCAGCAATGCTCAACTGTTCAACTACATTCGATGGCTTTACCCCTGTATTGGCAATAACCACGGTATCCTTTACCGTATCTTTAACTCTTTTCAAGATCGCTGAATCTGTTTCGGTACCAGCAGTAAGACCAGAAACGCACAAGGCATCTGGCCGATTGTTAAACACTGTCGATTTAGCGATGCTTTCAATCGTTCGATCTCCAAGATACGCTGCCGCCTCCGGTACGATATTAAAAAGTAATCGGATGTTTTCAGCGCCGATATTCCGCTGGTGACGGATTGTTTCACCGACATTCGTATTCCAAATCCCGAAATCACTGCCATAAACACCGGTGAAGATTTCTCTGACAAACGATGCTTTAACCGCTTTAGCCAGATCCAAAGATTTTTTTGCGTCCCACAAGACATTAACTCCGAAAGGAACTTTAATTTCGGGGGTTAAATTTCCAATGATGTATGCCATGGCTGCGACTGTCTCACATCGGACATCTGTCAAATATGGTAAAGAAAACTCATTGGAGAACATTACCGCATCGACGCCACCGTTTTGCAGCGCTTTCAGATCGCGACGGGCATCTTCAATGACACCGTCAATCCCCCGTGATTCATCGTAATAGGGATCACCAGGCAAAGCATTCAGATGCAGCATGGCAATAATCGACTTCTTTGTATGAAAAAGATCTTCAATCCACATGTTTATATTTCTCCTTTTTATTCAGTAAATTCTTTAACTTGTTTAGCTAAATACATGCGATGCAGATAAACCAGTACGCCTGTTGCCGCTAGCACCAGGGCAAGACCGATCCAACCTAATTTGAAACACCAGAATAAAACTAAAGCGAATAAATTACCCGCTGATAATGCTGTAATTTGCGCAGCTCCGGTCGGAATGGCAATCGCACCGGCCATAGCAAACTGGGTTAATTGCGGTGCAAAGAAAGAAGCAATCAATAAGACAATACCCATCATGATTGTGCCGCTGATCAGTACCCGTCCGAATTTACCTTTATGAATAACGGAAGCCATCGAAACAAAGTAAGCTGTCGCAGCCAAATCACCTAGCGGCAGGGTGGTATTCCCCGGCAGAATCATTGCCAAAACCAGTGTGATTGGAATTAATAACAGCGCAACTGCCAGCGTCGTCGGATGACCTAACAAAACTGCCGAGTCCATCCCAATATAGATTTCCTGACCCTGATAACGTTTCGACATATGTTCTTTCGCAGCTTGACTGATCGGCAACAAACCTTCCATTAAAACCTTAACCATCCGAGGCAACAAGAACATTAATGCTGCCATTGAAATACCAACCGTCAAAGCACTTTTGACATCATAACCAACGATGAAACCTAAAACCGAACCGATGAGCAGACCTAGGTAGATCGGATCTTTTAGAATCAGCAACAGTTTATTGCTGGAGACCTTCTCTAAAGTGCTAGCTTCTACTGCCTTTGATCTTGGCAGAATCAGATCATAGAGTCGATCCAGTGCCATAAAGATCGGATATTCGGTAACCGCAAAACCTTGAGGAATGGAAATACCCGGCAGTCCCATCTCCTTGTGAACCTGACTGGCGGTCCGATCGGCAATGATTAGCGAAACAATACAATGAACAGCAGCCGCCGTAAAGCCGAAGATAAGATTATTCGTAAGCAGATAAACAACAGCACCGCTGAAAGCGTAATGCCAGTAGTTCCAAATATCAATATTCATTGTTTTAGTTGCTTTAATTGACAGCAGTGCAATATTGACAACTAGGATGAATGGAATGATAAAAGCTCCGATCGATGTCGAAAAAGCCAAACCGGCTGCCGTGGCCCATCCGGTATCAATCGTTGTTAGTTCTAGACCGAATTTTTCAACCAGCAAATTTGCAACCGGACTGATATTGGTCCAGACTAAACCCATAACCAAATCTAAGCCAATTAAACCAATCCCGACCGTCAACCCCGCTTTCAGAGCTTTCTCCGGTTTGCATCGAACCAGCAAACCAACAATAAAAATCATAATCGGAATCATGATGTAGTTGCCCAAACCACTGATTGTTGAGAATACAGATTGAATTAATTCCATAAATTTCCTCCTTTATTTTAGTAAACTTTCAATTATCTTTCGATTTAATTCTTCTTCACCGATTCCTGTAAGATAAGCTATTCCTAATAATTTCGGTACTGGCAGTTCGCGCATGATCTGCATTGAACTGACAATCAGATCCGCTTCGCTGAGATAGGAATCTAATTCGTTTAAACTGCATTGAATCAACCGATGATCAATTCCATGCCGTTTAAGCAATTCCTCCAGTTTTGCATTCAAAATAGTTGAAGTAGCGATCCCTGAACCACAAGCCACAATTATCGTTTTCACCTAAATCCTCCTTTCCCCATCAAATCGCCTAATCCCCTTTTTAATACTCTCTCCAAAACCTGATACAGGTTTTGAATATCACTTATTGCGGCCGTTTCAAAGGGTGTGTGTGTATATCTGGTTGGAATCGATAAATTCGCAACCTTGATACCATTTTCATTCTCAAACAATGCAAAGGCATTTTCCGTAATAACGCCGGGCGCAACCTCTTTCTGCAGAGTAATCTGTTGATTGGCAGCTTCAGTAACGATCATCCTAAACAAATCCTGATCCGGCAATACACCAGCTAAAGTTCCGCCACCGTGGAAATTCATGCAGGTAATGGCTGGACCGGAATTCAACTTAATATCGTTATAGTGTAAATCAGGTGTATCACAAGCCGGTGTGATATCGATTCCAATGCTGATGTCCGGTTTGATTTTCCGAATTACCGGCATTAAGCCACGGATATTAAATTCTTCCATGACCGGAAAACAAAAGAACAAATTGAAAGAAAACAGCTGATCAGCCAGGTTTTCAATCAATTCCAGCAGAACGCCGACAGCCATGCGGTTATCTAATGCCTTACCGCACAGATATTTATCCGCTTTAATTTCACAGCAGGCATCAAATGCTGCCAAGGAACCGACATCAATACCGCTTGCCAGTACTTCATCTTTTGAAGAAGCCCCGATATCAAGATAAAGCTCGCTTAGGGCTGGAATTATCATTTTGTGCTCCGGAGACATGAAGTGATGAGCTTGAACACCAATCACTCCTTTGACAAAGCCTTTCATTCCGTCAAGTTTGAACCGCGTTCCGGGAAGAATCTGTGTATTAACCCCGCCAAGCCTTTCGAAGTAAAGAAAGCCTTTATCATTGATCTGGCGAATAATCAGACCGATTTCATCCATGTGCGCAAAGAGCAGCACATTTCGCTGATCAGGCCGATTAAGCTTAGATGAGACTACTAAATTGCCGAGATTATCTGTATTGATATCATACTTTGCGGCTGGAATATGATTTATCAGATAACTCGCAACCCGTTGTTCCTGAGAAGAAACTCCGATTAGATCAGCTAAATCCATAATTTTCTTTAACATATCTATAACCCCGCTTCCCGGATGATTTTCATCACTTCGGCTTTCGTTGAAGCTTGATAGATGCTTTGCAGGATTCTCTCGGATTGCCAAACCGATGTTAACTGTGAAATCGCATCAATATGGATGTGCGGATCTTTAATCAGGAGAATAAAAGCAATCCAGACATCAATCTTTGTTTTGACATCATCCATCCGCCGAAACTCCACCGCCGGATCCAAAGTGCAGATTAGCAAGGCATTCGCTTTAATATAATCAGCATCAACATGTGGCAGAGCGATTCCCATCTTCGCTGTTTTGATCCCTGTCGGAAAATCTTGTTCCCTTTTCTGGATTGCCTGCAGGAAACGTTCATCAACATATTCTGAATCTACTAATACCTGGTTGATATATGTATATAATTCACTTGAATCATCAACATGACATTTGAAGTAAAAACCTTTTTCTAGAAGATCACTAACGCGCATATTCCCACCTCACATTTCCATTATCGCCAACCGATCAGCTGACATCAAATCAAGATTTGCACAGTTAATATGCAATCACTTGACTATCAAAATTGCAGATTTTTGTTTTAAATATAGTTGTAGGAGTATATCATCTTACAATAGGAGATATATGAACAACGAGTTACTCATCTTGCAGTACCTGCTTAATAAAAACGGATGGATTTCATCAAATGAAATCGCATCTATTTTTCAGATATCTGTACGTACAATCCGCAATATCGTCAAAAATATCAATCAAAAAAACGATATTGTCCTGTCTTCTCCTAAAGGTTATTGCTTAAGCCTAGCGTTCCGCGATTATGTGCGTTCTTACCTAATTGATAATAAGAACAAGCGTTTTGATAGTGATTCCACCGAGAAACGCCAAGAGTATATTCTTAAGCGTTTGATTATCGCAAATAACGAGATCAGTTTCTATGATTTACTGGAGAGTCTGTTTGTCAGCGAATCGACCTTGAACAATGATTTGTCGGCTCTGAAAAAACATCTTGATCGATACGAACTCATTCTGTGTCGAAAAAAAGATCAGATATCGATTGAAGGTGCGGAAAACCGAATAAGGAAATTGATGAGTGATATTATCTATAATGAAGTAAAAGATGGTTTATTGAATTTTAATATTCTGAACAGCGTATTTCCGGAATACAATGTCTTTTCCATCCGAAAAATTATTCTGCAGAAAATTATTGCCGCTAATTTATCGATTGATGATTTCGGCATAACAGATTTAGTGCTCCATTTATGTATTATGCTGGATCGGCTTTCAGCTAACCGTCTGCTGAAATCTAATAATTCCGCAACGGTCGTTGACAACACGATTTACGGACAAATTACTTGGCAACTTTTTCGAGAACTGGAGACAATAACCGGAACCGTTATTGACGATAGTGAAATTTACGCGATTTCACCTTTGATTGCCATCAACACCAAGCAAATACTTGATAAAAACACAACTCTAAACGATCTATCGAAATTTGTTGACGGAAATATAATCGGATTCGTCGAATCAATAACAGTTAAAGTGCTGCATGAATACTCGATCAACTTGAATACGGATGATTTTATCATTCGTTTTTCCCTGCATCTTAGTCAACTGCTTAACACACAGAAGAAATCAAATCGGAATCCTTTGCTCAAGAATATTAAGGATTCTTACCCATTAGTCTTTGAAGTATCCGTCTATATCGCCGATATTATTCATAAGCATTATCCAGCATTATTACTCGATGAACATGAGATCTCCTATATTGCTCTGCATGTCGGCATGTCAATTGACAAAGATAGTCATGAAAAATGCACGGCCATCCTTATTATTCCGCAATATTATAATTTGAAAGATTATATTATTAATCGTTTATATCAAAATTTCTATAACTCGCTGTTAATCATTGATGCCTGCAATGATGAATCCGAAATCGATTACAGTCAGCCGTTTGAAATAATTTTATCTACTCAGAGCTTAACCGTTTCTTCTGAAGCCGAATCAATTCAGATAACGCCGTTTATCAATGATCAAGATTTGAAGAATATTCAACAAACGATTGAAATGGTCAATATGAAAAAAAAGATTAAAAGCAATGAACCTTTATTTCGGCTCTTTAATCCGGCATGTTTCGAAATTTTCCACAATCCGGATGCCGATAAAAATCAGATCATTAAAATACTCGGTCACAAACTGATTGATGCACATTATGTTCCGGCTTCCTTCATCGAAGATGTCATTATTCGGGAAACGCTTTCCTCAACGGCTTACTCATCACTGGCGGTTCCTCACACCTTAAACACCTCCGGTATAAAAACTTGTATCGGGGTTGGAATTTTCCCGAATAATTACCAGTGGGATCATAATTCGATCAATATTGTTCTCTTACTCGTCATCCAGGAAAAAGACAAAGAGTTATTTAAAATGCTTTTTCAGACGCTCATTCGAATCTTTACATCCAAAGAATGGCTGGAGGCTTATCGCAAGATCAGCAGTTATGATGATTATATGCGTTTCGTTAAAAATCTGATGATTTTCAAATAGAAAAACCAGCCGTAAAGCTGGTTTATTCGACTTCTTTGTCATCAAACTGATAACCGCATTCCGGACAGAATTTAACATCCGGCGTCAGATAGGCATTGCAGGCCGGACATTGTTTTGTCGCGGCTGATTGTTTGTCTTCCTCTTCTGTGACTCGCGTTCCGCATTTCAAGCAGAATTTAGCATCTTTTTTTATTTCAGCCCCGCAGTTCTTACATAGCTGGTTAGCACATTCGCCTTTAATTCGATTTATCTCGGCTTCCAGTTTATCAATAGCCAGCAGTGATTCTTTGATCTTTTCACAGCTTTCTAGCATAGCCGGATCAAGGACTTTTCCGGCTTGGTACTGCTCCCAGATTATTTCACCCATCCTGGTCTTAAGCGTGGTAATCACATTCTTTTCAGCACCGATCTTCGTTGATATTTTGGTTATCTCAACAACATCGTTAGCTTTTTCGGTGAGGTTTTTGACTCCCTCGCCAATCTTATCAAAAATCGACATTTTCTGCTCCTTTCTTTATTTATTTAATTCGACCGGCCAATCAAGATAAGGCTGTAAATCCTGATCATTGACGGACAGTTCCGTGACTTCCCAAGAAACCAGATCGGTACTGCCGTTACTGACTGATTCAATCTGATATTTTAAAGCAATGCCGATTTGTTCATCTAGATAGTAGAGCGCTGTAACGGTTGCGTTATTTTCAGTAAAAGTGAATTCATAGACAAGACAATTTCGGCCGATCACCATATCCGAGCCGACTTTCGTAAAATCAGCGGTATAAGCAGAATAATCCATCAGAAAAGCGGAAAATATGTCATCAACTGTCTCAGTATCGGCTAGCTGACTGTCACCTTCGCTCAGTAAGGTTAAGAGCTGAGATGCTGTATCGACGAAATAGTACTTATTCCCTTCATCCGCATACATATAACCGGTACTGCCATCCGCGGTACCGACTAAATAAACCCAACCGGTGCTGCCTTTTAGGATCGTATAATATGTGACTTGCTCATTGGCAGTTATCTTGATTAAAATTCGGTAATAATCAACTTTTTCGACAGTAATTTCATCCGCATTAAAATCATCAGCCGGCGTGACTGTGTCAGCACCGTCGGTTACCGAATCATTTTCAGATGCAGCACAGCCGACGCATGTCAGCATTAATAATGATAGAATGATAATGAATAAGCTTTTCTTCGTCATTGGCAGTCTCCGATTAATAGCTTTTTCTTCACTTTAATAATATTCCTTCTTGACAAAAAGCGCAAATAGATAATAATATCAACTGTAGTAACGGCTCAAATCATAATAAATTATCTGTTATATTTGAGTTTTACTATCTTGCATTGCCGGCTTTTCAGTTTGTATGCCGGCAAAATGATATTAAAGACTTTTTTGAAAATTTGTTTATTTTTATGTTGGTTTATAAATATACTTTGTGTTATAATGAACAGGCAGTGACCAACATGCCATTAGACGGTACCGTGTTAGGTCGCATAGCCACCGTTAAAATGGCGGAATAGCTTAGTTGGCTAGAGCGTTCGGTTCATACCCGAAAGGTCGTGGGTTCGAGTCCCACTTCCGCTACCAATTCGAAAGTACGGACCCTTAGCGCAGTTGGTCAGAGCTACCGGCTCATAACCGGTTGGTCGTAGGTTCGAGTCCTACAGGGTCCACCATCTTTAAAAAATGGAGGAATACCCAAGTGGTTGAAGGGTCCGGTCTTGAAAACCGGTAGGTCGGGCGACCGGCGCCTGGGTTCGAATCCCAGTTCCTCCGCCATTTAAAAAACATCTATTAATCCGAAAATATATCGCGGGGTAGAGCAGTCTGGTAGCTCGTCGGGCTCATAACCCGGAGGTCGTTGGTTCGAATCCTTCCCCCGCAACCAAATGGTTCCGTAGCTCAGTTGGTAGAGCAGTGGACTGAAAATCCACGTGTCGTTGGTTCAATTCCGACCGGAACCACCACTTTACATCAAGTGTTTAGGCCTTAAGGCTTAAGCTTTTTTTTATTTACCGATCATTCGCTGAACTGCCGGCTGAAACGGCGGTAAAGCCAGCGGTATGCTGCCAGCAGCAATCCGCAATAAGGTATCAGATTTAAAAGATTCTGTTCCATAAACAGCAGCGCCAGCCAATAAGATGGCAGGATGCTGAAAATATAGGCAAACTGATCATGGATAAAAAAAGGCACGAATAATCCGACCAAAAGCATACCGCTCAGTTTAGCTACAGCCATGCCTTCGACTTTATTGCGCGAATACACCACGATAAGAAGCGTAAGCAAGATACTCATCATTGCAGCTAAGATAGAAGCCGAAAAAGCTTGAATGACCGAAAGCCCGCTGATATTTCCAATCAGCAGGATCAGCAGCGTTTCCGGAATGCTCAGCATTGCCGGAAAGACCAACCGCGAAATCAAATAGCCCAAGCGGCCAAGCGGAGTGATCAGATAATAGATCATCGTATGGTCATCGCGTTCCGTCAGAATGACCATTGCGGCTATAAAACAGTTCATAAATGACGGCAAAACCGCCAAGACCAGATCAAAGACCAGATAATATGGCGAAAGTGATTGATGAAAATATAATTCGAGCTGCTGATCAGCCAGCGGCAGACCAAAACGGAAGAATAACATGGCTAATAGAGGTGCTGATGCAATCAGTACCAATAAACGATCCTGACAGATAGCAGTAACCAGCATCCGAACAGCGGCAATCATCGCCTTCATAAACGGACACCGCCTAATATCTTGAACATCCGATTAGTGCTCCTTAGCACCAGCCAGTATACCAGTAAAAGCCATCCGGCCAAGAACATCAGCCATAGCAAGATCCAACGATCCGCCAAGAAAATGCGCATGATCAGCACGCCCGGGTGAAAACTCAGCCAGGCGGCATCATAACCGAAGAGAACAGCCATCGCCGGAAGACTGATAAACAGCTCAACCGGGACGCTATTAAGTAAGAAACGATTCAGACTTGGTGCATTGACCGCAATTAATAGACCAAACAAAGAAAAAAACAGACAGGTCATCAGCAAACCGATCAGCTGATAAATATTAAGCAATAAACCGCCGGATAATAGGCCGATCAATACGGCAGCGGCACTGCCAATCAGCGAAACGGACAATACTTTCGCAACGATGTATTCCTGAACCGTGATCGGTGCGACGGCCAATTGATTGATGACCCCTTCATTTTTCTCGAACAAGACCATTGAACCCATAAAATAAAGCCCCATCGCAGCCGGATCGGAAAAGATCAGCAGAACAGTCAGTTTTGGCTGCCAATCACTGGAAACAGCACGAATTAACGCGATATATATCAAAGATAAGAACAGATATAACAAGATAAATCCGTAATGATATTGCAGACTGAGCTCATGGCTTATCAGCCTTATTAAGCGGTTCATCATTGCAGATTGCTTCCGGTCAAGCTGACGAAAACATCATTAAGCGTCGGCTCGTCACTGTGTATCGTGATCAGCCGATTCTGCCGCAGAAGGTTTAACAGTATTTCATCATCCGCCGTCTCATCAATCATCGTGCTGCGCTGCTGATCCTGCTCAGCTTGTCGAAAAGTATAATTAAGCTTTAACCGGCGTCCTTTTATGATCAGATTCGGCGGCGTATCAAGTGCCTTGATTGACCCTTTGACAATAAAAGCGACTCGATCGCAAAGTTCGGACGCGTCATACATATTATGCGTTGTCAGAATGATCGTTTTACCCCGCGTTTTGAGTTTGAGAATGATTTCTTTCATACGGCGGGCATTATTCGGATCTAAACCGGATAACGGTTCATCCAGAAAAATCGTCTGGGGATCATGAACAAGCGCTTTAATAAAATTAAGCCGCGTCTTCATGCCTTTGGAATAAGCCTGAACCGGCTGATCTATCGCTTCAGTCAAGTCCACCATGGCGAATAATTCAGCAATATCCAAGTGATGCTGATACAAGGAAGCAAAAAAAAGCAGATTCTGACGTCCGGTCAGTTTTTCATAAAGCGTCGGAAATTCAAAATCAACACCGATGGTTTCATAGAAATTTGCCTGATGCTGCCGTAAATCAACATTGTTGACTGTAACGTTTCCCGTATATTCGCTGATGATGCCAACTAAAATCTTCTGCAAGGTGCTTTTACCGGCCCCGGAAGGTCCAAGAAAACCGAATATTTCGCCTTCGCCAACTGTAAAATTTAAATGTTCGATAAATGGTTTTCTCGTATAACTGAAAGATAGATCTTGTACCTTAATCATTGTGATCACCATGAAACAGCTGGATCATTAAACCTTTGATCAATAAGCGCATCGTCTCATCCATAAAACTTTCTCCGATTTCTTTTTTATGCAGCAGCATCAGAAATACAGCTCGAAAAGCGGCACTGTATAGTTCAGCGTTAGCCTTCTGCGCTCCGGGTATTTGAGCCAGCAGCTGACTGATACTGAAATCGTCATGTTCGAGATGTTCCTGCGTCATCTCCGGCGGCAGTTTCCGGATGATCAATTCCAAATCCTCACCAGTCAGCAGCCGGCGCAGCAAATCACTATCCGCTTCTTGATACATTTTCAACAGTAATTCCGTTAAAGAATCAATCGTCGGCGGTAACGTGTTTTCCGCCAGTAAATTCTGCAGTCTTTGCTGTACCTTATCATGGTATTGAAGGATCACCTCAAAAAAAAGAGCTTCTTTAAATGGATAAAAAAGATAAAATGTCCCCTTTGGCATCTTCACGCGTTTAACCAGTTCATCAACAGTCGTTTTCTTAACACCATAAAGCACTAAACAATTAAGCGCCTCATCCTGCAATCGTTGTTGAAGATAAGCACGTTCACTATCGGTAAAAGATCTTGGCATATTACACCTTCTTTGACTATATATATTATTTTAGTCATATAGACACTGAATGTCAATGCTGTTTGTTATGATTATGTCGCAGCTGTCTGAACACAAATTTGACGAGGCGGCTTGCAAATTCGTTAGATAAATCTTATTCTATATATTAATCAATAAGGAGTATTGTGATGATTATCCCATGTAATGAAGAACATCGTCAGGAGTTAATGGCTTATCTTAATCAGGACCGTGTGATCAACTTATTTATCATCGGTGATATTGAGAACTTCGGTTTCACCACCGCTTTTCTGCATGTTTACATGAGTAAGGAAACCTCAATTCAGGCCGTTTATCTGTTTTGGCGCGATTCTTTGGTTCTGTGCTCATATAGCGGTCAGCTTGATTTGGCTTTTATTACCGCGAAACTCAAGGAGCACGGCACGCGTGTTATCAGCGGTACTGCTAAGATTATTGATCAGTTAAAAGACCTTCCGGCCGTCAAAAGGGAAGACTGCTATTTCGCAAAAATGACGAAAGCGAATCAGATGGTTAAAACGGCTGGTGCCGATTCCCCTGCATATGATCAGCTGCCGCTGATTGCCGCTACGCAGGCATTGATTTTTGGTCAAACCGGTAACGAACTGGAATCGCTGCAAGTCGCTTTTAAAACAAAAACCGGCCGAAGTGTCGCTGTTTTTAAAGATAATCTGGCAGTCAGTATAGCCTCGGCTACTGCCGAATGCGATGGTATGGCCATGGTTGTCGGAGTCGGAACACTGCCAGCTTACCGTAATCGGCGTTATGCGTCAATGTGTATAACCAAACTCAGCAATGAACTGCTTGCTGAAGGTAAAATCCCTTGTTTGTTCTATAACAATCCCTCCGCCGGACGTATTTATAAGGCTTTAGGTTATGAAGACATTGGCTTGTGGAGCATGCTGAAATTAAAATAGGCGATCATTAATCGCCTATTTTTTATACCGTTTCCAAAAGAAGAGAAATGGATAGCTGAACAGGCAGCCTAACAACGCCCCTATCGTATTGGTAATAAGATCCGTAACATCAAAAGCACGCGAACTGACTAAGAAAATACTCATCAGCAGCTGCGATGTTTCAATCGCCAAACTGAAGCCAAAAGCTACCAATACCGTCTTCCACCAACGGACTGGTTTAATCAACGGATAAAGCACACCGAAAGGCACCAGCATGATAACATTCAGAATCAGTTCTTTTTTTGCGGCCGATCGTCCTAACAGGAAATCTTGAAAAGGCGTCAGGTTAGCCGACTGCCAGACAGAACCGGGACTAAAACGAATACCGAATTGCCATGGTATCGGCAGAATTGTAACCATTAACACGGAACAGATATAAAGATAAAAAAGTGTATTAAAAACCAGCAGCCAGCCTTTTTGCCGCCATTTCGGATAAAAAACAAAGCAATATAGAACGGCTATCAGAATAATATCAAAGATACGCTGCACTTCATCAACCTCCGCTGCTATGTCTTTTACCTTACCATATTTATCACAATAATTGGCGAATTTTAGCTGAAATTAATATATGACATGATGCTGTCATATTTATGTGTCATAATAATACTGAGGTAACGAAATGAAAAGCGATCGCTTATTTGAAATTATCTACTTATTGCTGCAGCGCCAAACGATGACCGCCGATGAACTGGCCCGGCACTTTGAAGTATCATCTCGAACAATCTATCGGGATATTGACACACTGACGCTAGCCGGCGTGCCGGTTTATATGACCCCGGGCCGGCAAGGAGGCATAGCCTTGCTAGATAATTATACGATGTCAAAAGCCTTGCTCAACGATGATGAAAAAAGTGATTTGTTAACCGCTTTGACTGCCCTGAATCAGACCCCGTTTAAAGTTAATGAGTCGGCTTTACATAAATTAGCCTCATTATTCGGTCATCAGAATACGGATTGGATCGAAATCAGTTTTTCTTCTTGGAATGATTCAGCTGAAGAAGAAAGTATTTTTAAACTGTTAAAAACCGCGATTATAAATCAAAAAATCATAACATTTCTTTATGCCAGTGCCCAGGGTGAGAATCTTCGGCGGAGTGTTGAACCTTTAAAATTATTTTTTAAAGGCGGTTTTTGGTATCTTTACGGCTTTTGCCGCTTTCGCCAGGATTTCCGATTCTTCAAACTGAAGCGTCTTAAAGATTTAAAGCTGAGTAATGAAAACTTTCAGCGGATTATTCCGGTTAATCTTAACATGCAAGAAAAAAGCAGTTCGCCGCAGATCAAGTTGATTTTGAGACTGGAGCAGACCTTAGCCTACCGCGTCTATGATGAATTCACTGAAATTGAAAAACAGCCGGATGGTTATTTCCATGTCACTTTAATGATGCCGGATAATAATTGGCTCTACAGCTATCTGTTATCCTTCGGTGCGGAATGTGAGGTATTAGCGCCAGCCAAGGTTCGTCAGCGTCTGCAGCAAATCATCAGACAATTATCTGAGAAATATCAATAATATGACAGGCTGATGTCATATTTACTGTTGTATATTGTAAGCAGCAAAGGAGCTGATAAGATGAAAATTGATTATAAAAAAACAATGAAGGAGCTGTATCTTCCGCCGGTCTATCCGACATTGATCGATGTGCCGGCCATGAAATTTCTGCAGATTCAAGGCTGCGGAAACCCAAATGAACCAAACGGAGAATACCAGCAAGCGGTCGGACTCTTATACGCTTATGCCTTTACCATCAAAATGATGCTGAAGCAACAGCCGCAACAAGATGATATTTTTGACTATGTCGTACCGCCGCTGGAAGGTCTGTGGTGGATGCAGGATGAGCATGATTTCAACTTTCAGCATAAAGATCAATATTGCTGGATTTCAATGATCCGGCAGCCGGATTTTGTTACAATCCGGCATTTTGAGACGGCTAAGAAACAGCTTCTGTTAAAGGATTCCGCCAAAGCTGTTGATAAAGTCCGTTTGGCTGAATTTAAAGAAGGCTTATCTCTTCAATGTCTGCATATCGGAAAATATGATGATGAACCGGCAACCGTTCTTAAGATCAATGAATATGCCAGACAAAATGGATTGCTTTTTGATTTTTCCGCCGAAAGACATCACCATGAAATCTATCTGTCTAATCCGCAGAGAACAGCAGCCGAACGGCTGAAGACAATTATCCGCCATCCGGTCAAGCGTGATTGAGTATGAGTGAATACATCAATATCACGGCTGACAACATTGATCAGGAACATCTGTGCTGTGCCTTGAGCGATCGCAAACACCAAGCCGGCGTTGCCGCAAAGAAAGCTTGGCTGAAGGAACGGTTCACAGAAGGCCACCGTTTCCGCCGGCTGAATGCCCGCGGGAAAGTATTTATCGAATATGCCCCCTTGGAAACGGCCTGGGTTCCGGTGCAGGGAGTAAATTACCTATATATCTATTGTCTGTGGGTAGCCGGCAGCAACCAGCATCAAGGACACGGCCAAGCTTTGCTGGATTACTGTGTTGCCGAAGCCAAAGAACAGGCGAAAGCCGGTGTCTGCGTCATCTGCGGTCATCAGAAACAGCTGTTCTTATCTGACCGGTCGTTTTTCATCCGACAAGGATTCACCGTCGCCGATACCTGCGGTCAATACGAGTTGCTGAGTTTGAATTTTGACTCGGCAAAGCCGTCATTTATTAAAAATCCGCTGCCGGATGAATTGAAAAAGCATGATCTGACAATTTTTTATTCTGTTCAGTGTCCTTATTCCGGCGAATGTATCAGACAGCTTAGAGCTTACTGTGCCGAGCATGGTCTATCGCTTGATATCAAGCTTATTACATCATCCGCCCAAGCCAAGCAGCTCCCCGGGGTTTTCAATAACTGGGCAACATATTATCAAGGTCAGCTGCTCGGCGTTAATCCGCTTAATGAAGGTATGCTGGTTCGGCTGCTGGCTAAGGTGCAGTCACTATGAATAAACTCACTGCGACCCTTTTTCTGCTGATGAGCGTTGATGGCAAAATCAATAGCGGCAGCAGTGATCTGTTGGATGTCGACCGTGACTGGTCGCAGATCGACGGGGTCCGCGATGGTTTAGAACAGTATTACGCAATTGAAGAGAAGATCACCGAATGGTCTTTAAACACCGGCCGGGTAATGGCTAAGATTGGGATAAACGAGCGGCCTATGCCGGCAAAACGCATCCCATGCAATTTTGTGATCATTGATAATCAACCGCATCTAAAAGCTTCCGGCATTGATTATCTCTGCTGTTGGCTGAATAAGCTGATCATTGTTACCACAAATCCCGAACATCCGGCTTATCAAAGCAGCCACCCCAATCTAAAGATCATCAAACAGACGAGTCTCAATCTGCCGGCTTTATTTGATTATCTCGCAAATATTGAATTTGTCACAGCCTTAACAATTCAATCCGGCGGGATGCTCAATGGTCGGTTATTACGTGAGAAATTGATTGATAAAATCGATATTGTCGTCGCACCGCTGCTGGTAGGCGGCCAAGCAGCACCGACACTGATTGACGGTGAGACGCTGACGCTTCCAACCCAATTGAACCAGCTTGGCATTTTGAAACTGACTGCTTGCCAGGTACTGAAAGATTCTTATTTGCGGCTGCAATATGATGTTATCAGATAAATCAATGCCATTCGGGCTAAGACAGCCTTTTTGTTTAGGAAGATAGAATCCGATGCTGTTAGATGATAAAATATATACGGCTAAGCAAAGGAGTTCATATGGAGACAAAATCATTATGTATCATGGCCGGCTTTGATTCGATTACTGAACAAAGACTGCAGGATTGGCAGACATATTTATATGACCAGGGATTGCACGGACAGCAGGACAAGAGTCTGCCGATGCATATTACCTTTGGTATTTATCCTGAAGCGCAAAAAACCGAACTGATTACAAAACTGCAGGATACCGCTCGGGAATATGCGGCTTTTCCGGTGTTATTCAATCACTTAGGGATCTTCCCCGGAGCTCGCGTTTTGTTTGCGGCACCGGTAACGAATCGTCCGCTGCTGGATTTACAGTCACATTTTCGTAACCAACCGGATTGGACGGCCCATACCACTCTGCTGATCGATCAGCCGGCCGTAATTTATCAAGCCATTGCTGCGCTGGAGCCGGTTTTCAAAACACATGCCGGCAAACTGACCGCGTTGCATTTATATCAGCTTGATCCCACCATGCAGATCTTATCCGTCCCGCTGAATGACCATGAGTCAACGGTTAGAAACGATCTGATACAAATCATCAGGCAATTCGCTGTGTCCGATTGGGACCTGATTGCCATTCCTTCGCTGCACTGGTTAACCAAGGCCGATAACAAGGATGAATTGATAAAAGCGGTTCTGCAAGCTGACCGGGAATGCGGCAGTTGCGGCTGTGAATATGATGCTTTATATAAAACTTTTCTGGCTCATGCACACTTGTTATGAATCATGAGAAATCCTAGCGGATTACTGTGCATTTAGATTGACTTTTACTAAGCTGACAGCTATATTAACATTGAAATGATCAAATTATCATAACCCTATCGGAGGAAAATCTATGCATGAAGAAGTACTGCGTATAATTAAAGATCCTAATCTGACATATGCCCAGCAATTGCTGGCTCTGGCACGTTACGCGGAGAATTTAGATACGACGATTGAGCTCAGCCCTCAGCTTCGTCAAGCTAAGCTGGATAAAGTTTTATGTGACTTAGGTGAGGGCGCCGCACCCTATCGTCCGCGCTATATCATCCCGGATTATCGGATTCTGATGGAAAAAGGTTCCGCTTTTCTGCAGCTGGATCCGCCGGCTGATCTTTGGGAAGCTTGCAACAGTTTATCAATCATGTACCGACATGTGCCTTCGATCACTTCTTTCCCGGTTTATCTGGGTAATCTGGATGAACTGCTGGAACGCTTTACGGTAAAATTAGATCGTGCCGAGGCCAAGAAATGTCTGCGCTTGTTCCTTCTGAATATTGATCGGTGTCTGACTGATAGCTTTGTCCACGCCGATTTAGGACCGCAGGCGACCCTGACCGGTGAGTTAATCTTGGAACTGACGCAGGAAATGAACTGTGCAATGCCTAACTTAACGTTGAAATACGACCCGCAGCTGACCGACCAGGAATTTGCGAAGAAAGCTGTTTTCTGTCTGATGAAAACAGCCAAGCCATCATTCGCCAATCATCAGATGTTTGCTAAAGAATGGGACGATGACTATGCGATTGCTTCATGTTACAACGGTCTTAAAATGGCTGGAGGCGGATTTACCTTACCGCGGTTAAGACTGTATGAATGTTCGTTAAAAGCCGATAATCCAGACGCTTTCATCAATGAAACACTGCCTTATTATGTCGGACTGCAGCTGCAGGAAATGGATGACCGAATTCGTTTTCTGGTCGAAGAAAGCAATTTCTTTAAATCTAATTTCTTAGTAACCGAAGGCTTTGTCAAACTGGAAAATTTCACCGGAATGTTCGGTATGGTCGGTTTAGCCGAATGCGTCAATCATTTACTGGGCATTACCGATTTCAATCATGGTTACGGACGTTATGAACCGGCTAATGAACTGGGAATCCGAATTCTGACCAAGATCGAAGCTTTAGTAAGTGCCCACACCGCACCGTACTGCGATGCTTTCAATCATCAATACCGCCTGCATGCCCAAGTCGGCATTGACAGTGACGGCCGCGAGGACTCTCCGGGAGCCCGCTGTCCGATCGGCTATGAACCGGAAATGATTGATCAGATTCTGCTGGCTCAGAAAACGCATCCATTCTTTCCAACCGGTGTCGGTGATATTTTCACGATTGAAGAAACCTGGCTTAAAACCCCGGAAAGCCTTTTGAATATCATTAATGGCGCTCTTCAGGGCGGCATGCGTTACTTCTCGGCATACTGTGCCAATAATGATGTCGTCCGTGTAACCGGTTATTTAGTTAAGAAAAGCGAACTGGCGAAATTGGATGCTCAGAAACAGTCACTGAATAATGCTTCGGTGTTTGGTCAAGGCGCTCGGGATCGCAGCGATTCGTTCAAACGCCGGGTTTACTGAAATGCTGGCTCCGGTCAACAAGATTATTCCTTTCTCCAACGTTGATGGCCCAGGCAACCGCCTGGCCATCTTTTTCCAATCATGTCCTTTCCGGTGTTATTACTGTCATAATCCGGAAACGATTCGCATGTGCATCAACTGCGGTCAATGCGTCGCAACCTGCCCGGCTCAAGCCCTGCAGCTGACAGCCGACAAGGTTGTCTGGGATCAGAATCGATGCATCGGATGCGATACCTGTATTAAAGTTTGTCCGCATTTATCCTCGCCGAAAGTAGTCAACATGAGTGTTGATGAAGTCCTGAGCCAGGTTATCAAAGCGCGGCCGTTTATTCAAGGGATTACTGTCAGCGGGGGTGAATGCACCAATCATGCGGCTTTTTTAACGGAATTGTTTAAAGCAGTTCAAGCCTTGAATTTAACAACTTTTATCGATACCAACGGTCATCATGATCTGCGGAAACTGCCGGAACTGATTGCTTGTACTGATCAAGTCATGCTGGATGTTAAAGCTTATGACGCCGAATACCATCGTTTTATGACCGGTCAGAGCAATGATAATGTACTGATCAATCTGAACTACCTGTTAAAAATCAATAAGCTGTATGAAGTAAGGACAGTGCTTTTACATGACCAGCAGCAGAACATTCAGACTGTGTCGCATGTCGCAGAGCTTATCCAAGACCGCTGTTATTACAAATTGATTAAATACCGCCCCTTCGGCGTACGCCAAGCCGGCTTATCAATCTGCGGTGAAACCATTGTTGATGATCAACAGCTGCAAGCGATGAGCGAATTAGCCCAAAAACACGGCGCCGCACGGATTATTGCGATTTAACAGACTTTCTTGCGGGAAAGTCTTTTTTAACATGGTTTATTACCAGACAATCATTGATTTTACCCATAATAAAAAGTATAATTTAGGGTATGTATGATACTGCTTCAATTGATCAGAAATTGATGGAAAGCGGGGTTAAGAAATCATGAATTATCCCTCTTTTCCGCTTACGATCAGTCAGAAGAATATCTTTAGTCAAGAAATCGTTTTTCCTAACACCCCGATTAATAATATCTGTACGACACTGAATATTACCGGTCGAATTGATTTCGGTTTGTTGGAAACCGTTTTAAATACCATCCTCCGGCAAGATGAATCACTGCGAATCCGTTTTACGGCCGATGATGAACATCAGCAGTATGTCAGTCCTTTCCGTTATCAGCAGCTGGCAATCTTTGATTTCACACAGACAAGCCAGGAAGGCATTGATCAGTGGACGCAGATTATCAGTAAAGAGATCATGCCGTTATATGACAGCCCGCTTTATCAGTTCTGTCTTTTTAAAACTGAAGAACGGCATGGCGGTATCCTGCTTAAAACACATCATCTGATCTCCGACGGTTACACGCAGGTGCTTTTGTGTAATCGGATTGCCGAACTTTACTTAAAACTAATCAATGATAAACAGCCTGATGAACTGATAACTTTCCCTTATCTCAACCACCTGACTAACGAACAAAAATACCTTAACAGTGCAAATTATTTCAAGGATCAGCAATACTGGATGAAACAAACCGCACTGATGACTGAAGCCGTCAGCATGAAAGAATTCCGCAGTGCAGCCTTGACTTATGTCGGCCATCGGCTGACTTTTGTCCTGAGTGAGAAACAGAACCATCTGATCTATCAGTATTGCCTGCAGAAGCGCATTTCACCTTTCTCGCTTTTTTACATGGCTTTGGCAATCTGGCTGAAACGTGCGCGGAATATTGATACCTTTACTTTAGGGGTTCCGATTGTCAACCGCAACGACTATAAGGAAAAAAACACCAGCGGGATGTTTGTGAGTACACTCCCTTTTATCGGCACGGTTGATGCGAACTGGAATATAAATGACTTCAATGAACAACTGATGGAACATTGGCTGGAAATGCTGAAACATCAGCGTTTTCCTTTTGAAGAAATTAACAAACTGATCCGCAAACAAAATCCCGAAATGACCGAGCTTTTTCATCTCGTGCTGTCTTATCAGAACAGCTTAGCCTATCAGACCGACAGCACTCAGGTTTACTTTGACGGACGCTGGAATTACAGCGGTTATCAGGGACAGCATCTGTGTATTCACATCAGCAATCGCATGGATCTGCAGCAATATACCATCGATTATGATTATCTGGTTCAAGTTTTCAGCCAGAAAGAAATTTGCAGTATCCATCAGATGCTGATGATCATTTTAGAAGATGCTCTGCAGAATCCGGCGAAGCCGATTTGGGCTTTGAAATTTCTCAGTAATGAAACCGAGAATAATGTTTTATACCATTTCAGCACCAATCCGCAACGTTATCTGACTTTACGTTCCGTTGCCCAGACATTAACACAGATAGCGGAGCGCAATCCAAACAAGATTGCGATTATCTATCAGGGAAACCGGCTTAGTTATTACGACCTGACAAATCAGGCTTATCATTTTGCTCAAGAATTAAAAACCTGCAATACAGCCGTTGTCGCCTTAAGCATGCCGCGGACTCCGGCGCTGCTGATCAGCATGCTGGCCTGTGCCTTTGCCGGCAAAGCGTGGGTGATTATCGATCCGAAACTGCCGGCGCAAAGATGCAAAGCGATTATTAATGACGCCCAAGCAGAATTAATCGTTACCGATCAGCCATTTGATAATGAGCTGAAAACGATTAGATTCCGGCCGGCTGCCGATACGGTAATGATCCCGGAAACCGGCCCGGACGATTTAGACCGCTTGGCTTATCTGGTCTATACCTCCGGTACCAGCGGTATGCCGAAAGGCGTACGGATTTTAGAACGCAGTCTGGTCAATTTTGCGAAAGCCTCTGCAGAGCTGTACGGTCATGGAGCCGTGCTGTCGATCTGCAATGTCGGTTTCGATGCCTTTGTGCTGGAGAGCATGGTCTCCTTGCTGAATGAGCAGACGATTGTCTTAGCAGAAGATGATAAACTGAATAATCCGAATTATCTGGTTTCCTTGATTCATAATCATGCGATCGGTTTGATGGCCATGACTCCTTCCCGTTTAGCCGCCTACCTGCAGCATGCGACTTTCCTAAAAACACTCAGCCGTATTGAAACAATTATCTGCGGCGGTGAAGTCTTTCCTTCTGAATTACTGGCAAAAATAAGGCAGTTCAGCAATGCCCGGATTATCAATCAATACGGACCGAGCGAAGCGACCATCGGCGTCAGTTATCAGGAATTAAACAAAGCCCGGCTTATCTCGGTCGGCAAGCCGATGAGCGGCTGCCGGCTGTATGTACTCGATGAACACTTACTGCCGCTTCCGCCCTTATCAGTCGGTGAAGTATACATCGGCGGCAGCTGTCTTTCCGACGGCTATCAAAATAATCCGCAGGAAACCCAAGCCGCTTTTCTGCCAAATCCTTATGAACCGCAGGAAAAGTTATACCGGAGTAAAGACCTTGGGTATTGGAATCACGACGGCGAACTGGTAATCGTCGGCAGAAAAGATGATCAGATTAAACTGCATGGCTATCGTATTGAACTGCAGGAGATCGCCGGTAAGCTTTTGAGTTATCCGGCGGTTTCGGATGCGGCGGTTACGACGATGATGATCAGCGGCAAAACACTGCTCGTTGCCTACTATGTCGGTGATCTTCAACTGGATGAACAGCAGCTGCGGACATATCTTTATTCCTATCTGCCATATTATATGATTCCGCAGCATCTGATTGCCGTGGATCAGATTCCTTTGACCGCCAACGGCAAAGTTGATTACGGTGCTTTACCGAAGATCGAGACGCAAAACACCGCATCTGTGCCTCAGAACGATTTAGAACAGGAACTTTTGGCTTTAGTCCGCCGCCATCTGAAGACAGACGATTTCTATACAGACAGCGATTATTTTCTCAGCGGCGGCGATTCGCTTTCCGCTATCGAATTACTGACGGAGATTGAAGAAAAGTATCATGTGCAATTAAGCATCATGGAATTATACAGTCTAAGAACCGTTAAAGCTTTAGCATTAAAACTGCCGGAACATGAAACGACTAAGCTTAGTGACGGCATCGGTTTTGCTTTAGATGCTGACCGTTATCCGCTGACGCCGATTCAGCGCAATCTTTATGTCATGCAGGCAATTCAACAGGATACCGCTTATAACATGCCCGGTTTACTGCGTTTTAAAGGACGGATTGATCTTGACCGTATGGAAAACGCCTTAACAAAGCTCTTAGCATCCAACCCTATCCTGCGCAGTTGTTTTCTGACCAGCAATAATGATGTAACCGCCCAGATTGTCAGCTGCCAGATTATAATTGAGCATCCGGCTGCCGCAACCCTGGAACAAGCCATTCAATTATTTATCAGACCTTTTGACCTGCGTCAGGCTCCGCTGATCCGCGTCGCATACTTTGCGGATGGCCCGGATGATATCCTATTGCTGGATATGCACCATATCATCATGGACGGTGTCAGTACGCCGCTTTTGTTAAAGAAACTTAAGGCCGCTTATGAACAGCCCTTAACGGTTAGCAGAGAACTCGGCTACCAAGACTATGCCTGGTGGCTGGCGCAGAATGATCAGCACTTACTGGCTCGTCAGCGTCAATACTGGCAAAGCCAGCTTAGTGAATTGCCTAAACCGCTGATCTTTGACCGCAACCCCTATCAGGATGAAATATTGACCGGCGCCGAACGCTGGATCGGCCGGTTTGATCCGGCCTTAAGCCGGACAATCAGCGAAACAGCCCTGGCCTTAAAACTAACGCCTTATATGCTTCTCGTCACCGGTTTTGGTCTCTTACTGAGCCGATTGACTAAACAAACGAAAATCAGTATCGGAACGGTCAGTGCCGGCCGGCATCATCCGGCAACACAATCCATGATCGGCGTTTTCATCAATACCTTGCCGCTGATTATGGACTTTTCCGCAACAACCTCGGTTCACTCTTTACTGACTTTGATTGGTCAGAGAACCATCGAACTCTTAGATAACAGTGATATCAGTCAGGAAGATCTGATCAAAGATCTGCATCTTCCGCATGACATCAGCGGTCATACTTTCTACAATGTTCTTTTCTCCATGCGTCCGTTTGTTAATGAACCCATCGAATTTGACCATGTGGCGGCGCAACTGACTTCGCTGGCTAATCCCGCGCTGAAAATGGATTTAGCTGTTGATGCCTTTACGGAGGATGATCATTTCAGCTTTCAATACGAATTTGATCAGCGGCTGCTTTCTGTAGAAACCATTCGTTACTGTCATGACTGTTATCAGACCATTCTTCAAAACATCTGTGAAAATCCGGAAGCTGATCTGCAGACAATACCGACTGTCCCTGCTGCTTTGCACATCCGGCTGATCGAGCAGCCGTTAGCCTTAAGAACACCCTACCATGCTCAGTTTTTAGACCGGACAATTGATCAGCAAGCTTGGCTTAATCCGCACAAACCAGCGATTATTTTTCATCATGAAACCATGACCTTTGAAACTTTGATTGCCAAAGCGGATGCCTTAGCTGCCTTGCTGATGGAAAACGGCATCCGGCGTAATGACGCCGTCGCTGTCGCTGTGAACCGGGGATTCGAATTAGTGATTTCATTGCTGGCCGTTATGAAAGCCGGCGGTACTTATGTTCCGCTGGATCTGGATTTCCCGCTCACACGGCTGACTTATATGCTTGAAATCAGCGCAGCGAAGGTCATCATCACGACTGCGGATACGGCTGATAAACTCAGCGGAACGTCTGTTATGCTGCTTGACTGTACGCAGCAGCCGGCTGGTAAAGCGCAGCCCGTAAAGGACCGGCAGCTGGATGATAATATGTACATCCTCTTTACATCCGGTTCAACCGGCAATCCCAAAGGTGTCATCCTTCCCCATCACGCTTTAGCGAATCTCTGTGACGCCATGCAATTCGTCTATGCGGATCTGACTCATCCGGTGCTTTGTTCGACTAATCCGGTCTTTGATGTCTTTATCAGTGAATCGCTGTTGGCCTTAGCACATGGGCAAACCATTGTCATGTGTGATGAGCAGGAAATGCTCATGCCCTGGGAAATGGCCCGACTGATCAACGAATATCAGGTTGATCTGGTGCAGTTCACCCCCTCCCGCTGTGCTTTCTGTCTGAACAATAATGATTTCTTTCAAGCCCTTGCTCATGTTCATTCGATGATTTTAGTCGGTGAAGCCCTGACCATGAATTTGATGCGAAAAATACAGCACACCGGTCCCATTAATATTTTTAACTTTTATGGACCGACGGAAGCAGCTGTCTATGTCAGTTATATCAATTTAAAAAATGCCGAAGCCGTGACGATTGGCAAACCGCTGGCGAACTGCCGGATCTATGTGCTGGATGAACACAAAAGACGCTTGCCGCCGCTTGTCAGCGGACAGCTTTATTTGGCCGGCACTTGTCTGGCTAAAGGCTACAGCCAGCAGCCGGAACTCACAGCAGAAGCTTTTTGCGATGATCCTTTTTTCAGCGGTGAGAAAATGTACCGGTCCGGTGACTTAGGCTATCTTGATTTAGAAGGCAATCTGGTTTATCTGAGCCGATTGGATTCACAGATCAAACTGAACGGCCATCGCATCGAAGTCCAAGAAATAAATGAATCCCTACTGAGAGCCAAACTAGTCAGGGAAGCAGTGACTATTCCTGTTAAGCTGAACGGTGAAATTCAACATCTCCATACTTTTGCCGTTTCTGACCAGCCGGCTGAACAGCTCAAAACATACCTGAAGAATCAGCTGCCGGCTTATATGGTACCTTCGCAAGTCACAATCGTTGAACATATTCCGTTAAATGCCAGCGGTAAAGCAGACTATAAACAGCTGCTTTCCGGCGTCAAGACTTCGGAATCAGGTATCATTTCGTCTGTATCTCCGGTTTCAGATCCCGGCGGGATTATCCGCCGCATTTGGCAAGATGCGTTAAAATGTGACTCTATCAATGATCAGCTCTCTTTTTTTGATCAAGGCGGAACCTCCCTGTTGGCATTGGTCATTCTCAGTTCATATTACAACGAAGGCTGGAGCCTGACGATGAAGGATTTCTATGATCATCCGACTCTGCAAGAACAGCTTCAGCTGCTGGCGGCCGCACCGGAATCCGGCACAAAAACACCGGCTATCACTTATCGTCCTAAAGTACCGAACAGCCCGCTCAACCGGACAGGTAAACCGGCAGTATTACTGACCGGGGCCAGTGGTTATCTGGGAGCTTATCTGCTGTATTATCTCTGTACCGATCCGGCTTGCATCATCTATTGTCTAGTTCGGGATAAAGAACGCCTGAAAACCAATTTACTGTACTATTTCACCGCCGACTGGTACGATCGCCACCAGCACCAGCTGATTGCGATCAACGGGGATATTACAAAAGATCATCTGGGTTTGATGCCGGTTATGTACCATCATTTACAGGCCAATATCGGTCAGATTATTCATAGTGCCGCGAATGTCAACCATTACAGCAGCGATGAGTCGATTACCGTCACCAATCTTGACGGGACGCACAATCTGCTGCAGCTGGCACAGTCCTGCCAAGCCTTCTTTCACTATGTCTCGACCACCGGCATTCTCGGTGATACAATCATCAATCCGCAGCCGGCTTATACGGCATTTGATGAAACCAGTTTTGATGTTGGTCAAAACTGGATGGATAACAGTTATACCCGCAGTAAGTTTCTGGCAGAGGAAGCCGTTTATCAAGCTATTGATCAGGGATTGGGTGCTCATGTCTATCGGGTGGGTCATTTGATCGGACGGACAGCAGACGGACAGTTTCAGATCAATCCGGATAAAAACGAAATTTATCGAATCATGCAGGGCTTAAAAGAATTACAGGGTATACCGGATATCATGGCGAGAAGCCAACTGGAACTGACACCGGTTGATGCCTGCGCCGAAGCCTTGATCAAACTGCTGAGATCAGAGATGACAACATATCATTTATATAATCCTCAACTGATTGATATAAAGACCTGTCTTCCGGACCTTCCCGTCATTGATCAAATCGAAATGAGCCGACGGATCGCCGAACTGGATCTTAGCCTTAATCCCCATCTTCCGGATATCGTCGCAGCTTGCAACCGTTTGAAAAAAATTGAGAAGGAACTGCTCATCAATTGTGACCTGACAGTTGCCTGTCTGCAGGAAACTGATTTCAGCTGGCCCGAATTAAATACTGATAGGCTTTTAGGCTAAAGACTGCTAAAATCAGAATGAGGTGATAAAATGATCTCAAATACACTGGTAGTTATCTTCGTAATCGTAATCGTGTTTATTTTCGCTTTTATCTTGAAATCGTATGAAAAAGGTCATAAACACCTGATTTATCAGATTTATTATCTCTTGTCTTTTTCTTTGATTATTTGGCTGATTGCTTTGATCGGCATGAAATTTACCAATGCAAACGATCTGAATCAGCTTTATTTCTGGGATTCCCTGACTTATATCGGCGTCGCTTTCGCTCCGCCATTTTCGCTGGTCATTGCGCTGTCTTTCGTCAATCATTATGAAAAGCTGCCGAAAGGCTATCTGATATTCTTTATCGTTCCGATCATCACGAATATTATGGTCTGGACTAATCCGCTTCATCATCTGCACTATGTGCATTTCTCGATTGTAGCCAGCGAAGTTGTTTTCGGCCCCTATATTTATCTGTCAGGGGCTTACAGCTATGTCTGCATGGTCTCTGCCGTCATTATCATGATGAATTTTACGATTAAGTCCAAAAACCGCTTATATCTGAAACAAGCCTTCTTATTTGCGTTAAGTAATATCATCCCCTGCGTAATCAGTTTTCTGGCAACTTTTAAGGTGCTTGATCTGCCGATTACCGCTACTCCCATCGGTTTTATCGCAACAATCCTGCTGCATGGCTACAGCATCAGCAAACTGAATTATCTTTCCATCACGCCGATTGCGATGCAGCATGTCCTAAACTGGATTTCCGACTGTTATCTGGTCATCAGTGAAGACAAACTGATTTTAAGCTATAACAAGCCGTTCTACGATATCTTCGGCAAGCATTATAACATCAAGGAAAATGCCAGTCTATTAGCCTACAGCACGCATGAAAATCCCGAAGATCGGATTGGTATCTTCAATCTGATCACATCCATCGATTCAGCCTATACGACCCGCTCCGTCATTACCTATGAACAGTCAATCATTATTGACAAAGCCAAACGTTATTTTATGGCGGAGATTACCCCGCTGATTATCAGTGATGATATTGCCGGCTACGTGGCGATATTTAAAGATGTCACCCGGATCAAAGAGAGTATGCAGCGCCTGCAGAACAGCCAGAATCAGATGATGGAAAAAGAACGGCTGGCCTCTTTAGGTCAGATGGTCGGCGGAATCGCCCATAATCTAAAAACACCGATTATGTCCATCGCCGGTGCCGCTAATGCCATGGAGGGGCTGGTTGAGGAATGTAAAATGAGTGCCGGCAATCAAGAAGTTACCCCGGAAGACTATGAAGAAATGTATCACGAAATGCGCGATTGGCTCAACCGTACAAGGGAAGCCTGTGCCTACATGTCCGATATCATCAGCGCTGTTAAAGGCCAAGCTACAAACATGAACGCCTCGGAACAAGCGGAATTTACGCTTGAAGAACTCTTCCGCCGCGTACTGCTGCTGATGAATCATGAATTAAAAACTAACAAGTGCAATATCCAAATCGATAATCAGACCGACAACAGCGTTGTGATCAACGGCGATATTAATAATCTGGTGCAAGTCATGAATAATTTAATTTCCAATGCGATTGATTCCCAAAAGCACTCAGCTCACTGTATAATTGTAGTAACCGCTAAAATTGAGAACAATGAGATCAGAGTTAGCGTTACCGATCATGGAAGCGGCGTCCCGGCGGATGTTGCCGATAAGCTGTTCAAGGAAATGATCACCAGTAAAGGTGCACAAGGCACCGGTATCGGGCTTTATATGTCCAATGTCGTAATCCGCGGAAGATTCGCCGGAACCATGTGGTATCAGAAAAATACCGACAGCGGTTCAACCTTTGGCTTCAGCATACCGTATAATAATTCCAATAACGATGAGAACCTAGAGGAGATTGGTTATGAGAATTAGTAAAAAACAGAAAAAACAGATGGATTACTCAGTTTTTGTTCTGGATGATGATCAATCGATTACCCTCGCTTTAAAATCATACTTTGAATCCGGCGGTTATACCGTCATGACTTCAACCGACCCGGAAGAAGCGATCAGCTTGTTGAAAGCCACACATTTTGACATTCTTGTTCTGGATTACCTGATGACGCCGCTGATGGGCGATGAAGTTGTCAGCCAAATAAGACAGTTTGACAAAAGCCTCTATATCATTCTGCTGACCGGTCACAAAGACTTAGCGCCGCCGGTACAAACAATCCGGCAGTTGGATATCCAAGGCTATTTCGAAAAAAGCGATCGTTTTGATCAGCTGGAACTTTTAGTTGAATCCTGTGTTAAGTCAATCATGCAAATGCGTACGATTCAGAAATATCGTGATGGACTGAATACCATTTTAAATTCGGTGCCGATGATCTACCAGCTTCAGCCGCTTGATGAGATCATCCATACTATTCTTGTTCAGCTCTTGCCGCTGGTCAACAGTAAGGATGCCTTCGTTTTAGTGGAAAACACCCAAACCGAAGATATCAATATGGCCAATAAAAGTATCTTCCGCGGTATCGGCTGTTTCGACTTAAAAGTCGAAGACTTTATCAAGGTCCTGTTCCCCTCGCTGTTTGATGTCATCGGACAGGTTCGCCAAGAGAGCCGAGCCATCAATGCCGACGGCTACCTGATTGTTCCGCTGCGCAGTGAGAACAATGCTTCATTAGGCGTCCTGGGAATCCGGCAAGGCAAAACGGCCATCAACGAAACACAGGAACAACTCTTTGAGGTTTTTGCCCGGCAAGCTGCATCAGCAATCAGCAATGCCTTCCTGCATTCGTTAGTCAACATGAAGAATCAGGAACTGCTGGAAACTTATCAGCAGCTGCGTGAAAGCTATCTGCAGACCGTCGGTGCTTTACGGCTGATTGTCGATGCCAAAGACATCTATACCCGCGGTCATTCCGACCGGGTCAGCTATTTCTGCAAACTGGTTGCGGATCACATGCATAAAGATGCTGATTATATCAAACGCATTGGTCTAAGCGGCTTGTTTCATGATGTCGGTAAAGTTGGGGTTGCCGATGATATCTTATTAAAAGAAAAACACCTGACCGGGAAAGAATATGATGAGATTAAGAAACACGCCCAGCGCGGAGCCAATATTCTCAGTGCAATCTCTTTTTTGGATGATATTTCGCTGATTGTCAAACACCATCATGAGCGTTGGGACGGACTTGGCTATCCCAGCGGCTTAAGAGGCACCGATATACCGGAAGAATCCCGGATTATTGCCGTCGCTGATGCCTTTGACGCTATGACATCGGAACGCGTTTATCGCAACCGCTTGTCATTGGAAGAAGCCAAACAAGAATTGGTCAAAGGAAAAGCTAATCAATTTGATCCGCAAATTGTCGATGTTTTTCTGGAAATATTATTGGACTATGATCAGATATGCCAGCAGATCAGCTGGACTTATGATGAGATTGATATGAATCATGTCCATGCCATCTACTAGGAGGAACCGTTAATGTGTAATGTCTATGAATTAAACCATGTTGATTACTGTGAAGATTTCCGATCATTTATTACTTATCTGCAGGAAAGATACAACTCGCGGGATGCCGTTTCCGTTTATGACCGATCCGGTAATATCACGACGCTGTCCTACCAGGAATTCAGCACAAAGATCATTCAGCTGGCAGCTTATTTTCAGCAGCGCGGCTATGATCATAAACACTGTGCGATTGTAGCGGAAAACAGTCCCGAATGGCTGATCAGTGCCTTTGCGTTAGCTTATATTGGTTCGGTATCCGTCTGTATCGATACGGAACAGGCTGATGAAACGATCATTAAGATGATCACACAGGCTGATTGCACCGTGGTGCTCTATTCAAATGCCTTTAAAGATCTTTGGGGAAAGCTGAAGGGCGAATATGATCTGCTGAATATCAGCGATCCGGCTTTTTTCGATCAGATGACCGAACAGGGAGCTAATGATTCGACAGCTTTGGAAATGATTCGAACTAAAAAAATCGATCCCTGCGCTTGTTCTTTTATTTACTATACCTCCGGCACAACCAGTACTTCCAAGCCGGTTATGCTGTCCCAAAGAGCGATTCTCTACAACGCGATTGACTCGATGGCATTGGTTAAAGTCAGCGGTAAACTGTATACTTCTTTACCTTTTTATCATACTTATGGACTAACCTGCTCTGTCTTGGATGTACTCAGTCAAGGCCTGTCAATCTGTATCAACGGAAATATGAAAACTTCCCTGCGGGACTTAGTGCTGTTCAGTCCGGATTATCTGATGGCTGTTCCGCTATTAGTCGAGACAATCTATAAATATATTACCCTGGAAATCAACAAACTCGGTAAAATAGGTGAATTTGAAGACTTTCTGAGTGCTAAACCGTCATTGTTTAAATCATCAAACGCCAATTACGAACAGTTCCGCGAAGTCATCGAACATATCTGCGGTAAGCAGCTGAAGATGATCGTTTGCGGCGGCGCGCATTTATCCGATAAACTGATCCGCAAGTTCGATCGCATGAATATCATGGTCCTGCAAGGCTATGGCATCACTGAATGTGCCCCGCTTGTTTCGGTCAACCGGAATTGTCAGAATGAGATTGGTTCCGTCGGTCAGATCATGCCGCATTACCATGTAAAGATTGTGGATAATGAAATCTATGTCAAAGGTGACAGTTTGATGCTTGGATACTACAAGGATGAACAGCTTACACAAGAAGCATTTGACGGTGACTGGTTCCGTACCGGTGATATCGGTTATCAGAATAAACAAGGTTTCCTTTATATTACCGGCCGGAAGAAAAATCTGATTGTTTTTAAAAACGGCAAGAAAACGTCACCGGAGGAAATTGAAAGCTATCTCTATAACATTCCCTATGTCAAAGAAGTTATTGCCTACGGTGCCGTTAACGGCATATCCGTCGATGATGTCAAGCTTTCGGTAACAATTTATCCCGACCCGATTCTTACCGCCGGAATGGCTCCTTATGAGATTCTGGATCTATTGCAGAATGAAATCAACGGTATTAATCAGAGCTTACCGGCCTACAAACAAATTCAAATGGTCAAAATATCGGAGAATCCGCTGCCAAAGACAAGTTTGAATAAAATCCGGCGCAGCTGATCAAAAATAAAACAAAGGAAGTCTGATTAAATCAGACTTCCTTTTCATTACTGCTTCGATTGTTCTTGCTTATCCGCTTGGCGTTTTTTGTTTCGCCACAACAGATAGACGGCCGCTGCGACGGCTAATCCGAAGATCAGGGCCGGTATATCCCAAAAACACCACCCGAGAAAATAAAGGATAACCATAGCGATAATAAACAGAATTGTAATTAGCAAGTCACTTTTTGGCATTACTGATTTCCTCCGTTCTGAGCTGTTTTCTGATTATCTTGATCATCATGCTTATTTAGCCGAAGCCCTTCATAAAGCCCGTAGATCAAAGTTAAAGCCAACATAACCCAATGAACCCAACAACCGGTTTCCTGAGCCGGCGTTTCCGGTGTGATCGGTGTTTCCGGTTCAATAACTTCTTCGATAGCCGCAAACTCCGCCGTAAAACTTAGATTCTGATTAATCGTTGTATCAGCACCCGGCAGCGCCGGTGTCCAGTTTTGGAATTCATAACCGTTATCGGCATTAGTGACCGGCAGCGTTATTTCACTAAAAGCTGTTCCTGCTGTCACAGTGTAACTAGTCGTACCACTTAAGCTGCCGCCGTCACCAGCCGTAAACGTCACAGTATAGGACTGCACAGCCGCAATCTCTTCAAATAAAGCAACATAAACTAAATCGGCTGATAAACTAGTTCCGCCATCCGGTAAAGCCGGTGACCAACCAACGAAACGATAATTCGTCCCGGGCGTCGGCGAAGGAATGCTCAAAACAGCACCGCTGAACGACTGACCTGATACATAAGTATAGGACGTCGTACCGCTTAAGCTGCCGCCGTTTCCTGCCACAAAAGTAATCGTATGCAAGATGGCCGGCGGAATCAGTGTAGCACTGGCAAGATAAACTTTACCATTGACTGACTCATCCAGAACTGTCGGTAAAGACATGTTCCAGACACCATTCTGATAACCGCTGTCAACAATGATATTCGCGAAAACGGTTGGTAAGGTGTTATCAAGAATCGTATAGCTAAAGGTATATTCCTCATTAGCCGTGATTTCTGTAAACCGAGGATCCGTTAAGTCAATTCCTCCAAGTGAAACTCCGGTACCGGCTCTCAATGTAATCATATATTCGTTAAGCGAATATTGATAAGTGATCGTAACCGCCGTATCCGGCATTGTGAAACTGACAGCTCCTGACGTATCATTCTTGAGCGCATCAGTATAATCGACACTAACCGAACTAAAAGTATGACCAGCAATAGTCAGCGGATCAGCACTGACTGAATCCTCATATGTTGTACTGATCGCACTGCGAACATGCTCAACCCCGTCATAAACATCTTTGATGATGACATCATGCTGGCTTGCTCTGTAATGATAAGTAATCGTCACATTGTTGCTGGGCATACTGAAACTCAGCTCGCCAATGGAAGTGGGAATTACCATCTTACCGGCAACGTTGACACTGGAATAAACATATCCCGAAGTCGGCAATGCAGTTGAGGTAACCAACGCTCCGGCACTGTATGGGATTGAACTGCGCAGCGTTGCTGTACCTGAACCATACTGATCATAGATTGTTACGTTCTTCTTCGTAGTATTGTAAGTATAAGTGATTGTAACATCGGTGTCTGGCATATTGAACCAAACATTGCCATTACCATAATTAATTCCGGCTCCGACAATGCTGACGGAAACCGAAACATAATAGTAATCGATAATCGCTGCTTTCGTGGCATTAACCGGCTGACCGTAATTGGTCGCTGTCGTCGAGCGAATATGTTCAATGCCATCATAGACATCTTTAATAATGACACTGTGCTGATTAATCGTATAATTATAGGTTATCGTAACCGCGGCATCCGGCATCGTGAAACTAACCGCACCAGTACTGTTGTTGACTGTGGCCGAGCCGTAGGTAACCGCAACCGAACTGTAAGTGTGTCCAGTAACGGCAAGCGGATTAGTGTTTACAGAAACGTTATAGTTGGTTGCCGTTGTTGAACGGGTATGTTCAACCCCGTCATAAACATCTTTGATGATGACAGCATGCTGGTTAACCGTATAGTTATAAGTGATTGTAACCGTCACTGCCGGCATATTGAAACTGACGGCTCCGGTACTGTTATTCTTCGTCGCTGCGGCATAATCAACACTGACAGAGCTGTAAGTATGCCCGGTTACAGTGATGGGATTTACCGCAACACCGGTATTTACAGTTGTTGAAGTTGTACTGCGCAAATGATCAGTACCGTCGTAGTTATCGACAATCTTGACATCGTAAGCCGCTGTTCCCGGACCGAAAATGGGATAAAGGACGATATTGCGGTCAAGTGTGATGACATCACTCGGATAATAGATTCTAGCTGGTTGATGATACGGATCCTGACCGGTATTATTCCTTGTCGTCGACCAATAAAGAAAGTATTTATTGGTGCGGGAATTCCCAACCAGATTGATATTATCGGCTACCGTTACACTCTGTCCGGCATTAACCGTCTGCGATGCCGGTAAAGCCGGATCGTTGCCATCGGATCCCTCATCCATTGAGGCGGTCCCATAGTCATATGATAGTGTATAAGTCGTCGGAGTCGGATTACAGCAGTGTGCCGAAATCACACTGGCGTATTGTAGAGAACCAAGTAACATAGAAATGATAAACAGGATCTTCATCAGCCATTTACCTTGATGTGTCAGTTTCTTTTCCATAAATCCTCCTTTTCGCTATGCAATGCTCTCCCATCGATCATGAGAAACTGCTTATTTAATTTAAAGGTCAGCTTCGTGTTTTCATTGATGATCGCCACCAAAGCTTTTTCCTTTGAAATATCTTTATCATAAACAATCGCCGTGCCTTGATTGACTTCGAGATCACAGCGTTGTTCAGTCAATAAACCATCGGCAGTGATCCGGCAAATAACGATCATACTGCCGTCTTTATTCCATTTAACACTATCAATATATAAGCGGTCATTTTGGTTTTTTTTCATTTGATATCAGCGAAATCCGCCTAAACGATCAATTGCCCGGTTGATTAAGCCTAGTCATTGATGAATGAAGCGGTAGATTTTCGGAAAGTTTGCCGTATGAAGGAGGCTTACCGATCATCTCCATATTTCATTTCTATCTCCAATTTAATTATATTATTAATATCAGCGGTTATATTTCAGTTAGAATTTGCCATTATGATAATAAAAAAACCGGTTTCCCGGTTAGACAACTGCTGTAATTTCTTTAGACGCTTCTGACATGAGTACGCTGGACAGATAATAGTTAACTTTTACCCGTTCTTGCGGCGTATGTTTATAGAATTCCTTTAACAGCCGATCGAGCAGATTATAGCCGTCTTCCAATTTATTCATTGAAACCAACAAGGCAATCTGTGTCCGGCTGATTTGCGAGTAGACATCATTTTTTCTGAGCATCTTCCCGACGCTTTCCATTAATCGCATCGTATAAATTGTTTCGATATCCTTTTCTTTACATTTGATTTCCAGCAAAATAACATACTCGGTGATTTTGGTCCGCAGACATTTTCGTTTCGTCAGTTGGAATAATCCCTTAAATACGGAGTATTCGCAGCGATATGCACCGCTTTCCGGCTGATTCTCCTGAACATTCCGCATTAAATCATCCAAACTGGTCCGCTTATACTCATCTTTATAGGAAATGATATTCAGCAGCGATTGGATCTTGTATAGCAGCGGCACTCCTAGTTCCTGATAAAATAAACGTGAAATCTGCTCATAGTGAATAATCGCATCATTATATCGTTTCAGTTCAATCAGTGCTTTCAGATAGTAAAATTGGATATCTTCATTAAATTGATCAAATTGCAAAACGTGCTGACAGACTTCTTCAACTTTTTCGTATTGAGCCGCCTGATCCAGGATTGTGATCCAACGAAGCATTCTTTCTAAATAAATTTCATGATAATGAATCCGAATGATTTCGGCCCAATCATACTGACTGTTCAGTAAAAAAGAACCTTGGTAAAGTTCCAACAGTCTTTCATACTCGCTGATAGCCAGATTGCTGTCGCTGAGAATGCGATTGTTTGCCGTATCGAATTCATCGGTATCAATGTTCAGCCCTTCATCATTAAGCCGATAGCCGTTATGATTGGTTACAATCCAAGCTCTTTTCCCAAGAATCGGATGACTGGCCAATGTCGTGCGCAGGCGAAAAATCGCATTCTTTAAAGCACTTTCCGGATTATCGCTGTTCTGCCAGAAGATTGCGATCAGCCTTTCTTTGCTGATTGTTTTACGATGCTGATAGCTAAGATAGGCAAACAGGTTGAAAAGCTGCCGACCTAAAACATCTTCAAGATTAAACACCTTGCGGTTATAAGTAATCGTAAGATTGCCAAACATGCAGATTTGACTGCGCGGTTTCATGTTCATCCTCCGAAGACTATAGTTTCTTTTTCAGAACATCAGGATTGGAACAGTATAACAGAGCGTTTTCTTTGGTGATCAGTGATTGCTGGTACAGGGAAAGGATTGAATCATCAAGCAGCAGCATTCCCTCATCTTTATTAGCCAGCATTGTATTTTCAATCTGATGGGTTTTACCCTCGCGGATATGAGAGCGAATTGCATTATTCGTCATCATAATTTCAAACGATGGATACATTTCCTCATTAACCGTACTGGGAATCAGCTGTTGTGAGACGACAGCCTGCAAGACCATGGCCAGCTGAATGCGGATTTGCTGCTGCTGATTTGAAGGAAAAACATCAATAATGCGGTCGATGGTATTAGCAGCGCCGATGGTGTGCAGTGTCGATAATACCAGGTGGCCGGTTTCAGCAGCAGATAAAACTGTTTGGATTGTTTCTAAATCACGCATCTCGCCGACAAGCAGCACATCCGGCGATTCGCGTAAAGCAGCTCGCAGCGCATTAATATAAGACTTCGTGTCATGCGCTATTTCCCGCTGCGAAACGATACTCTTATTATGTTTATGAAGATACTCGATCGGATCTTCAATAGTAATTATATGGGCATTGCGATTTTTATTAATTATATCGATCAGGCAGGCTAAGGTAGTAGACTTGCCGCAGCCGGCTGAACCGGTAATAATCACCAACCCCTTTTTTAATTTAGCGAAATCCGCAACAGTCTGCGGAATATGCAGTTCCTCCGGTTTCGGAAGGACGAAATTAACCACGCGCAGAACCGCCGCTTTCGATCCGCGCTGATAATAGACATTAGCGCGGAACCGCCCGTAATGATTTAGCGAGAAAGCAAAATCATCTTCACCTTCTGACTCGAGAATCTGCGGGTCACGATTCTTATTGAGTTCGTAGAGCTGCTGAATAATTCGGGCAGTATCTTCCGGCTTAAGTGTTGTATTACTGACAGGCCGGATCACGCCTTTAATTTTAAATGACAGCGGGCAGCCGGCTACAATAAAAATATCCGAAGCTTTTTGAGCAACCGCGTTCTCCAGCATTGCAAGGCTGTCTAGCCTATTCAGTTCCTCATGTGTCGAATTCTGTTCCATTATAATTTCCTTCAGTAGTAACTTCCATTTCCCAAATTCGGACCGCCAGGCGCTCAGCAAGCTGATAAGGCTGCATAACCAGCACAACATTCAGCTGATGGTTAGCGTCAATCACGATCGAGTAACTGACAAGATCGTTGTCAACCTGATAGCCTGAAAGGATCAGATCATTCCGGCATTCCGTCAGATAATCTTCGGAAGAATACATTATATGATTATCATACAATATTTCGCTGATCTTTGCATAATTATTTATCGCAGCCGCATCAGCCGCATAATAAGCGCTGAGCATCGCGGCTTGCTGATCATACTGCTGCTGATAATTATGAACCTGCAGATATGCTAAAGCAGTCAGAATTGTCATACACAATACAACCATGACCATCAGTAAGGAAGAAATTCCGACGCCAAAACTGACAGTTCGCTTGTTAGCGGTCATTTGAAACCTCCTGGTAGGATGCGACATGGAATTCCATGACAATTGCCTGATCACTGATTCTGAACAGCTGTAAATCGGTATTATACAGCGTACCGGCAGCCTGCTTTTCCGTATCTAGCTGAATAATAATCTGATAGTCCGCCGTCAGTGTGCCGTCTAAAGTGATAATAGCGCGCTCGTCCGTAACAATCTGACAATCAGTTAAATACTGATCCAAGGGCTGTCCCTCATAAATCCGCATGGTCTCAGCTAAGGATTCCATTACGATTAATGCTTCATTTTGAGCCTGCAGCTGCCGATTCTGCTGATTGACTTTGGCAAGCAGCGGGAGACAGAGTGTACTGGCCAACGCCAGAAAAAGCGTGATGATTAAAAATTCCAGCAGAAAATTCATTGTCCGGCTTTTCTTGCTGCTCGCTTCCATTATCTGACCACCACCTTAATCGAGGCATCTAAAGCAGTTAAAGTAAAAAGATAATATCCATCCTGATAAGTCATTGTCAGCCCTTCGGCATTCATCAGCCAAGTTCCGCTGGTCGGTTCCGGGTTATCCGCTGCTGTTAATAATTCGTACAGCCCCTGATCATAAACATAAATATACGTGTAATACGGCTTCCCGTCAAACTGCTCGGTAATCCGCAGATAAGTAAGAGAATCTTTGCTAAATAACGCAACCGACTGAGCATTGTCTGCCTGTTTCAGTTTCATATTCAAATAAGACAGCGGCATGATTACCGTTTCCTGCTGCTCGTGCTGTTCAACAATCTGCTGATAACTGCTTGCCTGATAAAGCGTCAGTAAAAAAACGCTGATAACCAGCAAGGTAAAAAGCAGCATAACTAAAATGATTTCTTTCAGACTGGAGCGTTTCATTTCAGCCCTTTCGGTAGACCCTGATCACAGGCATCATATTGGACGCATAAACATCATAGAAAACATGGTATTCATCCTGATCAATGATAATTCCGTAACGGCTGATCAGGTAGTCTGCCGAATCCGGATAAGCTCCTTCCATGATATAGCAGTTAAGTGCCGCCTTTTTAAGGGCATCGGTAAGCCGTTGGCTTTCCTGTTCTTTGATTTGACGGTCAATCTGCCACAATGTAAGACTCAGCAGCATAATCAGTATAATGGTAATCCAGCTGAACAGCTGATTAAATCGGCTCTTTCTTCGCATAATTTAACCCAGGCTGTTCATGATACTCAAGAGCGGAAGCATAACCGATAAAAGGATGACCCCGACGATCAATGCCATTATGACGGTTAAAGTCGGTTCAATACGATCAAGAAATTGATCGATTGAAGTGCTGACTTCCGTTTCATAGAGATCAGCTACTTGTTTCATCGTCTCATCCAGTTTACCGACCTTGACGCCTAAAGTAATCATCTGCATGTATAAGCCTTTAAAAATATTCGCCGCTTTCATCACCTGCAGGAAACTGCTGCCGTTGTGCATATCCAGAAGTCCGGTTTGGATCCGTGCCTTCAGCTGCGGATGGCTGATAACCTGCGGCATGAACTTCATTGTTTCATCACTGTCATAGCCGCTTTTTAATAACAGACTCATCGCATAAGCCAGCTGAGCAACCGCCATTTCATCCATAAAGCGGCGCGTAATAACGAAACGCGTCAGAAACATCATCATGGCTTCTTCATGATAACGATAATAGTAAACAACAGCCACAATCACGATCATCACCGTCAGAATGATTAAGCCGAACAAACCGTAACGGGCTAAGAAACTGCCGATTTGCATCAGCAAAACAGCAGGAGCCGACATGCTGGTTCCAAGACTGTTAAAGACGGTCTGAAAGACCGGAAATACCTTAAACACGATGATACTGATTACCAGCAGCATCGTCAGCAGCAAAATCCCCGGATAGATTAAAACTTCTTTTATCTTGGACTGCATATTATCTAAACGCCGGTAATAATGTGCCAGCGAGCTCAAAACCTGTTCGAGATAACCCGATTTTTCACCGATACGGATCATTTCCACCAGATAGAGGTCAAAAACGGAACTGCGCTCACAGGCTATCGCTAATGAACCATGTTCATTCAGCTGCCGCTGCAGCTGTTTTAAGACCTCCGCTGTTGCCGAGTCTGTTTCCTCATTGAGCAAGGTTTCCATGCCGTCATAAAGCGGAACACCGGATCGGATGATCAAAGCCAGTTGATCACATAAGCGATAAGTTTGTTGATTATTCAATTTTCGCATGAACGCACCTCATTAATACTCATAGACTTCGGTATAAGAACCCTGATAATCATAATTGGCTGCCGCATAAGTCGGATCAGCGCGGTTCCAGGTATCTTCGGCAAAATACAATTCCGGATTGATCCAGCCTTCGTTCGCAACATAGACTTCCACCCAGGCATGGTAGCCGTCATCAACATAACCGGTAATGACTTTGGTCGGAATTTGCTGAACACGCAGCATCGCACTCATCAAAGCGGCATAGTCGAAACAGATTCCCTTGCGGCTGCTTAAGGTTTCATCAAGAATCGGCAGGATATAATCCGTCTGTGCCGCCTGCAGTTTGTCATAATCATAATCAATATTGCTGATAACGTAATTGTAAATATTATAAACCCGCTGCAGCGTTGTCTTCGCATCTTTTGTCAATTCGAATGACAGCAAGACCGCTTGTGTGGACTGATCGTAATCGACAACCTGATTGGGATACAGATAAGGTATCGTATCACCGGTCAATTCGGCTTCAAAAGTCCAGCTCAGGATCACGGCGTAGCGGTTGTCTTCCATTTTCTCCCCGATTTTAACTTGATAGGTTCCGTCACCCATATTCAGCGGAAAACATTCATACTGCTCATCCGCATTCAAATCATAGCGATACTGCTGTTCATCCTTGATAATCAGTATCACGAGCGGCTGATGGTCAGCGGTCAGAGTCTTAACCATGATATAGCCGTCTTTGGCATTGCTGTAGTCGGCTAAAACGACCTGATCATCATCACTTATCACTGATGTTCCGGAAGCTTCCGGCAATAGAATTTCTTCAAGCGTCGGCGACGGCGACTCAGCGATCAGCGTCGGATAGCCGGTATTAGAACTTTGACAAGCCCACAGAAAAATCAGTATCGCCAAGATGCCGTATTTACGCATGCCATCCCCCCTTTATGATTATCACAATATTAATCCTTCTTTATTATAGATTATTTTGCTAATTTATGAAATATCGAATAAACTAACAGAGTTTTCGACAAAAACTCAAGATTTGTAGTATAATTTGAATGTTAAAACTGTTTATAGTCAATAAACAAAGTGTCGGAATAACTATCAATATTATAGCGCATCCGACATCAAATATGGAGGTCTTATGCTCGACGTCATTAAAGCAATCATCGAAGATATTACCGGTCGGAAAAACATCACGATCGAAACGGATTTTATCAAAGATCTGGAACTAAGCTCTTTTGATATCGTTAACATCATCAGTGCTGTTGAAGAACGATTCAACATCTCGATTCCAACCAGAGATATCTGGAATATCCATCAGGTCAAAGACGCGATTAATTACCTGCGTGAACATGGCGTGCAGGAGTAAGGTCAGCCTTTACCTTTATTCGGGGGTCATGCAGGAACAGCGGGATACGCTGATCATCAAGTGTGCCGAAGATTTTCAGCACGCCTGCCAGCTGCCGGTCCGCTTGCCGGAAATTGTCCGTAAACCGGGCATAAAGCCGCATTTTGATGATGATCGGCTTTTTTTTAACCTGACCCACTCGCATGATCTGTGGATCTGTGCAATCAGTACCGAACCGGTCGGCATTGACCTGGAACTTCCGCGCAGCTGCCGGATGGAGCTGGTTGCCAAACGTTTTTTCCATTCGGATGAATATCGCTACCTGCTTCAGGATGATTTTCGCTCTTTCTTTACGATCTGGTGTGCTAAAGAAAGTTATGTTAAATATCTGGGAACCGGCATCGACGATGAATTTAAAAATTTCCATGTTACAGATCAGCATACATTAGCTAAGCAGCTAAACGGTTGTTTTTTACATCACTTTCAAGTTGATGATTACTGCGGCTGTCTTTGTACCCCTCTGCCGTTTTACCAATTGCTTGATCGAAGGACAACGTATGAAAATCGCGATTGAACCGGGGGACAATCAGCTGCCGGTTGTCCGGCAGCTATTCAGCGAATATCTGCAGGAGTTAGCCTTAGATCTTTGTTTCCAGCATATTGATGAGGAACTGCGCGATCCGACTAAAATCTATCCGCGGCCGCGCGGCTTGATTTTGATTGCTTACACGGATGATCAGCCGGCAGGCTGTATCGCTCTTAAACCCTTGGATAATCAACGGGGTGAAGTTAAGCGGCTCTATGTCCGGCCGGAACGGCGGAATTTACATTTAGGGCAGCAGCTGCTCAAAGTTCTGATAGATGAAGCTGCAGCCCTTGGTTATACAGAACTGTATCTAGACACGCTGGACTCGCTGAAACCAGCTGTTTCACTCTATCAGAAAATGGGTTTTGAACGAACCAAACCATACTATGATAATCCGCTTCCGAATGTTCTCTACTTCCGGAAAATACTGACGAGAAATTAATCATGCTGATGTTTCTGTAAAACACCGGCTTTTTTTATCATCGCCTCTTGACAAAATAATCAGTACTGTATATATTGTATATGCACACTAGTGAGGTAAGCAGATGAATATTATTATCAGCAACAGTAATGATGTACCGATTTATGAACAGATTTTCAGCCAAATCAAGGATGCGATCATCAGCGGTGAATTGATCAGCGGCGAACTTTTACCTTCCATTCGCGCTTTGGCAAAGGAATTGAGAATCAGCGTCATCACAACCAAACGAGCTTATGAAGAACTCGAGCGCAGCGGTTTTATTATGACAGCACCTGGCAAAGGCTGTTTTGTGGCCGGCATCAACCGCGAGCTAATGAAAGAAGAAGTATTACAAAAAGTCGAGCTTTATTTAAACAATGCCGTCAGCTTAGCTAAAAGAGCTAATCTATCACGGCCGGAAGTTATCGAATTACTTAACTATCTATATCAGGAGGACCATTAATGGAAAATATTATCACAATCCGGCAGTTAACCAAACATTATCCGAATTTCACGCTTGAAGATATCAATCTGATGATACCGAAAGGCTCAATTATGGGATTGATCGGTGAAAACGGAGCCGGAAAAACCACTTTGATCAAACTGATTCTGAACATCGTTAAAGCTGATCAAGGCCAGATTCTCGTCTTTGATCAAGATAATATCCAAGCCGAGAAAATGATTAAAGAACGGATCGGAATCGTGCTTGACGATGCCTTCTTTGCGGATACGCTGAAGATCCGCGAGGTTGTTAAGATTGTCAGCCGGCTTTATAAAACCTGGGATGAGGCGCTATTTCAGCACTATCTGGAACTGTTCAGCTTACCGGATAACCAGGTGATCAAAACCTTCTCACGCGGGATGAAGAAAAAACTCGAGATTGCGGTCGCTTTAGCCCATCGTCCGCAGCTGCTGATTCTTGATGAACCGACCAGCGGATTAGATCCGGTCGTCCGCAGTGAAATCTTGGATATCCTGCGCGAATTCATTCAGAATGAAGAAAACGGGATTCTGATCTCCAGCCATATTACCAGCGATCTGGAACATATCGCTGATTACATTACATTTATCAATCATGGCCAGCTCGTCTTCACAAAATCGCATGATGAGTTAAGTGATGACTTCGGCATTATTAAATGCGGCCGTCAGCAGTTTGAACAGCTGGACAGCGAAGATTACATCAACTATAAACAATATGCTTATAATTATGAAGTCCTGGTCGGCGACCGGCAGGCTGTCAGACGTAAATACGCCGATCTGACGATTGATAAACCCAGCATTGAAGAAATCATGCTGTTATATATTAAAGGAGCTAAATAATGTCCGGATTACTAATCAAAGATCTGCTGAATCTAAACAGCAATAAACGTATCTATGTTTCATTGATCATTATAATCATCTTCTTTACCGTCATGAATCAAGGCGGAATCAATTTCACATCTGTCTATATTCCGGTACTTTGTATGATGCTGACTATCTCAACATTCAGTTATGATGAATACAGCAAATGGGATCGTTATGCTTTAGCTCTGCCGCTGACACGCCGCGACTTAGTTAAGGGACGCTATCTGTTTGCCATAATTGTACTTTCCATCAGTATGATCTTCACTATCGGACTTACCATTTTCAATCAGTCCGTCTTTAAATCCGGTGGTACGATCAGCGACGTGTTAGTCTTGCCGTTGATTATCACCTTGGTTACCGGATTGATGATTGCCGTTGTATTCCCGCTGCTTTATAAATTCGGTGCGGAAAAGGGCCGGCTGATGCTGATGATTGTTTACGGCATTATCGGAGCGCTCGGTTTTATTGCCGGTTATCTGATTAAAGAGATAAGAATTGATTTCAGCAGTGCCGGTACCGTCTTGACCTTACTGCTTAATTATGGAGTGTATATCTTACTGATCTTGTCGGTGCTCGCCTTCTATGTTTCATATCGACTGTCAGAAAAGATCTTTCAAGCTAAAGAATTCTAACATACCGTAAGAATAAAATTGCTCTCTGATTTAAGCTTGAATCACGTTGCGGCGTTTGGGTAAAGATGCCTCTGGCGATAAAAAAAGCCTGTTTGGAGCGAATTTAGCGAGCGTTTTACTTCGGCTTTTTCGGCTAAACCACTGCCCGCTCTGAATATTATTTTGGTGCGGGATAAAGCCGCGTGGTCGCCTTGCGCCTGCGACAAAGCACAAACGCCGGCAGTGCCGACGATTTAGAGATTCTTGATACGTGGTCGAAATGACCTTTTGTGTGTCAGATAGGTGGTCAGCAATCCCGAAAATTCGCAGCAATGCGCAGTATGTTGGGTTGCTTTAACTGTGTCAGTGAGATTTACAACTTGGCTTATCTGAGTGCCTTTTTAATTGTCGCAAGGCACTCTTCGATCTGTGGTTTCATACTCAATATTTTTGAAGATAGTATAACTTTTTCTAAAATGAGCATTAATTCGCCAAGAAATTCAGTCGAACTTGTAAAAGCATCTTCATTCCACAATTTCAATTCATTAGCTAGTTCAAGTTCATCATTGAGTTTTAATTCTTCACATAAAATTGACGCAAAATCTCTCAGTTCTTGGTTATTATTAAACATATTGGTCTCCCTTTCATTACGGCATTTAGAAGAAGTCGAGTTTCACATTGTTGGGATTGGTTACCATTTCAATAGCTCCACCACCGTTTGTTCCTAAACCAGGTGCTGGTCTTGTGATAATATTTGAATTCGGTTTGACTTTACCACCAATAATAAAATCAATTTACCAAAATCTACTCCATATCGGTCTGCATGACCTAGGTTTAGTGGATTTTCTGGTGCCCAGTATTGTCCTTCTGAAGCATTTGACCTTCCAAGTGTCCCACCACGATACACAGTCCCTCCATTTTCGATACTTGTTTTTACAGTTTTTGCTTCTTTGCTAAGTGATTGGACAGCATCTCCATACGGTGTTTTTACAACGCCTGTCCCACCCTTAAGAATATTCTGCTGGGTAATCGCATCCCTAATCATCATATTGCCTTTTTGATTCAACCGCAATCCCCTGTTGGCAATCCTAAATCCCGCTGTTGTATTATGTGCTCCGCTTAGCGTCCGGTTTACACGATCTGAATACCCTAACATTTCTCCGCTTAATGCATATCCTTTTAGTCCGGTGGTAACTTGAATCTCTCCGATTCCCGCTAACAACACCCCACTAGTGCGAGCTATCATTCCGGTCGCGGACATAACTCCGCCGGCAACTAAGCTTGTCCCATTGCCGATTAGAAATGATGCTACCCCGCCAACTCCAAGCGATACCACGCTTACGGCTAACGCCAATGTTGCCAGATTGCCTAAATTAGCGTCAAGTGTTTCAAGAAAATTATGATTAATACCCTTAATTGTTGTCCCTATAGTATTAATCGAACGAGACAGTGTATTAAAGCTAAGGCCATTGTTGCTGAAATCATTGTAAATCGAACGGGCTGCATGATAAACATCCGAAACTGTTTCTTTTAGAAAATCACGAGTGCTTGAATAAATACCGCTGATCGCTTCTGGCACTTGTTCGGTCCAAAACCCAATTGTCATACTGTATAGAGCCTTGGCTGGATCGCGAATTATCGCTTTAACCGTGTTTACTCCCTGCTCAACAGCTCCTGCTATAACATCGTAAACAGTGACATTTCTGGCCGCTTCTTCTGCTTGCTGCTTCATCTTCGCTACATATGCGGCATAGGCTTCCTGCGTTATTGTTTCTCTGAAAATTGCTTGTACTGCTCTGGCTCCGTTCGGTATCGCATCATTGATTGCTTTCTGCTTTGCCTCATAATCAGCTTTGGCCTTTTCAATAAATAGTTCTCTGAATGCTAAATTCGTTCCGCTTGGCCCAATGTTTAGATTATCAATGGCACTATATAATTGTTCTTCGGTCATTGTCGAAGTATTTGTCCCGGAAGAACCCGAAGAACTCGTACTTCCTGCTTGATTGCTGGTCGTTGCTTTACTTGAACTTACTTTTGATGCAGCTGTTCCGGCGATATAACGCTTTTCTCCAAGCTGTGAAATAATGTAGTGTCCGCTGGGATCCCGGTACTTAAACGGATTATCCGCCGCGAAGATATAACGGTTCTGGGACAGCGGGTTATCATCAGTACCGGTATAGCTGTCTTCGCTGATGAATTGAGCCAGCCGGGTATTGTAGTAGCGCGCTCTTAAATATTGTAAGCTGGCTGTATCATGCACCTCGCCTTTATAGCCGTACTCATTGTCATCATCTATTATACCATTGAGCAGTTCTCCATAGGACGTATACTGATAGTTTTCACTGCCGTGTGAGAGTCTTTAATCAGGTCTATACCAACATAAATTAGGTCTTCTTTACGCTTATTCATTCAACACATTCCTACTGTTTAATAACTGAACTACAACCTCGAAGAAAATATAAAAACACTATGATTCAAAAAATAATAACAGCAGAGAAAAAAATATTAAAAGCTTTTTTCTTCTCTGCTGTTGATTGTGTTTTAGATTCTATTCTGGTCATTCCAGCTAGGATTTTTGGAGAAACCGTCTCCCCACTTAAACCCTCATCTACCTTCACTTTAGCATGGACAAAAATATCGGTCAAGATATGGTTCACCATGAACCATGTGGTGTAAGCCGATAAAATGTTCGTTGCCGGCATTTACAGAAGCTGCATGTTACATTTTCATAAATACACCCGTTATCCCGCATTCAAATACTTAATGATGTGAGCCACCGTGTGCCGCTGCGTCGCATTTTATTAGCCGTCATAAGATGTTACCCCATCGGCGAAATTGAAACCGGATTTGATGGCTTTCTGCGAAAGACTATTTCCTTTCGAAAAGCAGCGGCAAAATGGTCTATGTCACCTCTATTTATAGGGCGTACCATGCCCACGAAAACGATGCAGGTTAAAAGAGCGGGATCGCAGAGCGCCCCCACTCCCGCGTCCACCACCCCGCAATGCGGGTCGGAGGGTATTTTTTATCGGGGTAGGACTTTCGGCCTTGTGATCGTAATAGGGGTTACGGATTGCAAGAATCCGCATTTATCAAGGTCTAAACAGGTGTCATTTCTGACCTCTAGGCTTTTTCAGTGGTTTCGGATGGTTCTTTTGTTTCGTTATGTATAAGACAGATAGCCTTCGTCTGAAAGGCTGTCTGTCTTCGGTAATACTAATTACGACTCTTCTACGGCTTTCTTCACGCTTTTTAACCATTTCTCGCTATTAGCTGACATTGAATTCAATTCTTCAATCAGCCATTTCAAATCAAATCCAAACTCTTTTTGATGGAAGTCAATAAATGCACGTGTAGTACGAAGAGCCTCATCAGAAGTTAGCAATTCCTCAACTGTAATCTTTTTTACTGAGTTCATCCAATCGATCCACGCCGCAGAATCAGCGGAGTTAGAATCTATAAATAAACCGGGATTGAATCCACCTAACAAAGATCCAAGGCAATCATCTTTGGTATCTTGATAAAAGCCATCTAATAATTCAAACATTGCTAGGTAAGATTGTCTTATACTTAATTTCAAAGCGAAACCTCCCTTATGGTGCTATATTTGCCTTTAGACCAGTTTGTGGGTCAAACACTTTTGGAACTTGGTTTAGGCCACCCTCCGTAATTACCCCATTTCTTACTTCGGCCCATGCTTGAGTGCCATTAGACAAAGTTTCGGCATACCAGGCTGTTGCCGTATTTATCCACGCCTAGAAGGTTCTTACTGCTGCCAGCTGCCTTCTCAATCACAGCACGATTGGCTGGGTTATCCTGTAAAAAGGTGACCTTTAGCATCTCTAAACATACTTTTTAACTGAGCTTCGTTGGTGGTTAACCTATTCCCCGTCCCCTCATCATCATTAACCTCAGCAGTACTCTGTTTTGAACTTTATATTGCATCAAGAGCGGCCAGTGCCGCAAAGTAATTTACCGCACCAACTAATATCAGCGTCACTCCATGATGAATTTCAACACCAGCTGTATCTGATCGATATTCAGCTTCTTCGTCACTAAGCCTTTGGCCATCAAGACCGATCTTAGCTTCTCCGCTGATATATTTCACAATTGCAATACCGACTTCAGCTTTTCCGGCGGCTAACGTATTTACTGCTGTGCCGGCACTCAATATATACAGATACGAAGACGCCAGTGCTAGCGGCGTCGGTATTAAAATTGTTGCCGTGAGTGCGAAACCGGCTGACATTATGGCATTCGTTTCGCCAAATTTTCGTGCTGTGCTACTTGTTTCATCTAAGCTATCATCAACATCCTTAGCAATGGTATCCGGTGAAACATAGAATTCCGTCCGTTTCGCGTCATAGCTCTCTTCTTCCGGAAAATTGAGTGTCCCTTCGATACCCCATCGATAATCACGTGACAAAAACTAGATAAAATGCCGATTGATCGGTATCCCTTTTATCTGGTCAGTGCTCTTAACTGCTGTTCAAAAACGGTAGGCAGCTGATAATCCAAAGCTGCGAGACAGATATCCAACTCGCGGATTGATTTAACGCCGATGATTGGAATAGTTTGAAAACCATGATCAAGCAGCAGATAACTGATGACGATTGTATTAACTTCCGCTCCGGTTTCCTGAGCTGCTTGCATCAAAACCGCTAAGATACGCCGATTGATATCATTATCATATTCACTTCTTTCCTGGTCACGAACCTCCAGCTGATTAGCCAGACGATGGAAGTATGCTCTTCCGTTAGCCGCATAAGCCATGACCGGAATTTTTGACTGCTGATGAAAGCGATAGGCCTCATCATCCATCAAAACCTTCGTTTTATAACTTGGGGAATCAACATTCTGGACATTCAGACACCAGCCAATCTGATCAACACTGAAGCCGTCACAGCCATGACTTAAAGCGTAGGAGACCGCTTCTCGCTGCCGTTCAACGGTCCAGTTACTGCAGCCGTAGGCTAAGATCTTGCCCTGCTGTTTTTGTTCCTGAAGCGTCGTAATGATTTCTGCCACCGGCACAGCCGGATTATCCTTATGCAAAGTAAAGATATCCAGATAATCCGTCATCAGATTCATCAGCGAAACATCGATCGCCTTGATTATATCCGCTCGGTGCAGCTGCGGTTCTGCCCTTTGGCTTGTCAGCGCATTATCGGTCGGTACTAACACGGCATCATGACAGCCCTTGCAGGAAATGATCATTTCAGCGCGGCAGTGCTTATCCCGCATCCACCGGCCCAGTAATTTCTGCGAACAGGAACGTTCCGGTTTGATCAGCCAATCACAGTAACCAACTGCTGTATCAATGAAATTACCGCCCTGTGAGCGGAAATAATCCAACTGTTTCAAACATTGTTCTTCCGGCGTTGATCCGCCGAAAGAACCGGTTCCTAAACAAATTCGGTTTGTATTGAGCTTGGTCGTACCAAGCGGTTCGCGTTTCAGCATTTATCGAAAGAGCCTAATTGTGCCCTTTGCGTTTAAATAACTCAGCAGGGACATTAGAATCGGCAGTCCGAACAGGCCCAACGCACCGAATAACTGCGCACCGATAAAGATACTAGCCAGCATGACTAATGGATGCAGACCGACTTGACTGCCGACAATCTTCGGTTCAATAATATTGCGGACAACCGTTACGATGCCGTAAATAACGCCTAAAACGATTGCGAAAGTAAAATTCTGCTGGATCAGCGTGATTATGATCCAAGGGATCATAATCGTTCCGGTGCCTAAAACCGGCAAAATATCAAACACGGCAATAATCAGTGCAATCAGCAGGCTGTTATTGACACCGGCTAAAGTCAGACCAATCATAAGTTCAATAAAAGTTATCAGCATGATCAGCGAGTAAGACTTGATATAACTCCAAAGAATATTGATCAGATAATTTTTGATATCAATCATGATATCGCGTGTCTTTGATGTAAACTGCTTAGCCACAAATGAAACAACATTATCATATTCCGACGCCATGAAGATCGAAGATATGATTGTAATGAGCACGCGGATGATGGTGTTAGGCAGCGAAGTCGCAAAACCGGAGATCAGACTGACCACCCAAACCGAAAGACTCGATACAGCACTGGCCAGTGTTTTTAATAGGGTATCGGTCAGATCACTGATCGTTGACAGCAGATTCGGATCCATCAAAGACAGATCATGCTCGATATTGCTGAAAAGCGTAATCAGATAAGGCTCAATATCCTTACTGTAAACCCCGGGGATCGTCACAAACAGATTTTCAATGGCTGAAACAATCTGGATGCCTGCTAAGACCAGCAGGAGTCCGACCGTCAGATAAGCCAGAATTAAAATGACAACCGCAACAATACTGCGTTTGATTTTCAGTTTCCGGCTCAAATAGTTGATCGGTCTGCGCAGTACCGTGGCAATCAGCCAAGCCATAACCAGCGGCGAAACAATTGGCAGGCCATACTTAAAGCCGACATAGATCAAACCGCCGATAATAAACACAAAAAGAAAGTTTATAATAAAACGGCGGCGCTTTTCAACATCATTCATCTGGCATCCTCCTCTGAATTTTATATTGATATTATACTGGTTTTTACGAATAATTAATAGTTTTACCGAAGTATAATATGTTATACTGGACACATTAGAGGTAGGATAATGCTGATCGGATATAATCAAATTTGTATCAACCCAATAAAACCAACCATTCATGTCGGTATTTTTGCGCCTAAAACGTCGCTGATCAATGTTCGCGGCGATCTTTATGCCCGATGCCTGCGTTTAAAAAACGCTAAACAGAACCTGATTATCATTGCTTTTGATTCTTTAGGAATTACCAGTGACATCCAAGCTCAGATTGAAGAAAAGATTAAAGCCGAACTGAATGAGGAAGTTTCATTTATCTTCAGCAGCACGCACACGCATTATGCGCCGTCCTTGTGCAACATGCATGGACTGATTAATGTTGACCGTCCTTATTTGGAATACACGATTCGTAAAGTAGCCCTGATGGTTAAAAACTGCCGCCTGCAGGAAAAAAATATTACCGTCAGCTATAACTGGGAATCCTTCAGCAATGTCGGACAGACCAGAATCAGCAATAAAGCTAATGACAATATATATGCCGGGGCATTAAGCTTTTTCGATTCGCACAGCCGAATCGGCAATATTGTCTTCTACAACTGCCATCCGACAACACCGCAGAACAATGCTAATTACTTTACCAGTGAGTATCCCGGCAGCGCTCTCGAAACGCTGACCAAGAAAAATCCCAGCGAGTTTTTTATCTTTCTGCAGGGGGCTGACGGTGATGTCAGCACTCGGCTGACCAGAAAAAATAATAACTACGAAGAAATTACCCGGCTGGGTAATGAAATGGCCGGGGTTTTCCTGCGGCTGATGAGCAAAAATCAGCTGTCTGTCAAGAAACCGCTGACGCTCGATTATGATTTTGGCCGGTTGGAAATACATAACCAGTTAAAAGAAGTTCCGATGCTGAATGACAAGCAGAAAAGTGAAATGACAGAGAAAGAAATCAAAGAATTAATGACCGGAATAACCTTCGTCACCAGTATGAAAGATCAGCTTAAGCCTCATTTATCAACGATCCAGATCAGTTTTCTTAAAATCGGACCTTATCGCTTAATCTTCAGTCCGTTTGAACTGTTCAGCGATTATAATGATTATATCGATAAGGATCGTACGCTATTAGTCTGTTACAGCCAAGGGTTGGTCGGCTATCTGACTCAGCCCGGTAATAAACATCTGTCATATGAATACCTGATTGAACTGCAGACGGAAGAGGATAAACAGAATATCATCAGGCTGATCCGCCAGTTGAATAATGAACCCCTTTAAATACAGTGATACCAACCTGCGTTATCACAGTTATAGCTACTATTTAAAACATAAATATCAGCATAAAGTATTCAAAGTTCCGCTGAATGCCGGTTTTACCTGTCCTAACCGGGATGGCCTCCTGGGAACCGGCGGCTGTCTTTTCTGCAGCAGCCAGGGCAGCGGCGACTGCATTGCTCCAGCCGCGGATCTGCTTACGCAATTCAAAGCCGGAAGAGAAATGATGCTGAAGAAATGGCCGGATGGTCAGGCCATTGCCTATTTTCAAGCTTATACCAATACTTACGCAACCATCGATACCTTAGAAAATCTATACCGTCCTTTCGCCGATAACCCGGACGTTCGGGAACTGGCGATCGCAACGCGCGCGGATTGTCTGGATGATACCAAGATTGAATACCTGGCAGCATTAAACCGGCAGAAACCGCTCACGATTGAATTAGGTCTGCAATCCATTCATGATGAGACAATGCGCCTGATGAATCGAGGTCATGATCATGCCTGTCTGGAAAAGACCGTCCGTCAGCTTCATAAGCACGGATTGCGGATCTGTCTGCATTTAATCAACGGTTTACCGGGTGAGACTGATGATATGATGCTGGAAACCGCTCAAGCTGTCGCTCGGCTAAAACCGGAAGGAGTCAAAATCCACATGCTGCATGTGTTAGCTGATGCTCCGCTGGGAAAGCTGTATCGTGAAAGTCCTTTTCCGTTATTAACCCGTGCTGACTATGTCCGCATCGTAATCAATCAGCTGACATGCCTTCCGCCGGAAACCGTCATTGAACGGCTGACCGGTGACGGAATGGCAGATAAATTGATCGCTCCGCTATGGACAGCAGATAAAATTACTGTGCTTAATACAATTGCTAAACAAATGGTTCAGACGGATACCTTTCAAGGGAAGAATTACGCAGCGGCCAAACATCCATAAGTCTGCGGTTATCCCGAGCCGTTCCGAAAAACAAACACGAAAAAAGACGTTTGCACGTCTTTTTTCTATTATTATAAGGGGATAGAATTCTGCACGGTTATAAAGGGAATTTATTTTGCAGGAGAAGAGGTTCATCCGCGCAGGTAAGGTTTTGTTCTTACACTGAAAATATAACAAACAAAATACGCTAAACTATCGTTTAATTGTGTAAAATTATGTGAAATACATTATAATATCAACAATAGTGTTTATTATCCGGAGGAAAACGATGAAACCAAAGATTATCCTGACATCCCGCATAGATTCTGATGACTTAAAACAACGAGCTTATGTTAACAAATCCTACATTGACGCTGTTCAGGCCGGCGGCGGTTCCTGTATGATTTTCCCGTTCGGGGATGACGCAATGATTAATGATTATGTGCAATTCTTTGACGGTTTAATCGTCACCGGCGGCGAAGATGTCGATGCGCGATTTTTTAATGAGCCGATGCATCCTTTAGCGGTAGCCGCTCCCTTAGCGATTGATGAAACAGACCTTGCTTTAATCAAAGCTTTCCTTATCGCTAATAAGCCGATTCTCGGGATCTGCCGTGGCATTCAGGTTCTGAATGTGGCCATGGGCGGCAGCCTGATTCAGGATATTAACAGCTATAATCCGCAGGTTCCAGCCGATCGGCATCAGCAAGGACGGCGTGAACCTGTACTGGAGAATTATAAAGCGGCCCATCAGGCGGCCTTTACGAAAGGCAGCGTCATGGCCGAAATTTACGGATTAAGCTACGGCGTTAATAGTTTCCATCATCAGGCTATAAAGGATGTGGCTGACAAATTGCAGGTCACCGGCATCAGTACGGATGATGGTATCATTGAAGCGGTTGAATTTAACCAACAGGTCATTGGCGTGCAATGGCATCCGGAACGGATGATCAGTGATCCGAAACACCTCCAGCTTTTTAAATACTTTATCAGTCAGTGCCGGACTAACGCCAAGCGTTAGTCTTTTTTCGGCAATAACCATTTAATCAGGTTAATTTTGGTATAATACGGCGGATAGCGAAAACTCATATCCAATAAAGCAGACTGCCGAAAGACACTTTTCTCGTGCGAGAAAGCCTTAAATGTCGCTGCTCCGTGATACTGTCCCATACCGCTGTTGCCGACACCGCCGAAAGGCAATTGGTGCGCTGATACCTGCATGATGACATCATTGATTGCGACACCGCCGCTGCTGGTTAATCGGATGACTTTATCGATGTTCTGCGGATCAGACGAAAAAAAGTATAAAGCCAGCGGTTTTGCCCGCTTTGTCATTTCATTGAGTAAAGTATCTAAATCATCATAATAGATCAGCGGCAGCAGCGGTCCGAAAATCTCCTCCTGCATGATTGCGTCCGTTTCTTCAACGGCGTCGATGACGGTCGGTTCAATCATGCGGGTGTTTGGATTCGTCTTCCCGCCGATCACGACTTTAGCTTTTGGAATCAAGGCGGTCAGACGCTGAAAGTGCTTATCATTGATGATCTGACAGAAATCAGCTGATAAAGCATCATCTTTATAGTAAAAGGCTTGAATATATTCTTGACATAGGGCTAGAAATTGCGTCCGGTGCACCCGCGGCAGATAGACGTGATCAACAGCGATACAGGTTTGCCCGCCATTGAGAAATTTACCCCAGACAATGCGCTTAGCCGCCAGCTTCAAATCCGCTTCCGTATCGATGATACAGGGAGATTTACCGCCTAATTCGAGGATTACCGGCGTCAGATACGCACTGGCCTTCGCCATTACCAGTTTACCGACAGCCGGACTGCCGGTAAAGAAAATCATATCAAACCGCTGATCGAGCAGATCCGTATTGACCTGCCGGCCGCCTAAGACCGTCAGTACATATTCCGCGGGAAACGTTTCGGTCAGAATCGTCATGATCAGCTGAGCGGTCTGCGCCGAATAATTGCTGGGCTTTATGACGGCGACATTACCGGCCGCAATGGCGCCGATCAAGGGCTGCAGAGCCAGTAAGAAAGGATAATTCCAAGGCGCCATAATTAAAACCAAACCATACGGTTCGGCAATGATCCGGCCGGATGAACCGAAATTGAGCAGTCCGGTCGCTGCACGGTGAGCCTTAGTAAACTTCCGGATATGTTTGAGCTGATAGTCCAGTTCCCGGTAGGTAAAAATCAGTTCCGTTATATACGTTTCAAAGGCCGGTTTGTTAAAATCCTGTCGCAGCGCTTTTAAAACATCGGCTTCATGGCGCTGAATACTCGTACGCAGCTTCTGAAGCATTGCCATCCGCCATGTAACATCCAGTGTGATACCGGAATTAAAATAGTCACGCATTCTTTGTAATTTTTCTTGCATAGTGCCTCCAAATAAATAAAACGTCAAGTGACGTTTTATCGATCATTTTTGATTAATTCACGAATGGCTTGAATGGCCAATTTGACAGTATCTTCGGTATCATGAACAATTCGGTCGGACATGCCGCGCGAACGGCGCTCCTGATTGCCGCAGACCAGCAGTACGCTGCCGACGCGGACTTTCAGATAACTGCCCACGATAAATAAAGCGGCAGATTCCATTTCACTGGTTAAAGCACCCGCTCGAAACCACGCATCCCATTTATTGAGCAGTTCATAACTGATGGGTTTAACCGCCGGTTCATGCTGTCCGTAGAAGGAATCTTTGCACTGCACAACACCGACATGATAGCGCTGTCCCTGCTGCTTTGCGGCAGCGACCAGCGCGTTGATGACCTCATAATTGGCAACCGCCGGAAATTCAATCGGAACATATTCACGGCTGGTTCCTTCATTACGGATTGCTCCGCTGGCAATAACAACATCGCCGCCTTCGACATCCAGAGCGATACCGCCGCTGGTTCCGACGCGGATAAAAGTATCCGCCCCGATATGGACCAGCTCTTCCAAAGCGATTGCGGCACTCGGACCGCCGATTCCCGTTGAGGTAACACTGACCTTAACATTATCAAGATAGCCGGTATAGGTTGTGAATTCCCGGTTATCCGCCATTAAGACCGGTTTATCGAAATACTGAGCAATCAATTTACAGCGTTTAGGATCACCAGGCAGGATGACATAACGTCCGACATCGCCTTTTTCCAAGGCGATATGATATTCTTTTTCTTTTGAATAAACTGTACTCATGAGTTCTCCCTTGCATAATATTATAACCTAATTTTAACATAGTTTCCGGATATAAGACAGTTTTAGTAAAGCGGTTTCATGATTGATCGGCTAAAAAAATCCCAATGGGATCTTCAGTTGATTCCGCGTTCGGTAATGATCAGATCAAGCGGGATATCCTGTGCGGTTACTGCAATCCGATCGACTTCCTGATAGGCATAAGCTAACCCAATCTTCAGACCTGGATAATCGGCGAGAAAGCGGTCATAGTATCCTTGACCGTGACCAAGCCGATGATGCTGCGCATCAAAAGCCACGAGCGGGATCAAAATTGCTTCGATAGTTTGTTTAGCTTGAACGGCTCCGGTTGGTTCCAAGATCTGCCTTGTCCCGCTGATTAACTCGCGCGGATCAGTGATCAGGCGGAATTCCAGCTGATTGTCCGGCAGACATTTGCCGCTGCTAAGCCGGCAGCCGCGCGCTAAGAGTTCCTGCATGATCTGTCCGGTCGCCGCTTCATGCGGAAGGCTTTGATAAATTCCAACCGCCTGGTACGGTTTGATTAAAGTCAGCGCCTGCGCTTGGATCAATCGGTCGGCCGCTTTCTGCTGGTCAGCCGTAAACAGCCGCTGCCGTTCGCTGATCAGCTGTCTCAGCTCGGCTTTATTCATCCGATTGAACCTTCCATCTCCAACTTCATCAGCTGATTAAGCTCAACGGCATATTCCATCGGCAATTCACGCGTAAAGGGTTCGATAAAGCCCATAATAATCATTTCGGTTGCCTGCGCTTTGGTTAAACCGCGCGACATCAGATAAAACAGTTGTTCTTCGCTGATCTTTGAAACAGTCGCTTCATGTTCAATCGTACTGGTTTTGTTGGCAGTATGATTAGTCGGCATCGTATCGCTGAATGAGAGATCATCAAGAATCAGCGTATCGCATTCGACCTTCGAACGGGCCATGCGGGCCTGCGGTCCGTGACTGACCGTACCGCGATAATTAACATAACCGCCCAGCCGCGATATTGATTTAGAGATAATACTGCTGCTGGTATGCGGAGCCAGATGAATCATCTTAGCGCCGGCATCCTGAATTTGATTTTTACTGGCCACAGCAATGGAAATACACATGCCGCGGGCATACTCACCGGCTAAAATACAAGCCGGATACTTCATATTGATATGCGAACCGATATTGCCGTCAATCCATTCCATTGATCCGTGTTCTTCGACATAAGCACGCTTCGTAACCAGATTCAAGATGTTGCTGGACCAATTCTGAATGGTCGAATAACGGCACTTCGCACGTTTGCCGACAAAGATTTCCACAACCGCCGCGTGCAGTGAATCTTTACTGTAAACCGGTGCGGTACAGCCTTCGACATAATGAACATCGGCATCATCATCAACGATAATCAGTGTTCTTTCAAACTGTCCCATGCTTTCTGAATTGATCCGGAAATATGACTGCAGCGGTTTTTCCAATTTAACACCCTTCGGCACATAGATAAACGAACCGCCGGACCAAACCGCGCTGTTTAAAGCCGCAAATTTATTATCCGTATAGGGCACAACTGTTGAAAAATACTTCTTAAATAATTCCGGATACTGTTTTAAAGCACTGTCGGTGTCTAAAAAGATAACGCCGGAATCCGCCACTTCCTTTAACATATTGTGATAAACCGCTTCTGATTCATACTGCGTTGTTACGCCGGCTAAAAAGTCCCGTTCAGCCTGCGGAATACCTAAACGGTTAAAAGTATTCTTAATTGTATCCGGAACATCTTTCCAGTCATTCTGTACGCCTTTGCTGGATTGAATGTAGTAGGTATAATCATTAAAATCAATTCCGCTGAGGTCCGGTCCGAACCCCGGCAGCGGACGTTTCAGAAAATGTGCATAAGCCTTCAGCCGGAAATCCAGCATCCATTCCGGTTCATGTTTTTTCTGACTGATTGCTCTGATGACATCTTCGCGCAGTCCTTTATCCACTTTAAAAACACTGACATCTCCGTCATTGAATCCGTATTGGTAATCATCCTGCCCGTTGATAATCTGATCTTTATCATTCATGTTTATCACTCGTTTCAATTAATTCAGCGATGGCTTTCCAGCCGATCGTAGCGCATTTGATTCGATTAGGCTGTTTGTAGATGTTGCTGAAGGCCACCGCTTCATCCAGCAACGATTCATCATACGGCTCGCCGTCAATCATCCGAAGATACGCTTCAATAATCTTCTGTGCTTCAATCAGCGTCTTGCCGGTTAAAAGCTCTGTCATGATTGAAGTCGACGCCGTAGAAATCGTGCAGGCTACGCCTTCAAAACGAATATCCTGAAGGATGCCGTCCTGAATTTTTGTCTGTACATAGATATCGTCGATACAGGACTCGCTGGCCATATGAACCTGATGATAAGCATTATCCTCGATCAGACTGTGGTGCCGCGGGTACTCATAATGATCCATGATGATCTGACGCAGAATCAGCGGATCTTTTAACATGTCATTCATTTTTTCACCTCTAAATAATCAGACTGACACAGTTTTCAATCGTCACATCCTGTAAGGCAGCGACAAACAAGTCAATCTCTTCTTTCGTGTTGTAGAAATACAAACTGCACCGGATCGTATCCGTCGTTTTAAGGACATCTTTCAGAATCTTAGCGCAGTGATTGCCGGCGCGGACAGCGATATGCCGATAATTCAGATAAGCGGCCGCATCCTGTGAAAAGATGCCTTTGACATTCATAGCGACAATCCCGGTCAGAGCCAGCGGATTATAGATGATAACGTTATCCAGGACCGAAAGCTTCAGCATCAGATACTTTCGTAATTCTTCTTCGTAATGCTGAATATTATCCATACCAACATGGCGAAGATAATCAATCGCCGCATTTAAACCCAAAACGCCTTCGATGGCCGGTGTACCGGCTTCAAACTTGTCCGGTGCTTTTTTAAGTGTCAGATTTCCGCAGCGGTCAAAACGGGCATTACTGCCGCCGCCCAAAAACAGCGGTTCCATCTGTTTTAGTAAAATAGATCGGCCGTAAAGTACGCCGACACCGGTCGGGCCAAGCATTTTATGGGCACTGAAAGCCAAAAAATCCAAATCCAGATCTTGGACATCCACCTTCATATGCGGTACGGACTGAGCACCATCCACAACAATATAAGCCCCGATCTGATGTGTTAAACGCGCCATTTCTTTGATTGGGTTAATATAGCCGACAACATTGGAAACATGTGTTGTAACGACAACCTTGACCTTGTCATGCAAAGCCGCCTGAAAGCTTGCGAGCGTCAGCTGCCCGTCCGCGGTCAAAGGAATGTATTCAATAGTTGCTTCCTTCAATCTGGCTACCCGAAACCAAGGCAGGATACTGCTGGCATGCTCGCTCTCGGTACTGAGCACCACATCGCCTTTCTGAAGATACTGCATGCCGAAACTGTAGGCCGTCAGATTAAGTGCCGCTGTATCACCGGAAGTAAAGACAACTTCCTCCGGCTGACAGTTGATGAAATCAGCAACATTATCCCGCGTCCGATCATAAGCCGCGCTGACCGCAAAAGAATTATCATAGTCCCCGCGATGAATGTTGGCGGTATTGTGCGTATAGTAATGCAAAACGGCATCGATGACCGACTGCGGTTTAAATGTCGTTGCCCCGTTATCCAGATAAACCAGCTGTTCGCCGGGCTGATTTAAAATCGGAAAATCTTTCCGTATCTTATTTACATCAAACATGTTTCCTGTACCTTCTTATTAATTATTTCTTCCAGATAGGATTTCAGCTGCTCATTATCAATGACTTTGGCAATCGGCAAAAGATAGCCTAAAGCAATCAGTCTTAAAGCATCGTTCTTAGTTAAGCCGCGGCTTTCCAAATAATAAAGCTGATTCTCATCCAGCTGTCCGATGCTCATCGCATGTGAAGCCTCGACATCATTCTCATCAATGAGCAGCAGCGGTATGATGTCAACGCGCTGCTGATCCGCAAAGGTCAGCGCACGGGAGGTCTGATGCGATTTACTCCCGGATGCGTGTTTAACGATATGCCCGGTCGCTTTGACATAGTATTCGCCGCCGGTTTGAATAACACCGTACGTCTGCATATTCGCAATTGTATCTTTTGCCTGATGATGACAAGTTAAATCCATGTGTTTTTTCGCACTGACTAAAGCGGCACTGACCAATTCAGCCTGCGCACAGCGGCCGGCTAGTTCAATATCCGCTTTACGGTTCAGTATTCCGGTTTCCAGTTCGCCATACGCCACCTTGTAAACGGCATGTTCCTGAAGCGTGACCTGTTCCGTAACATCCAGATTCGCAGCGGTATTCCAGTATAAAACAGTCAGCCGGCTGTCACGGCTGACTTCGGTATTGATTGTCAGCTTTGCTGCTTGGCAGATATTTATCACCGCGACTCCGGAGCTTCCGGGTTGTGTCCGGATGGTGAGGGTCAGCTGGTGACCGGCTTGCAGATCGGCTTCAATAAAGTCCTGATCGCCTATGATCAGTTCGCAATCTGTCTTGATGAGCACCTTATTTTCCATGATACTTTGCTTTCTCACTCATCGCACAGGTTCCTAAACGATATACCATGCGGATGCTTGATTCTTTTTTAATAGCCACTCCGTATTGTTCGCTGATCCAATCGTATCCGTCACGGTCAATCTTCTCAATCAGCGTTTCATCGCCTTCGACAACAATCTGACCATCGATCAGCACATGGGTTTTGGTCGGTTTCAGTAAATCGTAAAACCGGCCGTAATGCGAAATAACAATCAGACTCATGCCGGTTTCATCCTGCATCTTTTTAATTACTTCGGCTACAATCTGCAAAGCATCGACATCCAAACCGGAATCAATCTCATCGAGCATGGCTAATCCGGGTTTCAACAGTTTCATCTGCAGAATTTCATTGCGTTTTTTTTCGCCGCCGCTGAACCCCTCATTAAGGAAACGATGCGCCAAATCGCCTTTCATCTGTAAATCGCCGATTGTTTTTTCCATCTCGCGGATAAACGCAAACAGCGGCTGCGGTGTTTCCCGGCGGGCATTGATCGCTGCTCTTAAAAAATCGGAATTCGTCACGCCGGGAATTTCCACCGGATGCTGCATTCCGAGGAAGATTCCGGCCCGGCTGCGTTCATCAACGCTCATGCTTAACAGATCACGGCCATCCAAGGTAATGGTTCCCTCGGTTATCTGATAATGCGGATCACCCATGACCGCCGCCAACAAAGTTGATTTGCCGTTGCCGTTGGGACCCATCAAGGCATGGATCTCGTTATCATCAACCTGCAGATCAACTCCCTTTAATATTTCTTTATCTTCGACACTGACGTGAAGATTCTCAATAATAAGTTTTGACATAGATTGTCCCTTCTAATAGTTGTTTTTATGCAAATCGATTATAACACACTATGTGAATTTTTTCCCTTAATACTATCCGGTAAATTCATTGCCAGTCTTCCGCTCTGTTTTTCGCCTGATGTTCACACAACGTTCAGCATTCATCATTATGATAAACGGGATACTGGCGCACTAATAGGGCTCAATCTTGCAATAGAGTCCTAAATAAACTATAATTAGTGCGGTTTCACAATTAGGAGGATCTTATGGGTGAGTCTATCAAAAAGTATTGGTTTGTAGCTCTGGTCGCTGTTCTATTCTGTGCTGCAATTGGCTTTTTCGTCTTAAACGATACAAGTACAGCTGATGAATTCAAAGGCAAGAGTGTCGATGGCAAGGATGTCGTTTTTGAATATAACGGCGAAGCAGTTACCGCCGATGATCTGTATGATGAGATGTTTGATGAGTATTCGGCTGATCTGGCTTACAATTTTGTCCAAGTAGCGACGATCCGCAATGCCTTTGAGCCGGATGAAGATTTACTGTCGGAAGCGAAACTGACTTATGACAGTTATGTATCCTACTACAAGTCTTACTATGGTGAAGATTACTCAACATATATTCTGCCATCATTAAAAGCGTTGGGCTATACTTCCGTTGAAGATCTGGAAGATCTGATCGTGACGCAGCTGATGCTTCAGCAACTGTATAAGGATTATGTCAATGCAAACATTGACACCTTATTTACTGAATTCCAAGCAGCCAAATCACCGCGGATTATCAGCCACATCTTAGTCGCAATGGATGACCCGGATAATCCGACTGATGAAGAAAAGGCAAAAATGGCCGAGATTGACGCCGCTTTAGCGAACGGCGACAGCTTTGCGACGGTTGCCGAAAATTATTCTGATGATTCAACAGCCAGCAGCGGCGGCAGTTTCGGCTACGCTGATCTGGATACCTCTTTGGATACCGACTTCGCCGCTGCGGCCTTCGCTCTGGCAGAAGGCGAAACAAGCGGATGGGTTAAATCACAATATGGCTATCACCTGATCAAGATTGATTCCGTTCAGTTAGCCGATTTATTGGAACAAGATGATTTCTATACCGCCATCATTGATTATTATAGTTTAAGCAATACCGTTATCTGGGAAGCTTACCAGCAGCGCACCGTCGATTATCATGATAATACTGATCTTGAGACCCAGGTGCTGGAAGCTCTGCAATCCGGTGTTCAGGAGGCCGCACAATAATGAAAAAAACACTTGTACTAATACTGATTGCCTTGATGTTCTTAGGCGGCTGCAGTGCTGATCCCTATGCGGAAGTCAGTAATTCTGATGAGGCAGTCATCACTGTTGACGGCGTCGATTATACCCGCGGTCAGTTCTACGATGCGATGATTTCTTCAGATTCGACAACGTTGATCACCGCTAAACTCGTTTCCATGATCTATGCGACAGAAATCGGTGACGACGCCGATATTATCGCCCAGGCAGATACGGCTTTAGCCAACTTTAAAACAGCTGCCGGTGATTATCTGTCCGTTTATCTATCTTATTACGGTTATGCCAACATCACAGCGTATTATAAGGATATGATTCTATACCTGAAACAAGACGCATTGGTTCGTAAATACATCGAAGATAACTTTGACGCATTAGTTACCAAATATCAGCCGAAAATGGTCAAAATGCTTCAGACTTCCAGTCAAGCTGATGCCGAAGCGGCCTTAGCCGAGATTAAAGCCGGAGCAGACTTCGCCGAAACAACCACGAAATACGGCAATGGCAACTATACCGGTGCCGAACAGTTAGTCTATAACACATCAACCGATGTCAACTCCGCGGTTCTGACGGCCATCAATTCATATACGGCTGCCGGTCTGATGGATGCGGTCGTTGTCAATGATGAAGGCACCTTGTATAACGTTATTGAGATTACCAGTGTTGACGCGACAGCTTTCAAGGATACCTTCATTGACACCTTTGCCAGCGACGACACAATGAATTCCACAGCGTTAGCGTATTATGTCCGCAAAGGAAACTTCACGGTTTATGATGAAGATGTCTACAATGCCTTAAGTGATTCGAATCCGGAATACCTGGATCAATAAAAAAAAGAGCTTCGGCTCTTTTTTAGTAGTTAGCCAGCAATTTCCGGCTTTCCTCGATGATGGCCGCTTTAAGCCATTCCGGTTTTAAAACTTCACAGTCGCTGCCAAGACTCATAACCAGCTGTTTAATACTGATTTCGCCTTGCATGACAACTGACAAGATGACGGTCTCATCATCCAAAGAAGTAATTGTTTGATTCTCACCATAAAGATACTCGGAAATATAAAAGCGATTTTTAATCTTCAGCACGACATCCTGTTTCGGACCGATTGCCATTCCGAAGGAAGTCACATAATCGTGAAGTTTAAAGTCATCCGGAAAATAAAAGCTGATGTCCGTTGTCTCTAGCTGCCGGATTCGGTTTAGTTTTAAAGTAATAATCTTGCCTTCAGCTAAAGCTGTCTTCTGACGGTAACCGAGCAGATACCACATATCCTTATACTGAAACAGCTCATACGGATGAATCGTCCAGTGTTCAATTAACTTATTTTTCGGTTGATAATCGATAATCAGCCGCGTTTTCTGATTGATTGCCGTTCTGATCCGCTGATAATAATCCAGCAGTGTTTTAATTGGCAGACTCATAGACGAGCCGATGACAGTAAAGTCATTTCCTGTGACGGCTGGCTGCGTACTGAACAGCAATTTCTCAAAGGCTCGGTGAAACGCCTGATCCTGCGGATAATTACTAAGTGAACAAAGGTAAGTATAGGCCGATTGAACCGCTTGCTGCTGATCAGGTGTCAAGGCGCTCACCGGCAGTAAAGAAGCCTCCGCTAAGCGGTATCCGCCAGCCTTGCCGTTGATTGTCTCAATGACATAACCGGCTGTTTCCAACTCCCCTTTCAATTCTATGATATTACGAGGATTAGTTTCCAGCAAAGCAGCCAGTTCACCCTTTTTAATGATTCTGCGGGTTTTAAGGATCTGTAACATTCGGATTGCTAATGCTGTTCTGTTCACGGGCTAAACCACCATTTCTATTATTAAATTATACGCTGACTAAGGCTTATTGCCTATATGGGTCGATAAGTTCTTGCATGGTGTTCAGCTGATCCCAAGTCAAGGTGCCCAGATCCGTAACCGAACCCATCATTTCACCGAAACGGATCAATTCGGAATCAGCAGTCAAATGCCGATAAATAACATCGAAATGCTCATGAAGCTGTTTTGTGAGCAGATAGCGGTCAATCAGTGCCAAGGCTGATGACAGATCCCAGTTCGCAGCCGTTTGTACCAAGCCGGACAGCTGCTGAAGATGATCGCGGCTGATCAGCCGCAGACTTTCCATAAACAGCAGATCATTATCATCATCTCGGATAAACCGCAGACAAAGCTGATTAAAATAATCCCGAAGATTAGTTACGATGCCGGTATAAGTTTCAATCAGAACGGCGAACTGCAAGAGCTGATCACGGTCAGCCTTGGCAATCGTGCCGCTCTCGCCGATCAGCTGTGATAACATCTTGAACTGCTGACCGGCTCCGATTGAACGCAGATAAGCTATCGCAGCGTCCGACTGACAGCTGAGCGCTTGAGCTAACGGCGTGATCCCCGTTTTTGATAAGATATCAGGGTCATTAGTCATCTCAACTAAATAACGCAGACATTGAACAGCATCATATTCCGCCGCTTTATGCAGCAAAGTCATGCCATCGCTAAAATAGTAACAGCGGATCAGCTGTTCATTGGGAAAACAGTTTTGAAACGGACTGGCCAGATCCTGACGCAACAGCGTTTTAATCATGTGTTCTCCTAAGGTTTGCGGCAGATATTCTGTCTCATTGTTCGGTTGAATATGCAACGGCTGATAAGTTTGATTGATTCGGATTGTCATCGTCTTTACCTCCTGACAAGCTTAGTATAAAACCTTATATGACACTATTTATGGATGATGAATTATCTTAATCATTTTTTTACAAAGCCAAACTGTCAGATTTATGCTAAAATACAAACAGAGGTAATTACATGGATAAAGCGAAAGTATATTTTACCGATTTACGGACCGATGATAAGCATAATCTGCTGGACAAATTAGAACGGTTAGTCCGCAAAGCCGGAATCGAACAAATTGATTTTAAGGATAAATATGTCTGTATTAAACTGCATTTCGGAGAACGCGGCAATCTGGCTTATATCCGTCCGAACTACGCCCGGCGTTTAGTTGACGTCATCAAGAAGCTCGGAGGCAAGCCCTATCTGAGCGATTGTAACACGCTGTATGTCGGAGGCCGAAGCAATGGCTTGGATCATTTAGAAACCGCCTATGAGAACGGGTTCAATCCGCTGACCGTCGGCTGTCATATCGTAATTGCTGACGGCATTAAGGGTCTGGACGAGTGCCTAGTCCCCATCAACGGCGATCATGTTAAAGAAGCGAAAATCGGTCAAGCGATTATGGACGCCGGTGTCTTCATCTCCCTGACGCATTTTAAAGGCCATGAAGGAGCCGGATTCGGCGGTACTTTGAAGAATATCGGCATGGGCTGCGGATCACGGGCCGGCAAAATGGAAATGCACACCAGCGGCAAGCCGAAAGTAACAGCCGAGAAATGCCGCAGCTGCGGAACCTGCCTGCGGAACTGCGCCCATGATGCGATTGCCTTCAACCAGGAGCACAAAGCGGAAATCGATCTGACGAAGTGCGTCGGCTGCGGACGCTGTATCGGTTCCTGTCCGTTTGATGCGATTAAACCGATGAACTGGCATTCCAGCGAGTTATTAAACGAAAAGATTGCTGAATACACATACGCCGTTGTCAAAGACCGCCCTTGTTTTCATATCAGTTTAGTCATGGATGTATCACCGAATTGTGACTGTCACAGCGAAAATGATGCGGCAATCATCAATGATATCGGAATGTTCGCTTCCTTTGATCCGGTAGCGCTGGATCAAGCCTGTGCCGACGCGGTCAATCAGGCACCGATCAATCCGCAGAGCATGCTGGGTGACGTTCAGCATCCATATCATGACCATTTTAAGGACATCCACCCGAATACCAATTGGCAGGCCGGGATCGCTCATGCAGAAAAATTAGGCTTAGGAACGCATGAGTACGAACTGATCAAGGTGTGATCATGTGCATTTTCTGCAAGATTATCAAACAGGAAATTCCTGCCCATGTCATCTATGAAGACGATCTGGTCTTGGCTATTTTTGATATTTCCCAGGTAACGAAAGGCCATACGCTGATCATGCCTAAGAAACACTACGCTAATATCTACGAAGCCGACGATGCTGTGCTGGAGCGGATGATTATTGTCAGCCGGCAGCTGGCCGGCAGACTGAAAAAGAAGTTTAATGCCAGCGGCATTAATATTCTTAACAATAATGAACCAGCAGCCGGGCAGACCGTTGAACATCTGCACTTTCACATTATTCCGCGTTATGACGAAAACGACAGCATCATCTGTGAATTCCGCCCTTCCGGGATCAATGTCGGGCAGGTAGCTGCCGAATGGAAATAAAAAAACCAGTCCAGGAAATGCACTCCTTCTTTCATTGTACACAGTTTGTTTCTGTGTCCAACTTTATGGGTTCACTTCACCAGCTGGTTTTTTATTTTAAATGAACTAGTTCCTGACCGTCAATCAAGCGCTGCGGATTATCAACCATCAGCAGCTGAGCGACGTCAGCATTATACCGTTTACCGATCAAATCATAGATATCATCTAAACGCATGATTCTTTTACCGGTATCATGATGAGCATCCGTGGCGATAATATCCGCATATCCCTGCTCCATGATTTTCCAAGCTGTCTCATACTCCCAGCTCTCCGGATTTAACAGGCTGGTTCGATTAACTTGAAAGCTGCAGCCCAGCCGGCGCCAGGTCTGCAGGATATCCAACTGCTCCCGGACGATTGTATACCGTTCCGGATGAGCGATAACCACTTTGTGACCTAAAGCAAGCATCTCGCTGATAAACGTCGTTTCATGAATACTTTTATCTTGATGAATACTCCAAGGCAGCTCCAGCAGATAGACGGATGTCTGATTTAATGTCAAAGCCCTTTGACTGTTGACCCAAGCCATTGTATCAGCTGTCGCGAATAATTCACAGCCGTAATAAAGTTTGATATCCAACTGATGAAGCGCAATCAAGGCTAAGGCTTCTTCATAAGCCGGCTGAACACTAAGCCGGTCATTGGGATATTTGATTCCCGGCCAGCAGTGCGGAGTTGCGATAATCTTTTTGATCCCATACTCATGAGCTGTCTGCAGCATCGCCAGCGTTTGTTCGGTACTTTGGCTTCCGTCATCCAAATGATTCAGGATATGGCAATGCGTATCAATCATTTCATTACCGGTTTATAGAAACTGCGATTTTCCAACGCAAAGAGCCGCGGCGTAAATTCACCCGGATTGACTTCTTTCAAAGCTTTGCCTAATGTATTCATCCGTGCATCAATATTATCGATCAGACTCAGAATTTCCGCTTCAACAACCAACGGTAAAACCGGTGATCCGTATTCATATTCACCGTGATGCGACAAGATCAGATGGCGCAGCAGGATGGTTTCCTCTCTGGCAGCGCAGCCAAGTCGGGTTGCTATTTCATTAAGTTTAGCCTGCATGATTGAAATGTGTCCGAGCAATTTGCCTTCAACGGTATATTCTGTCACAATGGTCCCGGATAATTCGGATAATTTACCGATATCATGAACAATAATCCCGGATATCAGCAGATCCCGATTAAGCAGCGGGTAAAGATCACAGATCTTATTGCCCAGCCGCAGCATCCCGATGACATGTTCGGCCAAGCCGCCGATAAAATCATGGTGAATGCGGCTAGCTGCCGGATACAGATAGAAATCATGATCATATTCCTTCATGACTGCTTCAACAAGCTCATGCAGAATCGGATTCTTAATTCCCGCAATGACTGTTTCCATTTCCTGACGCATTTCCGCTTGCGGGATGGCCGAAATCACAACAAAATCCGTCAGATCATACTGATCAGCTGTCAGATCCTGTAACGAATGTACTTTGACTTGTAAAGTCCCCTTGTATTTTATGACGTCACAGTTGACCAGTAAAACTTTGCCGTTAGCGACCACATTAGCCTGTTCATCTTTGACATCCCATAATTTTCCTTCAATCGTTCCCGTCTTATCACTGAATAAGATGGACATATATGGAGCGCCGGAAGTCGTTACCCCTTTGACTGCATTCGAAATCAATAACGGTGTGATTACATTCTCGCCCTCTTGAAAATCTTTTAAATATTTTTTATTCATCTTCCCACTCCATTTCATTTAGTACCAGATAAATATCATCATGCTGAAAGCCCTGACTGGTCAGATAGCGATAAACATGATTGCGCAGCATTGAGCCGCTGTACTTTCTATTATACCTGGTTTTAGCTTTATTGGCTAATTTACGCAAGCTGACCTGTTCCTGAACATCATCACTGAAATTATCCATCTGTTCCAAAGCCTGTTTAGCGATATTGACATCATAACCATATTGAATCAATTTATTAATTAATAAATTCCGTTTATATGCCAAAGAGCGGTCTTTAATCCGGCCCTGCCATTTCTTCGCATAATTAATCGCCGACTGCAGTTGTTGATTATCGGATTCCAACGCTAATCCGTTAATAATCTCCGGCACGACACCTCTGTTAAGCAACTCATTGCGAATCCGGTTTTTCCCCATCAGCTGTGCTAACAAACGCTTAGCCTGCGTCTGCGCGTACCGCCGATCATCCAGATATTTTTTACTTCTGAGATAATCCATCAGATGCTGAAGCTGCGTTTTATTCAGTGCCGTATGATCTTGCAGCCAATTCTCCATTTCCTGACATGTCCGATCCTTAATCGTCAGATATTTGATTGCGGCTTTATAGGCCTGCACCAATAATTCATCCTCCAGCAGTTTCGCAATCAGATCCTTATCGACATTCTTATCCTTACGCAGTCCGTAACGGGCAAAGCTGTCAACAGTCACCAGCAGGGTCATTTCATTGCTGGGATTAAGCAGTGTCAGTCTGACGGTATCATCCTGATATTTTATATCAGTAATCCGATAATCCTGACTGTAACGCCGGATGGCATCCTCATAAACAGCCATAACCTGCTGATAGAAAACATCAATATCATAAGCCTTTGCTGTTGTTAAAGCAGCCTGACTAAGTTCCTGCCGTCTATCGGGAGATAAACGGCTGAAACGCAGGATTACCGCTGCCAGTTCCTCCGCCTGATTAAAGAAATAACCGTTCTGATCCTCATAGATCAAATTCTCAACCGCACCATCCGGACGGGCTAAGACCGGCAATCCGCTGGCCAGCGCCTCAATAAAGGTTAATCCCTGTGTTTCCGTCAGCGATGCCGATACAAAGACATCACCGCAGTGATAATACAACGGAATGACTTCCGGATATTGTTTGCCGGCTAAAATCACCCGGTCTTCCAAATGATACTGCATAATTAAATTCTGCAGGTCTTCAACCCCCGGCCCGGATCCGACAATCATCAGTTTCAAATCATTACGCTCCGGCGGCAGATGGTGAAAAGCTTCAATTAACAGATCAATGCTCTTTTCCTGTGCAACCCTTCCGATAAAAAGAACCAGCGTATCCGAAGCTTTAATCTGATAGCGCGCCCGCGTGGCCGCAATCAGTTCCGGATTTTCCGCGTGCGGATCGAAGCGTTTAAGATCTAAGCCGGTCGGCACAACCGTGATCGGGGTTTTGATCTGATAGCGTAGCAGCATGTCTTTCGTCTTCTGTGAAGGTGCAATGACGGCACTGCAGGTTTCGCCATACAGCTTGCTCAGTTTAGCAATCACCAGTTTAGCAAATTTATCAATACTGTCCATTTTCAGGATATTGACATAATGGGTATAGTCTTCATACGTCGTATGATAGGTTGAAACCACCGGCAGATGCAGACTGTTAGCAGCAATCCTTCCGAAGATACCGACTCCGAATTCCGAATGTGCATGGATGATATCCCACTTCAGCTTCGCGATTTCTCTTAAGGTCTTGATATGAATCGGTGCACTGGCCTTATACCCGTACAGTTTCTTAAGTTCCAATCCCGGCAGACGAATTTCATGTTTATCAAAATCAAATTCCGTTTTCAGGAATGACGGATGATTCGAAACGACCCAGACTTCATGACCATGGTCTTCCAAGACTTTTTTCAAAGTAACAACCGAGGTCACCACCCCGTTGATATCCGGTAAATATGAATCGCAGAACATTCCGATACGCATCTGATCAACTCCTTATCTCTATTGGTATTATATACGATATCGGTTCTGAAAACCGTAATTCTTAATAATTTTATCAGAAGATAAAACGCTTAACAGGCCAACTGCGGACTAAAACCGGCTCTTGCACATAATTAGCAGCAAAACAAAAAACTTGCCTGTCGTCAGACAGGCAAGTAATGATCGTAAACAGCTGAAGAGGATTAGTCTCTGGCTAATTTAACCAGACGATTGTACCGTTTCTGCGCATCCGATAAAGTTTTAGCATATAATTCATCCGAATGTTCCGGATTAACCTTGACGAGATTGCCGTAACGAACTTCACTGGTGATGAAGTCTTTCAGCAATTCAAATTTCGGTTCTTTCGAATCAATCATTAACGGAGTTTCTAAATCCGGGTTATAACGGTATAAGTTTACATAACCGCATTCAACGGCTTTTTTCTGTGAAGCCTGGTGATTAGCCAAACCGCCTTTAATGCCGTGTTCCATACAAGGAGAATATGCCAGAATCAATGAAGGGCCGTTATAAGCTTCCGCTTCCTTGATAGCCTTGATCGTCTGCATACGGTCCGCGCCCATCGCAATGCTGGCAACATAGACATGCCCGTAAGCCATGGCAATCTGTCCTAAATCCTTCTTGCCGGTTGTTTTTCCGCCGGCAGCGAATTTAGCAATCTGTCCGGCCTGCGAACTCTTTGAAGCCTGTCCGCCGGTATTCGAATACACTTCGGTATCAAGCACTAGGATGTTGACATTCAGGTTGTTAGCGATGACATGATCCAATCCACCGTAACCGATATCGTAAGCCCAGCCATCGCCGCCGATGATCCACATTGATTTGCTGACCAGATCGCGTTCAAACGCTAGTAGTTCTTTAACCTTCGCACTCTTGCTGGCCTTTACCGCCGCAACAAGCTTGCCGACGACGAGACGCTCCGCATTGCGGTTGCCGTGCGCTGATACATATTCATCCATCAGTGCCTGCAATTCCGGCTCTGCCTCAGCCTTACCGGCTTCAATGATTTCCATAATCCGTTTTGTCTTGTATTCCTGGGCAACCTTCATACCGAAACCATACTCCGCATTGTCTTCAAATAAGGAGTTAGACCAGGCGATTCCCTCGCCGTTCTTATCGGTCACAAACGGTGTGCTCGGTGTTGATCCGCAATAAATTGATGAACATCCGGTCGCATTCGCAATCAACATATCCCGGCCGAACAGCTGCGAAATCAGCCGATAGTAAGGTGTCTCTCCGCATCCGCCGCAAGCCCCGCTGACCTCAAAATACGGTTTTAAGAACTGTGTTCCCTTGATTGTATCCGTACTGAAATACTGGGATTTATATTCGACATCTTTATAGAGGTAGTTTGCCAAAGGAGCTTCGTGAAGCTGATCTTTAACATCAACCATTTCCAGAGCTTTCTTCCCGCCCTTGCCCGGACATTCAACAGCACACAATCCGCAGCCGACACAGTTGTCCGGAGAGACTTGAACGCGATATTTCAAATCGCCAAGATTCGGACCCAGTGCTTTAATAGTATCAAATGCTGCCGGAGCCTTTTTAATCTCCTCATCCGTCAGCAGGAAGGTTCTGATTGTGGCATGCGGACAAACAAATGAACAGAAAGTACATTGAATACAGTTTTCCGGAATCCACTTCGGAACCTGTGTCGCAATGGTCCGATGTTCGTCATAAGCGACATTATTACGGAAGGAACCGTCAAGAATATCATTCTTCAAGAAAGATGATACCGGCAGATCATAGCCGTTCAGATCGTTGATTTCCTGAACATAATCATCAAAGTATTCATCGCCGGTTGTCTTACGGATGCCTTTATAGCTTAAGGTTTCCCATTCCGGTTTAACCGGAATCTGAACCAATCCTTCTTGACCTTTATCAATAGCCTTATAGTTCAGCTGGACAACTTCATCGCCCTTCTTACCATAGGATTTTTTAGCTGCCGTTTTCATCAGTTCGATGGCTTTGGCATACGGCATGATGCTCTCATTCAACGCAAAGAAACTGGACTGCAGGATGGTATTGGTCCGGCGACCCATTCCGATTTCCATCGCAATGTTCGTCGCATCGATGATATAAAACTTAGCTTGTTTCTTGGCTAATTGTACTTTTACCCGATTCGGCAGCTGAGCCTCGATCTCTTCCGGCGTAAATGTAGTATTCAGCAGGAAGGTTCCGCCCTTTTTCAGGTTGCGCAGCATATCATATTTCAGCAGGTAAGCATCAAGCGAACACGAGATAAAGTCCGCATTCTGTACATAATAAGTCGAACGGATCGGATTAGGACCGAAACGCAGGTTAGAACGTGTGGCTCCGCCGGCTTTTTTGGAATCGTAAGCGAAATAAGCCTGAGCATACATATCGGTATTATCACCGATAATCTTAATCGCATTCTTATTAGCCGATACCGTTCCGTCTGAACCTAAACCATAGAACAGACAGGAAGTATATTCTTTAACAACTTCAAAATGCGGATCGCTTGCCAATGAAAGATGCGTAACATCATCATTGATGCTGATCGTGAAACCGTCAAACGGATTATCCTGTTTCAAATGATCAAAGACAGCTTTGATATCACGCGGCTGCGTATCCTTGCTGGATAAACCATAGCGGCCGCCGACGATTGTCTTGATGTTCTTATAGCCATGCAAAGCCGCATAGACATCCAGATACAGCGGTTCATGCGCTCCGACTTCTTTTGTGCGATCCAAAACCGCAACTTTTTCCACGGTTTCCGGCAGTACATCCAATAAATACTGGATTGAGAACGGACGATACAGATGAACTTTAATTAAACCGATCTTCTCGCCTTGAGCCGTCAGGACATCAATAACTTCCTTGATTGTCTCGGTAACACTGCCCATCGCCACGATAACGCGCGTCGCATCCTTGGCACCGTAATAGGTAAACGGCGCATATTCACGGCCGGTGATCCGGCTGACTTCTTTCATATATTCGGCAACAATTTCCGGAACCGCAGCATAGTGACCGTTCTGGGCTTCGCGTCCTTGGAAATAGATATCATCATTCTCGGCACCGCCCCGGGTAACCGGATTGGTATGCGGATTAAGCGCCCGTGCTCTGAATTTAGCTAAAGCATCCTGATCAATCAGTTTTCCGAGTTCTTCCGTATCGATAACTTCGATTTTTTGAATTTCGTGTGATGTTCTGAAACCATCGAAAAAGTGAATGACCGGAACAGAAGCTTTGATCGCCGTCAAGTGTGCTACGCCGGCTAAATCCATCGCTTCCTGTACCGAATGCGAACAGATCATTGTTACGCCGGTCTGTCTTACGGCATAAATATCCTGATGGTCGCCAAAGATGGACAACGCTCTGGTAGCCAGTGAACGAGCCGAAACATGCAGAACGCCCGGCAGCATTTCTCCTACCCATTTGTAAAGGTTCGGAATCATTAGCAACAAACCCTGAGATGCCGTATAGGTGCTGGCTAAAGCGCCGCTCTGTAAAACGCCGTGTACGGCTCCGGAAGCTCCGGCTTCCGACTGTAATTCCACTACTTTGACTGCCGAACCAAAGAGGTTCTTTCTACCCTGTGATGCCCACACATCAATTACTTCAGCCATCGGTGATGACGGAGTAATCGGGTAGATACATGCAACTTCGGTAAATGCATACGCGACATGAGCGGTTGCGTTATTACCATCCATTGACATGAATTGTTTTGCCATGTTATACCTCCTAATATGTATTTTTCAACATAGACATTATAATCCAAAAGCGGATATATTACCATCCTTTTATCATATGCCATAACGCAAATTCTACCGTACAAACCGCCATATCATCCGGATACAGCCGAAGTTATAAACAATCAGAAGCGCATTACGTCAGACGTCCGAAGATCTCAGACGATCCGGTATGTCTGATAGAAACGATACAGCTCATCCGTGATGAATTGCTGAACATCATCCATATTCAACTGTTCGAAAGTCAAGATCCGGCTGAAAGACAGCAGAAAATTCTTCCAACAGATATTAAAGTCTTCATGATCACTAACTTGCTGAGCGGTCTTTTTCAGCCAGCATAGGAAAGAAGACCAATCAAAATCCGTTCGCTGACACAGGCGAATCACCCCGACCGCTATCCGTGATTCTTCCCCGTAAAGGAAGTCGTCAATCTCTACGAAAGCCCGGCTGACGGCCCACAGCAACCGGTGCTGCTGATGCTGCGTCAGCAACGGCGACTGAGCCAAGGCTTGCAAGAGATCAGCACCATGCGCAAAGGCATGCGCCCAGCCTTTATCCGGTACATAACCCCGATTATCCTTCTCCGCTGACAGATAAGCAATACCGGTTTCGATCAGAGCTCTTTCCTGCTCAGCATTCATCCACCCCATCCGGCGCTGATCATCAAGCATGATGACGCATAAAAGCGCCGTAAAGCTCCGTTTAAAAACTTTGTCCGTTGACGGATCAGAAATTCCATCAAATAAATCAGCTTTCTGCAAGATCATCGTAAGCAGTGTTGACTTATCGTGTTCAGCAATCCGGTTTTCATTAAATAAGCGTCTCCAGCCGCGATAGACTGTCTGATCTCTAAGTATCGGATCCAGGTCGCCGATATGCACGTACAGCGTTTCAAGTAAAGACCATGATGCTATTTCATCAGTCCGATTCAGCTGCTGTTCAAGTTCGCTGATCAGTTCTTCATTCATATTTAACATCTTTCTCAGGCTGTCTGATCACAATCTGCTGATATGGAATACTGATGTTATTTTGATCAAAACACTCCTTAATCCGTAAACGCAGTTCCCTTTCCGTTTTCCATTGTGTCAGCGGTTTGACTTTCGCTGTAATCAAAAGATCGACACTGGAAGTGTTCAGATTGCTGATTCCCTGCACTTGCGGCTGTTCCAGAAAAACATCGGCATTATCCTGAGCATAGAGCTTGATCACCTGTTCAGTCAAATTAATCAGCCGCAGCGTATCCGCTTCATACGGCGTCGGAATTGTCACCATCGCCATACTGAATTCACTGCTGTAGTTGATGACATTGGTAATCGAACCATTCGGAATAATAATCCGCTGTCCCTTGAAATTCTGCAGATATGTCACCCGCATCGCAATCGAGGTCACTGTGCCTTCATAATCACCGATCTTGACAAAATCACCGACGGCATATTGTTTCTCAAACATCATGAAGAAACCGGTTACCATATCTTTAACGATGCTCTGAGCCCCGAACGAAATCGCCAGACTGCCGAAACCAGCCGTTACCAGCAGATTACTCAATACATTGCCGAACCCCAGCTGATAAAGAATCAAAGCCAGCAGGATGAAATATATAAGATAACGTCCGATGCTGCGCAGCAGCGTCATGGCGGTAATAACCTGCCTCCCCTTGGCCTCATCCGGATTAAGCTTAGCCTTCGCAATCAGTTTCGAAGTATAGCGCGTCAGCTGACTTAAAACCAGTTTAGCCAAAACGCTGAAAAAGGCAATCATCAGCAATGCCACGATAATCTTTTCCAAATTAGCACTGACTGTCAGCCATAACTGCGTAAAAAGATCCGATACATCATTCGCATTAGCAAGCGGTTCTGTCATAAAATCACCCCGATTTATCAATTTTATTCTAACGCTAATTAATTCTCAATACCACCGGAAACTAATTGAAATCAACTATGGTCTATGTTATGATGATTAAGCAAATCTAGGGGTGTAGTACAATGGTAGTACAGCGGTCTCCAAAACCGTGGATGCGAGTTCGATTCTTGTCACCCCTGCCAATAGTTAATAAAGTCCTTTACAATAAAGGGCTTTTGTTATTTTTATGTCAATAATAACCGTACAAAAACCGTACAGATGGCATAAACATTAAATTAAAAAGGACCACCGCAATATTGCAGTGGCTAAGTGTCACATAATGATTTATTTTGCTTTATAGTGAATTGTGAATACATTACAACCAACTTCAATTAATACTATCATTTCTATATCAGCTATTTAGTTTCTTTTTCAAATTTATAAAATATTGGTAGTTTCCTCATAGAATATAAGAGAATTGCAAATAAAAGAAAACGGAGATACCTCTCCGCCTTCTTAATATAATTTTGTCTTTATGTATGTAAGCACATATTAATATATTACTATATTTTTGGAAGTCCAGTTCAATTGCTTTTAATAATACTTGTTCACTTATATTTGTGATTTCGTCTTTAATTTTGACTTCCTACATGTATTATAACATCATTGTATAATTTGTAAACAAAATTTACTCAATTAGTAACCAATTACTCTCTGGCTTGTTTAGTAATCTTGCGCAGTTATATGCCATAGTCTTAGTAAGTGTAGTATTTGCTATATACTCATTCCCAATTTTCTCTACTGCAATAACCACTATTTTGGAATTAAAGATTGTTACTGGTATTAAAAACATAATTTTCCCTTTATAGTATTGTGGAACAGGTATTCTGTTATTCCTTTTGATTCTCTTTTTTGTGTGTTCTAAAAATCCATTAAATGATTGTCTTGCTATATCTATAGGTAACACACCAAATTCAATAGGTAATCGTTCGCTTCTTTCACCAAATATGTGATCAAAGTTTAAAGTAATTTTCAAATTTGCATCAAAAAAGAGTTCATTATAATCATCAAAATAACTAGCTATGGATGGTCTTTTTAATCCAGTTCTAATAAAGTCTTGTTCGTTTTCGCATATAAATTTCTTCAAATACCAATAGTTACTTGTTATTTTCTCAGGGTCATGTGTAGGGGATTTAACAAAATAGAAGTATATTTCATCCCCTTGTGGCGTAATTAGCCCAGTATTTCCTACACAAATATCTTCAGTGTCATTGATCTCTAGTTTTTCTTGTTCAAAAATTCTATTAAAAGTATGAATTATATAATAGAAAATAACGGGTGGCACATCGTCGTTTTCTTTTTGATACCAGTTCTCTGGTTCACTAATTGTTGTTAAATAATGCAGTTTTTTGTCAAAATCAACTCTATTTCCTACATATGCAAATCTTTTTAAACAATTAGTTTTAAAATTTGTATTAAGATACTGGTTCAACGACATTATAGATACCTCTTTTCTCTAATTACTATTATACACTATATATAACAATAAATTTAGATAATGCGAGACGATTTTCTCCTATTTTATTGGAAAGCATAAA